>CAVRAD010000011.1:0-37700 GCA_963718845.1 uncultured Acidobacteriota bacterium
CTAAATAATTTCGGTGACAGTCACCATAACCTCGAAATTACGCACAGGCGGAACCGTATTTCACCTGTCGGCTATTTCGAGGTTATGGTGACTGTCACCGAAATTATTAATACGCTTTGGCGAAATAGGCTCTTTCCTTCGCAGGCTGGCCGCAATAAATGCAGGTCCCGTTTCCCGGCTGGTCGAGCGGGATGCAGCGCAGCGTCGCCTTGGTTTCTTCCTTGATGCTTTTCTCGCACTGCCCGCTGCCGCACCAGAACGAAAAGGCGAAGCCCTTCTCCACAGCTGCCTTGAATTCGCCATAATCCTTCGGGGTCAGCGGTATTGGCTTCGCGGGAGTCGAGCGCCCGATCGAGCAGCGCCTTTTGAATCGGTGTCCAGCGCCTGCGAGACCGCATCAGCAAACCCGACTGCGGGACGAACGATTTTCCTTCTTTGCCGGCTTGTCGCGACGGGCAAGCACCACCGTATTCCTTCTGCACATCCTTGGGGCCGATCTCGATCCGCAGCGGCACGCCCCGCATCTCCCAATCGTTGAATTTAAATCCCGGGCTGGTGCCTTCGCGCTCGTCCAGGATAACGCGGAAATTCGAAGCCACAAGCTCCGCCTTGATCCTTCGCGCCGCCTGCATGACCTGCGCCTTTTCCTCGTCGCTTTTGTAGATCGGAACGATGACGGCCTGATGCGGCGCCAGGCGCGGAGGCAAAATCAATCCCTGGTCATCCCCGTGCACCATGATGATCGCGCCGATGAATCGCGTGGACAATCCCCAGGATGTCGTCCAGCAGTGCTGGAGAACGCCGTTCTTATCCAGGTAGCGGATTTCAAATGCCTTCGCGAAATTCTGTCCGAGATTGTGCGACGTTCCCGACTGCAGCGCTTTCCCGTCCCCCATCATCGCTTCAATAGAATAGGTCCGATCGGCGCCGGCAAATCGCTCGGATTCCGATTTCATTCCGGGCATCACAGGGATCGCAGCATCATTGACAGCGAAATTTGGCATAAATATCGAGCATCTGCCGAGTCTCGGCTTCTGCCTCTTCAAGCGTGGCATGCGCCGTATGCCCTTCCTGCCAGTAAAACTCCGTGGTCCGCAGGAAAAGCTTGGTGCGCATCTCCCAGCGAACCACACTGTTCCATTGATTGATCAGCAGAGGCAAATCCCTGTAGGACTGGATCCACTTGGCAAAAGAGTGCCCGATAATCGTCTCGGAGGTCGGACGGACCACCAAAGGCTCCTCCAGCTCCTCGCCTCCACCATGAGTAACCACCGCGAGTTCCGGAGAAAAGCCGGCCACGTGGGATTTTTCTTTATCTATAAAACTGCGCGGAATCAGAAGAGGGAAGGCCGCATTCAAATGCCCGGTGGCTTTAAAACTTCGATCGAGCGATTGCTGAATGTTCTCCCACAGCGCCCACCCGTAAGGCCGCACAATCATGCAGCCGCGCACCGGCGCGTAGTCCGCGAGCTCCGCGCGGAGCACCAGTTCGTTATACCATTCCGAAAAGTCTTCCGACCTAGAAGGGAGTTTGAGATCCGACATGGTTTTATTTGCCTCTCACTTGGAATTGATTCCAGATTCCGAATTCCGGATTGCATTTCGTCTAGAATCTGGAATTTGGAATCAATTGTATCTGTGCCCGTCTTTGCCGCCTCGCTACGAAATCCCGTGAGAAATGCGGGCTAAAGGTTGAAAGCGTATAGAACCCTCTTCTCTCTGTCAACTGGGTTGCAGGTTGCAGGTTGCAGGTTCCAGGAGCAGTTGCAGGTCCAGGTTGCAGGTTCCAGGTTGCAGGTTCCAGGTTGCAGGTTCCAGGTTGCAGGTTCCAGGTTGCAGGTTGCAGGTTGCAGGTTCAAAATTTGGACTTTCGTCTTAAATCCGGAATCCGGAATCCGGAATCCGGAATCTGAAATGTGAAGATGCTGATTGGTTTCTGCCGATAAGAGTGTGTCGGTCAAAAGATTTTGTCGGGAGGAACCGATCTTGAATAGCGGTGGAAATTCCAGGAAACGCTGGTTGAAGGCCGAATTGCATGCGCACTGCAGTCTGGATCCCGACGACTCCAGGATCTGCCGATACACTCCCGAGCAGTTGATCGCCAGAGCGGCCACGCTCGGCTACGAGATTCTTGGGATCACGTGCCACAATCTTGATATCTGGACGAAAAGGCTTGCAGAATACGCCGGAGATCTGGGCATCACGCTGATTCCCGGCATGGAGGTCACCGCCGAAAAAACACGCCATGTGCTTGTCTACAATTTCAACACATGTCCTGAAGATCTCAACACGCTGAAAAAAATCGGCGCACGCGCGGGCAAAGATACGCTTGTGATTGCCCCGCATGCGTTTTTCCCGGAACGCAGCTGCCTCCGGGGACTTCTGCCAAAAAATCTGGATGTTTTTGATGCCATCGAGTATTCGGGATTTCAGGTCCGGGGATTAAACTATAATCGCCGCAGTGTCCAGCTCGCCAGGGAAACCGGAAAACCGCTTGTGGGCAGCGGAGACATTCATTTCCTCTGGCAACTGGGAAGAACATATACGTGGGTGTATTCGGAACCTGACGTGCAATCTGTGCTGAGCGCCATTAAGCGGGGTTTCGTAAGGATTGAAGTGTCCCCGCTGTCCTGGTTTGAGGCTGCGACATGGTGGGCCACCGTCACTTGGAGAAAGGCAGCTCCGGCAGATCCCGCGGCGTTAAATAAAATCGAAAATGGAAGAAGCTTTGGAACCGCGCAATAGCGCGTGAAGCCGTAACGCATCCATATCGGTCAGCAGCGCAAGGAAATTGCATACTGCACGCGCCGCTTCCATTTGCCCGCCTCCCAGACACTCTTCGATAATAGGCCGATAATACCGGGGAAACAGGACGGCACTTCGTTTTTCCAGAACCTCATCCATGAGGAGCTGGAAAAGGTCCCGGAGAATTTCCCTGCCCTTGGTGCTCATGGCTGCGACCCTGGGATCCGTAATCACGGCTTCCCAGATAACGGATTTGCAGAGTACGGAGAGAATCCGGGATTCATCGGGGACTATCAGGCGCCAGGAGAAATCGGCGCGGCGACTGCCGCTGCAGGGTTCTACGGAAACAGAGGTAATCAGGTCGTTGAGGATATTCCGCATCGCCGATTTCCGGTATGCGCGTTCATCACCCTGTTCGGATGGCTTGATCCGCCGCTCCAGATCCAGCAGGCGCGCGCGGACTTCCGGGAGCGTCAGCTCCGGGACGGTTTCCTCCTTGCGCGTCTCCTCGTAATGCGCGAGGACACGCCGCGCGAACCGCGCATCCTCCAGATCGCCCGGATGCAGGAATTGCGCCTGCAGCGCATCTTCCACATCATGAATCGAATACGCGCAATCGTCCGCCCAATCCAGTATCTGGCAAGCGATGGAGGTTATGGGCAGCCGGCGCCTCGGCCTGGTCTGCGATGCGAGGATCGCGCCTCCCTGCTCGAGCGCCCATTTGGCTGCAGGGAGATCGGAAGCGAAAACGAATTTATCGTTCCCGATTTCCTGCGCATACGGATATTTCAGCACTCCGGCCAGCGTCGCCCGCGTCAGGTTCAGTCCGGGATACAAGGGGGATTTGGGCTCTGCGGCAACCAGGATGTGAAACGTCTGCGCGTTGCCTTCGAATCGGAGCAGGCTTTTCCCTTTCAGCCGTCCTTTGCGGCTGACTTCCTGCATGCAGTCGTCCAGCGTCTGTTCGCCTGCGTGCCCGAAAGGCGGATGGCCCAAATCATGTGCGAGCGCCGCCGCTTCGGCCAGTTCCGGAGAGAGGCAGCGCTCTAGCTGAGGTCGTTCAAAAAGCAGGTTATAGGCGATGGCGCGGGCGATCTGCGAAACTTCCAGGCTGTGTGTCAGGCGCGTACGATAAAAATCGGCTTGCCCGATGCCGAAAATCTGAGTTTTTCCCTGGAGCCTTCGGAATGCGGAGCTGTGCAGAATCCGGTCCCGATCTCTCTCCGTGGCCAGACGATGGTCCTTGGGAGAGGCTGGACTCTCCTCGTATCGTCGTTGCAATAAAAAATCGTCCATGACGTTTCGCTGCTCTTCGAAGCCTTGGGCCTCGGTGTGAACTCAAGATTAAACAAAAGATGCTTTAAAACTTATGTATTCCTGTGAGTTCCTTTTTCAGGTATTCGAATGCCTCATACGGATCATCAGAAACATGAATCAAACCCAAATCCTCACGGGATATCGTTCCCCATCGAATCATCGCCTCGAAATTCAGGACCTCTTTCCAGTACTCAGAACCATAAACGATCACCGGCACTCTGTGGTGCGTCTTTTTTGTCTGCACCAACGTCAGGACTTCGAACGCTTCGTCCATCGTTCCGAAGCCGCCAGGGAAAATCACCAGCGCCCTTGCAGGGTAAACGAACCAGAACTTTCTCATGAAGAAATAGTGGAACTCGAACGCCAGCTCTTCTGAGACATACGGATTGATTTCCTGTTCCATCGGGAGACTTATGGAAAATCCAATCGACTGGCCTCCTGCTTCGCGGGCACCTCGATTCGCGGCTTCCATGATCCCCGGCCCCCCGCCCGAGCAGATCATCAGCCGCTTCAATCCTCCATCCAGCGTCTTGGCCCAGGCGACGATCAACTGCGCCAGGGTCGATGCCTCTTCGTAATACCGAGATAAATGGACCACTCGTTTAGCCCGGTCCATTTCATCTTCAGTCGGCTTGTTTGCCGCCGATTCCGATTGGACAAGCCGCTGCAGATCTTCAAGCCGTTTCGCACTCTCTTCACGGGGAAGAATCCTGGCCGAGCCGAAAAATACAACCGTGTCCTTGACGCGCTGCAGTGCAAGCCGGCTTGCGGGCTCCAGATATTCGCTCAGGACCCGGACAATGCGGCCATCCTCGCCGAGGAGGAAATCCGGATTCTGATACGCTTTAGGCGGGCATTTTCGACTGCTTGTCATCCAGCTTGTCTCCAGAAAGAGGTTAAAAGAATGCCACAATAAGAATAGAAGCCTGTATGCAAAAAGACAACGAGCACAAATTCTATCTGTCGGATATCTGTGCGTGATGATTGACCGGTCCGGAGCCTTTGCCCAGACCAGGATTCGTTTCGATGGCGCGGGTGATATATCTCTTGGCGATCTCCACTGCGTCAACAAGATTCCGTCCTTTTGCCAGTTCCGCAGTGATGCAGGCGGAATAGGTGCAGCCCGTTCCATGGGTGTGCGCCGTGGAAATGCGGGGCGACCGGTATGTCAAAATATCTCCTCTCCAGTACAGGATGTCGATTGCATCCCCTTCGAGATGTCCGCCCTTGATCAGCACAGCCTGCGCTCCGAGCCCGGCGATTCTTGCCGCCGCTTCCTTCATTGTTTCGAGATCGCATACCGCCATGCGGGCCAGTTCGCCGGCTTCGTGCAAATTGGGCGTGATGAGAAAGGCCTTCGGCAGCAAAAGATCCGCAAAGGCCGTTCGAGCCTGCTCCGTCATGAGCGGTTGACCGTGCTTGCTGATCATCACCGGATCCACTACGAGCGGAAATTTAAAATCCTGAGCTTTTTCGGCTATAAGACGGACAATCTCAAGATTGCCGAGCGCTCCCGTTTTTGCCGCTGCGGGCGGAATGTCTTCCAGAACTGCTTCCAGCTGAGCTGCAACGATATTCGCCGAAAGGATTTCCACGGCGCTCACTTTTTGTGTGTTTTGCACCGTCACCAGAGTGATAACGCTCTCGCCATAGACTCCCCTCTGGTGAAAGGTTTTCAGGTCCGCCTGGATTCCCGCTCCTCCGGATGGATCCGAGCCTGCAATAGTCAAAGCAACAAAAGTACTCATAATGTTTATGCCGATTCCCATAGTAATATCACATAAAGACTGTTGATGTGGATACAACCCGCGAAGCATGGAGCCAATTCTGATTTCTCGTATGAACAGAATTGTCGTACTATGCGCTATATCAGCTGTCGATGAATGCCATCGCCCAGGGGAGGTTTATAGTATGAATACTATTTCCACCAGAAAAACGATTACGGAACCGGCCAGGGACATTGAAGTCTGCAGAGAAGTGGATGTGCTTGTTGTAGGAGGCGGGCCGGGGGGAATCGGATCCGCCCTGGCGGCTGCTCGCAGCGGCGCAGATACCGTGCTCGTCGAAAGGTATGGCCACCTGGGAGGCATGGCTACCGGCGGATTGGTCACTATTATCCCGAACCTGAGCAATATAAACGGAGAGCAGCAGATAGCCGGCCTCTGCCAGGAACTGGTGGACAGATTGGATGCGCGGGGAGCGACCGATTACCCGAAAAAGGAAGACTGGGGTTCCACGGACGAAACGTTGGTCAAACGCTATATCGATTCGAATCTCGCCTGGTTCTACATTCGCGAGGATTTAAACATCGGCAAGAAGAGAGTTCTGTACACCGCTTTGGTGGATCCCGAAATTTTGAAGTGCGAGCTAAACACCATGATGGAAGAAGCCGGAGTGAAGCTCTATCTCCACTCCTGGGGGACGAGGCCTATCATCGATGGAAATACGGTTAAGGGCGTCTTCATTGAAAACAAGTCGGGAAGACAGGCCATTCTGGCAAAAGTAGTCATCGATTGCACCGGCGACGGAGACCTTTTGCAGCCGGCCGGGGCCGAATGCGATACCCGGATGATCCCAGGCCTAAGGATTGCGGCGTTTGCCTTTCCTTTCTGGATCGGCAACATCGACATGCAAAAAGTTGAGGAATTCAGGGCATCAGAACCGGATAAATACGCCGAACGGATGCAGGATCTGGGAAAGCAAGGCGGCGCCGCGTTTTACCTGAAAGACCTCGTGAAATGTCATGACGGAGTTGTCTGGTTCCACCCGTTTTTCCCGTCTTTGAATCAGGCGGACATCAACGAGATCAACCGTGTTGAGCTCGAAGGCCGGAAGAAAATGCTTCTCTCCTATGAATTTTACCGGAAAAATGTACCGGGCTTCGAAAACAGCTACATCGCGCTCAGCTCTCCTCAGCTCGGCATTCAGGGTGGACAGCGTGTCGTCGGCGAGTATGTCTGCACCGAGAAAGACATAACATCCGACGAAATATTCGACGATACCATCGCAGTGTTTCCGGACAATGACAACGGGGAGATTTCGGCCAGACACCCGAATGTTTGCATCCCTTACCGTTCGCTGGTGCCGAAAAAAATTGACGGCCTGCTCGTCGCATGCCGCGCGTTTTCCTCAGAATATCAATTCAACGAATACTTCAACCTTATCCCCCACTGTATTGCCATGGGACAGGCGGCCGGCACAGCCGCAGCACTGGCGGTGCAGGCGTGCGTCCAGCCTAGAGCGATTGATTGCTATGTGCTGCAGAAGCAACTGCTACACCAGGGAGTAATTTTGCCTGCTAAAATAAAAAAAATGCGCCTCAGCTAAAACTAAGCACGGCAGCCGTTTCGTTATCGAACACTTCAAAAACCGTCAACAGCTTCGTAATCGTGAGCACTTCGCGGAGCTTTCCCGTCAGCCCCAGAAGCTTCAGCTTGGCACCATTGTTGCCGGAGGTTACAAAGGCACCCACGAGCTCGCCAACACCTGCGCTGTCGATATAGGTGACGTCGGCAAAGTTGAGGAGGATCTTTTTGGCGCCGCCTTGCAGAACATCTTTTACGGTGTTCCGAATCGACATCGTTCCTTCTCCCAATGTAATTTTGCCGCTGCAGTCCAAAATGCAAACATCTCGGATCGTGCGTGTATCGATCTTCATAGTGAATCTCCTTTAGTTAATAGAGATAAATCTCAAGCATACCAATAATTCCGGTGACAGTCACCATAACCTCGCAATTGCGGCAAGTGAAACCTGATTATTCCTGCATATAATTTCGAGGCTATGGTGACTGTCACCGGAATTCATTTGCGGTCCTTCCCGCAAATTCGACTATTTTGTGCACATAAAGCCAGCATCCTACTATTTTGTTCCTTTTGGCCTTGGAATAAGTGATATATCTATAGCGACGCAATACGTGGCATGAAGGGGAAAAGATGACAAAACGCCGCATATTTCCTGTTCTGTTGCTTTCCACTGGTCTACTACTCGGCGCCCAAAATCCCTTGCCGGAATCTTTGCGCGATCTGGCGCAATTGAAGCAGGATTCCAATCCTGCCCGGCTCGAGGCTCTGCAGAAGATGCTGCGGGAGCGCGGCATCCCGTATGAACTTCAGCCATTCGAATCCCAGGCAAGCCCGCACGGCCGCACGAAGGGCACGAATCTGATAGTCACTTTTGGAAAGGGCCCGCGGGAGATTTCGCTGGGGGCTCATTACGACGCGCTGGAGTTGCCGGGCGGAGGGATGGTGGACGGCATGATCGACAACGGCGCCGCGGCAATCATCCTCGTGCGCGTGGCTGAAGGCCTGAAGGGCAGGGATTTGCACCATCGCGTGCGCGTAGTCTTCTTCGATATGGAGGAGACTGGCATGGTCGGTTCGCGGGCCTATGTGGCGGCGCACAAGCCCGACATTGACGCAGCAATTATCCTGGATATTGCCGGTTTGGGAAGGGATGCTTTGATCTTTGGATCCGGAAAAGCCGCCGGGACAGACCGCGTCAAAAAACCATTCCTGATGTCCTGCGCTCAGCAGCTCCTCACGTGTATAGATTCCGAAAACTATCCTGCCAGCGACGATCTCAGCTTTCAGAATGCAAACATCCCGGTCATCTCATTCGCGATGGGGCCGCGCCTGATCCTGCATCAGTTCTGGCTGATGTTGAACGGCGGAGAAAACTCAGGGCTGGAAAAGGGATTTATGCCGCCCGTATTCACGGTCATTCATTCGCTCGAAGACAATATCAGCAAAATTGATCCCGTCGCACTCGATCTGGAATATAAGCTAGTGCTCGACACCGTGCTGAGACTGGACGCAGCGCCGAAATAGCGGCCGTTAAGCACCCTATGCGGGCCAAAAAAACGGGGGATGAGAGCAATTGCCCCCATCCCCCGTTGAGTAATCTGCTTTCCGCTGCCGGTCCCGCTATTTAATGAACAGCATCTCCTGATAGGTCGGCAGCGGCCACATATCGTCGGAAACCAAGCATTCCAGTTTGTCCGCTACTTCGCGAACGCTGGCCATGGCGGGAACGATATGGTCGCGCGAGTGCGCCGCGTGATCGAGCGTGGATCCTTCCACGTGACTCCCGATGACCTTTTCCAATGTCTGCATCGCAGCCTGCAGACCCTGGACCAGTTCGTTCAATTCGTCGAGTACGGTCGTGCAGTGTGTCTTGCCCAGTTGCTTGAGCGCCAGCGAGGTAGAGGCCAGCTGATATTGGTATTTCACCGCCGCCGGGAAAATAGTCGTTTTCGCTATCTCCAGGGTCAGCTTGCTTTCCACCGCGACGTCCTTGACGTACCGCTCGAGGTAGATTTCACAGCGGCTCTCCATCTCGCGCTTGGAAAGCACCTTGTACTTCGCCATGAGATCGATATTCTTTTCGTTGATCAAAGCCGGCAGGGCATCCACCGTATTCCGCAGATTCGGCAGTTTGCGTTTTTCCGCTTCCTTTTGCCAGGCTTCCACGTAATTGTCGCCGTTATAAATGATCGCACTGTGCTTCCGGACGATCTGCTGCAACACATCCTGTACAGCGCTGTTCAGTTTTCCAGGATCTCCCTTGGTCTTTTGCTCCAATTCTGTGGCGATGAAGTCCAGCGAATCCGCAATAATTGTATTTAAGGCGACCAGCGGACCGGATACGGATTGACCGGCGCCGACGGCTCGAAATTCAAACTTATTGCCGGTGAAGGCGAAGGGGCTGGTCCGGTTGCGGTCTCCTGCGTCTTTCGGGAAGGCCGGAAGTGTGTCCACCCCCACATTCAGGTGCCCGGGTTGCTTGGAAGTATTCGCTCCGCCCTTACCGATCTGCTCGAAAATATCCGTAAGCTGTTCGCCCAGGTATATCGAAATGATCGCCGGCGGGGCTTCGTTGGCACCAAGGCGGTGATCATTACCGGAGTGCGCCACGGTCGCGCGCAAGAGGTCCGCGTAAAGATGCACGGCACGGATCGCTGCGGCACAGAACACCAGGAACTGCATATTGCTGTGGGGCGTGTTGCCCGGCTCCAGGAGATTCTCGGACTTTGTTCCCAGGGACCAGTTCAGGTGCTTGCCGGATCCGTTGATGCCGGCAAAAGGCTTTTCGTGCAGAAGGCACGCCATCCCGTATTTTTGGGCAACGCGCTGCAGCGTGGTCATCGTGAGATACTGATGATCGGTCGCAAGGTTGGCATTCTCGTAGATAGGAGCGATTTCATACTGCGCCGGGGCCACTTCATTGTGGCGCGTCTTGACGGGAACTCCCAGCTTGTACAATTCGCGTTCCGTCTCCAGCATGCATGCCAGGACCCGTTCTGGAATTGCTCCGAAATACTGATCCTCCAGTTCCTGGCCTTTGGGAGGATTCGCTCCAAACAACGTGCGGTTTGCATTGATCAGATCGGGCCGGGCAAAGAAGAAATTCCGGTCGATCAGAAAATATTCCTGCTCGCAGCCGGCGGTCGAGAACACAAGCCCGGGATCGGCATTGCCGAAAAGCTTCAGGATCCGCTGGGCCATCGTGTTGAGCACTTGCATGGAACGGAGTAAGGGGACCTTCTTGTCAAGAGCATCGCCGGTCCAGGAGCAGAAAGCCGTCGGGATACAAAGCGTCGTGCCGTTCGGATTTTCCAGAATATAGGCGGGACTTGTTACATCCCACGCCGTATAGCCGCGCGCTTCAAAAGTTGCCCGGAGCCCGCCGGATGGAAAGCTGGACGCGTCCGGCTCCCCTTGAATCAACTGCTTGGCTGAGAATTCGGCCAGGACTGCACCCTTGCCGTCCGGCTCCAGGAAGCTGTCGTGCTTTTCAGCCGTCTGCCCGGTCAGAGGATAGAACACGTGGGCATAGTGCGTAGCGCCTTTTTCAATAGCCCAGTCGCGCATCGCCACTGCCACTGCATCCGCTACGGAAATGTCCAACATCTCGCCATTGTCAATCGTGCGCCGCATCGCCTTGTAGACGGCTTTCGGCAGCCGTTCTTTCATGACAGAGTCACTGAAGACATTCACCCCAAACAAATTTTTTGAGGGTGTGTCGGAAAAACTCAACGGCTTTTCAATCGGCTTGTAATTGGTTACCGCAGCAATCGCATTCATTCTCGAGGTACTCATCGGTTTGATCCCTTTCATCCGGATTTAGTTTTGCCTGTGCCTGATTCCCGCCACGCGGGCAAATGAAAATATGTTCAATATACTCCTTCCCCGTTCTATTCTTAAGCAATATCAATGCCTAAAAATACGCGTTTACATTTATGCTGTGAATCCCAGCAAATTCAATAGTTTGGGAAGAGAATACCAAAACTCACCGCGCAATTTTGTTCTACATTATTGTATATTATTTCGTTTTTTCGATACAAATATGTGGATCATAGAAGATCTCGCCACACTGCGCGATCGAGATCTAATAGCCCGAAAACCGGACTATATTCTGAAGGGCAGCGAAGGCTGGCGCACGGCCTTTCCATATTGGCGTGCGCCACCGCTCGCAGTTTTTGCTGAAGGCTGAAAGCTGATCGCTACTCCGTATCCATGCCCCAACCCTTGAACATATCTTTATAAAAATCTGGCAGCGGGAAATCCGTCTGCATGAACATCTGGTGATCGCGATAGGAGAATGCGCCATGCTCGTTTTGTTTCAATCCAGCCATCATTGCCGGCATCCTGATTTGCGGCACGGAGACCATCAGGTCTCCTTCTTCGGTAAGCGCCCGCTGATATTCACCGGGATCGGGGATGACCACCCAGTATTCACCTGTTTTCATGGGATTTACAACAGACCAGCCGCAGGAGGGAGGGAAGAAATGACCTTTCACCAGAGGGACGTCCTGCGTTTTCATCGACAGGAGCAATCCTCGAACCTGCGAGGGTTTTGCATAGAGGATCACCACGTCAGGCATGAAACTGGCGCTCTTCAGAGGCGCCGAGACAATGCCGATATACTTCCCATGCTCGAAGCACTCGTACGGGTGAGTCCATTTTTCGACAGATTCCGGCCTTTTGACCAATCCGTAGGCCATGACAGCGGTCGGGCACCAGTTGTCTTCTTTCAACATGGCTACGGTCGTCCCTTCCCGCCGCGATAAGGCAAAAGCCTGGCACTGCGCGAGATGACATTTGCGATCCTTCTTCGGCCGGACGGCTTCTTTGGGGATATCTGCTTCCTTTTCCAGCATCTTAACGGCGATAGGAGAAGTGCGCAGCATCAGGGATCTTTCCAGTTCTTCACCGTATTTGTTGAATTCAGCTAAAGTGGACATAGGTTTCGCCTCCTGTTGGCCTTGTGCCGGCTCTGTTTTAACTTCGGACATTGCATAACCGGAAGCTCCAAGGGCGGCAACTCCCAGTCCCAGTTCCAACGCCTCGCGTCGGGATAATTTGTCTTTCATAGAAACATCCTTTCGTAAGCAAGAAACACCGCACCCTTTTATTTAAGCAGATAAGCAATCAGCGGGGTCAGGGTTAGCGGGCTCAGGATCGTTGTGAGGACGACTACGCCGCTTACCAGCGTTTTGTCCAGATCATACTGCACAGCAAGAACGGTGGTCACCACAGCCGCGGGCATGGAGGCCTGGAGAACGGCTGCCTGGAACGACGCTCCTGTCAAACCCATCCAGTGCGCCACAAGCAGCCCGATCAGCGGCGATACGACAAGCTGCAGGAATGCCGATGCGCCGATCAGGGCCATGCGATCCCTGGGCCAGGAGCGGGTTTCTGCGATCTGAAGTCCTAACAGGACGAGCATCAGCGGAATGGACGCATCGCCAAGCATGGTAACCGAGCGATCCAGAAACAGAGGGACCTGCCAATTCATCTGGCGCACCAACCCGGCTGCAATCAGACCATAGACAGCGGGAACCATTAGCATCTGCCGCAGCGCCTGTCCGGCCGAAAGCTTTCCCATCGATGCAATCAGGACCCCTAGCGTATACACCACAATAGTCCCGAACACGAAGCAAACCAGGGCGCGCGCCAGCGCCTCCTCGCCAAAGGCAAACTTTGTCGCGGCAAGGCCGTAATTGCCGCTGTTGACGAACATCGAAGCCACTACCATGCTGGCGATCAAATGCCGGTCCGCTTTCAAAGACCGGCCGAACAAATACGCCAATCCCCCGATAATCAAGCTCATTGCAAAAGTGAAGAGAGCAAGCTTCGCCAACTCGCCCCCTGATATCTTCACGCGCTCGAGAGATACAAAAACCAGGCAGGGACTGAAGATGTAGAAAGCCAGACGGGAAGTCGTCTTGATGTCCGGATGCAGAGTCCGGCCCAACACGAAGCCCGTTGCCGCACATAGAAGAACCGGCAACAGGTTGTTAACAAAAACATCCTGGATAATGGCAAAATGCATCGTACCCGTTCTTACTTCTCCTCAAATTCTCCGGTCTTTTTGTTTTTTCGAACGCTGTTCCATTGGAAATACCGACCGTTCATCGCGACGTACACTCCCGGCGGCAGGCTTTGAGCGAATGCAAGAGCGCTGCCCAGATTAAACAGACCGTCCGAACTGCCGAACTTAAACGGGACCATCGCCCCTGTCAGGACGATCGTCTTGTGAATCGCAGCCTCTCCCAGCATGCGCGCCGTCTCCTCCATGGTATCGGTGCCGTGCGTGATAACCATGCTCTCTTCTTTACATTTGATGCAGTTGTCCAGGATGATCTTCCGATCTGCTTCGGTCATCTCGAGGCTGTCGATCATCATCAACGTCCTGATGTCCACAGTTACTTTGCATCTGCCCAATTCGAGCATCTCATGCAGATGCGTATCGCGGAAATAGAGCTTGCCCTCCAGCTCATCGTATTCCTTGTCGAATGTCCCGCCGGTTACAAAGATGCGTACGATCATTTTTTCCCTGCCTATCCGAATTAAGACATTTCATGGTGTAAAGCGAAACCGGAACGATCGCTCACGAATCCTGATTCCCTCGTCATCCCTTGCAGTCGGCTGTACCGACAGTTATTTCACCTCAAGATAGTCGGAATCCTTGAGGAGCGGCAAAACAGAGACTTCTTTGAAGATAGGGTAAAATTTAAAGGTGGATTTGCCCAGTCTGAAGAGAGCGACCTCTGCAATCACCAGCCCCTTGAGCTTTCCCTTGTACCGGCCGTGGACCTGGGCCGCATTCAAGAGCAGTCTCGAAAAGTTTGTGAATCCTCATACGATCCTCTCATCCCTCTCCGTGCTTTTCCTATATACTTATCTATTTCCGGCTAATCGCCGATTTCAGCACGATAGCATATGTTACGAAAATATTACCCTCATTACCGCAGCCTGTTGAAGCTCGCGGTTCCTCTGGTTCTGACGCAGGCGGGACAGATGACAGTCCAGCTGGTCGACAATGCCATGGTTGGCCACGTCGGCACGGCTGAACTGGCCGCAGCATCCTTTGCCAATAGCATTTATATCGTGATCATGCTTTTTGGACTAGGGGTCTTCCTGGGCGTAACTCCACTGGTTTCGCACGCGCGTGGCGCAAACGACGATCGGAAGGTGGCAGTCCTAATGAAAAACGGATTCGCTCTCTCAGGATTGCTGCTCGCAGGTATTACAGCAATTGCCTGGTCGCTTACCTGGCTGATGCCTTATATGGGACAAACGGATGAGGTGCTTCGCTTATCCATTCCTTATTATCGCACTCTGGCCATTTCCACTATCCCGTTCCTTCTCTTCACGCTGCTGAAACAGATCGGCGAAGGATTGAGTAACACGGTCATGGCCATGGCAGCGACCATAATAGCAAACCTGATCAATGTGGTTTTGAATTATGGGCTCATTTTCGGTAAGCTCGGGTTTCCAAAACTTGGCCTGCTGGGAGCAGGCTACGCCACGCTCATTGCCCGAATCGCCATGCCGTTGCTGCTGTATGCCGGATTCATGACCCTCAAACCCGTACGACACTGCTTTTCGCTGATGCGCACGGCTAAGGCGACCCTCCATGATGTCAAAAGGATCTTCAACGTTGGATTGCCCATCGCGACGCAGTTGATACTCGAAGTTCTGGCCTTTTCCTTCAGTGCCGTCATGATGGGTTGGCTGGGCGTCGTTCCGCTGGCCTCGCACCAGGTAGCAATGGGATTGGCAACCTTCACATTCATGGTCGCCAATGGAGTGGCCATGGCAACAACCATTCGCGTAAGCTTTCAGCTGGGCACAGGCGATTTTGAAAACATGGAGCGTGTTTGCTATTCAGCCGCGCACCTGGTTCTCGGTTACATGGGAATGTGCGGGCTGGGATTTTTTCTGCTTCGCCACCAGCTGCCTTATATTTTTACCGGCGATATTCGCGTCATCCATCAAACCGCCTTGCTGCTGATGATCGCAGCGTTGTTCCAGCTGTTCGACGGGCTGCAGATCGTTTGCCTGGGCATCTTGCGCGGCTTCGCTGATGTGAAAGCTCCCATGCTCATTTCAGGATTCTCTTACGCAATCATTGGAGTGCCTGTCAGCTACGTGTGCGCCTTCACTCTGAATATGGGGCCCGAAGGGATCTGGTACGGTTTCCTAGCGGGGTTAATCGCGGCAGGAGCGCTGCTGACTTTGCGGATCAGAAAAAAACTCTGGGGTCAGGTCTGGAATATTTAATTTCTCCAAGCATTCTGAGAGACAAAACTAAATTTTCCAGACCTGACCCCATTATTTTACTAAGGGACCGTCGAGGCCCCACTTTCTAAAATATTCCTCATAGAAAGGAGGTTGCTTGAAGTTCGGCTGCACCGAATAACTGAAGCGCTTGAATCCCATGCCTGACTTCTCAAAATGATAGACGCCTTCCATCAGCTCCGTCAGTCTTTTCGTCGGGACCGTGAAAATCATCTCATCCTCCTGAGCATTGGCGCGCTCATAATCACCGGGATCCGGCACGGTCACTTCGCACTCCCCGTTTAAAAGCGAAGGCACGACCGAGTGCACGCAGGAACCGATGGGATCGATCGTTGAAGTCACCTGGGTCCCATTAAGGTATCTCAAGCTGAAGAGCAGATGCCTCAACTGCGCCGTATTGGAATAAATCATCGTGAGATCCGGGACAAAATTCGCCGTCTTCAGAGGCCCCACAACCATCCCGGCATATTTCCCGACCGGCAGACGTGTCATCTCGCGCGCATGCTTGGCGGCCGCTTCTTTATTGGCAATAAAAAAAGAATTCGTAAACCCATCCAGGTAATCCTGCGGCGTCTCCACAAGTCCGTAGGAAATAACCGGTTCAAAGCACCAATGATCTTCTAGAAACATGGCCAGCGTCGTCCCCTGCCGGCGGGCGATCCCGAAAACCTGGCACATGGCATAGTGCTCACCCTTTTCTTTCTTGGGCCGGATGGCTCCTTTGGGAATCTCCGATTCGCTCTTGAGCATCTTTATCGCGATGGGATATGTCTTCAAGAACAGCATCTTCTCGAGATCCGTTCCATACGCATTAAATGTAGCCAGCGATATTTCCTTCTGTTCCATGGTTTTTGGCTTCTCTTTCTGGGCTGCGTCGGCGAATGTATTTGCTGTGGCCACGAGCGTTCCGGCGACTGCAGCCTCTTTAATAAAACACCTCCGCGTAATCCCGTATTTGTATTCCTCTACTGACTTCACGATATTCCCCCTTTTGCAGTACGTCCTATCAAAGCCTTTTGTATGCGCTGCGTTCAAGCGCAAATATTTTCACACCTCTCGTTCTCGTACAAGCTTCGGTTCAATCTAAGGACATTGAATGATTCCCTGCGCCCACAGGCAGGCACCGCAGGTTGGAAAGGGATTTCCCAGGCAATCCTTTTCATTTTCCCATAAGAAAGTACAGCCTCCGCAGTAAGTGCAGGGAGCGAACTCAAATGCCTGCACGCGTTCTCGAAAACTCAAATATTCAGGCTTATTCCACAACTCTTCCACGGTATGCTCGTTTATGTTTCCGATTGCATAGCGCCGGTGGTTGCGCTCCGTCCCTTCAAAATAGCTCTTGTGGCTGTGGAGCAGCGGGATGCAGGGGCTGAGGCTCCCTTCCCAGTTTATGGCCATCGCGCCGTTCTCGATAAACGGGCAGTAATCATTCCCTTCCCAGAGATGGCTGCGGACGAGGCTGATGCTATGGCGCGCCTGCATGGATAGATAGAGCGACTTTTTTGTATCTTCATCGATATCCAGCTTGGGCAGTTCAAGCTTGAATATAGAGGACTGGTAAGCCATATCGCTCAGAGAGCGCGTGTACAATATTTCCTTTGTCATCTCCTCCGTGTAAGGAAGGACATTGCTTACCAGAACGCGAGTGGCTCCCAATTCGGTGGCCAGGGTCAAAAGCTGAGGCAATTCATGGATGTTCCGCTTCATCGCCACGAATACAATTCCGATCTCCGGCTTTATCTGGTACGCGGACGTGGAGAGGGGTGAGGGGGCCGTCCAGCAGGAATTGCGAAAAGCCCGGATATTCGCCAGCACTTCCGGCAGCAAAGCACCCAGGCGAACGTCTCCGTAGCTTTCCGGAGTCGCCCCATCCAGCGAAACCCACAGCATGTCCAGGCCGGCATCGATCAGTCGTTTCGACAGGTCTTTTGTCAGGAGAGTGCCGTTGGTGATCATTTCGACAGACGCGCCGAGCGCTTTCGCCTGAATCGCCATGTCCAGGATGTCCGGGTGCGAGAGCGGTTCTCCCAGCGCTCCCAGGAAGACAGTGGGGGGAGGAGAAAAACGCTTCAATCCTTCAATAATCCGCGCAAACGTCTCGCGGCTCATTTGGCCCAGCGGCTCATCCCACGAATTGCGCATACAGGTGCGGCAATCCAGATTGCAGCGGTTGGTGGGTTCAACATAAACCTTCTTCAGATGCGTAACGGGCAGCCGAAGGCGCGGTCCCTTTGCCGTTTCATCCACATGAACCGTCGCACCCGGCTTCAGCCCGTACTGCAGGCTGAATTCCGGGGAAAAAGACAGCCGGCCATTCTCGTCTACCTGCGCTTGAAATTTCTTCATCTCGCCGTCCTGTAAATCTCCGCTCGTCGGAGTCGGGGTCGAAATCGGGGTCGAATTTGAAAATATTTCATACAAAAAAAGAATTGCTATGTTTCGATTCCGACTCCGTCCCATCGAATTGCCAGCGCCCCTTTCTCAATAAACGGGCAGCGATTGTTTCTCTCTCCCAGACTGACGCCTGCAATGCTCATGGAATGGTCACTTCGCATCGCATGATAGAACTCTTTACGCGTCGCCGGATTGATATCGACCTTGGGGAGGTCCCTGGAACCGAACCACGGTGAGGTTGTATAGGCGGCATCGTTCAAAGAACGCGAGCATAAAATCTCGTCCTGCATATCCGGCGTGTAGGGCCGGACGTTGTTTACCATAAAGTTGAGCGCGCCCGAACGGCTGGCCAGACGAAAAACAGCGGGCAGGTCCGCAATATTGCGTTTCATTGCCACGAACACAATCCCAAGCTGCGGTTTGTGAAATATATCCAGCGAGCTACTCACAAAAGATGCGGAAAAAGTAAAGAAATCACATCCAAAAGAATGATGCCCACCACAATCAGGAGCGGCCCTATGATTATGCATCAATTTTCCTCGCTAGCCTTTGGCCAGATAACCCCGAACCTCTCTGCGCACGTACTTGAGAAAGGCATCCTTGCGTCCCGTTAATTGCCATACCACTTTCAGATTCGTCCACTCCGTTTGTTTTCCGTTAACCATGGTTACCAGCATGTGGGTCGGGGCTTCAGCCCCGACGCTTTGGAAATGTCAAGTATGGTCGGAAAGTGTCGGGGCTGAAGCCCCGACCCACATGTTCCTGTCTACAATGAGAAAGATGTGTGTAAGGAGCAGAGCAAGCCGCCGCACTCCAAATTGAGCATAACATGAAAATGAATGGCAGCCATGCCTCAGCCGTGCATGGGCTTGGCTAAACATATGATTCTGTGTCAATTCGGCCCGCCGTCGATAATCACATGTCTCTTGACTGTATTCGTTAAACCGGATATATGGATACAATCTAAGGAGATGCCGGTGAGAGAAACCGCCAGGTTCTTTAAAGTACTTGCCGCTGAAGCGCGGCTTAAGATGCTCAGACGGCTATCGCGTTCAGACTGTTAATAACGCTAAAAGCACACCGCGAAAGCAGCGGGACAGTCCTTCCCCGGACGGAGCCGCCCGCTCTGCCCGTACCCGCAGCACACACACTACAAGAACCAGGGAGATCCGCAGGACGCATCAAACTTCGAATGCCGCGATTAATCAGCAGGCATCCAGAAGAGGTCCCTGTCGGGCAGTCCAACGGTAATACCGGACAGCCCGTCGGTCACGCCGAAGTGCTCCGCGGTGCGCCGATTCATATGGAGCTCCAAAACAAGGTCCGAGGCGGCATGATGGAATTGAATGAGCCATCTCGGGCCAAAGTCAAGGAGGCGGATGCTGCCGGTCAGCATGTGTTCATTGGACTTGGGCGGATGCTCGGCATCGCGCAAAACCACATGCTCCGCCAGGATGCCTACAACAACGCGGGTTTGCGGTGGCGGCGGCCTGTTGCCGGCAGGAAGGCTCGTCGCAAAACCCAGAGTAGGACATTCGATCGTTAAACGCCCGCTCTCATGCCCGGTAACGATGCCATCCCACAGATTGTTCACGCCGAGAAAGTGCGCGACATTCCGGGTGGCGGGCTGGCGATAAACCGCGATTTTGTCCCCGGCTTGTTGAATACATCCGTCCATTAGCACGCTGATCCGGTTGGCTAAAAAATAGGCTTCCGTGAGATCGTGTGTGACCAGCAATACCGTGAGCCGTTGTTGCTTTTGAAGCTCGCGCATCAGCCACCACAGTTCGCGCCGCAGGGATTGATTCAGCGAGGTAAAAGGCTCATCCAGCAATACCAGGCGCGGCTGGCTGGTCAGCGCACGCACGAGGGCGACACGCTGCCGCTCGCCGCCCGAGAGCGTATGGGGCAACCGCGGCAGAAGCGCACCGATGCCGGTTGCCTCTATCAGCTTGTCCATCAGCGGCTTGAATTTGGCGACCGGCAGACCTCGTGCCCGCGCGCTGTAAGTCACATTGTCGCGGACGGTCAGATGCGGAAACAGTCCTATCTGTTGCGGCAGATATCCCAATCCCCGGCATTCGATGGGTTCATGCGTGATATCCGCCCCACCCAGCCGGATACGCCCTTGATGGGGCGGCAAAATGCCCAACACGGCGTTGAGCAGCGTGGACTTACCGGATCCGGACGGGCCAAGCACGGCGTGGCATTCGCCCTCTGCCACGACCAGGTCGATATTCCGCAGCCGGAAACCACCGGCCGATGTGCTGAGCGATTCCACTTCAAGCATGTGCGACTTTCCCCAGCAACCAGCGGGACAGCGACAGCGCCCCCAGTCCGGTAGCGACAAGCACCAGGATCAACGCCACCGTTCCCTCAATATCAGCGCCGGCCAGGCGCATGAAAATGGCGATAGGCAGTGTTTCCGTGCGCATCGCCATCGTGCCGGCGACCATGATGGTCGCGCCAAATTCACCGAGCGCTTTTGCCCAAGCCAGGATAAATGCCGCCAGAAGCCCCCGGCGTGCCAGCGGCAGAGTAACCGTGAAAAACGCCCGGCGTGGCGTGGCCCCCAACGAACGGGCGACCGTTTCCAACTCGAGCGGCACTTCATCAAATGATGTTTTCAACAGACGAACGGCAACGCCCAAAATCGTTATAAATTGGGCAAGCACTACGCCGGCAAAGGTGAAAACAAACCGTATGCCATGCGCCTGGATCCATTCGCCGAGCGGATTGTTGAAGAAGATCAAGAGAATCGCTCCCAGCGCCGCGGGGGATACGATGATGGGAAATTCCAGAATGGTGTCTACCACTTCCCGGCCGCGAAACCGGTAGCGAGATAAGGCATAGGCCGCCGGCACTGCCAGCAGAATTGCCAGAAATGCCGCAACTGTCGCCGCGATCAGCGAAAGTTGAATCGAGAACAGCGTCCGCACCGAAGTCAACATCGCATGAAGCGTTGACAGCTTCAGAAACCAGCCCAACGAAATAATCAGCCCGCCATACAACGCCAGGACCAGCAATGCTGCGATGATTGTCGTGCGGCGCAGATTCATAGGCAACGGCCCTCTTCCTTACTTCTTGATCCACTCCGGCGGCACCGTGTATTCCCCTCCCACGGGCTTGGAAGTACCCAGCCACGCCTTCGCCTCTTCCGCCGTGGCAAAGTAATTGTGACGGGTAAAAATCTTCCGCCCTTCGGGACCGGCCAGAAAATCGATAAATCGCCGGGCAGATGCATTATTCTTCGTAAACTTTGATACTGCAATCGGGATGTAGCCGATGCGCTGAACTTGCGTGGCCGGCAACCGGACCGTTTCGATGCGCGCGGGATCCCAATGCTCGAAAACGCTCCAGCCGATCACCGCATCCGCCATTTTCAAAGAAATCGCAGTGGCGGTTTTCTCGCACGATTCCGTATAGTTGATGAGGTTGCGCCGGAAAGCCGCCTTTTCGGCAGCCGTAAATTCCTTCTCTATGATCTCGACCGCATAGGCGCCGACACAGACCGTTTCGGGATTGCCTATGGCCACATGGAGACCGGGACGCGTCAGATCGCGCAGCGTCCGGATGCCAAGCGGATTGCCCTTTGCCACATTAATGGCGGAAACCAGATATACAATCGTTTTTTCCGAGTCGGCGAAAACATCGCCGGCGCGCTTCGCTTTCTCCATGTAATCGGACGACCCCGGAAAATAGACGTCCCCTTGTTTGGCAAGTTTCATTTGCGCAAGCACCGAGCCGGAGCCGCCGAACACCAGATCGACCTTTACGCCGGTCTTCTGCTCGTAAAGCTTTGCCGCCTCCTCCGTGGGGGGCTTGGAGGCTGCGCCGGCAAATACCAGCAAACTTTCGGCGGAGCGTGCCGGCGCACCGCTCAGGCAAACTCCGAGCGCAAAGGCTCCGATCAGGATTTTCATGATGGCTGCGTGCATGGCGCCTAGCTCCTAACAAAAATATGCTTACAAGAAAAATGATATTTATACACGACAGTGTTATTTATAAACAAGCTTATTTATGTGGGAAGGAGTCCTGCGGACGACACGCGTACTGCTTCATTGCAAATAAATAGATGTGGGTCGGGGCTGAAGCCCCGACCCACAGGATTTTCTGGTTTAGGATGACGGGAATGCGTGCAAGAAGCCGCTTCCTATTTCGCTCTCTTGGCGATTATTTCCGGTGTAGGTGCGGCGCCCCCACCCCCTGCGCCGCCTGCTACTTCACGGGTAAACCGGATTTCTTCGCCGGAGATCTTACCTTTCCACACGATCTTCATTTCGTTTTCACCGAACTTGCGCACAAGGTGAAAAGAAATATCGTTGCCATCGATCTTGCCGTCTTTAATATCCGCCGGACCGGCCTGAGGGTTGTCCACGGTCCCGGATAAAGCGGTTCCATCCACTTTGAAATTCAGCGTAATGTCGACGTTCCCCTGGTCGCCGGGAACGGGCGCAATCCATTTGCCTGTTACATCGGCGGCCCACGCGGACGCCAGCAGAACTACCAGAACTAATACAGCAAAAGAAATGACCTTGCTTTTCATGAGCGCTCCTCCCTCTTTCAGCCTATTCGGTTCAGTGAAAACGGCTTGATTCCACTTTCTGTTTCGCGATTCTATCCCTTAATCATAATTCGAAATTAATAAGTTTTTGGATGTTTCTTTCCCGGGCTGCTTCCCTTTTCGGTCAAGCCCATGATTACCCAAGATATCATACGGCGGGCAATTCCAGCGAAAGCTTCCGCCCATGGCTGGATGGTCAAAGACCTCGGCTTCTGAGCTCTTTTTCCGAAAAGCCGAAATAGTGTCCGATTTCGTGCATAACCGTTTTTGCGATTTGCTCTTCCATCTCACTCCGGTCGTTGAAGGCTGCTTCGAAACTGTCTTTGTAGAGCTCAATGCGGGTTGGTTCCATTTGAGTATTAAACATGGAACGCCCGTTGTAGGGCACGCCCGTGAAAATCCCGAACAACAGGCAACCTTTGTATTGATCCTGAAGCACACTCGGCACTTTCTCTCTTGCCAGCACTTGAATGTCTTCCCTTGTTAATATCTCCCTGAATCTTTTGGGGACTTTGTTCAGGGCTTTTTCAATGGCTTCTTCAAATTCGCTTAGTTCCATGGATTCAGTGAGCCCCAGGAAAATCCGTGCGACCGGCGAGCGTCCAAAATACCACCGGCCGATAGGCATTTCTATAATCTCGCACCGAGGCCGTATCTCCAAATTCCTTTTTTTCTTTAATAATTGGAGATACAGCCCCGGGCAAAATGAGTTAGTTTATAGAGAAAAGGCCATTATAAAATTTTTCAGGCCCTCCGGCAAAACCGGAAGGCTTGGTCGGCTTACAACCGCTCTGGCAGGTGCAGAGCATACACTGGGAGCAGGTACATGAAAATAAAGACTGTGATTCTCGGTATTCTTCTTATTTTGGGAGCCTTCAGTTTTGCCTCCGCAGCGGAGAAATGCGATCGGACATGCCTGATTGCCCTGATGGATCAATATCTCGCGGCTGTGGCAAAGCACAACCCGGCCGGAGTGCCGATCGCCAGCGATGTGAAACTCGTAGAAAATCTCAATGCTATTCCCATAGGCAAGGGACTATGGGAAACCGCCACCGGTGGCCCGACTGAATTCAAGATTTATGTTGCCGATCCCGTTGCCGGACAAATCGGATTTATGGGCGTGATGCAGGATAAAGGCAAGCCCGTGCTTCTTGGCGCCCGCTTAAAACGGGTAAATGGCAAAATCACCGAAATCGATCATATGGTGTCGCCGCTGAATGACCCACTGCCTGCCGGCCTTATCAAACCGCGGGCTGGTCTGACCACAAAGATCACCGCTTCCGAGCGAGTTTCGCGCGAGCAGATGCTGAAAGCCGCGAATGGCTATTATGAGGCGATCGAGCAGAGCGACGGCAATGCTGCGCCATTCGCCGACGAATGCCAGCGGCGCGAAAACGGCGCCACCTCTGCAAATAATCAGGACCCTCTTCCACCGGACGCACAGCAAGCTCCCGGAAGCACAGCAATGTTCGGTCGGATGAAGTGCGGACCGCAGCTCAGCACCGGAATCATGGGATACATCACCGATATCAATCAGCGGCGCCTGTTCGCCGTGGATGAAGAAATGGGATTGGTCATGGCCTATTCCATGTTCAATCACGATGGTGAACCGAATCCGCTGAAGATCAAAGGCGTGCCCGGAGTTACCGAAAGTCCCAACACTTGGGGCAAATTCACGGTGCCGGCAGCTCACATTTACAAAATTAAAGGCGGTAAGATTTATGAGATTGAAGCGATGGCAATCGTCGGCGTTCCCTATCAAGTTGGCAACGGCTGGGATTGCACGCGAAAATGCCTGGTCGATATTATGGACCAGTATCTTGCCGCTCTGCCCAAACACGATCCTTCCGGTGTCCCTCTGGCAAAGAACGTGAGACTCGTTGAGAACACGAAAAAGACTCCACTCGGCCAGGGACTCTGGAAAACCGCCACCGGTGGGCCGACCAGTTTTAAAGTGTACGCCGCAGATGTGGATCAGGGACAAATCGGATTCATCGGTGTCATTGAAAACAAGAAGAAACCGACGATCGCAAGCGTCCGGCTAAAGGTGGTGAATGGCAAAATCACGGAGATCGACCACCTTGTCATTCCTGCCGGCAAGGATCCTCTAAATCCCAATATGTCAACGGTGCGTCCGGCACTGCTTGAGCGGGTGCCGAAACTGGAACGGACCTCCTACGAGCAGATGCAGAAGATAGCAGATTCCTACTATGAAGCCATCGTTCAGGATAACGGGAAAGTCGCACCGTTTGCCGACGAATGCCAGCGCAGGGAGAACGGGGGCATCTCCGCAAACGATCAGACTCAAACTCCGGAAGAAGCCAAGAAGGATGACTTCTCGGTCTTCAGAAAGATGACCTGCAGCGCCCAGCTCAGCACCGGAGTCATGAGCTACATCACAGATATCAACCGCCGGCGCATATTTGCGGTCGACAAGGAGATGGGCCTGGTCTTCGCGTACTCCATATTCGTCCATAATGGGACGCCAAAAGTGATGAAAATCGTCGGCGTGCCCGGAACCACCGAAAGGAAGAACGATTACGGCCCGTTCGATTTGCCGGCCGCTCATATTTTCAAAATCCGCAACGGCAAGATCTACGAGATTGAAGCCATCGGATACCTTGCGGAACATGGAATCAAGAATGGCTGGGAATAGCTTTTAAGAATTCAGGAGTCAGGAGACAAAATTCCTCCTGACTCCTATTTGAAGAAAATAAATGGCTATCCGGAAAAGCGGCCGATAAGGAAGAAAGGTGGTGCTATGTAGCCTACCCAGCCCGCATTTCTAACGGGCCAGGCTAAGAACTTGGAGGAGGCAACAGGTGAACGGATCTTCTTTTTTTGACTATTACGATCTCATGCAAATCAGCCCTAATGCGGACTTAGATACGATCCAGCACGTCTTCCGCCATCTCGCCAAAAAATGGCATCCCGATTATCGGAAGGGCGATCCGGAGCAATTCAAACTCCTCGTCGAAGCGCACAAAATATTAACGAATACCGAAAGACGCGCCGCCTATGATCTCAGGTATCAGAGGTTCTGGGAAAGCAAGTGGAACTTGGCGGCCGAGGCCTCAGACGGCCAGTCCATTGTGGACGACAGCGAAGTGCGATCGAGCCTGCTATCCCTCTATTACGTGCAGCGCAGAAGCAAGATGAACGATCCCGGCCTTGGAGAGATGGAAGTTGCCCGTCTCATGAGAATTCCGGTCCACCTTATCGAATTCCACATTTGGTATCTGAAAGAAAAGGGCTGGATCCAGCGGCTTGAAAATGGCCAGTTTGCCCTCACAGCTCGGGGCGTTGATGAGGTCGAGAAGAGCCGCCTCCGGCTCAGTTCGGATCGCCTCCTCGCAGCTCATAGTTCCGACCTGGAAAAGGACGAGTGGAAAACAGATCCGGAGCCTTTACGATCCTTTCCGGTCCCTACGAGCCTGTCCGAGTATTAAGAGGGGCGAGACCCTAATGCCGCATACTTTTTGCGCCCTCAGGGCGCTTTCGGAGTGCGGCAGCTCGCTGTCGCTTTAAAAAAATCAAAATCCGCGTTTATACCTCTTCATTAAAAGCGGCAGCAAGCTGCCGCACCGAAAGCTTCGCCCTGCAAAAAATATGCGGCATTAGGCGAGACGGCATGTAGCTCGTATTTTCCTTTCAATAAAGAGTACCTTAAAATCTGAAGGACAATCCAATCCCATGCGGAAGTATGTAATCCCGGAGAAGATTCTTTGGTAGTACTATGTTGTTTTGATCAGCTTTTATTTCACTCTCTTCGGGATCGAATCAATGGAATACACTTTTATTGATCAGGAATTGAAGAAGCGATTGCGTGAATTTTATGAAGGGGGGCTCAAACTTACCGTTCTCACGGGCGCAGGGCTTTCTGCTGACAGCGGCATCCCCACTTTTCGTGACGTGGATGGTTTCTGGACTGTCGGTTCGGAGAACTACACACCGGAGGAAATGGGAACCTATAGGATGTTCCGCACAAAGCCGCTGGAGGTCTGGAAGTGGTACCTGTACCGCAAAGGCATCTGCGCAAAAGCATCCCCCAACAAGGGACATCACGCCATCAGGCAGCTCGAGGAAATGTTTGGTGACCGCTTCAGGCTGATTTCCCAGAATGTAGACGGACTGCATCTGGCCGCCGGCAACTCAGTGGAAAGGACTTATTTTATTCACGGCACACTTGAACGATGCCGCTGTGGAAAGGAATGCTCCCAGGAATTATTCCCCTTTCCCGATTTTACCTTGGAAAAAGGCGAAGAACTGACAGAAGGACAGGCAGAAAAACTGAAGTGTCCCAAGTGCCATGCATTCACGCGTCCCCATGTGTTGTGGTTTGATGAATTCTATGATGAGGAGCATTACAGGCGGGACAGTGCGCTGCATGTATCCAGGGAAACAGGCCTGCTGCTTATCGTGGGCACATCCGGCGCCACAACTTTGCCGCAACTCGTTGTGCAAACCACAATGGATAAAAAGGGAATCGTGATAGACATCAATAAAAAAACCAATCACTTTTCTACGCTGGTGGGACGAAGCGCAAACGGATTCTCCTTAAGAGGAAGCAGCAGCGACATTCTGCCTGAGTTTGTAGCCTGTTTCAGCGAATTTGCCGAAGCGGCGAGATAAATGAGATAAAATCCAAGACTATGCAGAGCACATATCGCAGCCCGAAACTGGACCCGCGGGATCAGAGTCCGGCCGTTTTCCTTGAACGTGCCGGCCAGTATTCGTTGTCACCGCAAAATGCCCGGCGCTGGCTCGCGCTGGTAATCGGAAGGGGTGAGTGCAGCCTGGCGGAGTGCGGCCGCCGGGGCATTCTGCCGCAGTATTTTATTGAAAAGACTTGCGAGCTTCCGCGGTTGCGTCTGGAAAAACAACTCATCTCCGAAGCTTCGAAGTTTCAGAAGCTTGTCTTTCGTACTGCCGACGAGCTGCCGGTTGAATGCGTGTTGATCCCATTGCGCCGATCCGGTGCCATTTCAATCTGCCTTTCTTCCCAGATCGGCT
Source organism: uncultured Acidobacteriota bacterium (assembly GCA_963718845.1). Taxonomy (GTDB): domain Bacteria; phylum Acidobacteriota; class UBA6911; order UBA6911; family UBA6911; genus UBA6911. The sequence continues at coordinate 27,620 of CAVRAD010000011.1, forward strand.
GCGCTATGCGCTGTAGCTATTGTTCGACGGGAAGGATGCGTGCGCAAAGAGATTTGCAGACTTGGGAGATTATGGATCAATTCATCCAGGCACGTGAAATCGTGCGCCGCGGGGGGGGGCGCGTCACGGGTGCCGTTTTTATGGGAATGGGGGAGCCGTTCTTGAACTACGATCGTGTACTGGCGACCGCCGAACTATTGAGCTACCCCATCGAAGCGGCCATCAGTGCCAAGGCAATTACAGTCAGCACCGTGGGCCTGGTCCCGCAAATTGAGAAGTTCACTTCCGAAGATCGGCATTTTCGTCTTTCGATCAGCCTGGGAGCTGCGACGGACGAGAAGCGAGAGTTGCTGATGCCTCTGGCCGCTCGCACTCCCATCGCCGAAATTATGAACGCTGCCAGACGGCATGCCCAATCAAGGCGCACGCGCGTGATGCTGTCTTACGTGTGTATCAGCGGAGTGAATGTTTCAGAAGACGACGCCCGCGCGCTCGGCGACCTGATTGACGGCACACCAGTCCGGCTCAATTTGATTGATGTCGACGATCCAACAGGCCGGTATCTTCCACCATCGCCGGCTGAACTGAACAGATTTCGTGATGCCCTGAGGCGCTATGTCAGACAGCCGGTAGTCCGGAGATACTCGGGCGGTTCGGATATCGGGGCGGCATGCGGAGCCCTGGGTAACGGCTAAAATACCGGATCCGCATCAGATCGGAAATAAGGGACGTCCCACTCGATTCTCTTTTTTGAGGCGCAGTGAAGTGTTGCGGGAGCTGCAAAGAAATCGGCAAACAAGTGGGACGTCCCTTATTTCCCGCATATCCAGCTCAATCGACGATGGATTGATAGATCAGGGTTTGAAATCGGTCCACAATAGCCACATCCATCGGCATGTATTGCGTGAGAAAGATGGACACCATATCTTCTTTTGGATCGATGATCACCCAGGTGGTTGCTGCACCTCCCCAACCGAATTGGCCCTTGGAACCAACGTTTTCCGCTTGCGCCGGATCCAGAAGCACGGAAACGCCAAGACCATAGCCGATGCCGTTTCCCATCGCGCCCAGATCGGGAATTTGCGGCGGGAGGTTGTTTGAAGTCATAAGTTCAACTGTCTTCCTGCCGAGAATGCGCGTGCCGTCCAGCTTTCCTTTGTTCAACAGCATCTGGGCAAACAGGAAATAATCCATCGCCGTCGATGAAAGACTGTGCCCTCCAAAGGGGCGGTCCGTATATTGAGCATAATTGCCTGTTTCCGGTTTATCAGTTGCCTGGAGCCCACCCTCTTTAGCCGGACCGTAGCATGTGGTGTAGCGAGGAATATAGCTCTTCGGTACGCCGAACACGGCATCCTTCATACCCAGCGGCCGTAGGATCCGCGCCTGAACATACTTGTCAAAACTCATTCCGGACAAAACCTCCACGAGACGCGCCTGGACATCATGCGAATAGCTGTAAACCCAACGCTCACCCGGCTGATAAAGCAGCGGAACTTTGGTGAGTTTGTTGACCAGATCCTCGAGGGATGCCAGCTTGTCGAATCCCGCTTGACGATACGCTTTGCCTACTGGAGTTTGATCGTCCCCGCCATAGCCGAAGCCGGCGGTGTGGCGGAAAACATCGTGCATGGTAATTTTGCGTTTAGGCGCTTCCAAAACCATTTCGCCCTTTTCGTCGAGCTTAACAAAGACCTTCACATCCTTAAATCCAGAGATGTATTTCTCCAGCGGATCAGAAAGCTGGAACTTGCCCTCTTCATATAGAGTCAGGAGGGCGGCGCTCGTAATCGGTTTGGTCATCGAGAAGAGCCTGACGAGGTGGTCGGTTTGCATTTTTTTTCCGGATTCGATATCGGCCATGCCGAACGCCTTGTGGTAGGCGATCAAACCATGACGCGCGACCAACACAATAATGCCAGCTTTGCGCTTTTGATCGATCTCCTCCTGCATGACCTTATCGAAGCGCGTCAAGCGCTCTGTGGAAAGGCCTACGCTTTCCGGAGCAACAACCTTCGGATCTTTCGCGTAAAGGCCAGCTGAAATAATTCCTAAAAGCAGCACAGTTAGAATCGGCAGGATAACAGTGGGCCTTTTCATCGGCTTCCCTCCTCGGATGGATTGGGATTGATAGGCAAAACAAACCGCAATTTGAACTCTATCGGAAGTTTACTACGAAATAAAACCGACAGAACACAAATCTTAATCCGGATTAATATAAATAAGGGAAATCCCACGCGATTCCCTTTTTTGAAGCGCAGTGAAGTGTTGCGGGAGCTGCAAAAAATCGGCAAACGAGTGGGATGTCCCCGATTCCCCTGATTCCCTTTGATCCCGTGGTATATTGGCCAGCGCGGATTGAGAGTGCAGAGGCCGAACGAATCGTATCAAGCCCGCATAACAAGGAGGCATGAGTGAATAGAGCAACCTGGCGCGTCAAGCTGGGCTTTGGCCTTGCGGCCGCAACAGCGTTTGTACTGCTCGCAAACCTGATTGTGTTCGGTACGCCGAAGGAAACGACTTTTTGGGTGATGCACAGCCTCGCAATGATGCCCATTGAGATCCTTGTCGTGACGCTCATCTTGAACAAACTGCTTGAAGGGCGAGCCCGGCAGGAGATGCTCCACAAACTCAACATGGTGATTGGCGCTTTCTTCAGCGAGGTAGGATCGGATCTCCTGCGACGCATTACAGCCTTCGACGCCGACGTTGAAGTTCGCGAAAACTTCTTTGTTAAGGACGACTGGGACGACAGCAGTTTCGCCAAAGCGAAGGCGGTCGCAGCAGCCTACGACTATACGGTGGATGCTGCGCGTGGCGACCTGGCGGGGTTGCGGGATTTCCTCGTCTCCAAGCGCGACTTCCTGCTACGGCTGCTTGAAAACCCAAACCTCCTCGAACACGCGTCGTTTACCGACGCGCTGTGGGCCGTCTTCCACGTCGCGGAAGAGCTCGAGAATCGGTCGAATCTGAGCGACCTTTCAGCCACTGATCTCGCGCACCTCTCCTACGATCTTAAGCGCGCCTACGCCGCCCTTGCAGGCGAGTGGCTCGACTACATCCGGCACCTCAAGATCACATACCCCTACCTGTACTCGCTCGCGGTACGGCTCAATCCGCTCGACCCGAATGCCAGGGCGGAGATGTGAACATCAACACAGAGGATTCCTTCCGCTTCTATCAAAGCATCGATTAGTGATAAAACATTGGCATGGACATTAACCCCGGATACGCTTGCACAGCTTCTATGGGCAATCGGCAAAACCTGGTCCCTTGAAGCTATTCTGCGTGTTTTTCAGAAAGAATATGTCTTCGAATGGATTCAAATCGGTGGCACAATGCAAAAGAATCTTATAATCCGCATTAATGCTCGGTGCTGCCAAGGCAGCTCGGCATTTATGAGGGGTCCCTTAACATTTCGAGGGGGTCCGCCATGAAGAGTATTTGGACGATGTTAATCCTGTTCGTATTGACGAGTTGCCCTGTGGGCCTATCTCAGGAATTCAAACGCTTTGAATTCCTTGTTTCAGGAGGACTCTCCGTCAGCGGAGGCATCCCGCTCGACGTCGACGGCGATGTTCGCAGCTATTCCATTCACGTGAATAATTCGCAAAATTTCGGGGCTGGTTTTGCGGTCAACATCAACGAGTTGGACGCGATAGAGTTTTACTGGCAAAGACAGTTTACGGAGGGCAGTCTGTCGGCGGAACTTGCCGCTTTTCTTCCATCCGAGAACTTGTCCGCTTTCAATCTGGACATAGATCAATATCACATGAATTTTATCCACCACTATGAAATCTCCGTTCCCAAAACAAAGCCCTACGTGATGGCCGGACTGGGAGCGACTACATATCGCGCTACTTGGGATGGCCAGAGCAATTCGATGTCTTACTTCTCTTTTTCCATCGGCGGCGGCGTTAAATATTATCTGAACGATCACTTCGGACTCCGCGGTGAAGTCCGCTGGAGCCCGACCGTTATTTCTTCGTCGGGCAGCGGTTTCTGGTGCCAGTCCGGCGGCTCAGGCGGGGCTTGCATCATTAAGCTGACCACATCAATGCAGCAGCAGATGGACCTGACCGGAGGGGTTTTCTTCCGTTTCTAGCCCGCATGCTTCACGGCTTCTTTTGGCCATCCGGAATTGTCCCGGCCGTATCGGACTGATAGATTGTCGACCTGTGCTGCAGTCGATTAGCGTAGAATCAGTTTTTGGGAGGGACTCATGAAGTTGCTGACCTGTTTCATGCTGGTCTTTTTGCTGACATCCGCTGCCATCGCCGGAGAGCTTTACGGAACCATTACTGAAGCCGGCAAGCCGGTTCCGGCTGGAGTCAAGATTGAAATCGCAGTTGCCGGAAAGGTCGTCGCAGGAGAGACGGACAAGTTCGGCACATATCACATCTTCGCGGCAGAGAAGGGCAAAGGCACGCTGACGGCAAACTACAAAGACCAGAAACTAACGGCGGACATTTTCAGCTACGAAAGAGCGACCCGATATGACTGGTCTGTGGAAGTTGTGGACGGCAAGACGATGCTGAAGAGGAAATAACAATGGAAGAACCGGCCAGGAAGCGTGATCTTTGGGAGAAGATCAGTCTTGTCCTGCAGTCCAGCGGGGGGCTGCTGACTGCCGTGACGGTTGCGATCATCGGCCTCATCGGCTCGAGTTATCTCAAAGATCGGGAAATCAAGCAGAATGACTACCGCCAGGAAGAGCAGCTGCGCGAAAGCAAAAATCGGATCTATATTGAACTGACCAGCAAGCGTGAAGAAGCGGAAAGCGCCCTGAGGAAAGACATGTTCGTTTCCATCATCCAGTCGTTTCTCCGTCCCGCCTCCGCAAGCCTGGATGAGCGGGTGTTGAACCTGGAACTCCTCTCCTACAATTTTCATGAATCGCTCAATCTCAAGCCGCTTTTTCTCTACCTCGAGCGGCAGATAATCTCCTCCGGCGACCCGCGCAAGAAGGAATACCTGGACCGGCTCTACAAAGTCGCGATGGAAATCAGCCGGAAGCAGATGCTGGTATTGGAAGGCGCGGGCCAGAAAACCGACCGTATCATCGATCTCGAAAATCTAAAAAAGAATCCTGGAGGGTTTTCTGTCGAAGATGCGACGCTCACCCTTGACGGTATTGCACGGCAGTTTTCTCTTTTCGTCCTGGCCGCGGACCCAAAGAGCAGACAAATCAACGTGCGATTAGAAATCAGGACGCCGAGGGACAACAAGGGAAATGTCGATACGAGCAACGCGGAATTCTGGGTCGGCTATTTTGATTTTCCAATGATCGATAACACGCGCCTGCCTCATGATCAGCGTGCTGCGATCGTCCTGAATGCCTTCGAGGACGGAGCCGCCGACGTCACCCTTGCGCTCTTCCCGGGTTCATACGCAAGTCTCAAAGACAAAGCCTCCCTGCAGGAGGTTCTCCAGAATCTGATGAGAACCGACAATTCGCTGCCTCTCAAGCGATAAAGAATCAGCCACCGCGAATGCCGGCGGCTAATGGGCCTCATAGGAAACTGGGAGCAACGATATTGCCGTGTACCGTCCCCGAATGCCGGACGATGAGCTGTTCCTCCCCATGAAGGTTCCCCTCAACCGTTCCCTCGACCGCTATGGTTTTTCCATAAATATCGGCTTTGATAGTTCCATTTTTGCCGATCGTTACGCTATGTCGTGGGAACCGGATACTCCCTTCCACCCGGCCGTCAATTACAAGATCTTCATCACCGCTCAAATCTCCTTTAATCAAGAGCGTGGGACCGATGATGGCGTGCTCTTTGCTTTGGGACGGAGGCATGGGATTTCGTTGAGCCGGAACCGGCTGCGCTTGCGTTGCAGGAGCCGGCTGCGAATGGGATTCCTCCGGTTCTGATTTCTTCCACATCATAGTTCTCCTTTTTAACTAACGGCGGATGCCTTCCAAAAGGCTGCAGAACCCGTCGAATTTGTTGTCATGCAAAATCACTCTCAGCCTGGACCGCTGATATATAATTACCTGCTCATTCCTCCTGCCGACCCATCAATTAGCAGCCAGAGATCCGGACATCAAATACTCACAGACAGGGACTATGGAACTATCTAAAATAATTGAGTGTGACAATTCTCACATGCTAAGAGAAACCTGCTGTGACTCAATCACCGATCCATTATTGCTTTTGGGATCAAATACGCAGCACGGGCGCAGTCACGAAACTGGAATGTGATATTTTGAAATATCTTGCCCGCTTTTCAGAACATAGATTGCATATCGGGCGCTGGGAACCAGTGCTTTTATCGAACACATACCCGATTAGCCCGAGGAACGGTGTAGGTGGCTTCGCCTGAATCCATAGAAGAAATATAGGACCATGCCGACGAGAAGCCAGATGCCGAAACGCACCCAGGTGATCCACGGGAGGCCCAGCATCAGATAGAGGCAGGAAAGAATTCCGAGAATCGGGACGAGTGGCACAAATGGAGTGCGGAACGCCCTCGGTCGCCCGGGATCGCGTTTGCGCAGGATCAAAATGCCTATGCATACGAGGATAAACGCAAACAGCGTCCCGATATTCGTCAGGTCCACCATCTCGTCGATGCTCGTAAACATGGATGTGATCCCGACAGCAGCGCCGGTCAGAATAGTGGTCACGTAGGGAGTTCGATACTTGGGATGGACTTTTGCAAAACTCCGGGGGAGCAACCCGTCCCGCGCCATCGAGAAGAAGATCCGCGGTTGGCCAAGCTGGAAAACGAGGAGCACCGCCGTATGAGCGACAACGGAGCCGAATGCCACGATGCCGACGAACAGATCACCCCATCGTGGGATCCGGGCATATTGGAGTGCGAGTGTCAGCGGCTCCGCTTGCTGCGTGGCAAGCACACGGACGAGAGACGAATAGGGGATGATGCCCGTGAAAACCGCCGCGACAATAATATAGATAATCGTGCAGACGATCAGCGATCCGATAATGCCGATCGGGAGGTCGCGCTTTGGGTTGCGAACCTCCTCGGCAGCCGTCGACACCGCATCAAATCCGATATACGCGAAAAAGACAATGGCGGCCCCGGCCTGGATCCCTGCCCAGCCGTTCGGCGCGAATGGTGTCCAGTTTGCCGGTTTGACATAATGAATCCCGATGAAGACGAAGAATAACAGAACGACCAGTTTGATGAGAACCATGACCGTGTTGGTGCGGGCGCTCTCGCGTATACCGAGAACCAGCACGATCGTGATTAACGCAACGATGCCGATGGAAAGCAGGTTGAAGACGATCGGGACACCGAACAGATGAGGGGCATTTTCCAAAAGGCCGGGGATTTTCCGCGCCGTTCTGAAGTCTGTGGAAATCCAGTCGGGAATGATCAAACCGAATCCGGCGACGAAGGTCTTGAAATAGTTGGCCCAACTGATGGCAACGGCGACATTGCCGACTGCATATTCGATAATCAGATCCCATCCGATGATCCAGGCAACGAACTCACCGAGTGTCGCGTAGGAATAGGTATAGGCGCTTCCGGAAATGGGGACCATAGCCGCGAATTCCGCATAGCACAGCGCCGCGAATCCACAGCCAATCCCCGTGATGATGAAAGATACAATCAACGCGGGGCCGGCCCCGGGTCGCGCAAGATCGCCTGCAGCCGCAGTCCCGATAGTCGCAAAGATACCGGCTCCGATAATCGCGCCGATCCCCAGCATCACAACATCAAACGCCCCCAGCACGCGCTTCAGCTGGCGCTCGGGAGCCTCGCTCTCCTGCAGAATTGCATCAAGACTCTTGGTGCGGAAGAGTTGCATGGACATAGCGTATAGAACCTGGCCCAGGACGGGACCTCCGGGGAGGACTCAATACTCCCAGGCTCTATCTCACCTTGAGCTTCAAGGTGGCAATGATGCCGACAATGCAAATGGGAATCATCCAATACCCTGCGACAGCCCATCCCTGCACTTCCTGAATTCGGGCAAATAGCGAAGGCCCGATATACATCCCTATATTCTGGCCCACTGCCGCCACAGACATGCCAATTCCGATCAGCTGGGGCTTTCTTGCCACTTCCGGGACTGCCGCCAGAAGAACAGGAGCAATTGGACCGCCGACGATTCCAAATATAATCATGTACATCGGGATCATCCATCCGGTAACTGTAAAGGGCAACGCGAACGTCAAGGTCATCAGGATATAGGGAATGAGAATCATCATCTTGCGCTTCCCTAACCGGTCCGATATCCGGCCGCCGACAGGCCCGGAGAAGATGGAAGCCAGCATAATGAAAGCGGTGACAAAAGATGCGTTCATGAGAACGCCTTTTTCAAATGTGAGGGAATAGCCGCGCCCGATTTCCAGAAATGCGGGAAGAAAGGAACACATAGCCATGACAACCAGGTTATAGCAGCCGAACGCAATACTGATCATCCAGAAGTTACTATTAGCCATGCCCTTTAATAGACTGGGCGATTCCTCTTGTGCGGAAGCAGCCGGTGCTGGAGTTTCATACATTTCTTCTTTTTTAGGCATACGAAACAGAACAGCGAACAGGATGAAAGCAAATGCCGAAAAAGCGGCGCCGGCCCACCATACGGAACGCCAGCCATAAGATACGGCCATGGAGGGGGCGAGAAGGAGGGTCACGACGTTTCCAATCCCAACGCTGCTTGCCCATATCCCCGTTGCCAAGGCGCGCTTTTGCGCCGGGAACCAGACACTTATGGCAAATGGCGCCGCCACCATAATCAACCCCATTCCCACCCCTTCAATAAACCGGCCGAAAAACAGCATTCGCGATGTCTCAGCTATCGCACCCAGGCAGGACCCGATCGCTACGGATCCGACTGCAAGCAGCCCGGTCAATTTGATTCCGAATCTCTTCAGGATATAGCCTGCCGGAATCGCGAGAACAAATCCCATGATCGAGAAGATGGACATCAAATCGCCCGAGCCGCTCATGCTCAGGTTGAATGCCTTTTGTATCGTTGTCATCACGGGCGGCAATTTGAATAAATTCATCGGTGCGGCCAACGTGGCCATATATAATGCAAACAGGACTACCCATGCATATCCGGGCATCTTTGCGGATGGTTTTGATATCGTAGCGGCTTGCTGACTCATCAGGCTCTCCTTTAAATTGCGAAATTCAAATGTGAATGCATCTGTTCGGCATTCTCCGGAGTCAATTGTCATTCATTGATGGATCGAGTGCTGCGGCGATCATAATCCAAGGCCAGGCTTATGCCCTAACAAAATGTCACGCAAACGGATAGGTCGAACATGCGGCATCCCGTTTTGGATATCGGCGTTTAAAGCATCCTACATATCCGTGGTATCCTACTCACAATAAGGAGGTGTGGCATGTCCATATTGGATCGCGTAACCAAGGCTGTTGGCGACGTGGTGGATCGCGGCAAAAAGGAATTGGATCAATTCGTTCGAATCCAGAAAATCAATGGCCAGATCGGGGATCTCGAGAAGAATATCGATGAATCCAACGGTCAAATCCAACAGATTAAAGTGAAAATCGGCGAAAGGGCGATCGACATGCTGCAAGCCGGAACCCTAGCTTCGCCGGAAATGAAGGCACTTCTGGATCAGGTCTCCGGAATCCAGCAGCAGATTGCGTCCTCCCAAGCAGAAATCACCCAGAAGAGAGCGGACATCGAGCGCCTGAAAGCCGAGGACAAACCTGCCACTCCGCCGAGCCCGGCTGTTGTGGATTCGGCAATTCCGCCTCCTCCACCGACAGAAGTTCCACCGCCGCCGCCTCCTCCGGCGACAGACCGTTGCTGCCCGCAATGTGGTGCAAGTGCGAGTTCGGGGGCGTTTTGTCCTCAGTGCGGGGCGAAGCGCGAGTAAGCTATACACGCTGCATCCTGTCTTGGAAATCGACGGCGGCTTGGAAGACCGTCAGGGGAATTGGATGGAGGCGCAAGAATAAAATGTATCCCGGGTCCTGGAGAAGGATCCGAACAACGCCGCCGCGCTCGACCTCATGAAAGCCTTGGATCACAAGTAGGGATTCGGAGACGGACTACGGGGAAGCTAGGGCAAGCCTGTTGAAGATCACACCTGCCCGATAGTTCCAAGGGGCAGCAACAATCCGT
>CAVRAD010000012.1:0-176508 GCA_963718845.1 uncultured Acidobacteriota bacterium
GATGCGGGTGGTCTCCAGCGAGCGGTGACGCAGTACATCGGCGACTTCCTTGAGCGAGCTGCCGCTCTCAACCAATCGGCATGCCAGGGTGTGGCGCAGCGCATGCGCGCTGAGATGTCCCAGAGCCAACTCGGCGGCAGGCTCGTTTGATTACCTTTTGCACCGCCGCCGACGTGATGGGTTGATCGCCGGTCCCGTAATGTTGAACGAAGATCGCCGGATTGCGGCTGAGCGGGCGCTCATGTTGCAGATAGTCTGCCAGCGCCTGGCCGGTTTGCATCGGCAAAGGAAGGACGTCCTGCCGTAACGACTTTGTGCCCTTCAAGGTCACCGTGCCAGCACGCCAGTTGACGTCGCGAATCATGAGATGTGCGATTTCCCCGGCTCGCAAACCCAGGTCCAAGGCACACCGACCGATGGCATAGCTACGTTTCGGCCAACGACGAGCGCTGGTGAAGCCGTTGAGCAGGCGCTCGACCTCGTCCGGCTTGAGCGCCCGGGGCAGCGATGCCAGTTTCCAGTGAACCGGCGACGAGATGACTGCGCTCAGCGCGCTAACCGAATCGCCGCAGGCACTCCGGTAGCGCAAGTAACTGCGCAGGGCCGATGCCAGATGAGAAGCGTTGGAGACTGTTCGGTGCGCATCCAGTTGAATGACGACGAAGCGGCGCACGTCGTCGGGCTGCAGCATGGCGGGATCGACAGCGTGCCCTCCGAACTTCTGTCGCAGCAGCCGCCCCGCGACACGAATCCGGTCTCGGCGTGTCCCTGCGGCGAGTCCCCGTACATCGCGCAGGTGCTCGTCGTAGCGGCGCAATTCCTCGGCAACATGATCGCCGGCTGCTGCGGGCGTCGATGGGCTCGGCACGCCCGGATGCGAAGTGATGTGACTCATAGCGGTCTCCTGAAGTGGAATAACCACTTCAGACGACCGCAAGAATTATGTCGAGTCCGCGCAAGAACCAGCCGCTGGGAAGGCTCCTGTAGCGCCGCTTCCACGGCATGCCGCTGCTGCTACTCTACATAATCGAGCAGTCCGCATAATCGGCCTTATGTGGAGCTCCACATAAGGCCGAGCTGCTGTCCGTGAGTTGGCGTCCCAAGCAGAGCCAGTGCCTCAAGTTGGCCGCCTGAGAATACGTGTGCGAACTTACGAAACTGTCTACTTAGCCTTGCCACACGCCAAATCGCCGCTCCCGCAACGCGATGGCCAACTCGACCTCCATGTCGCGTGCACCTTCGTAGGGCATCGGGTTATAGACCTCGTAAAGATCGGGTCGCAGGCGAAGGCCGTACTCGCGCACGAAGCGGTTCGCCTGGATGCCGGCCTTGTGCCTGTCGAAGCGCTCGTCGGGGCTCAGTCCGGTCATGCCGACATAGAAGCACGGCATGCCCGGTAGATAGTCCGGGTTGGCCTTGCGAAACCGCGGCTCCTCGAGCACGCGCTTCGATAACTCGACGACGTAGACGCTGTGGTGATGGGGCTGAGGGCACTTGCGCATGGGCTCCGCAATCCCGGGGTCGTATGCTGGGGCCGGTTCAAACTGTGCGCCCACCGCAATCCTACCTGCACTCTTGAAACGGCAATGCCGCGTCTGGATCTACGCCCTGGAACGGCTGAGCCCGTCTATCTGGTCGTGTCGCGCGCGCAGGTCGAGACGGGAGATACCGCGGAGCCCTTGCAGTGGCTGCGCAGCCTCTCGTCCGATCCACAGGCGTTGCCCGCGAGTGCATGGGCCGCGTCAGCGTGATCGTTGAGGGCTACGACGACGACCCGTGAGAATTGTTCGAGATTCCGCAGGTCCGTGCCTTCGTTCGCCAACTCGACGACGCCTGGCCGTACTGTACTGGTTCTTCATTCTGTCCCAGGTGGACGATGACTCGCTCAAGCTCATCGAGTGCTGCCTGTACGAGACGATCGAGGTGGTGCCAAGTGTGGCCTCGTTCGATTTCGCGCAGTTCGAACGCTATCTCGCACGGCATTTCACGGCGTTCAATCGCCTGTGCGAGGCGGTGAATCTCCCACTCGAAAGAGCCGAGGCCATCTCCGAGGACATCATCCGCCTGTTTCAGAACGCGTCGATGGATCGGCTCGAAGGTAACGGCTACGCCTAGAGTTCTAGCCGATTGAGTGGTGCATTGAAGGTTTGCCGCGGGGCAGCACCGAGGCGCTGCTTACGGGCGCCTGTGGCCCGTTGGCGAGCAGGTCACGGCCTCAAACGAAGCGCCCACGCGCACAGTAGCCGTTGGCAGCTGCCACGCAATTAAGCGTCACCGACATCGCCCCGTCACAAAAGGGAAATCCTCCGGCCATCCGGGCAACGATCCACAGGTTCTGTGGATAACTCCGCCGCGAGGGGCTGTCGCGTTGGAGTGGGTCGCGGTCGCTTAAGGCCCGGCACCTCCATCCGGTTCACGGTACACAGGATCTCGCCCTGCGCAGCCCGGACTTCTCACTTTCGTCTGATCGGAGCGCCACCGGTTGGAACGGTCCCGTCGCTGCGTTGGGGACGCACTCGAACGACTGGTCCGAGCGGTTTGAGTCCTGTTATAAATGGCCGGTAGGCGAGGCAGGGCGGTACAGCCGCTCGCCCCGTCAACCGTTATAGATGGACCGTCCAATTGAAGTCCCGATCCAGCTCATGCACTGCGAACAAAGCGGCGTAGCCCCAGCGCGGTCGGCGCCTGGATGATGTCCAACCGCGAGGTCACAGCCACGTTGTTGCGCGGCTTGCCGATGTTCGCCGACACGCCGCAGGAAGCTCTCGAGGCCGTGGCGCGGGTGTGCATGCTGCGCCGGGCACCGCGCAATGCCCACGTCGTGCGCGCCGGCGAGCCGATCGATTTCGTCTACCTGGTCCTGGCGGGCAGACTGAACGTTCTGGTCGACGACGAGGAAGGGCGCGAAGCGATTCTTTCGGTGCTGGGCCCGGGCGAAGTGTTCGGCGAGATGGGGGCGCTGGACGAGGAGGCGCGCTCGGCCACCGTCATGGCCGTCACGTCCAGCACCCTGGTGGCCATCGGCAGGAGCGATTTCAAACGCTGCCTGCAGGCGAACTTCGACGTTACCCGCTACGTCATGCGCAATCTTGTCCAGCGCCTGCGCATGGCCGACCGCAGGATCGAGAGCCTCGCGCTGCTGGATGTGGCCGGGCGCGTAGTGCGCCTGCTGCGGGATCTGGCGCACACGACAAACGGCGAGCAGGTGGTGGGCCCGAAAATTTCGAGGCAGGAAATCGCCAAGATGGTCGGCGCCTCGCGCGAGATGGTGAGCCGGGTCGTCAAGGATCTGGAACTGCGCGGGCTGATCGAAGTGAAGGACGGGCGCATCGTCTTACGCGCAGCCGGTAGTCCGTAGCGCCGGAGGTGATAGGGGAGGGCAGGGCGAGCTCGCCCTGGCGTTTCGCCGCGTCCCGCGGACAAGGTCGTGCCGTTCAACAATCCATTTCGACGCGTCGCAGCAACAAGACGGTATCGCTGGTGTCATGGGCGTTGCGTATTGCGCCGCCCCATGCCGCGCGTGGCACGCATCGCCGTCGACAGGTAGAATGCAATATCCATGACGCTATTGGGAGAAGACATGTTGACATACCGGCAATTGAAGCAGCAGATCGCCGCGCTGGAGAAGAAGGCTGCCGTGGCCATGAAGGAAGAACTCAGGACGGTCATTGAAGCGATCAAGCAGAAGATTGCCGAATTCGGGCTGACCGCAGCGGATCTCGGCCTGGAGATCGCCAGGCGGGCAGGGGCCAAGCGGGGGAAGGGTAAGAGGTTTGTGCTGGCGCCCAAATACCGCGAACCGGTGAGCGGCAAGACCTGGAACGGCCATGGCAAGCGTCCGGGCTGGATCGTGGCGGCGCAAGAGAAGGGCAAGCTAGAAGAACTGGCGATCGCCAAACCCGCGCTGAGCAAGGCTTCTCCGCAAGTCAAGGCGGCGAAGAAGGCCGCAGTCAGGAAGATGCAGAAGCAAGCGGCACCGGCGGCCAAGGGCGCGGCGAAGAAGGCGCCGAAGAAACCAGTGGCAGCCACGCCGAAAAAGCGCACGGCCGCGCCGAAGGCGGGAGCGAGGAAGCCTGCTGCGAAGAAGGTGGCAAGCCCGGTCAGGAAGCCTCGGTCCGCCAGGGCGCCGGCAACGACTGCGCCCGCGCTGGCCGCCGCCTGAAACTGCGGGCCAGCAAGGGGCGGCCTTGTTGCCGCCCGGCCAACGGTCCAAGTCGGCGGCGACGGCTTGGGGAACCGGAGGTGGATCCGGCCTTTGGCAACGTACGTGACTGTCATTGCTGATAGCGCTGCGCTTTGACCGAGACGGGTCCATCCGGTAACGACGCTGCCCTGCGCAACGTGGCAGCTGGGAGACAGGTGGCTGCTTGTCGGATGTTTCTGTTGTGCTATCGATCGTGGAGAGGTGAGTCGCATGTCAAAGTCCAAGGATACGAAGAAGGACCAGAAGAAAGCGCCGCAGAAGACGGCCAAGGAGAAGAAACAGGCCAAGCGTGACAAGCAGGGGAAGTCATCGTCTGTCCTCACCAAGACTGCCGGAAGTTGAGCGCCCGGGGGGAGCCCCGGAGGACCGACAGTAAGCCAGGCGAAGTCGGAGGCGCGCCTTTGATCGCGGTGATCGACAGCCGCTTTTCCGGGCGCGAGCCCGTTCGCCGAGCGGCCTTCTGGCCGTCGATTGCCACATTGGAATACCCCTATGAACGCGTCGATTCTTGATTTCTTGAAGTGCAACGGCGAGCGCCTCGACGCCGAGATTGCCGACGCGCTGCAGGTACCGATGCCGCTGGTGACGCGGCATGTGTCGCAGCTGTCCGCTGCGGGAGAAGTGATCTGCTGCAAGGTGACACGGTTCATCGGCGGAAAGCCGATCGAGGGCGTGAGCTGTCGACTGTCGTGCCACGCGCCGCCGCCGGCGCGCGGTCGCAAGCCCGGTGCGAAGCGAGACCCCGGACCGGAAGGGCATATCGCCTGAGCCAAGGGTCGGTTTTCCCGGGCCCGGCGGTTGACCCCTCGGGTCCAGCCTCACAACCAGGACATCGGACGTCACGAACGGGAACCCAGCGCCATGCCGATCGACATCGACAAGCTGACTGAAGCCGAACTCATCGATCTGAACAATCGCGTCGTCGCACGGCTGAAGTTCCTGCATCAGATGCGCGCGCATGCGCACATGCTCGACTTCAGCATCGGGGAGAAGGTGTCCTTTCAGCCCGAGGGGCGCCCGGCACAGACCGGCATCATCGCGAAGTACAACCGCAAGACGGTCACGGTCATCGCCGAGAACGGGCAGCAGTGGAATGTCGCGCCGGTGTTCTTGCGAAAGGCCGAATCGCCTGCCGAGGTGCGGCCGACTTCCGAGCGGATCGTCAATCTGCCTGGAAAGTAGGTGGCGTCCGGGAGCACCACGCCGAGGCTCACGCTCGGCCAGGCATCGCGTCGCCACGTTCTCCGAACGGATGGGGGGCGAGTTCTGTGCTCCGCAAATACCCGATCGGCAACGACAAACAGGTTTGACGCACCTTGGCGCTGCTGTACATGATCGCAAGCGTCATCGCTTTCCTTCAAATCATCGTTCGACTGCTGGCTGACCTTGTCGGTCTGATTGCGCTCTCGCTCAGATCTCGGCGATCGATCGAAGCCGGGAACCCATTTCTCCGCCGCGAGCTTGCGCTGTTCAAGGAGCGCGGCATCAGGCCCAGACGAGTCGATTCCGCGACACGGCTGTCGCTCGCGTTCCTGTCGCGGCTGTTTGATTGGTGCGGTGCCCTGGTCGTGGTACGCCCTGAAAAAGATGATCCGCTGGCCCCGAGCAGGCTGGCCCCAGTTCTGGCGCTGGAAGGCAAGACCGGGACGGCCACATATTCCTGTGGAGCTACGCAGACTCATCCGGCGCATGCCAACGGAAGATCCACTCTGGGGCGAGGAGCGGATCGCCAATGAGCTGCTGCTCAAGGAGGGTCTTCGGGTCTCACCGCGCACCGTGCGCAAGTACATGCCGAAACGGCCATCTGGCCACCCACGAGGCGATCAGCGTTGGGCCACGTTCCTGCGCAACCACGCCAAGGCGATTGTCGCCTGCGACTTCTTCGTAGCAGTAGTCACGGCGACCTTTCAGCTGCTCTACGCCTTTGTACTTATCCACCACGGCTCGCGCCGGATGCTGCATTTCAACGTCACGGCTTACCCGACCGCGGCCTGGACACGGCAGCAGCTACAAGAGTTGAGCGGTTTCCAGGAGGCCCATCGCTATTTGCTCCACGACCGAGACCGCATCTTCGCCAGGGACCTTGATGAATCGATAGAGAGCCTCGCGCTGCGGGTGCTGAAATCGCCCCCGCACAGCCACTCAGGCGAACGCGATTCGTGAACAGCTGATTGGCACAATCCGCCGCGAGTGCTTGGATTGGTTGATTCGGTTATCGGAATCGCATTTGTGGTCGGTCCTGAAAGAATGGGTGGCCGATTGCAACGGGGCCCGCCCACACATGGTGTTGCGCCCAGGTGTTCCCGAGCCGCCGGCGGGACCGAAACTGCGCGCGAATCAGAAATCCCGGCATCATCTGGGTGCACAAGCGACGGTGTGCGCCCGCTCGGTGCAGGGCGGCTCGCATCACGAACATTCGCTTGCGCACGCACTGGTTTGATCGAGTACTTGCGGAGCACAAAGATGCAGCCTTGCATCGGCCGGGACGCCCGCTCCGTCGTCCGCGACCCCACCGCATGCGCGCTGGCGGTCTAGAACCGACTGGTGCTCCACTGTCGGGATGGCCAATCGGTCACGAGATCACTGCCGCCGCCCAGGCGACACGGGCCGGCTCAACGGCTCTTGATCTCCAGGCTGGTGCGGATCGCCCCTACCGTTTCCGGCTGCACGAAGTAGTTGATGTGGTGCACGCGGTCGTTGGTCTTGAAGTCGTGCGCCATCGTGATCAGGCGTGCATCGGCCACCTCGTCCATGGACACGGTGTCCACGACCAGGTCGTTGGGACCGTCGAAGATTCGGTCGGCCACCCAGTCGCCCACGCGCGCCATGGGCTTGGAGAACAGGCGCAGGAAGTTCCAGCCGATGGCCTGCGGTTGGAAGTTGGAGCGGATGGCGTAGTAGCGGATCTGCCCGCTGCTGAAATCGCTGTGGCCGGTGTTCATGCGCAGCCGCGTCAGTTCCTGGTTGTTGCCCACCCGGGACATCGCGTCCAGCCCCGGCACCAGGGCGATGGCGGCGTCCAGCAGCGCGGTGTTGAGCACCGCGCCGGTCACGCCACCCACCACGCGCAGCAGGCCGCTGGCGCCGGTGAACAGCGCGTTGGCGCCCACCAGATCACCACCGGCGCGCAGCGCGTCGGCGATGTTGGTCATGAGGTCCAGCGCGTTCTTCAGGCTGGGCGCGGCCGCCAGACTGGTACCGGCCAGCGGCGCGCCGACGAAGACCACGCGGCGCTTCATGGCCGCGTCGGCATAGGCTTCGCACAGCCAGCGCGCCACCAGGCCGCCGCGGCTGTGGCAAACGATGTCCAGCGTTGCCGGGCCCGGCCGCAGCAGCGCCGCCAGGTCAAAGGCATTGAGCATGGGGCTGACCGACAGCGTGGGGTGGTCGTAAGCCAGCACCAGTTCGTAGCGCTTCTCGGCGTCGGCCAGCAGTTGGCGCCCGGCGGGCTTGCTCTGCAGGCCTGTCAGGACGATGGACTCGCTGTTGCTGAAGGTGCCGTGGATCAGCAGCAGCACCTTCTTGCCGGCGGCGCGCGTGGCGTCGGCAAAGGGTTCGAGCACGCCGTTGCGCAGTCGGCGCAGGCCGTTGCCGGTGCTGCCGCGGAAGACCGCCAGCGGCGTCAGGCGCTGGTCCAGGTCGGTCAGCGCGCTGTATACCTTGGACGTGGGCAGGCGTTCAAAGGCGTATTGCTTGACCACTTCGCTGGCCGGCAGACCGGCACGGCTGCCGGCGCGTGGCCGCGGCCCGGCCGGCGCGGCGGCGCCACCATATAAAAAGCCTGCTCGGGGATGTGGTCGTAATTTCCTTCGCAAATCCCCCTAAAGCTCTCGATGCTTTCCTTCACCGACAGATACTTACCCGGGATGCCGGTAAACTGTTCCGCCACAAAAAACGGCTGGCACAGGAATTTCTGGATCTTTCTCGCACGATTTACGGTGAGCTTGTCGTCTTCGCCCAACTCATCAATGCCCAGGATCGCGATAATGTCTTGGAGATCCTTATAGCGCTGAAGTATCCGTTTTACTTCCCGGGCCCGGCATAATGCTCCTCCCCGATCACACTCGGATCCAGGATTCGCGAAGTGGATGCCAGCGAAT
Organism: uncultured Acidobacteriota bacterium; assembly: GCA_963718845.1. Lineage (GTDB taxonomy): Bacteria > Acidobacteriota > UBA6911 > UBA6911 > UBA6911 > UBA6911. Next base: position 8,305 of record CAVRAD010000012.1, read on the forward strand.
CCACAGCCGGGTATATCCCAAGCTCCGCGATTCTTCGCTCCAGGTTCGTCGTGGCATCGAGGTGCGCGAAGGCCGTTGCCGGGGCCGGATCGGTATAGTCATCTGCGGGAACATAGATGGCCTGAATCGACGTGATCGAACCATGCTTTGTGGAAGTGATTACTACCTGCAATTCTCCCATTTCGGTTGCGAGGTTCAGGCTGATATCCCACGGCCGACGGCATGCGGCCGAGGAGCGCGGATACTTCGGAGCCCGCCTGGGTGAAACGGAAAATATTGTCAATAAAGAGGAGCACGTCCTGATGCTCTTCATCGCGAAAGTATTCGGCCACGGTTAAACCCGTCAAACCCACGCGCAACCTGGCGCCCGGCGGTTCGGTCATCTGCCCATAGATCAACGCCGCTTTTTCAATGACTCCGGACTCCTTCATTTCAAGCCACAGGTCATTGCCTTCGCGCGTGCGCTCTCCCACTCCGGCGAAGACCGAAAATCCCCCGTGATGCATGGCGATTCGGTGAATCATTTCCATGATGACGACGGTTTTGCCGACGCCGGCGCCTCCGAAAAGGCCGATCTTCCCGCCCAGCACATAGGGCTCCAGAAGATCGATCACTTTGATGCCGGTCTCGAGCATCTTGGTTTCGGTGCTTTGATCATCGAAACTGGGCGCAGGGCGGTGGATGGGATACGTCTTTTTGGCATTAATCTCGCCACGTTCATCGACGGGCCGGCCAATTACATTCATGACCCGCCCGAGGGTCTCCCGTCCTACCGGGACGCTGATCGCCTGACCGGTGTCGATGGCCTTCATGCCGCGCACCATACCGTCGGTGGGCTGCATACTGACGCAGCGCACGCGGTTTTCGCCCAGGTGCTGCTGGACCTCGGTGCTGACGCGGATGGACTGACCGCCCGCTTCTCCCTCGACAAGGACGCAGTTATAGATCGAAGGGAGATGCTTCTCCTCAAACTCGCAGTCGATCACAGGACCGATAATCTGTACCACTTTCCCAATCTTTTCCATTAAGTTTCTCCACCATCCTTCAAATTACGAATTACGAATTACGAATTTAAAAATACCGGATTAATAGCTGTTACTTTATAGCGGCCCTGTTACCTCTTCAAACACTGTGTATTTCAATTCGTCATTCGTAATTCGTAATTCGTCATTCTGTTGAGGCTGCGCCGCTGACAACTTCAATCAGCTCCCTGGTAATGCCGGCCTGGCGCACTTTATTCGCATAAAGCGTGAGGCCTTCGATCATCTCGGCCGCATTATTTGTAGCAGCCTCCATTGCCGTCATACGCGCCCCCTGCTCCGAGGCCGCCGCCTCCAGGAGTGCCCGAAATACCTGGGCTTCCACATGCCTGGGAAGCAGGTTCGACAATATTTTTTCCGGCGGCTCGTCGTACAAGTATTCCTGGCGGCCCGCATCATCCGGGCTCTCCAGCCGCTGGATCGGCAGCAAAGGCTCGACGACGATTCGCTGTTGAACGACCGACTTGAACTCGTTATAGACTAGCCAGATCTGATCTTTCCTGCCTGTTACAAACTCATCGATAAGATCTTTGGCGATTGCCGCGGCGTCCGCATACGTAGGCTTCTGCAGAACTCCGATCGCTTCATGGCGCACGGCGTAAGGCCTGCGCCTGAAGAAATCCCGCGCACGCTTTCCGAGGATGTTCAGCTCCATTTCCCGGTCGGAATGCCGGGTCAGAAATTCGAGGGCGTGCCGGATGATATTCGTGTTGTACGCGCCGCATAGACCTCTGTCGGCCGTAATGACCACCAGCTCGATCCTGGCGCCCCCGCGTGTTGCCAGCAATGGATGGGCCTCTGCGGGAACTCGCGTCGCGAGGCTGTTGAGCACGGCAATCATTTGTCTTGCATAGGGGCGCGCAGCGAGGACACGATCCTGAGCCTTGCGCAGCCTGGCCGCCGAGACAAATTTCATTGCCCGGGTTATCTGCTGAATGTTTTTAGCGCTGCGTATGCGCCGCCTTATATCGCGTATGTTCGCCATAGTCTATTCGGGCAGGTCAGGCTGCAGTTCGCGCAGCCGTGAATTTTTCCTTGAATTCCTTGAGCGCATCCATAAGCTCCGCACGCAGGGCATCGCTCAGCGCTTTCTCCACCGAGAGCTTTTGCATCCAAGCCCCCTTCGCCGTTTCCATGAACCGGACTAGTTCCTTCAGAAAGACCGGGATTTCGCTGATTTTCAGGTCATCACTGAAGCCCTGCGTTCCCGCAAAGATAGCTACCACCTGCTGCAGAACGTCGAGCGGCTCGTATTGATGCTGTTTCAAAATCTCGGTCAACCGCTCCCCGCGCGCCAACTGGGCTTGAGTCGCCTTGTCCAGATCGGAACCGAACTGGGCGAAAGCAGCCAGTTCGCGAAACTGCGCCAGCTCCAGGCGCAGAGTGCCGGCAACCTGCTTCATGGCTTTGATCTGCGCGTTGCCGCCCACGCGGCTGACGGAATTACCGACGTGGATGGCAGGGCGAATGCCGGCGTGAAACAGGTCCGACTCCAGGAAGATCTGCCCATCGGTGATCGAAATGACGTTCGTGGGAATGTATCCTGAAATATCTCCCGCCTGCGTTTCGATGATCGGCAGCGCGGTAAGCGACCCGCCGCCCTTCTCGACATTCATCTTCGCCGCGCGCTCCAGCAAGCGGGAGTGCAGATAGAACACGTCGCCCGGGTAGGCCTCGCGTCCCGGCGGACGGCGCAGGAGCAGCGAAATCTCGCGATACGCCGCCGCGTGCTTTGAAAGATCGTCATAAATCACCAGCGCATGCTGCCCCCGGTCGCGAAAGTACTCGCCGATGGAGCAGCCCGCATAGGGGGCGATGTACTGCATGGTTGCAGGGTCCGATGCCGAGGCGGAAACGACAACCGTCTTGTCCATCACCTCGTAGTCGGTCAAGGTCTTAACGACCTGGGCGACCGTGGAACGCTTCTGTCCGATGGCCACATAGATGCAGATGACATCCGTGTTCTTCTGACTGATGATGGTGTCGATGGCGATGGCTGTTTTTCCGGTCTGCCGGTCGCCGATGATCAGCTCGCGCTGTCCACGGCCGATCGGGATCATAGAGTCGATTGCCTTCAATCCGGTCTGCAGAGGCTCTTTCACCGGCTGCCGGTCCACTACTCCGGGCGCAAGGCGCTCGATGTTGGAGTATTCGGTCGTACTGATGGGACCGCGCTCATCGATCGGTTCGCCCAACGCATTGACGACGCGCCCGACCATCGCCGGACCTACCGGAACGGACATGATGCGCTTCGTACGCTGCACCACATCTCCTTCGCTGACCAGGGTGTATTCACCGAACAGCACGGTTCCCACGTTATCCTCTTCCAGGTTTAGCGCGATGCCTTTCACTCCATGCGGAAAATCGAGGAGTTCTCCCGCCATCACGTTGTCCAGGCCGTGGACGCGAGCGATGCCGTCTCCCACGGAAATAACCGTTCCGACTTCGTTCACAACCATGCCCGACTGGAAGTCCCGGATCTGTTCTTTTAAAATTTTGCTTATCTCATCAGCTCTGATCTGCATACTTTATTTTCCTTGTGACTATTTCAAAACTCAATACTTCTCCGTAAGGCGCCGCTTCATTTCGGACAGCTGGGTTCGAATCGATCCGTCAAATATTGTGCTGCCAATTTGAACGACAATTCCTCCCAGGAGATTGGCATCGGTCTGCGATTCCATGTGTACGCGCTTCCCCGTAATCCCGGCCAGCTTTGCCTCCAGGCTCTTCAAATTCTCCTGGGAAAGGGGCGCCACCGTGGTTACTTGGGCGGATACAATTCCTTGGCGCTCATTCACCGACTTCAGAAAGCCGTCCGCTATCTGCTCAAAGTACCGGATTCGATTGTGTTGCAGCAGTACGCGCAAAAAATTGGACGTGACTGAATGCACAGGATATTTTGCCATGAGCTCTGCGAGCAGCTTTTCTTTTGTATCTCGCGGTATGGCGGGTGCGTAGAAAACCTCCAGGAGATCCGGAACGGCGCGGAAAATCTCCTTGAAGGTCTTGAGATCTTCGGTCACGGCCGGTTCCAGGTTCTCTTCAAAGGCGATTTCGGCCAGTGATCGGGCATATCGTCCGAGGATTGCAGAAGGTATCACAACTTGCCTCCCAGCTTCGAGACGAAGCTATTCAACAGCCTCGCATGGTCCGCATCGGAGATCTCGCCCTGAATTTTCTCTTCCGCCAGCCGCACCGAGAGTTCGGCGGCGTGAAGTCTCAGCTCATGCTGTGCCGTGCGGGTCATGCCTTCGATCTCCTGCCTGGACCGTTCCACGATCTTCTCTGCATCCTGTTCTGCCTGGACAAGCAGCTTCTTGTATTCGGCCTGCGCATCCTTCTCGGCGCTAGTGGCAATTTCTTTGAGCTCGTCATCCAGACGGCTCATACGGGATTGCACCTCGGCCAGCCTGGCTTCCGCGTCGGCGCGCGCCTTCTGCGCCTCAGCCAGTTGATCTCGAATCGAATCGGACCTGCCGGCAAAGAAATTGGCCAGCGGTTTGCGTGCGACAAAGATCAAAACCCCGACGATCAGCAGCAGATTGAACACGCGGCCAAGGCTGAGCCAGATCCCCCACGGACTGCCTTCTTCAGCCGCCAGTGCGGTTGCCGGGAATGAAGCCAAGCCTGCAAGCACCAGGGATGCGATGACAAGGAAAGACCGGGTGTTTCGAAAGCTCATTGAACGATCACCAGGGTTAGCAAGACATTATTATAGGATTACAAGAGAAGACGACACTCGATTCAGCGGGCATCAACCTCTAAAGCTGATCTCCCCAGAATGGTCGAAGTGATTCTTTGCGCCATATCCTGAGCATCCAAGGTCAGCTGCTGCTTCGCAGTTTCGACCTGCAAGCGCATCGAGTCACGGGAATCCTGGATCAGCCTCTCCGCAGCGACACGGGATTGCGCCAGCACTTCCACACGCTTCTGCTGAGCCTCAGCCCGAAGCTGCTCCTGCCGGCGGTATCCCTCCATGCGGGCATTCTTGATGGACGCCTGATATTTCTCGAATAAGCTTAAATGATGATTCAAATTTTCCTGCGTCTGAGCCAGCAATCCGGTCGTCCGGCTTTCTCTTTCAGCCAGGACCTTCGCCAGAGGCTTATAAAGAAGGCGATTGAGAACCGCAATCAGCAGGAGGAAGATAACAATCGCCGGAATTATGGAACTGTCCAGATTGATCATCTGCTAGCTCGAAACCTCAAAAACTTCCTGTAAGGGCCCTGTGCTACAAAGGCGTGCAGGTTACCATAATATTCAAAGTTCGTCAAGGAATGTTGCTGGAAACAAAACCCGTATAACTAAATGGATCAATGAATTAGCCAATACCAACATCGGGAATTTCGGTGACAGTCACCATAACTCCCAAATTATTGATTAAGCATCAGAATTCGTTTTTGCATAGGTAATTTGGGAGTTATGGTGACTGTCACCGAAATTCCTATGATATATTTCCGGTCATGTTTGGAAACCTTGCATGGCTGGTCCTCATGGGTGCGTTTCAGGAGTTTAGCTGGCTGGCGATGCGCTCTCTGGGACCGCTGCGAGAAAATACCGGAGGTTTCCTGACCCTGGTGCTTCTGGCATTGATCCCTTACCTTTGGACATTTTTTCGCATTCCGATCCAGACAAAAAGGGCAGTCTGGATTGTCGTAGGCTTTGCGCTCCTGTTCCGCCTGACCGCGCTGTTCTCTCCTCCCTATCAGAGCGAAGATGTGTACCGCTACATCTGGGATGCCCGGGTGGCCTCGATGAAAATAAATCCATATGAGCATCCTCCGAATGCGCCCGAGCTTGAGACAATGCGTGATGACAGGGTGTACCCAATGATCAATTCAAAGCCCTATGTCACGGCTTATCCCCCGGTTTCTCAGATCCTATTCCGGATCTCCTTCGCGCTCTTTGGCGGCAATGTGCTTGCCATGAAGGCGATTTTCAGCCTTTTCGAGTTTCTTGCCCTGCTTGTCGCATGGAAACTGCTGATTCTATGGGGAAAGAGCGTTCAACCGCTGATCCTGATGGCCTGGAATCCGTTCTTCATATTCGAATTTTCGCACTCGGGTCATTCCGATAGCGTCATGATGTTTCTGATACTGTTTTCCGTTTATCTGCTTGCCCGCGAGCGGAAAAGCTGGGCAACGGTGGCCTATGCAGGGGCGGTTCTTGCCAAGCTTCATCCCGCGCTCTGGTTCCCGTTGTTTCTTAGGCGCACCGGATGGAAACCCATGATTGCGGGTTTCGCGGCCGGCCTTGCGCTGATGCTTGTGTATTTCGATCCCGTTTCATTGCTGCGCTATGTGAAGTCGCTCGGGCTTTATTTCCGCTTGTTTGAATTCAACGCAAGCATCCATTATCTGATACGGTTCTTCGGGCGCTGGGCGTTTCATGAATCCTGGGATAAAGCCATCGGCCCCTATCTGGGCGCGGTGCTGCTCATCACTGCAATCCTGATATACCGGAAATTTCCGATCCGCGATGCGCGCGATCTTCTGCACGCCGGATTCTGGCTCATGACCGCAGACCTGTGCCTGGCGACGACGGTGCATCCCTGGTACATTTCCTGGGCGGCAGTCGCTCTGCCTTTTTTCCCTTATGCCTTCATGATTTATTGGACCGGGGCCTGTTTCCTCTCGTATATCGCATATTCCTATCATCCGGTGCACGAACCCGCATGGGTGCTGCTGACGGAATATCTCCCCGTCTACGGCTTCATGGGATGGGAAATCTGGAGGCGCCGGCCTCTTTTATTGGACTGGATTGAGAACAAAAATTCCAGATTCCAAATTCCAGATTCCAGAATATAGGCGATTTGGAATCTGGAATTTGGAATCCGGAATCGGTTAAGGCTGGCTGCGCTTGAAGACCAGGTCCAGGAACTCCATTCGCGTCTCGGCGGAGCGGCGGAAATTTCCCAGCATCGAGCTCGTTACGGCCCGGGAATTCTGTTTTTCGACGCCGCGCATCATCATACACATATGCTGCGCTTCAATGACAACGCCGACGCCCAGAGGCTTGATGGTCTCCTCGATGGTCTTGGCAATCTGAGTGGTCAGACGTTCCTGCACCTGCAGGCGCCGGCTGAACATTTCAATAAGCCGCGCGATCTTGCTGATGCCGACCACCTTCTTGTCCGGCAGGTACCCCACGTGACATTTTCCGAAAAAGGGCAGCATGTGGTGCTCACACATGCTGAAGAAATCGATATTGGATACGACCACCATTTCATCGTACTGAACGTCGAACAGCGCGTTATTTAACAATTCCACAGGATTTTGGGTATAGCCGCTGGTGAGAAAACGCAGGGCTTGGTCCACACGGCTCGGAGTTCCCTGCAATCCTTGACGGTCCGGATCTTCACCAAGATCCACCAGCATTTTACGAATAAGATCCTTCATCACTCCCCCGTGCGGCCCTGTAGCGGGCCAGGAAAAAATTCAAACAGTTTCCGGGAAAAATCATCGCGGCAAAAGCTTTATCCGGATGCCATTGAACGGCCAGAATCCAGTGGTCCCGGTTAAGTATACAGCCGGAGACTGAAAAGCTTCAACAGGCACACGGAATGCTATACACTAAAAAGATGGCATTGAATAAAAGCTTTTTGCGCCAGTTCGGCAGATCCTTTCCGGCAACCGGCCGGGTGATGCTGAAAAATGAAGCGCCCAGGGACGCCGCATCGATCTCTTACTTCAGCCTGATAGCTTTGTTCCCGGCGATCCTGGTCATCGTGTATATGGTGGATGCGTTTCTTGGATGGATGAATCTCCACGGGGTAGTCGTGGAGATGATTCTTGAACTCTTCCCCGGATCAAACATTTTCCTCCGGTCGAACCTGGATGAACTTACCGGCCCCTCCATGACTGTCGTCGTTTCGTGCACCATCGTATTTATCTGGTCCTCGTCCTGGATTTTCTCTTTTATGGAGAGCGCGATTAACCGCGCGTGGGGCACCCCGCACCAGAAGACATTCTGGGAAAGCCGACTGCGCAGCATTGCCTTTATGATGCTGGGCGGCACGAGCCTTCTCGCCTCTTCGGTCATAAACGCTTCCGTCAGCAACGCCCGGGCCCGCACGACCGCAAAGGTCTGGGTATCGGCAGAGGCCAACTCATTGATCGGGTGGTTCTGGTCCCTCTTTTTGCTGGGAGCCGGGCTTCTGATCGCCATGCTGGTTTTTGCGTTTATCTTCAAATGGATTCCTCACCGCAAGGTCTTTTGGAGAGAGGCTTTCTCGGGCTCCGTGGTTTTCATCATCATGTGGGAGATCGGAAGCATCCTATTTGTGAAGCTTCTCCCCTATTTTAACTACCAAAGGATTTATGGCAGAACGGGCGCTGTCATCGCTCTCCTGGTCTGGGTGTACACGTCCAACCTGATTTTGCTTTTTGGCGCCAATTTCTCTGCTCAACTGCATAGCATACGAATGCAAATGCCTGTGCCGCGTGCCGGCACGTTCCCCGGGGAAAAAATGCGCGATTTTCCCACACACCAATAACCAGTGCACTCATGAAACTCAGCGACTTCGATTTCACATTGCCCGAACACCTTATAGCGCAGCATCCCGCTCCTGAGCGCGACGGCTCAAAAATGATGGTGGTCTGGCGCAAAACCGGAAAAAGAGAGCACTATAGTTTCAGGGATCTCCCGGAAATTCTGGGACCGGAGCATTTCCTGGTGATCAACAACACCCGGGTTTTCCCGGCACGCCTGAGAGCGTCTCGTCCCGGGAAGTCCGAGGAAATTGAGATATTGCTTTTGAAAGAGCTCAGCGCCGGGGATTGGCTTGTGCTGGTAAAACCGGCACGGAAAGCTCCTCCGGGACAAGAACTGAGGATAGGGAACCTGGGTGCGATTGTGTTGGAGGCAAAAGAATCGGGCAGCCGGATTTTGCGTTTCGACTCGAAATCTGATTTGCATCCGGTTTTTGAAGAAATAGGGGAGCCTCCCATCCCGCCCTATATTCATCGGACAAAGGATCAAGATCTTTCCGAAGACAAGCTGAGATACCAGACGGTCTACGCCCGCCACATCGGATCGGTCGCGGCACCGACCGCCGGTCTGCACTTTACGGACGACGTCTTCCGACGCCTTGAAGCCCGTGGCGTTGGGGTTTGCGAGATACTGCTGCATGTGGGCTACGGCACGTTTCAGCCCATACGATGCGAAGATGTCGACGCGCACCAGATGGAGCCGGAATATTTCCGCGTGGAGGCATCCACCGCAGATCGCATACGAAACTATAAGGCGGAAGGGCGCAGATTAGTCGCCGTCGGCACCACGAGCACACGGTGCCTGGAATATCTGGCGCGCGAGAAGAATCCGCTGGAACATCCGACTTCGGGTTTCTGCAATCTGTTCATCTATCCGGGATTTGAGTTCCGGATGCTGGATGGCTTGCTTACGAATTTTCACCTGCCCCAATCAACGCTGTTCATGCTTGTCTGCGCTTTTGCCGGCCGGGAGTTGATGCTGGACTGTTACCGGGAAGCTATTTCCCGGAACTATCGCTTTTACAGCTACGGGGATTGCATGCTGCTTCTTTAATCCCGGCTAAGTTCTTGATTCCTTGGCACATCTATGATAAATAGAAAACGTTTCCTGAGAAAAATACAAAAGCGAAATATCCCCGTGCGACCGACGTATTTACATTTATATACGAATAGCTGCTAGCGAGGGGTTTGAAATGGAATGCGCTGAAGTTGGATCTTGGCTATTCCGCAAGATCGACGGCGAATTATCAGAATCAGAAATAAGGGATTTTGACGATCACATCGGGCAATGCCATGCGTGTGCCCGGGAATATGGCTTGCTGGCGCTTCCTCATCGAATAGCGTCTGAAATTCCCCCTATAACGCCATCTCCGTTCTTCTATAAAAAACTCAGTTTTCGCATTGAGAGCGAAGCTCAAGGTATGGCCGGCTGGCAGCTCTTTTGGCGCCTCGCGCGTCAGATGGTCCCGGCCCTGGCCGGCATCACGCTGGCGCTTCTGTGTGCTCTTGCGTATCTGCAGCTGCAAGGTCCTAAAGCTGATGTTTACCAGGATTACGAGGGAGTTTTATTAACGGAAGAACAGCCCACCGGATGCTTATAGGCGAACAGGGCGATATTACGGACGCAAGTGTCCTGAACGCGATTGCGGAACAGCAATCCGGTTTTCGGAGACCAAAACAAAAAGTAGGAAATTAGTCTACCGGAGAGACCGCGGAAGTTGATGAAATGAAATCCAAGCTGGGTGTAATTTTGCTGGGAATCCTGGTGTTCCTCCTGGGGGGAATCGCCGGAGCGGTCAGCCGATATCTCTACTGCGAACGCGCTAAAACCTCCGTGCCCAAGACCATCCCACGAGTTGAGGATGTCGTAGAAAGGATGGCAGGCATACTGAAGCTCGATGCGCAGCAGAAAACAGAAATCAAAGTCATCATCGGCGAAAGCCGGAACCGCTACCGCGAGCTCTCGCGGCAATTTCGCCCGCAGTATGAAGAGATAGTACAGGAGAGCGACAACCGGATCCGGGCATTGCTCCGGGATGACCAGAAACCGCTATTCGAAGAATTCCTAAAGAAATATAAAGCCCCGCCGGCGGCCAGCCAGCGGCCGCGCCAAAATCCGCGTCCACCAAATGAACGCCGATTCCAGATTCCAGATTCCAGATAAAAACGCAATTTCGGTTATTGATACGCCTCGAGCTCTGCGGCCGATCCGATTCCAGATTCCAGATTCCGGATAAAAACACAATTTTGGATATTAATACTCCTCGAGCTCTGTGGTCGATTTGCGATAACGGTGAGCTAAATCAAATTCAGATTGCAGATACCGCAACTTAATGAACAGCTTCGAAGTATGTCAATCCGGAATCCGGAATCAATCTAATGTTTCGCTGCCCGCGCAACGGTAAGCACGGAGACGCGCAGCGCGCCGCCATCCAGGAGAGCGCGAGCCGCGCTCGCTACCGTAGCTCCCGTCGTCATTACATCATCAATTAAAAGAATCCGTTTCTTTGAGATCTGCGCCGGACGGACACAATGAAATGCTTTCCGTACATTTTCCATCCGCTCGGAATGTGTAAGTCCCACCTGCGGAAGAGTCGGTCGGACGCGGACCAAAACCGGCTTGAACGGAACAGCGATCTGACGCTCCAGGGCTCTCGCCAGGAGTTCCGATTGATTGTAACCTCGTTCACGTCTGCGCTTCGCATGAAGCGGGACAGGGACGACGAGATCGAAATCCTCTCTGCTCCATGATTCAAAAAAGGCAGCCGTCAGAAGCGGGGCCAGAAGCTTGACCAGGTTCTTTCTTCCGTGAAATTTCAATTCCTGAATGATCTTGGCAAGCTCGGCCGTGTAATAGCCGAAAGATCTCGCTCCTGCATACGGCGGCATCTGCATAATGCAGTCTCCGCACAGGTGGTCCTGATCATCCTCGAAATTCTGGAGAGGCAATCCGCAGGAAGCGCAGCGCGGCGGCACTATTTTCAGGGCAAGGGATCTGTTCCAGCAGCCGGAACAGATCCCGCAATCCTGATGCCGCGCCACGGCAGCGGAACAGAGGAAACATTCTTCCGGGAAAACCAGGTTCAGAAGACTATCCAGCAGTCTGCGCGGATACGACTCAGGCAAATCCCGGATTGTAGGAAAATAGGGTTTGGGAATCACAAGCGAACCAACTTAAAAGTTTCAGGTTCCAAGTTACATGTTGCAGGTTTCAGGTTACAGGTTGCAGGTTCCAGGTTTCAGGTTACGGGTTGCAGGATACGGGGAACCTGCAACCTGCCGAACGTGGAACTTATAAGAAGTGCGGGCTACAGTTCGAGCAGTCCTTTCTCTTGAAGACTCTGACACTGGATGCAGAGTTGCGTCCATGGCACGGCTTCCAGCCTTTTGGGCTGTATTTCTTTTCCGCAATTGGCGCATTCCCCATAGGACTTGTCGTCGATGCGGCCCAGTGCGTCCTGGATTAGTTGAAGAACTTGCCGGTCGCCTGAACTTTTGCCGAACAGGAATTCCTTTGTATACGACTCAACAGCCATATCCGCGACATCCTGAATATTCTGATCCTTTTCCCGGCCATAGCCTTCCGTCCTCTGAACCATTTGCGTCAAAGAGAGTCGCTTCTGTAGCAGCTTTTCTTTAAAGGAGCCCAGCTTTTTCACATCCATGATGTCTTTCCCTACTCTGAAAAATCGCAATTAATATTCGCGCGTATTCGCACATTTCGAATCAATCGCCGCCCTTATGATACGGGATATTGCGCATGATGCATAATGCTCGATAAATCTGTTCCAGCAACAGGACGCGACACATCTCATGGGTCCAGGTCATCTGTACCCAATCGACAATATAAGACTGGATCCCTCGGAAACCATCCGGCTTAAACCCTCAGGACCGCCAATCACGAATGTAATCACCCGGGCGCCGCGATTCTGTTCGGACTCAAGCCAGCGGGCAAAATCGCGCGATGAAAACTGAGAACCCGTTTCATCCAAAGCAATCAACCGCCCATGGGCGGGAATATGCCGGGAGAGCTCCTCTCCTTCAGCTTCGATGAGGCCGGCAGCCGGAAGCGATGACCTCTTCGAAATGTCGCGCGCCTCAATGACCTCGCAGGGAACAAGGTGGCGGATCCTTTCCAGATAGTCCGATACCAGAGACTTGATAGCCGAGCTTTTCGTCTTCCCTATCCAGAGAAACTTAATTTGCATGCTCCTCGGTCCCTGGAGCAACGAGGGTAGACCGATTACGAAGTCTTCATCGTTTTCCGCCGTCCGGGCTTTACTGCTTTCTTTTCGATCAAGAGGCTCGCGTCCATTTTTTGGGCATCCCGCCACAGTCTCTCCAGATCGTAAAATGCGCGCGCATTCTTTGAGAATATGTGGACGACAAGATCCATGCAATCCAGCAGGATCCATTCCGAGTTTTGATACCCTTCCACATGGGATGGTCGAATGCCGGCCTCCTTCAGCTGTTTTTCCACTTCATCGGCGATAGCCTGCATCTGGCGCGAGGAATCCCCGGTGCAGAGCAAAAAGTAGTTGGCAAAAGAAGTGACCTTGGAAATATCAAGAATCACCAGATCGTTTGCCTTTTTATCATCCGCCGCATTCACGGCAATTCTCAGAGCTTCATTCATCGTTCACCATAGAGATGATGTTTGCGGATATATTCGCATACCGGCCCGGGGACCATGCTGCGGAGCGGTTTCCCCGCGGATGCCAGGTCGCGTATGCGCGTCGCAGAGATGTCCGGGGCGTCGACATCCACGATATAGATACGATTCCCGCCGGAATTCTCTTCATTAATTTTGTGCCGCATCCGGACCAGTCCGAGCCCGGTTAAATCCCGCACGCGCGCGACGGCCTTTTCAGGCAGGACATCTCGGCAGGGCACAGGCCCGGTGCCGGGGCGGGCGGCAAAAACAAAATTGTAGGAAGTCAGCAGCTTTTCGCTGTCCCGCCAGGAGTGCACTTCCGCCAGCGAGTCTCCTCCGGCGATGAAATAGAGTGCGCTTTTTTCTCGAGCAAGGAAACACTCAAACTTCTTCATCGTGTCGATGGAAAACGCGCTGGCTTCCGGTTCCAGTTCAATCATCGACGGAACAAAGGAAGGAATCCCGGCGACCGCCAGGCTCACCATGGCATATCTGTGCACAAACGGGATCAGACTTTCACGAAGCTTGTGCGGCGGCACCGTGGCGACAACAAAGTATACCCGTGACAGTGAAAAAATATTCCGCACTTTCTCTGCAATATGCAGATGTCCGAAATGAACGGGATTGAAGGTTCCTCCCAGGACTCCGACTCTGGCAATTCCCAATCGGCGATACCTCCCCTATGCGATCTATTTAACGCCAACTGCCTTGGCGTGCGCAACCCCTTCAGCGAAGCATCGAATCCAGCATGCCTATCAGTTCTTTGATTCCCTGCCCTGTGACCGCTGAAACGCCCAAAAACGGCAGTTTTTTGCGCGTGCACATGGCTTTCAACCGGGACAGCCGGCGCGGATTGGCACCACATCCATCTTTGAAGCGACAATCAGCTGTTTTCTGTCCAGGAGCTCGCTGTTGAACAAAGCCAGCTCCTTGAGGATCGCCTTGTAATCTGCCAGCGGATCCCTGTCTTCATTGGAAGCATCAATCAAATGGACCAGGACTCTCGTTCGCTCCACATGTTTCAGGAATTGATCCCCCAGACCTCGTCCGTCATGCGCGCCTTCGATCAGACCGGGGATGTCGGCAACTACAAAGCTGCGATATTCATCCACCTGTACCACGCCCAGGTGCGGCACAAGAGTCGTGAACGGATAATCGGCTATTTTGGGTTTCGCGGAACTTATGCGGGAAATAAGCGTTGATTTTCCGACATTGGGGAAACCGACCAGGCCAACATCGGCAATCAGCTTCAGACTCAACGACAGCTCCAGCTGTTCGCCCTCTTCGCCCGGTTCGACACGCCGGGGCGCTTGATTCGTCGAAGTGGCAAACCGGGCGTTCCCCCGGCCTCCCCGGCCTCCCTTGGCTACCCGGATGCGTTCCCCCGGCTGCGCGAAATCATGCAGCAATTCGGCTTCAGGTCCCCTGAATACCTGGGTTCCGGGAGGAACTTCAATAATTATATCTTCGCCGTCTTTGCCATGCCGATTATCTCCTTCTCCGTGGCGGCCCCGCTGCGCTTTGAAGATGCGTTTATATTGAAAGTGAAGGAGCGTGTTCACGCGATCCGTGCACTCGATATAAACATCGCCGCCTTTTCCCCCGTCACCGCCGCTCGGTCCGCCTCTGGGAACAAACTTTTCCCTGCGAAAGGCAAGGCAGCCATTCCCTCCGTTACCCGCGATAAGCTGTATTTTTGCGCGATCTATAAACAAACGCGAAACTCCGCAAACGATGATTCCATCGGGTAGGAGGCGGGGTCTACGCCCGCCGTCCTCCCACACCACCGGACGTACGGTTCCGTATCCGGCGGTTCAGTTAATCAATGGCAAAACGATCCGTGGTAAGCAATGAAAGCAGCCCAAGATTATCAAAGTATCGCTTCGGAAACGCCTCATTCATGTGCGAGGCCCCGGAGTTCCACCAGGGGCCACGCCCGTTAGTGGCCGATTTCCAAGCGCGAAGCTCAGCAAGACCTCGCGCCCGTCAGGCGCGCAAACCGGGTCTGCGGACGCTTCCACTGCCGCCACAGCATACAGCGCAGTTTCCGCCGTATCCATCCATCAAGCTCTTCAAAGGTTCCCTTCGTCTCCGGCAAGCTGGAAATAATTCGCCCACCCACGAATAAGCGGATTCAGATCTTCCCGGATGAACCGTGCGAGGTTGCGCCCCGCACCCACACGAAAGAGTTCCTGGAACTTCTCCTTGAACCGCTTCACCGATCTGCGGCGCCACTTTCAGCTCGGCTTCATGTGAAAGGTCATGCGAGTACCCCAGGAATTTTCTCTGCCACGGACGAGCAACAGCACTCTTCTCTCGATTCACCTGAGCCGGAGTCGTCTGTTCAAGAAACCGCGTCAGCGAGCTCCATCACCCGTCTCCCCCGCATCCTCGACCGCACGTACACGTTACAGTCATCCGCATAGCGGCAGAAGGTGTGCCCCGCCTCTCCAGCTCCTTGTCCAGATCGTCCAGCAGGATGTTCGACAACAGCGGCGAGAGCGGCCGCCTTGCGGCGTCCCTTCCAGTCCGCTGCGCCATCACCCTTCCGGCCATCATCCCCGCTTGCAGGTATCGCCGTATCAGCCGGAGCACCCGCTTGTCCTGTCACCCGGCGTGCCACTCTCGACATCAGAACGTCGTGGTTGACACGGTCAAAGAACTTCTCCAGGTCGATATCCACGACCCACCGCTTCCCTTCCGCTACGTACGTCGCGCCTTGCTGCACCGCCTGATGCGCGTTCCCCCCTGGCGGAAGCCGTAGCTCGATCTCGGAAAAGCTTGTCGAAGATCGGCCTCATCACCTGATGCAGACGCCTGCTGGATCAGACGATCCACCACCGTCGGTATCCCAAGCTTGTCGCATTCCCTTCCCATCCGGCTTGGGTATCTCTACCCTTCCGTACTGCCTGTGGCTGGTAGCTCCCTTCCAGCAGTTCCTCTCTTGATGCCTTCCCAGTGATCCTTGCAGATAGGCGCTTCAAGCTCCTCCACTCTCATCCCATCTACTCCTGCTGCTCCCTTGTTCTCATCACACGTGCATATGCTCGCGCCATGTTCTCCCGCGCGACCACTGCTTCCATGAACGCCGTCTCCCTCCGGGCCGGTGACTTCCTCCCTTGCCGTGACGTTTGACGCGCCAGCATCGGCTTACTCGCAGTTCCGGCGGCTACTTCCACCAGGCGGCCTCGGACTTCTCAGTCATACTGTCTGCGTCTCCTTCGTCATCGAAAGGAAAGGCTCCGTTCCCTCCTCTCTTATGTTCGGGCCTTCGGTCCGGTCGCACTGACCTACTATGCCCTCTGCTGACTTCTGCCTCCTCTCCCATCGCCTTGCAACGTCGGTAGCTCTATGGCAGACGGCAGATCTCCCCGGGTAATGCGCACTCACTTTCCCGCTTATGCCTGTCACATCTACGTCCACGCGCTCCGTGCAGGTATTGGACTTTGAAGATATTTGCCTTCTCATCCCAGCGTGTCCGCCTCATATGTGCTTCCTGTTCGTCAGGCCAGCGTTTTGCCTGCGGCTTCCTTCAGATTCCACCTCGCGATGGACACCCTTGCCGTCCAGCTAATGATTCCCCCTGCCGGGGTTCATAGGAGTCTTCTCACTCCTTAGTGAGTGCGCCCTGCCGGGCGCACAAAAAAAAAGGACCCCGAAACGGGGTCCCCAGGCATTTAGACACCCAACCTAAACTCAGGCGGCCTCTGTGTGAATGTGGACGAACTTGCCCAGACGGCCTCGGTCCTGAAACGCCACAATTCCAGATATTTTGGCAAACAGCGTATCGTCACGACCAATCCCCACGTTCAGCCCCGGCTTAAACTTGGTTCCCCGCTGCCGAACGATAATGGTTCCGCCACTGACGAGCTGTCCGGCAAAACGTTTTACACCAAGCCTTTTTGACTGACTGTCTCTTCCGTTCCTGGAGCTTCCCACTCCCTTTTTATGTGCCATACAGACCTCTTAACCTGCTACATTGATTTTTTCGATGCTGACTTCTGAATGCTGCTGGCGATGACCGCGTGTGCGTCGATATTGCTTTTTCTTTTTGTGTTTGAAAACCAGGACTTTATCATCTTTTCCCTGAGATTTCAAAGTGCCCAGCACCGACGCTCCCTGCACAATCGGCTGACCGATATACGTTTTGTCCTCGGTCTTCACCAGAAGTACATCTTTGAATTCCACAGGATCTCCCTGCGCCACATCGAGCTTTTCAATGCGGACAACGTCCCCTTCAGAAACGCGGTACTGCTTTCCGCCGGTCTTTATGACTGCATACACGGTCTCACCTCCTGGGACGAAATAGAGGATTTAACCAAGAAGCGGGGAAAAAGGCAATACCAAATACACAGGAAACAGACAAAGTCTCGACTTTTTCTGACTTTTCCCTCATTTCAGGGAATGTCTTTTTTACCGCCAGCGTTTGCGGAAACGGAAATCCAGGCCGTATTTCCCGTCTTCATCCCGTGTGGCAAGAAGCGAAAGATTTTTCGTGACATCGTATTCAATAACGACAATCTGCTCCTGGTTGGTAGTCAGGTTTGTGGAGAAAGTGACCACTATATCCTTGGAGAGCCTTTCGCTGACCGTGATGCGGGCCGTAGGATCGTTTTCAGCCCCTGCTAGGAACGGATCCACACGAAAGCTCTCGAGACCGAAGATGCGCTGCACTCTCTTTCCGACGACGCCCGTAAGGTTTTCCGAAAGGACGCTTGCCGCGCTTATTCCCACCATTTCCGATTTTTGCTGGGTCGTTGCGGAATCCGAATCCTTTTTCCCGGTTGTCAGCATCGAAAGGATATCCACTGTGGACATGGGCGGGTCCGATGTAACATTCAGGTTCAGATGATCCAATTCTCCCACGGCATCGAGTATCAGCCGGTAGGTTTTCACATCCGCTTCGGCCCGTACCTCAAGCACAGGATTAATCCGGTTAGGGTCCACAAAATCCGCAGCCGCATGAGAAATTTCGAACCGGCTGCCGCGGAAAAAGATGGTTCCTTCGCTGGCTTCCACCCGTCCGGTCAAAGAAGGATAGGCCGGAGTCCCGCGCAGAGTCAGACGCAAGCTCCCGCGCAGCTTGGCCAGCTCGTTGTCTACGAGCAGTCCTTTGTCCGAACGAATTTCCAAATTCAGACGCAAGTCGCGCAGATACGGCTCTGTTGTCAGCGGGCCTGCCTGAATCGTGCCGCCCCCGGCGAGTTGCTCCAGAAGATTGAAATCGCGGACATATTCCGCTCGAATGACATTCACATCTCCCGTAAGAACTTGAACATCGCGCGTGCCGTTCAAGAACAGATCCGCATCAACAACGGACCGAAAGTCTTTGGGATAGGGCAGGCGGGCGTTGCGGGCGGAAATATTAATATTCAAAGATCGAAGCACACCGTTCTGATGTTCCAGGACTCCCGACAACTGCAGTTTTCCAGAGGCGGTATTCCCGCGTATGTTTTCAAGGCGCACAAGGTTCCGGGAAAAAACCATATCACCCTGCAAGGCAGAAAACCGAAACGGCAGATCCACGTAATCCAATTGGGCGTCCTGGAATGAAGCCCGGCCGATAATCAGCGGGTCCCGCAGGGACCCGCTGGCCCGGATATTAAGGACAGCAGTTCCGCCAACGCGCAATTTTTTATCAATGCCATCCGTAACCCGGAGATTCAGTTTGCCGTTTAGGTTCAGATCGAGTTGCGGCGCCTCTCCAAGGGGAATACGCCCGCTTAAAACAAGGCTGGTCCCTTCTCCCTCGAATATGACGTTTTCAATCCGGAGGTTCCGGTTGACCACCGTGAATTGCAGGCGGCCGGCGTTCCTGATCTCATAGTCCTGGATCTTGAAAGAGGCTCCATCCACCTCACCCCGCATTCTGAGCGCGGCCAGATCGTTGAATTCTCCCTCGACCTCGACCGTCCCCTTTAAGGCCGAGCTGACCTCTTTCAGATACGGGGGAATTTTTGCGGCGGCTATTTTCCGAATATCCAGGTTTTCGAATTCAAAATGGATCGCACCGGGATTTCCTGGCCCGGTGGACACGTATCCCTGGGCGGCCAGGCTTCCATAGTCAGATTGAATCCGGAAATCGCCCCGCACTGCCCCCGACTTAAGTTCGATACTGCCCTTTCCATTGCCCAGGTCCCAGGAATCATAATGCAGCCCATTCAACTCAAAGGTTCCCGAAAAAGTGGGATCCTCCATTGTGCCTGCGAGGGAGCCCGAAGCGCTCAGGAGTCCATGAACCGGCAGACGCTTTTGCTGAAGGGCCGCCATTTCGTCAAGGGGCAGCCTGTTCAGGCGTATCGCGATATTCATTCGCCCGCTTTCAAGTTCGACTTCCCCTTCCGCGCTTGCCCTGGCTGTGCCGCGTCGCGCCTCCGCATCGAACAAGCGGAGTCTCTTATTTGCGAATTTCAATCGCGCCCGCAAGGTGTCAAAGGACTCTCCCCGATAGGCTCCTTTATTGAGGGAGAAATCTCCATCAACCTCCCATGCGCCCCGGGAATAGCGGGCAGATCCGCTGCCGCTCAGGCTCCCGTTGATGGCTGCAGTATCGGCGCCAAGATCCCGTAGAAAGGCCATCGAGATTTGATGAATATCCCCATGAAATTCGAAATCTGAAACATGCTCACTGTCGGCAAGCTCCAGATCAATATCGCCCTTGACCGTCTGCGGACCGCCCCGAATCGTCATGGACCGCAATTTCAGATAAGGAGGAGCAAAATCAGCCTGCGTGTCGAGTTCATCGACCGTATAGCGCCTCCATCTGCCGTTCTTAATCGAGATGCCTCCGCGATACGAGACATCCGTGCTCGACTTGATCCGGGTCTCCCCGGCAAAATGAAAGTCCCCGGCCGTCTGCAAAAGGTCAGGCTGTCTCGACACAAGGTCCGAGACTGCAGGAGAAAAGTTCGCGATCAGGTTAAGCGGCTCGGAGATGCGAGTAGTGAAAAGCTGCGCCTGGAACGATCCCTCTGGCGCTCTCAAAACATGCAGCGAGGAATTCTGCGACACCAGGCTTGCGGACACTACCTGCACCTCGCCTGTCCCGAAATACGCAAACTGCACATTTCCGTCAAGGGGGGTGATGTTTGCCGATTTCGCGGCCGGGAGCGTCTGTCCGTGAAGATTGAGGTTGCAGTCCACTCTCAAATCCTGATCGTTATGCCAGGTGACTGCCGTCGAACCATCGGCAGGATTTTCAAAAGTCAGCAGCGGAAGATCGAGCACCTTGCCGGCTGCGATCAAAGGGACGCCTTTAGTATCAATGGCAACGCGATTGGGCGCCTTATTGGCCTTTCGCAGTTGAATATCCGCAGCAACCCGAAAGCTTCCTCCGGCAATTCCGCCGGACACGTCCCGCAGAGACAGCACATCCTGCTTCACTTCAAACTGGCCGGCAAGATCATGGAACGTCATCCTGCGATATCCGCCCGCCCTGCTGGAAAACCGGCCCTTTGCGGAAACGCCTTCCCGGTCGTTGCGGATGTCCGCAAGAATGCCTAAGGTGCCGTAGCCCTCGTTGATGGAGGGATGCGCAAGAATCAGGTCTCTGGCGTCGTACAGTCCTGCCGCGTGCAGGAGCAACACAGGTTCTTTCCAATCCTTAATGGATCCGCTGCCGGTCAGCAGGCTTGAGTTGTAGCGAAACTTGAAAAACTCAATCTCGACCCCCCGGAGAGAAAGATCCAGGCTTGCTTCAAGGCTGTGGACGACATTCCGCTGTTCCCAAAAAATCCTGCTGTGCTCATATGCGAGATGAATCTTGTAGCTGGGAAGCTCATTCGAATATCTAATCTCACAGTCGAAGTCTTGTAGCGAGAGATTAAACGGGGAGGCGTGATTGTTGACCTTGAGCAGGCCTTCCTGAATCCGGACGCTCGCGGCTTCGATTCTCAAGGACACCTTCAAAGCTTTCAACACCTCTTCGGGGTCCCAGGTCGAACCTCCGCCGGAAAGCAGTTCAACCTGCGGACGGAAAATATCCAGGCTGGCTAAACGCATGCGGAAATGCCAGAAGGAAGAAATGCTGAGGGTTGCGCGAATCTCCGGGACCTTGAGCATCACAAGACCCGGCGTCACCGTACGGGGAGCAAGGGTAAGCCCGTCGATCTCAAATTGTCCCCGGAAAACATTGAACCGGGCGCGTTCCATCGTGCAGTCTAGGCCTGTCGCTTGTTCCACTCTGGAAACCAGAGTGCTACGCGCAAACGCCTGGAAGCCGTCGGTCTGCAGATACCACACCGAGGATGCCACGCAACCAAGAAGGAGCATCACGGGGAAGCTAATGGTTAAAACCTTCGTGCGTATCTTCACGGTTCGCTCTTCTAATGCCCGAGTCCAGGCATTTCGAGTTGTGACGCGTCATTGAAATACTCTATACGAGAACTGCGCCTGATTTCCTTCATCGATTGATCCAGTACTTCATTGATCTTCTCTTCCCTCAATATCATTTCTATTTTGGCTAAGACCTGATCAAGGGGCGGCGTTTCGATTTTGGATTCCTTAAGCTGGGGAGTCAGTCTTTTTTCATAATAGGCCCTTATGTCCGCCTCCGACACGCTGACAAAAGGCCTGAAATCGGAAATCCACAAATTTCATAATGGAGGCTTCAAGCTGGAAATAGGATATTAGTTCCGATTCCCGCAGCCCTGTTTGCTGCAAAAGAGCGGAAAGGCCCCCTTTTGCGGCAAAAGCGTCGTGCAGCGACTGTAGGCGGGCTTTAATCTTGCTTTCCTCCACTTCCGTCATGCTGAAATTCTTCAATTCCTGCCGCATGAGCTCCTGATCTATCAGCTTCTCTATTTCATCGCTTCGGGATGCGGCCGCAGCGTTCCTGCCGTAGGATAGGATTGCATTGAGGCTTCGCGCCAGGTTGAGATCTCCTTCGGTGATGGCCACACCGTTCACGGCGGCAATCAAACGGTCAATTTCGGATCCATTGACAAATCCTGATCTGAATACAAGGAATAGGAGGCAAAAAACCGTCATCCGCAATGCAACCGCTATGCTGCTGCATTTCTGTTGCGCTTGAAAATAATGTCGCCAATTGAACAGAGTCATAAATTAGAACGGCGGGCCGACTGTTATAAAGAAGTGCCCGCGCTGCAGTCCCCGCTGCCTCAAATCCGACGATAAATTAAGGTTGTAGCCATAGTCGGCGCGCAGCGGGCCAAACGGAGTTTTAATCCTGAGACCGACGCCGAGCGTATGGCTGAAGCCCTTAAGATTGATGTCGCCGATCGTCTGGAAAATATTTCCCGTA
This sequence comes from uncultured Acidobacteriota bacterium, assembly GCA_963718845.1. GTDB lineage: Bacteria > Acidobacteriota > UBA6911 > UBA6911 > UBA6911 > UBA6911. The sequence continues at coordinate 30,751 of CAVRAD010000012.1, forward strand.
TCGTAAAAACCTGCAATATGAATGAAGCTGAATACCGGGATCCGGATTTCCATGGAACCCACGAACAACGCATTCCCGCCCAGGGGTTTATTGGAAACGGGATCCAATGGACCCGCATAATCCGTATCAAATCCTCGAAGGCTCGAACTGCCGCCGGCAAAAAATCTTTCACTGATCGGCAAATTCGGATCCTTTTCCAATGAATATGCCGCTCCGAAACGCACGGAACCGGCCAAGAGCAAAGATCCGGGAAGCTTTCGATAATAACTGTTCTGTGTAAAAAAAGACAAAAACCCATCGCTGCTCAGCAGCCTCGGAGTCACGCCAAAATCGGTTGAGGAGAAAAAACCCTTCGTCGGATCCAGGTAGTTATCCCGCGTATCGTTTATAAAGGCCGCTGAAAAAGTGAAATACTTGCCTGGGCTGTCTTCGCGCTCGAGTTCGGATTCCGAGATCTGCGAATTCAGGATCTGAACGTTTCTGAAATTGTAGCGAAGCATTCCCCAAGCGTGGCCTCCGAAAGGATGACTGAATTGATACGATATATTGAAGCGTCTGCTGTCGTAGCTGACGTCCTGTTTATTCTGGAAGGAAAATGTGAAGTTGGAGTCCACCGGTATAGGGCGGAATTGGGGTTGTTGCAGGGTGAAGATCGCCTGCTGTTCTATGCTGCTCCCGCGAATACGGAACTGGGCGCGCCGCGCCAGGCCTAAAATATTGTCGTGCGTGAACTCCAGCGTGCCGCGCAGCTTTTCCCTTTCCTGATAACCCAGACCATAGCGCATGGTAAAACGCTTCGATTCCCGCAAGCGGACAACGACATCCTGAAACGGCGCCGTGCTCTCGGAATTCTGCTGCGCTACGCGAACCTGATCAAAGACTCCCAGGCCGTAAAGGCCCTGCTGTGTCTGAAGCATTTTGCCAAGGCTGAGCGGTTCGTTTCTTCAACCGGATCCTCTTTTCCACCACTGAACTGCGCGTTCTCTCGTTCCCAAGCACGTGAATTCGTTCCACAAAGGATCGGGTTCCCTCCCGTATCTGGAACTCAATCGGATAGGAATGAGCCTCATCGGGCGAACCGACTTGAACAGCCACCTGGGCCCACAGGAATCCCAGGTCGTTATACGCAGCCAGTAGACTGGCGGTCGCTCTCAGCCAGCGCTGGGGAATAGGGTTTCCCCGGCGCCATCCCCATACGTTTCATCAATTCTTGCGTGGCCAGCCCAGCGTTTCCGCTAATCGTCAAGGATTGCGTTCGCGCCTGAACTCCTGCCTCGCAGAGATACGTAATTCCAAGTTTCCGGCCTTTGTCGACAGTCTCAATGAATGGTGTGATCTTGGCATTCAGATACCCGCGCGATTGAAGAGAGTCTTAAGAGACTCAACGTCACTATCCAGACGCGCCACGCTGTACGCCGCACTCTGAAAAAAGCCCTTTGACTGGATCTCTATGGACGACAGCATTTCCTCGGCCGTAAGCGCATGATCCCCGGAGAAACGTATGTAGGACACCGTAAATTTCCGGCTGGGAATGATTCGGTAGTGAAAGAAACGGACTCCTGAATGATCGGCTGTCTCGCTCAGTTGCACGTCCGCCTCGGAGTATCCTTTGTTTACCAGATACTCTTTAAGATTCTCGAGGCCTTCTTCCAGTATCTCCCGGTTGATGCCTTCTCCCTTGAGAATGGGCAGAAGCCGGCGCAACTGGTCCTTGTCAATCTTGAATCCCTCCACGGCCACTTTAACTTTTCCATAATTGGCTATCGCCAGCGTCAGAGCGACGGTATTGGTTGCAGGATCGAACGATTCCGACACTTGTGCGACAGCGGCCAAAAAGCCGTTTTTTAAAAACTGTTTTCCGAGGTTGTCGAGGCGGGCACTCAATCGGCTGCGGTCATACCTTTTCCCTTTATGAAATTGGAACGTGCGCAGCAATTCTCCGGCTTGCGGGATCGGGACGCCTGTCACTTCGATGGAGCGGACAGTGGCCAATACTCCGGATTGAACCATAAAAACCACATCTACCTGGCGGTCTGCTTCATCCGGTACCGTGCGCACTTGGACTTGCGCGCCGAAGAATCCTCGCTCGACCATAAGCTTCAGCACCGCTTGCCGCGACTGTTCCAGCCCTTCTTCAGTAATACGCTGGCCTGTCGGCAGCGACACCCACTCCCAAAGTGAGCGGCCCTTCAGATCGACATCTCCCTCTATTGAAAAATTGTTGAAGTAATAGTTATGGCGGAGACGGAAGAGAAGATGCACCGCATCACCTGCCGGCAGTGCTTCGACACTAATGCTGGAAAAGCGGCCGCACGCATAGAGGAACTGGATAGCGCTCTTCACTCCGGTGCGCGTAAGCAGATCTCCAGGCTTGATTCCAAGGTAAGGATCGTAGTGCGCGCGGTCCAGCGGCACGTCCGATGAGAATTCGATGCTTCGAATGGTTTTCCCGAACTGCGCTGTTTCCGGTTCCGCAGATTCCGCAAAAAGCGGGAAGTGAAAAACTGAGAGGAGGATGAGAATAAATAATGCAGGGTTGCGGTTTTCTAGCACAATTGTTTCAGGGCGCCTCTTTCGATGGATGCAAGATTCAACGGTCACTCACGGAACAGATTCGCTGAATGCTAACTGCTGAAAGCCGTTAGCTGACGCAATCTCGCATTCAATTCACAGATTGAACCGGAAGAGAATGACGTCCCCTTCCTGAACGCGATATTCCTTGCCTTCAAGGCGCAGGACTCCCTTGGCTTTGGCCGCCTGAAAAGTTCCAAGCGCCAGCATATCCTCGTAGGAAACCACTTCGGCCTTGATGAAGCCTTTTTCTATATCCGAGTGGATTACGCCCGCTGCCTGCGCGGCAGTTGTATTGCGCGCAATGGTCCAGGCTCTCACTTCCGGTTCTCCCGCAGTGTAAAAGGAGAAAACGCCCAGCAGATCGTAGGACTTTTGAATAATGCGATCGAGCGCATTACCGGGAAATTCCCAGGTCCTCCATGAACATGCGCGCGTCCTCGGGCGGAAGAGCGGCGATTTCCGATTCGATTTTGCCGCATACGGCGGTAATTCCGACGTTGCGCATGGACGCCTGTTTCTGCAGCCCGAACTCCTCGACGACATGCGGGATTTTGGGCGCGTCCTGGGCTCCCACGTTGATGACCAACACGATCGGCTTTGCCGAAAGAAAGGTAAATCCCCGGATGCGCTTCCCTCTTCCGACGTTAATTCCAGTTCGCGCAGAGGCTTTTCATTTTCCAGAGCCTCTTTAAATCGCAGGAGAACGTCGTTCTCGATTTCCAGTTCAGGATATTTCGTTTTTTTCAAATCCTTGGCGAGACGCTCCAGTCGCTTTTCAATCGCAGCCAGATCGGAGAAGATCATTTCGAGTTCAAAGATCCCTATATCCCTCGAGGGACCGACGCTTCCCTCCACATGCGGAAGGCTAGCGTCTTCAAAATCCGCGGACCACATGCAACAACGCATCGACGTTTTTCAGGCTGGTAAGATACGTCGCCATTTCTTTGGCCTGGCCTGCGGACGCGGCTTTGCCGTCTCCGCGCGAAGCCCGGGAAGGTCCACGTATTCAATTGTGGCGTAGGTTGTTTTCTCTGGCTTAATGATTTCAGCCAGTTTATCCACGCGGGCATCGGGCACCTGCGCGAGCCGATGTGCGCTTCCTGACCGTCCCCCACGAGGAAGTATCCACGCGCCCCTGCGTTAAAAAGCCTGAATATAGTAGTTTTTCCGACTTGCGGCAATCCAACAATCCAACCTTCATGCGTCATCCTCGATAACAAGACTCATTATGTTACCACAGGTCCGCTTTTGTTTGGTCCTATCCTGCGTTTCTCGCCGCCTTTTGCACTTGGCCGGCGCTGGGAAATAAAACCTGGAATGAAACCCTGGACACCCACTTCTTTATAACTGAGAGATAGAAATCCTGGACACCCACTTTTTTATGAATATTTTTTGGCTCATTCCATGAGTTCGCCATTAGATATATGAAAGAGGTGAACCATGGGTCTGCCGCGCAGCAAATACGTCAAAGAAGGACAAGAAGGCGTCTATCACTGCTTCAGCCGGTGCGTCCGCCGGGCGTTCCTCTGCGGATTCGATGCCCTCACCCACCGCGACTTCTCCCACCGCAAAGCATGGCTGGTCGACAGGTTGCGGTTTCTCGCCGCTATCTTCGCCATCGAGGTCTGCGCCTATGCCATCATGGAAAACCACTACCACCTCATTCTGCGCACTCGCCCCGACATCGTCGCCGCCTGGTCCGATCGCGAGGTGGCCATCCGCTGGCTGACTCTCTTCCCTCATGCAACACGATGCACGCCGTACCGCCTCCCGACGCGCCAGATCTGCGCCCTGGCCGATTACCCCGAACGTATCGCCCAATTGCGCAAACGATTGTCGCAGCCTGAGCTGGTTCATGGGCCGCCTCAACGAATTCATCGCCCGTGCTGCAAACAAAGAAGATAGCGTCAAGGGCCGGTTCTGGGAATCCCGATTCAAATGCCAGGCCCTGCTCGACGAGGCTGCCATTGCCGCCTGCATGGTCTATGTGGATCTCAATCCCATCCGGGCCGGCTGGCGCCTACTCCCGAAGAAAGCGACTTCACCAGCATCCAGGAACGAATCCGCGCCTGGCAGAACGAAATGATGACCACAGCCTCTGTTCCCGGCGAGTCCAATCAAAACAGCTGGATTTCTCTATGCACCGAGATATGCAAACTCGAGATAGCCCATTTCCAACGCTATTCCCGAACCCTTCCTTCCAATCCCTCTTCCGCTTCCTGGCTGTGTCCCATTCAATCCGATTCCCAGCGGCGCGGCATCCTGCAGATGACCGCAGCCGATTATTTCGATCTGGTCGACCAGTCGGGACGCATACTGCGGTCGGATAAGCGCGGCGCCATCGATGCCGATCTTGCGCCCATTCTCCTGCGCATCGGCGCCAATCCGCGAAGCCTGGACTCGATACCATTTCCCGCTTCGGATCCAAATTCCGTCTCGCCGCCGGACTGCTTTCCAGTCTGCGCATTTCGCAGATCAGCTTGGCAGACGCTGGCTCATTGGCGTTCCTGCCGCTCGAGCTGCCTTTCAGATTCACCACCCCACTCGGCCGGAGTCCGAGTCTCTTCCATCTGTCCATCCTCCACAAAGATTCAGGGAATTCGAATATCGCCGCGCACGCTTCCTGCTATCGTTATTTTTGACTAAATCTCGTTATCTCCCAGACTGCTCTACGGTACCTGCACATCCGTCCATTCGTCTTATCCACTGTACCCCATCCGTTTCCACTCATAAACATTAATCGCACCTTTCCACGCAAAAGATCCACGATTTGCTAAAAACAAAAATATTATAATAATAAATAAATTTAGTGGGTGTCCACGCTTTTCATAAAAGCATATTTAAAAGAAAAGGACGGGATATTTGGAACCTGTAACCAACGGAACACCAAACTTTCAGGTGAAAGACCCAATTCCGGCCCAAAATCAACTATTTCGACATCCATACCTACTCGTTTTGCAGCAATCTCAACCCACCGCGAAACCTTGTTCAACAAGTGAATATTCAGAAAATGTAATTAGGATCAATATTTTCCTTGACACAAAGACAGCAAACAACTTAATGTGATGTGGTCAAAGGTGGTTCAAAGTGGTTAAAAAGGGCCACCAATAAGCGCTTTCCACTGAAAAGCTATTTCATAAATTGAGTATCTGGTGTAGCAAGAGTCCCGTATGCTTTGGGGTAGATATTCTGCAAAAATTGATGACAAATCGCGGCTGCGATTGCCGGCAAAGTTCCGCCGCGACCTGCCCGAAACCGAAGACAACACCTATTATGTAACCAGCGATGATGGGCAGTGTGCTCAGATCTACCCGATACCCGTTTGGCAGAGAGTAGCCCAGAAGCTCCAGGAATCTCCAAGAATGGATCCGGCCAAAATGAAGCTGCAGCGATTCACCAGCTACTATGGCCTCCTGACGCAAATGGATCCCCAGGGCCGCATTCTTATTCCCCAGTCGCTCCGGGAAGATGCCCAGATTTCGGGCGACGTTATCGTTATCGGGAAAAGCGACCACCTTGAAGTATGGAACGACGAGGTATTTCGGAAAGAGTCTTAAGGAAAGTCCTCTCACCCTGGCAGAGCGTGAGAGATTGGCCGAGCAAGGATTTTAGGCATGAGCCGGAATTCGTTAGGAGTCAGATCGGGGCAACTTCGGTCCATTTTAATGCGCAGCAGGCAAAGATTCATCTTCTGAATTCCAGCTTCTTGATTTTCTGAACGGGGACAGGGTGAGAGCCGCAGCACGGAACAACATGACAGATCATCTGAGAATTCCTGACGATGAACACATTCCCGTCATGGCCAGAGAAGTGCTCGATCTGCTTCAGCTCAAACCGGGCGGGATTTACGTCGATGCCACGGTCGGCATGGGAGGCCACACGCAGGCGATTCTGGAAAAGATTCAACCCGGAGGCTTGCTGATAGGCATCGATCGCGACAAGGAATCACTGGAAAAAGCTCAGGCTCGATTGAAACCTTTCTCCGACAGCCTGCGCTTGTTCCACGACAATTATAAAAACCTGCCCCTGATACTCAACAACCTGGCGATCAAGCCAGTGGATGGAATACTCGTGGATCTTGGGGTGTCTTCCTATCAGCTCCTGTCGCCGGAGCGCGGCTTCAGCTTTCAATCGGATGCCGTGCTGGATATGCGCATGGACAGGACACAGCAATGGAGCGCGGCGGACCTGGTCAACAAAGTCTCCGAAGTCGAGTTGGCGAACATTATTTATCGCTACGGAGAGGAACGGCTCTCCCGCCGCATTGCGGCGCACATCGTCCAGGAACGGGAAAAGGCCCCGATCACGCGCTGTTCTCAATTGGCATCGATTATCGGCCGCGTTTTCAAGGTCCGGGGCCATCAGGGAATTCACCCGGCGACGCGAACGTTCCAGGCGTTAAGAATTGCGGTCAACGAAGAATTGCAGGGGCTGGAAGAGTTTCTCTCGGACGCTTTCAGCTTCCTGAAAACCGGCGGCAGAATCGCGGTAATCGCCTTCCACTCCCTGGAAGACCGGATCGTGAAAAAGACATTTCGCAAACTGGCCGGCCAGTGCATCTGCGATGCGCCGCCGGAGCTTTGCAGATGTCCGAGGCAGGTACTGGGCACTATCATCACTCCCCGCCCCATGACACCTGGCCCCGAGGAGCTTGCTGTAAATCCACGAGCCCGCAGCGCTCGCCTGAGATCATTGGAAAAGTTTAAGGTTTTTATCGACATGTTTGCACTTGAGGATGCATGCACAAGCCCGGGAATTGGAGGCTAAGATGACGGATTGGGCAGATGGGATAGAAACGCGCAATTACGGCATTAAAAATGAGCTCGACGTGCCCTATGCTGTCGGAACTCATGCGCATCATCGTGGCCCTTGCGATGGTCGCCGGTGCCTTGCTGTTTTATTCATGGATCCGCAGTCAAATCGTCAATACGGGATACGAAAGCCAGCGTCTCTTTGCCGAAGAAGAATCGCTGATGCGCGCTCACGAGAGGCTGGTGGCTTGAAAAAGAATTTCTCAGAAATCCCGAACGTATCGACACTATCGCCCGCAACGAATTGGGAATGGCTCCGCTGCGCCCGCATCAGATCGTCCTGCCGAAGATACAGGATGCGGAGCGCAGCGCTTCCAATGAACTGGCGATGACAGACGTTAAAACCGCAAGCATGAAAAAATTTGTCGCTGCGAAACACCTTGTGGACTATTCCGACTAACGGATTCTCTCGGGACCAATGGGGGAGATTGATGGTTTGCGATTGACGGTTGACGATTGATGCGCGGCGTTCCCTTCAATCGTCAATTGCAGATCGTCAATCGTAAATCGTATGCCTGGACTTAAATCCGGAAGGATCGTCTTAGTAATTCTGGGAATAACCTTCTGGAGCTTTCTGATCCTGATTCGCCTGGTGCAATTGCAGCTCTTCGAGCACCGCTCATTCGTTCAGCTCGCGACTCAACGACAGCAGGTCACCCGCTCTATTCTTGCCCCGCGTGGCGTCATCTACGACAGCCACATGGCCGAACTTGCGACCAACGTGACCGTCAGCACAGCGGTGGCAGAACCCCGCAGAATTCAGGACATCCCGGCGGCAGCCCGAGAACTGGCAGCCATACTGGATTTGAATCCGCAGGAACTCCTGAGCCGCATGATGGATCCTGCGCGGCAAAGCTACATGGTGATCAAGCGCAGGATCGATCCCCATGCGGAAAAGACGGATCGAGGCGCTCGGAATCGAGGGCATTTATTTTGTGGATGAAAGCATGCGCGTGTATCCCAACCGCGAACTCGCCTGCCATGTCCTCGGATTCGTAAACATGAACGGCGACGGCGGCGCGGGAATCGAACTGCAGTACGACAAGGAACTCAAGGGCAAGGAGGGACTGTATTCCTTCGATGTGGATGCGCGGCGGCGGTCCTTCCGGGCCAAAGTGGACAAACCGCCCGTCTCAGGGACATTCCCTGGTGCTCAGCATCGATAAATCCATCCAGTACATCGCCGACAGCGAAGTGATGGCCGCCGTCGAGAAGTCTCAGGCCGAGGCCGGCACCGCGATCGTCATGGAATCGGACACCGGCAGGATCCTCGCACTTTCGAACTATCCGCAGTTCAACTGCAATACATACAACCGGTATGCGGCGGATCTATGGCGAAACCGGGCGATTTCGGACATTTTCGAGCCCGGATCGACATTTAAAGTCGTGGTGGCCACAGCCGCGCTGGAAGCGGGACTGACCCGGCCGAATGAAATGATCGATTGCCAGATGGGTTCCATCACGATCGGCAGGCACGTATTTCACGACCACAAGGCATACGGCCTTTTGAGCTTCAGTCAGATTCTCGAGTACTCCTCAAATGTGGGCGCGGCAAAACTCGGTCTGAGACTGGGACCAGCAGCGGCTCTACGAGGCGCTGCGGAATTTCGGATTCGGCTCCAAATCCGGGATCGATCTTCCCGGCGAAATCGTCGGGCTGGTGCGCGATTGGCGCGATTGGTCCGGCCTGTCGATCGGGGCAATTTCCTTCGGCCAGGAAGTCGGGGTCACTTCGATCCAGATCCTGACTGCCATCAACGCCATCGCCAACGGCGGATATCGCGTCCGGCCATCCATCGTCGACCGGATCATCGACGAAAACGGCGACCTCGTGTTCGCGCGCACTCCCGAGCGGACCCGGCTGATGAGCCCGCGCACCGCCGAAGCCGTTTCCGACGCATTTGAAGGCGTCGTCCTGCGCGGAACAGGCAAGCGGGCCGCATTGGAAGGATATCGGGCCGCAGGCAAAACCGGCACCGCACAAAAAATCGTCGGAGGCCGATATTCCGACAGCAAATACGTATCCTCCTTCATAGGGTTTGCCCCGCTTCCCCATCCCAAGATAACGATCCTGGTCCAAATCGACGAACCCAAAGGAAGCCATTACGGCGGGGATGTCAGCGCTCCATTTTTCCAGAAAATCGCCCAGGAAACTCTGATGCAGCTCAAAATCCCGCCCGACCAGAGCCTGCCGCTGCCCAAGATCGCTCCCTTGACTGTCGATGCAGGATCCGAGGATTATCTTCCCAACGCCACGCCGGTCCAGCCGCTGCAGTCGATCGCTCAAAATCAACCCGGCGAGGAGCCGCAGGAAACCATCTCCGTGCAGGTCGGAGGGGAATTGGTTGTGCTGCCTGATTTCCGAGGAATGGCCAAGAGAAGAGTTTTGGACAAGTGCACGGATCTGGGCATCCGTCTGCAGTCCAACGGCTCCGGAGTTGCCGTATATCAATGGCCGCTGCCGGGGAGCAAAATACAGCTGGGATCGGTGTGCAGTGTGACATTTGCACAAGGACACGTAAAGGACTCATTGCCCACGACTTCGGCAAACCTGGCGAAACAGCTTCCGGCACGCCGCTGGCGGCAAGCATACGCCGATAGCAGTTGCATAACGGAATTGGACACCCATGTTTTGATCAAGCATACGCCCAGTAGCGATACAGTAGCAGTAGGATTGGACACCCATGCTTTTAAGCGCAATTCTTGCACAGATTCCCGGAATTGAATGGACGGGGGATGCCGCAGCCGAGATCCACGGGATTTCCTATGACTCCCGCTCCGTGCAAAAAGGGGATCTTTTTGTCGCCATCCAAGGCGCAAAAGCTGACGGCGCGCGTTTCGTCGCGGCAGGCCGTTCAAAATGGCGCCATCGCGGTTGCATCCGAACGCAAAGTCGACCCCGGCCCTCAGGCTGCAGCCATTACCGTTCCGGATGCCCGCAAATTTCTGGCTGAAATTTCCCGGATCTTTTACGGCGACCCTTCGGCAAAGCTGAAACTGGTCGGCATTACAGGGACAAAAGGAAAAACCACAACCTCGTATCTGATGGAATCGATTTACAGCCAGTGCGGGCATGCGTTCCTGTCTGGCGGGAACCATCGAGATGAGGATCGGAGAGCACCGATTTCACAGCAGCCACACAACGCCGGAATCCACCGACCTGATGAAATTCCTCCGTCAGGCGGTCGACGAGAAGTTGCACGCACGGAGCCATGGAAGTGTCCTCCCACTCGCTGGAACTGAGACGCGTCTATCAAAACCAGGTTCGCGGTCGGCGTCTTTATGAATCTCACGCAGGACCACCTCGACTTCCACGGGGACATGGAGACCTACTTCAAAGCCAAGCGCATTCTCTTCTCCGCCGACAACGGCAACGGAATCGAATCGGCGGTCATCAATACGGACGATGCCTATGGCAAGCGTCTCGCGCGCGAAGTTCAAATGCCGGTCCTGCGTTTCGGCTTCAACGAACCGGCAGAAATCCGCGCGATTGCCTATAAAAGCTATGCCGACGGCACGGACCTGGAATGCGAAACTCCCGCGGGAAGAATCCGATTCCGCCTGCACCTGGTCGGGCGGCCCAATGTTTACAACGTCATGGCCGCGACGGGCGCGCTCTTTGCCTGGGCTTGGATCCGGAAGCCATACGCGCGGGCGTCGAAAGTCTCAAGGGAGTGCCCGGCAGGATGGAACTTGTCGATGCGGGGCAGGATTTCAGCGTCATCGTCGACTACGCCCATTCGCCGGACTCATTGCAGAATCTCCTGGAAACAGTCCGTCAGTTGCCTCATGAGAAGCTCATCGTTGTATTTGGCTGCGGGGGAGACCGGGACAGGACCAAGCGTCCCGTCATGGGTGAAATCGCGGCGAAAATGAGCGATTTTGTGTTCGCGACTTCCGACAATCCCAGGACGGAGGATCCGCTCGATATTTTGAAGGAGATCGAGCCGGGTCTTCGCCGGGGAACGGCACCCTACGCAATGGTGCCGGACCGGCGCGAGGCGATAGCATCCGCCATCTCGATGGCAAAAATGGGAGATGCGGTGGTGATTGCGGGCAAAGGCCACGAGGACTATCAGATCATCGGCAGCCGGGTAATCCCGTTCGATGACCGCACGCTGGCCCGGGAATTGATTCTCGAGAATTTAAACGCGGATACGCCTTAAAACAACGGGGTCCGTTCCCGCAGAGTTTTTAGACTGAATGGCATTTATGATATCCGAACTCACAGCAGCAGAAGTGGAATCCGGAACCGGCGGCACTTTGGTACATGGTTCGAAAGATACCGTCTTTTCCAACGTGTCGATTGATACCCGGAGTCTGCAGTGCGGTGATATCTTTTTTGCCATTCGCGGACCCAACCAGGACGGACACCGCTTCATTCCGGATGCATTATCCAGGGGCGCCCTGGGCGCGGTTGTAGAGCGCGACTACGAATATCCCGGCGAATTTCCGGCAGTGCTCGTGAAGGTGGAGGACACCCACAAAGCTCTCAAGGACCTCGCGATGGCGGCACGGCGCCGCTGGCCCGGGAACGCTTGTGGCGATTACGGGAAGCATGGGCAAAACCACGACCAGGACCTTCGTTGCTCAAGTCCTGCAAAGCGCGTTCGCCGTGTATCAGACGCCGGGCAATTACAACAATCTCTTTGGCCTCCCTCTGGCCCTGTTCGGTCTGCGACTCCAGCACGATTTTGGAATCTTTGAAATGGGGATGAGCGCCCCGGGCGAGATCGCCGAGATGTGCCGCATCGCCGCACCGACCATTGGGATCCTCACCAACGTCGCTCCCGTGCATCTCGCATTCTTCAATTCCGTGGAGGAAATCGCCCAAGCCAAAGGAGAGCTGGCGGAGGCTCTCCCTCCCGACGGGACGCTGATCTACAACGCAGACGACCGGCTTGTGCGGGATATCGCCGGCCGCTTCGCCGGCCGCAAAATATCCTTCGGCTTTTCCGATCTCGCGGATGTCCGCGCGGACCATGTCGCGATCGCCGGTCCGGATGAAACCCGGTTTGACCTTTGTTATGCGGGAATCACGCGGACGGCCAGCGTTCCCTTTGCCGGAGCGCATTATGTGATGAACGCTCTCCCTGCCGTCGCTTTGGGCCATCAATACGGCATTCCGCCGGAGCAGATGGTTGAAAGCTTGGGCCAACTGCAGCAGGCATCCATGCGGGGCCGGATCCTGCGGTTCGCAGCGGGATTTGCGGTCATCGACGATTCCTACAACTCGAATCCCCGGGCTCTGATGAAGATGATCGATGTTTTGTCCGGGATCCCGTCCTTTACTCGCCGGATTCTCGTAGCCGGAGAAATGCTGGAGTTGGGGAAAGATTCCGATGCTATGCACTTCGAATGCGGAACCTATGCGGCAAGCCGCGGACTGGATATGGTGATCGGGATCCAGGGCGCCGCGCGGGAAATCGTGCGCGCAGCATGTGAAATCGGGCATGTCCGATACGCAGGCGCGCTTCTTTGATACCGCTGACGCTGCGGCTGATTTTCTCGGAAGCGCGTTGCGCAAGGGAGACCTGGTGCTGGTCAAAGGCTCGCGGGGAGTCCACACGGAAAAAATCTGTGCAGAGCTTGCGGTTACGTTTTGAGCTCCTGAATTGATGAGAGTGAGAGTTGAAAAGATGGATTATCGGGGAAAAACAGCGCTGGTAGCGGGAGCCGGGAAAAGCGGACAGGCGTCCGCCCGTTTCCTGCTCGATTGCGGAGCGCGGGTGATTCTCACCGACACCAAGAGCGAAGACGCTCTGAAAAACGAAATAGCGGCGCTGCAGACCCTTGCCGCGCATTCAGGCGAATTGGTGCTCGAACTGGGCGGACACAGCAATGAAAGTTTTGCGCGCTGCGATTTTGTGGTCGTCAGCCCCGGCATTCCTCTCTCTCTTCCGTTTTTCGAAGTAAGCCGTAAGGCGGGGATCCCGATCATTGCGGAAGTAGAGCTCGCCTATCGCCATCTGAAAGGAAAGATCATCGGCATCACCGGCTCGAACGGCAAGACCACCACGACGACCCTGGTCTCCGATTTGCTGAACGGGGCCGGGCTGAAAGCCCATGCCGCCGGAAATATCGGCACGCCTCTGATCAGCTTTGTCCGGGATTCATCGGATTCCGATTTTTATTCCGTGGAGCTTTCCAGTTTTCAGCTGGAAAGCATCAGGGACTTCCGTCCGTTTATCGGATCCGTTCTGAACCTTACCCCGGACCATATGGACCGGTATGCGGGTTTCGAGGACTACATCGCTGCAAAGCAGCGCATCTTCATGAACCAGGGAGAAACGGATTTTGCAGTCCTGAATGCCGACGATCCCAGGACCGCCGCATTGGCAGCGAAGATGCGCGCAAAGCCGGTCCAGTTCAGCCGTCTCCGCATCGCTGAACACGGAGCATTTGTGCGCAATGACCGGGTGATTTTCCGGAACAAGGACGGCGAGAAAGATCTTTTTGCCGTAAGCGCTATCGCTCTCAAGGGGTCGCACAACCTGGAAAACGTCCTCGCCGCTTGCGCCATGGCCATCCTCGCCGGAGCGTCTCCGGACAGTCTCGAAGACAGCATCCGGAAATTCAAAGGAGTGGAGCATCGCATCGAGTGGGTATGCGAGCTCGACGGAGTGCCGTATTACAACGACTCCAAGGCCACGAACGTGGATGCCGCCATAAAGGCGCTGGAGTCCTTCCCCGGCAACATTCTTTTAATTGCCGGAGGCCGGGACAAGGCAGGCGACTTCTCGGCTTTGAGAATTTTAGTGCAGCAGCGCGTGAAGCACCTGGTGCTGATGGGCGAGGCCGCAGACAAAATCCGGCAAGCCCTCTCCGGCACCGTGGATATGAGCGAAGCTCCGTCCATGATGGAAGCGGTATCGATGTGCCGCAGCCTCGCTCGACCTGGAGACGTGGTTTTGCTGGCGCCGGCGTGCGCAAGTTTTGATATGTTTGACAATTATGAGCACCGCGGCCGAGTTTTCAAAGAGGCCGTGCGCAGCATGCAATTCGAATATCAGGCGGTGATTTATGGCCTATAAACCGAGCAGCGACAAAATATTATTCATCACCACCGGCCTTCTCACGATCTTCGGCCTCGTGATGGTCTACAGCGCTTCCTCTGTGGTCGCCGCCTCGCAGCACGGCATGTCTTCCTATTTCTTTTTGCGCCAGCTGCTGTACGCAGGGTTCGGATTTCTGCTCCTGATGATCCTGATGAATGTGGATTACCACTTCTGGCAGAGGCCCAAAGTGATCCGCACAATACTGATTATTTGCGCGGTCATCCTCTGTTTTCGTCTTGACGCAGCCGAAGATAAACGGCGCCCATCGCTGGCTGCGCTATGGCGGATTTATTTCATTTCAGCCTTCGGAAATCGCAAAGCTGTGCGTGCTCATGTTTATCGCAGCGTATCTGCAAAAGCATGAGAGTGAAATCAATCAGCCGGTCCGTCGATTGCTTCCCTTTGGCATCGTGCTGGGACTGTTTGCCGGTCTAATCGCCATTGAACCCGATCTCGGCCAGGCGCTGTGTCTCTGCATGATCGCGGGCATCCTTCTTTTCGTCGCGGGACTGTCGTGGCGATACATCGCCGGAGCGGCACTGCTGGCGGTGCCTGTGTTTTACTTCTTGGTGATGCAGTGTCCCTTTCCGGATGGAACGCATGCAAACCTTCTTGAATCCGTTTCATGATCCTCTGGGCTCCGGCTGGCAGATCTCGCAATCGCTGACGGCAGTGGGAAGCGGCGGCTTCGCCGGGCTCGGTCTGGGAGCCAGCAAACAAAAGCTCTTTTTCCTGCCGGAAGCCAGCAGCGATTTTATTTTTGCCGTTATCGGCGAAGAATTGGGACTGATCGGGACATGCCTGGTCGCAATTGCGTTCCTGGTTTTTTTCTATCGGGGGATGCGGATCATTCTCCGGTCGCCCGATCGTTTTGGATTTTATCTCGGGCTCGGCATTACTCTGATGGTCGTGTTGCAGGGATTTATTAATATCTCCATGGTGCTGGCCATGATGCCAACAAAGGGAATTGCGCTGCCTTTTATCAGCCAGGGCGGGAGCTCCATTCTGCTGAACCTGGTCGCCACGGGAGTGCTGCTGAATCTGTCGCATCAAGAAAGATTGGCCGAGGCAACCGAATAGCCATGTTCAGAAAAATCCAGAAACTCCATTTCGTGGGCATCGGGGGCATCGGGATGAGCGGCATTGCCGAACTCCTCCTCAACCTCGGATATCAGGTTTCCGGATCGGACATGAAGAAGAGCGCAGTCACCGACAGGCTGGCGGCGCTGGGCGGGAAAATATTCAGCGGACACAGCGCCGGCAAACGTCGAAGGCGCCAACGTGGTTGTCATCTCCTCTGCGGTTCGCCCCGACAACGTCGAGGTCGTCGAAGCAAAGCGCCTGCAGATTCCCGTGATCCCCAGGGCGGAGATGCTCGCGGAACTCATGCGCCTGAAATACGGCGTGGCGATCGCCGGATCCCACGGCAAAACCACGACCACCTCCATGATTGCGACTGTCCTGGTGAACGGCGGTTTCGATCCGACTGCGGTCATCGGTGGCAGGCTGAACGCGTTCGGCAGCAACGCCAAGCTCGGCAAGGGCGATTTTCTCGTCGCGGAAGCGGACGAAAGCGATGGTTCCTTCCTGAAGCTCACCCCTGCGATCGCGGTTGTCACGAACATCGACAGAGAGCACCTGGACCACTACGCGGACTTGGAAGAGATCAAATCCGCGTTTGTGGCGTTTGCAAACAAAGTTCCGTTCTACGGCGCGGCCGTGCTTTGCCTTGATGATCCGAACGTTCAGGCGATCCTCCCGCAAATCGAGCGGCGGATCGTGACCTATGGAACCGAGCAACCAGGCGGATCTGGTAGCTTCCCATATCGAATTCCAGGAATTCGGCACTTCCTGCCAGGTGCGCTACAGGGGAAACCCTCTCGGAACGCTGCGCCTGCGCATTCCCGGCGAAGCACGGAATCCTGAATGCCCTTGCGGCGGTGGCGACCGGGCTGGAACTGGAGATCCCCTTCGAAAAAATCGCCTCCGCGCTGGCTTCTTTTCAAAACGCGGATCGCCGGTTTCAAGTCAAAGGGGAAAAAAGGTACGTGCTGGTTGTGGATGACTACGGACATCATCCGACGGAAATCGCGGCCACTCTGAGTGCGGCCCGCCACGCGTGCAACCGCCGGATCGTGACCGTATTTCAGCCGCATCGATATTCGCGGACCCAAGCTTTGGAAGAGGACTTTGCCCGGGCTTTTGATAATGCGGACATTCTGATCATTGTGCCCATTTATGCCGCCGGCGAGGAACCGTTGCCCGGCATCACATCCGAAAGGCTCGTAGAACAAATTAAGCAATTCGGGCATCGGGATGTCCGCTACGCACTGGATTTTGCCGAAGCGCACAAGATTTTGAAGGACACGATCCGGGAGGGAGACCTGTTGCTCACCCTCGGAGCCGGAGATATCTGGAAAGTGGGCGAGGAGTTTTTGAAAGACGGGAGTCAGGAGTCAGAAGCCAGGAATCAGAAGTCAGAATGAAGCAGTTTTGATTCTGACTTCTGACTCCTGTCTTCTGAATTCTTATTAGCACGAAGCGCGGGAAATATATCATGGAAATTAAGACCACACAGATCGCGGGAAGCTTCAAATGCCAGAGCCGTTCCGCCTCCGGACAAAGGGCAGCCTGCACGCAGGAAGGCCGGCCGGAAGCTCGGCAAAAACCGCGTTGCCGGGCGCCGTTTCGTTTCCGCGCTCAAAGTCCTGGGGAAAGCCGGAGCGTTCCTGTTAATACTCGCATTCATGCTGTCCGTTTTTGTATATGCCTATACTTCGGAGAAATTCAACCTTCGCCACGTGACGTTTTATGGTTGCAGGGAGATCAACCAGAAGGAAATGGAAGGAATAATCCGGCAGGACTTTCCGGCAAACATTTTGCGCATCGATCTCCAGAAATTGCAGGAACGGCTTGAAAAAGAAACCTGGGCGAAACATGTCGAAATACGGCGCGTGCTTCCCTCCGATCTGATAATTTATATTCGAGGAGCGTACTCCTTCCGTGATTTTTGAACTGCACGGCGAACTGATGGTCGCCGACGACGAGGGAACACTGCTGGGACAATATGATCCCAGGTTCGGCAAGCTGGACGTGCCTGTCTTCAAAGGCGTCCTGGGAGAAGATGCTGAAAGCTACAGGCTGTATAAGGAAGAGAATGCCGTCAGGATCCGACAGGGACTCGTAATGCTGTCGCAGATCGAATCCGGATTGCCGCACGCGACGCAAAAAATTTCCGAAGTCGACATATCGGACCCGGAAAATCTGAAAATCCTGCTGGTTGACGACACCGCCGAAGTGTATCTCGGGGAGAAAGACTACTTGAAACGTTTTCAGCGCCCTGATGAGCAATCTCGACAAATACCAGGAGCTGAAGGATCAATACACGGAATTCGTTTCGATCGACATGCGATTCGACAATCAGATCGTGTATCGTCCCAGACGTGAGAATGCGCAATAACACAGACTCAAAGATGTAAAGGTACGGAGATACGTGAGCAAAAATAATCGAATCATTTGCGGACTGGATGTCGGGACAACAAAGATCTGCATGATGATTGCCCGTGCGCATCCGGATGGCGGCCTTGAGGTGCTCAGCACCGGCTACGCAAATTCGAGCGGGCTGAAAAAGGGCGTCGTCGTGGATCTCGAAGAAGCGGCGGCATCCATCCGAAAGGCGGCGGACGAAGCCGAATCGAAATCGGGCATTTCGGTGGATTGGGTAACCATTGGCGCGGCCGGAGATCACTTCCAGAGTTTCAATTCGCATGGCGCCGTCACAATCGAGGGGAATCACCAGGAAGTCACCGCCGAAGAAATGGAGCAGGTCATCCGCGCCGCTCAATCGATTCCGATACCTCCGGACCGCGAAGTCATTCACGTATTGCCGCAGGAGTTTTTTCTGGACGACCATGGCGGCATCATAAATCCTGTGGGGCTGTTCGGTTCCCGCCTCGATGTCAATATCCACGTGGTGACCTGCCAGAGCGCGCAGAATCAGAACCTCATCAACGCCGTGAACCGGGCGCAGATGCGCGTAAAGAGGGTGATCCTGCAGCAGCTTGCCAGTGCGGAAGCGGTGCTCACCAAAGATGAACGGGAACTGGGAACGGCGGTTATCGATATCGGCGGCGGGACCACCGACATTGCCGTGTTCATCAAGAACGCGGTTCAGTTCACAAAGGTGTTGGCGGTCGGAGGAGCGCACTTCACACGGGATCTGGCCATAGGCTTGCAGACTCCGATGGAGGACGCGGAGCGCATCAAAAAGGAATCCGGCACCGTTCTGACCGAGAGAACGCTGGAAGGCGAAGCCGTGGTAGTCCCCGGCATGGGAACCCGTGCAGCGCGCTCCGTATCGCGCAGAGCGATCTGCGATATTCTCCGCGATCGGGCGGCAGAGATTTTGGAGCTTATTAAGGATCAGCTTTGGAAAGCAGTTGAAAACGAACGGCTCATCGCCGGAGTCGTAATTACCGGCGGCGGGAGCATGCTCGACGGCATGTTGGAATTGACGGAAGAAACGCTGGGAATGCCTGTGCGGCAAGGATTGCCTCTGGGGGTTCGGGGCTTGACCGAGGAGCTTTCCCATCCGGTGTATGCCACTTCCGTGGGGCTTGCCCTGTTTGGCGCGGAAGAGGCGGGGTATCGCAAGAAAAACATCGGAAAGACAAATGGCTCATCGGGATTTTTTGGCAAAATTTTGTCATGGACCGGCAAATAGCGGCCGGTCTTTGGGGGAGGATCGTAATGCAAACGGAGAAACTGCGGTTTGAGGAAGAGACATTGAGGTTCCGGTTCGATGAAGATTGGCAGCCTCCCGCAAGAATAAAGGTTATGGGGATCGGAGGCGCGGGAGGCAACGCCGTCAATCGAATGATTCAGTCGAAGATCGGCGGAGTGGAATTTATTGCCGCGAACACCGATATCCAGGCGCTCCGTAATTCGATTGCCCCCATCAAACTGCAGATCGGCACCAAACTGACCAACGGCCTCGGTTGCGGCGCGATCCCTGAAAAGGGGAGACAGGCGGCACTGGAAGATACGGAGCGGATCATAGAACTGCTGGACGGAGCGGATATGGTCTTTGTCACCGCCGGAATGGGTGGCGGGACCGGGACAGGAGCGGCGCCCATCATTGCAAGTCTGGCGACAGAACTGGGCGCCCTCACAGTCGGAGTCGTCACAAAGCCATTCAATTTCGAAGGCAAAAAGCGCCAACTCCATGCCGAAGAAGGAATCCATGAGCTGAAGGAGGTCGTCGACACGCTGATCACGATCCCCAACGAAAGGCTGCTCTGCGCCATGGGCCCGGATGCCTTGCTCGAAGATTCCTTCCGCTACGCGGATGATGTGCTCTGCCAGGCGGTCCAGGGAATTTCGGATATCATCACCATGCCCGGAATCGTCAACGTGGACTTCGCCGATGTGCGCACAATCATGTCCGGAAAGGGCATGGCTCTGATGGGAACCGGAATGGCGGAGGGAGAAAATCGCGCCATTGAAGCAGCGCAGCGCGCAATCTCAAGCCCGCTGCTGGAAGAAACTTCAATTCGCGGAGCACGCGGCGTGCTCATAAATATCACAGCCAGCCGCGAAAGCCTGCGGCTTCACGAAGTCGATGCGGCAGCCAAAATAATTGAAGAGATTGCCGGCGCGGAAGATACGATTTTTGGTGCGGTATACGATGAGACGATGGGAGACCGCATTAAAATCACTGTCATTGCCACAGGATTCAATCAGAGCGGCAATGAACGGGCAAAAGGAACCAGCGAACACATTCGTGCCGTCGGCAACGTGATTTCCCTCTCCTCATCGGATTCAAGCAAGTCGATCGATTATCAGCTTGCGTCTCTCAGGGATAATCTGGATGAACCTGCCTTCAGACGCCGCCGCGGGGAGTAAAAAAGTCGGCAGTCGGCAGTCGGTAGTCGGAGTCAGTAACGGTTAGTCAGTAGTCGGTTAGCTCGGCAGTAGAAATGGAAAAGCGCTAGTCGGTCTGGTGTGCATTAGTCTGACGGGGATGGGCTAAAGTTGAACAAAACGCATTCTATCGATTCACATAGCAGCATACCTTTTCACAGCACGCAAATGGCATCCGTTAATCGGAGTCAGAGTCGCAGACTAGACCGGTACTGATCCCGACTGCCGACTGCCGACTATTTCTCCGCTTTCTTGTAACTTACCGACAATCCGCCGGAGCCCGGTATATTCAGCACTTTCGTATCGAGGTTCTGGAAGCTTCTGGCAAATTCCAGGAAGCCGCCGCCGCCACCGCGCCCGAATCCACTTCCGCGCCGTCCTCCCCGCCCGGAGTATTCCGATACGTTGTGAGCGGCGAAGCATCCGCCGACCGTGATTTTCGGCAGTGCGGCTTTCAGATAGTTCTCATACCACTCTTTGTCCGCATCGCAGAAGACAAAATCAAAAGGTCCGGAAAGTGCCGGGACGAGTTCGTGCGCGTCGCCAAGCCGGGCGTCAATATATTTGTCGAGACCGGCTTCGCGGAAATAGGCCAGGGCCTCCCTATGCCGGCCAGGGTCTATTTCTATGGTGATCAGCTTGCCGCCCGTTTTGGACAGAGCCCATGCGATCCACAACCCGGAGTATCCGTTGGACGTGCCTATTTCCAATGCATTCTTATATTTGTTTTGAAGCACAATATCATGCAGCGCCTGCCCGTCCGCCGCCGGGACATTCATGCCTCCCCATGAGCTGCCGTGGCTGTCAATTACTTTGCGAATCTTGGCATCGCTCACGGTAGTATCGTTCTCGGATCGGCTCGTAGAAAAGACCGAAGTACAAATCATGCCGGCAAGAATCACACTCGATATCAGCTTATACATACCCGTGTCCGATAGCAGGCAGCGGCAGTGCGCAGGGAATGCCTGCAGACTGCCCGGCTGCCCGCTTAGAAAGTAAAGTTACTTCACTCTCTTGGCAACGATCGGCGCCGGCGGTCCGCCCATGTCCGCCGCCATGGTCCACCGCCCGGTCCACCGGCAGGAGGTGCTCCACCGCCAGGTCCGCCCATCGCCGCCCATTCCGCCCGGAGGCATCTGGAATTCGCGCGTAAACGTGATCTCGTCGCCGGCAACTTTGCCTTTATATAGCGTCTTCATTTCATTTTCGCCCATCTTGCGCACGATAATGAAAGAGATTTCGTCCCCGTTGACTTTGCCTTCGCTGATGGTGCTTTCTCCGCGAGTGGAGGTCATGGTGCCCGTCAAGACCGTTCCTTCAACTTTTAAATTAAACGTGGTCTCGGACGTTGCTCCATCCCGGCCGGGCGTCTGTGCAACCCACTTCCCGGTTACGTCAGCGGCCCATGCCGACGCAAGCAGGACCAACACGGCTACTGCTCCAATTAAAAGACTTTTGGTTCTCATGTGTTAAGATCTCCTTCTCGGTTTAGTCCTGGTTGTTCAAACGACAACCCTATGGTGACTATTACGTTTGACCAGGGATTGTGTTACCCCTTTATGAATCTCGAATTTTGAATCTCGAATCTCGAATGGATGTTAATGTATTAAGAATCATGGTTACTCGACGATACCTGTATCTGCTATGTCTGGCGTTTATTTCCTGCCTTGGAGCTCTCACTCCATTGAACGCTCAACAGAATCCTCACAAAATCGGCCTGGTGCTGAGCGGGGGAGGAGCTCGCGGGGCTTCCCACATCGGAGTTCTAAAGGTATTCGAACAGGAGCGGATCCCGATTCATTGCATTGCAGCCACAAGTTTCGGCTCTCTGGTAGGGGGACTCTATTCTCTCGGCTACTCTGCGACTGATATTGAACGCATCTTTTCGGACCAGGATTGGAACATCATTTTCAGCGACGCACCGCAGCGCCGATTGACGCGACTGCTCGAGCGCGGGAACGCGCGGTATCAGGCCCAGATCTCCTTCCGTGGCTGGAGTCCGGAGCTTCCGACCGGACTGCTGGAGGGCCAACGGCTGACGGAAGTACTGGACAAACTGATTACCGGCCGGCTTTTGCAGGCAGAGTATGACTTTGACAAGCTCCCGATCCCATTCCGGGCTGTCGCGACGAACCTGATTGACGGCAAAGCCTATGTCTTCCAAAAAGGTTCCATGACGGAAGCTCTCCGCGCATCGATGTCTATTCCGCTGCTTTTTACTCCCCTTGAAAAAGACGGCATGCTTTTGGTGGACGGGGGGTTGGTGAATAATCTGCCCGTCGATATCGTAAAGGCCATGGGGGCAGACATCATCATTGCGGTGGACGCCACTTCCCCGCTTCTGCCGCTGGACAAGCTCCGGACTTTTGTAAATGTAATAGACCAGTCCATCAGTCTGCAGATGGAACAAAATATCCAGGAAAGCCGGAAGCAGGCAACCATCCTGCTGAAACCGGACCTCGAAAAATTTACCAATAGCGACTATGAAAAGTTTTCTGAAATTGTAAAACAGGGTGAAGACGAGGCCAAAAGGCTCCTGCCCGAGCTGAAAGCCCTGGCCGCCGGCGTTGCTCCACTCCCCCATTCTCCGCCGGCCGCAAGCGCGACACCTGTCATTCACGCAATTTTTTTCCGCGGATTAAAGCAAATCGGGTCCTATCAACTGAGGACGAGTGTCCGTATTCATCCCGGAGAAAGTGCGGATCCATCCAAAATGGCCGCCACCGTCGAGCGGCTCTATGCAACCCGTTTGTTCGACAGCGTCACGTACACCCTGGAGCCGGTCGGAGAGAATCGATACGACCTGATATTCAACACCAAAGAAGCTCCGATGAATACGCTCGGAGCGAGTCTTCGATACGATGACAGCTACAATTTCGTTGCTTTGGCGGAGTTTACCGCCCGCCAATTGTTCAACAGCCCGTCGACCGCAACAGTCTCCACTCAGTTCGGCGGATTGGAAGACCACTTCGCCTCTTTGCGCCTTTCCCCGCCGCAGGCTCAATTCCTTTTTCTGGAACCCAGAGTGGAAGCGCGCCGTCTGGAGCGCTTGGATATTCGCGAACAGGAGACGGTCGACCAATTCACCGACAAGAGGGAGGGCGGCCAATTAGTGATCGGAGCCACGATCTTGAGGCAGCTGGAAATCAGCGGAGGGTATCGCGCCGAACGGGCACGGATTTCTGGCGGGTCTCCGCCGAATCGCATGGCCGAATCCACCGTGCTGGCAGGACTCACATTCCGCCTGAACCGGGATTCCCTCGATTTGCCTGTCTTCCCGCGGAGCGGCATGCTGCTGCGGGCGCAGTTCGACAAGCGGAGCACCGCTCTCGGCAGCGATCTCGACTATTCCAAATTGCAGATCGATTGGCAGCGTTACTTCTCGGTTTCGGCGAACTCCACATTTCAGATCAGCGCCACGGCCGGCTATTCGCACGGTCCGGTTCCCTTTTATGATCTCTTCTACGTCGGCGGGTATTCGTTTTCGGAAAGGGCTTCGCGGCCGTTCCTGGGACTAGACCGCGATGAACTGCTCGCGAGCCAGATAGGCGTTTTCAGTGCAAGCTATCGCCGGCAGATCCTGAACAAACCTCTCGGCTTTGTGAAGCGGGGATTCCTGACGGGCACTTACAACGGCGTCTTTTCCAGCACGCGCCAGGCGTCGCCCTACGATTTTGATTTGCTGCACGGGATGGGAGTCGGCTTGGCACTGGATACTATGATAGGACCCATGCGCGCCGCGGGAGGCTGGAGCGAAGCAGGAAGATTTCATTTTTACATATCCATTGGACCATCCTTTTGAATTACGAATTACGAATGACGAATTACGAAATAAAAACTTTGGCTCAAGAAGTAGTAGCTTCATTAGAAGTATGTGGGAGCAGAACAGCTTAAAAAACGAACTCAGGGTTTCGGGCTTGGCATAATCAAGCTAATACAGACGCTGCCGGACCGAAGTCCGATGCGAAGTATAGGGCAGCAGTTGATACGGTGCGGAACTTCGGTTGGAGCCAATTTTCGAGCAGCTACACGAGCCCGATCGCGCCCGGACTTTATCGCAAAGCTGAAAATCGTCGAAGAAGAATGCGATGAGGCGATCTATTGGCTTGAAATTCTACAGAGCCTGAACATTGAGCCGCAGTTGATCCAACAACTCATGAATGAGGGCAATCAAATCCTCTCGATTATCGTAGCTTCAATAAAAACGGCACGCCGGAATACATAATTACGAATTACGAATGACGAATTACGAATTGGAACATACTATCTATTGGGGGTTACACGGCTGGACGTCTGCAAACTGCAAATAATGGCACCCATCCTCGTTCCGAAGTTGTTAATTCGTAATTCGTAATTCGTAATTCGTAATTTTCAGTGGATGGTGGGGCCTTTCTTATTATCGGATTCGACTTTGCGGCGCACGTCGCCATAGTAGACTTCGAACTGCCGTTTCAGCTGCTCGCGGCGGTGATGTTCGTTGAACTGACGGTATCGATCCCTCCAATCGTTTCCTTTGAGGAACAGGTAGCCGACCACCATGCCGCCGAGGTGCGCGATATTCGCGACTCCCGGCTCAGAGCCCGCGATGGAAGACAGGAAGGCGAAGCCGCCCATGATGAGCACCATCCATTTCACCTTAAGCGGCAACAGAAAGTTGAGATAGACGATGCGATTCGGATACGTCATGCCATACGCCAGGAGAAGCCCGTAGATGGCACCGGAGGCACCAATGATGACAGCAGAGTTGTTTATTGCCACCAGCCAGGAGCAGATGCCGGCTCCGATGCCGGTTATAAAGTAATAGCTTAGAAAGCGGCGCGTTCCCCAATACCGTTCCAACTCGTTTCCAAACATGAACAGCGTCAGCATATTGAAAAAGATGTGAAATACGCCGCCATGCAAAAACATGTAGGTCACGAACTGCCAGAGCATCAGCTCGTGCGTGACGCGGATGGGCACTAAGCCAAAATACCAGTCGATCGATTGGATGCCAAACAGGTGCGCAGCGATCTGCAGCACGTACGCCGCGAGATTGACGATAATCAGCGCTTTGACCGTTCGGGTTATCGGTCCTCCGAAGAAATATGTATGCATCAGCTGTATGCTAGGAGAATTGCGCCGCAAATTCAATGCCCTGAAACCAGGTATTATTCGCATTTTTCAAGGCATTTCATTCTTGGGCCGCCGCTGGTAGAATACAGCCTCCTAATTCAAGGAATGCGAGGGCAGATTCATGAGACCAAGCGGGCGCGACCACGACTCAATGCGGGAAGTCGGCATTGATTTGGATTTCACAAAACATGCGGACGGATCCGTGCTAATTTCCGTGGGGGATACCAGGGTATTGTGCACCTGCACGATCGAAGACAAAGTCCCGCCGTTCCTCAACCGCATGAACCAGGGGTGGGTCACGGCCGAGTACGGCATGCTGCCCAGTGCGACAAACACGCGCACGGCGCGCGAAGCCGCACGCGGCAAGCAAACCGGCCGGACAATCGAAATCCAGCGCCTGATAGGCCGCTCGTTGCGCTCTATTATGGGCCTCTCGTTTTTGGGAACGCGCACTCTGGTGATCGACTGCGATGTGATCCAGGCGGATGGGGGCACCCGAACCGCATCGATCACCGGCGGATTTCTTGCCATGTCCATGGCGGTTGTCAAACTGATGGATAAAAAGCTGCTTCCCTTCTCTCCGCTTCAGGACTATGTCGCGGCGGTCAGCGTCGGCATCATCGAGGGCGCCGCATGTCTGGATCTTGATTACAAAGAGGATTCAAGCGCCGAAGTGGATATGAATCTGGTAATGACCGGCAAAGGAAACTACGTGGAAGTCCAGGGGACCGCGGAGAAAACGCCCTTTTCCGGGGAACAGATGGAGCATATGCAGCAGCTGGGAGCTCAGGGGATCCGGCAGCTCATCGAACGGCAGAAATCGATACTGGGCTCCCGAGCCGATCTGAAAAAGCTATTCCCTCTGTTGAAGTAAACACCACCTGCGCATCGCGCATCTGTGCCTTTGAGCCGTTGACAATGAAGAATCCCTTCTTCCCAACTATTGTGGTCGCAACCCGCAATCAAGGGAAATTGCTCGAGTTCCGGAGCCTTCTCTTGCCTTTGAAAAGCGAAATTCTCTGCCTGAGCGGCCTTTCCATCAACGAGGAATTCGAAGAAACCGGGCAGACGTTTGCCGAAAACGCGCGCATCAAAGCAATTGGCTATTCCCGCTTGATCCCGTTTCCTGTGCTCGCCGACGATTCGGGATTGGAGGTTGCCGCGCTCAGCGGACGGCCCGGAGTCCACTCCGCGCGCTATGCCGGACCCGGCGCTTCGGATTCAGACCGCGTGCAAAAACTTCTCGCGGAGCTTGCGCGCAGCGGAGGCGGGCGCGAGGCTCGCTTCGTCTGCGCTCTGGCACTGGCTCAGGAGGGCATCCTGCTTCACGAATCGCAGGGGCAGTGTTCGGGAATCATCGCCGGCCAACCGCAAGGAACAGGGGGCTTCGGCTATGACCCGGTCTTTTTCTTCCCGAGCCTCGGCAAGACTTTCGCGCAGCTCAACGAAGCGGAAAAAAATCAGCACAGCCACCGAGCCCAAGCCGTCGCAGCCCTACTCAAGTTGCTGCGATAAGCATAGCCGTTTGCAGTTTATTCGTAATTCGTAATTCGTCATTCGTAATTGAAAATCTGGCAGGTTAGCCCAAATTAAGATAGAATGACGCTTCTTTTGATTGTCGGGGCATAGCGCAGCCCGGTAGCGCGCCTGCCTTGGGCGCAGGAAGTCCCCAGTTCAAATCTGGGTGCCCCGACCATTTCAATCAACGACGTACAGCCCCCGCTGCCTGCCAAAGATAACCAGTGAAATGATATGAAACGGCAATCCAATCCCCGTGCAGTTCTGATAGTCGCGATGCTGCCGTTCGTTGTCGCCCTATCGGTGGCCCTCGCGGCCCGCGATGGCCAGCACGCCTATGACCAGCCGGGTGACAGAAACTTTGTGAGCAACACCAACGTTCTCGAGCGGTGGACTCGCACTGGCGGCAATAACCAAAGCCACAAAATCACCGCTCCCAGGGCTCAGGTCAAAGCTGCGTTTACCAGCAAGCCGATAGTGGTTGATGGCGAGAGAGAAATAGCCTGGAACGATGCCACTGCCTACCCGATATCCAACAAGTTCGACGCCGGCATGACGGCAGACGCGCCTGCAGCCACTACCGAGGGCTCGCTGCGACTGCTGTGGGACGGGCCGGTTCTCTATATTCTGGTAGAAGCAACCGGCGACACAACCGAATCCGATACCGGAACACCCAGCTGGAGCAGCAGCAGCTACACGGCAAACACGGACGGGCTATTCGTCTCCATGGATGTCTTCAACGACCAGTGGGGCCTAGAAACCGACACGCAGGGCATCTTTTTTCTGAGTGCCAACCCGGAACTCAACTCTGTGGCTTCGTTCAGTAATACAGGCATTCCTTCCCTCGGTTCGTTCTTCAATGCGGACAATCAGGATTACTCGACACGACTGAAGGCATTCAAATCCTCGGGGTACAGGGACGGCAACGGCGTCCACTACACCTATGAGATGGCCCTGCAGATCGAGGGCTGGGGCGACGAATGGGACCGCGAACTGAAGAACGGCACGCAGATCGGCCTGGAGATCGGCATTTTCGACCAAGGCAATTCTTTTGCCTACTTGAGCAAAACCCAATATTTTGCGGGACGCGAGGGCAATTCGAATTTGCCGAACTCCGAACGCGTGAGAAACCGGGACTGGGGCGTAGTCACGCTGTCCGGCTGGAACGGGGTGACTCCATTCGCCTATAGTGGCTGGCGCGCCGATGAAGACATTCGCTTCTGGAATTCCAAGAGCAACCCCGGCGGCTCGGGTAACGGCACTGCCGCCGGCAATAGCGGAGACGGCACGGCTGTATGGTCCGCAAAATCCAAAGCGCGCATGATTGCGGCCAAGGACGCGTATCAGGCATTGAAGGACAATCCCAAAGCGAGCCTGGCGCAGAAGAAAGCGGCCGTGATCAAGGTTTGTCAGGCTTTCGCAGGGCTGAGATGGGCTGATACGCGATACCCGGACCCACACGACCTGCCTGCACTGAACACACTGCCCAACATCTGGCAGTTCTTCGACAAGGCAAAGGGCACGAAGGGCATGGTCACCAATAAAAAGGAATGGGCTGAACGCAAGCAGGAGATTCTGGAATTGGCCCAGTTCTATGAATATGGCTACAAGCCGCAACTAGGCGCGGATTACATCATCACCATCACCGAAAATCGCTATAACGGTTCCGGCAGCCCCAGCGTCAGTGCGCGGGTGACGCCTACCAACGCGCATTTTACCGGCGGCGTTTACCAAGACATATCCATTTCCGTGACCCTGCCATCGAATGAACCTGAAGTCCAAAAGGTGCCGATCTCCTTTGGCGGCAGTTGGACAGCCAACGGCATCGCGAATGTCGCTTTCCCCAACTGGGCATGGGATAGTCGTACCGATGCCGGAGCGTGGGGCAATCCCAACCGTGCAGGCATGTTCTACAAGCTCTTTCCATACGCCCGCAACAGTACTTCGGCTGATTCAAGCATCCTGATTGCCAACGCCACGGCGGTCTCCATTTATCTGGACATCCTGCAGATGGCGGCGGCCCAAAATCCCCAGCTGGCTGCCAGGATCGATCCCACCCGAGCGGTCACGAAGGGGTTCTCTATCGGTGGCAAGAATGCCTTTGTAGCTGCCGTGTTTGACGAACGGGTAAAGGCAGTCGTCTGCGGTGGGGCTGGAGCCACTGGCCCGGCCAACTGGCGATACAACGCCCAGGGCCAGGCGTACGATTTCAGCGATACTATTTTTTATAGCGCTGGCGCAGAAAGCATCGTTGCACATGGCACCGAAGGACCGGGCAACAGTTATCGGCATAACCGCGTCCGCGAGACCGAGTTGTTCCGTCACTTTATGCCCTATGGCCACATGTATAAGCATGAGAAAGGCTCTTACGCCTATGGCGGCTATAGCCGCCTGCCCTTCGACCAGGCTTTGCTGGTGGCCACACTTGCGCCCGATCGTGCGATCATCATTGATACCAACCTCAACGACTACAACGACGGAGCCATGACGGACAACATGAGTCTTGAAATCGCAAAGGGTGTGTACAGGACTCTGGGCGTCAACGGCGACAACTTTGTCAAGTTCAACAGCGGCAATTACGTGTCTAGGGGAGATCCCCACGGCTTTGCCTCCGCCGCGGTGGAAGGCAAATATCTGAGCGACTTCTTTTTTGGCACCCAGACGCTAACGAGCGCCGAAGCAGCCAGGCTTAATACCGACCCGTATGCGCTGAAGGTTTCCAATAATAAAACCCAAAGCCCTTACGACTACTACTGGGGTGGTTACAACACCATCACCGGCGGAAATGACGGCATTACGGGCAAAGACGGCTGGTATTACTACAAAGCTGCCTTCTAATACGTAACGTACACAGGAACGACCTCTTTATATTTCGCGACCAGCTTGTCCCAGTTGCGCGGCAGCTCGATTTTCTTTGTCACGAAATCATTTTGAATGCCGCCGACACTTCGCAACGCCGCCATCCACGCACCCGGCCCGCCCGCTACCAGGACCATCAACCCCGAAGGATCGACAGCCCGCGGGGGCATTGAAAGGACGTCCGCATTCTCCTTTCTCGCCGGGGTGAGAGAAGGCGCATTCTCTATAACGTACTTCTTGAGTTTCTCCTTCGTCCATCCGGCATCCGCGAGAATTTTAGCGTGCGAAGGAATCACGATCAGGCACGACATGTTCCACGGCTGCAAGTTCGCCAGCGATTGCGCGAGACCTTCCGCACTGGTATCCATAGGAACGCTTTGCAGGAAGTTGTTGGGGAAAAACACAGTCAGGGTATTTTCTTCCTTCTTGAATCCCCGCTCCACCTGAAGCGGCGCCCAGGGGGTTTCTTCCTCATTCTCGCCAATCACAAGACTGTATTTGGAGGGATTGCCGATAACCCCCATGTCCTCGATACCCTTTCTCGCTCCGCCGATGTTCTTGACGATCAATCCCATCGTCCGCCCGATGGCCGAGTTGGCAATATTCCCCGGGCTGAGAGAACCCGAACTGAAATTGATATGGATATCGCGCCGTATCGGTCCGTTGATAGCGAAGAAAGGAGCCCAGGATCCGGTGCTCACTTCAAAAGTATCGAAGCGCGTTTTTTGGTCCGCGAGAGCCTGCACCGCAGCGATCAGCACCGGCATATGCGTCGGCAGCGCTCCCGCCATAACCGCGTTGATGGCGATCTTCTCGACGGTAGCCTTGCCTAATCTTGGGATGACCTTTGCTACTACGTGATCCGCGGGCAGGTCCGTGCCTGTCATCATCTCGGCCAAGGCCTTTTCAGTGGGCGGCACAATCGGCAGACCGTCGGTCCAGCCGTTCTTATAATAGAAACGATTTATTTCCTCGTGGTTTCCCTTGAAAACTATGCGGGAGGACTTGACCCCCTTTGGCTTCGGCGACTTCTCGTCAGCAGTCAGCGCTTGGGTCAATGATTCAACTATGCCTGGCATCGCCTCAGCGGTACCGGCTTCGATGTCGGCTTTTACCGTCGATTCATTTGCCACGTTCAAAGGAAGGGCTCGGATTCCGGGAACTCCTCTGCTGGATGCGGCCGAATGAGCGTCTGTTACAAAACCTGGGTGCGCCAGTAACACGACCGGCGTGCCAAAGTCCTCGATCGCAATTGCGTTATATACGAGGAACTTTGTGCAGGACCCTCAATCTCCGACCGAGAGAATGACGGCATTGACTCCCTTGGCCCATGCTTCAAACTTATCCTTGTTCTTTGTCTCGATGACCGAGACATTCCACTCGGGAGAGATGAAGTAGCTGATCTGGGCGTCGGGATACATGGCTTTCAGCCTTCTTTCTACCGACTCGGCGATGGGCCTGGCAGCGCGCTTGTAGTTGACAAACAAGCCGATCTTCTTGCCCGCCAGGGTGTCCACTCTCGCCGCGGAGAGCCCCCTTAAAGGTATGGGATCCGCTTCCGCCCAAGGGCTGAGCACTTGGTACTGCGGTTCCGATTTGTTTTGAGCAAACAGCGCTTTAGAAGGGCCCAGGATTGCCGTCATGAAGACGGCGGCACCCAGGACCCAAAGGAACTTCATTTTAGACATGATGCGTATCTCCTTTTCACTCTGACGTCACATAGGATCATTCCCCGCATTGACCGTCAAGTAGGACCGTTAATAAAGCATAAAACATTGCGGCTTACTTCTGCCCGCAGCACTTTTTATATTTCTTGCCGCTGCCGCAATGACAGGGATCGTTCCGGCCGATTTTCGGCTGTTCGCGGCGAAAGGGTTGATTCACTATATGGCCATCGACGAAAGTCCAGGTTCCGGCTTCTTTGCGGAAGGTGGCGACCTCGTGGTGCTTAACCTGCTCATCTTTTTGGGAATACGTCGCGATAAATTCGACGCTTCCCTCGGCATCATCTTCTTTTCCATCGACTACATTAAGTATCTCAAGACCCTGCCATTGGGAGCCTTCGGCCCATTTGCGCGCGCTCTCGCGGTCGAATTCAGCCCTGGCGCTGGAATGGATGGTTCGCTCGATAAAATCGATGTTCGCCGTGGCGTAAGCGGAATACCGCGCACGCATTAAAGCTTCGGCCGCTGGAGCGTTCACTGCACCGTTGATAAAAGGCTCACAACACTCGCCAAATAATTTGTCGCTTCCGCAGGGGCAATGGGTCATCTCGTTTGTTCCTATCTCTTTCGTCATCGAAAAAAGAGTTGATTCTAACCGCTGTATGTCACCAAACTCCTCTTATTGTTGATTATAGTACCAAATATTGCTCCCGGGAGTTGAATTAGCTCTTAAACACCACTATAACTTCATGTTTCTTGTCCATAAGGGAGATGTTCCGTGGCACGTCAATATATTTATGTAATGAAGGATTTGCGCAAGGTTTATCCGCCGAACCGCGAAGTTTTGAAAAGCATCTGGCTGTCCTTTTTCCCGGGTGCAAAAATCGGGCTGATCGGCGCCAACGGCGCCGGCAAAAGCACACTATTGAAAATCATGGCAGGCGTGATCACGGATTTTCTCGGCGAAGCCTGGCCCGCCGAAGGGACCCGGATAGGCTACCTGTCGCAGGAACCGCAGCTCGATCCTTCCAAAAACGTGCTCGGAAATGTCGAAGAAGGAGTCCGGGGCACACGGGATTTGCTCGAGTCCTTTGACACGATCAACGCCCGCTTTGCCGAGGAAATGTCTGCCGAGGATATGGACAAACTGCTGGCGGAACAGGCTCGCGTGCAGGATGCGATCGACGCATGCAATGGCTGGGAGATCGACCGTACGCTCGACATCGCGATGGATGCGCTGAGACTGCCTCCGGGCGACGCCGATGTTACAAAGATATCCGGCGGCGAACGCCGGCGCGTTGCTCTATGCCGACTTCTGCTGGAGCGGCCGGACCTGCTCCTGCTGGACGAGCCCACGAACCATCTCGATGCCGAGTCGGTCGCATGGCTGGAACGTTTTTTGAAGGACTATCCCGGAACCGTGGTTGCCATCACGCATGACCGCTATTTCCTCGACAACGTCGCCGGCTGGATTCTCGAATTGGACCGCGGCGAAGGGATTCCTTGGGAAGGCAACTACTCGTCCTGGCTGGATCAGAAGCAGGCGCGGCTCGGAATGGAGGAAAAACAGGAATCCGCGCGACGGCGCACGCTGCAACGGGAACTGGAATGGGTGCATATGTCGGCGCGCGCGCGGCAGGCCAAGGGCAAGGCGCGACTGAATGCCTATGAACAGCTGCTCGCGGATGAGCAGGAGGCGGAAAAGCGCGTTCAGGCAACAGATCTTCATATACCGCCCGGGCCGAGACTGGGAGACCTTGTGGTGGAAGCCAACGGTCTTCGGAAAGGTTACGGTGAAAACCTGCTGATTGACGACCTCTCCTTCAATCTGCCTCCGGGCGGCATCGTGGGTGTCATCGGCGCCAACGGCGCCGGGAAAACAACGCTGTTCCGGATGATCGTCGGCGAAGAGAATCCGGATGGCGGGACACTCCGGATTGGCGAAACGGTGAAAATCGCCTATGTCGATCAAAGCCGCGATACTCTTGAACAGTGAGCGCCAGGTATGGGAAGAGATCAGCGACGGCCGCGACATCGTCGTCCTGGGGAAACGCGAAGTCCCGGCCCGGTCTTATGCCGCAGCCTTCAATTTCAAAGGTTCCGATCAGCAGAAACGCGTAAAGGATCTTTCCGGAGGCGAACGCAATCGCGTGCACCTGGCCAAGGTTCTAAAAAGCGGCGGCAACCTGCTGTTGCTCGATGAGCCCACGAACGACCTGGATGTGGATACGCTGCGGTCGCTGGAAGATGCTCTACTGTCCTTCGCAGGCTGCGCCGTGGTGATAAGCCACGACCGCTGGTTCCTGGACCGGATAGCCACGCATATCCTGGCTTTTGAAGGAGACTCGAAAGTTGTGTGGTTCGAGGGGAACTATCAGGATTACGAAGCGGACCGGAAACGCCGCCTGGGCGCACTTGCCGACCAGCCGCACCGGATCAAGTACAAGCCGTTAACGCGAGCGTAAGGAAATAGCTTTCAGCAATCAGCGGTTACAGGTTGCAGGTTCCAAGTTGCAGGTTGCGGATTATAGTGCAACCTGTAACCTGCAACCTGTAACCTGCAACTTGAAACCTGAAACTTGGAACCTGTGACTTGGAACCTGTGACTTGCAGGACGAAGACGGGAAACATATAAGTGCTAGTCCGCCTCACCGAGGTTCTGCCCTCCATCGACGATGATTTCCTGCCCCGTGATGTAATCCGACGCATGGGATGCCAGGAAGAGCGCCAAACCCTGCATGTCTGCCGGAAAGCCGACCCTGTGCATGGGAATCGTCCTGGCCACAGCTTTCTGTTCGACCGGATTGTGCGCGTGCCCGTCGCCGATGTTTGTCACGATATAGCCCGGGGCGATTGCGTTGACCGTAATGTTGTAGGCGGCAAGTTCCAGCGCGACGCTGCGCATGAGGTTTTTAATTCCTGCTTTGGCGGCCATGTACGCCGCCCCAATCGCAGGTTCGATGCGTGTCGACGCAAGGGAGGTCGTGATGATGATGCGTCCCGATTTTCGCGGCTTCATGTGCCGCACGGCCGCTCGTACCGTGGCAAACACCCCATTCAGATTGACTTCGATCAGGCGGTTCCACCGCTCATCCGTATAGTTCTCAAAAGCTCCCTCGGGAACACGCGGTCTCTCCGCTCCCGGCCAGCCCCCGATAAAACCCGCTCCTGGATCAATGCCCGCATTGGCGAACACGACATCCAGCCGGCCATAGACACGCGCGGCTTCGTCCAAGACGGCGTCGAGCGCCTTGTGATCGGTGACATCCACCACTTGCCCACGGACATCCAGCCCGGCGCCCTGCAACCGCCTGGTTTCGTTTTCAACACGTTGCGCATGAACGTCGAGGATGGTCACACGCGCCCCATTGGCGGCAAGCGCTTCGGCATAGCCCAGCCCGATTCCGCTGGCTCCGCCCGTGACAACAACGCCATAGCTTTCGACATTAAAAAGATCCGCAATCTTCACAGTTCCCTCCTCCGTGGCTGATTACCCTGCCGCGCATTATGAGTATCCACCTCCGCCAACACAATCCCTTTTTTTAGAGATGAAATTCCTGCTATAAATTGGTGTCAGGTTAGAATTGTACTAATTTCCATGAAAATGGCCCGGCATCTGCCGCCCAGCCGGAAATGAGTGAAATTCTAACCTGACACCAATTGTCGGGAGGAGTTGATATGTCGCTTTCACGTCGCGAATTTTGTTTGCATGCAGCTGCCGCATCGTCCCTGCTTTCCATGCTCAAATCCCAGGCCAGGGCTCAGGCTTTGGAAAACACGGGGCTAAAAGATCTCTATAAGGATGACTTCCGCATCGGCACAGCCATCAGCAATCAGACTCTGCAGCAAAAGGACGCGGTCATGCTCGGATTGATTGCAAAAGAATTCGATGCGATCACAGCGGAAAACTGCATGAAATGGGGCCAGGTTCATCCGGATGCGGACCGTTGGGAGTGGGAACTGCCCGACCGCTTTGTTCAGTTCGGACTGGCTCACAAAATGTATATTCTCGGACATACCCTGGTTTGGCATTCCCAGGTCGCAAGAAATTTGTTCATGGATGCGGGCGGCGGAGCCGTCTCACGCGAAGTGCTGCTCAAGAGAATGGAAGACCATATCCGCACGCTGGTTGGCCGCTACAAAAGCAAGGTCACCGCATGGGATGTCGTGAATGAAGCGGTGGATGAGGACAAGGGCTGGCGCAAGAGTCCTTGGTTTAACAGCCTTGGCCCGGAGTTTCTGGAAAAGGCTTTTCACCTGGCGCATGACGTGGACGGAAAGGCGCAGCTGCTTTATAACGACTACAATATGCACAATCCTAAAAAAGCGGAATTTGTTGCGGAATTCGTGCGCGATTTCAAGAAGCGCGGCGTGCCGATTCACGGCGTCGGAATGCAGGGGCATGAGGGTCTGGACTACAGCCGGATCGAGGAATTGGAGGCAAGCATTCTCCTGTTTGCAAAAGCGGGAGTCCGGGTGCATATCACGGAGCTGGATGTCGACGTTCTGCCCCGCAAGGAGCAGAACAATACCGCAGAGGTTTCCACTCGTTACGAATACGCCGATTCGCTGAATCCCTGGCCGAAGGGTCTCCCCGAAGAAATGGAAAAACGGCTGGCGAAACGTTACGAAGATCTGTTTCGCTTGTTCCTGAAGCACCGCGATAAAATCGATCGCATCACAACCTGGGGAACCAGCGACGACGAGTCCTGGAAGAACAACTTTCCTATCCCAGGAAGAACGAATTATCCTCTGCTGTTCGACAGGCAGAAGCAGCGAAAGGCGGCCTATTACGCCGTCGCCGCGTTGAAGAAACAGTGAGACGGACCAGCAAATCATGTGGGTCGGGGCTTCAGCCCCCGACCCGCATGTGCTTGTTCGCAATGAGCAGGCTAGGCTTTTTCGACGATTGCGGCTGTGCCGTAGGCCAGGACCTCCGTGACTCCGGAGGCGATTTCCGTCGCATCGTAGCGGAATGCCAGCACGGCATTCGCGCCGAGCTCTTCCGCATGACGGATCATGAGCTCGTAGGCGTCGCTGCGCGTCCGCTCGCATAATTCCGAATAGAGACTGATGTTGCCGCCAAAAAAGATCTGAATCCCGGCGCCGATATTTCCTATGACAGACCGCGAACGCACGATGATGCCTCGAACAACGCCGAGGTTTTTCACCACTCTATAGCCATCCAGCTGTATGTTGGTCGTTACCAGAGAATGATCCATGTTGATTCCTTTCATTTGTCAGCGCTGAACACTTGTATCCTTTCTTGCCGCCTGCAGTCAATTGAACCTCAGCGTGAAAGTGGCACCCTGATCGGTCACGGATTTCGCGCTGATCGTGGCGTTATGCAGGCGGAGAATCTGGCGGGAAAGGCTGAGGCCGATGCCAGATCCCTGCTTGTTCGTTGTGAAAAACGGGATGAAGATATTCTCCAGCGCCTCCTCCACGATCCCGACCCCATTGTCTTCGACGGTAATAATCACCTTGCCTTCCGGGCTCAATGCGGCCGCAAGCCTGATGCCGGGTTTTCGCCGCCCAGCCACCGCACGAATGGCGTTTAAGAGCAGATTGATCATGACCTGTTCCATAAGATCGGGATCCGCCGTCAATTCGAGAGTTTCCGGCTCGACGGACCATCGGAAAGCAATGCCGTGATCGGTCAGCTTGTGGCTCATGAGATTTTCCACGCGCCTGAAAAAATCCGACACGGACAGCAGCCTGAATTTGGGCTTCGGGATCAGCGTCATGTTGCGGTAGCTGTTGACAAAGTTCATGAGGCCCTGGCTCCTTTGATGGATGGTCTTCAGAGCTTCGGACATCTCCTCGATATCTTCCCGGCATAATGGATCGCCGGTCGAAGTGCCGTTTTTTTCTCCTGTGCCCAGCATGTCCAGCAGAGTGGCAGTCATCGAGGATATGGGCGTGATGGAGTTCATGATTTCATGAGTCAGTACCTTGATGAGATTCTGCCACGCCTCCATCTCCTTTTCCTCGAGCTCGGCCTGGATATTCTGGATGGAAACGAGGATGCACTTCTCTTCCCGCATCAGAAATGTGCGGGCAAATATGGAAAGGTAGCCGGTCTCCCCCTCGCTGTGAAACTTTTCCAGCTTCTTATCCCCGTGCTTCAGGTTCAGCAATGTGTTCACGAGTTCGGGAGACGCCGGCTTCAAATTTCGAACATCGCTCAGGCCCGCCACTTTGAGGAGTTTTTTGGCCGCGTTATTGATCAGGATCACCGCGCCATCCGGCTTGTAGACAAGAAGGCCGATGCCCAGATGCTGTATTATCGTATTCAGATATCTGGCGTGAACCTCCATATCCGAGCGCGCCTCCTGAAGTTTGCGCACAACCCGGCCGAAGGCGTCGTTCAGTTCACTGAAAGAGGACCCAAGTCCCTCGCTGGTGAAAGCCTGGGAGGTATCATCGTATCGTATGGAGAGAAGAAACCTGCTGATGTCTCTATTCGTCTTTTCCGTGAAATAGATCAGCGAGTATACCTGGTAGGCGGCCAGCAGGGCGGATGCCGTTGCCACAAAGAAAAAGTCCTTCTTATAGATAAGGAAGGCAAGCAGCATTAATGTGGCCGTCAGCAGCAGCACCCTGACTACAAGACGGAATCTGAGGGTTTTCATCTAGGAGCCTGTATTTTCCCAACCGTTAGAGCCCGTATTTTTCCAGTCGCCGATACAGCGATGCCCTGGTCAAGCCCAGCTCGTCGGCCGCATGGCTGATGTTTCCTTTATGTTTGTCGATCGCCCTGCGAATGACGGTTTTCTCCACAAGATCCAGGTTATAGCTGTCGAAGATAATGCCGTCGCCTTCCGCCAGTGCGGCCGCAAAAAGGAAGTCTTCCGGCTGAAGCACCTGGGATTCGCCCAGAATCACGGCCCTTTCCATGCAGTGCTGGAGTTCCCTGACATTTCCCGGCCAGTGATATTTTGCAAGTTTGTTCATGGTTGCAGGACTGATCCCTTTGAGCGGCTTATGGTATTTCCTGCAATAACTCTGCAGGAAGTGCTCCACAAGCAATCGCAGATCATCACCCCGCTCCCGAAGCGGCGGCAGGTGAATTTCCACCGTGTTAATCCTGTATAAAAGGTCCTGCCTGAACTCGCCTTTGCCGGCCATTTCCAGGATATTCATGTTTGTGGCGCATATGAGCCGGATATCCACCGGAATAGCCTTGCTCGCCCCCAATCGGGTGACCTGCTTCGTTTCGATGGCTCTCAGTATCTTCGATTGCATCTGCAACGGCAGGTTGGCGATCTCATCCAGGAAAAGCGTCCCGCCGGAAGCAATCTCAAATCGGCCGGCACGATCCGAGCCGGCATCGGTAAAGGCGCCCTTCACATGGCCGAAAAGCTCACCTTCAAAAAGGGACTCGCTGATCGCGCCCATGTCGACACTGATAAAGACTTCTTTGGCCCTCGCAGAATTGCGATGGAGAGACCGTGCGACAAGTTCCTTGCCGGTGCCGTTTTCGCCGAGAATAAGCACATTCGCGTCCGTATCGGCGACCTTCAGGATAGTGTCGTACACCCTATGCATGGCCGGAGACGAGCCGATGAATTCGCTGAACGGCTGATTCATATCGGCGCTTAGCTGCTGCTGCCTGGAGCGGAGGTTGGCGACCTCCAGCCTGGCCTTGCGCAGGGTGCCGGCGGAAAATATAGTGGCAAGCAGTTTTTCATTCTGCCACGGCTTGAGCACAAAGTCCGTAGCGCCCTGCTTGATCGCAGCCACGGCCAGATTAACGTCGCCGAAAGCCGTGATCATAATAACAACTGCTGCCGGGTCGATGGTCATTATCTTTGACAGCCAGTGCAGGCCCTCATGCCCGCCGGTCACATCCCGGGTGAAATTCATGTCCAGAAGGATCACATCATAGGAATTATTATCGAGAAGGTTGGGGATGTTTTCCGGGTCTTTTTCCGTATGGATGGATTCCACATGCTTCTTCAAAAAAAAGCGTGCGGCCTTCAGTACATCCTCATCATCGTCGACTATCAGTATTTTGCCGATCTTATCCGTCACCGGTCATCCCTCTTGGAGTCTGGTTGGGTCTTTATACTGATTCCTGTCCTTTATAACTCTTTGATCCAAAGACTCAAAGATGCAATTTCGGAGCCTCACTATAAAACGCCGCGAATTCCACGAATTCCTTTGAAAATCAGTGGAACTAGTGGCGGGCTTTCTATCCAAAGAATTCGCGGTACTGTTCACTGGCGGACACCTTTCGTCCGCTTGAGAACACTTCTATCTCGAATCAAAACGAAATAGGCTGCCAAAATCTACGATAACACCTTAAACTGCAACCTATCGGCCTTCTGGGAGTTATCTGGCACGGGTTTTGCTTTTTAACATGCGAAACCGGGGAGTAACGACGTGATTGAAACGAAAAATCTGAAAAAGATCTATACGACCGGAGAAGTTGAAACGACGGCTTTGGATAACGTGAATCTTAACATTAAGGAAGGCGAATTCACCGCCATCATGGGGCCGTCGGGTTGCGGCAAATCCACCTTATTGAATATCCTCGGGCTCATCGATAATCCTACGGAAGGGAAATACTTTTTTGCGGGAGAGGAAGTTTCGGGATACTCGGAAAGGCAGCGGGCGGACCTGAGAAAGAGAAATATCGGATACGTCTTTCAGAGTTTTAACCTTATTGATGAACTGACCGTTTATGAAAATATAGAACTTCCTCTGCTGTACATGAAAATCCGGCCAAACGATCGCAGGGAAAGGATCCTGGAAGCCATGGAGCAGCTGAAGCTCGCGCACCGCCAGGGCCACTTCCCCAAACAGCTTTCCGGCGGACAGCAGCAGAGAGTGGCGGTTGCCAGGGCAATTGTCGGGAAGCCAAAACTCATCCTTGCCGATGAGCCGACCGGGAACCTCGATTCCAGCAACGGGGAGGAGATCATGAGCCTTCTCACCGGTCTTAATGAAAAAGGCGCCACCATCGTCATCGTGACCCACTCCGAAGCCTACGCCGAGTATAGTCAGAGGATAGTCCACCTTTTCGACGGCCATATCGTAGCGGAGAATATGGCGGCCTGAGAGCATACAACAACCTGGGAGTGACATGAGGGATAATACATGATCATTGAAGCCGAAAATGTGACAAAGATCTATCGCACCGACGAAGTCGAAACGACCGCGCTGGACCGCATCAGCCTCCAGTTGGAGGAAGGACAGTTCGTCTCCATCATGGGACCTTCCGGCTGCGGGAAGTCTACTCTGCTGCATGTCCTGGGCTTGATCGACAACCTGAGCGACGGCACATACCGTTTTCTGGGGGAAGACGTATCCCAATACTCCGAGAGGAAAAGGTCGGTGATCCGCAAAAAGAACATAGGTTTTGTGTTTCAGAGTTTCAATCTGATCGACGAGCTCACTGTCTACGAAAATATCGAATTGCCGCTGATCTACGATAAGACACCCGCTGCGGAGAGAAGGGAGCGAGTCGAAGCCGCGCTGGAAAAGATGGACATAACCGCCCGCCGCAATCATTTCCCCAGGCAACTCTCGGGAGGCCAGCAGCAGCGGGCCGCCGTCGCAAGAGCGATTATCAATCATGCAAAGATCATATTGGCCGACGAGCCTACAGGAAACCTGGATTCGGAACACGGCAACGACGTGATGAAACTGCTGGTCAAGCTGAACGAGGAAGGAACGACGATCCTGATGGTGACGCACTCGATGGAAAATGCCGCATACAGCAGCAAGGTGATTCGGCTGCATGACGGAAGGGTCGTTACGGGAGAAAAGGGGGCGTAGTTTAATGGCCAACAGCGAGATCAAAGCCGCTTTGCGCACTTTTTATCGCGAGAAGTCCTACGCGATCATCAATCTCGCCGGACTGTCCCTGGCGATCGCCTGCTGTCTGATACTTGGCCTCTATTTAAGAAGCGAGCTGACCTACGACCAGCATCACAAGCGACACAAAGAAATTT
Source organism: uncultured Acidobacteriota bacterium (assembly GCA_963718845.1). Lineage (GTDB taxonomy): Bacteria > Acidobacteriota > UBA6911 > UBA6911 > UBA6911 > UBA6911. The sequence goes on from CAVRAD010000012.1 coordinate 72,231, forward strand.
TCAGAGTCGTAAATGAATATATCACCAGCGGCAATACCGCACGGTATGCGGTCACGCCGGTTCCTCTGGGGCCCATGCTTAAAGAGAATTATCCGGAAGTAAAGGATTATGTCCGATTCAACACTCTCGGAAGAGTCCTGATTCGAAACGAAGACAAAGCGCTTTATTGGGACGATGTCTACGCAGCGGACCCAAACGTATTCGATGTTTTTACGCACATAATTCTTTATGGAGACCCCAAAACCGCACTGAAGGATCCTTCGTCGGCGGCGGTAAGCGAGACCTTTGCAAAGAAGTATTTTGGCGATGCCAATCCAATAGGCAAGACGATCCAGGCGGAAGTGGCGCCGGAAATCCCGAGGAAGATTACGCTCGTTTTCCGCGACCTGCCTGAAAACACGCATTTGAAATACCACGTACTTTTTCGATTTGATGGCCCTCAGGCCGGACAGAACCAGCGTTTCAATCTGTTCAATATCGGGCTCTTTACCTACCTGGTAATGCCTGAGAACTACAACATCAATAATTTCAAGGCCGTCAGCGCTTCATTTTTCAAGCGTTTCATGGAGGATATCGGCAAACAGTTAGGCAATGCCTGGAATTGCTGGTTGCAGCCGTTGCCGGACATTCACTTGCATTCGGACGTCGCAGGGGACCTCCCGGGCGGCAACATCTATTATATTTACGGTTTTGCCGCAGTCGCAGCCTTTATCCTGCTGCTCGCCTGCATCAATTACGTCAATCTTGCGATTGCCCGCGCCGCTAAGCGTGCAAAAGAAATCGGGATGAGAAAGATCCTAGGGATCCCCAGGGCGCTCCTGGTGTTCCGGTTTATCGGCGAGGCCGTGATCTTTTCCCTGATCGCCATGGTGATCGGGGCTGCAATCGTCGAGGTGGTCCTGAAACTTACGCCTGTCAATGAATTGTTGGGCAAACCGCTGGCCCTGGGATTGAAAGAAGACCCCACGCTCCTGCTGTGGATGCTTGGACTGAGCTTGGTGGTTGGCCTGCTATCCGGCCTGTATCCGGCATTGTATCTTTCTTCTATATCTCCCCTGTCCGCTTTGGCCGGTTTCCAGGGGAAAGGCCTCGGGGGATTCCGGCTGAGAGAGCTGCTGGTTTTGACGCAGTTCACGGTTGCCGTGATCGTTATCTCGTGTACGTTGATCATGGCAATGCAAATGCGCTATGTTTCCCAAAAGCCTTTGGGATTTGAAAAGCATAACCGCGTGATCATTCTGCTGCGCGGAATGGACCTCATAGAAAAGTATCCGGTATTAAAAAACGAGCTTTTACAGGATAGCCACATAACGGGAGTGTCTGTCAGCCAGGGCGTTGTGGGGATGGAGCAGTTCTCCATACTCAACTCCCTGGCAGACAGCGAAAGCGGCCCCCCTGGAAGAATAATATTGAGCAACATGTCGGTGGGTGAAGATTTTCCCGAAGTCATGGGAATGAAAATGGTGTCAGGGAGGAGTTTTTCGAAAAAGCTGCTCACGGATATCGGCACTACCTTACTCGTCAATGAAGCCCTGGTTAAAAACAGGGGATGGAAGAATCCTCTGGGCAAACAAATCAGGCTGGGCTCAAATTACATCAACGGCAAGGTGATTGGTGTGGTAAAGGATTTTCACGCGAAGTCTCTTCACAGCCCCGTGGAACCTTTTGTATTTTTCCAGTTCAACGATGATTTCCAGAATATCCCCGCGGCCGTGCGTCCGGCGATGCAGAGATCTTGCGTCGTTAGTATTGCGGGAAATGATGTCTCTCAGACGCTAAAATTTCTCCAGGACAAGTTCGCGCAATACGATCCCAAACACCCATTCGAATATAAATTCCTGGATGCTATGCTTGACGAAATGTATTTGTCTGAGGAACGCCTGATGAAAATGATCGGGATTTTTTCAGGCATCTGCATCTTTATATCCTGCATGGGACTGTATGGCCTGGCGGCCTTCACTACCGAACAACGCAGCAAAGAGATCGGCATCCGTAAAGCGCTGGGCGCCTCCGCGTCGCAAATTATTATGATGTTGTCCCGCAACATTTTGTTTCTTGTTCTGGCCGGAGCCGTTGTCGCTTCCATTATTGCCTACTACGCCATTGAGGAATGGCTGGCGGGATTCGCGTACCGCGTGGGCATCCATCCGCTGGTCTTTGTGGTTTCCGCCATAGTAGTGCTCGCAGTGGCCTTTATCACGGTTGCGCTGCAGTCCTATAGGACGGCTCAAGCCAATCCTGCGCAGATGATGCGTTACGAGTGATCTTAAGGAAATGAGGAAGAGGAGAAACAACCTTGGACAAACCGATTAAGAAAAAAACCTGGACTGCAGGAAGAATTACATTCCTGGTGATTTCCGTCCTGGTCATCGCTTCCCTGGTGTATCTATATGCCTCCCGTTCAGGGAAACCAAGGCTGAAAGTCGATCCGAGCAGAATGACGTTTTCCAAAGTCGGCTACGGAGAATTTCGCGAATACTATCCCTTCGACGCAAAGGTGGAGCCGGTTACCTCTGTTTATCTGGACGTGGAGACGGGTGGCCGGGTCGACCAGATATTCGCCGAAGGAGGCAAATTCGTAAACAAAGGGGATCTGATTCTGCGATTTTCCAATGCCTCCCTGCAGAGAAACTCCATCGACACGGAAACCCGTCTGTTCGATACGCTCGACATCCAGCGCAACACCCAGTTCACCCGGGAACAGAACACGCTGGTACAAAAAGAAAATCTTCTGAACCTCAATTATCAGATTTCCGATCTGGAACGCAAATTCAAACGCTATCAGGCGCTGGGGGAGAATCCGAGCGTGATATCGGAGGAGGAGTTGCAGAGCGTCAGGGATCAGCTGACCTACAAGAAAAACCAGCGGGATTTGCTCGAAGAACGAATCCGGCAGGAAGAGCGATTGACGCAAATACAATTGGAGCAAGCGAACAAATCCATTAAACGGCTGAACACCAGCCTGGATCTTCTGGCAAAAACAGTGGAGAGCCTCGAGATAAGAGCGCCCATCTCGGGTTACCTGTCCAGCATTGATGCCGAGATCGGCCAGAATATCGGGCCCGGGAAGCGGATCGGACAGATTGATTTATTGGACAAGCTAAAGCTTCGCGCCGGAATTGATCAATATTACATCACCAAAGTAACGGTGGGGACCAAGGGCAAATTCACCCTGGAAGGAAACGCGTACGAAGTCGCGGTCGAAAAAATCTACCCCGAGGTGAAGGATGACAAGATCACGGTGGACTTGGCCTTCATGGGCGAAATGCCGCAAGGGATCAAGCGCGGACAAACGCTGACCATCGAACTGGATTTCAGCGAATCGGGAAAAAGCCTTGTGGCTCCCAAGGGCGGGTTCTACAACCTGACAAATGGCCGCTGGGTGTACCTGCTGTCGGAAGACCGCCTCTCTGCCCATCGAGTCAATATCCGCACGGGCCGACAAAATCCGCGCGAGGTAGAAGTCCTGGAAGGATTGCGGGAAGGCGATTGGATCATTACGTCGGGGTACGATTCATTCAATGAGGTGGATACGCTGGTGTTTCCGCAGGCAGTGGAACTGGGGAAATAGAATTACGATTTACGAATTACGAATGACGAATTAAACATGCTTCGCAATAGGGGCTAAAGGGCAGGCAAACAGGAGAAAAAGATGAAATCGCGGACGGGGATACTATTAATTCTTGGGCTTATTTTTTGCGGGAGTTTGTTTGCGCAAACAGATCTGACGGGCACATGGCAGGGCAAACTGGTCATCGATCCAAAAACGACCATGGCCATACAGTTCATCCTGACCAAGCAGGCGGACGGGTCCTACAAGGCTGTTGTGAATTCTCCGGAATCGGGCGCCATAAAAAATGTCCCGGCGAGCGCGGTCAAGCTTGCCGGCGGCAAGCTGACCATCGACGTAGCCAGCTTGAGCGGTTCCTATGCCGGAACTGTGGGCAAAGGCACCATCACAGGCGAATGGAAGCAGCCGGGCAGTACTCTCCCCCTGGTTTTGACGCCATACAAAAAGCCGGAAGCGGGGAGCTTCAAGCCCTTGCTGGGCGAGTGGTTTGGCAAATTGACGGTGCCCGGAATTACGAGTCTGGCGATTATATTCAGGTTTGAAATGGCCAAAGATGGCACTATAGCCGCCTTTATGGACGTCCCGGACCAGAACGCCAGAGGCATTGTTGCCAGTGATGTCAAACTGGACTCCGACCAGGTCAGCCTGAGAATTCCAACAGCTGGGATTGAGTACAACGGCCAGCTTTCTGGAACCAACATCAAAGGCACTTTCAAACAAAGCGGCGCTTCTTTTGAGCTCAACCTCGCAAAAGGCAAGTATCAGGTCCCAGGCATCGAAATGCCGGCTGAAGACATGAACAAGCTGCTTGGCCAATGGGCCGGCAGGGTAAAGGTAGGCGAGGATTCGAGCACTGACACGGCAACCGTCATCCTGCGATTCGAAAAAACGAAAGATGGAAAATTGGCGGCGTTTTTGGATTCCCCGGAACAGGGTCAATATGGGCACCGTCTGACAGATGTAACCCTCAAAGGCGATCAACTCATTATCAACCTTCCAGGAACAGGTGGCGGGTACACAGGCAAATTGAGCGGCAATACAATTGCGGGGACCTTTGCGGTTGCCGGGACGAAACGGGATCTCACTGTAACGAAAGGAGCGAAATTCCCACCTCCAGTTACACAGATAGATTTGCCTGCGGACCTGATGACAAAACTGCTTGGCCGCTGGAGCGGCAGCCTTGGTACTATAACACCGACGTTTCGATTTGAGAGAAATGCCGCCGGGAAGAACGCCATCTTCATCGATATTCCGCAGCAAAACATTAAATCCGCGCCTGTTCTCAAGGCTTCCCTTGTCGATGGCAGTCTCGTGCTCAAGATAGTCGGATCGGAATACACCGGAAAGTTGGAAGGCAACAAAATCAACGGAACGTTAAAGGCCCAAAATCAAAACATCCCTCTGTCGCTGACAAAAGAGTGATGCATTTGAAGGCGAAGCCTTTGGAGTGCGGCAGCTTGCTGCCGCTTTCAGGAGAAACCTTTAACAACGGATACATCGGGCCGTTTTCAAAAGCGGCAGCGAGCTGCCGCACTCCGAAAGCGCCCTGCGGGCGTAAAAAGTATGCGGCATTCTACGGACAACTATCTTATTTAAAAGGAGAAATATCATGGTTCGGTCACATCGAGGGATTTTAGGAATAATGATTTGCTTGTCCCTGGCGCTGTTATTTTGCGCGGGTGCTGGCACCGGGCTTGCCCAGGAGAAAAAGGAAATTGCGGTTGCGCCCCAGGTTCTGCAGCAGTATGTAGGCGTTTACGAACTGGCGCCCACTTTTAAGATATCGATTACGGTAGAAGGAAGTCAGTTGATGGCACAGGCCACCGGACAGCCAAAGCTGCCGGTGTATGCCAGTTCTGAAACGAAGTTCTTTTACAAAGTAGTGGACGCGCAAATCGAATTTTTTAAAGATGCTAAAGGCGCTATAACGCACTTGGTTCTGTACCAGAACAATCAGGAGATGAAGGCTCCGCGAACCGGCAGCGTAGTGGCGGAACGCAAGGATATCACGGTGTTGCCCGCAGTTTTGGCCCAATATCCGGGCACCTATGAGCTTCAGCCGGGATTCGACCTCGTGGTCACTTTGGAAGACGGCAAGCTGATGACGCAGGCTACGGGCCAAGGCAAGGTCCAGGTATTCCCCGAGACCGAGACAAAGTATTTCCTCAAGGTGACGGATGCCCAGATCGAATTCTTCAAGGATGCCAAGGGTGCAGTAACGCATCTGGTGCTGCACCAGGGCCCCGCTGAGATCAAAGCCATGAAGAAATAATGTTCGCGGCTAGGTTCAAACAACTGGAGAGGATCATACATGGCTAACAGCGAAATCAAAGCTGCCTTGCGCACCTTTTATCGGGAAAAGGCCTATGCCCTGGTCAATCTCTCCGGATTATCCCTGGCGCTTGCCTGTTGCCTGATTCTTGGCCTCTATTTGAGGAGCGAGCTTACATATGACCGGCATCATGTGCATCACAAACAAATCTTCAGGATCGCAAACGAATTCAATACCAGCGGAACCACAGACAAGGTGGCCCTCACGTCGATGGCCCTGGGCCCGATGCTCAAGGAGAATTACCCGGAAGTAAAATCCTATGTACGGCTGCTGCCGGTCAGCATGCAGCAGAAGGTAATGATACGTAGCGGGGACAAAACGCTTTACTGGAATGACATCTATGTGGTGGATGAAAATATCTTCGATGTCTTCTCGTTCCATACCATCTATGGCAATCCCAAAACTGCACTGAAAGATCCATCGTCTGCGGCAGTCAGCGAGACGTTTGCCAAAAGATATTTTGGCGACGCGAATCCTATCGGCAAACTCATCAATGTCGACATGGGGGACGCGGCTCCGAAAAAGATAACGCTTGTGTTCCGGGACATGCCGGAAAACACCCACATGAAGTACAGCGTACTGCTTCGATTTGGAGGCCTTCCGCCCTCGGTAGATCCGAAGAATCTGCTGTTCGGTGTTTCGAATTATACCTATCTCGTCATGCCGGAAAACTTTAACCCGGACCGCTACAAGGCTATCAGCACTTCCTTTTACTCCAGGTTCATGGATGGCTTGGGCAAAGCTTTAGGCATCACGTGGAAAAGCTGGCTGGAGCCGCTGCCAAACATCCATCTCTATTCGGATCTCTCCTATGATCTTCCGACGGGCAACAGATATTACGTGTTTGGGTTTGCGGCGGTCGCCATATTTATTCTTCTGGTGGCCTGCATCAATTACATAAATCTGGCGACCGCGCGCGCTGCCAAGCGGGCAAAAGAAATCGGAATGAGAAAGATCCTGGGGGCCCCAAGAATAATCCTGATGCTCCGGTTCCTCACTGAAGCGGTGCTCTTCTCCGCCATTGCAATGGCTATCAGCGTCGCCCTGGTGGAATTGGTCCTGACGACGATTCCAATGAATGAGCTTTTCGGCAAACCGCTGACCCTGGGCCTCCGGCACGAGCCCATCCTGTTGTTGTGGATGATGGGATTGGTCCTTGTTGTTGGCCTGTTGTCAGGGCTTTATCCTGCTCTCTATCTGTCCTCCATATCGCCTCTGTCCGCTCTAGCCGAGGTTCAGAAGGGAAGACAACGGAGTTTCCGGTTGAGAGAGTTCCTCGTTTTGACCCAATTCACGGTATCCGTAATCGTCATTGCCTGCACATGCATCATGGCGCTGCAGATGCGTTACGTCTCCGGCAAACCGCTGGGCTTCGAGAAAGAAAATCGGATAATTATCAACCTGCGCAGCGCGGATGTCATAGCCAAGTATCAGGTCATTAAAACCGAACTGCAAAAAAACAGTCGCATTCTCGGGGTAGCTGCCGCCTCCGTCATGATCAGCACGGATCAGATACTTCCGCATCGCGCGCCCATGGTGGACAACAACGAGGGCACGCCGGAGCGATTGGTGATTCGAAACCTCCAGGCGACGAATGACTTTTTTGAAGTCATGGGCATCCCAATGGCTGCGGGAAGAGATTTTTCAAAGAGATTGCTCACGGACACCGGCACAGCTTTTATCGTCAACGAAACGATGGTCAAAAACCGGGGATGGAAAGATCCGCTGGGCAAGAAGATTCAGATGGACCAACTCAGCGGGCGAGTAGTCGGCGTAGTCAAAGATTTTCATTTCAGATCTCTTCACAATGCCATGGAGCCCCTCATCATCAACCAGCTCGGCGAGGGTGGGAATCAGAGAGTCCTTATCCTGAAAATCAGCGACAAGGAAGTGCCGCAGACGTTGAGTTTCCTTCAGAAAAAGTTTGCGGAATACGATCCCCGGCACTCTTTCGATTTTGCATTCCTGGATGACTCGATTGACAGGCTATACATGTCCGAAAAACGCCTGATGAAAATGACAGGGGTGTTCTCGGGCATCTGCATCTTCATATCCTGCCTGGGCCTGTTCGGCCTGGCGTCCTATTCCACGGAGCAGCGCAGGAAGGAAATCGGCATTCGCAAAGTTCTGGGCGCTTCGGCATCCCAAATCATTGTAATGCTCGCTCGCAAGATCCTATGGCTTGTCCTGGCAGGATCCGTTCTCGCGTCCATCCTCGCGTATTTTGCGATCGAGGAATGGCTATCGGGGTTCGCCTATCGTGTGGGGATCAATCCGCTGGTCTTTGTAATCTCCGCAGCGCTGGTGATCGCAGTGGCCTTTATTACGGTCTCCTTGCAATCCTATAAGACAGCCCAGGCCAATCCGGCCACCACGATACGGTACGAATAACAGCTCAAGTGGGTCCGGGCTTTCAGCCCGGACGTTCGGGCTGAAGCCCGAACCCACTTGTTTCTATCAGTGAATAGTACTCCTGCGGGCAAAGCGGGAGTGTGCTGCCGAAATGGGCTCCCGCACATAATACCTGCTTAACATTTGGATAGTCGCCTGTATGATAGTGAGGCCCAATTCATAATCTCGAATCCCGAATCATAATCGGAGGCATCCGTGAAAAACCCCGGCAACAATCAATCAATACAATCAAGCATCGGCGAACAGTTCCAGCAGGAAACGAAATATTTTCCGGATACAATGGGGGGACACTATCTCGACTGGGAACATATGCCGGAGCGGTACAAAAACTATCCGGAATCCACTCCGAGGGTAAAGCTGCCCGAACCGCGATTCAGCAAAGATGGGAACTTCTGGGACACTGTTCTCAAACGCCGTTCGGTGAGGAAGTACTCTCCCGATCTCTCCCTGCCGCTCGAGATTCTTTCAGCCCTGCTCTGGGCCACGCAAGGCATTACGGCAGAAGCCGGAAATTTTCAATTCAGAACCGTGCCATCTGCAGGCGGCCTTTTCCCGATCGAGACATACCTGCTGGCGAGATCCGTAGAGGGATTGGAGCAAGGGATCTACCACTTCAGGCCATATGCCTTCGATCTCGAATTGATCAAATCCAACGATTTTTCCAGGGATCTGGCTCAAGCGGCGCTCGGCCAGGATATGGTCGCTCACGCGCAGGCTACCTTTATCTGGACGGCTGTAGTCGAGCGGAGCAAGTGGAAGTACCGGCAGCGGGCGTATCGCTACATATACCTGGATGCCGGACACATTGCCCAGAATCTCTATCTGGCAGGCACGGCGTCAGGGTTGGGGATCTGCGGGGTAGGAGCCTTGTTCGACAACGCAGTGAATTCTCTTATCGGAGTGGATGGCATAGAAGAAACGGTAGTTTATATGGCCACCGTCGGCTGGCCCGACAAACACGGGTAACCCAACCTAGCTCGTATTTCTCTCGGGATTTCTACTGCGGCGGCGGATCCGGGCTAGCTGAACAACGAGACAACCGGCACCCTGATCGATAATCTCGAATCTCTTAGATGACCGATCATACGCTCGGAGATGCGGAACGGGTCCGCACCTCCGAACGTGTTTTTTTATCAGACTCCGAGCTTATTCTTGCTCGCCATCGTATCCGCGACCTTCTTCATGCCTAATCCGTCCAGGGTCTTCCGGGTAGGCCAGCCGTTGCTGGCATCCCATCCTTCCAGTTTGTAGAAATGGGTTTTGAACTCCTCGACGCCGGCTTTGTCCAGATACATATCGTCCTGATTCTCAAAACTCCACTTGCCATCTACGTACACAGGCCTGCTGCCCAGCGACATGAAGGTGGCTCCAGGCATATACATAAAGGGGGCAAACTCTTCCTTGTCCCGGTGCCTTCCCGCCATCACCCGTATTGCGCGCTCCATGTTCCATACCTTCCGGCCGATCTCCATCGTGTCGGCAAAAGATTTTTTATTGCCGGTAACGGCCTGATAGTAGCTATATTCCAATTCAGGGCTGGGTCCGGCAATGCTGTTCGCAGATCTGCCTATAAAGTTGGGCAGCATCATTTCGCAGATTGACAGGGATTCATTGTAGAACTCGTTATAATATCTGGCCCAGGCTACCAGCTTGGCCTTGTGTGCGGAATAGATGCCGGTTTTCCTGGCTTCCTCTCCTTTCCAGGAATTGCTGAACATCAAAGGGTCCCCGGTAAACGGGACCACCTTGGCAGCCATCATTTCGACCAATTGCTCGGCGGTATACGTCGACGGACCGCCTCCCATTCCCCCGCCGCCGCTCACGCCCATGAGTCCATGCCACATGGGATCCCCGGACGTGAGTATATAGCCATAGGCCCAATCCATGCCCGGAAGCGTATGATGCCAAATCGCTCCATAGGCAGGGAATCGCAGTGCGCCGGAGTTCAAATCTTCTTCCAGCCTTCCCCACTTTTTAGCGGCTTCGAGCGTCCCTTCAGCCAGATCCGCGCCAATACCGATTTTGCGGGCAATCGCATCGCAGAAGGCTTCACGAAAACTCAATTTATCCCATTGATCCATCGGCAACGGATGCGAGTCTATTTTCTTGCCCGGTCCCAGGACGCCGAGCTCATATAGATATTTGATATACCAGCCCATTCCGGGCTCCATGGGGACTTTGCCCTTGAACAGCGCGGGCGCGCCGGGAACCTTGTTTTCCATGGCACCGCCGAACTTGGTGGCCCAGGTGCAGATTCCCCATTTGATGGCGACGTCGGCGCCTTTCATCAGGTCTCCCATGAACCAATACTGATCCGCGCACATGGACTCGCCGCCGTAATAGGAGTCTCTTTTCCGGTCACTGTTGACACAAGGCATGCAGGCCGCTGTGCCTGCAGCAACGCCACCTCTGCCGAGTATATGCGAGATTCTCGTGTCCACGATTCTCTTAGGATCCGCGGCTTGAATGCCGCCGGTGCCCATCACGCTGATGGCTTTAAGGTTCTTGGATCCGAAAACGCCCCCAAATCCTCCGGTACGCGCGCTCACGCCGCTGCCGTGAATCAGGGCAGCGACTCTCGTCATCGATTCACCCACCGGGCCGATGCAAACGATTTGCGGCCTTGCCGTAGTATAGTCATCTCCAATCTGGTGCCACTCCTCGCCAAACCGGGTTCGGCCTCCCACCATCGATAGGATTTGGCCTTGCGTCTCAAAGGTATTCAGGCCCCACAGCGATTTGGCATCTTCGATGGTTACCTTGTCATTGATGATATTGATCCAGACCGGCCTTTCCGCCCGGCCCTGAACCACAACTCCATCCCACCCGGCAAGCTTCAGCATGGTGCCAAACCTGCCGCCCATACCGGTGCGATGAAATAAGGGCGTGGGAAAAGTTTCCGGACCTATACCGCAGATGCTTGTCCTTCCGGCGCCCGGAACTCCTGTCGCGGCCAAAGGCCCTGTCATCAACGAAATCACATTTTTCGGATCAAAGGCATCCTGCAAATCCCAATCGCCGGGCGCGACGGCCAAATCCCAGAATATGGCGGCGCCTATCCCGGTACCGCCTCCGAACTCCTCATATTGGGCAGTATCGAGCCGGCTGATCTCTTTGGTTGTCAGGTTTATCTTCAGTATCTTTCCTGCATATCCATATGTCATTTTTATGCTCCTTCCTTCGGCGCCGGTTTCGGGGCCATTTTGGGGAATGCCTTTGCCGGCGGCGCCAGATTGACGTCATATCCGGCTACATCCAATTGCGAAGGAGCTTCTTTCACCAGCTTGAGCGCCTTGGCCGCACACGTTTCTACGCAGGCTTGCTTGCCGCCAGGACCACCCTGTTGACTCCAGTAGGGCGCGTCGGCGCACAGGTCGCATTTGGTGGATTTCTTTTTCGCCGAATTCCAGATCGTTCGGTGAGGCCTTTGCGGGCAGGAGTTGATGCATCGCTTGCATCCGATGCATTTCGATTGGTCGATCCTCCTGACATTGCCGTTGGCTGCATCCACGTGGCAGGCGCCCGTCGGACAATTCTGGACGCACAGCGGCGAGACGCATTGCCGGCACACGGACATGACAATGTCATAGGGATATTTTGTAAATGACGGAGCGTCACGAATGATTTGTATCCTGGAGAGCGAAGGATTCGCCACTCCTTCATGAGTCGTAGAACAGGCGAACATGCAGCTCTGACAGCCAAGACACAGCCTGCTGTCGTAGACAATATATCCGGTCGACGCTTCATAGGACGGCTTTGCCGTCGGCGCCGGTGTCTGCGTCAATACTGCAGCCGCAGATTCCGTAGCGCTTACCGCAAGGGCGCCAGCTGCAAGGGCTACGCCACTTCCGGTTAGAAATTCGCGCCGCAAAACTTTCTTTTTACCTTCGGCTTTCGTGAATTCGGCCATACAGCAGTCTCCTCCTCGCAAACGTACTCTAAGCTACACTCCGTCTGTTTTAAGATCAGAAAAGGGAGTCATGATGACCCAGAATAACAAATAAGGATGCATTCAAACCACATAATAACAATTTCAAAACGATTTTATCCTGGGAACGCCGGCGTCTCGGCTTATGCCGCATATTTTTTGCGCCCGCAGGGCGCCTTGGAGTGCGGCAGCTTGCTGCCGCTTTAAACAAACGATCAAAATCCGCGTTTTTCACCTCTTTATTGAAAGCGGCAGCAAGCTTTCGCCTTGCAAAAAGCATGGGGCATAAGGCGGGACGACCGGAAGTTCCAGGCCTTATTTCTGAAATGCGACTACCTGCTCGATGATCTTATTGGCAAAGGCTTCGTCGTTGATGTGGCAAGGGACTTCCACCACAGGCACGCCCGGGGGCATGACCTTCTTCAAATGCTCCGCGAAAACCGGCGGCAGCGAGAGATCGTGCAAATGGCCATGTTCGCTGTCGTGATCGGAAAAACCAAGCAGCGGGACAAAGAAAGCGACGGGTCCCTTCGCCTCTTTGATTAGCCCTGCCATGTGCTCCGCAACGCGTTTGAATTCCTCTGCTCCCGATCTCACCGCGGTCAGGGAAGGGTTATGCACATGGTAGCGCCTGTCGGGATACCGCTTTTTTGCGTCCTCAACCGGACCGGCGACAGTGATATCAATGTTCCCCGGCGCAAAAATTGTCGGGATGCCTTTTTCCAGAGACGCCTTGCATCGGTCCGGCCCTCCGCTGAACAGACCGTGGCTGAGATAGTCGCTGACCTCAATCAGCGACAGATTGACCACAACGGAGACCTCCTGATCCCGGATGATTTCGTCCATGCGGCGCCGCCATTGCCCGATGTATGGAAGACCATCACCTCAAATCCCCGCTGCTCGACGGCCTTGCGAATTGCGAGGCAGCATTTTTCGGTTATGCTTAGCGTGGAAATCATGACCAGGGGCTTGCCCGAAGATACGCATGGTTTGTATCCATGCGCCATGCCGGCCAGCGCCAGGGCACTGTTCTGAAATACGCGCCGCGTCACGGTATTCAAACCCAGGATATCGCAAACGGAGTGGACCAAAACAATGTCCTTGGTCCCTACAAACGGCCTGGTATTACCGGATGCCATCGTCGAAATCATCACTTTCGGCAAGCCGAACGGAAACGTTCCCATGACCGCCGTGCAAAGAGCGGTTCCCAGTGATCCGCCCGCGCCGATAATTCCGCTGAGCCCGACGCGCTGGTCCAGCGCGTGCGCACAGGGATCGCGCCCTGGATCATGATTTCCAGGCACTTGCCCTCGTGATTCAGGGCGCGAACCTCCGACATGGTTTTGCCTGCCGCAGCGGCGATCTGGTCGGGAGTGATATCGGCGCCGGCATCGACGGCGCGGCGGATGCTGGCGTCCAGGTGATATACCTCCAATCCGCTGTCTTCGAGGCATTTCCTCAGGTATCGTGCCTCGACTTCTTTTGTGTCCAGCGTGATGATCATCAGCACTTTCGGCCGGTTTTCCATTTGCTCTCCCACCGGATTCACCCCCTTTTTTGCGCCCGCAGGGCGCCTTCGGAGTGCGGCAGCTCGCTGCCGCTTTTGCAGTTTACGCGTTTGCGGTTTCCGGATTCCCCGTTTCGAACGCAGGATATCAATGGGAAACGGGAAACCTCAAAAGCGGCAGCAAGCTGCCGCACTCCGAAGGCTTCGCCTCCAAAGAACTAGGAGGTATCATGCCTGCGGGCTATTGCTGCTGCTGCAATAGCCGCAACTATTTTCCTTTTATCATCGCAAAAATGCGACAACTTATCCTGCAGCGGCTTCTGCTCTTCCACGATCCGTTTCATGTCATCGCTCAGTGTGACTTCGCTGTCGATGAAGTCCGTCGACAAATCCCCCCTCATAAAGCGCTCGTTCCCCATGATCGCCTGGTGAAAAGGAATATTGTTCCTGATGCCTGTAATCACATATTCGTACAGCGCCCGGCGCATTCTCCGGATTGCTTCATCCCGGTCTCTTCCCCATGCGATCAGTTTCGATATCAGCGGATCGTAAAACGCCGGTATGGTGCAGGAGCTAAAAGCTCCGCTGTCCACCCGGATCCCGGAGCCTCCCGGAGGATGATAGGCTTTGATTATGCCGGGAGCGGGAACAAATCCGTTCAAAGGATCCTCGGCGTTGATCCTGCATTCTATAGCGCACCCGTTGCTCCGTATGTCCTCCTGCCGGATGGTTAGCGGCAAGCCTGAAGCGATTTTTATCTGCTCCTTCACTATGTCTATTCCGGTGACCATCTCCGTTACAGGGTGCTCGACCTGGATGCGTGCGTTTACTTCAAGAAAATAGAACTTCCCTTCCGAAAACAAAAACTCTACCGTTCCGGCCCCTTCATATCCGACCCGCCTGGCGGCATTCACCGCCACCTCCCCCATGCTTGCGCGCATGGCCGGGGTGAGCGCAGTGGATGGGGACTCCTCGATCAGCTTTTGATGCCTCCGCTGGATGGAACACTCCCTTTCGCCCAGGTGGACGACGTTCCCGTACGCATCTCCCAGAATCTGAAATTCAATATGGCGCGGGTGGAGCAGATACTTTTCAATATAGACATCGCCAAGACCGAAGGTTGTCTTCGCAATTGCCTGGGCGGATTCGAGTGCTTTTAGCAGTTCCTTTTCGTCCGCCACGATCGTCATTCCGATCCCGCCTCCGCCTCCGGAGGGTTTGATGATCACCGGATATCCGATTTCCGCGGCCACACTCCTTGCATGGTCAAAGTCTGCAATGCATTCATTTTTCGCCCGGCACGACAGGGACACCGGCCTCGCTCATCTCAAGTCTAGCGGCGACTTTGTCGCCCACGAGTTCGAGAACGCGGCTCGAAGGCCCTATGAACTTGATGTCTGCACTCTCGCAGGCAGAGGCGAATCCGGGATTTTCCGCGAGAAATCCGTAACCGGGATGAATCGCGTCGGCGCCGCATTCGCGGGCCGTCTCAATTACCTTCGAAATGTTGAGATAGCTTTGGCTGGCAGGCGCGGGGCCGATTGGATACGCCTCGTCGGCATACTTCGCGAACAATGCATCTTTATCCGCTTCTGAAAACACGGCGACGGAAGCAATCCCCATCTCACGGCACGCCCGCATGACGCGAACAGCAATTTCACCGCGATTGGCTATGAGAATTTTTCTGATCATTTAAGAAATCCTACACTAAAACCATCAGGACGGTGCCGGCATCGATGATTTCGCCTTCCCTTGCCAGAATCTCCCTCACTACTCCGCTCCGCGGTGCGTGCACCGGTCTGCGCATTTTCATTGCTTCAATAACCGCAAGCGGATCGCCTTGCCGGACAACGTCGCCCGCTTTCACTTCCAACGAAAGCACCAGCCCCGCCATGTCGCATACAACGGCTCCTTCGGGCAATTTCGCCGGCTCCTGCGTTTTTGTCGCGGCGATTTCTTCGATCTCATTCCGGCGCGGCAGGATCTTCACATTAAAGATCTCGCCATCCACCTCCACGCTGAATTCGCTCGGCAAAGGTGCGGCTTGCGCAGATGGAAGTGCTGAGGCA
Source organism: uncultured Acidobacteriota bacterium (assembly GCA_963718845.1). Taxonomy (GTDB): domain Bacteria; phylum Acidobacteriota; class UBA6911; order UBA6911; family UBA6911; genus UBA6911. The sequence goes on from CAVRAD010000012.1 coordinate 88,050, forward strand.
ACCGGGGCCTGTTTCCCTGTATCAGCTTTTCTGAGCGGTTTTCCCGGAATCAGGATTTTAAGCAGAAGATCATCGTCCGACAAGCTCCGGGCCGATCTCCTGGCGCAGCTCTTCGATCGATTTCAGATATCCTTCGGGCTTCCAATTGAGAAATTCTTTTGTCCTCGGCAAGCTCATGATCCTGTCCATGACGTTTGAATCGACGGGAACAACCGGCGGCCCGTAGAGCTGCAGCGCGTATTTGATGGTTTCATCCGGTATTTTTTTATACCGCTCACCTGAAACCACATTCTCGACTGCCTGAACGCCCACAATCTGAGAGTAGGGCGTGGCCATCACCGGATATCCGAATTCCTTGCGGACTTGAACGACTTCCTGGAGGATTTCGTCCAGCCGATGCGCCATGCCCAATTCCCTGAGCTGTCGTGTCAGGTTGGTCATCATGCCGCCGGGGACCTGGTGCTCAAAATGAAAAAGATCGTATTCTCTGGGCACCCCGACCGGCAGATTCTCCTTTTCGGCAATTTTTCTGAAGTGGGACGAAACGGCCGCGAGCGCGTCTTCATCAAGATCCGACGTAAATCCAAGCCGGCGTGCGTTTTTCAAAATGCTCTCCGTCGACGGCAGCGAAGTCCCGTTAGCCAGAGGGGCGACCGCCGTATGCACCGTCGTAACGCCGGCCTGAATGGCTTCCAGATAGCACAGCGGGGCGAGTCCTGAATTGCAGTGGCAGTGAAACTCGAGCGGGATTCCCTCGCAGTTCCGTTGAACGGTGGAAATCAGTTCCCGCGTGCGTTCCGGCGTGATGACTCCCGGACGCATCCTCAATCATGATCCGGTCCACGCAATCCTTTGTCGATGCGATCAGCCTGGATTTCTGCGCCCAGTGCTCGTCCGTATGTGCAGGACTGGAGGTGTACATCAAAGCCGTGACGACCTCGGCCCCTTCCGCTTTTGCTATGTGCGCGAAGTAGCGGAACCTCTCGACATTTTCCTGATAGTCGCAAATCCAGAAGCTTTTGATCCCGTTGGCGATGGATCGTTTGATCCAGAGGGAAATGATGTTGCGCGGCGTGCTGAGGTCAAAGGAGGAAAGGCTTGCCGTCTGGTACGAGCCGCGCAGGCTGGTGCGGGGCATGAGTTTTGAAAGAGTCCGGATTCTCTCCCAGGGATCTTCGTTGTGATTGCGCACCTGGATGGTAAAAGCCTGGGAACCTACGGTCGCGATGGCCCGATAGCCGACCCTATCCATCATTTCCGCAATGGGGATGATGTGATCGGTCCGCATCATCAATCCCCAGAGGCTCTGCTGGGCATCCCGAATGGTCTGATCCACAAATTCGATCTTGCTCATGAATCCGTCAACCTCCGAATCTCCTCCTGTGCCTCCGACAGCGCGCGCACGACGGCGCCGCAAATGCCCGGCTATTGATCTCCGCATCCACTTCGATGACATCGATGGCAGGGTCAATGCTCTTCTTTATGGCAGTGCCAAAGGCCCGATCAGAATCAGGATCATACAAGGGGCATCCCTCTGCGCTCAGAGAAGAGAAACCTCTGCGGGGAATGACGATTTTGACCCTTTTCTTGTGCGTATATCCATTCAGTCTTTCAGCGGCCGCGGTCGCTATGAAGCTCATTTCTTCGGCGCTCAGCCTGGCCTGCACTCTTGGAGACTCCTGCACATACAATTTTCGTTCCGCGAGTTTTCTCGATGTCCAGAGTGGATCGGCCTTGTCTTTTCGTTCAATCGGGCCGCAGCTGATGATGTCGAAGCCTCCCGGACAAAAAATATAGGGGATCGGCATCTTTGAAGCGATATCCAGGCGGCCGGGCCCTGAGATTCCCCGATTCCCGCCCAGCAGATATTCGCTGAAGGCGCCGGGGACAAGATCGATGAAGGCTTTGAAAATCCCCTGGGGAACAAGCTCCATGGCTGCCTGATCGCCCAACCCGGTGGCGTGAAACGATACAATCTCAAAATCCTCTTCCAGAAGTTCCCGCAGGTAATGCGCGCCCTTGTCGCAGAAGCCGAATTCTGTAATCGCGATGGATGGCTTTTTTTTGAGCGGCGCAACCCTGCCCGTCTCCACCATGCCGGAAATGGCGTTGGCGCCATTGAGGGCGAGCGTCTGAACCAGGGTATTCATTCCCACCGTATCCACGACGGCGTGCATCACGGTGATATCTTTGACGGCGAAATATTTGGCGAACAGCTCGGCATGAATGGGCAATGCGACCGCGCTGGAAATAATAAGCTTCGGGACGCCGAAGGGTAAGGCTTTCATGGCAGGCAGAGCGATGAGAGCGCCGGTCATGCCCGAGATGGCGAGGATCCCTTGAAGATCGCCACCTGCATGCAGGGCGGCGATCTTTTTCGTCAGTCCCGCGGCCATAATGGAAATGGCCCTCTCTCTCTGTCCCATGAGCATCGCAGCAACACCTTCGGCGGGGCCGCCTCCCAATTGGGCCAGCTCGCTGCAGCTCACATCGGCCTTAAGCGAAGGGATGATCGCGCCGGTCCCAATGCTGATATCGATCATCAGAGTCTTGTGCCCCCGCAGTTCGACCTGGTCTTTAATGAGCCTGAGGGCTTCTTCTCGCTCATCCATCATCCCAACGACTGCAATGGCCATGCGGCAAACCTCAATCCTGTTCCGCGAGGTAAAATCATAGAACTGTATAAACTACTGAATCCCGATATGTTCGGAATGCTACCTTGATATTCTGGAGCGCTTGACTTGTCAATATGGAATAATTGGTGTCAGTTTACAATTGCCCCAATTCCTCCCGGAATGACTTGCATGGCATCCAATATGGAAATATACTTATCCTCAAGAAGAGGAATTCCCATGCGGAACTGACATCCATTCAGCCAACGTCAATTATTTCCGGCACCAGCCGATGAGCCGGCGTGGTCTGGTTGCGTTGTCGCGCGGAGTGTTCCAATCATCCAGTGCAAAATTCCATACTGATCTGATCAGGCACCATACCACTCCGCAACGAAACATGGGAGGAGTGCATGACGCAAGAGTTCGTATTATTCGAAAGGATTTCCTATCGCTATGAGTCCATGCCGGACCCGCTACTACAGGATCTCAGTGCCAGTTTCCCGTCAGGCTGGACCGGCATTGTTGGGGCAAACGGAGCAGGAAAAACGACGGTTCTGAAATTAGCCTGCGGTCTGCTCGACCCTGTAAAAGGCGGCATCCGGTCGCCGAGGCATGCGCTCTACTGCGCACAGCGTACGGATCATTTGCCTGTGCTGCTTCCTTCACTAATTGAGCAGAAAGACACATTCGCCTGCCGGCTAAAAGGGCAACTGCGAATCGAGAGCGACTGGGCGAGCCGATGGGATTCTCTCAGCTCCGGCGAGCGAAAAAGGGCGCAGATTGCGGTAGCGATTTGGCAGAAACCGGATGTGCTGGCGCTGGATGAGCCGACAAATCACATCGATTCAGACGCACGCAAGATGCTCATCTCAGCTCTTTGCGAGTATCGAGGCGTTGGCTTGCTGGTCAGCCACGATCGCGAACTCCTGGATAGCCTCTGCCGGCAGTGTCTGATGCTCGATCCGCCGAAAGCCGTCATGAGGCCAGGCGGCTACTCGAAAACCGCCGAGCTCCGGCGCGCCGAGCGGGAGAGCCAGCACGTCGCCCGGGAGGATGCCAAGCGGGAGGCGGGACGCCTCCGGGCCGAAGCCCAGGACCGGGCCAGGGCAGCAGCCGGTTCCGACCGGAGGGTCTCGAAGCGGGGGCTGGCGCGTTGGGACGTCGACTCGAGGTTCCGCGTGAACCGGGCCATGTATACTGGCAAGGACACCCACGCCGGCCAACTACTTCGCCAGATACACGGGCGCGTGTGCCAGGCCGAGGAGAAGCTCGCGGGCATCAGGGTGACAAAGGAGTATCGGCTGGGCGTGGAACTGCACGGCGAGCGTTCCCAGCGCGACTTTCTTATTCGCCTGTCGGCCGGAGAGCTGCCGCTCGGCGCGCACCGGCGACTGGTGTTCCCCAACCTGGCCGTCGGTCCGGAAGACCGCATCGGCGTGGTCGGTCCCAACGGTGCGGGCAAGAGCACGCTGATTCGGCGCATGGTCGAACACCTCGATCTGCCGCCCGGCCGGTTCGTCTACATCCCCCAGGAGATAGACCTGGCTGCCTCGCGCCGGATATTGGGCGATGCCCGGGCGCTCGCCCGGTGGGAACTTGCTCCGGTAATGACCTTCGTAAGCTGCCTGGGCTCGCGTCCGGAGCGGCTTTTGGAGACCGACGAGCCAAGCCCCGGAGAACTCCGCAAGCTGCTCCTGGCGCTCGGCGTGGCGCGCCGCCCGTGGCTCATAGTAATGGACGAACCCACCAACCACCTGGATCTGCCCTCCATCGAGTGCCTGGAGGCTGCGCTCGCCGAGTGTGTCTCGGCGCTGGTGCTCGTCAGTCACGACCTGCACTTTCTAGGCAAACTGACACAAACGCGATGGGAAATATCAGGGGACGGGGAGCTGCAAGTTTTGCTGCAAGTGTAGTCGGGCACAGTGGCCGCCGTTGTTGTTTGCTCCTTTTGAGCCCTGAAAGGGCGATGCAGACTGCGCCGCCCTTTCAGGGCTCCTTCTGATGCCATGTCCTACCAGGGATTAGCCTAGCCCGTCTTCGACGAGCCGCTCATCCCTGGATTTTTTCTATCGTCTCTTTGGGACTCGAGAAATTCTCATGCTACTCAAAAACGATACGAACTTCAGGATCAGGCGAGGTCGAAGCGATCAAGGTTCATTACCTTATTCCACGCCGCAATAAAATCATTCAGGAACTTCTCCTGGGAGTCCTCGCTTGCATAGACTTCTGCCAAAGCCCGCAGCTGGGAATTCGAACCGAAGATGAGGTCGACACGCGTGCCGGTCCACTTGAGTTCTCCGGTTTCACGATCACGGCCTTCGAACACGCCTTCGCCTTCCGACGTTGCCTTCCACGTCGTGCCCATGTCGAGCAGATTCACGAAGAAATCATTTGTGAGCGTCCCCGGACGTTTGGTGAAGACGCCATGCCGGGACTGACCAAAGTTTGTATTCAAGACGCGCATGCCGCCGACAAGAACCGTCATCTCGGGAGCCGTCAACGTCAGCAACTGCGCCCGATCGACCAGCAATTCCTCTGCCGATACAGTGTACTTGGTTTTCATGTAGTTGCGGAACCCGTCTGCAGCCGGCGCTAATACGGCAAAGGACCACGGATCGGTATGCTCCTGAGACGCATCCGTGCGTCCAGGCGTGAAGGGAACCTTCACCTTGCAACCGGCCTTCTTCGCGGCTTTCTCAATGCCGGCACATCCGCCCAGAACGATTATGTCGGCAAGCGACACCTTCTTTCCGCCAGTCTGCGCGCTGTTGAAATCCTTTTGGACTTTCTCGAGAGTCTGCAGCACTGACGTCAGTTGAGCCGGCTGGTTCACTTCCCAATCCTTCTGCGGCGCAAGACAGATGCGCGCTCCGTTCGCGCCGCCGCGCTTATCGGAACCACGGAACGTGGATGCAGACGCCCATGCAGTTGAAACCAGTTGGGAGATGGACAGCCGGGAAGCGAGGATTTTTGTCTTAAGTGCAGTGATATCCTTCTTGTCGATCAACGCATGGTCGACCGCCGGCACCGGATCCTGCCAGATCAGCTCCTCTGCCGGAACCTCCGGACCGAGATAGCGCGAGCGGGGCCCCATATCGCGGTGGGTCAGCTTAAACCAGGCTCTGGCGAAGGCATCCGCGAGTTGCTCGGGGTTCTGCTGGTAGCGCCGCGCGATCGGCTCGTAGATTGGGTCAAAGCGGAGAGAAAGGTCCGCCGTGGTCATCATCGGCCGGTTCTTCTTCGACGGATTGTGCGCGTCAACCACCAAATCTTCTTCGGCCACGTTCTTGGCCAGCCACTGATTCGCGCCGGCCGGGCTCTTGACCAGCTCCCACTCGTATTTAAACAACACTTTCAGGTAGCCCATGTCCCATTTAGTAGGATTCGGTTTCCAGGCGCCCTCAATGCCGCTGCCGATCGCATCGCCGCCCTTGCCGCTGCGGAAACTGCTCTTCCACCCGAGACCCTGTTCTTCGATGCCGGCGGCTTCGGGCACAGGACCGACCAGGGCCGGATCGCCGGCACCGTGCGCTTTGCCGAAAGTGTGGCCTCCGATAATAAGCGCAACCGTCTCCTCGTCGTTCATGGCCATGCGCGCGAAGGTCTCGCGAACGTCACGGCCGGAAGCGACCGGATCCGGGTTGCCGTCCGGGCCTTCCGGGTTTACGTAGATCAGTCCCATCTGCACGGCGGCGAGCGGTCTTTCGAGATTGCGGTCGCCGGTGTAACGGCTCATGGGCTTGTCACTCGTAGCCAGCCATTCCTTCTCGGAGCCCCAATAGATATCCTCTTCCGGCTCCCATACGTCCTCGCGCCCGCCGCCGAAGCCGAAGGTTTTGAAGCCCATCGACTCCAGAGCGCAGTTGCCCGCGAGGATCATGAGATCGGCCCAGGAAATCTTTTTGCCGTATTTCTGTTTGATCGGCCAGAGCAGACGGCGTGCCTTGTCAAGATTCACGTTGTCGGGCCAGCTGTTGAGTGGTGCAAAGCGCTGGGTGCCGGACCCTGCGCCGCCGCGGCCGTCGCCTGTGCGGTAGGTGCCTGCGCTGTGCCATGCCATCCGGATGAAAAGCCCCCCGTAGTGACCCCAGTCCGCCGGCCACCAGTCCTGCGAGTCGGTCATCAATGCATACAGGTCCTTCTTCAAGGCCGTCAGGTCGAGTTTCTTGAATTCCTCCGCGTAGTTGAAATCCTCGCCCATCGGATTGCTTGCGGGAGAGTGCTGATGAAGAATCATGAGATTCAACTGGTTGGGCCACCAATCACGGGTTGACGTTCCGCCGCCGGCAATGGGCGTGCTCGTTTTGCCCGTTACCGGGCACTTGCTTTCTTCATTAGACATGTCCAGCTCCTCATTTGGTTGATTACGGATACAAAATATTCAAGGATAAGAAATAGCATTCACCGACAAAATATTTATTGAGCTTTTTTGCCATACAATTGCTGACTACTTTCCGGGTAGAGCAACCGGCTTGAACACTCCACCTGCCAGGTCTTTTCCCGGGATATTAGCATAGCGACGATAGCCGCCTTCAGCATAATTCCCGGCGCTACTCAGATTTAATTACTTTTATCCATTCAATCTCAAGCTTAAAGCTTCCCGGTTTTTTGTCGCCCAGCAGGATTCCAAGGCCATCGATCTCTTTCGGGTCGAGTGGCGAATCATTTACCACTTGTCCATAAGATGTTGCCACAAATTTGTCCATTGGGATACGGACTTCAATCCATTCATCCTTTTTCGCTGTAAACATGGCCCGGTAGGAAAAAGCGGTCAAACGTCTTTGAGTGTATAGGTTCAGGCTGTATTCGCGGCCATCTCCTCGGGCTCGAAGCACAAGGGTATCTCCCTTTTTGAGTTTTAGATTTTTGGGGGTGGAGCGAAAGGAGGCAAAGCCGCCATTATTTTCCAAAGAAAGCCCACCGAAAAATTCCATCGTATTCTCTGTAGTGATCTTGATCTGGCCCTGGGAGATGCCACCCATCACACCATCGTTGACTGTTTGCCATTCATTGGCTAAATCGGTTTTACCGAAGTCAAACAACATTTGATATTGATCTGCCGCCATAGGAACTCCTGCCATTAAAACAAAAAATATCATCCCAAAACCTTGAGAAATTATCTTTCTGAACATGCATTTCCCTCCTCGTATCCTTCCATCATTATACTCGTAAGCTGAACTGAAAAACCTTGGGGACAGAACTCGCAAAATATGGTGGAAAACCGTAGAACAAGGCGGATCAAAGTCGATCTAAACCTCGATTCCGAAATTGGTATTTCATGTCTTGATATAAATTGTTTAGCTCGTAAAACATAGGTCGCGCAGCGACCGGATGATTTTAGCCCGGCCTTTCAAGGCCGGGGATATTTGAAGCAATCAATGTCCGTCGCGGCAGCGACGGTTGATTTGAGACGGTCTCAAATCAAGCGTCGCTGCCGCGACGCACTATCCATGTCTCATCCTGTGCCGGCCTTGAAAGGCCAGCCTAAATTCACCTCGGCCGCTGCGCGGCCAACTTCGTAATCCAGGCCAAATGCTTGATAGAGAAGGGCGGGCCAATTTCGGGTTATATTCATAATCCCAAGGTCAGTGGTCCGATTCCACCCGTCGCTACCACAACCGCAAGAAACATACAGTAACCAATTGAAATTAGGCAGGTTGGAAGCCCCTGGCCTTCACGGTCCGAGCGCATCCTCGGCCTTGAGAGATTCGGTGCTGGCTCCTGTCCGCACCAGGAGCGCGACAAGAATCCGCTGGGCGTCGCTCATCGCGGCGCGGCGCTTCACCGCGAGGCGGGCAACGTCGGGCTTGTTAGTGATCAGGCCGTCGACGCCCCGGCTCATCATCGCGAGCATCCAGGCAGGGTCGTCGACAGTCCATACGTAGACCTCCCGCCCCGCGCGGTGTGCGTGCCTGACGAACCGATACGTAGCCATCTTCGACTGGACCGCGACGAAGTCGGCGTCAACCGTCGTCAGGTCCCCGATCGCCTTCGCGGCGAGCACGCCCACACGCCACTTCGGCCGCAGCGCTTTCATCGTACGGACCATGTCGTGATCGAGCGACACGAAGACGCAGTCGTCGGCCATTCCCTCAGCCTCGACGATCTCGACGACCTTTTCCTCAAGCCGATCGTTATGCCCGTACGACTTCAGCTCAACGTCCACGCGCGCGCGCCCCTTGCAGACAGCAAGCGCCTCGGCGAGCATCGGCACGCGTTCCCCGGCGAACTGCGGGCCGACACGGCTCCCGATGTCGACCGACCGCAGCTCTGCGGTGGTTGCATCCCAGATCTTCGTCGGCCATCCGCCCAGCTTCATCAGATCACTGTCGTGCACGACGAGAACGTCGCCATCCTTCGACTCCTGCACGTCGAGCTCGACGTAGTCGGCCCCCTGCTCGACCGCGAGGCGAAATGCCGCCAGAGTGTTCTCGGGCGCCGCAAGAGACGCGCCGCGGTGCGCGAACACCGCCACCGGCTGGATCGCGCGAGCCGGAATCAGTCTGAGAACCACGATGACGACAAGGGCCATACCTGTCACCACGGCTGCCACGGCCAGGATCCGTCGACGGAACCGCAGCCGCTCGTCTCCCGTTTCCCCATCCTCCTGGCTCGGAATACGAAGCTGCCGTGGCTCGCCGACACTGAGAAAGGCGCGGCCGAGAAGGAGAGAAAAGAGCGAGACGTTGAAGATGCCGACGGCCAGACCAAGCAGGCCTGCAACAATCGCGAGCGCCATCACGAAGAACACGATGCCCGAAAGCGAGCCGGCAAACTGCGGGGCGAGCGCGCGCCCGACGGCATTCGGGAGCAACGCGGCAATCGCCAGTGCGACGAGGCCGATCGCCGCCCACACTACGAGCGTCGCGATGATCGCGCTGCGATGACGGGCAGAGCGCCGCCGGCTCTCCCCGAGCGCGCGCCGGGGATGGACGTTTTCGAACAGGACCAGCGGCAGAGAAAGAGCCCATCGCGCGATCGTCTGCACGAGAAGCACCGTCAATATGACCGCAAGGATCGCAACGATGCCTGCCGCGGCCCAGAATGCCGGGGGTTTCTTCGACAGGTAGAAGTTGATGTCGTGAGTCCGGAGGAACAGAAAATAGACAACGCCTCCCGCGATCGCGAACGGCACAAAGCCTGCAAGAAGACGCACAACTATGTGCCCTGTCAGTGCGAGCACTCGCGGTGCGCGGGCGAACGCGAAGAGGAGAGATCGCCGCGCGTCAAGACGCTTCCCCTGCGCCCGAGCCATCCCGATCGCCATCAGGCTCGCCGTCTCGAGTGCGGTCACACCGACGATGAGCAGGATTCCCAAAATGAGGCCGAGGATGCCAGGAGCCGTGGTGAAAAGCGCGAGAGCGATCTCCGCATCCGCAACCACACCTCCCGAATGACGGAGGACGAGCCAGCGCATCAGCAGGTACGTGCCCGGCGTCAGAAGCAGAAATGCCATTGCCTTCCAGACGACATCGGCGTACGCCAGATCTCTCCAGCACTGGCGAAGATCCCGCATTGCGTCGCGCAGGATAGCGGCTGCAGTCTTCAACATAACATCACACTCCGGGCCAATAGGAAGTAACGGCAGCGTTTCTTTAAATCCTTTTCCTGTCAAGCCGCAGTCAGCTTCAGAAAAACCGGCCTTTCCGAAACATAATCTAAAACCGGTCCGTGATGGGGTGCTCAGGCGCCCTGCAGGCACAACCGCAATAGCCTCTCAATTCTCTCATCCGCCTTCCCGACTCTCCAGGACAATTTTGGGATCATAATGCGATTATGGGAAACATCGGTATCCTGTTGCTGAAAATGGCTTTTTGATACACGTTTCTCTTGAGCATTGAATTTTTGGTGCGTGACCCAGAGGCCCCTGCCTTCCTGGAAAAGCCCCCTGCTATGCACCAAAAATAGAGTGATTTGGGCGATCATATCAGAGTAGAATCCAAGCAGTCACTCTGATGCACAACAAATTTCGCACGCATAGAGATATTTGGCCTAATGTCCCCAATCAGAGGTTTATGGTGACTTGACTCAAAGCATCACCAGACAATTTCGCCGCCTTTTCCACCTATTCCTGTTGCGGAGGTAAACCTATGACAACACACAGCGGATCGGACGCAAGCGGAACCGGCATTGTTTGGCATGTTCAGGATCCTCTTAGCTATTGGAATTCAGACATCTCGGCCATTGAAGAGTTTTCACATCGCCTGGCTGAGCTCGAGTCTGGCCAGCGAACGCTCGCACTTGAGACGCTCGGCGAATTAGTTGAAAGCTACACGCTGCCCTTGCAGGATCGAGCTTTTGCAGAGCTGGCAATTACAGCCATCGATCACATCTACAGAAGCGCGCTCAAAGCGACCATCTGGGATGACCATCATCGCGACTTCATCGACGCTACGTTCGGCAAGCTCATGAAACTGGCTACTCAGAGAGGACTGGTTATTCACTTCACAATCGACAACAGTTTCGAATTCCTGGAACGTCCGCTCTCCTTGTTTCCGCGTTGGTTTGCCGCGGCAGGATGCCAGTACGTTTGTCCTCAAGCGCTCGCCTTCCGCCTTTCCGGAACCGCGTCGACGGAACCAGAGGATCTTTCGATGGTACTGCCCAGCTATATGGCGGAGGCAGAGACCATGGGGCGCAAAATAATCGCGGAGCTGATTGCCGAGCGGCGCCATTTTGTGTTCCTGGATACTGAAGGCATTACTGAACAGGCGATGCGCGACTACGGTCTGTTCAACCGATCGCAAGGTTTCATCCTGGGATTCCGCCTTCAGGCTCCGGAACCGGGCAGCAGCATTGAATTTTTCCTTCCGCCGGAGCTTGCCTGAATCAGGCATCCTGCAGCTCTTGCCGGCGTTACTATGGAGGTTTGATGCGTATGCAGACAGATCAAATCAGCATTAATCATGCTCATGCAATAGCAAAGTTCTCATCCAAGGATTACCCCGCCCTATCAGAAGAATTCTGCGGCATTGCGCATCTTCTCCGGAGAGAAGTGGGAATCGCATGCCGAATTCTGATTGCGCTTCTGCTGTATTCTTCCATCACATTCGCGCAGATCAAACCCAGGCAACTATCTGATTTATCGCAAGGGCTTGTCGCAGTGAATGAACCCACGGGCGCGCCCAAGGGGAAGGAGAGCTGGCTTAAGTATTGGGGCAAGTGCGGCTATCGAAACGAGAAAGGTGAATCGGTCATTCCCGCCCAATTTGACTGGGCCGGTCCATTTAATAGTGAGGGGTATGCATTGGTAATTGTTGGCTCTCGCGTGCATGACGAGGAGGTTTATCTGAAGTGGAAGAAGGTATTTGGAGGCCTCGCCAAACAGCGCGCAGGAGGAAGGGTCATTTTGTTTGACGGAGGCAAGCTGGCTGTCATTGACAAGACGGGACGCGTGCTGATGGAGCTTCCCAGACTTGCGGGCAAGTTGGGCGTCAGGTTCCAATGGACAGACTATAATGGCTTTACCTCCGAGTCAAACAACCTGAACTACATGAATTCGGAATGGGAGAGTACGGTCGATCCGGATCTCAATTTTTATGAGGGAAGGGCCGTTGTCCAGTTGCCGCAGGGCTGCAACTACATCCAGAAGTCGGGAGATTTGTTGGCATATGTATTTGCTCAACCATTCAACGATTGTCGTGCATATTCTCAGGGACTGGCAGCTGTCGCCGACAGTTCGAAAAAATGGGGCTTCATCGGAACAGACGGACAATGGCGGATCCCCGCAACCTACCAACAAGTAGGTTACTTTTCCGATGGGCTGTCTATGGCAAAGACTGGGGACCTCTGGGGGTTCATTGGTATGGACGGACAATGGCGGATCCCCGCAACCTATCGGGAAGCAAGACGATTCTCCGATGGGCTGGCTAACGTGCGGATTGGAGATTTCTGGGGTGCCATTGATAAAACCGGCGCCATCGTGATTCCAATAAAATACCGACGGGAATTCTCCTTTTCCGAAGGGCTGGCCGTCGTCGTGGATGAAAAAAATGTACTATTCATCGACAACCGCGGCAAGACCGCTGCTATTCTAGACATCCTATGGTCTTGGAGTGACGCTGGTCAGTTTCATGAAGGGCTCGTGCTGATGTCGAGCAGAGAATATTCAACCAACCGTGTTACCGAATCGGCGTACTTGGATAGGACAGGAAATACGGTTTTTAGGATTAAGGGAAAATGCAAAGACTTCTCCAAAGGTGTGGCTGAATGCGAGGATACTTACCAACCAAAAAACTCCATCCGTTTTGACAAAATGGGCCGGATCATCTCAAAACGCGGAGATAGCGCAAGCCTGGAAAAAAATCTCGCAGCCTCTCCCGGACCTGCAAAGGAGAATAAATCTGCGGTCGCTGCTTTAACTCCAGGCATCCAGGATAAAGCCGAATACACCGCATATATGTCGGCTCTGAAGTCCGCCGACCTGCTGCAAAGAGCCGCCGCATTGGAAGCCTTTGTGCGTCAATACCCCAACAGCATCGTCAAAACCGGCGCACTCGAAGGAGCTATGTTTGCGTACGCGCAGGCCAACAGTCAGGCCAAGGCAGCCGAATTCGCTCAAATAATTCTCAAGTCCGATCCCAATCACGTGCGCGCTTTGGCGATCATGACTTTTGTGAAACGCTTCGCCTCCCAACAAAATGACTCCAAGGCCGCTGCTGAAGTCGGGTCTTATGCGGAGCGAGGACTTAAAGCTCTCGCCGGCTGGGCGAAGCCGAACGGCATGTCGGATGACGAATTTGCAGCGGCGCGCAACCAGGCGGAAGCCATGTTGTATGGCGGGGCAGCCTACGATGCGCTCTTTCGAAAAAACTATGAGGCCGCTAGGACCTATTATCAGAAAGCTCTGGCAATTGAATCAAACAACATGCTGGATGCCTATCAACTGAGCATAGCTGAACTGGAAATGCAGCCAATCGATGTCAATGGGTTTTGGCATATCGGCAGAGCCATCCAACTGGCTCGAACGCAAAATCAGCCCGCGGCAGAGCAGACCTTTGCAAATTACGGCAAAGCCCGATATCGAAGCTATCACGGCAGCGATGAGGGCTGGGATGCTCTGGTCGCACAAGCCAAGGTCCAGGCTCCGCCTCCTGGTTTCACGGTACAGCGCGGCTCTGCGTCCGCACTCCCGGTCGATCAGAGCGCAGGAGATGACGACGCGTTCTGGGGAGATATCGATGACCAGTTTGAAAAAATCGAGGATGCCACGCCTCAGGATAAGAAGGACAAAGACGCGAAGCTCCCCTCAAATCGCAAAGAAGTTCAGGGCAGTGCAGAGCTAAGCGTGGCATTAGCGAAGGCGTTCTATGAAAAAGGCGATTTCGATGCGGCTATCCGGGAATCGGACGCGGCTATCAAGCTAAACCCAAACATGGCATCGGCCTACTATCTTCGCGGAGCCAGCCTTCAGCGAAAAGCTGAATACTATAAAGCGCTGGTGGACTATAACAGGGCGCTGCATTTCGATCCCCAAAATACCAATGCGCTGGGCGGGCGGGCCGACATCTACTATTTCACGCGCCAATACCGGCTGTGCATAGATGATTACAGGGCGTTCATAGCAGCGGTGCCAAAATCATCGGTAGCTTATTCGCGCCGTGCAGCATGCCACAATGGTTTGGGAGAGTATCGACAAGCAGTCATGGATTACGAAAAGGCCATCGCGCTGGATCCCAATCTTCTTGAAGCCGTCAATGGATTGGCTTGGGTGCTGGCAACTGCGCCCGCAGAGGGTATTCGGAATGGTCTCATGGCTGTGGGATACGGGGAGAGAGCGCTATCGCTTGCAGGTAAGGTCGATGCCTTCCTTTACATGGATACGCTTGCCGCTGCTTATGCCGAAGCAGGACGATTCACGGATGCCGTTGCGATGCAAACCAAAGCCATTTCTTTGATTCCCGAAATCCTTGATGCGAAAGAAAGCGCCCAGTTCAAAGTCAGACTTCAATCCTATAAGGAGCATAAACCCTGGCGCGATCAACCTGAGCGTTGAGAATATTCGTACCTGGTTCTATTGTCACCATCAAGGGAAAATCCGGTCCTTACCGAGGTGTTCTCACCAATCGGAATCCAAGATCGTCGTCGGCGAATGTCGGGAGGGACGAAAAGCGTTCGGCAGCGCTGCAACGATCTGCCTGGCTCCACACACCACAGCCACGGTATATGCGAGAGGGTCCCTTTAATGCACCTTCAGGATCGGTAGTATCACCCCCTGGATAGGGTCCGTACACATCCTGCACCCATTCCTTGACATTCCCTTGCATGTCATAAAGCCCCCATGCATTGGGTTTCTTTTGCCCTACCGGATGGATCTTTCCCACAGCAGTTAATAAGTACCAGGCCGTCTCATCAAGACCGCTTGCGGAGTCACTCGCAGAACCCGCCCGGAAGGAATATTCCCATTCCGCCTCGGTTGGAAGGCGATAGAGGAACCCGTCATTCCGCAGATTTAGCCTGCGTATGAATTCCTGCACATCATTCCAGGAAACCGTCTCGACCGGGAGATCCGGCCCCTTGGACTCGCTCGGGTTTTTAGCCATCACCGATTCCCATAGGGATTGAATCACCTCAGTCTTCTGAATTTCGAATTCCTTTGTTATCGTGACACGGTGAATGGGCCCGCTGACTTTATCTCCCATGGTGAAAGTCCCCGGTAGAACCTTAACGAAATTCGAAGATTGGAGCGCCTCTTTAGTCTTTGCGACGAGTTTTCGCTTCTCTTCAAGCTTCGCTTGTTCCCTGGCCTCACTATTGCGGCGCGCCTGAGCGGTCAATTCTTGCGCATGTGCAGGATGGGCGGCGATGATTGTTGCCACGTCTTCGGGATAGAAAACGGCGGGAAGATTTCTGCGGTCGCGCTCATACATCAGATCTTCAAGCTTCGCCAGGGCAGCCGGACTCTTGTCGACGCTGGCGATGGCCAACTGGGCATCGATCGCTTTCTGGAGGTCATCTCCCTCGGTGGCTATCCCGAATTTGTCAAGAAATGCCACTTTCCCTCCGTAGGCAATTCGAGCAACCCCATTGCCGAATTTGGAAGCAGCCTGGAACAAAGGCGGAAAAACAAGATCTCCAGTCCGATCAATGTAGCCGTACTTGCCGTTCAATTTCACCCTTGCCAATCCATCAGAGAACACATCCGCATCTTCATACTTGAACTCGATAAAGAGATTATCTTTAAGATTTAAATAGCCCCAGGAATATTTGGACATAGCTCCGGCCGCGATCGGAGCCACCCCTTCCGAAAACGCTCTAGCCTGATAAAACGCCGGTTTTATTTCAAACTTCCCGGATTTATCAATATAGCCCGCAAGCCTTTTATTGCTGAGCATATCTGCCCACTCGCCGACGATCACGGGGGCCAAACCTTCGGAAAAGCGATCCGCTCCGGTGAATGTAGCCGGGATTACAAGTTCACCCTTCTTGTCTATATATCCATATTTTAAATCAAAGAAACCTTTCCCAAATCCCACAGCAGCTAATCCCTCGGAAAAAATAGCCGCCGAGTCAAATTGGACCGGAATTACAAGCTCACCCTTCTTGTTAATGTATCCATGTTTCTTTTCGAGGAGCTTTTCTCCAAACCCTACTGCCGCCAGACCTTCAGAGAACTGAGTGGCTGCATCAAACTGCGCTTCGATGACGAGGGTGCCTGTCATATCGATAAAACCTATTTTTTCCCCATCCGTGATCCTCGCTAGTCCTTCGGAAAATGGCCAGGCGTACTCAAAGCGTGGAGGGATGACGACCTTGCCGGTTTCATCTCGATAGCCCCATTTGTCCCTATCCATAAATGGGGTGGGGCTGCCGGAAACCGGAGGCCCGATCGCAACGAATCTTTCAGCCCTGAATTCAACCACAGCTTTCTGAGCAGCGCTTACTGCCGCAAATTCGGCATTCTCCCTGACAACTCGCGCTTCAAATGCAGCTTTCTCTTTTAGCGCTGCAATGCGTTTAGGCAAATCGGGATCAAGACGCCACACTGCCCCTTGGCTGCCGATAGAGCAGCCGTAGCCCTTTATGTTTTCCCAGGTAGTACATTCATTCACCGTGACGGTTCGGGTTCCCCAGGTGCATGGCCCCGGGGTGTATGTCCCATTGCTGTTCCGATATGCCGGTTGACAATTTGAATATGCCACTGTCTTGGTAGTTGGAGTCTTGAAAAGGCATTTCCCCTGTTTACTTCTCTCTTCCCTGTAAACAGAGTTGTCTTTGGACAAAACAACCGCATCGCCACCTTCACCCGCCGCTGTTTTTAAAAGCTCTTCATTAACGCTGATGAAAGCAATCAGCAGGAGGCAACATATTGCTGACGATAACATTTTATAAAAGATTTTGGAATCATAGCTTGTGCACTCCTTCACGGTTATCGTTTTGCTTTCCCATGTGCAGGGTCCCGGATCGTACGACCCTGTTACCGAGTTTCGAGATGCCGATTTGCATTTCATGGTAGGTACCGTTTTTTTTGCCTTGCCACTTTAGTGCGGCTTCAAGTCTCTTCCTTGGTGCTCAGACGTATTTCTCTTGATGCACTCACTCCGCTGCTGATAAAGGGCAATATGTCTGCTTGAACGCATTCGATTTTATTGCAGGGGTATTTTGCATCGGTATCGGCGTCGGTTTTTCATTCTGTTTCGAGTCCCGATCGCGATTGCGATATCGAAGTTAACTCCGGGGCACCCGGAAATCCTGAACCGGGGACATTGATCCGGAAACCTTTTCATTTCCAAATTCGAGCCGGTTCGTATAGCCTGCCCCTTTTATGTCTTTTCGGGAGTTTTTATGACATTGAATGGCAAGTGGTTTGCCGCCATCGTCTTCGCCTTTGGGCTTTCCACCGCTTTCGCACAGGATACCTCTGCGGGCCGTATTCCAAAGGTTTCGCGGCCCCCTAAAATGCAGGATTTCCTCGATAATGTACCGCGCGAAGCGGAACTGAAGATCACCGATTTTCGCCAGTTTGATCCGGGCGACGGCGATCCTGTCAGTCAGCCCACCACCGCCTACCTTTCCTATGATCAAAAGAACTTATACGTTGCCTTCATCTGCATTGACGACCCTTCCAAAATCAGGGCTCATATAACAAGGAGAGATGCGGGAATCTTTACCGACGATTGGGTCGATGTCTCCATCGATACTTTCCACGACCACCAGCGTAATTTTGGCTTTACGGTCAATCCCTATGGAATTCAGATGGATTATATCCACTCAGAAAACGCCGACGACGACAGTTTCGATACGCTCTGGTACTCGGAAGGCAAGATCACAGCCGAAGGGTATGTGGTTTTCATCGCGATCCCATTCAAGAGCCTGCGATTTTCCCACACTGCATCGCAGGAATGGGGCATTCTTCTGTCCCGATTCATACTGCGAAACAATGAATCTTCGACTTGGCCTTACGTGACGCGCCGCCTCCTTCCCAGCTGGACAGGGCAGTTCGGTCATCTGACAGGCCTGGAGAACATATCACCCGGACGCAATATCCAATTCATTCCATACGGCATGTTTTCGGCCAACCGTTTTCTGGATCCCGCGGCCGCGGGTCTGGCTTATCGCACCGAAAATGATGCCCGTGCGGGTGTGGACGCCAAGATGATCTTGCGTGACGCCGTAACATTGGATATGACCCTCAACCCGGACTTCAGCCAGGTGGAATCGGATTCGCCGCAGGTCACAGTCAACCAGCGGTACGAAGTTTTTTTTCCCGAGAAACGCCCCTTCTTCATCGAAAATGCCGACTATTTCCAGACGCCGGAAAACCTGTTCTTCTCACGCCGCATCGTGGATCCGCAGTTCGGGGTTCGTATGACCGGCAAACTGGGCCGATGGGGATTCGGCGCGCTGGTTGCGGATGACCAGGCCGAAGGCAAGATGCAACCGGAAGAGGACCCTCGGTACGAAGACCGGGCCGGCATCGGGGTTTTCCGGATTTACCGCGAACTCGGGAAGGAATCGCGCATCGGCGTCCTGGCCACCAGCCGGGATTTCGGGCCAAGCTCCAATCGGGTATTTGGGGCCGACCTGCGATTGAAGTTTCGCCAGAACTGGGCCATCAACGCTCAGGCGGTTGGAAGTAAAACTCGCGATCTTAACGGCATGCACTATGACGGGACCGACGCGATGATCCGGCTGAGCAGAGCGGGCCGCCAGTTCCACACGAACGTTTATTATCAGGACCGGAGTCCCAACTTCTATACCCAACTCGGCTTTATCCAGCGCGTGGATATGCGGGAAACAGGATTTGACATGGGATGGCTTTGGCGGCCCGAAAAAAACACCGTGGTGAGCTATGGCCCGCACATTGTGAGTTCCGCAACCTGGGATTACCGCGGCACGCTCACAGACTGGAAGGTGAATCCATCCTTCATGATGGAAATGACCCGCATGACCAATTTGTATGTCGCGCACCTGCAGAGTTTTGAACGCTTCGACGGGATTGATTTCCGCAAAAGCTTCACATTCGTCAATTTCGGTTCGGAGTGGCTTAAATGGCTTGCTCTGGAGGCAAATGTTGGCGGGGGGGACCGCATAAACTATTACCCGGCACCCGGACTGCGGCCTTTCCTGGCGAAATCTTTCGAAAGCTCGTTCGGCTTACGGCTCCAGCCATCCTCGCGCTTGCGGATCGATGAAACCTATTTATATAGCCGTCTCACATCCGACACGGACACCTCAAGCATTTTCAACAATCATATCTTTCGCTCAAAGTTCAATTACCAGTTCTCCCGGGAATTCTCGTTGCGCGCCATCGTGGACTACAATGCAATCCTGCCCAATTCCTCGCTTGTCAATCTCGAGCGCACGAAACGGTTCGGCCTCGATTTTCTTTTCACATATCTACTGCATCCTGGAACGGCGGTGTATGTAGGCTACACCGATATCTATGAGAATTTGCATCTGGATCCGTATGTGCCACCCAATCTGCAGTGGACCGGAATGCCGGACACTTCCGTGGGGCGGCAGTTCTTCGTGAAGCTAAGCTACTTGTTGCGGATGTAGGGGAAGAAGGATACTTGTCTAGCTTATTAAATCTTTTCTAAGCAGAGAATAAATGATGCTGTCAAGAAACTTATTGTTGAATAAATAGTTCTCTCTGAAATACGCTTCTTTTTTAAATCCGATTTTTTCCAATACTCTTTTAGATTTTTCGTTTGCAGGATTTACGTTTGCTTCGATGCTGTGGAGTTTCATAGTCTCAAAACCAAACCTCACCATTCTGTTTATTGTTTCATACATATATCCTTTGCCCCAGAATTCACGTTTAAGCGCATATCCAATTTCAGCACGGCAGTGTTCTGGAATGATTCTCCAGAATCCGAAGTAGCCAATAAAACTATTTGAGTGTCTTTCAATAATCACCCAGGTAATACCCTCCTGTTTTTTATATGATTCCTCAGTTGAGTTAATTAACTTTTCTGCGTCACCGATTGATTCGAACCTTTCTACATCCATAAATCTCATCACATCATCATTAGACCTGATGAGAAGCAAATCCCTTGCATCGCTCAATAAATATTTACGGAAAAGAAGTCTTTCGCTCTCAAATTCGGGGAATGACTTAAAAATGTTTTCATTGATTTCTGTAATCATTTTGTACAAAGCCTATCAACGCTATTGTTCTTTATTGAAATCAATTTCAAAAACAAAAAACCATCAATCAGCTACAAGCGAAACAACGATTATTTCACACCCATCAGCTTCGGTAAATCAACTAACAAATGAAGAAACTGCCTGTTTGATCCTGGATCCTCCCTGGTTCTCTAGTTGAGTCCGTTGGAACTTCTGATAAAAGGGACTTATCGGAAGTCGTGAGAATTCGCGGATAAGCAGACACCTCCCCAAAAGGGTGCGTTATTTCACCTATCGGCTGCCGGTCTTGTGTTTACAGGAATGGCATATCCTAATTCTTACATCGGATTGGGATTGATCCTGGATTTTTCGCAAAGGCTCCGAACCTTGGAGCCTTTGCGGGGGCTCCAAGGCTCGAAAAAGAAATGAGTTATGCCAGCAGCTGCTGCGCCCGGATCAGCCGATCCTGCACATGGACGCCGTTGGGACACTGGATGGCACATGAGGAACAATCGCTGCAGCGCACATCGCGCGCTTCTTGCGCGAGACCTCTGAAGTTCGCAACCGCCTGATGGTAATTGCCGCAGAAGTCGTGATATGCCAAAAAGCGCAATACATCCGTAACAGGCACACCCTTCGGACATTGGCCCTTGCATTCATAGCACATGCGGCAATAATCCGGCCGGATCTGTTCGTTCATGACATACAGCAGCTTTTCGTCTTTCGGCGTGTACGGTTCCGACATCGCCCGGAAATTCATCTCGAGCTCGGCAATGGTCTTCATATGCGGAACCGTGGTCCCGATCGCCGGGTTCTTTAAAACCCATTTGATGCCCGCAAGCGGACCTTCTCCCTGGGTTGGGGGTTTGTTATCAAAGCCCTTTAAATTCAGGCCCGTCAGCGCCACCAGGACCTTCATCGCTATGATGCCGATCCCAGCCTTATGAAGCTTTTTGATCGCCGCATCCCTATAGATGCCGCCGATCGGATAGCTGTAGGTGGTCTGGATGACGTCAAATTTTTTGGCTTTGATGATGAAATCAACCATATTATTTATATCGTGGCAACTGAAACCGATGAAACGCGCTTTCCCTGATTTTTTGCAGATCTCCAAAGCTTCAATGGCCTCATCCGGAATTGAAGCGGGTGTATCCCGGGCATGCAGGTGCCAGATATCGACGTAATCCACCCCCAGCTCCTTGAGGCTGGTGTCCAGATCCTTGATTATGGCTTCCTTTTTTCTGTTGGGGGATTTGGTGGCAATGACAATTTTGTCTCTCTGTCGACCTTTAATCACGCCGGAGAAGGTTTTTTCGCTGTCGGCATAATCGCGAGACGTATCGAAATAATTAACGCCCATATCAAGGGCGCGTGCGACGACTTCCGGAATCGGCACAAACCCGATACCATAGCCGACACCCGAAACTTTGAGGCCTGTTTTGCCCAGCTTTCTGTAAACAGCTTCGGGAGGCGCTTGCGGCGCCGATTGAAAATTGTTCGATGAAACAAGCCCAACTGCAGGCAGTGCCAGTCCCGCTTGTAGGAATTGTCTTCTTGACGGATTGAGGCTCACAAAACCTCCTGTGCTTTGCGGTTAATCATTATCCGGAAATTCTCATAGGCTCCCGGATTCAATATATGCCTCACCTTACCTCAACTCTTGAGCTGCAGCAATCAGAATGTCTTAACCCGCTTGAAATCAGGATTATTTGTTATATTGAATCGCAAAGGATTGAGTACTATCACTGGATTACAGAGTGCTGAGCCGATTTCGGATCAGCGGTGCAAGGAGACCTGATCGATGATGCAGAAGAAGACGCGGAAGATAGCTCTCGCAATCGCGGCCATGGCGGCGATTGCCGGCATTTGCGCCTTTGCTCCGGCCGATGAAAAGAAAGTCATACCGGACCATACCAGCTTTACCTCCTGTCAGCCCTGCCACGAAGACAAACAGAGCATGTGGGAAGCTTCCGGCCACAGCAAGGCGATCGGCGTGGTGAAAAACAACAACATGGCTTCGGCCGATTGCTATGCGTGCCACTCTGCAGAAGGTTTTGCCGCCAAACTTCAGGGCAACAAGGTGGATGGCACTCAAAAAGAAACCTTTCATACAATATCCTGCCTGGCCTGCCATAGTCCTCGCACCACTGAGCATCCGCGCAGACTGGTCCTGGATCCTGAAAAGATTTGCACCGCCTGTCACACACAGGAGAATTTTCTCAAAGGCAACGGAGCCAGAGGCGTTGAGGACACCAGGAGCGTACACTCCGCGGTTCCCTGCATCTCCTGTCATATGACCGGGGGAAATCACCTCATGAAAGTAATCCGGCCGGATGATCCGAATCTGTCGGAAAAGAGGGTCGATACCTGTACGGCCTGCCATAAAGACAACAACCGGAAAGCGCGGGTGGAACAGTTGCAGGCATGGCAGGCTGAGTACAAAGAAAAAATGGATATTATTCAGGCCGAAGTGAATTCAATCAGCGCCGCTTTGAAGGAGAAACCCAATCTGTTGAATGCCAACCTGAAAAAGAAATTCGACGATCTGCGGTTCAATCTCTCGATCCTCACAAGAGACGGTTCCCGGAGCGCTCACAATTTAGATTATGCTCTGGAAATTATGGCCTTGGCTTCAAGCGATCTCAAAGGTTTGAAGGCTGCGGTGAAATAGCGACGCGATTTGTTCCGATAATAGCTCTGTACCAATGAACGTCGGTGATCGGGATCGAGAATCGCAATCGCTATCGGAAATCGGTTTTTCTCTCAATAATCGAATACAAAAACCGATTGCGATTTCCGATACCGATAGCGATAGCGATTCCGATACCGACATTTCCTGGCCGCAGCTACTTCCCTGTCACCGGGTGCGCGTAGTGGAAAGGCACCAGATACGATTCCGGCCAGAAACGGAACGGTTCCGTCTTGAGTTCATCCGGGCCGCGCGGATCTTCGGGAAACGTCTTCGTGAAGGGCGACACCATCAATAATTTCATGGCGGAATGCCCCCAACCTTTTTCATACTCCGCCTGCCAGGCGAGATTGTAGTTCATCAGCCTGATCTTCCAGACGCCGTTTTCCCGTACATAGAGATTTTCATAAACGCCGCCTTCCCAGAACTGGCTGGGAATTCCCGAAGCTTCCTTCTTGCTCTCGTGAATGCCGCCCATCAGGAAGACACGAAAGCGCCCTTTAGCGGTCCTACGATCGGGCGCCACATCGACGATGTCCTGCACCTGCAGGTGATCTGTCAATACGCCGTAGGTCGGACCGCTAATGCCGAATCCATCGCCGAACATCCGCCTGATTCCCTGCTTTCCCTTGAAGATGCCATTCAGGAAATACATTTCACCGTCTTCTGCAAACAAATCCACGATCTCGGGAAACAGCCACTTATCCATGTAGTAGCCGTATTTGAAATGGAGAGTTCGGATGGCCTGAATATCTTCGAGGATGCCCGCGCGGCGCGTCAGTTCTGCAACCTGAGATTTTAAAGCAGCAATTTCTTCGTCTGTTGTCATACGAACCTCCCATCGCCGTAAGATACTTTTCGTTAGTGCGCCGCGCGCACTGTGCGCACCATGTCGTCCAGGTTGTCCTTCAGTTCCGAATAACTGCCGGACAGTTCATCGTAACGGCCCGAAGCAAGATCCACGCATCGTTGCGCACACCTTTCCAGATCCATAGCAGAATTGGGATCGGCTTTGCGCGCTTTCAAGTGCTCAATCATGTCGGCCTTCCATCGTTGTGCGCCCGGATCCCGCATAGTTGTTTCGGCCAGTTCTGTAATCACAAAGCCTGGATCGATAGCGAAAGCGCTGACGCCGAATTCCTTGACTTCAGCCGCCACGAATTGGACGAGTCGATTCTGCGCGGTTTTGCCCACACAGTAGGCCGACATCGCGAAATCTACCCTATACGAGGCTATCGCAGAGACGGCGATGATGCGGCCGGCGCGGCGTTCGATCATGGACGGCAGAAGCTCTCGTAGGAACATGAAAAAGGCTCGGGTATGCACTTCCTGAGCGAACCACCACTCGGCAGGGTCTGCGGCCCAGGTCGGAGCAAACGGTCCGGGTATTCCGGCGTTGTTAACGAACAACGTTATCGGGCCAAAATGTTCCCTCGTCGCGCGTATCACATGCGCCACATCCTCGGGGCGCGTCACATCCCCGCTGACGGCGAATCCCCTGCCGCCGGCAGCCTGGATTTCCGTTACCGCCTGTTCGAGCTCGGTCTGTGTGCGCGCGGTAACCGCCACCGCGGCTCCTTCGGCCGCAAATCGGAGAGCGATCGCCTTGCCGAAACCGCGCCCCCCTCCGGTTATGAGCGCCACCTGTCCTGTCAGTTCTTTTGCCATAGTTCCCTCGTTCAGGTTGTAAGAAAATCGAAAGGCTGCCGGAGTGTAGCATCTTGCTCAAAAACATGTGGGTCGTGGCTTCAGAGACTGTCTCAAAACTCGCATTGGGCGGGCCTTCAGCCCTTGATTTTCTATTGCGACCTTTTCCTGGGGCGTTGCCCCAGGCTGGTATGGTTCGCGCCTTCGGCGCTTTAAACCTATAATTATGCAGCATCTTAAGCGCCGAAGGCGCGCGCTATACCAGCCTAGGGCGAAGCCCTAGGAATTTAGCGACATACAGAAAAAGGGCTGTAAGCCCGCCCAATGCGAGTTTTGAGACAGTCTCTTCAGCCCCGACGCGTGGTTAGTTCTGTTCAGTCGCTATGCGTCGGGGCTGAAGCCCCGACCCACATGTTTTTCTGGCTCCTGTCTCCTGTATTCTGAATTCTATTTCTCATTCATTCTCTTCAACTCTTCCAACGTATCCAGCCTGGCCTTCGGGTTTATCTCTTTGCCGCAGTCAAACGCCTTTCCGACAGGCTGTCCTACTGTGTAATATCCGAAACCGGCAAACAGGATCGGATTGACTTTAGCCGGATCCGGTCTGCCGTCGGTCAGGCATTCTTCCGATACATGCGATTCCACGATTTTGCCGACGATAAGCTCGTGACTTCCCAAATTCAGGATCTGCACAACTTCGCAGGCGTGATTTATCGGGCACTGCTCAATGAAGGGCGCATGCTTCACCTTGCCGTAAAATACCGCGAAGTGACAGTCGGCAGCCTTATCGATGCGCGCGCCGGAAGCGAGGCCGCAGTAGTCGGTTTCCTTGACCAGATCGGCCGACGGAATGTTCACCGAAAATACCATGTGCCGGCGGACGCCCTTCAGCGAATGCCGGTGGTGCTGGAGAGCGATGGTGATGGATGGGGGAACACTTGCGGCTACACCCGTCCATGCAACCGTAGTGAAATCCGGTTTATCTTCGACATCCACGCCAATCATAATGGTCGGATAGAAACCCAGTATCGGCAACGGGCCCGCTTTTGGCTCAAGCAATATTTTTCCCATGATTTTGCCTCCTCCCGCGGATTACTTTTTCCCGCCCTCTTCTTTTTTAAGGATGTCCTCCGCCCATGTCAGCGCAGCCATCATGCGCGGGAATCCGATCGCCGTCAGGGCAAGCAAAAACGCATGCCGGATCTCGTCAGGGCGCAGACCGGCATCCAATCCTTTGCGAACCTGGGAGTGCACGGATCCTTCCATCCCGGACCCGATGGCAATCCCGAGCTTTGCCAGGGACTGCTCCCTTTCGCTCAGAGAACCGGACTTGCGGCATTCTTCGGCAAGGTTTTCATAGGCCTCGGCGATCCGGGGATTCTCTTTGTTGAATTCTTGAAATCTTAGTGGCACTTTTCTCATAAAACCTCCAAAGCTAATGCAATTTCATAAACCATCAAACCACGTTGCAGCATAGTCCTTCGAATGCCGCATAATCTTTGTGAGGCGAAGCCTTCGGAGTGCGGCAGCTTGCTGCCGCTTTTGGCGGTTTGCGGGAAACCTCAAAGCGGCAGCAAGCTGCCGCACTCCGAAGGCGCCCTCTGGGCGCGGTGGTGCAACAAAAACAATGCGGCATCAGGCATGTCACCGGCCGACTCTTGAAGCACTAATTTTACTTGCCTTCGGACATTGTCACATCCCGCGCCTCGCTGGACAATCCGTCTTTCCAGCTGCTCCAACCGGAGTTCATCCCGTACGGCGGGCGCGTCATGATCGCCTCGATTCGGCGAATTTTGTTTTTCTCGACTTTAAACAACTCCGCGAGTTGCCAGGAGTATGGGTCCGTGGGACCGCCCGTCACGGTGCGTCCATCCGGAGTCTTGAAAGTCCGGTCGCTGCCGAGCGCATGATCGAAAAATGCAAAGGCGAATACAATCCCTCGCTCCTGGTCTACAGCGACAAACCGGCGATCGCGAATGCGCCACACGAAGTGCATCAGTCCGGATTCAAACTGCTCTTTACAGCTCCAGTTCGCCGAATACATGGTGGCGGTTTTGGGGTCCGGTCTTTTTTGTCCTTCACGCAGCGGAGCGTTGGTAGACTGCATTCCACCCTCGAAGCGATCGCAATCATCGGTGAAGGGGTACTCCGCCTTGCCGTCGTTTTTCTCCAGGCCGGAAAAATACATGTTTGCGATTCGAATCAGGTCTTTACGGGACATCCGCTCTGCGGGGGGGATGGTTTCCAAATATACAGGATGGGGCACTCCCATTTTTTCATAGGAATCCGCGGCACTTGGAAACGCAGGCGCTGCGGCGGATGGAGGTCCTGCGGGCGTCGTCGAACGGGTCACTAAAGCCTCGATTTCTGTGATTTGACCCTTTGTGACTTTCAAGCGCAGGGCAATCGGGGAAAAAGCGCCTCCCTCCTCGCGGATCGTGGCGATGCAGGTTACCTGCCCGGCTTCAGGATCGGTGACAAACAGCCGGTACTTCCCTTTCCCGGTCATGGTCTTCCAATGCGCATCGGGAATTTCCAGGCGCTGCCCGTTCTCCGTGAATTTCACATCCTGCGCGAGCGGCAGTAATTTGGGATTATGCGCAATCGCCGCATCCAAATATTTTTCAACGAATCCTTCCAGGCAAGCCCGATCACAGGCCTTGCTTTGCGCACGGACCGGAACTCCCGCGAGCACCCCAACGATAAGAACTGCGGCAACAAGTGTTAAAGACTTCCGCATAGGCACCACCTTTCATTGATATTGGAAAACCTCATAGTAACAGAATGGGCAAAGAAAGCTCATCAACACATTTTCCAGCCAAGCATCCATGGACCCAACATGGGTCGGGCTGAAGCCCCTCCGCCCTTCGCGAAGAGCGTTTAGCACCCATTACTTCGATGCCCGCTCCGTTACATCCACCACGTTGTCGTCGGACTTGCGGTCCACCAGCTTGTTATAGGGGTCGATGCCCGCACGCACCGGCTTGCTGTCCACGACGGCTTCCACGTTCACATCGCGTGTGGTGATCTTATGCTTCTGCATATAGAGCACCGTCTGTTCTGATTTGCCATTCTTCTTCACTTCGCCGAAAATCCCGACATCAATTTCGTCGCTAATGGGGATTTCCGTCTCGACTCCCTTGCCGCTGGCGCGCAGCTTCCGGGCCTTGGCCATAAAGGACACCGCGTATTTGCCGTCCGGCCGCCTAGAGCAGACTGCTTTCTCCGCATGATTTTCAAAAAGCGTGATGTTCCGGAACATGTCATCGAGCAGCCCCTGCTTTTCCTTCGGGACTTCTGCAGCCAGCACGTTCATAAACTCGAGGGAGTTGGTATAGGGCGGCTGCTGAAATTTATACATCTTCAGGTATGTGGTCAGAGCCCGGTTCAGGGCATCTTCCCCGATGTAATCCCGGAGCGCATACATGATCACGCTCCCCTTGTTGTAGTGTACGTATCCCTGGTTTTCGACCAGTTGCAGCGGCATCTCCTCGACTAATTCGCCGGCACGGCCGGTCAGGTAGCTGTCCAGCTCATACTTCAGGAAGCGGCGCATCTTTTCGCGGCCGAATTCCTTTTCCATGACCATGAGCGCCGAGTATTGGGAAAACGATTCGGACATCAAGGTGCATCCCTGGACATTTCCTCCGATCACCTGGTGCGCCCACCACTGGTGCGCGACCTCGTGCGCCGTAACATAAAATGGATAGTCGATGGAATCCTCCTTGTCCTTTTCCAGGCGCGCGATAAAGCCGATGGATTCCGAATACGGGATGGTATTGGGAAAGGACTGCGCAAACTGGGCGTAGCGCGGGAACTCAATGATGCGGACCTGGCGGTGCTGATACGGACCGAAATTGGTCGTGTAGTACTCGAGCGACTTTTTGATGCCGTCCACCATCCGGGCAATGTTGTATGTGTGCGGTTTGTGATAATAGATCTCAATGTTGACGCCGTTCCACCTGTCGCGCAAAACCTCGTATCGGGCCGAAAGGTACGAGTAGAAATGCAGGATGGATGAGCCCATCTTGTAATGGAAATAGCGGCGTCCCTTTTGAGTCCATTCATTCTGAAGGTAGCCGGGGGCTATCGCAATCTGGTCGGGGCTAGTCGACACCACGGTTTCGAAATTGATCCAGTCCGCATCGTTTGCGAGATACGTATTGCGGCGGGCATACAGATTGTCCACCTTGGCCATTCTGTAGTACGGAGGGAGGTTCTCTTTGCGCCGGTCGCCGGCATCCCTCAATTCGTACTCTTCGTTGTAGCCGAAGCTCGGGAAGTACTGGCGATTATTCAAGAAGGTTCCGTTGTAAACGATGGACGTATCGGAGCCGTTGTTCTGGAATCCCGGATTTTCGACGGTGAGATTAAAGCGGATCGTTGTCTGCTCGCCGGGCTGAAGCGGCTTTGCCAGTTTGTAGATGCGGTAGCCGGATATCCTGTCGTTGAGCTTTTCGCTATGGGCAGGCAAATCCAGCGTGTTGACTTTCACGCGATGCGGAATAGTCATATGAATGTTTTCCAGCGGCTGGCTGCTATGGTTGGCGACAAGATAGCGGCCGCGGATCTGGACTCTGCGTTCCGCAGGAAAGATATCGACGTCAGCGTAGACATCGCGAACGCGCGGAAGCAAGGCGTCTTTATATTGGCGATACTTCTTCTCGTAATCGGCCTGCCTGTGGCGCTCCACATCGCTCGGGATATATTCGTTTAAGATGTTTGTGTTGTAAAAAATAAATGCTCCGGTAAGGATGAACGCTGCGGCGACGGCGGGCAGAAGAATCTTGACAGGTCCTCGATAACGAGCCCTGGCAAGCGCCAGGCGCGTTTTCCACGAGGTGTCGGCGCCACGCAGCCAGAAGAGCGATGCCAAAACAGTCAATGCTGCCGCGGCGAAGGCCCAGTAAAGGTTGAACCAGAACAACGGCTTCACAAAATGGCCATACCCGTTCATGTCGGAAAATGGCGCATCGGGAGCAGACCCAAAGCTATACAAGTTGTGGTCGAAATGGAGACTCCCGAGGATAACACTCGAGATGAGGTACAGGATCATGAGCAGGTATCCGACGAATTTATTGCCGGACACGACTTGAAGAAAAATTGCCAGAAAACAGGCAAGCACGAACGGCAGCACCGCCACAATCATGCCCTTAAGGTACACGGTGGGTTCGAGGCGCGTATACCCAATGATCACCTGGCAAATCATTGCGGCCACAACCGCCACTGCCAGAAAGCAGAAAACCACCGCGACCTGCGCAACGATCTTTCCCGCCAGAAATACCCAGTTCGGAACAGGCGTCGAATCGGTGACAGCGGCCAGACCTGCCGAACGCTCACGCCATATGAGTTCGCCGCTGTAGAAGATGATGATGATCACCAGCAGAAAAAGGTAACTTTCGCTGATGCGCTGAATCATGAGGTGTGTGACCGGCCACATCGATGTGCCGAACATCCGGTTGGATGCGAAGATACTTCCGGTGACGTTGAGCAAACCGAACGCCAGGATGACGGGAAACGGCACGCTTTTAAACACGCCTGCCATATCGATCCGCGCCTGGCGAATGAACTGCCTGAAGGCCGTGCCGGAACTGAATTGCACCGGTCCAACGGACGCGAGGAAGGATTGAAGAGAAGCCGAATCGGAATTCGCTCCCGCCTGATCCTCAATCTTCGTTTTGCTGCCGCGCCTGCGCGCCGGCTGTGTGAAGCGGAAGCGCGTGAAACCGAAAACCAGAAAGGCAATGGCGACGCCGAGCCAGATCAAGCGATTATACAGCAGCGGCCCGGACAGCGAAGGAACCAACGAATTCTGTTCGACAACCGTCCAGTACCGGGTCAGCTGCCCGATCGCGGCTAGTCCGAACGGATCCAGGATCGCCGCCATAGGTCTGGTTTCTATATCACGCACAAGAATCATGGAAAACGAATAGGCGGCAAAGAAACCTACGACGGCAAGGTAGGTGTAGAGCATGCTGCGGGAAAGACTGGCAAAAACGAAGAAGATCGCGGCGGACAGGAACAGGTTGGGCAATGCGACTATCAGCAGAGCGTGGAGGTACGCTTGCAACATGAAAGGTCCCAGTCGCTGAGGATCGAGCCAGGGCATATAACTCCCGATGATCATGCCCAGGGGCACTGCCAGAAAAATCGCGAATGAAACTCCGAGTCCGGCCAGAAAGCGCCCCAGAAGGTAGTCCAGTTTGGGTACCGGCCGCGAGAAGAACAGCTCGTGCGTCTTGTAGTCGAAATCGCGCAACGCGGCGCTGCCGACGAATGCCGTGGTGATAAACAGCGCGAGGATGCTCAGGATCAGGTGAAATTGGAAAATCACGAAGGGAGCATTGCGGTGGACGTTGCCAATGGCGCCGCCGATTTGAACGCTGTCGCTGACCATCGCTCCAAAAGACAGCATAAAGAAGATAAAAGCCACCATCCAAAAAAGAGGGCGCTTGAGCGTGCATTTCAGTTCAAACAGGGCAATTGCTTTCAGCATGGCGAACCTCCCTTCCGTCTAGGCGGCCTGATGTTGCTTCAAGGTCGTGAAGTAGGCATCCTGGAGGTCTGCGTCGACAGGCTGAAACCCCGCGCCCGGGTTCTCCTCGCTCCAAACATGAATCACGACACGACCGGCAAACCAGCGCGTTGAGATTACTTTAACCTCGCGATTGCACGCTTCGAGTTCATTCTTGTCGATCATTTTCTGCCATATCTTGCCCTGCAGTCCTGCAATCACCGTGCGCGGATCGCCGGTCAGCAACAGGACCCCTTCGGAAATGATCGCCATGCGCCGGCACAGTTCTGCCACGTCCGCGACGATATGCGTAGAAAGAATGACAACGATATTCTCGCCGATCTCGCCCAGCAGATTGAGGAAGCGGTTGCGCTCCTCTGGGTCCAGCCCCGCGGTTGGTTCGTCGACAATGATCAACCGCGGATCCCCGAGCAGCGCCTGCGCAATTCCGAAGCGCTGCTTCATCCCGCCGGAAAACGTGCCAAGCTTGCGCTTGCGGACATCGTAGAGGTTTGTCATATGCAAGAGATGACTCACAGCTTCACGGCGCCGGCGCGTATTGGTGATTCCCTTGAGAACGGCGAAATGGTCGAGCATCGCTTCAGCGGTCACTTTGGGATAGACACCGAAATCCTGCGGCAGATACCCAAGAATCTTGCGCACCTCCATTTTATCTTTTAGGACATCGATCTCACCAAAATGAATTGAGCCTTCGTCCGCTTCCTGGAGTGTGGCGATCGTCCGCATCAGCGTCGATTTGCCCGCGCCGTTCGGCCCCAGCAGTCCGAACATCCCCTGCGGGATATCCAGGGTGACTTCTTTCAGGGCGCGCACGCCGTTGGAGTAGGTCTTTGAAAGTCCGTTTATCTGCAGCATCGTTGACTCCTTTCCTGATATGCAGCAAGGCAGGCGAAAGAATATAGAAAAAAAGCAGGTCCGGGCTGAAGCCCGGATCCACTTTTTTTCTTTATTATGCGGGCATTTCCTCGATTATTGCGCGCCTGATTCCAGGGTATTGCAGGCATCCACGCGTCCTGTTTCAAGACCTCGCCGCAGCCAAGACGCCCTCTGCTCGGAAGTGCCGTGCGTGAAAGAATCCCGATTCACATATCCCTGAGACTGCTTCTGAATAAGATCGTCCCCGATGGCCTGCGCAGCATTGAGGCCTTCTTCTACATCGCCCGCATCCAATAGGTCTTTCCTATCCGCATGATGCCCCCACACCCCTGCGAAACAATCCGCCTGTAATTCCTGAAGGACGGATAGTGCGTTCGCTTCCCTCTCGCTCGCCCGGCGTCTTGCACTGTCAATCTGTTCGGAGATTCCCAACAGGTTCTGAACATGATGCCCTACTTCGTGAGCGATGACGTATGCCCGGGCAAAGTCGCCGGATGCTCCGAACCGCTGGCTGAGCTGCTGGAAAAAGGAAAGATCCAGATAGACTTTCTGATCAGGGGGGCAGTAAAACGGTCCAACCGCGGCGGAGTTAAACCCGCAAGCCGAGCTCACAGAATTCTCAAAAAGCACCAGTTTTGGAGGCTGGTATTGCCGGCCGCCAGCAGCAAAAATCTGGGTCCATGCATCTTCGGTGCTTCCCAGAACAGCGGCTACAAATTGGCGTCCTTCATCGTTGCCCGCCGGAGCGGTAGAGCGCTCTTGTGTAGGCACAGAAGTATCGGTCCCCATTTGTTGCAGAAGTTCGAGAGGATTGCTACCCGTCAAATAAGCAATGACAAGGACAACTACAAGACCAAGGCAACCGATGCCTCCCACTCGCGGCGCATTCATACCCCGCCGGTCTTCAATGTTGGAGCTTTGCCTGCTCATTTGCCAACGCATCTCGCTCCTCCCTTATTTTAATTGGTGTCAGGTTAGAATTACCCCAATTTCAACCAGCAAAACCCATAGCAAGAGGCTCCCCATACAATTGGGGGCATTCTAACCTGACACTCATTCATTTTTTATATTGGATCAACTCGAAAGTATTGCCGGAATTGTCGCGGATGAAGACAAAAGCGACCCCGGGAGTATCCACCGGATCCATGGCAATCTCCGCGCCCTTCGCCTTCAGTTCTTTGGTCGCCGCAAGAACATCAGGCACCTGAAAAGCCATGTGCACCAGCCCATGAACCGCCAAATCCTTGGTCGGATCGCGGCGATACCCCGGCAGCGGCTTGGCGCCTGCAACCTGGAACAACTCGATATAGCAATTGCCGCGCTTGATATGCACAATATTCATCTTGTTATCGCCATCCTGCGTCATCCGCAGCACAACCTCAAATCCGAACATTTTTTTGTACCAGGCAGCCGATTCTTCGGCATTTGGCACGCTGATCCCGACATGATGGTGCGATATTTCGAAGCTCACGGTGTTCTCCTGGGCAATTGCCGGAAAAGCAATGCTGTCCATGGATGCAATTGCGGTAAAGACTACGAACGCAAGGGCCGCCACCCCATGAATTTGTTTCTTCATCCTATTCCCTCCTGGTTTCTGTTCTCTGGCCCAGCGAATCGAGACCTGTTCTATATTTTGAAGCTGGGTTCTTTATAGCACGCCAAAGCCGAAAAATGATCAAGCTCTGTTACATTGAGCACACAAAACCAATGGATTGAGCCGTTGTCCTAATGTGAGGAACTTGGATTTTGACCCCCAGAACTACCATGGGCCGTCACTTTTTTTGCCCGCATCCGAACCCAAAAAATGTTCGCATATTTTTTGCCGGGCGAAGCTTTCGGAGATGGCCGGCTGTTCGCTGCCGCTTTCAATAAAGAGGTCAAAAACATGGATTTTGAACATTTTTAAAAGCGGCAGCGAGTTGCCGCACTCCGAAGGCGCCCTGCGGGCGCAAGAGGATCATGCGCACCTAAACAGCCGTGGGAGTTAGCTTTTATTTACTTGATGGCGGCCTTGATTTCTTTGAGGGCGCCGGAAGCCAGCCCCGTGATCTCCAAAGAAAAAACGAAATTGTGGAAGCCGCGGGATCCGTCCTTCTCCAGGAGTGCCAGGTTGGCCTTCACATTATTAAACTTGGATTCCAGAGAAGCATTTAAAAGGCCAGGGGTTTTCTTCAGCGCCGCCTCAATAGTCTTCACATCTGCCAACAAAGGAGCCATATTTTCATCGTGGGTGGATTGCCACTCCTGTATCTGTTGAACGCGGGCTTCCCGGTTATTGTCCTTGTGGCAGGCCGTGCAGGTATCCAGGCGTTTCTCCGTCAAACCGGGATCGTCGGGCCGGAGCACTTTCATCCTGTGATTCCCTTCGGTCATGTGGCAGGAAATACACGGCACACCGGAGTGGAAATTCCTTGAGTCCTCGATACCCTTGGCGCCCGTTCCCCAAAATACGGCTCTCTGGGTATGGCATATATCGCATAGCTTTTCAGGATCCACGACCACTCTGTGGTCATAGGGACTTTTCTGTCTGGCATGGCATGCTAAGCAGGCTGCCTTGTGGAAACTTTCCTTTTGCGCCAGATCAGCCATTGTGTCTTGTTGCGCTGTTTGGGGCCTCGCGGATGAATGACACCCGGCACAATCAGTGGCAGCAGGGTTGTTTTTAGCTATTTGGCGAATGGCCTTGCCGTGGTTGGAATTTTCCCACATTGTGTCCTTTTCGGCATGGCAGGCCTGGCAGGACGGGAAAGTGGCATGGTCGGGAATTTCTTTCTTTTCCTGGGCAACGACTAGACCTGCATATCCTGCGGTCGAAACGATGACTATGCCAGCTAAAATGAGAGCAGATTTCCATCCATTGTGTTGGTTCATTTTGGGGCATCTCCTGGCCGGTGACTCCTCATTAGGCTCTCTGAAATTACCGCATTTTCAAAATTCATCACGATTCTGGTTCGTGAAGGAACGGGTGCGCTAATGAATATATTACAGCGGCAGTTTAAAGGTAACTTATTATCGTTGCCGAGATTCCAAAATATGCTATAAGGTGGAATACGCAAACGGCCGGGATTCCAAATATCGGACTCAGGACAGACATTTAACAAGGAGGATTTGTGAGCTCTAATCCATCACGAAGGCAGTTTCTGCAAGCGGGAATGGCATTGCCCGCAGCCGGGCTTGTTGCCTCGAACAGCCTGGAGTCAGCATTCCAAGAGCCTCCGAAAGTTGTCTATCGAACTCTTGGCAAAACAGACCTCAAGCCCTCGGGCGTCGGCTACGGTATTGGCTATGTTCCATACACCGATGTTGTCGCGCGGGCCCTGGATATGGGCATCAATTACTTCGATACGGCCCGGGACTACAAGGACAGCGAAAAGATTTTCTCCGGCGTCATTAAGGGGAGAAAGAGAGACAAGATTATCATTGCCACCAAGTCTCCCTCCTACAGAAAAGAGCAAATATTAAAGGATCTGGACACCAGCCTCAAGGAACTTGGCACCGATTATATCGACATCTGGCATTTGCACGCCAGGGACACACCGGCCTCGATTCCGGATGGTGCGCTTGAGGCGATGCAGATCGCCAAGAAATCGGGCAAAGCGCGCTATCTTGGTTTCAGCTGCCACAAGCCGTACGCGATGGTAGATTTTATAATTAACACCAAAGTGTTCGACGTCATGCAAATGACTTACAGCTATCCGATCGGCGGCCGCCTCAGGAACGATGCAGTGGACAAGCTTCGCGCAGCGGGCATAGGCGTTATAGCGATGAAAGTGGTGGTCGCGGTAAGCGGCTTGAATATAGCCGACTTTTCCGGCAAGCCCAAGTCAACCGGACAGGGACCGCTCGCAGGCATCAAGTGGGTCCTGACGAATCCCGGCATAGGAACAACGGTTCCTCACATGAAGACGATTCCAGAGCTCGAGATGAATTTCCGGGCGATGTCTGAACCCTATACGCCGGCAGACGAGCAATTGCTGTTTGTGTTGAACGAGCAGATCCGGCCGAATTACTGCCGCATGTGTTACGACTGCGAAGGGAAGTGCCCAAAGGGCATGCCGGTAGCGGATGTGTTGCGCTTCCTTGCGTATCACGACTTCTGCGGCAACCTTCACCAGGCAATGGTGAGCTTCAGAGGTCTGGCAAAAGAGGTTCAGGATGTTCGTTGCAGCGATTGTTCCGCCTGCACCATCCAATGCCCGAATGGAGTTCATGTCCAGGATCGCTTGATCCGTGCACAGACCCTTTTAGCCTAACCGTATTTCTCATAGGATTGTGTGGTAAGGCAGCGTCGGTAGTCGTCAGTCGGCAGTGGGATTCAATACTATCGACTAACGACTCGCGACTGGCGACTATTACGGAGGTATTAAATGCGCTATAGACTGATCGCTGTACTTGTTCTTTTAATGCTGTCTGCCGGCAGTGCTTTCGCCCAGTTTGGCGCGCCAAGTCAGCCGGCGAAGAAGGACGGCTGGTGGATCAAGGTGAGCACAGAGAAGCCTGCATCACAAATGATAGGCTTCTACCTCGGGGCAAGTGGAAGCTCCTATGGTTTCTGGAATGTCTGGAATCCAGGCAGTCCTGCGGAATTCGATATTTCTGCAGAATATCAAAACAGCCCGACGCTCTTTGTCCTTGCGCAAACGACCAGCGGCCAGAAATCCGGATTTTGTTTGATGTACAAAGCCAAAGGCGTCAAATATTTCGAATTCGATCTCGAAGATGGCCAGGAAGCAAAACAGTCGGATGAAGATAAGCGGTGCAAGTAGTTCTGGCGACTGATCGTGAAAATAAGAAAAGGCGCGAGGGAAACGCCCAAAGCGATTTCGGGTATTTTACCGTCCAAGAGCGCAGAGAAATAGGAACATTTCTCTGCGCTCTTTGCGAATAGGACAGCGAGCTTTTGGCCTCTATTTCGGCTTCAGCATGCTGGGCAGACAATGGATCAGAATGTAATGCCGTAATAGAGCATTATTAATCGATTCTTCGTAGCATTGCTGTTTTCCCAGCTGTCGTTACCGATACTGTAGCCGGCGTTGAACAGCCCGTTTTTCGGAAGAGTGATCGAAATCCCGGGCGTGAAATATCCAACGGCATTCTTTCCACTGAACCAGTCCGCCACAATGCTGATCTTTGATGATACCGGCTGTTCGTACCCGAGAACCGCACCGACGTGTCGGCGCTCAGTCCAGACAGGATCCTCGTCTGAGGCCAAAACGCCATAGACGCCGACATGAAAACGCGGCCCGTAATTGCCGGTTTTGACTTTTTTGCTGAACAAACCATACAGCAGGCCCCAGGTATCCTGGCCCTCCCGCCGGTTGAGCGGCGTATTCAAAATGCCGCCGGCAGCCAGCGCGATACCGTTATTGTCGTTGCTATAGAACTTCCACTTTGCGTTGGGCTGTATGTACGCAAAGGTCTCAGAATCCATGGAAGACCTATAGCTATAGGTCGGAAAATTCACACCGAATTCTAAATTGCCGGGGGCGCCAACCACCACGCGAGGGTTGTACACATATAACCGTGAACCATCGTCATACCCGGGCGCCTGCGGCAGGAAGTCGAATTCCGCATATCCTTTGCCTTTCGCCACGGTATCCGTTGTTGGAATATTGAAGATCGTTGACTGAGCCATGGCCTGACCGCCAAACAAAATTGATATCAAGAGGAGTACGTGTGCAAATATTTTATAGTTCTTCACTGCTCTGCTCCGCCTTTCTAAGGTTCAAATGTAATGACACCCAATCGCATTGCCTTGTGTGCGGCCGGGTTATTTTTTCCTTTATCCTGGAGCCTCCCAATTCCATGCAAATGGTCTCATCTGTTGAGCGGTCCATACTTCTCTAATGCACGCTCCATTCCAAAGCCCGAGCAGAACGAAGGCGACAGATACAAGTAGTTATAATTAAAATACTTACCAGTCATTCAGCGGAGCGATAGGCTAAATTCGAGCGGCGGCGCGGCATTCCTTTATGTATTTTTTGATGATTCTAGCTACATAATTGTCATTGCTGCAACAGGCAGGCGCTGATTCCGGGAATTTGTCTGAAGTGGCAAACTGCGGATTTATCCTGAGCTCGCCGGGAGTTTGCGGTTTGCCTTAATAATTTCACACTTGATGCGACGCATCCTGAAATTCCCAAAGAAAATCGTTGTTGCCGGCAGAACCACGCAAGGGAGCATTCCGCACGAGGATCTCACGTTATACATATTTGTAGGATGTATCCATGAATTATACTGATATGTATAACCTGATTCTGGATTCTGGATTCCGGATTCTGGATTCTGGATTCTGGATTCTGGATTCTGGATTCCGGATTCTGGATTCTGGATTCCGGATTACGGCGTGCGAGTGCTTATCTGGAATCCGGAATCTGGAATCTGGAATCTTTAGAGTCAGCGCAGTTTGACGGCGCGCCAGGGTGGCGGGGGATGCGGGGTCGTCGACGGCGTCAACAAATAATGCAAGCCGGCCGGACCTGGTAATTCAAAACTGGATATGGTTTTTGGTACTGCTTAGGTTGCTCCGAGCCTTTGATTCAACTCAAAGAATCGGAGCAACCTTTCTGCTTCCTAATAGAATTGCTTAATGCTGGGAAGCACGCCTTGCGCAAACCGCCCTCCTCCAACTGAACGACTCGGACATCCACGCCATAGGTTGCCTGCAAATTTTTGTCGGTAATCACCTCGTCCGGCGCGCCCATGTGGGCTATTTGGCCATTGTTCAAAATCGCCACAACATTTGCCACCAGGAAGGCATGATCAGGGAAATGTGATGCCATCACGATCGTCATGCCGTCGTTAGACAGGTCTTTGATCACCTGTAAAATCTTTAACTGATTGCCCATGTCCAGGTGAGAGGTGGGTTCGTCCAGCAGAAGAATTTGCGGTTCCTGCACCAAAGCACGCGCAATCAGGGTCAACTGCCATTCTCCTCCACTGACGCCATTGCAGGGCCGGTCGGCAAGATGAGCCACGCCCACAGTTTCCATGGCTTTATAGGCGATTTCCATATCCGCCCGGGAGGGAGAAGCCAGAACACTCAGGTGCGGAGCACGACCCATGATAATGATGTCTTTAATCCGGAAAGGAAAAGCGGACGTCAATCCCTGAGGCACATATCCGATATGTTTGGCTACGTCGGGCAATTTGAATTCAGAGAGATCCCGTCCATTCAGAAATATGCGGCCCCGTTGAATGCGCAGAATACCGCTCAGGCATTTGAGCAAAGTCGACTTCCCTATGCCATTCGGACCAAGCAAACAAAACACATTTCCCGCTCGAACCGTAAGGGAAACATCACGAAATACGGTTCTGGCCATTTCAGGTCTATAACTAAAAGCAATATCTTCGGCCCGGATACGAGGAGTCATTGGTTACCAGCCTGGCCTGTTTTTCCGCAGCAGATAGGCAAATACGGGAGCTCCAAGCATGGCGGTGAGGATCCCAATCGGAATTTCCGTTTCCATGGAAGCTCTTGCAATAGTATCCACCGACACAAGGTAGATCGCACCGATCAAAGTTGCGACCGGCAGCAAGTGCTTATTATCCGCGCCGACTAACATTCGCCCTATATGAGGTATGACCAAACCGACCCAACCGATAATGCCGCTGATGCAAACTGCAGCGGCTGATATGAACGTCGCGCTGACGATTATTATACCGCGGATTTTCCCCGTATCCACACCCAGGGAGCGCGCATCCTCTTCTCCCATGGTGAGCAGATTAATGCGCCAGCGGATCAACAAAAGAACGATAGTTCCTGCCAGAATGATCGGTCCGACAATCGCAATATCTTTGTTTGAAACATTATTGAGCGATCCCAGCAGCCAGAACACGATGGACGGCATCTGGTTCACCGGATCGGCGAGGTATTTCAGAAGCGACGTGGCTGCAGAAAAGAGCGCACCCACGATAATGCCTGCCAAAACGAGCATCAGGACGGGAGTGCTCCGATAGGTCCGGCTCAAGGCATACGTCATCCACACGCTGATCAGGCCGAATAAAAACGAAAGCAGCTGCACCATGAAGATGTTGCCGAAAAACAAAATCCCGAGGGCGGCGCCGAAACCGGCACCTGCGGAGACACCTAAAATATGAGGAGACACCAGCGGATTCCGAAATAACCCCTGAAAAGAGGCCCCGGAAATTGAGAGCCCTGCGCCGATCAAAAGGCCCGCCAGCAGGCGAGGCAACCGGACGTCCATAACGACCGATTCCAGCGTTTCCGGCCAACTTGCCGGCATCGGGAACACATGGGATGCGAGAATTTTAACAATCGTGCCTGGCCGGATGCTCATCTGGCCCGACACTAAAGAAAGGATAGAGACAACAATCAGGAGCAACACCAAAATGACCTGCAGTTTCAGAGGATTGACTGCACCATCGGAATGACGGGGGTCCACTGGTTCGGCCATCATTTGTGTGCCGCGGCCTGAACTCATTTCCCGGAACCTTGCCCTGAAAACGAGAGAGTATATTTCGCCGCCAGGATCGCTTCGGCATGCTCATCCGTAAGATTGAAAGACATAATCTCGCGGTAGAATCTTTTTATTTCCTGCGCCAGGTTGACATCGGCAAAACGTTCGGGATACGCCATTTTGGCAAGCCAGAGCGGATGCAGGACTGCGGATTCTGCGGTGGGCCGGTCCCAGATAAATATTCCGATCGGCTGTTTAAAAATCTTTTTGTCTTTTACCGCGTTTATGCTTTTCCATTTTGGACTGTCGTATACCTCTGCCGGCGACCCGAAATCAATGACCAGCATATCGGGATTCCACTCCAGAACCTTTTCCATGGATACCTCTGCCAGCCCCGTATGCAAGCCCCCCTCTCTCGTTCCCGAAGTGAGGATCCTCTCCGCTGCATTTCTGCACCCGGCCAGTTCTATCTGCCTCTGCATGAATGTGTCCCCGCCGAGAGTGACCAGGTGATTGGAGCTATACCCGTTGAAAACAACCTTCCGCCGATTTCGCGGAATATCTTTTATCCGTGACTGCACCAGATCGACAGTCCTCTGAAGGTATTGGATATAATTTTCGGCTCGATCCTCTTTATGGAATGCTCTGCCATAAAACCGTATCTCTTCTTTCAACAGATCGTAGCTCTGATTCATCGTGCTTTTTAAATAAGCAACCGGAATCCGGGTCTTCTTCTCCACAATGGATCCATCTAGATCCCCGGCGATGACCAGCTGCGGATCGGCGACGATCAGTTCCTCGACATTGATCTGTCCACTGGTGCTCCTGGGCGCGACAAGATCCTTGATCGTCGGATCCATCATGCGGACCAATTTCGACGACTTCAGAGATTTCGTAACTGCGCAAAGCTGGTCGCGCGCTCCCAAAATATAGGCGACCTGTCCGGTGGGCCCTCCTAGAAGCGCCACCCGGGTCAACGGCTCCGGCACCACAAGCTTCCGACCTAACATGTCCGTAAAAGTTCTTGTCTTCCCCTGTCCGAACACCCTGTGGCTTTGATACGTCACGGATGCCAGCACCAAAAAACCGGCCAAACCGGCCACCGTCAGAATTCTCGCAATTGCGCTTTTCAAAGCAACCTCTCCCCTTTTTAGGATCAAAGGATCAAAGGATTAAAGGATCCGAGGGAAAAACGGAGCAAGCAAATGCGTTATACCCCTTTACCCCTTTAATCCTTTACTCCTTTATTCCTTTAATCCTTTGATCCTTTATTCCTTTGCCCCTTGCCTCTCCCAATCCTTCTTACTCACCTTAACCATCTGGGCCCCGTGATCAAACACGCTCCGGGCTGCGCCTTCCTGCGCCGCCTGCCACACGGATTTCGGCTCAATGACAACGGTACCGGCCAAAGTGTGAATCCCATGGTTGAACAGCAAAGGTGCGAAGGGTGTACTGGGGCCGACAAGAAACACGGAGGCATTGCGGCTCAATTCAAGGAGCCTTGGCATTGTCTTGTTGATGATAGTAGTAGCGGTGATGAACACGTAATCCTGCTCCGGCAGGACGTATTCGCAGGCTGGATCCGGCAGGTCATCCTCTCCAGGATTGCGTTCAAGTACCGTGAGCCGGCAAACTCCGCTCAACACGCCCAGGTCCGGGAAGCGGCCGACTACCGCAACCTTTTTGCCTCGCACCATTTCGGCATAATATGCGAATGCACTGACCTGGCCTTGCATGGACAACGGCCGGCCATACAGCTTTGCCACTTGTTCCGGCAAATTGAGGACCGAGTTTATGGCCGCCAATCCCAAACTGGCCTCATAGGGATTCCAGGATTTCACATATTGCGCCAGTTCGCGCACCGGCATCCCCGCGATCTGCTCGCCGATGCCCGCAGCCACGGAAGCTCCCTTCGGGCCATACATTCGAGGAGCGCCGAATGGGGTCAGGGACATTCCCATCCCCCGCGAGCGTATCAGCGTCCAATGCAAGCCTATCAGGCACTCAGCTATCTTAATGTCGGGCGGCACAGCGGCGATCAATTCATCATATATTTCCCACATCGGAACAGCCTCTCCTATGATATGTCGATGACTTGCGAGCAATAGCCAAACATGCAGAACCCCATTTGCAGCAAGCCGTTTCTTTATCCGCCGCAGAACTGTATCATGTTATTTCTTTTGCTATACAGTTATATTTTGTTATTAATTATCCGTTATTTGCCGGGAACTTTTTTTGGGGGGAGAGATGGGCATGCGAAAAAGTTTTGCGATTCTTACAATATTAATTGCTGCAGTTGGGTTCGGTTGGATAATGTATGCAAGCGCTGCCCAGTCGAAAGTCCAATCCAGAGCATATGTCGGCCACGCAAATGACAAAGACGTTCAGAACTTTGTCACTCAGTACCCGAAGATGGCCGGTACCCGGCTTGATGATTGTCAGACATGTCATCGAAGTGGTATAGCCGGGACTGATACCGCACGGGAGTACAGCCCTTGCGGCTACTGCCATCTTCTTCAATACCCGAACGCCAGATACAAGACCGGAGTTCCCAAAAACTTTGAAGATACTTTGAATGCCTATGGGCTCG
This sequence comes from uncultured Acidobacteriota bacterium, assembly GCA_963718845.1. Lineage (GTDB taxonomy): Bacteria > Acidobacteriota > UBA6911 > UBA6911 > UBA6911 > UBA6911. The sequence continues at coordinate 130,990 of CAVRAD010000012.1, forward strand.
CATATAAACAGCAAGGCCGGACTGCCGAAGCTTTGGCCGCGATTGCCAAACTGGATTCTGACGGCGACGGGTATTCAACCGCCCAAGAGATTGCCGGTTTGCGATATCCCGGCGACAGCTCCAGCCAGCCGGGGCAACCATTGGCTCCGATTGTTACGCTTACTTGGAACGACATCCGGAAGCTTCCGCTTTATAGCCAATTCATGCTGATGAACACAACGTCAGAACCATTTGACGACTATACCAGCTATGCGGGAGTCAAGGTTCGGGACGTGCTGAAAGCGGCGCACGTCGATCTAAAAGGCGCTACCGGCATCACGGTCTTTGCACCGGACGGCTATAACACCGACTATTCGATCGAGGATGTGACCGGACCTTTCCCGAAACCTTATTTCTACGCAGCTCCCGGGACCATCCAAGACAAGGAAAAGGTGCTCGTGCACTATCCCGAAAAGATTCCCTCGGGGATATTGGACGGCAAAGAAATCCCCATGATTCCCTGGCTTTTGCTGGCCTTCGAGCGAGAAGGAAAACCTCTCGACACCGCACAATATGAGAAAGGGACCGGGCGTCTGGCCGGTGAAGGGCCGTATCGCCTGGTAAAGCCACAGAGAAGCATGGCGGGAGATGCGTCTAAACCGGGACGTCCGGATAGGTCCATAAAATCGAAAACATTTGGTGACGGCTGGGACTTCGACAAAGCGCTGGATCACAATGCAGGATCTTGTGTTCGCGGTGCGACTGTCATTCGGATCAATCCGATGCCGGCTGGTATTGAAGAATACGATTGGAAAAACGGCTGGCCGCTCGTCGCCGAGAAGAAGCTCGTGATTTTCGGCAGAGGCGTGCCGAAAAAATAGCGGCGTAGAAAAAGCCGCCACGAATTGCACAAATTTCACGGAGCAGACTGCTTTTATCTCGGAGTGGCTCCGGAACGAGCTCCCTCTATTCTGTTTGTTGGAGCGTACGGCCACCATTTAGAGGGAAAGCTTCTGCCGGGTTTCCCTCGCACATCATAAAACCCTGCCTTCAGCTTCACCAGTGACCAATACATACATGATTATTGTTGATAATAGGTTATTTTTTGTTATTTTATAATCTTTATCGTACTAAAATTGACATAAAGGGAGAAGCAACATATGAATCTCAGAAGAAGAGTACTGTCGCGCATAGCATTGCCGGCCTTTGTTTTGCTTGGCGTGTTTGCGGGAAGTGTGGCATTGCAGGCGCAAACCAAACAATTACTCCAATGGCGATCTGATCTGAACTATCTTCAGAGTGCTCCAGCCGACGAATTGAATGCGAGTCGGGACGCGGTTGAAAATATTCGCACCAATCTCGAATTCTGGCTGAAGATGCACCCGGATTCCAAGATTGAGTTGAAGTCGGCCCCAGCCCAGCCATGGGGTGCCGATGAGATTCGCAGCCAGATTTCCATATTGAGCCAGATTGTGGACACCATATTGAAGGAGGAGTCGAGCCGTCCGTTCGACCTTGGCGTTACCACAATCAGCGTGACGGCGGAATCATCGCCTCTGTCTCCCGTCTCCGATAGCTTCGACCGCAGTGAGATCATCAACCGGGAAGCCGTGAATGTAGCCACAGCCCTGGACTATGTGCCCGGTTTGGCGATTGACCACGCTTCATCAGGAAGAAACGAAGCCTCGATACGATTGCGCGGATTCTCCTCGAAGGGCCAGGTGGCTCTGTATATCGACGGCATTCCGGTCTCCATGCCCTACGACGGCACGATCGATTTCAATCGTCTCCTTTCAGGCAATATCGCTGAAGCGCAGGTGGCTAAGGGCTTTTCTTCTCCCACGCTCGGCCCCAACGCCATGGGCGGATCCATCAACCTGGTCACAAGACAGCCGGAAAAGAAAATTCAGACGGATATGCTGCTAGGAACTGGATCGGGGGATATGCTGCTGTCCTCGTTTAATATCGGTTCCCACTGGGAAAAGTTTTATTTTCAGGGTTCGTTCGATTGGCTTCAGGCCAACTTCGTCCCGATATCCGGCAACTTCCCGGTGAACAATTTCCAGCCGAATTATGAGCGCAAGAATTCGGATACCCAAGATGCAAAATATTCCGGCCGATTTGCCTGGACTCCCCGGGGCCAGGATCAATATGTGTTCAGCTATGACAACCAGAAAGCTGAAAAGGGGGTTCCGCTCTATGCCGGCCCGAATTCCGGCGCTACCTTCAATAGATTTTCCTACCGCAGGTGGCCCTATTGGAACAAAGCCGGCTACTACCTGATCACCAACACAGGATTGGGCGAGTCAAATTCCATAAAATTTCGTGCGTATTACGATCAATTCAAAAACGCCATGAACTTTTATGATAATGATACCTACTCGACGATGAATTCGCTCACGTCCAACAGCAGCCAATACGACGATCACAGCGCCGGCGGATCCGTGGAATTTCTGACCAGGATGTTGCCCCGAAACACAATCAGCGCTTCCTTTTATTTCAGGGACGACGTTCACAAAGAAATACTTGAATACCCGGCAAAGTCTCCCAATCCATACATTACGCCCACCACAACCACCCGCATGCAGACGTTCTCCATGGGATTTCAGGATGTGATTTCGATTTCGTCCAAGATGACGGCAACACTCGGGTTCAGCGCGGACTATCTGGATGGGAAGCAAGCGGAGAAACTCAACAGAACAGAAACCGCTGCAGTACCCATTACCTGCGCATCCGATCCGACCAATGCTTCAGTCTCGGGTTGTATGGCCCATGTATGGAATGTCAATCCGCAGGCTTCCCTGTCCTATCTGCTGACGCCTTTGGATACTCTCTTTGTCACATTTGCCGACCGGGGCCGTTTTCCTCTGCTCAAGGAATCCTATACAGCCAGTCTCGGAAAGGGAATTCCCAATCCGGATCTGAAGCCGGAGCATAACACCGCCCTCAACATCGGCTATTCACACTCATTCCCGGGCAAAACCGTGGCGCAGTTTGAGTACTTTTTCAACCGTCTGCGCAATGCGATCAACTCCGTCTATGTTGTGGACCCTGGACTACCAAGCGATCCTCTCTGCTCCAACACCGGTACTACCGCAGGATATTGCAGCCAGAATGTAAACATCGCCAATCAATCAAATCGAGGCATTGAAATCAGCGTCCGCAGCACACCTACCTCGCGTCTCACTCTGGACGTTCAGTACAGTTACCTCTACCGTACCCTGGAGTATAATTTCGGGGACAATGCTCGACGTCAGCCAGGTTCTTTCGACGGTCCAGATATTGCCGACGTATCCCATGGATAAAGTCGTCGCTAACGCAACCGTTCGATTGCCCCATGAAATACTGGCTATCGTTGGCGCCAGATATGAAAGCGGCCTTAGCATGCAGGATACCACCTACAGAACACCTCCCGGCAACCTGCCATTTGATGTCGCATATGGGACCGTGGATCTCGGGACGGTTGTTCCTATTTATGCCGGCTTAAGCGCTCAGGCGGGCATCAAGAATCTTTTCGACCGATATTACTTTTACACCCCCGGCTACCCCGAGCCCGGCCGGAACTGGTACGTTAACTTGCGTTATAAGTTTTAGGCTGTCCCCTAACTACTAAAACAGCCACGAATTTCACGGATTTCTTTACAGCAATCGTGATAATTCGTGGCTGTTTTTTTCTGTGAACTCATGAAAGCAAGATTCAACTGCGCCGCATGCATGTTTCTTCTTATGGTGTTCGGCGGATGCAATTATCGGTCGTCCCAGGGGAATGCAGTCATAACCGTCATCGATCAGCTGGGCAGGACTGTGATCGTTCCAAGGCACATGACGCGTATATCTGCTCTCCATCATTTCGGAGGAAGGATCCTCTATGCACTGGGACAGCGCGGAAAGCTCGTCGAACAGAGTCTGTATGGGAAAGAATCCAAAGCCTTGGCGGCGGTAGATGCGGATTTTGCCGCTATGCCCAAGACAGAAGATAGCCACGCTATCAATTACGAGACTCTGATTGCCCTCAGGCCGCAATGCGCTTTTGTGTATGCATCCTTCAATAAATCTGAAATACAGCAATTGGAAAATGCGGGCATCCAAGTCATCGCCGTCAGAGGCGAAACCATCGAGGAGAGCTTCAACGCGGTCCGGTTGGTGGCAAAGGTTCTCGATTGCGAAAAGAGGGGCGAGGAATACATCGACGACTGCAAGCGCCTGCTCGCGCTCGTTCAGCAGCGAATCGAAAGCCTTCCCGCGGAAAAGCGCTTGCGGGTCGCTTTCTCCGGCCCCAAGAGCGTGTATACCATAGCAACAGGCGAGATGCTTCAGGACCAGATGCTCGAGCAGGCGGGAGGCATCAATGTCGGTGATTCATTGAAGGGTTTCTGGAGCGATGTCTCGCCCGAACAGTTGGCCGCATGGAATCCAGATGTTATCTTTATCGGATCCTCGCTCGCAACCTATGGCCTGCAGGAAGTGCTTGGCAATTCACAGTTCAAGGCCATTAAAGCGGTCAAGAACCGGAAAGTCTATGTTTTCCCATCCAATATCGGCTGGTGGGACTACCCTGCCCCGCAATGCGTTCTGGGAGTGGTCTGGACGGCCAAGACGCTTTACCCTGAACGGTTCGCCGACGTGGATATCCTTAAAATTGCCGACGAACACTACGCCAAGTACATAGGGCACACCTTCACGTCGATGGGCGGAAAGCTTTGATTTCAGATTCGAGAATAATTTCGAATCTCGAATCTATTGGAATGACTGAATGAAGAAGCTGGGCAAATACCTGCTGCTCGTTCTCTTTTTGTTTAGCCTTTTTCTTTCTCTCTGCATTGGCCGCTATCCGATAGGCTTCAGGGGTATCGGGCAAATTCTCTTTTCAAGTCTGGGAATCAAAGGTGTACTGGAACCGCCCAGCCAGGACATCCTTCTGATTTTCTGGAATGTGCGTCTGCCTAGAATCATCATGAGTTTTGTCGTAGGATGCGGGATTTCCATCTCGGGTGCCGTATTCCAGGCCTTGTTTCGCAATCCGCTGGCGGCCCCTGAGATCCTCGGCGTTACGGCTGGGGCGAGTTTCGGCGCCGCGCTGGCCATTATGTTTTCTGCCGGCATGACATTTGCCATTCAGGGTAATGCCTTCATCTTTGGGCTTGTTGCCGTGTCTTTGGCTTATCTGCTGTCCTCGCGCAGTTGGGATAAAAGCGTGTCGGTATTGGTGATTTCCGGCATTGTAGTCTCGGCCTTTTTCCAGGCCGGCCTTTCCATTCTTATGTACGTCGCCAATCCGTACGACCAGCTGGCGCAGATCATTTTCTGGATCATGGGCAGCTTCCACACAGCTTCCTGGAACAAGGTTGAAACCACCTTGCCGATTGTGGTGATTGGCTCCATCCTGATGATAATCTTCAGCTGGCGGCTAAACCTTATGACGCAGCATGAGGAACACGCGCTATCGATGGGAATCGATGTCTTTCGCTGGCGATTTTTTTATGTCGTCGTCTGCACGCTGATGGTGGCGGCATCCGTCGCTGCCGTGGGAACAATTGCATGGGTCGGGCTGATAGTGCCGCATATCGGGCGCTATCTAGCTGGGGCGGATCACAAGAAAATGATCCCTGTCACTGCCTTTCTGGGCGGGACTTTTCTGCTGTTGATGGACACGGTCGCCCGCACGGTTCTGGCTTCGGAAATCCCCATCAGTATTGTTACCTCCGTAATCGGAGCACCCTTCCTGGGTTATCTGGTAATAAGCAAAAAGAGTATGGGAGCCTCCGGTGAGCCTGGCACTTGAGAATATCAGCGCCGGATATGGCAAGGTTCCGGTTCTAAAAGAAGTGAGCCTGAGGGTCGAGCGAGGCAATATCTGCGCCCTAATGGGACGCAACGGAAGCGGCAAGACCACCGTGCTGCGCTGCATAAACGCAATCCTCAAACCGGTTCAGGGCAGAGTGGTTGCCGATGGCCGGCCGGTACATAGCCTTTCCAGAATCGAGATCGCCCGCTTGATTAGCCTGGTTCCGCAAGGAAGTCAGGCAGCTTTCTCTTTCTCCTGCCTGGAAATGATCCTGATGGGTTCCGCTGTGCGGATCCCTGCATGGTCGGCCCCGGGTAGTAAAGAAGTGCAAAAGGCCATGGAAGTCCTGGACGAAGTAGGAATCCTTCCTCTGGCCAATCGCCCATTCAACCAGCTCTCCGGGGGAGAACGGCAGTTAGTGATGCTCGCACGTGCGCTATTTCAGAACGCGCCGATTATGCTTCTGGATGAACCGAATTCGCATCTTGATTTTTCGAACCAGCACCGCATTATGGGATTGATGCGAGATATTGTGAAGAAGCGTGGAGTTACCGCGCTGATCTCCTTGCATGATCCCAATCTCACGCTTCACTATTGCGATCAGGTCGTGATGCTGAAAGAGGGATGCGTCATCGCCCAGGGGCCTACGGATGAGATCATGGACGACGATATCCTGCGGCATGTCCTGGGTGAGAATATCCAGATAGATCAAACCGTCCAGGGATTTCGGGTCGTCACACCCCGACCATCGACTACACCGAGGTAAACAAATGCAATGCTCTTACTGCGAATGGCGCTGTGAACTGAGCGCACGGTCCTACGGCGTATGCCGGATGTATTATGAGGATCACGGCGAGATTAAGGCGCGGTTCCCAAACCGCTGGTCCTATTCCGTATCGCGCGTTGAAGCAATGCCCTTTTATCATGCCTATCCGGGCAGCAGATCGCTGACCATAGGCACAAGCAGCTGCAACTTCAAGTGCCGCTATTGTTCAAATTCCTATATCGCTTGCAAGGACCCCGCTGACCTGGGGGAGAACACCTACACTATGACACCCGAGGACCTGGCAGGCATGGCGCAGAAGCTCAACTGCCACAATATAGTTTTCAATGTGAATGAGCCGACCGTTTCGCTGCCGACACTGCTGCGGTTGAAGGAATGCTGCGACAAGGCGGGCTTGCCGATGGGCTGCCTTAGCAACGCCTACGGCACCGAGCAATCGACGGAAACGCTGACATCGATTTTTGACTTTATCAACATCGGTCTAAAGGGATTCACTTCTGATTTCTACAGAGAGTACATCGGTATCAAGAGCATAGAACCCATCCTGCGCAATATTCGCAGGATGGCCGCAATCCGGCACGTGGAGGTTACCACGCCCGTAATCCAGGGCGTCAACGACAGCGAACTGGATTCCATCGCGGAGTTCCTGGCGGATATCAGCCGGGATATCCCCTGGCACATCTTTCGCTTGCTTCCTGAATATGAGATGAGTGGCGCGGAGTATCCCAGCATCGAAAAGATCAGCCGGGCAGCCGAATCCGCTCGCAAGAAGCTGAATTTTGTTTATTTCCACAATTTTGTGGGCTCCGAATGGGTGAATACCAATTGCCCGGGATGCGGAATGGAAGTAATTGAGCGTTTCAGCCTCGGGTGCGGCGGCGACAAACTCGATGATTTCCGCTGCATCGGCAATCAATGTCCCGGGTGTGGACACGCAATCGCAATTCACGGCAAATTTATTACTTCCCCCAGTGAAAGCATGGTGGCTGTATGAGCATAGCGATCGTGGATGCAAGAGAATGGCAGAATGTCCTGGACCTGCAGACGGGGAAAAAGGTCCAGGACGAAAGTCCGCAGACCCTGATGGTGCGCGGTATCCTCAAAAAACATCCATATCCGGGGGATGTGGACATTCAAAGCAATCGATGGGTTACGGATACAGCTCTGGATTTGATCGAAGCATACGAACCGCAGCTGGCTTGCGTATTTTATGCGCATCAGTTCTTTGCGGGCCGCTATACGCCAATGTCGGAAGATCAGCGAAACAAAATGATTGAGGGCGTCTTCCAGGAGGTCCGGCGTTTTGTCGAAAAATCAGGATATACGCCCGTTATAATCGGCTCGGGCGACATGGTCGAATTGGAGGGTGAAATTGATCTGAGCAAGATGGACGGCATTGCGATCTCGAGCCACTGGTCCGCACGATACGCGGGCTTGCATCGGGCAAGCCGGCAAGATCTCGACTATGTAACATCGCATCCGGCAACCGAAAGAGTGGTAACGCGGGACGAATGGATCCGCCTTTTTCCAGAAACGCCGCATCTGCCGGAACGCATTCCGGAATACCTCCTGGTGGCCCGGGAAGGGTGGACGTATGTCACTACCGGGACGCCGTTGCGCAAAGCTTTAAGGATACCCGGATCAAGCTATGTAATCCCGCTGTCCACTTCTCTGGGAGAAGCCAAAACGCTTACAGAAGTGCGGGCAATGATCGATGCAAATCTGAAAAACACACGGATTGCATTGATCATCATCGAAGGGGTGGGCGTTAGGGACTTCCTGATGCCAAACAAGCCGTGCATAAACAGCGTAGACTGGTACTACTACGAGCCCGGTGATGCGCAATACCTGACATTAACTACAGGATCCCACCAGGTGTTTGCCTACCCGAGTGGATACCAATATCACGATGAAAATGATGCCAAAAAGGGACTCCCCTTTTCCGGATATTTTTTAAAGGTCCCGGAACACACGCTAGGGATGGATTTCTCCGGCAGGAGCGTTGCCGCAGGAAACCATAGCATGTTTGTTCACATGATATTCGGGGCAGACATATGCATCGAGTGTTTTGCGCGCAACCTGTACAACCAGGGTTGCCTTGGCGTTATTCACCGATTTAGATAAAACGGAACGTCGCATAAGCCCAGAACTAATCGCAGATATCAGGAAATTACTGATTGCAGCAGGTAATTCGACAATGGAAGCTTTGGAAAAAAAACAGCAGAGGGCCGGAGTCGCCCAGAGATTTAGTCTCTGCCGACCCTCCGCTCTCCAATGGCTAGAGAAAATAAAATTAACACGGAGTTTTGTTGATATCTAGTTAAATTTTGTTATTTATAGTAATTTTTTCAGATGCACATGAAGTCTGGATAGAGCATAATTTTTTGCGGATGTCAAGAGGAGAGTCTAAAATGTTGACAATTCGTAAAGCAGCCAAGATCGCGATGTTTTGGCAACAGCCTTGGCTTTCATGGCAGCAGCCTATTCGGCATACAAAGGACACGCCAACGACGCGGACGTGAATGCAATTCTTTCTGCATACCCGGCCTTGAAGAACTCGGCTGTCGATTCTTGTGCTACGTGCCACAAGAGTGGCGAAGTTCCCGACGTCGAGAAACAGAGAGGGACACGCCATGAGAATAACTGCGGCTATTGCCATGCGGTTTACGTCCAGAAGAAGCGAGATATCAAAGAGACGTTGAACCGCTATGGGACTGACTACCTTGCAGCCGGCCGCGGCGTTGAGGCGGTGAAAACTCTTGCAGCCAAGGATTCCGATGGTGACGATTTTTCAAACGACTCGGAGTTTGTTAAAGGAACAAATCCGGGCGAACCCGCCAGCAACCCGTCCGCGCCCATAGCCCCTTATAGAGTCTATACCTCCTCCGAAATCAGAAAATCATCCCCCATCGTCAGCGCAACTGTTTTTCTGAATACTTCGCATAACAAGGCAGGGGATTTTTATAACCAATATCGAGGGAATGAGGTATATGAGATGCTCAAGGCCGCGGGCATCTCCGATGAAGCGGAGAGCGTGGATTTCATTTCTCTCGACGGTTTTGAGGGTGCATTTTCCATCGAGGAGTTGAAGAAGTCCTGGCCGCAGGCGGCACCCGTTCTGGGGCTGGGCAAAACAGAAGCTAATCCGTGCGGATGGGTAAATTACAATGCGCCAGGACTGGATGCGAAGAAAGCCTTGCCGAAAATTCGCATCATGCTTGCCTTCGAGGAGAACGGCCAGAAGATAGAAACCGCCCGGATTGACTCCGAAACCGGCAAAATAAAAGGGACAGGTCCGCTCCGCCTGGTTGTGCCTCAGTACCACATATCTCCGCCGGATCTGCCGCTGTACGCAGAAAAATCCTGCCAGGACAATGCGGCGCCGGAGCACCGTTTCAATGCCGCCTACGACCACAACGGCGGCAGGAGTTCATTTTCTATCATCGCAATCAGAGTCAATCCGCTGCCGAAGGGCACGCGTGATTTTGAATGGGAAAAAGTCCGCGATCAATTTGTTGCCGGCGAGAAGCTGGCTATTTTCGGCGCACTGAAAAATCAAAAGAGCAAGTAGCATTCTTGCCATTACAGGAGGAAAACAGACTCATGAAAAACTTATACGCACTGTTTATGTCAGCATTTCTTCTCCTACCCTTTGCCGCTCAGTATAGTGCCGGCCAGGGCACGAAAGAACAAATTCAAAAAATGCATCAGGATCCGAAGGCCTACATCGCCATGCTGGAAAATCCCCAGCGTGACTCAGAGCAGAAACCGGATGAGGTCATCACTGCGCTGGATATCAAGCCCGGAGAAACACTGGCCGATATTGGCGCAGGGTCCGGGTATTTCGCCTTCAGATTTGCACGCAAGGTGGGCGACAGCGGCCGCGTGTACGCTGTCGATATCAATTCAGACATGATTTTATTCATGAATCGCAATATCCGCGACAAGAAAATCAAAAATGTCACGACCATCCTTTCGGCTCCGGATGATCCGTTCCTCGCGGATGCATCGATCAATCGTTTTTTTATTTGCAATACCTGGCACCATGTCCAGAACCGACCCCGCTACATGGCCCTGATGAAGAATATGCTGAAACCCGGAGGCCAGGTAATTATTCTCGATTATAAAAAGGAGCAATTGCCGGTTGGCCCACCGCCCGAAATGAAAAGGGACCAAGAAAGAGGTCATCAGTGAAATGGAGTCTGGCGGATTCAAGCTGGCTAAAGACCACGACTTTTTGCCGTACCAGTATTTCCTGGTCTTTGCCGTAAAATAAGGCCACAGATTGCACTGATTCTTTAGGCATTTTTTCAATTGTGGATCTTTTATTTTTGGCCTGGATTCCTGATTGGAATGAAAATGGGAATCCCGTCACCGACGCCGCCATCGTAGGTGGCGAGGAATTTCTGCACCTTGTCGGATACAAGAAAATCGGACAATCTTTTCCGACACAACATTGCCGGCCGTTCGATCGCGATGTGATATCATTTATTAGCTGTTCAACCATCCAATGGGGGACATCATGAGATTAAGCGCCCGGAATGTATTGAAGGGAAAAATCAAACATATTACCGTCGGCTCCGTGAACGACGAGGTCGTATTGGAGTTGATGGAGGGAGTCGAGGTTGTTTCGATCATTACCAAGGGATCTGCCGAGAAGCTGCAATTAGCCGTTGGAAAAGACGCTTATGCAGTGATTAAGGCATCCAGTGTAATAATCGCGATCGACTAATGCATATTTTTTAACGATTCTAGATACATAACTGTCAGTACTGCAAACAGGCCGGCACCGATTTCACTGATTCTTAGCCATATATTTCTATCGGTGAAATTTGTGTAATCTGTGGCTGGCGCCCGCCTTCTCCCAAAATCCTAAAAATCCCGATTGACAACACTGAATAAGAATCCTAGAATGTTTCTTTGTAAGGAAACTTATCAACTATGAAACAGTCAGTTGAAGACAACGCGCTACAGCAAAAGATATTTCAAATGCAATGCGAGATCTGTAAGGCGCTCGCGAATCCGCTCCGGATGGCGATTGTGAACCGGCTGGATGACAGGGAAATCGCGGCCGCGGACTTGATCACGGACCTGGGAATCTCGAAAGCGAACCTTTCAAAGCATATGGCGCTGCTCATTCACGGGGGCATCGCGGAATCCCGGCGCGACGGCCGGCAGATATTCTATCGCCTGATCGATCCGGAAATCCGCAAGGCTTGCGCCATCATGAGCTCCGTTCTGTACCGCCGGTTGAAGCGGGGAGACAAACTGGCATCCGTGATCGCTATCGCCAGGGCTTCTTGATTCCATTTGAAGAATTCGAACCTCCTGCAATGGTGAAACCATGCGTATTCTAAAATGTCGGACCTATTGGACTCTAACAATCTTCCTGGTTCTGATCGCTTCTCCGCTGGCAGCCCAGGAATCTCTCACCTTGTCCGCAGCAGTCGCCCGCGCGCTGGAAAACAATCCGGACCTTGCCGTGGACGCTCCGGGCCAGCAGGCGGCGCAACTGGAATTCACGGCTGCCCGGGCAGGCTATTTGCCCCGCCTTGACTTCGAACAATCCTATCTGGGTGGAAACAACCCTGTGTTCGTGTTTGGAACACTCTTGACGCAGCAAAAATTCGGCGTAGAGAATTTTGCGCTTCCGGCGCTCAACTCCCCGGACGCGACGGATAATCTCCAGACTCGGGTGACGGCGCAGCAGACGCTCTGGGATTTCGGCAGGACGCGGGAACGGCGCGATCAAGCCCGTCTCGGCATCGAAATCGCCGATCAGTCCCACGAAGCCCATACGCGCCAAGTCCTGCTAGCCGTTTTCGACAGCTATCATGCGATATCTCTGGCACAGGTTGCTCGAGAAACGGCACGCGCAGCGCTCCGCTCCGCGCAGGCGATCGAGAGCCAGGCAAAAGCGAAAGTGGAAAGCGGTCTTGCGGTAGAGGCCGATCTTCTCCGCAGCCGCACCTATCTTTCAGCGGCAAAGCAGCAGGAAATACAGGCGCAAGGTCAGCTCGAAAGCGCGTGGGCGCAACTGAACCGCCTGATGGGAAATCCTCTCCATCAAAAAATAGGAGAGACGGCTTCCCTTGCACCTAAAACCATTTCCATGCCATCTGAAGAAATGCTGGTTTCCGAACAGAAACAGCGGCGTCCTGACTATCAGAACCTTTTGACGGAATTGCACCAGGCGGAGATCGCGGTCCGCCTGAGGCAGAAGGAATTTCTGCCTGTTGTGGCAGGCTATGCTACATGGGAAATGGACAATCCCTCGCTGAGCGACTATGGCGGCAACAACTGGGCGGCCGGAATCACTCTGCGCTGGAATCTTTTCGCCGGCGGCTCCGATGCGGCTCAAGCCGATGCGGCCCGCCAGCGCCTCGAGCAGAAGCGCCGCCAGATATCCGCCGTCGAATCCGCAATGGCGCTGGAGATTCGCACTGCGATCATCCGGTTTCGCACGGCCGAACAACAGGTGATCGCAGCCCAGGCGGCCGAGGCGCAGAGCGAAGAAGGACTTCGAATACTCAAAAACCGCTATGACGCGGGCCTGGCCACTATGACCGATCTACTTTCGGCAGAAACCGCGCGCAGCAGCACACAGACAAACCTGGCAGAGGCACTTTATAGACAACGACTTAGTTTCGCACAGATTGAATATGCCGCCGGCATCTTAAGTCCGACATCGCCGGCAATGACAATGCAATAGCATGCCTTTGGAGTGCTGCAGGCATGCCAGTCATCGAACAGAAATAAGTGGGTTCGGGCTGAAAGCCCGGACCCACTAGAGATACCCCGAAAACCGGGATCTGGAAACTTTCCAAAGCGGCAGCAAGCTGCCGCACTCCGAAAGGAAAAAGGACATCCTATGAAAACGAATGCTTTGATGCTTCTACTCCTCTCAGGACTCGCGATTCAGTTGGGATGCGGCGGTAAACAGGCGGAGTCTCCCGTATCCTCCGGCAAACCGGTACCGGCAAGCGTGATCGCCATTCGCTACGCATCCGTGCCGGCCGTCGTGGAAGCGCCCGGAACCGTGCAATCGCGCGACCGCGTCACGCTCTCGTCCCAGATCAATGGTTTTGTCCGCGCGATGAACGTCCGCGTGGGAGACAGCGTGAAAGCAGGACAGGTCCTTGCCATGCTGGATGCGCGCGACGCCGAAAGCCAGAAGGCGATTGCACAAGCAGGTGTCGATGAAGCGCAGGCCGCGCTTTCCGAGGCTCGCCAAGCATACCAGGCCGCGGTGGAGAGACAATCCGCAGCCAAAGCCGCCGCAGAGCTCGCCGGCCAGACGTACCAGCGCTATCAGAAGATGTTTGAATCCCGCTCCGTGTCGCCTCAGGAAATGGATGAAGCGAAAATGCGGCGCGATGCCAGCGCGGCTGAACTGGCTTCCAGCGGATCCATGATCGCCGCCGCCGAGCAGCGGATCAAGCAGGTGGAGGCGCGTATATCCCAGGCTAAAGCCCAGGCAGGCCGCGCGGACGTACTGTTGAGCTGGACGCTAATAAAGGCTCCTGCCGCCGGGAAAATCGTCGAAAGGTCGGCGGATGCCGGAACGGCCATATTCCCCGGAACGCCTTTGATGGCGATCGAATCCACATCCAGGCCCCAGGTATTGGCTGATCTTCCAACGGAGCATGCACACAGGCTGCAAACCGGCATGACGGTCCGTCTCCGAAACGCTCAAACAAAAGAAAACCTGGAAGGCCGCATAACGGAGATTGTTCCGCTCTCCAATCCCGCGACCCACAGCATTCAGTTCAAGGTGGACTTGCCGCCCGATGCCGCCCTACCCAATGGGCAGTTCATCAAGGTCGAAATTCCCGTTGGCACGCGGAATGTCATCCTGGTTCCGCGCCAGGCGGTGCGCGAAACCGGGCAGCTCACGGGCCTGTTTGTTGTGGACAGCGCTTCGAAAGCGCGCTTCCGGCTGGTGAAGGCAGTTCCTTATGATGCGGATAATTCCGAAGTCCTTTCCGGCATCGAACCCGGCGAGAACGTTCTGGCCCGCCTAAACAATGAGATCACAGATGGGACCACCGTGGAGATGAAGCCATGAGCAAACCACAAAATGGCAGGAAGACTGGCCCACGCCTTCATCCACTCGAAGCTTACGCCGCTGATTCTGGTTGCCTCGATTTCGCTCGGTATAGCCGCTGTTTTAATGCTTCCCCGGGAAGAAGAGCCTCAGATCATCGTTCCGATGATCGACGTCATGGTCTCTTTTCCGGGAGCATCGGCCAAGGAAGTCGAAACGCGCATCGCCAAGCCCATGGAGCGCCTGCTCTGGGAAATCCCGGGTGTCGAATATATCTATACAACTTCCAGTCCCGGCTCGTGCATGGCGATTGTCCGCTTTTACGTGGGCGAGGACGAAGAAAAAAGCATCGTCCGGCTGAATCAGAAAATGTTCTCTAATTTCGACCTGATCCCGCCGGGCGCTTCGCAGCCTTTGATTAAGCCGCGTTCCATCGATGATGTCCCGTTCCTGGCCCTAACGTTGTGGAGCAACGAGCTGGACGGATACCAGATCCGGCGCGCCGCCGCGGAACTCAGGAACGAGCTGCAGCAGGTTCCCGACATATCCACCACCCAGCTCATCGGAGGCCAGCGGCGCACGATGCTCGTGGAGCCGGACCCGGCGCGGATGGCCGCGTATGGCATCAGCACGTCGCGCCTGCAGAATGTGCTGCAGATGGAAAACCGCGAGGCGCAGGCGGGGATGGTGACGCAGAACAATAAGGTCGTTCTCGGTCCACCTCGATGGTTTTTTCCGCAATGCCGATGAAGTGGGCGCCCTGGTCGTGGCAGTGCAAAACAATATCCCGGTATATTTGCGGGATGTTGCGAAAATCACCGACGGCCCGGAGGAGCCTGCGGACTATGTGTTTTTCTCCCCCGGCGCTGCTGCGAAAATAAAGGGCATTCAAATTCCGCAGGAAAGCAGCCAGCCCGCCTCGGCCCAGGCATCTGCGGGGAAAATAGGCGACGACCTCATGCCGGCCGTCACGATCACCTTTGCCAAACGCAAAGGCAAGAATGCAGTCGCACTATCCGAGGCTGTTCTGGAAAAGGCCGAGCATTTTCGCGCACGCAACTTCCCTGCTTCTCTTCAGATGACCGTCACACGCAATTACGGGGAAACCGCATCGGAAAAATCCAACGAGCTTCTGCTCCACATGATGATTGCCGTCCTATCCGTCACGATCCTGATCTGGCTGATCCTGGGATTCAGGGAAGCCGGCGTGGTGGCGGTCGCGATCCCGGTAACTCTGGCGCTGACGCTTGTCGTCTTTCTCCTGTACGGGTATACGCTGAACCGCATCACTCTTTTTGCCCTCATATTTTCCATCGGGATCCTGGTCGACGATGCCATCGTCGTCATTGAGAATATCGTCCGGCACAGGCGCATGCCGCAGAACCGGAACCGGTCCTTTAGCGATGTCGCCGTGGAAGCAGTCGACGAAGTCGGCAACCCGACCATCCTGGCGACGTTCACCGTAATCGCCGCAATCCTGCCGATGGCGATGGTGCGCGGCTTGATGGGGCCGTACATGCGCCCGATACCGATCGGCGCTTCGGCGGCCATGATCTTTTCCCTGCTGGTTGCCTTTGTCATCACGCCCTGGGCGGCGCAGCGCTTCATGAGCGGGGCGCATGCCGGGCACGCCGAAGGTGAAATGGAAGACCGCTCGACGCGGTTCTACCGCTGGTTCATGGGCAAGCTGCTTTCGAGCGACAAGAAATCAGTGGATGTTTCTCGGACTCGTAGTGTTGCTGCTCCTGGCGGCGTGCAGCATGGTTTATTTCAAGCTTGTTATCGTGAAGATGCTCCCGTTCGACAACAAGAGCGAGTTCCAGGTGATCGTGGATATGCCGGAAGGAACCAGCCTCGAGCAGACGGCGGCGGCCACGCGCGCGCTGGCTCTCAAACTGCACCAGGTTCCGGAAATCACGGATTTTGAGACGTACGTGGGAACAGCCTCGCCGTTCAACTTTAACGGGCTCGTGCGCCATTACTACACGCGCCGCGGAGAGAATGTGGCGGACATACAGGTCAACCTGACTCCGAAAGGAGAGCGCTCGGACCAGAGCCACGCGATCGCCCGCCGCGTCCGGGAACTGCTGCTGCCTGTCGCAGCACAGTATGGGATCCGAATGAAAGTGGCCGAAGTGCCGCCCGGTCCGCCGGTCCTGCAAACTCTTGTCGCCGAAGTGTACGGGCCCGATTATGACCGCCAGATCGAGCTGGCCAGCGCAATTGCGCGGCATGCTGGAAAAAACTCCCGGTGTAGTGGACGTCGACTGGTACGTCGAAGACCTGCAACCGGAGATGGTATTTCACGTGGATCGGCTCAAAGCCTCTCTGGCGGGCGTTTCCCTGGCCGAAGTTCAGCAGGCAGTAGCGCTGGGCATCAGCGGGGCGAATGCAGGACTGCTGCACCTGTACCGTGAAGCTGAAGATGTTCCGCTCAAGCTGCGTCTTCCGCTGGCCGACCGCTCCAGCATCGAAGCGTTGAACAAACTCCGCGTCGCGTCTTCTTCGGGCGGGCTGGTTCCGCTCGGAGAACTGGGCAGTTGGGAAAAGTCCGTGCGCGAGAGGAGCATCTATCACAAGAATCTGATGCCGGTTGTCTATGTGACAGCCGATGTCGCCGGCCGCGAGGAAAGCCCCGTGTACCCGATCCTGGATCTGAACGAGAAGATCGGAGCAATGCAGCTGCCGGAAGGATACCGGCTCCAAACCTACACGGCGCAGCAGCCAACCGTATTCCGACCGCCTGGGGATGAAGTGGGACGGGGAATGGCATATCACGTATGAAGTCTTCCGGGATCTCGGACTGGCATTTGCCGCAGTGCTCGTGCTGATTTATATCCTGGTCGTCGCCTGGTTCCAGAGTTTCAAAGTCCCTCTGGTGATCATGGCGGCAATCCCATTTTCCCTGGTAGGCATTCTTCCCGGGCACTGGGCGTTTGGCGCCTTTTTCACCGCGACTTCCATGATCGGCTTCATTGCCGGAGCGGGAATCGTGGTGCGGAATTCGATCATTCTCGTTGATTTCATCGAACTGCGTCTGAGTTTGGGCGAACCGCTCGCCCAGGCCGTGGTGGACGCGGGCGCCGTGCGTTTCCGCCCCATGATGCTCACCGCGGCGGCCGTGGTGGTCGGTTCCGCGGTAATTCTTTTTGACCCTATATTCCAGGGTCTGGCTATTTCGTTAATGGCCGGCGAAGTCGCATCTTTGTTGCTCAGCCGAATGACCGTACCTGTTCTTTACCACATGATGAAGCGCCGTGAGCTGCAACATGCGCCGGTGGCTGCAAATGTTTAAGGAGTTTTTTTATGACTATTGATAGATGGATTCGACTTATTGCAGGAAGTTTTATTTTGATCAGCCTGGCATTGGCCCATTGGGTAAACGTCAATTGGCTGTGGTTCACGGCGTTTGTGGGCGCCAACCTGTTTCAATCGGCGATCACCCGCTGGTGCCTGATGGAGGACATCCTCGTCAAATTAGGGGTGGCGAAAAGACCTTAACCGCATTTCTCACGCAAGTTCCAAGTTCAGGTTAGCAGGTTTCAACCTGTAACTTGTAACTTGTAACTTGTAACCCGGAACCTGCAACTTGCAAGCAGGGGAAGAAGTTTATTTATGCCGCGCGTTTTTCTTCCGTTGCGCCGGCGGGCTCCGGTTGCCGGAGCGTATCCGAACTTATATTTTTTTCTTTATCGATAAAAAAGATATCGATGATCGTGCCGTCCTGCATCACCGTCTTAACCGTAATTTTCTTTTCCGTCACGTCAACGACAAAGTAATTGGGCTGCTTCACCGGATTATAAAACATGGTGTTATAATCCATCTTCTTTACGGCTGGATAGCTTTTGCCGCCGCTTTGTCCCGAAATATAATAGATAATCCCTTCCGAAGGTTTCTTCATTAATGCTCCGGCTTTAATCGGGTAAGTCCGGGCAATGCCATGATCGTGAGCATTGAACACAAGATCCACACCGTATTTTTCCATGATGGGGCAAAATGCGGCTTTGATATCTCCATTATTCCGTCCCGGATATATTGTATACGGCGGCTTATGGAAGAAGACGATCTTCCACTTCGCTTTACTGGCGGCCAAATCGGCTTCCAGCCAGGGTTTCTGGATGGCTAAAATATCCCCGCGTGACTTCTGTTCTTCCGCCTGGCTGTCCAGCACGACAATATGAACCGGGCCATAATCATAGGAATAAACCTGGCCTTTCATCCCCTCCGGTCCGTTCCGCGGAAACACCCATTGTGCAGCCCAGTATTGTGGTCTCGTCATATCGCGTGAACCGTAGTACTCATGATTTCCGGACACAGCCATCTCGGGTATGCGGTCGACAACGCCTTTAGCGGCGGCGAACCACGCATTCCAGTGCGCTCCCATTTGCCCGTAGTCGACAAGATCCCCGACATTTACTATGAATTTCGCATCCGGATTCGCGTTAAAGGCGTTGTGCAGGGTTTTGCGCCACAATCCGTAGGGATTATTCCCGCCTAAAGGGCTTTGGCTGTCGCCAAAAATGAGGAATTTGAACGCGCGCGCATTTCGTCGGGCGGTTGAGAACTTGGACAGATCACTCCAATGTGTTCCATCTCCTACACGATAGGAATAGTCTGCATTCGGCGAAAGATCGGTGAGCGTGCAGGTGAACAGCCGGGTAGCGCCAAGATCCGTGACGAAATCGCGGGAAACGGCGTTTGCCTGCCGCGCTTTCTTCGAAAGCGTGCCGCCTTTCTGATATTCCACAACGCCGGAGGTTATCGTTGAATCTGTTCTCCACGTTATGGTCGTCGTCGTGGCCGGGTCTCCGGTCCAGGTGAGCGCAATATGGTCCGGCGTTGCCGTCGCACCGCTGTCTTTCGGAGCCTTACAAAAATAGGGCGGTAAAACGGCCAGCATACCCGACAGAACAAGGGCTTTGATCCAAGTGCTCTTTTTCATGCGAAAGTCCTATGCGTTGAGAGAGCGTCGCACATACCCAGTCAGGTTATTAACGGAATGCTTGAGGGTCAAGCACTTTCACGTAGATTCCAGATTCGGGATTCCGGATTTGGGGGGCGGATCCCCGCAGACTGCGAAGAACTATTTGTGTCCTATTTTATTCCGGATTCCGAAGATCAAAGCAAAACCCGAAGCCAGCCACGGAAAAAAAGCACACGAAGAACACGGGGAAAAAGCTCTTTTTAGTGTTCTCCGTGTGCTTTTTTCCGTGGCTGGAATGGGCTAAAGTAGAACCGCCAGAACGCCACGGGCGACCGCATCGATTGCTGAGCGGCTCTTAGCACTGCGGTTCGGGCTCAGCCGCTTTATTTCATAGCTTGCCCGGACCGAATGAAGAGAAGTCCAGGGGATAAAAAGCCCGGCAGCCGGAGAAGAAACCCAGTTGCACCCCGCCCAGGACCAGTTTCGCGGCGGCAATTTCCCGGTAATACCTTTCATAAAGGCCTTCACGGGCGTATCCCTGCGCACCCATGAATTCCATGCCTCGCGAAATAAGATCGTTTGCCATTCTGGCTATGAGCGAAAGCGAAGACCGGGCTTTGCCTACCATGCTATCGGTTATCCAGGACCCGTATATTTCCTGATGATCGAACTGATGGCACAGCTCAAGGAAAGCGGATCTTGCCACAGAAATGGCTCCCACCATTTCTCCCAAAAACATCGCGGTGGAGAGATGCTCCCGGATTGGTTTGCCTCCGACCACACGCTCGCCAGTATAAGCCAGAAGAACATCGAACGCTCCCTGCAGCATGCCTGTGCAATTTGCGATATTCATCGCAAAAGCCGAGACGACATTGTTGAGAAAAAGATCCCAGGCTTCCGGACCCTGCAAACCCCAT
Source organism: uncultured Acidobacteriota bacterium (assembly GCA_963718845.1). Taxonomy (GTDB): domain Bacteria; phylum Acidobacteriota; class UBA6911; order UBA6911; family UBA6911; genus UBA6911. The sequence goes on from CAVRAD010000012.1 coordinate 151,426, forward strand.
TCTAACGGGACTCTCGCATTGTCAAAATATGTTGATGTGTTCCTGTCGCCACAGACGCCGCATTTTACTTCATATTTCCCATGCGCTACACCATCCCAGGGCTCCGGGATATAAATCAGGGCGAAACCCTCAACTCCGGACTTTGGATCCATATTGCAGGCTAGGCAGTGAAGATCGGCGATCCCACTGTTGCTCGCCCAGTGTTTAGTGCCGTTGATAATCCACTCCTTGCCGCTGCGCACCGCTCGGGTGCGTATCAGTTTGGCCTCATTCAGGTGATTCTCTATATCGCAGGCGGATTGCATTTCACTCATGTTGAAGCAGCCGATTCTGAGCTTATTCTCAACGAATCTGGGAGCGAACTCATCAAGCACGGCTTTCCCCCATGCGGTGACAGCTGGCGAGGAAGCGAACAGGAATGCCATCGTCGCGGGCGCCAGCGTCCAATCGACACAGGCGGAAGCGAGGCTTATGCCATAATCTCCTCTGGATAGCTGTTCCTGCTTGAGCGCCCCGGAAACCAGAGACATCGCCTCATTCCCCCCATAGTGTTTGGGAATCATTGCTTTCTGCCAGCCAAGATCCACCTGAAGTTTTTTAAGAATCGGCTCAACGATATTTTCGTGAGTTACGTCATCATCAATCCTATGCCGCACGGGCATGATTTCTTTGTCCACGAAGTCGCTGACCGTCTTCTGAATCATCCTCTGTTCTTCACTTATAAAGCAGTCCGGATATTGCAGCCTGTACCACTGAGTATTCTGATTCAACATACTATGCCCTTTCTTGATTTAAGTACTCGGATCCCGAAAAGCGCAAATACTAGAATTGCAGATGAATCTTTTAAGGATGGAGCCCGTTGCCCCATTTACCCGCATTTTACAACAAAATGCCGATTTCGGTTTATAGAGATATCAGTCACGGACTTGAATGGATGGATAGAGCTTCTCCCAAAAGGTTTCCTATGCACCAAACAGGTGAAGGTCCCGATCGATGTATTCTTCGCATTGTGCGGCAGATGCCTGACACAGCTCTTATTGACTTGTGGACGACGACGCCCGGGGCGATTACACTTAATCCGCATTGGGAGATAATCTATGATTGAAATCCTTATCCCGGGATATAAGACATTCCGATTCCAGCACCTTGTGCTTGATGTGAACGGAACGATTGCCAAAGACGGACACCTGATTGAGGGGAGCGAAGAACTATTGACGGAGCTGCGATCGAAGCTCGAAATCCACCTAATAACTGCCGACACACACGGCAATCAGGAAGCCATCAATAAGCGACTTGCCTTGACGGCAATTCAAATTCCCGCTCAAAACCAGGCGGAAGCTAAGCTTGATTACGTCGAAACCTTGGGCGCAGATAAAGTCGTCGCCGTCGGAAACGGCGCGAATGACGCAGCCATGATCGAGCGCGCTGCTCTTGGCATAGCCATCCTGGGCCGGAAGGTGCTGCATGCATAACGCTTCAGAAAGCCGACGTAGTCGTCACGGACATCCGGTCTGCCCTCGAACTCCTCCTCTACCCCAAAAGACTCATCGCCACCCTGCGCCGCTGACCCTCAAGAATCTCGAATCTGGAATCATCAGCACGCCGCCAAATGCGGCTCTAGCTCCCTCGCATGCACCTGTCCGACACATGGGGACAGTATAACCAGGTACGGTTCCCTCAGATACACCTGTCCGAAATGGGGACAGGATAACCACGTACGGCTCCCAAAAGGGACATTCCCCTTCAGATATATAACTAATTAGGAATCCGGAATCTGGAATCCGGAATCAATGGTTCGCCGGCGTGCAACGCGCGGGCAAGCCGGTCCGTCCAGGACGAAAGGTCCGCATCGGGAATGCGCCTGCCGGCAATCGTGGTGACATAGAAATTGTTTTCGGCGCGGGCATTCCACGTGGCTATTTTGGCGGAGTGGATGTGCAACCCGCACCGCGAAAGGCTCCGGGTCATCCAATAAAGAAGGCCTTGCAGGTCCTGCGCCACGATGTTCACGACAGTGTGCTCTTCCGAAAGATCGTTGCTACAGCTGATGCTGTCCGGAACAACGGCGCTTGTAAGATTCTTGTTCGCCTGCTTCAGAAACTGCTCGATTGATTTCGCGCCTGTCAAAACTTCCTTGAGCGCCGTACGAATCCGTCGGGCCTTGTTCTCGGAAATCTGCATGCCGTTGGCGCGAATCCAGAGGGTATCCAATATGACGGGCCGTTCTTTCTCCATCGTAAACGCCTGCGCTTTGTGGATATCGGCGTCGCAGCCATAGAGAACGCCCGTGATTTTTGCCAGCATGCCCGGCTGAGGATCATCGTAGGCACACACCGTTAGCTCGGAATAGTCGTCCCCCGGACAGTTGTACACATCGAGCACGACACTCTCCTCATCCAACCTGTCCAGCAGCTGCAGATGGGACGCAATCTCTTCCAACGGCGTATTCAGAACATACCCGGCCGGCATGGATTCACAGTGTTTCAGAACCGCCGTTTGATTTCCGGACGTCTGCAGCGCCGCAAGCTTTTTCCGTATCAGCACGACCCGGTCTCCCTCGGCATCACCGCTCAGCGGATTCGGATGCGCTCGACGCATAGAAGCCCTGCATTCTCCGGTACAGATCTTCCAGGTCCCGGTCATCCATCGAGGTCCAGTTTTTTTCCGCAACTGCGCATGTGTCGACGTAAGTAAGGACATAGAGATGCTGCAGTGCTTCCAGGCTGGGCACCTGTTCTGCCGCTTTCTGAATAACGTTTGCGGATTTCAGATCGTGAAGCCTCGCCGTGCGGACCAGTAATAGATGCTGTCGGATCAATACGTCGAGCATCTCCCTTTTTTCAGGAGGAAGGCTTAATCTGTCCGAAACCGTTTTTGCGAGTTCTGCGCCGGTCTCGCTGTGGTCCCTGCCGGGAACGAGTTTCCCCGCATCATGGAGCAGCGCCGCCAGGCATAACACATCGAAGTACGAGCACTGCCGCACCAGGTCGGCAAATCGCTGCTCCTCAGGATCTATGCCTGCAAGCAGGCGTTCAAGATGCGCGACCATCCGGATCGAATGCTCGCCGATAGTATAGCGATGCGCCGGATCCGGCGGGACATAGCGCATGGCTTTTGAGAAATCGGGGATAAAACGGTCAAGGAGGCCAAATCTTAATAGCGTCCGCAACGTTGTAGCCAGATTCCGGCTTTCCCGCAGGATCTCGTTGAAAGCCCATACCTCTTCGCCGGACGGATACCGGATATCAAGAGCCTGCTCGCGCGCTTCCTCCAATTTTTTCCGGTCGTTCAAACTTAGCGGGATTCCATAGCGCTGCGAGACATGGATCATGCCGACAGGAGAATCCGGCTTGTCGTCGTCGAGATGAAGAGATCCATTTTCCAGGCGGACCCCGTTAATTCCAACAGGACCCTGCAGAAGAGCCCGCACGGCCGACTCCCGGAATCTGGCGAGAGTTTCGGAGTGTACCAAATGCTGTGCGAGCCAGTCCTGCGCAGAACTCCCGTTCAATTCGCGCGCAATGCGGTCCTGGTAGTTTGTGATCAGCACATCGGAGAGCTTTCCGGCAGCCAGGTGCAGCCAGGTCCGGGCGCGGAGGAACCAGTCCGTTGCCTCGTGGACCGCAGAAATCTGGCGTTCTGAAATCACCCTGCAATTAATCAAAGCCGCTTCGAGCGCAGCATCTTCAACGTTTAAAAACAGCTTGAATATCCATCGTGCCCGATGCAGATCTCTGAGCGAACCCGGGCCTTCCTTCAGGTTCGGCTCGACCGCATAAATGGAGCGAGCCTCATCTTGATGCCGGTTCTCCGCAGGCAAGGCCTCCAGCATAAGATCCAGGGGCGACAATACGTCCCGGATGCGAAGCTTCAGATCTTCCGCGAGATGTCGCTCGCCACAAATATAGCGGACATCCAGCAGGGCTGTCTTGGTGGCGACGTCCCAGGACGTCGCTTCGGCAATCGGGCGGAATGAGTAGCCGACGCGCACGTCCCGCAAAGACAAGAAGACGTCCATGACCAGCTTGAAGGCTGTGTGCACCAACGCTTCCACCCAGGGATCTTCTTCCTCCGAAGGAATAAACGCGATATCGATATCAGAACAGGGATTCAGTTCTCTTCTTCCATACCCGCCGGTCGCCACAATGGCAAGACCTGAATGGCGGGAACGCGGCGCGGCGCGGTCGGCAGATTCACAGGAGAGTTGATGGATATCTTTTATGATCGCATCCACGAGGGATGTGTGCGCTTCCAGCAGGTCTCCGGAAAGCGCCGTCCAGGAGACACTACGGAACAACTCCGCACGTTCTTTGCGGAATTTATTTCGCAGCTGCTCGATCTCTTTTTGCATAGCCTATGAACAACAGTTGCAGGTTCCAAGTTACAGGTTGAAAGGTTGCAGGTGACAGGTTGCAGGTTGACAGGTTTTAACCTGCAACTTGGAACTTGCAACTTGTAACCGTTTATAGCGAATCTTCCCCTCTTTCGCCGGTGCGTATGCGCATGGAATCCTGAAGCGGAATAATGAAGATTTTCCCGTCCCCGATCTCCCCCGTATGAGCTCCTTTTCTAATTGCCTGAATAACCTCCTCGCACTGATCATCGGCCACAGCGACTTCTATTTTTACTTTCGCCAGAAGGTCGATGCTGTACTCCGATCCACGATAGCGCTCCACCTGCCCCTTCTGCCTGCCCGCACCTCTGACTTCCGTGACCGTCAATCCGGCTACGCCAATATGAGAAAGGGCCTCTTTAACATCCTGAAGTCGATGGGGACGGATAATCGACATAATCAGCTTCATAGTTTCTGTCCTTAACAAGTGCAGCAATTAATAATCAAGTGCTCCAAAGACAATATATCCGGCAACAGCACAAAGATCAGAGCAGATTCAATTCGAAGTGAATGACGGCCTGCCCGAAGTAAAGGTCGTCTCCTGACTGCAATTGAACACCCGCGGGATCTTCGCCGGGCACTTCAATGACAAGCCCGCCGCGCAAAATCCTGGTCCCATAGCGGCTGCCCTCATCCATGATCAAAAATTCGCTTTTTTCGTAATCGTACCAGATTCTGGCGTGAACACTTCCCACCGAGGCGTCGATTTCATCCTCATTTTCAAGAAAAACAATGTCGTTCTTCCGCACAATCCGCCCTTCGCGGTCCAATACTTCCGCCGCGCGCCCGACCAGGATGCGATCCCTCTTCATCTGATATACCGACTGTTCTGCCGCTCCTCGAATAACCAAAAACTTTGCTTCTGGAACCTCCTCCAGTCGCAGAACATGGAGCCTGACAAAATCGATTTCAAACAGGGCCCGCGGAGGCGTTCCCTCCAGTTCGGAAACATCCTGCAGTTCAACCCGCGCATCGAACTCCTTGGGACATTGAATCTGCAAATCTTGTAGCGTCTGCAGGAGGTGCTTTTTCAGCGCGTCCTCCCTCACAAAGGCTTCTTCCAGAGCGGCATGCTGCTTGGCTGTCTGCGGCTGCAATCGAACGACGATTCTCCCGAAGGGCAAACTCTTCCCGGTTGGATCAATGATAAATTTTGATTCCACCTGATTGAGGATGTCTCTGCGAACCGCCAAAGGACTTATTGCCTCACCGTGTCCGAGAGCATTTTCAACTCGCTCATTTATATTCTGCTTCGCTTTCAGCAGCGCATCCTTAATGCTCATCGTTTATTCCCCTGGAAATTGAACCATTATTAGCCCAACCATTTTCGCTCGGATTCCGGCCAGAACCTAATGCATTCCATCCTGTGGTTACCCATCATCGGACGCTCGCGTTCGCAGCTTTTTGATACCGGACCGGCGCTTCTTCGCCTGCAGGCGCCGGACATACGAGGCCGCCGTAGGCCGGGACTTATGCCTCACCTTCGGCCGGATAAGCGCCTTTTCTATCATCTGAACCAAACGTTCCATCGCATCTTCGCGGTTGCGCTGTTGCGTGCGAAACCGCCTGGCTTCGATCACAAGTTCACCTGATGCGTTCACTCGCTTCCCTGCCATATGGATCAGCCGGTCCCGGATTTCCGGACTTAAAGACTGGGTATCGCGAACGTTAAAGCGGAGTGTACCGCCGTAGCCACCTTATTGACATTCTGCCCGCCCGGTCCCGACGAGCGAATAAAATCACAGTGAATTTCATCCGGGTGCAATTTAATAGATGGAACACTCATAGGCATTTGCTTTCACATACTTCAAAATAACACACAATGAGCTGCGGGTTACAGGTTACAAGTTAAGTCTCGATTTTTAAAGACTCGCCGTGAGTTTTTCTGATACGATTCGCCAATCGCTTTCGGGTGTTTCGGTAATTTGTATTCAACGCGGACTAGACTATGCAGATCAAATTATTTCATGGGAAACGAATTCGGCTAGTACTGTTTGCGATTCCTTTGATTCTGGCGTTTTCCGGCTGCTCGATCAAAAAGATCGCAATCAAAAAACTGGGGGACGCTCTGGCAGAAAGCGGCACGACCTACGCTTCGGACAACGACCCTCAATTGATAAAGGACGCGCTCCCATTCAGCCTGAAGCTGATCGAAAGCCTGCTGGCCGAAAGCCCGCGGCACAGGGGTTTGCTGTTCGCGGCTTCCAGCGGCTTTACTCAATATGCCTACGCCTTTATCAAGGAAGAGTCGGACGAAATGGAGCCGGAAAACTTCGCTTTAGCCTCAGAAAAACGGGCGCGGGCGCGCAACCTGTTCCTGCGCGCGCGGGATTACGGAGTACGGGGGCTGGAAACCAAGCATCCGGACTTCGGCGCTCTGCTTAACAAGGATCCACAACTGGCGGTCAAGGCAGCGAAGGCCGAGGATGTAGCCCTGCTTTATTGGACGGCGGCGTCCTGGGGCATGGCAATCACTCTTTCAAAAAACGAGCCGGCACTGATCGTCGATTTACCGGTCGTGGAAGCCCTGATAGATCGCGCGCTCGAACTCAACGAAGCTTTCGATAACGGAGCGATCCACTCTTTTCTGATCACGTATGAACCGGTGCGGCAGGGAGCGGCGGGAGATCCGCTGGAGCGCGCCCGCAAACACTTCGACAGGGCAATGACTCTTTCGAACGGAACCCAGGCCGGACCGCTGGTCTCACTTGCCGAAACCGTTTCCATCGCAAAACAGGACCGGAAAGAATTTCAATCGCTGCTGGACCGGGCACTGGCTATCGATGTGAATGCGAAGCCGGAATACCGGCTGGTCAATCTTGTGATGCAACGCCGCGCCCGCTGGCTGCTGTCGCGCATCGATGATCTGTTTTTAGCGCCGGAACAGGTAGCAGTCGACAGTCGTTAGTCGAAAGTAAAATGTTTTAAGTTTCGCCGTGAACGGCAACAATGCAAACCACAAAACAAGTGAGCCCGGGCAAAGGCACTATAGGAGATCTCGGTTACATTGTCCGGGCTGAAGCCCGGACCCACTTGAAAGTTGAGGGCAGCATTCTTTGGAGATCAAGCGGAGAAAGACAATGAGAAAGCACACTATAGGAACTTTTATATTTGGCATTGCGATTCTGGGAGCTCTCATATTTATTGCGGCCGGCCCTGAAACGCGGGCGCAAAATCCTGTGCAGATACGGCTGGGCACGATTGTGCCGAGCGGCAGTTCCTTTCATTCGGCCATGGTTGAAATGGGACAGAAATGGCGCGATATGAGCGCCGGAAGCGTAAAGCTGACCATTTATCCGGACAACACGCAGGGCGGCGAAGCCGACATGATACGCAAGATGCGCGCCGGCATTTTGACCGCGGGCCTGTTTACGGTCGTAGGTTTAAGCGACGTTGATCCCTCCGTAGGCGGGCTCTCTTTCCTCCCGCTGACTTTTCGCTCCTGGGAAGAATATGACTACGTAGTCGAGAGGCTGTCGCCCCGTCTGGAAAAGCTTTTGCTGGACAAGGGCTTCCTGGTGCTGTTCTGGGGCGATGCCGGCTGGGTGCGTTTCTTTTCCAAAACTCCCGCCGTTCGCCCGGACGATCTCAAGCAGTTCAAGCTCTTCACCTGGGCGGGGAACGCGAACCAGGTGGATTTGATGAAAGCGCTGGGATATCACCCGGTGCCTCTGGAAACGGCCGATATTTTGCCCGGGCTGCGCACTAATCTGATCAACGCCATTCCGCTGCCGCCAAACCAGGCGATGCTGGGCCAGTGCTATACCGTCGCCAAAAATATGCTCGCTTTGAAGTGGGCTGTGCTTTCGGGTGCCGCCATCATTCGAAAAGACACATGGGACAAGATACCGCCTGACCTTCAAAAGCAGCTCCGCAGCGCCGCAGCGGTGGCTGGAGCCAAGATTCGCGCCAGCGCCCGGAAAGAGGATGAGGATTCCATTGCCGCGATGCAGAAAAAAGGGCTGGTCGTGAATCCGGTCACTCCCCAGGCTGAAGAGGAGTGGCAGCGTTTGACCAAAGTTATTTATCCGGAGATACGCGGGAAAATGGTCCCGGCAGATATTTTCGATGAAGTGCAAAGACTCGTTGCCGAGTACCGTGCCAAAGGAGCGGGGAAATGAACGAGAGCATTGCGGAAGAGGCTCCTGCTCACCGTTCACAGGAAGAAGCCTCGGGCTTCTGGAGAGGCGGCGTATGGAAAGCGGAAAACCTCTTGATGACGCTCTGCCTTTCACTGATGGTCCTTCTCCCTGTCGTGGATATGGCTCTGCGTTCGTCCACCATTGTTGTGCCCGGATCGAGCGCCATCCAATGCCACTTGACGCTGTTCATATGCATGGTCGGCGGCGCTATTGCCGCACGTGAAGCACGGCTCCTCTCGTTGTCCACGGTTACTGCGTTCCTGAAAGATCGATGGAAAGCCGCAGCCCGCTTTTTCAGCGGCGCCGTTGCCGCGGCATTGACCGTCGTGCTTCTGATTGCCAGCGTGAAGTTTGTCCTTCAGGAGCGCGAAGCGGGCAACATTTTGGCTTACGGCGTGCCGATCTGGATACCGCAGGCCATCCTCCCATTGGGATTCGCCGCGATTGCCTTTCGCCTTATCCGTCATGCGGCGGATCGCTGGACAGGGCGAATTGCAGCAGTTTTGCTTGCGTGCGTGATTCTGTCTCTAGCCGTATGGTTGCCCATGGATCCATCCCGGATTATCATCCCCGCGTTCATTCTTCTGCTGGCGGCAACGATTCTGGGCGCGCCTATTTTTGTGACACTGGGCGGCGCGGCGCTGATCCTGCTCTGGGGAGACGCCATTCCCATCGAAATGATGCCGATCCAGCATTACCAGCAGGTCATCAACCCCTCGTTGCCGGCAATCCCGATGTTTACGCTGGCCGGCTATCTATTGGCTGAGGGCGGGGCGGCCCGGAGGCTTGTGCGCGTGTTCCAGGCGCTGGTGGGCCATTTCCGGGGAGGGCCGGCAATCGCGACGGTTCTCGTCTGCGCTTTTTTCACGAGTTTCACGGGCGCTTCCGGCGTCACGATCCTCGCATTGGGAGGCTTGCTGATGCCGGTCCTCCTGGCCGCGCGCTATTCGGAACGGAATGCTCTCGGACTCCTCACAGGTTCAGGATCCATCGGCCTGCTATTCCCGCCATGCCTGCCGGTTATCCTGTATGCGATCATCGCCAAAATCGACATCAATCAGATGTTCCTGGGCGGACTCCTGCCCGGAATTCTGATGGTGATTGCCGCCGGCATCTGGGGCATTGTGCAAAGCCCTGCAAATGCCGGCCAGCGAAAAGACTGCTTTTCAGTGGGCGGAAGCAAGGAGCGCGATCTGGAGCGCCAAGTGGGAATTGCTGCTGCCGGTTGTCGCCTGCGTGGCGCTGTTCAGCGGACTGGCCACCGCCGTGGAAGCCTCCGCGATCACGGCGCTGTACGCATTTGTCGTGGAATCGCTCGTTTATAGAGACTTGAGCATCACCCGGGATCTCCCCCGCGTGATGAAGGAATGCGGGCTGCTCGTAGGCGCCATCCTGTTGATCCTGGGAGTCGCGCTCGGCTTTACCGGTTACCTGATCCAGGCGCAGGTCCCGGAACACTTGATCACCTGGGTTCAAAGCTCCGTGCATTCCCCGCTGGTGTTTCTGCTGGCGCTGAATGTCTTTCTGCTCATCGTCGGCTGCTTGATGGATATCTTCTCGGCAATCGTCGTGGTTGTGCCTCTCATGGTGCCGATCGGCGCGGCGTTCGGGATCAATCCGGTGCATCTGGGCATCATTTTTCTGGCGAACCTCGAACTGGGCTATCTAACGCCGCCCGTAGGCATGAATCTTTTCCTCTCGTCCTATCGTTTCAATAAGCCGATGCCCGAAGTCTGGCGTTCCATCATTCCCATTTTGCTTGTGCTTCTGGCAGGCGTGCTGTTGATTACCTATATTCCATTCATATCCACGGCCTTGCCGAATTTATTTCAATAGCAGAAGGAATCGTAATGAACATTGCGGATGAATTCACCTATGCCGCGCTCTATTGCCCCGACAAAAAAGCGCTGATATTCGGCGATACAAGCTATACCTATGCCGAAATGCACCGGATCATCGAAAAAGCCGCCGGTTACCTGGCCTCCCTGGGAGTATCGAAGGGAGACCGCATCTCGATCTATATGGCCAACAGGCCGGAGTGGATCATGTTCTATTACGGGATCGCGAGGATCGGTGCGATTTCCGTCTGCATCCCCGGCGCATACAAAAGAGATGAGATGACCGGCGTGGTGAACGATTCGCGCTCTTCCATCCTCGTCACATCCGAAGATCTCCTCGCCCAGATCCCCCCAGCCGACAAAATTCCTTCAGTCCGCGAAACAATCGTCGTCGAACACAGTGAAGCGTTTCAGTCCATTTTACGAGGCGAGGATGCTTTTGCGGCCCAGACCGGGATACGGACCTCAGGCGACGATGTGGCGTCCATTCTGTATACGGGAGGGACCACGGGCATTCCCAAGGGCGCGATGCTGACGCACAGGAATCTGCTCTACAGCGCGCAGAATGTGGCGTTTCATGAACGGATGGTCCCGGACGATATAGGCGTCAACTTTCTTCCCCTGAACCACGTCTTTGCTCAATGCCACATTATGCACACCTATTTTTCCGGCTGCGCCACGCTGATACTCTTTCCGGGCTTCGATATGGACCGAGTCGTGGCTTCGGTCATCGAGCATAAAGTCACCCGTTTTTATGCCGTCCCGACAATATTTATCCGCATCCTGAACAATCCTGAATCCAGGAAGCAGCTCAAAAGCCTGCGCTATGTCTTCTCGGGCGGCACGAGCATGCCGGCAGAAATTGTGCGCCAGTGGTTCGATGCGTTCGGCATTCCTATCCACGAAGCCTATGGCATGACGGAAGCCGCATCCATCGTGACTTTCAATCATCTTTTCCGCCATAAGATCGGATCCATCGGGATGCCTGCAGGCATTATCGAGCTGAAAGTCGTGGATGCCGATGACAACGCGATGAAACAGGGGGAGCAGGGCGAAATCATCCTGCGCGGCCCGAACATCATGAAGGGCTATTATGAACAGCCGGATGAATCGGCCATGGCTCTCCGCAACGGGTGGTTTCATTCAGGTGACGTGGGCGTCTTCGATGCCGAGGGATATTTGTATATCGTGGACCGGATTAAGGACATCGTCATCACCGGCGGCGAAAACGTATATCCGAAAGAGGTGGAGGACCTGCTGCACCAGCACAAGGCGGTAAACGAATGCGGCGTCGTTGGCCTGCCGCATCATGAGTTTGGGGAAGCAGTGACGGCGTTTGTTACACTGAAGCCAGGAATGATCACCGACGAGGCGTCGCTGATCGCCTTCTGCAAAGAACGAATGGCGCGCTACAAGGTGCCCAAAGCGGTTCATTTCGTGGCGGATCTGCCCAAAGACGCCCCAGGGAAAAATTCTCCGGCGGGAATTGAGAAAAATTAGGAACTAAAACTGGCATCAGAAACGTTAATAACGATCGCATATATCACAGGAGACTATGAATGGCCCGCGAATTTCACGTAGGCGAGTGGCTGGTAGAACCTAACCTGAACTGCATCACACGGGCAAATGAAAAAGTATGCGTAGAACCCAAGGTCATCGAAGTGCTTGCCTACCTGGCAGATTATCCGGGAGAGGTTTTATCGAAGGAACAGATCATCCAGGCGGTCTGGCCGGACACTTACGTCAGCGATGAAGTCCTGCGGTATTCCATCACCGAGCTGCGCAAAGCCTTCAGAGACGACGCCAAAAATCCGCAGATAATCCAAACTATAGCGCGCAGAGGATACCGCCTGATAGCCGCAGTTACAAAGAAGGCCTCTGCGGCAGAGTCCAGGGGATCCGTCGCGGTCCTTGCTTTCGCCGATATCAGCCCCGCCAAGGACCAGGCATATTTTTGCGACGGGATCTCCGAAGAGATCATCAACTATTTGACTCGCATCAAGGGCTTGCGCGTATCATCCCGTACGTCTTCCTTCGCCTTCAAGGCGAAAATCCGAAGACATTCGTTCGATCGGAAGAAAGCTGGGCGTCGCTACGGTGCTGGAAGGGAGCGTGCGCAAAGCGGGCAATCAGCTGCGCATCACCGCTCAGCTGATCAATATCGAAGACGGCTGCCATCTCTGGTCGGAGAGCTATGACCGCGAGTTGAAAGATGTATTCGTGATCCAGGACGAAATTGCACGAAGCATTGCGGCAACCCTCAAGATTGCGTTGACTCCCAGAGAAAGCATCGCTTTGAGCAAAGCTCCGACTACGGACCTGGATGCGTACGATTATTATCTTCGCGGCAAGCAGTTCTTTTATCAGTACAAAACCAGAGGCGTGGAATTTGCCCTGAAAATGTATACGCGGGCAATTGAACTCGATCCGACCTACGTGCGCGCCTACGCCGGCATCGCGGATTGCTGCTCATTTTTATTTATGCATGCCGGAAGCCACGATCCCAATCGAGAGGAGGCGGATCGGATGAGCAGGAAAGCCCTGGAACTGGATTCGGAGTCCGCTGAGGCACACGCATCGAGAGGAGTGGCGTGCTCGCTGAAAAAGAATTTTGTGGAAGCCGAAGCGGAATTCGAACGGGCCATACACCTGGATCCGACGCTGTTTGAAGCCTATTACTTTTACGGCCGGATCTGTTTTGAGCAGGGCAAGCTGGAAAAAACGATTCAGTTGTACGAAAAATCCATCGAGGTAAATCCGCAGGACTACCAGGCGCCGCTGCTCGTGGCTCAGATTTACTCGGATCTGGGCGATGAAGAAAAGGCTGAGGCCTCGCGCCGTCGGGGAGTTCAAGCCGTAGAAGGCAGGCTGCAGCTGCACCCGGACGATTCGCGCGCCCTGTACATGGGCGCGAACGGGCTCGTGGGGCTGGGCGAGTTTGAGCAGGGGCTGGAGTGGGCAAAGCAAGCGCTTGAGATCGACCCCGAAGAACCGATGGTCCTGTATAATGTGGCCTGCATCCAATCCCTGGCGCACCGTTACGAAGATGCACTTGATTCTCTCGAAAAATCGGTCGCCTGCGGTCTGAAACATAAAAACTGGCTTGAGCACGATAGCAATTTGGATCCGCTGCGCCGCCTCCCTAGATATAAAAAGCTTATCAAACAACTTTAGTTGAATTTTACCTCAACAAATCCCTCACAAAACCCTCACAGCGCCCTAGGGCCTCTCCAACGTATTAATAATCAAAAGAGCGGGAGCACCAAGACCGGCGGAGGGATTGGAAACGCACCGCAAAAACAAAACGGAGGATTTATGAAAAAGAATCTGGTTGTTCTGAGTTTCGTGCTTGGATTGAGCTTGATGGCAGGTTTTGCATTCGCAGGTGAAAACATGCGGATCAACGTTCCATTCGCCTTCTACATGGGCGATCAGCTGTTTCCCGCGGGCGAGTATCGGTTCGACATGAATCACGGCAACTATGCCACGGCCTCTTTCGTCAACGTCTGGGCTCCGGAGGGCGCGGACAACAGACTTCTCATGACAACGGCCGGAACCGACAAAAACACAACCGCGAACCAGTTAGTTTTTAATAAATATGGGCAGAAACTCTTCCTGTCCACCGTCTCCATCAATGGGCACGAGGCCGCTCTCAAAACTCTGAGTCTTGAAAGAGAGTTGAGAAGCCAGACGGAAAAGGCTCCCGCCATCATCACCGTGGCGCAAAAGTAAGCTCACAAATCCTGGCGAAAGCCTTCGTGCAGCTTTTAAGTTATGGAGCCACTTATTATGTTGCTGCCGGCGAACACCAACGAGCGTAAAATCCCGATATTGGGAACGATAAACGGGGAGCATACCTGGTTTGCCCGATTGGCAACCTGGGACGCTCCCCGATATTCGCCTGGAGGATGCCGATGGACCGGGTCAGAAACAAAGTGGCAATCGTTACGGGAGGCGCCGGGGGACTTGGCAGAGCGGAGGCTCTGCTGCTGGCAAAAGAAGGGGCGAAAGTCGTCATTACGGACGTCGACGAATCCTCAATCCAACGCGTGGCAGAGGAGATTCGCGCCGGAGGAGGAAGCGCCATCTGCGCCCAACATGATGTCAGCTGCGAAGACGCCTGGCGCGGCGTCATGCGCCGGACGCTGGAAGAATTTGGCAGGCTGGACGTTCTGGTAAACAATGCCGGAGTCATCATCTATAAAAAGATTGAAGACACCTCGCTCGCCGAATGGCGCTGGCTGATGAGTGTGAACCTCGACGGTGTTTTCCTGGGCACCAAATTCGCGATCGAAACCATGAGAAAGAGCGGCGGCGGATCCATCGTTAATATAGCCTCGGTGGCGGGTTTGATCGGAAACCCGGACGCCTCGGCCTATCATGCCAGTAAGGGCGGCGTTCGATCGTTTACCAAAGCAGCCGCGATCGAATGCTCCAAGGCAGGATATGACTACAATATCCGCGTCAATTCCGTTTACCCGGGAGTCATCAATACGCGGATGGCGGAGGACTTGAAAAATGATGAGGCCAAATACAAGACCGCTCTGAGCTGGCACGCCATGGGACATTTCGGCGAGCCCGAAGATGTGGCCTATGGCGTTCTTTATCTCGCCTCGGATGAATCCAAGTTTCTGACCGGTTCGGAGCTGGTAATTGACGGCGGCTGGACCGCGCGGTAGGCAAATTAGCGCACCCTGAAGTACTTTACCCCCAGGGAGCGGGCCAGCATACGGCAGGATTCTACCTCCTCCCTTGTGAGCGCAAACCCGACTACGCTTGCCTGCACTTTTGCAAAGTACACCGGAGCGCGGGAAAGAAAGTCGAGCATCGCTTCCCAGAAAAGCTCGGGAGGCGAGACCGCTCTTCCGGATCCCGCAAAGAAATTCAAATCGGGCCGGCACAGGTCCACATATCTCGGACAATTAGGGGCATTGAGGGAGATCGAGACCTCATCCACCGCCAGAGCAAGCTCCGCCAAAACGTCGCGGCCATGTATCAGGCAGGCGTGGCCGTTAGTGTTGAGGCGTATCTTTGCGCCGGCGCTCCGGAGCCATTGCGCGGCTTCTTGAATGAGGTCTAAGCGGAAAGTCGGCTCCCCATACCCGCACCAGATGAATTCGCGAAATTCTTCAAACGAGCCCTGCGCACGCACGGCTTCCTGCAGCCGATCCAGGTCTGGTTCGTCTACGGCTCCCTGGCCCCAAAGGATTGCGCCGCCTAATCCTTCGGTTGCATAGCGCACGCAAAACGAGCACCGGTTGGTACACCGGTTGGTGGCATTCAAATAAAGCTTTGTCTTGTCGCCGTATGTGTATGCGTAGTCCAAGACAACAGTATAGCAGCCAAAGATTGCCCGGTTTCAACAACTAATTATCTTTGAGCCTTCGAGTCTGGGAGTCTTGGAGTTATATTAGGGATACATAGTGGGGGGAGAGCAAGATTGAGAATACTCATCGGCATGAATGGCACAACCGGCGTTGTTTTTGGAATACGGCTGCTCCAGGTATTGGCCGGCATGAAAGATATCGAGACGCACCTGATCGTTTCGCCTGCCGGAGAAAAAACTATTGAGCTTGAAACAAAATTCAAAGTGCCGGAGGTTAAAGCGCTGGCGAATTTCTGGTATCCATTCGACGATATTGGCGCCTGCATCGCCAGTGGATCTTTCCGGCGAGACGGGATGATCATAGTTCCCTGCAGCATGAAAACGCTTTCGGCAGTGGCCCATTCGTATGCCGACAATTTGCTGACGCGTGCGGCCGACGTCACGCTTAAAGAGCGCGGCAAATTAGTGCTGCTTGTCCGTGAAACGCCTCTCCACCTCGGTCACTTGAGAAATATGGTCAGCGTGACGGAAATGGGCGGGATCATCATGCCGCCGCTGCCGGCTTTCTACCATAAGCCAAAAACCATCCAGGATATCGTCGATCACACCGTGGGCAAAGCGCTCGATCTCTTCAATATCGAACACAGTTTATTCCAACGGTGGACCGGCGCAGGCAATCCAACATGAAACCTATAGCGCTGAATGCAGGCAGGGGGCGCACGAAAGTCGGCCTTTCCGCGCAATGGATCGGGAACGATCTTATCGTATTCCTGTTAAACGGGCAGGGCCATCTTGGCGCAGTCGCTGTGGCCGACTTCTGCCATGCGGAAAATCGAGCGTCCACTTCCGTGATTACCAGACTTGGACACAAGGATGATGCCGTGGCCTGCAATGCAGCCCACACGCTTTGCCGAAAATTCAAAAAGCCCGTTTGCGCAATCGCCGGCATCCACGTAGATGACATCACGGAAGAGGAAATTGCGGAGATCCTTCGCAACTGCGGTGTCCTCGTGGAAAAGCTGAGCAAGCTGATAGCTGATCAGCTGACAGCGGTAAGCCGAAAGCTGTCCGCCACTGCCGACTAACGACTATCGACTGCCGACTGCCTTACTTCTCACGTGTTGCACTCCACTTGCTTTCGCCCGCAGCATTTTTGATGGTTCCCGAAATCACGTCGCCATTCACTTGCCCGTCGTACTCGGCATCATCGGTGCCGAATTTGATTTGTCCCCCTCTGAGCCGGCCGACAATCGGCGCGCTTTTCCCGCCCGACACAAGCGTCCCTTTGATGATTTGGAACTGCTGGGTAATCGTCAGTTCTCCGTCCTGAAGACGCCACTTCCCTTCCACATTCGGGGGAATGATCCAGAGAAAAGCCGTGCACCATGTAGCGCAGTTGCTTTCCATGTTTGTAGTCTCATCCGCAGGCCAGTCTTCCATCGTAAAGCTGTTGGATACGACGCGCGTGCCGGGTTTCAGATTCAGCAGCTTGGGCCGCAGCTTCAGGTTGATGTCCGGAAGCAAGAACATGGTTATTACCGTCGCCTGGGAAAAATCGCTCTCGAATATATCCGCCTTGGCAAAGGTGGCTTTATCGCTTACTCCGGCTTCGGCAGCATTACGGATTGACAGGTCAACCATGTCGGGATTGTATTCAATGCCGTGTGCGCGTGCCCCACGTTTGGCCGCTGCGATGACAGTGCGCCCATCTCCCGAACCGAGGTCGATGACAACATCCTGCGGCGTGACTTTTGCCATATCGAGCATCTTGCCGACAAGGCCTTCATCTGTCGGAACCCAAACTACATCCTTGCCGGCCTGGCCTACCTGCGGCTGGTATTCCCCCTGTTGCTGTGCATATAGGGAAAGTCCGGCAGTTATATATATAAATCCAAGTGCTAAAATCAACCAACGGGCGGAAAGCGATCTATTCATTGTTTGACTCCTCATAAAATCGGATCAGGATCGAAGCAAAGGATTATAATCCTATTCGGAGAAAGACATGAACAACTATTGCTTAAAAGGTAAGTCCGCAATTGTAACCGGAGCAAGAAGAGGCATCGGCAAAGCGATCGCCGCAGCATTTGCCGCGGCCGGAGCCGATGTGGCCGCGTGTGACATTGTCGCGGAGGACGGGCTGCTTCGTAGCACAAGAGACGAGCTTGAGAAACTCGGATCGAAGGCTATCGCGCTTACCGCCGATATCTCCCAGCGCGGCGATGTGGAAAGCATGGTCCGGAAAACACTGGAGACATACGGGAAAATAGATGTGCTGGTGACCTGTGCCGGAGTCTGGATTCCAGGGCAGAACCTGATTGAATGCAGTGACGAAAGCTGGGACAAAGTCATCGATACGAATCTCAAGGGAACCTTTCTCTGCTGCCAGGCCGTGGGAAAGATAATGGTTGAACAGAAAAGCGGCAGCATCATCAATATGTCTTCGCAGGTGGGATTGACTCCGGGCGCGGGAGCCGGCGCATACTCGATCTCCAAAGCAGGGATCATTATGCTGACGCAGCAGCTCGCCCTGGAACTATCCGGATACAAAATCAGGGCAAATGCCCTCGCTCCCGGCATCGTCAAAACGGACTTCAATTCGGCTTTTTGGAAAGATCCAGCTGTGGAGATTCAAACTGCCGGCATGGTGCCGCTGGGGCGCCTGGCCGAACCGGAGGACATTGCTCAGGCCGCGGTATTCCTGGCTTCCGACGCCGCCAGCTACATTACGGGGCAGGTGCTTTGCATCAACGGCGGATGGACTCCTTCGGCCAGCATACGATAGTCGGTAGTCGGCAGTCGGTAGTTTACTACCGACTGCCGACTGCCGACTAACTACATGCCCAGGCGTTTCGCCAACTGAACGACATTTTTTCCCAGAAGCTGCGCTTCCTGCATAGCCGACATATCGATGCCGCCGCCGACTCCTGTCAGTACGTCTCCCGGCTCTCTTCCGTAACCGATCGCTCCGCCGGCCACCACCATTCCCTGGGCAATACAAAATGAGTAAAGCAGCGCCCGTGCATTGATGGCGCCCACTCGGCGAGTGACTACGAGAGCGCCTGCGACTTTGTCCTTCAGGGCGCGCCGTTGAAGCAGCGCAAACATCCGGTCCATCGCGGCTTTCATTTGCGCGCTGACACTTCCAAAATAGACCGGGCTCCCGAACACGATCGCGTGTGCGCGCTCCATCATGGCATAGAGCTCCTGCATGTCGTCCTGAACCACGCACGATCCGACTTCAAAGCACGTCCCGCAGGCATCGCACGGCGCCACCTGTTTCTGCGACATCAAAAATAATTCGGTTTCACACCCGGCTTCCCGGGCCGCTTTCAATGCTTCCTGCATCAGTATTTCGGTGTTTCCGTTTTTGCGCGGACTGCCCACAATGCCCAAAACTCTCATTCGATCCTCCTTACATTAAAATTAGGTACGATTCATCTGGCCCCGGCGTCTGGATTTGCATTTTATCCGCTGCAACTAACACAGGGTACGGAATCCGGGTGGCCATGGCGATCGGCGGGGATCTCGTCTGGAAAATTAGAAACGCATGAATCCAGGGCTTAAGGATTATGATACCAGCGCTTTGAGCCTTGTACTGAATGTGATAATTCTCAAAAAAGGCCCTCACGAGGCAAGCAGACGAAAAAGACCCGTTCCGAGTATAGCAGCAGCGCCTGGACGCATGACAATCCCTCGACCGTTCCTCACGGAAGCGAGTGACGCAAGCCCAATACCATAAATCCGGGTTCGACCGGATGCCGGCTATTTTTCCGCGATTATTTTGAGCGTATTCCCGGATTCATCAAGTTCGGCGACGGCAAAACCCGTCACATTCGGGTGGGGAGATGTATACCAGAACTCGAGCCTCCCGTTTTTGTTCAGGTCGCTGACTCCCTTCAAAACCGGCCTTGTACAGGGCGTTTTCGGATTATTGGAAGAGTCAACCTGGGTAACACACGCAGTGTTTATGGCATTAAACTTGGTTCGGGTTGCCTCATCCAGTTTCGTGGTGAACTTAAGCTTCGGTGACGCGAAGAGACCATTCAGGCCTTTTTTGGTTTCCATTTTTGCAGCCCAGTAGCACTTGTCGGCGCCGGATTGAGCAGAGTAGGTGTCGTAGAGAGATCGGAAAGGTCTTGCCGTCATCAACACGGAACGCTTCCGTAATCCCGCGGAAATACCGGTTATAGGCCTCCTTGAAGTCAGTTCCATCGAATAGTACAATCGTCTCCAGCATTCCGGCATCCGCTTCCGATCCGTATAAGAAGAGGATTTCCCCCTCCTTTAAAGCGGAGGGTGTCACATCAAGACACTTTGGCTCCTCTTGCGCAAATGCCAAGCTATTAGCGGCCGCGATAACAGCCAAAGCAAAAATAAATAAACGTTTTCGCATATCCCTTCCTCTCAGTTTTAAAAGTGGGCTGATCGATGCGTAAATCGCTTTTCCTGTTTTTGGGATTCTCAAGGCTTCTAACATCCTATCTCTCTGGCGATTAGTTATGGGCTAGTGTACCATTGTGCAATGTCCCATTTAGGGCACAGATCCTCTATTTGTCAACAAATCAAAGCGGTGGCTCCGGCCAAGGGCAGCGAGTCCGGTTCAAGGTCTTCCCGTGCTTCTTCCGGAGTGCACACCCCTTAGTTGGTGGGAGGATTCATGGGCCGCGCTCGTATTTTGCCCACTACTGTCGGCATAGGGTCGATCTTGGCGTTCGATGACGCGAAACAACTTGAGAGGTAAATGTGAGATCAAAGAAACCTGTTGGTATTGCATTCTTTGCACTCGGGATCGCATTCATGTCACTGGGAATGTCAGGACAACGCTCCTTTATCGGGGTGGGCGTGGCGTTCCTAGTCCTGGGGATTGTCTTTCTGGCACGCAGCAAGACTGCCGGGAAGTAGAGCCGAGGCTCGCTTCCGCTAATGGATAGATTTGGAACCGGTCAAGCGTTCATGATCGCTCCGCGCCGGTTGGCCCGAGCTGGATTTTCGGGAATTACTCCCCCGTAATCTGGGAAGCAATCTTGTGCATAGGGGATTTGATCTCTGTCCGAGGTGATTACTTCCCAGAAGGCTGTCAGGGGAGTTGGCAGGATGAGTCATCTGTCAGATACCACGATACTCGCCTGTTTAGCCCTTTAACTGTGATATTATTTCACCAATCCCTGACGGGTAAGCCCTTGAACGGGCTGGCGTTTATTAGAATCAAGGTTGAGGAGGTAAGAGGATGACAATCGACCGCATCGAAATCGACCCGGAGGTGATGCTCGGCAAACCTGTGATTCGAGGGACGCGCATTCCGGTCGAGCTTATTCTCCGAAAACTCGCCGAAGGGGCAACGGAGGCCGATCTTCTGGATGGCTATCCACGGTTGAGTGAAGCCGATATTAAAGCCGCCCTTGCCTATGCGGCGGATACACTTTCGCATGAAAAAATAATTTTGCAGCCTGCCTCATGAGCACGCCTGCGCTCCGATTCCTGGCCGATGAAGGATGTGACTTCGCGGTTGTCCGAGCTTTGCGCGAAGCAGGCTTCGACGTTGTAGCAGTTTGCGAGCGGTGCTCGACGCAGATCCTTGTCCCACCGCACATGACTTTTTCCAGAAATCTCATTCAATACAGCAGTTCCTTTCCGCCGCTGCTGGCTGCCTTCGGATGATCTGCCGAGCCTTTCTAATGGTTTTCCCAGCTGATCTTAAGGTTTCCCTGATAGCTTTTTTGGGGAGTCTTAATCCATCCCTTGTCTATACCGCAGGGTCCCTTCTTATCATCGCATTGCCCTCGTTTCGCTCCGCAAGTGCGCGTGATCTCCACGGAGAATTCTCAAAACTTCGCAAAAACGATCAAGACTCGCTCGCGAAATATCGCTTAGAGTGCAGGAAATCGGAGGAGATAAGCGATGCGCTACATGCCGAATGTACTGCGCACGGTCGACTATATGGAACGGAATCTTACCTGCCCCGTAGCGGTTTCCGATGTCGCGTCGGAAGCGGCATATTCGACTTTTCATTTTGTGCGATTGTTCAAAGCACTTACTGGATATACGCCGGGCATCTATTTACGCAGGCGCAGATTGACGGAGGCTGCCGGAGAACTGGCGGGCGGTAGAAAGCGCATCATAGAAATCGCATTGGATTACCAGTTCCAGTCTCAGGAAGCCTTCACACGGGCGTTCAAAGACTGCTTCGGCACCAATCCCGGTGCATTCAGGAAAAAGGGAGGCGCTCATTTGCTGGGAGCGGCGAGGCGGATTGACGAATTATTTCTCATTCATTGCATGGAGGTGATAACCATGGAACCCAGGATTGTGAAGAGGGAAGCGATCAAGCTGATCGGAATCATGTATTACGGCGACAACAAGAATTGGGAGATCCCGGTAATTTGGCAAGAATTCATACCGCTGATGAAGAAAATTCCCAACTGTCTTCCCGTGCATGCGTCGTACGGCTTGTGTTTTTATACGGAGAGTTTTTCGAAGACAGGACTCCTCTATTATCTGGCAGGGCTGCCGGTATCCAGCCTTGAGGAGATACCGATCAGGAAACGATAGGGACACAAGGAAAACCCGAGGTTTGCATCTCCATGTTTCTCCGCAAAAGTGTGATCCTCGACATGCCCCAGAAGTATTCTGGAAAGTAATTGTGTGCATAGGGGACGCGATCTCTATCCAAAGTGATTACTTCCCCAGACATCTGTTTCTCGTTCTTTGCTCCAAGAATGCGGTTCGGGAGAGTTTGGATTTGGATCACATTTCGGTAGTCCAGCACACTTCAGATACAAGGATCCTTAACGGTGCAAAGGGAAAGGGCGTTTATTGACATGTAGAGCTTATCCGCTCTGTCTGGAGAGGCGATATCTCTCTGGGAATATCTAAACTGCTTCCATGGGCATGTCAGGTTCTGTCCAAAGGATTACTGCCGGTGGAAGCGTAAAGATCGCGAAAAAGGTCGACACCATAAAAATCCCTAACAAATTCTTGTTTAACGGATTGGTCAAAATAGTAAGGATTATCGGCATTAATAGCGAATATGCTGCAAATATGCGATAAGCCTTATAATAGGCGGCGTTTCTTACAGCCACTTGACGCTCATCTAGTTTGCTTGTATACGGGCGCACATTGCGCGACAGACCGAGACTGATAGGTCGCAAATCTCCCTGCAATTCTTGTAAAGGCAATACGGTATCCTTAGCCAGTTTGTAGAAGATTACGAACTGAATAGATGACGCCGCAGTGGTCATAACGATCATTAAAACGTAGCGCGCAGCAAAGGACATCGAGGAAAATACCAACAATATCAAAGTCAATAAAGCCGCATAGCAGCAAAGAACCAGCCATCTACGACTTTTTTGGAGGCCATTGAGATTCCGAAAATCGTAGGAGTTCTTGGCATAACTTTCTCCTTCCCTATTTCAGTGTAATTTTTCGAGATGAGTCCCGCTTGCCGTAGATTTCTTCGCTCAGAGGACGAAAGGGTTTGCGAGAAAAAATGGCTTCGATAGGCAGTCCGAAATATTCGCTTATCTTAAAGGCAAGCTCCAAACTGGGATTGAAGTCGCCGCGCTCAAGATAGCCGACCGTCTGGAAATTTATATCGAGAGCGTCGGCGAGGTCAGAGCGACTCAGGCCACGCTCAGCACGAAGCACTACGATCCGATTGTGCAATTAAATGGCCCCTCCCAGGGATTAAATCTTTCATATTTCATATGCATGTCATATTATTGTATGTATACAACATCATGTCAATAGAATAATACATAAAGATCATATTGGCCATTCTTTCCATTGGGATGCATGCAGCGCAATTAGTGGGAAAACCGCGAATACTCACTAGAAGTCCGATTCGAGGAAGCAATCGACTATCCGCCAAGACCGCTATGGTTCTACAATATATCGCCCCTGTGACGCTCTGAATGGGGCGCCATTGGATTCCAGGATCACCCTACCACGTGATCACAGCGCCAAGGCTTGTTTGGACAATATTCAGTGTCCCGCTATAAACATCCGGGATAGTGTAGCCCCGCACGTCGATGTTAAATCCCAGCGGTCCCAGGAGTCGTCGCACTTTGACTCCCCCCCCATAGTTGATCGAAAACTTAGTGCCAAAGTTAAAGAGATAAGCGGCAACATCTTCTACATCCAAATCCAAAGGAAGATCGTTGCTCCAGGTTTTGACAAATCCAATGCCCACGGTCGCATATCCCCACGATGCCATACACGGTGGTGCGATGAATGATGATCTCGATGTCGAGGAGATGGTATCTGACGATCGAGACTGCGAAGGCCATGGGAATGATGATCAGAAACGCAAGCGTGTACTCCTCGGAAAGCAGTCCGGGGGAGTTGAAGAGTTGCGGTACGACGGAGAGGAAGAGAAACGGGGTGGGTCCGAGGCACAAGCCCCAGAGCACCCACTTGAGCTTTTTGCGTTCAGCGACCGAGGTTGCCGTCCGGTACGACCGGACGAAGTTCACCACGCCCGCCCCGACGTAGAGGATAAGCAGGAAATGAAACCAGCTGAAGAAGGATCTGTATGTGGCGAAGTCGTCAATCGACATCCTCGTCACGGCGTGCGCATGGTGATAAAGCAAGATGGCTGTCAGAACGAGCACGGGCGTGAAGATGAAAAACGACTTCAGGCCGAGGTGATGAGGTCGGGGCCGGGGAAAAAGGATAGTGAACAAGAGAAACAACGTGGTGACACCGAGGTACGACAAGAAAAACAAGACGCTGCTCAGATACCCAAGTATGCTCCGCGGCGTAGAGCCCTCGAAGGCAATAACGACAACGATGGCCAGGCATAGCAGACACCAATGGAGGACGTTTGCTGCGAGGTCACCCGTCGCGCGAGAAGTACGAACACGGCAAGAGACCAGGAAACAAGTCCGACAAAGAAAATGACGACAATGTACACCAGTGTGTGCGCGGGAATCAGCTCAATCTGCGCCGAAAGAATCTTCTCCTCCCGCCTGACCGTGATGGAGACCTTTTCGCCGATTGCGGAGCCGTTGGCCAGGAACTCCATTGCTGCCCATCGGGGCAAGGGTCGGTTGTTCCATGTCAGGATTTCATCGCCGCGCTGCAATTCCGGACAGGAGGATGATTGCAGGATCTCGGTCACGATGATGCGGTGTTGTTCGTCGTCGGCCCTCAAGGGGACCGCAGCTCGCTCACGGAGAGAGGGAAGATGGAGAGCACAGAGGAGGAGGAAGGCGAGATCGATCGTCAACAAAAAGCCGCTTTGGAGAGGAAGCCGTTTCATTTCCACACGTGCGGGCTTGTGGAAAACGCGACTGACAGTCTCAAGATATGATCTTTATGGATGAAAAGAAAGGGGAGATGCCGGCCACATCTTCAGGCGGAGGGGCGCCCGGCAACGGCGCCCCT
>CAVRAD010000013.1:0-170735 GCA_963718845.1 uncultured Acidobacteriota bacterium
GTAAGCGGTAAGCGAGGTACATCCCAGGCTTGATGGCGCAGGCTCATTGCAAATCTGGGACTGCCTCATGAGAGTAGGATTCAACTGGAGTTCGCTGGCTGCGCTTTCCAGTTTGCGGGCATTAGGTCGTGGATGTCGGAGGTTTTCGCCCGCGGCAGTCGACCGAATACGTCGGTCAGATATTCCAGCGGATTGATACCCCGGCGGCGAAGACTCACCAGGATCGAATAGATAACTGCACTGCGCCAACCAGCATCGGGGTGCCCTATGAACAGCCAGCGACGGCGGCCGACTGCCGTGGGCCGGATAGAATTTTCGATCAGATTGTTATCAATCTCATATTGGCCGTCACGCAAGTATCCCAGTAGCGCTTCGTATTCGTTAATGAAGTAGTTCACCGCTTTTCCCAGAGTGCTCTTTGGAAGTAGCAACGGTTTCAGTTCGTCGGCTTTTGTCTTCATCTTCTCCCAGATCGCGGGAGCCTGTTGTAGACGACGTTGGTGACGCTGCTGCAGCGTAAGATCCCGAATCTCATTCTCGATGCGATACAGCAGACGGATCTGTGTGATGAACCAGACCGCCGCCGGGAGATTTTCTTTCGCCGCCTTGAGGAAGTAGCGTCGGACGTGGGCCAGGCAGGCGATACGCTGGATGTCAGCCTCCTTTCGCTCGAGAGACTGGTAGACCTCGTAGGCGTCCGTCTGGATGGTGCCGACGAAACCATCCAGCCGTTTACGCACGGGCGCCAACCCCCGGCTGGGATCGAACTCCAGGATAACGTCTCCGCCCGGCACCGCGTAGAACCAGAGGTAACCGCGAGCCGCTTTGCCCTGTACATCCGGGTCAAGAACCTTCACTGGAGTCTCGTCGATCTGGAGGTAGCCACCGCCGAACATCGCTTTCCACATGGCATCGTAGATCGGCCTGAGCCAGGTTGCGATATGCTCGGCCCACTGAATCATCTGTTGGCGGGGAATGACGATTCCATGCCGTTCCTGGAACTGCTGCTCCAACCTGTAAAAGGAAAGGTGATCGTCATAGCGAGTCAGCACTACGTGCACGGCCAGTCCCAAGCCAAGCCGGCTTTGCGGCACCAACCGTGGCGGAAGAGTAGCGATGGCCACCCCGGCTTCGCCACAGCGATAGGCGTACTTGGGACGCACGATCCTGCGCTTAATGAGTTTGGCAGGGATGAAGTCGATCTCTTCGGTGACTTCCTCCCCGATCCGCTCCGGCATCATGCCGCAGCAAGGACAGGGAGAAAGCTCTGGTTCAATCGTGACAGTCTCGGTCTCAAGGTGCGCCGGCAAGGGATGACGCACGCCGCGGCGCCTCGTGGACCGGCGGAGCTTCTTTTTCTTTTCGTCTTCCTCATCTTCGTCCAGGACCCCGTCACTGGCTGCGTCCGGCCGCTGAGCCTCCGATTCAATATCCTGATTCAGCTTGGAGAGTTGCTCCTGCTGCTCCGGCGTCAGCCGGTCTGCTTTCGGGCCGAACAGCTCGCGTTTTAACTCGGCAATCTGAGCTTCGGCTTCCGTGAGCTTCTCATCGTACTCCTGCGTCAGCGTCTGCAACTGTTCCAGCAACTGCCGCAAGGCAGGATCATCGGTTTCCTTGGACGCGTCTGCGTTGAGGATCTCGGCCAATTGTGCTTTCAGTCGCTGGTGTGCTGCCCGGAGTTCTTCGTGGCTCATGCCGAGAGCTCCTGGCGGAATCTATGATTGACAGGATAGAGATAGACATCTTTGACGGGAACCTGAAGCGTGCGCTGGCGATCCTGACGGCTTCGTCCCGTTGTAGGTCCGAGTCGAAGCCAGTTCGATGCTTTGTACGATGTGCCTGCAAACCGCTGCTGCTCAACAAACGTCTCAACCAGGACGATTCCGTGACCGTACTTCTTCTGCCAATCGGCCGAAAGACGGCGCAGCACCTGGCCCAGGATCCAGCTCGCAAGATGAGGAACCTTTACAAAGGGCAAAATCAGAAAACGGGTATTGTTGGTCAGCAGTTGCAGATTCCGCTCCCGCTGTTGCGGTTCCCATCCGATGAACCGGTCTCTCGCTTGACACTTCCAGGCTGCAGAGCCAAACAACAGGCAGGCGAGCAGCCGGCCGTTTTGATCCGTAACCATGTACTGAAGATTTTCGCCAACCGTACCGCGATAACCCAGGTAGTGAAACTCGGTCAACGCTGCAGCAAAGCGGATTTTTGCTGCCGCATCCGCACTGATCTCCCGCAGATTGAGCGGTCCCAAATCGCGCAGAGTTCCCGTTACCGGGGTCGAGTCCCAGATCTGCCGGGGCGCTTGCCGGAATGCCATGCGATTGGAGGGCGCACGCCGCCGCACCGGCAACGCTATCAGGCCGCGTGCGTCGAGCTTCACTAGCAAACTGCGCGTTGCCATGTCCTTGAGTCGGCCGCTGCCGTTGCGCCAGTTCCACTCGGCACACAGAACCTCGGATAGCTTCCGGCGGCTCCACTCCGGATTGTCGGCAATCATCCGGCCGATCAAATGGATATCCGCAGCGGATAATCTGCGTCCCTGCACCATCACAGCATCGTTCATGAATGACATTGTGACGGAAACACGGAATGGAGTCCAGCGAAAAATGCATTTTGTTTATGTCCGGTACCAGTGGCGCCGCGGGGTGCCTTCTATTCCGTGCAGCAGCAGTTGCAGCTCTTCGGGACGCAGGCAGAGGCTGACGCCATCGCCCGCAGGCCAGCCGAACGTGCCCCTTTCGAGACGTTTTGCGCAAACCCAAAGTCCGCTTCCGTCCCAAAGCATGACCTTTACCCTGTTTCTCAGCTTGTTGGTGAAAAGAAAAATATGGCCACTCAGAGGATCCTGTGCGAGTACGGTTTGCACATGCGCATAGAGCCCATTGAAACTGCGCCGCATATCCACGGGCGCGAGTGCCACAAAAATGCGCGTTGCCGGCGACAGACTCAGCACCGCGTGTCTCTCAGCAGCCGCGCCAGATCTCGTACGGGAAGCTCCTCACGGCAACGGACTGTCAGGCCGGACGGAGAGACGATTTCCATCGCCCATGCATTGGTCCGGAGTTTCTGTCGGTGGTGCCAACACGACTTCGCTGAATACCACTGGAACCGGCAGGGTAGAAGCTCGTTTCGCTTTTGTCAGCCACCAGTTCAGAGTTGCCAGTGGGATTCTATATTGTTGGGAAAATGCGGCGCGCGTGAGACCACTGCGCCGGAACTGCTCAACCATTTGCAGCCGCTGATCTGCGGTTGCTCGATATTGCCGTCGGGTGATTGCTTTATTTTCCATGCCGCCAGCGTATCGGATCTCGCGAGGCGCGGTAGATGTACCCGGCTTACCGCTTACGGTTCTCTTAAAAGCGGCAGCAAGCTGCCGCACTCCGAAAGCGCCCTGCGGGCGCAAAAAGTATGCGGCATTAGGCGCTCCCGGCGCGTCCATGGAATTGTTAGGAGATTTTATAAAGGGGAGAAAGGGTTTGCTTAGCGGCAAACCGGCGCCGGAGGCAATGACCCCGGCGCCGATCTTTTCAAAAGAGACTAGAACACACCGGTAACTTTTCCGGTTTCCACGTCTACATCAACTCTTCTGTATGCAGGATCCGATGCCGTGCCCGGCATAAGGGTGATATCACCGGAAACCGGAACCACAAAACCCGCACCTTTGTAGGTCAGGATGTCGCGGATCGGAAGCGTCCAACCTTTGGGAACTCCTTTGAGCGTGGGATCATGGGAAAGGCTGAGATGCGTCTTCACCATGCAGGTGCCGAGTTTGGCAAGTTCAGGATCTTTTTCCATCTTGGTGAGCTTGGCTTTGGCGGCCGGAGTGTAACTTACGCCGTCGGCGCCATAAATCTCTTTTGCGATGGTTTCGATTCTCTTGCCGAGCGGCATATCCAGTTCATAGAGGAACTTGAAGTCGTTCGGTTCATTGCAAGCGTCAATGACGGCATCGGAAAGTTCCAATGCGCCGTCTCCGCCTTTCAACCAGTGCTCGGAAACCGCGCAGCGTGCGCCCATCGCTTCGACATTCCTCTTGATGCAGTCGATTTCAGCCTTGGTATCCGTGTAGAACGAGTTGATGCAGACGACCGGGTTGATGCCGGCTTTCTTCACGTTCTCAATGTGTTTGAGAAGGTTGCACAAACCCTTTTCCACCAGCTCAACGTTTTCCTGTGAGTAAACAGGATCCAGCTTTTTGCCCGGAGGAACGGCGGGGCCGCCGCCATGGCTCTTGAGGGCGCGAACTGTGGCGACCACAACAGCGCAATTCGGCTTCAATCCGGAGTAGCGGCACTTAAGGTTCCAGAACTTCTCGAAGCCGATGTCGGCGCCGAATCCGCTTTCGGTGAGGTGATAATCCGCAAGCTTAAGGGCCAGCTTGTCCGCCACGATGGAGGATTGACCGATGGCGATATTGGCGAACGGTCCAGCGTGAACAAAAATAGGCTGTCCTTCTATCGTCTGCAGCAGGGTTGGATTGATGGTATTGACCATCCATGCGCACATGGCGCCATCCACTTCAAGATCGGCCGTAGTGACAGGATCGCCCTTCTTGTTGTATGCAACCACTATTTTGCCGATTCTTTCGCGCATATCTTTGAGGCTGGTGGCAACAGCGAGAATCGCCATCAATTCGGAACTTACGGCAATGGCGAACCCGGACTGCATCATGAAGCCATCCATCTTGCCGCCCATAGCCGATGGTGATATTGCGGAGGGCTTGAGCGCAGAAATCGATAACCCACTTCATCTCAACGTTTCTGTGATCGATATCTAGCCGTTTCAGGTTCTTGGATGCCAGGAAGGCATCGTCATTGATGTATTCATGCTGCATTCTGGAAGTGAGAGCGATCATTCCCAGGTTGTGCGCATTGATGATGTCGTTGATGTCGCCGGTCAATCCCAGTGAGAACGGGGTAAGTGGAATGCACTGCGCCAAGTCCGCCGCCTGCCGCGCTTCCCTTGATGTTCATGGTCGGTCCGCCCGAAGGCTGCCGGATTGCGCCGGTTACTTTCTTTCCGCGTTTTCCCAGGCCTTGAACCAAGCCCATGGTGGAAGTGCTTTTGCCTTCTCCGAGAGGCGTCGGGGTGATCGCCGTAACGTCAATGTATTTGCCGTCCGGTCTGTCTTTTACTCTCTCCATTATGGCTCGATAATCAACCTTGCCATAATAATGCCCATAAGGAATCAATTCCATGTCTTTGATTCCAAGTCCTTCCGCAAGCTGCTGGACTGTCTTCATATCTTTTTCGCATTCAAATGCGATCTGCCAGTCAGCAAGTTTAGTTGGATCAAGCTTTGCCATGTGCCATCCTCCGTAAGTTCTATTGATCTTTCTTTTTTATGGTTTTTATAATAATACCGACCAGACTATTTCCCGTCCGGACGCCCCGGATAATCGCAGCGAACGGCCCCGATCCCCCATGGATATCGAGGCTGCCAGCCGCGTCATTATAATGGAAAATCAGATAAAGTCCATTTTTTGCTGGAAATAAAATTACCGCCGCCCTGGCGCGAATCTCTGACGCGGGAATGGAACGACCCTGTCATTTCAATGTGTGCTGAAAATCAGCTGAACTTCGGGCAGAAAACTGCAATCCCTGCAGCCGGAAGGCAAACAGCCCGGCTCCCGCCATACATAAAAGCGCTCCCACAAACATCGTCGCCGGCGCTCCTGCGTGCGTCGCGATTGCTCCCGCAAGAAAAGAACCGAACGGAGTCATCCCCAGAAACATCCACACGTGCGTCGCCATGACGCGGCCGCGCAGATGGTCGGGGACCATGGTCTGGATCAGCGTATTGGTGCAAGCCATGGTCATCATGAATGACATGCCGACGGGGACGAGAAAGATCGCCGACAGCCAGAAATTGCGCGAAATGGAAAATAAAAGAAGCCCCGCCCCGAATCCTGTACTCGCGTAGGCAACCAGTTTCCCGAGTCCCCCCGTGCCCGATTTGGCAGCCAGAGAGATCGAGCCAATAAGGGCGCCCAATCCAGTGGCTCCCATTAGGATGCCGAGGCCGCGCGGCCCTCCGTGAAGTATCTTGTCGGCAAAAATCGGCATGAGCACCGAATAGGGCATCCCGACGATGCTGAGCAGCCCAAGCAACAGCAATAGCGCACGTATGGCGCGAGTGCGACGCACAAAGCGGAATCCTTCCAGGACGTTGCTGATGGCGGATTCCTTGCGGTTGGTTCCCTCGTGTGCCTTCAGCTTCATAAGCAGCAACCCGGCGATGACCGCCACATAGCTGATGCCATTGGCGAAGAAACACCACCCTTCCCCGATACCTGCAATCACGACGCCCGCGACCGCCGGTCCCATAACCCGAGCTCCATTGAAGATGGAAGAGTTGAGAGCAATCGCGTTCATGAGATCTTCTCTCTCCACAAGCTCAAATATAAATGCCTGTCGCGTTGGCATATCAAAAGCGTTCACGACGCCCAACAGAGCCGAGAGGACGAAGATATGCCATATGCGCACCGTTCCCGTCAGCGTCAGAACGGACAAGGTCAACGCAAGAATCATCGATGCCACCTGGGTTGCAATCACAACCCGATGGCGATTGTACCGGTCCGCTATGATTCCGCCCACGAACGCCAGGAGGAAAATCGGCATCTGGGACGCAAAACCGATCGCGCCAAGCAGGAAGGAAGAACCCGTCAGGCGGTATACCAACCAGGATTGAGCGATCATCTGCATCCAGGTTCCTACAAGAGAAATCAGCTGTCCGGCAAAGAACAGGCGATAATTGCGGTGGCGCAGGGCACGCAGGGCAGTTTTTAGTTTCGACAGCCCTCCTCGCTGAGGAAGCTCTCCCGTACTGCCTGAATCCAGTGGTATTATTTGCGTCATTTTGCGTGAAGTCTATCCCGCAAGGCGTCGGATGGCCAGATGGAACTGACGTCCTCATCAATACCAAAATCAAAATGTTCGGAATCGGGATCGGGATCGGGATCGCAATCGGCTCTTATAAAAACATGCCAAAACTACCAACCGAATCCCGATCGCGATATCCGATACCGATACCGATTCCGATAGCGAACGACCTGAATTTGGAAAGTGCGCGATTATAAATAAGGAGGGAATCTTCCGGGTTCTTTGAGTCTTGGAGAGAAATTACTCCAAGACTCGAAGAACAGGGCGAAATTACACAATCAGGCTGGGGCGCCAGTTGTTAAGCGATACCCAGCTTGAACTTGAGTGAATTCAGGGTGTTTTTCATGAGCATGGTGATGGTCATCGGCCCAACACCGCCGGGAACCGGTGTAATCGAGCCCGCGATCTCCTTGGCTTTTTCAAAATCGACATCTCCGCGCAGGATGGCCACTTTCTTGCCGGTCTTTTCGCTGATCTTTTCTCCGACACGGTTGACGCCTACGTCGATGACACATGCGCCCGGCTTGATCCACTCAGGCTTCACGAGACCCGGGACTCCTGCCGCAACAATCAGGATATCCGCACGGAGGCAGTGAGAAGCCAGGTCCCTTGTGGCGGTGTGCACGATCGTCACGGTTGAATTTGCGCCTCGGGCTTTCTGGAGCATCATGTTTGCGATCGGCTTGCCTACGATATTGGATCGTCCCACAACGACCACCTCCGCACCGCTTGTTTCGACTCCGGAACGCACGATCAGTTCCTGAATGCCGGCAGGCGTGCAAGGCGGGAACTTACACTCGCCCCCCCGATCATGACCCTACCCACATTGACAGGGTGGAAACCGTCCACATCTTTGTCAGGGTCAATCGCATTGATTACCTTTTTCTCGTCGATGTGCTTCGGCAGAGGCAATTGAACCAGAATTCCGTTGATCGACTCGTCCTTATTGTATTTGTCAATCAGAGCCAGAAGGTCTTTTTCCGGTATATCGGCGGGCTGATTGTCCTGTACTTCCTTGAAACCCAAACTGAGAGCCGTTTTGACCTTAAGGGTTACGTAGGATACAGACGCCGGATTCTCCCCGACCAGGATAGTCACCAGGCCTGGAACGACGCCTTTTTCCTGCTTGATCTTTTTTACTTCTTCTTCAATTTCTTTGAGAATTGTTGTCTGGATCTCTGTGCCCAGAATTAATTTTGCCGTCATAGTATCTCCATGTTCTAAATAAAGACTTACAGATTACGATACTCTCGAACGAAAATCGAGGGATCAAAAATAGAAAACCGGATTTTGTGCAATTCGTGCTATTTGAGGCCTTTTAATAGGGCAGCCAGACATCGCAGCATCCTTTTCCCATTGGAAAACGGAAGCGCAAACATCGGCCGAAACGCTGGTCAGAATCCAAGCATGCGCAGAACTCCGCAGCCGCTGCTGTGCTGCAACTACTGCCCTTTGGATCTTAGCTGACTTTCGTTTTGCTTGATGAATCCGCGAATATCCTCGGTCATATCGAGCAGTCGAAGCCACTGCTCTTTATAAAGAGTCACAGGGAATCGGCCCAGACCATAAACCGAAAGGGCTCCTTTCTCACTGACTTTCATGGAAAGCCCTTTGGAAGTAGACCTCTTGAGAGCCTCGTTCTCAGCCATAAGTCTTTCAATTTGTGATTTTAGATCTTCATCGACCATCGCGCTATCCTCCCCGCTCCTCTATAATTAGAAATGAAAATCCAACTAAATCCGATATCGCAGAAGCTCCATTTCATCTCTGCAGAACGGTGTGATTTTATCATGGCCCGACCCATTAGCACGCCTGAATTTCTCACGATTCGTAGATCACCGGCATAAGCATATGAATATAAGCATTTATCGTCGATTTCAGTATCGGAGTCGGGGTCAATATCGCTATCGGATTTGTTCTTGAGCGTTTCGATGCAGATACCGATTCCGACCCTGCCCCCGATGGAGGCTGCGGTCGCAGCAGCCGCAAGAGGCGGAGGCAGGATTGACAGCGCATCAACAAGGGGATTATCGTAGCAGAGGAAGGAACGAATGATTTCACGACGTGAATTCCTGATTACGGCAGCAAAAATCGGCTCAACAATCGGCGGTTCCCTTGCGTTTGGTCAAGCCGCGGTTTTTGACCGCACAGGAGATTTAATCCGGTCAGCGCCCAAAGCGCGCTATTGGATTTCCACGGCATATCCCGGCATCGACTGCAGGCAATGCCACAAACCCGGATCGAAACTTCAAGTCGGGGCGCATGCCGGTAAAAATGCGATTGTGAAGTGCCTCCTCTGCGCCCAATCCTGCGTCATCAAGCCCGGCGAGCGGGGAAAATGTCGCGCCCGCATGAACGTCCACGGCGAGTTGCGCAGCCTGGTTTATGGCCGGCCGGTAACGATCCACATCGATCCGATCGAGAAGAAACCTTTTTATCATTTCCTTCCCGGATCCGATGCGTATTCCTTTGCGACCTCGGGCTGTCCGTTGCGCTGCAAGTTCTGCCAGAACTGGGAAATCTCTCAATCCCGGCCTGAGGATTTCGATACTCCGTTCGTAGCGCCTGCCGCAATTGTCGGATCAGCATCCGCGCGGCAATCTCCTATCGTGGCCTTTACTTATAATGAACCGACCGTGTTTATGGAGTATCTGGCCGACACCGCTGCGTTGGCGAAAAAACAGAAGCTGCGCTGCGTGATGATCAGCTGCGGATTTATGAACGCCGAACCCCTAAAGGAAATGTGCGGCATCCTGGACGCAATTAAGATCGACCTCAAGGGTTACAGCGAGGATTTTTATCGCAATGTATGCGGCGCGGAGCTTCGACCGGTTCTCAACAGCATCCGGCAAATAGCCAAAAGCGGCGTGCACCTTGAAATCGTCAACCTGGTTGTCCCGACATTGAATGATTCAGACAAAATGATGACCGGACTGGCAGATTGGATCATGGGGGAGATCGGGCCGGACGTCCCGATTCATTTCACGCGGTTTCACCCGGATTATCAGCTCCTCCATCTCCCCCCCACTCCGGTGGCGACCCTGGAGCGATCAAGGAATTGCGCGCTGAGCAAAGGCATTCGCTATGCCTATATCGGGAATGTGCCGGACCATCCGGGCAATCACACATACTGCCCCCAATGCGGGAAGGTTGTGATTCGACGCAGCTCCTTTTTTATAGCGGAGCAGAATATTGTGCGCGGGAACTGCAAGTTCTGCGGAAGATCCATTGCAGGTGTCTGGTCCTAAAATATGTTTTTGGCGTGCGAGCCTGCCTGCCAAACAAAGATCGTGAACCATGCGGGCTAAAAATGCGAAGGATCCAATATTCAAGGGGAAAACCATGAAAAGAAGCCTGGCTCTTGCCATTGCAGCCCTTGTGATTCTGGCTTCATCTGCAGGCTCCGGCACCAAGCCGTCCGACACACGACCGCCGGCGGTTGCCGGCCAGTTCTACCCGGCCGATCCGCAAAAGCTGAAGCTTGCCATTCAGCAGTATCTCCAGGATTCCGTCGAAATTGCTATGGAGAAACCGCTCGCTCTCATTGTGCCTCACGCCGGATATATATATTCCGGACAGATTTGTGCGGACGCATACCGTCAGGTTGCTGGACGCGCGTATGACGTCATTGTGCTGCTGGGAGTGAATCACACAACAGGGAATTTCAGCGGGATTTCGCTGGGAAACTATGGTTCTTTTCGCACTCCTCTGGGCAACAGCCTGGTTGATGAAGAGATTACATCCGCCCTGCTGGCCGAGTGCACGGACTGCAATCGAAACCGCGAGGTTCAATTAAGAGAGCATTCCATCGAGGTTCAGCTTCCTTTTGTGCAAACCCTTTTTCCGAATGCCCGGATTGTCCCCGCCATCATCCATCCGCCGGACAGCAAAATGTGTCAGCGCTTCGGCGAGGCGCTGGGAAAGGTGTTAAAGGGCCGGCGGGCGTTAATCGTGATCAGCTCGGACTTGTCCCACTATCCGACGAATACGAATGCAGAAAAAGCGGATTCTCTGACTCTCACAACCATTGCCGCGCTGGATCCTTCACGGGTCATCTCCGTGATGCGCGTTCTGGACTTGCCTAATCTGGAAACGAGAGCGTGCGGGGAAGCCGCAATCCTTGCAGGCATGGCGGCAGCCAAGGCGCTGGGCGCCACGCGCGCTGTTGTCGCAGGCTACGCAAACTCCGGGGACGTCCTGGCAGGGTATGACGCTGCGCGCACTGTCGGGTACGGAGCGGTCATTCTGGCTCCGGGAAAGACCCCGAGTGATACGACCGTCTTGAATCGCGCCCCCACGCCCTCCCGGGCAACGGCGCTGCAGAAATCAGAAAAGAAAATTCTGCTCGCATTCGCGAGGGAATCCATTCTCTGGTATCTGACGACACAAACGCTCCCGCTGGCGCGGAAGCTTCCCGCACGAATGGATTTTCCGCAAGGCGCGTTTGTTACACTCAGAAAGGCCGGACAGCTTCGGGGGTGCATCGGACACATCCCGGGAGATACTGCGCTTGGTAAAACGGTGGGATCGATGGCTTTGCAGTCTGCATTCGGCGACTCGAGATTTGCACCTGTCGAAATCAGTGAACTGAAAAATCTGGAAATTGAAATCTCTGTTCTGACTCCCATGAAAGCCATTGCTTCCTCCAACGAAATCGTCGTCGGCCGCGATGGCGTTCTGATGTCCGCTGCGGGGACATCCGCAGTATTCCTTCCACAGGTAGCGACGGAAAATCATTGGGATCGGGCGGAAATGCTCGACAACCTCTGTATGAAAGCGGGGCTGCAAACGGGATGCTGGAAGCGGAACGCAAAATTCCAGGTCTTTCAGGCAGATGTTTTCAGTGAATCGCAATTCAGGTAAATGTGGGATATCTATTCGCCGTCGGATTTGTCTCCATTCTGGCGCAGACTGTGCTGCTCCGGGAACTCAGCGTTGCCTTTTATGGCGTTGAGTTGATCTACACGTTTGCCCTGGGAGTCTGGCTGTTTTGCAGCGCCTGCGGTACCATGCTGCGTCGTAAAACCCAATCTCCGTCCTCTTTCAGCATCCAATTTCTTTTTCTGCTATTATCCATCAGCATTCCTATTGACATAGCCTTCATCCGTTCCGTCCGCCTTCTCTTTTCGGATGTGCCGGGCGGATATCTTCCGCTGCACACGCAGATTGGCGTTGTGTGTGTTTCTCTCCTGCCTGCGGGACTGCTTCTTGGTTTGCTGTTTCAGTGGACGGCCAAGGCGTATATTGCAGGGACAAAGTCGCTGGCAACAGCCTATGGCATCGAAAGCCTGGGGGGATTGGCAGGAGGAATCTGCGCCACGCTATTTCTAAAATTCGGCTGTCAGAATTTCTTTATCGCCCTGCTGTGTGCGGGGGTCGCAGCCGGATCGTCATTGCTGACTTTTCGCCGAAGCCGCTCGCGCTGGCTCTGCTTTGCCCCCATGGTTGCTATCGGTATTTTGATAGCACTTGCCTGGAAGTCTTCCCCGCTGGACCGGCTCATGACATCCTGGACCCACCGGAATCTCGTGGAGACAAGGGATACTCCCTATTCAAGAATTACGGTTCTTTCCCGGGATGGCCAGACATCTGTATTCGAAAACGACGCCGTTTTGTTTGACAGCGAAGGCACCCGGGCTGAAGAGTTTGTCCATCCGGCGGCCTTGCAGCATCCAAATCCTAAAAGGGTTCTGGTGCTCGGCGGGGGCATTGAAGGGACCGTTCGCGAAGTCCTGTTGCACTCGCCTGAATCGGTGGATTATGTGGAACAGAATCCCGCTCTGATCCGCATTGTTGCCAAACACCTCCCGTTGGACATACAAAACTCTCTTCGCGCCGCCAATGTTCGGATTATCTATGACGACCCGCGCCGGTTCCTCAATCGGGCGCCTGCCTATGATCTTATTTTGGTGGGCATGCCGGAGCCGACGTCCGGACAGACAAATCGCTTTTATACCCGGGAATTCTATCGACAATGCTATGCGAAACTGAACGCACAGGGCGTTGTCGCCTTCAGCCTTCAGTCGTCGGAAAACTTCTGGACTCCACAGCTTACGCGCAGAATGGTCAGCATCTATCGGGCAGCCAGATCGGTCTTTCCGGAAGTTGTTTTCATTCCGGGCAGCACGAACGTAGTGATTGGATCCATGAATCCTTTGCCAAAGGACCCTTCCGTTCAAGTTGCCCGGCTGGAAAACAGAGGGATCCGGGCCAGAATTATCTCGGCGAATTTTCTCCGATATGTCTATACCAACGACCGGTTTCGCGAGATCTCCCGGATACTCGAATCCGGGACCGCCCCGGTCAATACCGATACGCGGCCCATCTGTTATCAGTACACAATTCTGATCTGGCTTTCCAAATTCGTCCCCTCCTCAATACTCCGGGATTTTTCATTTCCCGAATTGAGCGGCGGTCGCAAAACCTTCATCCTGGTTGTTCTCAGTCTGCCCTTTCTGCTGCTGATGCGCTCATCGTGGTCCATAAAACGTACGGTGCTAATGGGGATGGCGGGATTTGCAGGCATGGTATTGGAGACGATTCTTCTTCTGCACTATCAGACCAAGCACGGCATTCTTTTCCAGGATATTGGGATACTACTCACAGGCTTCATGGGCGGATTGGCCCTGGGAGCATTTGCTTTCGCTCGGATGCAACATCGTATCTCCAAAGGATTCGGGATTGCGCTGTTTGCGGGATTTGCAGGGCTGAGTGCGGTTATTGGCCTGGAAATAAATTCCGGCAGTGAAGCAGGCCTTCTGGAAATCCTGGGACTGCTGGCGCTGACAGGTTTCCTTGTATCCGGAGTATTCGCGTTTGCCGGCCTGCACGCCGTGAGCGATCAAGGGAAAGTGATCACCCCTCTGTATGCTGCAGATTTGATCGGCGGATGCATAGGATCTGTGCTCGCAAGCCTGGTCTTGGCACCCCTCGTGGGATTGGCGGAAACCGCGTATTGGTTGATTCCCGCAGCACTGCTTTCCGTCCTGCTGTTTTAATTGATTAATGAGGAAGGTGCGCGTGAAGAGCAGCGCTTGCTTGCGTCGTTCCTATGATCCATTGTATAAAACGATAGCGTGTGGGGGGGCTTCAAACCTCAGTCAGAAGAAACGGAATAATGCAGACAGACAGTTCAAACGGGAGTGTGCTTGTCACCGGCGGAACAGGCTTCGTAGGGCGAAATCTTGTCGAAGCACTGTTGCAGAGAGGACACGAAGTTACATGCCTCGTGAGAAACACAAGCGATACCCATGCGCTTCAAAAACTGCATGTGCGCCTCGTAATGGGAGATATGAACGACCGGGATTCCATCCGGGAAGCCGTGCGCGGAGTTCAAACCGTTTATCATCTGGCCGGACTGATCAAAGCTGCGCGGCGTGAGCACTATGTGCGGGTCAATCAGGCCGGGACTCGCCTTCTTCTGGAAGTGCTGGCAGAAACAAATCCTGATTTGAGACGATTTGTGCACATGAGCAGTCTGGCTGCCGCGGGTCCCGGCACCGGCAACCGGGGGCTGAACGAAGAGGACAAGCCAAATCCAATTTCCTGGTATGGAGAGAGCAAGCTTCTATCTGAACAGGAAGTCCTGCAATTTTCACACGCCTTCCCTGTCACAATTCTTCGACCCTCGGCGGTGTATGGCCCGTACGACGCAGAAACGCTTCTTGCATTCCGCATGATCAAGCGGGGCTGCCTGTTCACGCCGGGACGATTGATCCGTCGATTCAGCCTGATTTACGTTCATGATTTGGCCTCTGTCTGCATCCAGTCAGGCAACTGCGACACGCCTTCAGGATCGATATATTTTGTCTCCCGCCCGGAAGTCTATACCTGGGAGGACATCGGGCGCGCGATAGCGCAGGCTCTGGGGAAGCACTATCGGCACATCTCATTTCCTCAATGGCTTGCTGAAGCCATAGGCGGCGCGGGAGACCTCTGGGCGAAAGTCACTGGCCGGCCGGCAACACTGAACAGCCAAAAGGTCCGGGAACTGCTCCAGACATCCTGGATATGCGATTCATCTAAGGCGTTAGCCGCGCTGGGTTTCAGCCCTGCGACGGACCTGGCCAGCGGGATAAACGAAACAGTTCGTTGGTACCAGAGTCGAGGATGGCTATAGCTGGCAATGATAGGCTCTATCCCATGGGAAAACTGATTGAAAGTCTGCGCAAAACAGGCTATGTTCGACCAGCAGATCAAGATAGCGTGATGACAAAGGTTGCCGGGATTGGATCCAGGGGCGATTAAGGTTTTCATATGCCTGCCCTTGCAGGGAATCTGCAATCCAACGCGCCCTGACGGGACGAGGAGGATATGGAAGAGACGCTGAATGCTGCGTGTGATGCGATTGCGCACATAGAGCATAAAGGCTATACATTCCTTGACAACGACCTCACGCCCGCCGACTGGTCCTATTCAGAGGCTTGCAGGGAGGCTAAGAAGCTTGGTGCGTGCCTTCAAACACTCGGCTTGACGAAAGGGGATCGTCTTGCCCTGGTTTTGAACGCCCCGGAAGATTTTGTTCTGTCTTTCCTTGGGGCGGTCAGAATGGGAGTCATGCCCGTTCCTATGTACCCTCCCCTGGCACTTGGGCGGCTGGATAATTATATCGAAAGAGCGGCTGGCATTTTGCGTGTCTCGGGCGCAAAAGCGTTGCTCACCACCAAGGAACTCCTTCCTTTACTTCAGCCTGTTCTTTCCCGCGTGCCCACGCTGCAAAGCATTCTGGATATTGAATCCCTGCGGCAAATGGGAAACCTGACGCTGAACGAGCCAGGGACAAGGCCGGACGAGCCCTGTTTTCTCCAATTCACGTCGGGATCCACCTCGGCGCCGAGAGGGGTGATCGTCACACACGGAAATCTCATTGCCAATGCAAAGGCAACCATCAAGAGTCTCGAAATTCACCCGGATACCGATCGCGCCGTAAGCTGGCTCCCCCTCTATCACGATATGGGTCTTATTGGATTCGTGATCGCAACGATGGTCGCGCAAATTCCGGTGGTATTCATTCCGACCATTGCGTTCGTAAAGCATCC
This sequence comes from uncultured Acidobacteriota bacterium, assembly GCA_963718845.1. Classification (GTDB taxonomy): domain Bacteria; phylum Acidobacteriota; class UBA6911; order UBA6911; family UBA6911; genus UBA6911. Next base: position 15,924 of record CAVRAD010000013.1, read on the forward strand.
CGGTGTATGGATGGAGACGGTCCATAAATATCGCGCCACGATCACCTTCGGGCCAAATTTCGCTTTTGAACTTGCTGCGAAGCGAGCGCCCAAGACGTCTCGCATTAATCCGGATTTATCCTGTCTGCGCGTCCTCGGCTGCGGCGCGGAACCAATCAACCCCAAAACGATGGAAAGCTTTATTGCCGCCTTTGCGCCCCTGGGACTCAAACCGAATGCGGTCCTGCCATGCTACGGGATGGCGGAAGCGACGCTTGCGATCGCTTTCGACCATTTGCATACACCTATGCAAAAACTGGTAATCGACCGCCACGCCTATGAAACCAGGAGCATAGCGCGTCCCATCGGCTCCGACGAAGAAGTGACGGATCCGAAGAGGAAATTTGAGCTGGTCTCCTGCGGTCGCACTTTTCCGGACCACGAAATCAAAATCCTGAACAACACAGGCAAACCGCTTCCGGAAGGCCAGGTGGGTGAAATTGTCTTCCGCGGACCGAGTGTTACCCCTGGATATTTTCAAAATCCGGAAGCTTCGCGCCAACTGTTGCAAGGAGGCTGGCTTCATACCGGCGATCTCGGCTTTATCCTCAACGGCGATCTGTATGTCTCCGGAAGGCAGAAGGATCTGGTCATTATCAATGGTCGCAATTATCCTCCGCAGGCAATTGAATGGATTGTCGAAGAAATCGCAGGCATTCGCAAAGGCAGCGTGGTGGCATTCTCGGTCAATGGGGATTCTACTGAGAAGCTTGTGATCATTGCGGAAACCACCATGACGAATAGTGAAGAACTGGCGCTGGTAATCGGCAATCAGGTGCGATCTGCGCTCGGCCTTGCAGTGCACAAGGTCGTGCTTGTCGGGCGTGGATCTATTCCGAAAACTTCCAGCGGCAAACTGCAGCGCAGGCAAACCAAGGCTCTGTTTGAGGAGGGCCAGCTCGGATTCCCGGGCAGCGTAACAGAATCCTCTCCGGCAGAAGGCATGGTCCTCAGCTGACTGAACCCAGACATGCTGTCTTTCTATTCTCCATTTTCGTTGCTGCCGATGCAGGCGCCTATGCGCGGCAGGTTTTTTAAAGAAGAGCGTTCACAAAATGAAAAGCACGGATCAGGAACTGATACACGTTCTCAAGGCTGCCGTTTATAACATCAGCTTGAAGGAACTCGGGAGCATTGACACGGAAACAAAGATTTCAGAACTCGGCCTGGATTCCGTTGCGGTAATGGAGGTGATAGGCCTTCTGGAGGAAGACTTCTCGATACGCATAAGGGACGAAGAAGTTGCCGCTCTCGGCAGCGTGGGTGATCTTCTGAATCTTGTTCGCAGATTGTCCCCGTCAGAGCAGGCGGCGCCCCGTGAAATACCTGGATCCGAAGCAAAGCCCGGCAACGGAAAAAGCAACGCTGCCAGCCACCGAGTGCTGGAATATAGCGGATTTTCCCGAAGTTAAAAACCTCGAACGGCGACTGCAGGAAATGGAGCGGATCGGGCTGAAGAATCCCTATTTCCGCGCCCATGACGGGACCGCAAGAAACCGGAGCGTCATCGATGGCGTCGAGATGCTCAATTTTTCAAGCTACAACTATCTTGGATTTTCAGGACACCCCGAAGTCAACGCTGCCGCCAAGGACGCCACCGACCGTTTCGGAACATCCGTATCGGCCAGCCGTCTGGTTTCCGGGGAGCGCCCTATTCATCGGGAACTCGAGCAGGGGCTCGCGCAGCATATCGGCGTCGAGGATGCGGTGGTTTTTGTCAGCGGCCACGCCACCAACGTCACAACCATCGGCCACCTGTTCGATAGGAACGACCTGATCCTGCACGATGCGCTTTGCCACGACAGCATTATTCAGGGAATATATTTATCCGGCGCGAAACGGCGATCGTTTTCACACGGCGATCTGATGGAGCTTGAACAGACCCTGGCGCAGTATCGCAGCCAATACCGGAGAGTCCTTATTTGTACTGAAGGGCTTTTTTCGATGGATGGCGATATCTGCGACCTGCCCGGCCTGATCGAATTGAAGAAACGGTTTCGATGCAACCTGATAGTCGACGAGGCACACTCCATAGGAGTGCTGGGCCCTTCGGGACGCGGTATCGCCCACCATTATCCCGGGATCGATCCTCAGGACGTTGATCTCTGGATGGGGACGCTGTCCAAGTCCTTTGCCAGCTGCGGCGGCTACATCGCGGGCAGCAGGCAGCTTGTGCACTATCTTAAGTACACGACACCGGGATTTCTCTACTCTGTGGGAATGCCCGCCCCGAATGCGGCCGCTGCGCTGAAATCCCTGGAGCTCATGCAGCGCCACCCGGAAATCGTCGAACAGCTGCGCCGGCGAGCGAAACTGTTTCTCGACCTTGCCCGCAGCAAGGGAATCAATACGGGATTGTCCGCGGGCGCGGCCGTCATCCCTGCCATCATCGGCAACTCGAATCAAAGCATGCAGGTGAGTCACGCGATGGCTGCCCGGCGCATTAATGTCCAGCCGATCGTCCATCCTGCAGTCGAGGAAAATGCCGCCAGGCTGAGGTTTTTTATCAGCGCGACTCACACCGAAGAGGAAATACGGACCGCGGTCGATGTACTGGCAGAGGAACTGGAAAAAGTCGGCAGCGCTTTCTGATATATGCGGTAGCGCTTATAAATCTCAGCGCCGAAGAGCCGCATGCTTCGATTGATCAGGTCGTTGTTTTCCAGTGTCCAGGAAAACTCGCAGCTTTGATATCCCGCGGCCACGCCGCGGCGGAAAGATTCGTAATAAAGCGCGGCGCCGAGACCGCCCCAGTTCTGCACCTTCTTTGCGATTCCCAGAGCCAGCACGCGGACCTGCCGGATATGCCGGCCATAATAGATCAGCTTGGGAAGACCAAACGGCAGAAGCCTTCCATTGATCTTTATCAGCGCCTGGTTGAAATCGGGCAGAGCTAACGAGAAGGCGACCGGCTCCCCGTTTTTTTCCGCGATCAGGACCACGCGCGGATCCACGATCGTTTTCAGATCTTTGGCCATGTGCCCGAATTCGGCGTCCGTCATGGGCACAAATCCCCAGTTAGTGCTCCAAGCGTCGTTATAGATTCTTTTGAGAACTTCAACTTCATCCCAAAATTTTTTCATGTCGATGGTACGAATCCGTATTCCTTCATCCTTTAAAACCATCTCGCCCACTCGAATGATTTTGGGATTCAACCCTTTTTCGGTCAGCAACCACCAGGCATAGAGGTCCATCGCTTTGTCAAACCCGGCTTTTTCAATCAACTCGGGATAATAGCGCGGATTGTGAGGCATCATGAGGCAGGGGCAGGAATCAAATCCTTCAATGAGGGTCCCGACGGTTTCATTGGTCGAGTAATTCATCGGCCCGCGCAATTGATGCATGCCACGATCCCGTGCCCACCGGGCGGCACGATCAAGCAGCGCCGAGGCAACGTCCTGGTCGGGAATCGATTCGAAGAAGCCGAAAAAGGCAGTGTTTTCGTTGTGGTAGCGATTGTGATTGTTGTTCAGGATGGCCGCGATGCGACCGACAACCTCGCCCTGCCGCACGGCAATAAAAAAATCCGCGCAGGAGTGATCGAAAAAGGGATTCTTGGTTTTATCGAGCACCTTCTGCATGTCGACGATCAGAGGCGGGACCCAAAAAGGATCCTCGCGATAAACCTTCCACGGAAGCCGGATAAACTGCCGCAAGGTTCTGGCATCTGTCACAGGGACTATGTCTGGTCGGTCCAAATTTCCCACTCCTCGACCTTGGCTTAATCGCTTCACTTGCAGGCCAAGTATATATCAAGTCGAAGCGTCCCCTCTCTCCAAGAATGCGGCAACCGCCGAACCATGATATGATGCCCGCCGTCCATTGCCCCCCGTTCGGGCGGATCCTATTGGCGCACGGGAGTCCCATGAATCATCCGTTTCGAAGATTGCTGCCGGCAATTCTGGTTATCCTGTCTGTGGTTTTATTTGGCATCTTGGCTTATACGCTCGTCGAGAAATGGACGTTTCTGGAAGCCATTTATATGATCACTACGACGCTTTTTGCCGTCGGATTCCAGGAAGTGCACCCTCTTTCGCCAGCCGGCAGAATTTTCACCATGTTCATCATTGTCGGCGGTGTCGGCAGCGCCATCTATGCTGCGGGCCAGGCGGTGGAGATTATCGTTGAAGGTGAGATGACCGGATATCGAAAGAGGAAGAGGATGGACAAAATAATCAGGGAAATGAAAGGCCACCACATCATCTGCGGATTCGGCAGAGTGGGCCACCAGGTAGCGCAAACGTTTGAAGCATCCCACGTCCCTTTCGTGGTAATCGACAGCAAAAAGGAAACCCTGGAAGAACTGGAAGCCAAGGGTTTCGCCGGCATCCTCGGGGATGCTACCAACGACAGCATTTTGCTGGCAGCGGGAATTCTGCACGCCAAAGGTCTTGTGGCTTGCTCGGATTCGGACGTAGCCAACGTCTATGTAACGCTGTCCGCGCGCGTCTTGAATCCGAGCCTCAACATCGTGGCCAGAGCCGGCCTGCACGATACCGAAAAAAAGCTGATTATGGCAGGTGCGAACAGGGTTATTTCGCCCTATTTCATATCAGGCACCCGCATGGCAGCGCTGGCAACACGGCCTGTGGCCAGTGACTTTCTCGATCTCGTCACTCATGGCGGGCAGGTGGATTTCAGCCTGTTCGAAATCACCATCCCCAAAGGCTCACCGCTGATTGGCAAAAGTGTCCGGGATGCAGACATCACAAACATATCCGGCGCCTTGGTTCTGGCCATGCGAAAAGCCGACGGCGCCTTCGAAATGCAGCCTAAAGCACTATCAAAGATCGAAAAAGGTGATGTGCTGATCGTGCTGGGAACTCAAGAGCAATTCGAAGCGCTGGAAAAGATAGTGGAACTGTAATACGGCAGCAGGCAGTTGCTACGAAAACTCCCGTTATTGTGAAATGGGAAAATCCTCTTCGACGACGGTAGCGTAATTTTTAAAGCCTCTGGCGATCAGGATGTCCATATTCGTCAGCCGCACACCGGTCTGATTGATGCGCTCATAAATTCCGCATACGCCGGCAATGTCGTATCCCTCCAGAGTTATCAGGGGAATACTGTAATTCGTGAAGACAAATTGCAACTGCTCAAGATTCTTGTTGACCGACTCGGAAAATCCCTGCAGAGAAGTGAGCGAGCAACGGTAGTCCGCCGACAAGCCCGGGGCGTCTTTCAGGCGAATGAGAAACGCCGGATCGGCATCCCATCGATGCTTGTAATAGTCTTTCTCGAAGAAAAATTCCGCCTTGGTCAAATCAAAATAGAGCGTATAGTCGAACGAAAACTGCTCCCGGGTTCTGCCCGTCCCGCCGTAAAAGGAGGCAAGCAGGGACGTGGCTCGCTGCTGCCCGTCGAGAATATAGGACCGTGACGATTGGTTGGAATCGTTGTCCCCCGGAAGATAAAACCCGCCCAACTGTCTGTGCACATGAAGCCGGACTTTGGTTTTCCAACACAGAATGCTACCGATCGGATAGCACCGGTAGATGCTGTCCCATAGATTGACGATGTGCTCCGGATCCCAAATGAACAAGCGCTGAAACGTCGGAATCAGAAACTCACCGGCCGCAAGCTGGCATATAAAGTCACTGAGGTTCTTATTCCTGGTGGTGATTTTTCGATTGCGGTAATCCAAAATCTCCTCCTACCGCAGCCCTATTTACCCAATGCGAACGAAATCGGGACTGAAAATCTATCTCAATCCCGCTCTGCTCAACATGCCTTCTTAACCCTTAACTGTCAATTATATTGAATATCCTGCAAAAACTGGGGAAAATTGGGGCTGGAGGTATTATCCATGGCCGGAGAGAAGACTACCCAGAAAAAGAAGCGTTTTTCCAGACGCGATTTTGTTATCGGCAGCGGAACCGTCCTTGCGGGCGGAGCTCTAACCGCCTATACGCCGGATGCCGCGGTGGCCACAACGGCTGTCGAAGCGCCAAAAAATCCTTATGCAAAATCGACCGGATACCTGGTGTACGACAGCCGCCGCTGCGCAGGGTGCCTGAGCTGCATGCTTGCCTGTTCCCTGGTCCACGACGGGGAGACCAGCACTTCATTGTCGCGAATTCAGGTCAGCCGCTCCGTCCTCACGCGCTATCCCTACGACATACAGATCGCCGTATGCCGGCAATGTCCCGATCCGCTGTGCGTAAGAAGCTGTCCGACAGGCGCCTGCCATGTCAGCGCGGAGAACGGCAATGTGCGCATGATCACGGCCGAAAAATGCATCGGCTGTCAGTCCTGCGTTAAAGCTTGTCCGCACCACCCGCACCGCCCGATCTGGAATCCAGCGTCAAAGAAGACGACAAAATGCGATCTGTGCACGCATACGCCCTATTTCAGCAAAAAGGGCGGCCCTGCCGGCAAACAGGCTTGCGTTACAACCTGCCCGATGGGCGCATTGAAGCTGGTCGCGGAAATGCCGGCGCAAGCCGACATCGGCGGGTATGACGTAAATCTGGCGCCGCCGACGCCTCCCAAAGCTCCTCCCGGCCCAAGTCCGGAAGCAAAGCCGACTCTTTCCGGGCACTAAACGCAAAGCGTGAAAAAGGGAGAGCACAAATGGGAACACCGGGATTTGCAGGTAAGATACTTCTTATCAATCTGACAACCAGACAAATCAGTGCATTAGATTCTGCTAAATATGAAGCATACGGCGGCGGGCACGGAACAGGCACTGCCCTCTTCTGGGACCTCTGCGTGGCTCCGGGCGGCTGGGACCTTCAAGATGCCTTCGATCCGAGAAACATTGTAGCATTGATGACGGGGCCACTGGCCGGCACAGGACTCGCATTTGCAGGAAGAACCAGCGTCTCCGGCCTGGCTGCGCAGACCTGGCCGATCAATTGGTTCGGCCACAGCAATTTCGGCGGCAGTTTCGCACCCGCGCTCAAGCTTGCCGGATGGGACGGTGTGGTAGTCCAGGGAAAATCGGAATCACCCGCCTATATCAACATCGTTGACGACAATATCACGATTGAGGATGCCGGCCCCTTGTGGGGACTCAACGTTTGGGAAACCCAGGAAGAAATCTGGAAAATGGAGAGCACAAAGGCGCCCGTTCGATACGGCTCCGAGTGGCAGAATCTGGGAAACAAATATTCCACACAGCGCCCCTCCATCGTGACTATTGGCCCGGCTGGTGAAAACAAATCCCGTATCGCCTCCCTCGTTCATGCCGGAGGATCCGGCGCCGGCCAGGGGGGATTCGGCGGCGTTTTCGGATCCAAAAACCTGAAAGCCATCGCGGTCGTCGGCACCGGCAGCATCAAGATAGCCAATCCCAAAGCAGTGCTGGAAGCGAGGGAGTGGTTTGAGGCCACATTCCCCATGAGCGGTCAGCGCGGCCCCGGCAGGGATATAAAGCCGGGAGTTTCCTGCTGCATGGGCTGCAACCGCGGATGCCACAGCAGGAGCCAGATTCAGGGCGTGGATTCGGACAGCTGCACCGAAATGGTTTGGTATAGTCTTCCTTCTCCTCCTTACAAACGCACGCCGACATCGGACATGTGGAAAGCAAGCGACGCGGTCCAGAAGCTCGGCTTGAATGCTTCCGACCTCTGCTTCATGGGGGCCGCGAGTTTCCCGGCACTGCCGGACACTGAGATAGGGTCGATATGCCCAGCGAACACCGGCGCCGGGTGGTACATCAAGAGACTGTATGACATGGGTGTCATCGGTCCGGGAAAAAAGATAGACACCCATCCCCTGCCGATGGATCAGTATGAAAAAGTTGAATTCGCCGAAATATTTGCGCTGGCAATCGCCAAGCGCATCGGGATAGGAGATTTGCTCGCCGACGGGATCGTCCGCTTTGCCGAAAAAATAGGAAGAATCAGCGACCTGGACAGCATCCTGCGCTTGCCGGCATGGGGATACATGGATCACTGGACCATGCCGACGGTGGAGTGGGCGTATGGCAACCTGATGGATTCCAGAGACATCAACAACCATGACATGCAGCTTGGCCCCACCAAGCTGATGTCTTGCGAGCAATATGTCAAATTGCTGGCGTCCGCAAGTCCTCCCTATAGCGACGACCCCTTCATGTTCGATTACAGCTGGCAGGGTGAACAGGCATACAAAACCGGCATCTACTCCGACCACAAAGCCAAGTTCGTCGCCTGGCACCAGCATTATGCAACATACTATAAGGAATCGGCACTCTTTTGCGATTGGGCAATGGGCAACTATTTCAATCCGTCCAATCCCGACGGAAAGGGAGCAACACCGGAAGCGGAACCCCGTTTCCTCAACGCCGTCACAGGAAAGAATCAAACTTTTCTGGATGGCATCGAGATCGGCCGCAGAGCCTGGAATCTGAAGAGGGCTATCTTCGTACTGCAGGGCAGGACCCGGGAAAACGAAAAGTTTTCAGGGTATATGTACAAACGGGGCGCATCCATGGCCAACTTCGGGACTACATTGCCGGTCTACGACGGTTCCAAGTGGGACTGGGCTGACTGCCGGGAGCTGTATCTTGACGACAAGGGCGTCGAACAATGGAAGACCGCCTTCTATCAGATTGAAGGCTGGGATTCCAAAACAGGCTATCCCAAGAGAAAAACGCTGGAAGATCTCGGCATGAAACATGTCGCAGACGTGCTCCAGTCGAATAGCAAGCTTGGACAGGCATAATCAGCTATCGGCCTTCAACTGTAGGCGATTCTGGAAGCTGAAAGCTTAAGACTGATAGCTCCAAATTGTTCCGCTATTCGCTACGGCACTACCGGCAGCTCGATCGAGCTAGCTTGAGCGCCGGTGCGATAGATGCGCTGCGTCGCTTTCCGGAAATCCTCGGGCTTGGCATAAAAGATGTTTTCCACATAGGTTTGAGGATTGCGATCATAGAGCGGGAACCAGCTCGATTGAATCTGCACCATGATCCGGTGCCCCGGCAGAAAGACGTGCGATGCCGCAGGCAGATTCCAGCGGTATCGCTCCACGTCTCCTGACTTAACCGGTGATGGATGCGCAAAATCCTTGCGGTACCGGCCGCGCAGGATATCGGCCGAAATCATCAGCTGATACCCTCCAAGTTCGGGCTGCGATGGATATAAATCGGGATAAACGTCAATCAGCTTCACAACAAAGTCGGAATCGGTGCCGCTGGTCGACGCGAATAGGTTCGCGACCGGCTGGCCGCTGATCGCAACCGGTTGGGTCAGGACATCCGATGAATAGCTTAAGACATCGGGGCGGGCCGCAATGCTGCGCTGATCGTCCACGAGCCACCGCCCCCAGGTAGAATCCTGCGCATACGTCGGGCGGACCGGACGAAGCCTATAGGGCACAGGTTTCGCCGGATCGGAAATATACTCGTCGCAGGCGATTCCTTCCGAGCCCGGCTTCTCAAATTCAAGCCGAAAGCCCTTCCGGAGATAGATCGTGCGCATGCCGGCAGAGCAGCCGGATTCACAACTGCGGGGCCAGGAGTCATAGCGCTGCCAGGAGTTCATCCCGGTTTGGTACGCCAGCACAGGCGGCGTATTCGCCTTCGCCCCTCCCTCCTTGAGATGCTCATTCAAGAAGGGCAGCAGACACCGTGCTGACGAAAAAAGTAAGCCGTGTCCCCGTTGAATTTAATGGGTCCCAATGAAGATCCATCTCCATTGGAGCCGCTATGGGGCCAGGGGCCTATCACCAGATAATTCCTGTCATTGCGCAGGTCCTTGGATTCGGTCGCGCGGTAGGCGGCGATCGCGCCATAGATGTCTTCCTGATCCCAGAGACCGTGCACATAAAGCGTCGGGACATTCAGCGGCTGGCTGCCGAGTATTTTATCCAGAGCCTGCCCCTGCCAGAATGCGTCGTAGGAAGGATGCTGCAGCAGCTGGCGCCAGAATCCAAGTTGCTCCATTCCCACGCGACGTCCCAACTCGCCGGCCGAACCTGCAGCCATGAATAGATCGTACTGATCGTATGTGTCGCTCCCCCAACTGATGGAAGAGTCGTGAGACGCTTCCTGATCATAGATGTAGTCCATCATGATTTGACGAAACGCGCCGTTGTGAAACCAGTCGTCTCCTATCCACGTATCGACCATGGGATTGATCGGGACCGCGGCCTTGAGCGCAGGATGCGGATTCACAAGTCCCATGAGCACCAGGAATCCGTCGTAGGAGGTGCCGATCATTCCGACGCGGCCGTTGTTTTCCGGCACGTTTTTCAGGAGCCATTCGATCGTATCGTACGTATCCGTGGAGTGATCCACGCCGGTTGAATTCAGCTGCCCGCGCAGCGGCCGGTTCATCCGGTACTCGCCTTCAGACCCGTATTTGCCGCGCACATCCTGATAGACGCGGATATAGCCCGCCGTGGAGATCACATCGTCTCCGCCGGGCAGAACCGCCTCGAGACGCGGGCTCTGATCGCGGGAAGAGCGCCGGGACGCGCCGTACGGTGTGCGTGTCAGCAGAACCGGCATGCGCTCCTCTGCTCGAGGTATCATAATAATCGTGTGAAGCTTCGCCCCGTCCCGCATCGGGATCATTTCTTCCCGTCTGACAAAATCGAAGTTTTGCGTTACCGCCTGGAATGCATCGGGGATTTCATCGGGAGCATGAACATCCATCAGCGGAGGGATGGTTTGAGCGGTCGAGTGCAATTCGAATACAACCAACAGCACAATGGCCGATGCGGATAAGGCTTTCCACAGTCTCATGTCTGGAGCTCCTACAACAGAACGATCCCGGAGTTCTTGCCGCAGCAAAAGGCTCTGCTTAGAACAGAGCATTAGCGTAGATCAAAGAAGGTATCGAGGTCCGCTACGCCTTTTTTTACCGCGGCCGCACTGTCACGAAGCAGAGCTTTTTCCGATTCATCGAGATCCAGTTCCACAATGCGTTCGACTCCGTTCTTCCCCAGAAGAACCGGCACGCCGATGAAGAGGTTCTCGATACCGTACTCCCCGCGCAAATACACGGCGCACGGAGCCAGCGTCTTGCGGTCTGTGATGATGGATTCGACCATCTCCGCAACGGAGGCTGCCGGGGCATAATAGGCGGAGCCCGTTTTAAGGTGCGCAACGATCTCCGCTCCGCCGTTGCGGGTCCGGTCCACGAGTCGGTCGATGGCGGATTTATCCAGCAACTGTGTAATTGGAATTCCCGCCACGGTGGCAAAGCGGGGCAGAGGCACCATCTGGTCCCCATGCCCGCCCAAAACCATCGCATGCACGTCGGAGAGAGCACAGTGCAATTCGTCCGCCACGAAGCAGCGAAAGCGCGTCGAGTCGAGGATGCCGGCCATGCCCACAACGCGCCGCACGGCGAACCCTGTAGTGCGATACGCGACATGGCACATTATGTCCAGGGGATTGGACACTACAATCACCGTCGAATTCGGGGCATACCGTGCAATATGCTTTGCCGCCGTTTTGACGATTCCCGCATTCACCTTGAGCAGATCCATGCGATCCATGCCCGGCTTGCGGGCCACGCCGGCCGTGATCACCACAACGTCGCTGTCGGCTATGGCAGAAAAATCGTTCGTTCCTTGTATGGAAACGTCATAGCCGCGCATGGGGCCGGCATGCAGAAAGTCGAGCGCCTTCGTCTGCGGCATTCCTTCGACCACGTCAACCATGACGATGTCGGCGATCACTTTTTCAGCGATATAGTAAGCCGATGTTGCGCCGACGTTACCGGCGCCGATTATGCCGACTTTTCTCCTAGGCATCTCGCGCACCTCCCGTTCGATCGCACCAGCCCCCTGCGCGCCCCAGAGATGCGCGCAGCGAGGCTGCCGCATTCTGAAACTCCGCGCGTTCTCCGGCGCTCAATTCAACGCTGACTATCTGCTCTACCCCTCGGGCGCCGATGCGAGCGGGGACGTTGACGGCAATTTCGCTCTGGCCATATTCTCCTTCAAGCCGGATGGATACCGGCAGAACAGCTTTTGTGTCGCGCACGATCGCATGCACTAGAGCCGCAATGGCGGCGCTGGGCGCATAAAAGGCGGCAGACTGTTGCGACATATAAAGAATCGTGTCATCGGCTTTGCGCACTTCCGCAATGATCGAGTCGAATTGCTCCGCGGCCAACAGCGCATCCGCCGGGATCCCGGAAATTCTGACGGTATTTCGCAAGACGACCATATCTGTATGATGGGGCCCGATAACCATGCCGGTAACATCGCGAGGAGAAACTCCCAGCGCCGTGCTGACAAGATACCGCAACCGGGTTGAGCTCAGCAGGCCTCCGACTCCCAGAACTCGCGTGCGGTCAAATCCAAGAAGCCGTTGCGCCAGCAGCGTGGTCATGTCGACAGGTTCTATGACATTGATCACCACAGCTTCGGGAGCCAACTCTCTGATATCCGCGCAAATGCGAGGCAAAAGCTGCCCGTTGTCGCCATAGAGATCCTCGCGGCTCTCACCCGGTCTGCGCACTCTTCCCGCAGCAATAACAACCACGTCGCTGCCGCGAATTGCCCGGATATCATCGGCGCCTCGAATCGCGGTATCGTAGTGCCTGATCGGCCCCGCTTCCGATATATCCAAGGCTTTGCCGGTGGAAAGACCCTGCTTAACATCCACCAGCAGGACCGATGCCGCGCGGTTTTCCGCAATGAAGAAGGCGCAATTTGCGCCCACGTTGCCGCTTCCGATGACACTGACCTGTTTCATAGCAACACTACAAAGGAAATTCAAACACGTTGGTGTAAATTCGAGGTATTCCTTCTATCTTTTCTCGATCGGCACATAGTGATTTTCCGTCGGCCCCTGGTATATCTGGCGCGGCCGGTAAATGCGCCCTTCCTTGTCGTCCATAATCTCTTTGTAATTGGCGATCCAGCCCGGCATCCTCCCTATGGCAAACATCACGGTGAACATGTTGATCGGAATCCCGATGGCCCGCATGATAATTCCGCTGTAGAAGTCGACATTAGGATACAATTTTCGCTCCAGGAAATACGGATCGCTTAACGCGGCTTCCTCCAGCCGCTTGGCAATATCCAGAAGCGGATCTTTTTTATTGAGCGCGGCAAGCAGCCTGTCGCATTTGGCTTTGATGATTTGAGCGCGCGGATCATAGTTTTTATAAACGCGGTGCCCGAACCCCATCAGTTTCTTTCCGGAATTCTTGTCTTTTGCCTGATCTATGAATTTCGAACCGTTGTCCCCCGATCGATGTATATCTTCAAGCATCTCCAGGACCGCCTGATTCGCCCCTCCGTGCAGGGGGCCCCAGAGAGCGCAGACGCCTGCTGCTGCGCACGCAAAGAGGTTTGCTTTGCTGGATGCCACCATCCTCACAGTGGACGTCGAGCAGTTCTGTTCATGGTCCGCATGCAGAAGGAATATTAAATCGAGCGCCTGAACAACTTCGGGCAAAAGCTCGTAGTCCTGGTAGGGCTCGGAGAACATCATGTGGAGCAGATTCGCCGAATACTTATAAGTGGGTTTGGGATAAATAATTGGCAGTCCCAGCGACTTGCGGTAGGAGAATGCTGCGATCGTCCGCACCTGCGACATCAGCCGCGCCACCTGAATGACAAACAATTCATCGCCGGGTTCGAGCACCTGAGGGACAAAACACCCGGCGGCATTGATCATGGAAGAGAGGATTGCCATCGGATGCGCGTTCGTGGGAAAGCCTTCAAAATGAAACTTCATGTCTTCATGGAGCATTTCGTTTTTCGTCAGCAAATGCGAAAAGTTTTTCAATTCCTGGATCGTGGGAAGTTTGCCCCATATCAACAGGTATGCCGCTTCCACAAACGTTGATTTTTCCGCCAGTTCTTCAATAGGAATTCCCCGGTAGCGCAGGATTCCTTGCTCGCCATCGATGAAGGTGACTTTGCTCTGGCACGAACCTGTATTCCCATAGCCGTCATCGAGGGTTATGTAGCCGGTCTTGTTGCGCAGCGCGGAAATGTCGACTCGCATGCTCACCTTCGGATCCCACCACTTCCGGCAATTCATATTGCTTTCCATTCAGTTCAATGTTGGCCATGTTGGTTCGATGCCTCCATTTTTTCGTAGTACCTAGTCCCTTTTTAAAACATACCATAATGGCTGCGCGGATGAAGCAAAAGTAGAGGCCTGTTCCTCGTTGCGGGGCATCCCGGTGCTTTTCTTGACCGAACTCGTGAAATGAGTATAGTTAAACTGTAGTCCGCTTACGCTGCAGGGGACAAATTCAGTTTCAGTGGCTCGAAATGGTTTGCCGGTCAGGGCTTCAGACACTGTCTCTCCACTAAACTATATTTAGTGGAGAGACAGTGTCCGAAGCCCTGACCAGCAGGGTGTAGTTGCTTTTGGATTCATAGTATCGGCTATTGCCGCCGCGGCAAGTTTGATGCTGTTCGAACAATACCGCAGGGCGAGGCAAAACTTGCATTATTCATTCTTCCATATCGAGGATTATTTCAATGACAGTTCCAACCGATAACGCCAAGCTTCTGTCTTGGGTTGACGAAATCGCCACAATGACCGAACCGGATTCCATCGTCTGGTGTAACGGGACCAAGGCCGAATACGACTCACTCATCAGGACTGCGCTGCAGGAAGGCCTGGCAACGCCCCTTCCCAATCGTCCGAACTCTTTCCTGTTCCGATCCGACGCCTCCGACGTGGCTCGCGTGGAGAATCGCACCTACATCGCATCCAGATCCAAAGAGGATGCCGGTCCGACCAACAACTGGATCGAGCCCCTTGAACTAAAAGAAACTCTGAAAAAGCTCTACACGGGATCCATGAGAGGCCGCACGATGTACGTGATCCCTTTTTCCATGGGACCCGTGGGATCTCACATCGCCAAGATCGGCGTTCAGATTACGGACTCCGAATATGTCGTCATCAATATGCATATCATGACGCGCGTCGGCATCCGGGTACTTAAGGTTCTCGGAGAAAACGGCGAGTTTGTTCCCTGCCTGCATTCGGTTGGCAAACCGCTGCGCTCTTGCCAGGACGACGCCGGCCAATGGCCCTGCGCGCCACTGGACAAGAAATATATCGCGCACTTTCCCGAAGAGAAAGCCATCTGGTCGTACGGTTCCGGTTATGGAGGGAATGCCCTGCTCGGCAAAAAATGCCTCGCACTGCGCATTGCATCCGTTATAGCCAGAGACGAAGGCTGGATGGCGGAACACATGCTGATCCTCAAACTCACAAATCCGGAAGGCAAAGTAAAATACGTCGCGGCCGCATTCCCTTCCGCATGCGGCAAAACAAACCTGGCCATGCTGGTCCCGACTATTCCGGGGTGGAAAGTCGAAACCATCGGGGACGATATTGCGTGGATGAAGCCCGGCAAGAATGGCAGGCTTTACGCAATCAATCCCGAGGCGGGTTTCTTTGGGGTTGCTCCCGGGACTTCCTTGGGTTCGAATCCGAACGCCATGCGCTCGATCGAGCGCAATTCCATCTTCACGAATGTTGCGCTGACCGAAGACAACGATGTCTGGTGGGAAGGAATCGGATACGAAGCTCCGGGCAAACTTATCGACTGGAAAGGCAAGCCCTGGATTGCGGACAAGACGAAGAAGGAACAGCCCCCTGCAGCCCACCCTAACGCGCGTTTTACCGCACCTGCAGCGCAATGCCCGGCCATCGCTCCCGAATGGGAAGATCCGGCGGGGGTTCCCATCGACGCTTTTCTGTTCGGCGGCCGCCGTCCCTCCACGATCCCTCTTGTGACGCAAGCTTTCGACTGGAATCACGGCGTGTTCATGGGATCTATCGTGGGCAGCGAAGTGACCGCTGCGGCTCTGGACCTCAAGGCCGGGTCTGTGCGCCGGGATCCGTTTGCAATGCTGCCATTCTGCGGCTATCACATGGGAGACTATTTCGGACATTGGATCAGGATGGGCGAAAAGACTCCAGTCGCATCACAACCCAAATTTTTCTTCGTCAACTGGTTCCAAAAAACCAAAGAAGGAAAGTGGCTCTGGCCAGGGTATGGGGAGAACAGCCGAGTGCTTCAATGGGTATTCGAGCGATGCGACGGCCGTGGAGCGTCTGTTGAAACACCTATCGGCTGGGTGCCCGCGGCCGATGCTATCGCCCCGCCTGCCGGCGTCACGGCCGAAGATATGCGCGAACTGCTCAAAGTGGACATTGACGGCTGGAAGGCCGAGATCGCCGACGTCAGATCGGCCCACTACCCCAAATTCGGCGCGAGAATGCCGAAGGAACTCATAGAACAGCTGGAGGCGATCAGTAAACGTTTGGAGGATTGACAGCATCGAAAGCCCAAGGGAGACCCCTTGGGCTTTATTCCCAAGGAGAGAATACTATGAGCCCCTATAATCCCCTTGCTGAAGCTTTGAATGCAGACCTTCAGTCTGGAGCTCCGCAAGTCTTCACGATGCTTTCTGCGCGCGGCAAAGCCATTTATTTTCCCTCCAAGGGAATTCTGGGCCAGACAGCCGAAGCGAAGACAGCGAAGATCAACGCAACGATAGGCACAGCCTTTGAAAATGACGGGTCGCCGCTCACGCTCGAGTGCATGGAAGCCCTCGTCAATATACCTTCAGACTCCTTCCTCTATGCGCCCAGCTTCGGGCTGCCCAAACTGAGAGAAGAATGGGGAAAGCTGCTGACAATTAAAAACCCGGGACTCAAGGGCAAGACGTTCAGCCAACCCGTGGTAACGGCAGCGCTCACCCATGCGCTCTCGATCGCCGGTTATATGTTCCTCGATCCGAGCGATGAAGTTATTATTCCCAACCTCTATTGGGACAACTACGAACTGGTGTTCACCGAAGCCTTCGGAGCAAAACTCTCTTTCTATAATACGTTTGTAAACGGCGGCTTCGACATAGAGGCTTTTTCAAAGGCGCTCAATTCAGGCAAAGTCGGAAAGAAATTCGTGCTCTTGAATTTCCCGAATAATCCTACCGGCTATACACCCACCGAAGCCGAAGCCAACGCCCTGACAGCCGAAATCCGGAAGGCTGCCGAAGCGGGCAACCAGGTTGTGGTTGTGCTTGATGATGCCTACTTCGGGCTTGTGTACGAAGAGGGCATTGCACGGGAATCTCTCTTTGGCTCGCTGGTGGATTTGCATCCCAACGTCCTGGGAGTGAAGCTCGACGGCGCCACCAAGGAAGACTACGTGTGGGGATTCCGCGTGGGCTTTATCACTTTCGGATTTAAAGGTGCCAATGCCGCCCAGCTCAAAGCTTTGGAAAACAAAGCCGCTGGCGTCGTGCGCGGCAATATTTCCAATGCCCCATGCGTTTCCCAGTCCATGCTGTTGAAGGCCTATACCGCTCCGGAATACGCGGCGCAAAAGAAGCAGAAATATGAAATTCTTGCGGAGCGTGTTGCGAAGATCCGCGAGACTCTCAAAGCGCATCCGGAATATGCGAAGAGTTTCGAAGTAATGCCGTTCAACTCGGGCTACTTCATGTGCATAAAGCCCATCGGAGTCGATTGCGAGGCGCTGCGCAAGGAGCTGATTGCGAATTACAGCACAGGAGTGATTGTGCTCGTCGGTTTGATCCGGCTGGCCTTCTCGGCAGTGCCTACCGGTTTGGTCGAGACCCTGTTCGCCAACCTGCACGCCGCAATCCAAAAGCTTCGCGGGTGACCCGGCGATTGCGGCTGCGCCCTTTACGGAGCTGCCAGTGAATGCTCGCAAGACAAGTCTGAGAGGGTTGCCCCGCAATCTCTGGGTCGTAACGGCTACTTCTTTTCTGACCGACATTTCCTCGGAAATGATCTTCAACCTCATACCGCTGTTTCTGGCCAACGTGCTCAAAGCCGGGACTGCGACAATCGGCCTGATTGACGGCTTGGCCGAAACCACTGCAAGCTTGATGAAGATCTACTCCGGCGCTCTCTCCGACAGACTGGGAACGCGCAAATGGATCACGGTCGTCGGCTACGCTCTCTCCGCATGCGCTAAACCATTTCTATATTTTGCCGATGCCTGGAGCTTGGTTCTGGCGGTTCGGGTATCCGACCGACTGGGAAAAGGCATCCGTACCGCACCACGGGACGCATTAGTCGCCGACAGCATCGACGAAGAACGCCGTGGGCTCGCATTCGGCTTGCATCGTGCCGGAGATACGGCAGGAGCGTTTATCGGGGTCCTGACCGCCGCGGTCATTGTCTGGATGACCGATCGCAGCGCTTCCGAACTATCTCGTCGAACATTCCAGATCGCGGTCCTGATCAGCATCCTTCCCGCACTATTGGCCGTCCTTATCCTTGCCTTTGGCGCTAAGGATACCGGCATCCGCAGCAAATCGAAAACGCCCATGCTGAGCATGAAAGGAATGGAAAAGCGATTTAAGCTTTTCATGCTCGTGCTGGGTCTTTTCGCCCTGGGCAATTCATCGGATGCATTCATCATTCTGCTGGGCCAGAATCGCGGACTGAGCGTAATGCAAATCATGCTCATGCTGATGACTTTCAACTTCGTCTATTCTGTCCTGGCCGGTCCTTTGGGAGCACTCTCAGACAGAATAGGGCGTCGACGCCTGATTCTTTGCGGCTGGATTGCCTACGGACTGGTCTATTTAGGTTTTGCCATTTCGAAGACCGGGTGGCAGGTCTGGTCGCTGTTCGCCCTGTATGGGATGTATTATGCTGCCACCGAAGGCTCTGCTAAGGCGTTCGTTGCCGACCTGGTGGCACCCGATCAACGGGGCAAAGCATACGGCATATGCAATGCTGTCATCGGCCTGGCAGCTTTCCCGGCTTCGGTCATTGGGGGATTGCTCTGGCAGGGAGCCTTTGGATGGAGCGGCTTCGGTCCGTCGGCGCCCTTTTTGCTCGGTGCCGGATTGGCCGTACTGGCAGGAATCCTGTTCTGGAAAATAGTGCCCGCACAGAATCAAAGCCCTGATTCCCCGATGAGCTAAACCCGGAACAGGTTATTATTTCTTCCGATCGATACCGAAATCATAGGCGGGCACAGCATTGCCCAGCACCAGAAGATATTCGCCGGGGGGCAATTCCTTCTCAGGCAAAACAGAAAAAAAGCCATCCGGAGATTCCTGAAGGATCAATTTAAAAACATCCTCTCTTCTGAAGCCCCCCTTGTTTGCCGTGGTGACGTTCGAGAAAGAAGTCTTAACAAGGCGCTGGTCTCTCTTTTTCGTCAGCCTGACGAGCATCGCATCCTTTGCGGAACCGATCGCGCGAACATACAGCACAGGCTTCGGCGCGAGTATCCGGATTAAAGCCCGGGATCCTGGACACACGACATTAAGGTCAAGGTCTGTGTAGCCTTCGGTATACACAAATAACTGCAAGCCCTTGGCATTCGCATCCGAGGTGACGACGGGCTGGAGGGGGACCCAGGCGGATTCGTCCTGGAGATAATAGACACCGGGAGCCTCAGGCACATCCGGCGCGCGCACGGCATCGCCAGCCTGGACAAGAAACAGAAACAATAGACCGAGCACTGTCATGGAAGAATCGTACCACGCGGATTTCAGATTCCTGATTCCTGATTTTACGGATCCGGCAAACTTCTGGTATATTGTGGGCGCAAGCTCTGAAAGAAACATTCGTCTTATCACCATGGCAGCCAAGGAGTCGCCCACCGTCTTATGGCAGGCAATCAAAATGTAGTTATGTATAGCGACTGCTTTAAATTAAGCGAACCGCCATTTTCGCTGACGCCGGATCCGCGCTTTCTGTTTATGAGTGAGCGGCACCGGGAGGGCTTGGCTCATCTATTCTACGGCGTCCAACAACCCGGAGGTTTTGTTCAATTAACAGGCGACATTGGATCCGGCAAAACGACTCTCTGCCGGTGTCTGATCAAGCAGCTTCCGCCCGGAACCGACATCGCGTTGATCCTGAATCCCCGTCTGACGGTCATCGAGCTACTGGCCACCGTCTGCGACGAACTGGGTATTTCCTACCCGGTGGAAGCCGCGAGCAACAAGGTCCTGATCGACGCGCTGAATCAACGATTGCTGGAATCGCACGCCAAGAGCAGGCGGACTGTTCTTATCATCGACGAAGCACAAAACCTGAACGAGGATGTGCTGGAGCAGATCCGGCTATTGACGAATCTTGAAACGTCCAAGGAAAAGCTGCTCCAGATAATTCTGATCGGGCAACCGGAGCTGCTCTCGCTTCTCAAGCGAAAGAACCTTCGGCAGCTCGCGCAGCGCATCACGGCGCGATACCACCTGCTCTCCCTGTCCAGGAGCGAGACGTATGCCTATATCCAGCACCGTTTGTTGGTCGCAGGCAGGAAAGACCCTCTTTTCACCCGGTGGGCGATGCATTGCGTCTATCGTCGCTCCCGGGGGATACCTCGCGTTATCAACATCATTTGCGACCGGGCCTTGCTCGGGGCCTATGCACTGGATGCCCAGCGCGTCAGCGCCGGCATCGTGCGCAAAGCCGGCCGGGAAACGAAAGGATCAATTTCTTGGCTCAGGAGGGTTCGCTTTGCCTGGGTTGCCGGAGCCTTGGCGCTCATGGCATTGATCGTGGCGGCCGCGATATATTTTGCGCCTGTAAGTCTATCCGAACTCCGCCAGAAGACAGCAGATTTTGGGAAACAGGGCAATCCACAATCCGCCAACCAATCCGAACAGGCTCCCGCAATACCGGGGGAATATGCCGCCGGCTCTCCAGTCACGGATCGCCGCAAGGCCCGGCTCGATGTGCTTCTGGCCGGAGCTCCTGCGAGCGGCAAAAGCGGTTTCAGCTACGCCAACCTATATGACCGATGGGGACTCAAGCTCGCTGCCAATGAATCCAATACCGGTTGCAGCGCCGCCCGCGCCCGGGGATATGATTGCCTGCAGCAGACAGGAAATTGGCTCAAGCTGCGCCGATATGATTTGCCGGCTGTTCTAGAGATTGTGCTGCCCAGCGGGAAGCGGCGCCAGACAACGGTCGTCGAGCTAAAAAATGAAACGGCAACTCTTGCCATCAACAATCGGGAATACACATTCGCTCTGTCTGAAATCAACGGAGTGTGGGACGGATCCTTCACTGTTCTGTGGAAACCCCCTTTTCCCTTGCGCCCGCTTTCGATCGGCGACAGCGGAAAAGAAGTGCTTTGGATCCGGCATGCACTCGACACGATGGAAGGGAAAGCACAAAATCCGGCTGATTCGGAATTGTTCGACGAAGACCTCAGGCAGCGCATCCTGGCATTTCAGCGCAGCCAATCCCTAATTCAGGACGGACTGGTAGGCAGCGAGACGCTTGTGCGGATGACCGTTGCCCTTCAGGGAGTGAACGCTCCATCCCTATCTCGTCGCGCTCGACACTAGAGAGGAAGATGCTATGTCGTATATCCTCGACGCATTGAAAAAAGCCGAACGGGAACGGGATATCAAGCAGGTGCCGACCCTCATGGCCGCGCATCTGCCCGGGATCAAGCACTCGAAGCGGCCCTGGGTCATTCTCGGAGCGCTGGCGATTTGTGCGGGCGCGGCGATCTGGCTCCTGCTGCTTTTGCAGAAAACGATGAATGCGCCGGAGCCCTCTCGAACGGCCGGCGAATACAGTCCGACCCCGAAGGAACTTGAATTATCGCCGTCCGGAGCAACAGCCTCTTCGGCAATGCCGGCCAAACCGGAAATCCCAACTGAAAAAGCAGCCGGACCGGAGACAGTTGCTCCGCGCCCGATTGTCCCGACCGGTCCCCGTAATTCCCCTGCCGCAAATGCCATCGATAGCGAACGCCTCCAGCAGATGGCCGAATGGATGGCTGCGGCAGCCCGGCGGGGAGAGGATGATTCTGAAGATAGCCCTCCGCCTGAAATGATGGATAGAATGCAGCCACGCGTTCGCACACCCGGACGCACGACGAAAGCAGAAATGCCCGCTGCTGAAGAACCCAAGGACAAGCCTGCAACCTTGAAGGAAGTTTTAAATGAAATGACCCTGAGTATTCTGCTGTATGATGAAGACAAAGCAGGAAGAATGGTTTTCATCAACGGCAGAAAATATGTTGAAGGGGATCTTGTCGAAAGTGCCTACCTTCTGGAAAACATCACCTTGGAGGGTGCCGTCCTTAGCTATCGGGGAGAGCGCGCACTGCTGCGGCCAAAAGCAAAATAACAAATCTACCGAGGATATGTATGACAATCACCCGCGCCAAAAGAGCTCCAGCACTATTGACCACCGTTCTTGATCCTAGAGGGCAACCGACGATCGTTGTTCGGCCGCAGCCGCTCGCTCCTCGTCTCGACACAATCCAGGGGAAAACCATATACCTGGTGGATGTGGGATTTGGCGGGGGGTGGGAATTTCTGGAAGAAACCGTCGCATGGTTCTCCCGCAACATGCCCAGCGTTAAAACCACGCTGCTGCATAAAAAGGGCATCATGTTCGTCGACGAACCCGAGATGTGGGCGGAGATGAGTCAAAAGGCAGATGCCATCATCTTCGGAGTCGGTGGCTGAGACGGATGCACGGCGAGTGTCGCCGCACATTGCAGAGAGATTGAAACCAAGCATGGAATCCCCACCGTACCGCTGGCCAGCGCGCGCTTCGCCGAGTACGCGGCGCAGGACTCTCAGAATCACGGCATGAAATTGCGTTTTTCATTCCCTCCCTATCCTCTGGTGGGAAGGCCGCGTGAAGTGCTTCGCATGTATGTCGAAGGGAACGATCCCGTATCAGGCAAACCGCTGATGCCGCAGATCATCGATGGATTCACCCGGCCTCTCACCGAAGAAGAAAAGAAGCCTAAAGCCTCGCGGCGCAAAGCGAGACCCCGGCTGATGCAGCCGGACACGGAAGAGAATCTTCATAAATTATTTCTCGAAAATGGATGGACGGATGGAGCCCCCATCGTCCTGCCCACCGAAGAGCGCGTGGCGCACATGTTGACGGGCACTGCAGCAGATCCAAACGAAGTTGTCGGCCAGATGACGATCACCATCCACCAGGAAAAGCTGGAATACACGGTTGAAAGAGTTGCGGTCAATGCCGTTATGGCGGGCGCCGGCCCCGAGCATCTGCCTGTCATCCTCGCGCTTGCTGCCAGCGAAGAAGGATCCATGCCAAGTTCAACCACGTCGTTCGGCAGGATGGCAGTGGTTAACGGGCCGATTCGCCAGGAAATAGGAATGAACTCCGGCCTGGGAGCGCTGAGCCCCTTTAACCATGCCAACACCGTGATCGGTCGAGCCTGGACTCTGATGACCATAAACCTGGGAGATGCGCGGCTCGGCGAGACGTTCATGGGATCGACCGGCAACACCATGAACTACAACAATATGATGATCGCCGAAAACGAAGAACGAAACATCTGGGAACCGTTCCACGTGAGGATGGGTTTCAAGAAAGGCGAAAGCGTCGTCAGCCTCTTTCAGGGCTGGAGCGCGATCAATAGCATGGGCGCCGCCGGCTGTTGCCGTCCCGCACAAGAAGAGATGTTGATCATCCTGCAGGCTTTTCCATGTCTGCAGGGAGCTCTCACGCTTGTCATGGATCCGCTCGTTGCCAAGCACTTGAAGGAGCAGGGATTCGACGATCCCCAAGCAGCTCTCCAAATATCTGTCGGAGAATTTTAAGATGACGGCCGGGCAGTTCTGGGGATCCGATGTAGTGTATTCGCTGGTGGAACCCAACGCGCGCAATGGCATTGAACCGTATGCATCCTGGTTGAAGCTGCCTAAGGACGCGAGGATCGCACCCTATACTGTTCCAGAAAAAATCAACGTGATCGTTGTCGGCGGCGAAACCCAGGCGCTCTGGCTTACAACGGACATGTGGCACACCAAGACGGTTTCCATCGATAGGTGGAGGCCGAAAACCGGCGCTTACAGGGAAGATGAACAGGCTGCCCGCCGCCGCCAAGCCCGTCAGAAGCGGCATGCGGCAGCGCTAAATGCTTCGGGCTACGATTTGAAATAAGCCGCAGAACAAGAACTTCTATTTTCACGGAGAGGCTTCGGAAATCATTGGCCGATCCACATTAGCCCGTAGCCAAGAGCTTCGCCGCAGGACTTTTGCGGCATTGAACTATTTTCGGGATAGGAACCGATAACAACCCATCCTTCTTTATTTAATTCATCGAAAGCGTTGTTTTTTGTAGGCCATCTGCGCGTCGACTCCTGGACATCCGCAAAAAGGCCAACTAAAAAATGCCAATACCCCTTCTCATGCTCCAGCCAGGCATAACGGCTCGCCGATGTTTCGGGAATTATGGGGCCGGGCGAATTGCCTTGATTAATGCGCAATAGAAATGCATAGCGTCCCATCTCCTATCCGGCTCGCATTCTTCACAGAATCCCATTTTGCGAAATGAAGTCCGTGGCGAAAGCGGGCACGCTCGCTCCTGCAACAAGTCTGCATTTTCACTTCAATGCGACGATTTATTTGCAATCGACATGCCAGAAAGGGGCAAAGGATCAAACCAAACACAAAAAAATGGGAATACCCTTATTTTATGCGGGATTACGAATACCACCCATTTTGCCCATGATGCCATCCCATTTGAGCGCTCCGGAAATCCCTACTCCAAACTGCTGATTTTCAGCATTTTTGTGCGCAAAATCAGCGCTGCAAACCGGTACGCCTCGAAGGAGTGACGATCTAAATTGATCGGGATTGGTGAGTCCTGTCACAACACCGCAGCGAATTGGGCGCTACAATCGTTTTCAGAAAGGAGATCTCCAACGTGGCCGACAGTCCAATTCCTTTCACTCCGCGTCTGTGGATTAGCTATCCATACATAAACGGCGAAGAGCGGGATTTCTCGTATCTCATATCCCAACTAAAAAAGGCAAATATTGAAGCTGCCTACGATTCGTTTCAGCTGATGCCAACCGTGCGCCTTTGGGAACGGATTGTGCCAAGGCTGGTCAGCATTGGCTTTGATGGCTGGCTCTATATACTGACACACCAGTGTTTCACCCGCAAAACCTATACCGATGAATTGATGGCAGCGATTGACAAAATCATGCTGCGTCTTGGTCCGCAATTTCCCATGATCGGGCTGATGCATGGGATTGCCACACAAAATGTCCCTACGGCACTAAGAGTCCGGCCCTGCATATCCTTGGGTGATCCGGAGTGGAAGCAGCAGCTAACTGAAACCTTACGAAAAAGCGCATTGCCCGGAAAGAACAGGACAATGCGAAAAGAAACACGATTTTCCTGGAAAATTCATTCCTGCTACGGCGGTGATCCATCGATGACGGCAGTGGAAGTGCGATCCATGGCTGAAAGAATTCAGTATTGGCGATTCGCAGTCCCTAAGTCGGCTCAAACTGCCAGGTGGGGTCAGGGACCCGCGGGAGGCTGCGATATTTCCCGCGTGCGGTTTGCGGAAGCCAATGGATCGGGGAAATATGAACACTGCGATATCATGTGGTTTGGAGCCGCCAACACCGTCTCTGATACCGAAAGCGCCTATGCCGTTTTCCTGGGGACGCTGCCCGATTTCATATGCTTCGGGTCCGCAAAGAGCCCCTTTGGCCCTCCGGACTCAATGGAGGTCATGCGTCCCAGGAGTCTGTCCGAGCAATAGCAGGGGTCACCCTCTTCTATTACTCGGGCAGTCTCCCCGCCTTCCGGGCAAATCCAGCCGGCTTGAGTAATTCCCAGGCAAAACGACACTCCCAGTCAAACTGCTATTTCAGTGGGCGAAGAATGGCGCGGCATGGGCCCGCATCGCCATGGTACATGAGAAGCGGGAGGCACAGCAGTTCGTACTCGCCGGGCGGAACATTGCCCAGGGCGCAGGCCTCCAGGATATAAATCCCTGCCGAAAGCAGCGCCTGGTGTGTTTTGACGATATTTGGCTCATCCTTGAGGTAGCCGATCGTAATGTTATCCAGACCGAACAGACGGATCTTCTTTTCTGCAAGATACTCGGCCGCAGCACCGTCAAGATAGACGTAGTCCTCAACAAATTTCGGCGATTCATAGACTATGGGAGAGTTCCGCGTCTTGAACAACAGCCGCTCGCCCTTCTTGATATTATGTTTTTTCAGCTCGGAGACTTTGATTTTCTCCTCGTCTTTGATTTCGATTACGCGCGCACGGCCGACGGTGGCGTCCAGCGGCATGTCGGATATGGTGGATCCGCCGGGGATAAAATGGAGCGGCGCATCGATGTGCGTGCCCGTGTGCGAGATGATTTCCAGCATGGACATGGTAACCTTCGCGCCTAGTTCCACGTCACTAAAACGATAAATTTTCGGTGGCACAGGATCCAGGGGCAAATAGTTCATCCCCTGCTTGAGAGGCACGGAGATGTCATACCATCCTTTCGGGGCTCTTACTGCCATCGGAAGCCTCCTTGTTTTAGCTTTGACGATCTATTAGTAAAGGAATAATCACACAAAGCGCGTTGCGCGCGTACCTGTGATCTTATACCGCCCCCAGGCATCAGAGGAAACGAAAAATCCACACCAGCGATTTTGTCCGGCATTCCGCATGAAGCACGGGTGGAATCCGCACGCCGAATGTAAAGAAATCACACGCCCCTAACACTCTGCTTAACCGTAAGTTATTGATAAATATGACTATTGCTTCAGGCACGCCAATTGCACTACGTAAGTGTTCGTATATTAACGGGAGCGTATATGGAAACGACGATTTGGGATTCATCAAACCTGCAGGATCGCTCGCTTATCAGCAAGAGCCAGAACGGCGATCATATTGCCTTTGAAACTCTGATACAAAAATATCAGCATCAGCTTTTAAGCCTGGTTTGCTGGCATGCCGGACCGGCGGCGGACACTGATGACCTCCTGCAACTCATTATGTGCAAAGTATATTTCTCCCTGAAATCGTTCGATATTGATCGCCCCTTTTATCCCTGGCTCCGGCGCATTGCGGTCAATCGATGTTGTGACGAGAGAAGACGGCTCCGCCGCAGGAGAATCCTTACGTTTGCGGATTTGAACCTGGAGGAAACCGGCATCGAGAGGGAACTACCGGCATTGCGCGCGATATCTAATTCTTATTATTCGGACCGGCAACAGGATTTGAATGACGCGTTGCATGCTATCATCGAGCAACTCCCCAAAGAGTACCGGGAAATCATCAACCTCCGCCACCTGCAGCAGAACTCTTACGAGGAAATCGCGGAGATGCTGCAGTGCACGCCACGCGCCGCAAGAGTTAAAGCCTGCCGGGCGCGAACCGCGCTAAAGAAATTGATTCTCAAATCCTCGTGTGATGAAGCCGCGCAGCCGGCGACTTTTAATGTCTTCCAAAGGCTCAGCGATTGTTTTCGGCGAGATGCCGCGCAAGAGTTGCCCCAGACCCGAATTCCAAGGCTTCCTGCCCAATCTAACTCAAGGCAGTACGTCATGCGGGCGGAATAATGACACAGGCATGCCGTATGAGAATAAAGAACCTTTGTCCGGCAGATTTTGTTTCTTGCGATGGCGCACTCAACTGTTATAAAAAGGATGCAGCAATCATATTTCCGGCCGATGCAGCAAGCTGGCGCTCCGGGCATTCTCACTAATGCTCCGACGATGCTATTGAAAGGTATATGCTCGAACTGATCCTGAAGAGATGGATTCTGACCTCCATGCTGATTTGTATCGGAGCTGCGACTGTTGCCCGGGCGTTCCAATTCCCCACCATGCCCGCGCCGAAAGCACCGGACATGTGGCAACCGGGGGATCGGAAAGGGCCGGACTGGCTGGATGAGACTACAAAGCGGCTGGAAAAGGCCAAGAGCATCAGCCAACCGGGGCCTGAGATTGAATTCCTGCAAGCCAGAGCCTCGGATTTGCTGGAGCGGGCAAAATCATCGCGCGAAAATTTCTTCCGTTTTGGCAGGTTTATCGCGGCAGCGAACGCCATGCTGGAAGCAAGTGATAGAATGCTATGGTTGCGCAAGACGGAACGAACTCCCCAGGAACAGGACTTCTGGGGCGCCGGCTTTATGCTGCCGGGCTGCTATTTCAGAGTCCGGCAAGCGGAATTTTTCGCGTCGTTGGGCGGAGAAAAGAATTTCGACCAATACGTCACATGGTCAAAGAGTTTTTATCAGCAGGCTCGGGTCGCCTACGATGCCCATGAATACCAGAGAGCGAGGTTGTATGGCGACGCATCCTCTTTCATCGTGTTTGCTTTGGAATGCATCGCGCAGGCAAATGTTCAAATGCCTGACGCCCCCACTACGAAATAGGTTTCAATGCTCTGGCCCGCGCCCGTAAGCTTCCGAGCTCAAGCCTTCATCATCGCTGCAGCGTCTCTGGCCGTTGCCTGTCTGGCGGCCTTCATCGTTCGGGATGTAATCTTTGCTACCGAAAGCAAGCTCCTGGCGGACTCACAGCAGTTGTGCATCGCGGCAAGCCAGGAACTCAGAACCCAATACCAGGAGCGCGCGGCGTATGCTGGGGACCCGCTAAAAAACCTGCCGCGCGATGCACAGGAAATCTCCCTCATGGGGATTTCCGCAACGGTCCTTAAAGCTTACAAAGGCATCAAGGGAGGAATGTTTCTGACGGAAACCGACAGGATCATGGGTTATTCCTACCCGACGGCCGTTTCCGGATCCGAATCGGAGCTGACGGAAATCGAGCGGATATTTATCCGATCCTTGGCCAATCGTTCGGCTGGAGACGAAGCGATCGCCACGCAGTCGGAGTGGTACGATCGCGATCTGATCGTGGGCGCGGCGGTACGATCGGGAGGAATGGTTCTCTGGACAATGCGCCGTGTACCCGTCCTCCGCTATCCGTTGATGGGAACGCAGCGCTGGTGGCTGGCAGCACTGGTGTTTTCAACATTGCTTGGTGTGGGCGGCATCATTTCGATCTGGTATATGCTTCATTCAGGGGTTGCGGGCATCCGGCACGGGCTGCGCCATTTGGAAGACAACTTCTCCTATCGCCTGCCGCTCATCCGCGGAGATCTGGGTCAGGTTGCTCAGGCCATCAACCGCATGGCGGAACGGCGGGCGGCGCTCGAAGAAAAGCTTCGCCAACAGGATCGGTTGGCCGCTTTGGGCAAAGTGGTGGCCGGCGTAGCCCATGAAGTCCGCAATCCGCTGAATTCCATAAAACTCACGCTTCAGCTGCTCGATCGCCGATTAAAGAAAGGAATTACGGCGTCGAATGAAGTCGAGGAATGTCTGCAGGAAATTGACCGTCTTGATATGATAGTAGGAAGGCTTCTTGCCTTCGGCCGTCCAGTTATGACGAACCGTCACATGCAGGAAATCGAGCCTCTGATTCATCAGGCAATCAAGATGGTGCACGAGCCCATGCAGAATAAGAGTATTCAGATTATTGTCAACGAAGTGGAGAAGGGCTTGAGCGCAGATGTCGACGGTCCTCAGATCATCCAGGTACTGATCAACCTGTTGCTCAATGCCATCGAAGCGGTTCCTTCTTCCGGAACGGTTCGATTGACAGCCGAAAGCCTTGGGCCGAATGTCTGCATCCGCATAGCCGACGAAGGCGCGCGCATCCCGGATGATGTCAGACAACACGTCTTTGATGCCTATTACACCACAAAACCCAACGGCAGTGGACTGGGACTGTCGGTGTCCAGGGAAATCGTGGTGAACCACGGAGGCGCATTGGAATTTGAATCTGAATTTTCCGGCACTACATTCATAATGCTGCTTCCCATCGAGAGGAGCCAGGCCGATGAGACCTAAAGCGTCGGTGCTCATTGCGGAAGACGAAGCGCAGGCGCGGGAATCGCTCCGTGCGTTGCTGGAAGATGAAGGGTACCAGGTTCTCTGCGCATCCGATGGCATGGAAGCATCCAGGATTCTCAGCCAGTCCACAGTGGAGGCGGCACTCATCGACATCCGCATGCCTTTCAAAGATGGGCTGACTCTTCTGCGAGAGCTGAAGGAGTACCCGGCCCCTCCAGCCGTTTTGATCATGACTGCCTATGGAACCAGCGCGCTCGCCATCGAAGCCATGGCGCTCGGCGCATTTGACTACATCACCAAGCCGCTTGATTTTGAAGAATTGCGGATCCAGTTGCAGCGGGCCATCGAAGACCGGCGGAAAACCAGCGAACTCGAAGCCTATAGAGAAGAAGACGCGCAGCAGGATACCGAGATCGTCGGCAAAAGCGCGGCCATGCAGAAACTGTATAAGCTGATTGGACAGGTGTCGGCGACGGACTCGACCGTTCTGATTCGCGGGGAATCCGGGACCGGCAAAGAAGTAGTGGCGCGCGCAATCCATAGACACAGCCTGCGCTGTCGCCAGGCGCATGGTAAAAGTGAATTGCGCCTCCATCCCGGAGACGCTCCTGGAAGCGGAATTGTTCGGGCACGAGCGAGGAGCGTTTACAGGCGCCTCACAGCGCAGGATAGGGAAATTTGAATACGCGGCCGGAGGAACGCTTTTTCTGGACGAGATCGGCGATCTCGCGCCTTCCACGCAGATCAAACTACTGCGTGTCCTGCAGGACCATTGCATCGAGCGCCTCGGTTCCAACATCACGATACCCCTCGACGTGCGGATCATTACCGCTACCAACCGTGATCTCGAGGCTGCCGTGCGGGAAGGACATTTTCGCGAAGATCTTTACTATCGCCTGAATGTCGTCACCATCCTCATGCCCCCGCTGCGCCAAAGGCGCGAAGACATTCTTGAGCTCGCTCAATATCTGCTGCGCCGCAGCGCGGCGCGCCTGAAGATGCAGGTCCCTTCGCTCTCGGAAGAAGCCAGGGAGCATCTCTGCGCCGGCGACTGGCCGGGAAATGTCCGCGAATTAGAGCATTGCCTGGAACGCGCGCTCATCCTCAGCAGGTCCGGCTCCATTCTCAGGGAGCATGTGCTATCATCCGCCAGCCCATCGACAGGCGATCCCGCAAATGCTTTCCCGCTTGAAGAGGGATTGCACAGCGCCATAGCAAAACTGGAGCGCAGTCTGATAGAACGCGCTTTGGCATCCGCGGGGGGCAACCGAACCCGCGCCGCAGAAATTTTGAAGATCAATCGCCGGCTGCTGTATGACAAGCTGCGGGAACACGGCCTGGAATAAGCGCCTCCAATATTCATCGGAACCAAAAGAGAGTAGCCGCGAATTTCACGGATTAGAATTCCTAATATTTCTAGAAAAACAGTCTGGCCGCAAAATTCCAGCCCAATCGGGATTAAATCCTTTTCATCCTGAAAGGAATAGTCTATAAGCTAGCTCTGTCCGCGAGAGCATTGTGGCGCGATAGAATTCCTTTGAGAAATGCGGTTTCAACGCGTATCGAAGCCCGATAGCGGTTGCGATGTCGGCTTCGAAGATTATTGTCTGTTGAATTCTTTTTGAGGCACCGAGGAGAAGCGGGAATGGCCCAAGAGCAAGTGACGGCGGCGGAATACAATTTTTCCAAAAAGCAAATAACCTGGGCAATGGTAGCTATTTTTGCCGTCTACGGCACGATGGCCTATTTCATACAAACGCTGACCATCGCCAGACCCAAAATGGCGGCCGATCTGGATGGCATGTCACTCTACTCCTGGTCTGTCTCCATTCCGAGCTTGTTCAGCGCTATTGTAACTTTGATATTCGGAAAGCTCTCGGACATTTATGGGCGCAGGATCATGCTGCTACTATCGGTGATCCTCTGCCTGGTAGGCACTATCCTCAGCGCGATCAGCCCCAATTTTATATTCCTGATCGTTGCCGGCGTGATCAGTGCCATAGGCACGGGCGCCATGATGCCGCTGGTTTTCGCAGTGGTCGGCGACGTCTTTCCGCCGTCGCAACGCAGCAAATGGATCGGCCTGCTTAACATACCTATTGGCCTTTTCTCGTTGATCGGACCCACGCTGGGCGGATGGTTTGTGGACAATTTGAATTGGCGCTATCTCTTCTGGATTTCGCTGCCGCTCCTGGTGGTATGTCTGGTCACGGTTCCGATCGGCGTGCCTTCTTTGATCCAGCGGGGTGTCAGTCGGAAAATTGATTTCATGGGGTGTTTCCTGGTCGCGGTTGCCTCCGCAACTATGATCATCGGGCTTTCATTTGTAGACACCTACGCCTGGGCATCGATCCAGGTAATCAGCCTGCTCGGCGTCTCGCTACTTTTTTGGGTTTTGTTTTTTAAATTTGAAAGCGGGACGGAGGAGCCGGTCCTGGATCCTCTGGTTTTCCGCAATCGTTCCTTTCTGACCATTGCTACCGCCACCATCCTGTCCTTCTTCGGGCAAATGGCAATGATGATGTACTTCCCGATGTTCCTCCAGGGAGTCCAGGGAATCAGCACAACGCGCAGCGGCCAGATCATCACACCTTACAATGTGCTCATGGCTTTTGTCGGCGTGCCCGTAGGATTCATACTTGCCCGGTCCAAGCGGTACAAATGGATGTATATCCTGGGCCTCGGCATCCTCACGGTTGACATGTTTGCGGTCATCTTCTTCACCGCACAAACTCCTATTGTATTCAGCGTACTTGCATGCACGCTTGCGGGCCTGGGATTAGGGGCCGTGCCGACTGTAAATACAATGGTCATCCAGAATGTCATTCCCAAAAGACTGCTGGGCGCCTCCATGGGCGCCATCTTCTTTTGTATTTTGATGAGCGTCGCGATTTCGCCTGCCGTCCTTGGCCCTGCTATGAATGTAACCTATGAGAAGGCGCTTACTGCCTCGCTGCCAAACGAATTGCAGGGATTGGCCGACGGTGCGATGATGGCAGCCATCCGGAACCAGCGCGTGCTGCTGTCCGATGACTCAATGACAGAGCTAAAAGCAAGATTTGACAAAATGGGTCCGGAGGGGCAGGTGCTGTTTCCTAAAACGGTTGCTGCCATCCGCAATTCGCTGGAAGCGGCATTGCGAAGTGTCTTCTGGATTGGTGCGATCACCATGCTGCTTGCTTTTCTGTTGATCAGCACAATTCCGGAAGTGTCACTGGATAATCAAAGTTAGGCGAAGCCTTTCGGAGTGCGGCAGCTTGCTGCCGCTTTCAAGAGCATCCTTGAAAAGCAGGCACATTGGGCTGTTTTCGAAAGCGGCAGCGAACAGCCGCACATCTCCGAAAGGCGCCCTCTGGGCGCGGTCTTGTAGAAAAACTGGACGGCATGAGGCGAGCGGGAAAAATCGACCCCGAAAACGATAATTACCAAACAACTACGGCATACTCGAATATTCCAGTTCCTCCAGAGTCTCCCAGACATGCCGTTCTTCTTCATACACAGCTTTTTCCACTCGGCTATTGCTGTCGAAAATCATCGATGCCCTGCCCTCGCAGTACTGCGGCCAATCGCCCAGGCTCTTGCAGCCCGGATTGCCGGCGCGCGCAAAACTCAGCCAGGCATCCTGCATTTCCCGCGAGAGTTTATCTGCGGCAGGACCGCTCCCGCAGAATGTAGCGTTATAATTGCCGAAGACAAACCCGACCTCGAGGGCATGGCAGGCGCCGAGGCGTCCTCCTGCCGCCGGCGATTTCCAGCAGAATAGATAGTTGTACCCGCCCGCTGCATGCTTGCATTGGGCCTCCGCGATGCGTATCGCGGTTTTGCGAAACATCACGTCGGTACTCAGTGCCGAGTATACTTCGAAAGGCGTCACCGGTTCTCCGCGCGACGCTTTCGCTTTTCGATAGACATCGACCAGTTCGGCAGCATCTCCGGCGGCGACAAATTTTGCGGCAGCCTTGCGCAGACCTTCCTCGTCTATCTTGTAGACTTTGGGATTCATCATGGCAAAGAGCTTGTCTTCTTCAAGATTAGATCCGACAAGAGTCGGAACTCTAAATCCCAGGCCTCTCTCCAGAGATTCCAGCGGCATCCTTGGCATCACGACACCGTCGGCGACAGGAATTACAGGAGCGCCTCCCTGCCCCATCTTGGCAGCCACGACCACCTGCGCCCGGATCATTTTTTCTATGGAGAGGTTCCGAAGCGTGGAGATGTCATGAGGACTCAGATCCAGCGCCTTTAAAAATTCCCCCGCGACTTCCACGGACATACCCAGCGGGCGGGCCATTTCTCCCACAGGGCTCTCGAGGATGGCTTTGTGAAAGAGTCCACGCGCTTCAGGCAAATTCAGCAGGCATCCGATGCTCATTGCGCCGGCGGATTCGCCGAAAACAGTAACGTTGTCAGGATCACCCCCAAATGCCGCGATATTGTCTTTCACCCAGTGCAGCGCGGCGATCTGGTCCTGAAGCCCTTCATTCCCGGTGGAGGGTATTTTGCCCTGGGTCAGCTCTTTCAAATTCAGAAAACCCAGGGCTCCCAGCCGATAATTGATGGTAACCAGCACAACGTTGCCGTTGGCAGCCAACGTGCCGGTGCTGTACATCTGCATGGAACCGGATCCCATGCAGAAAGCGCCGCCGTGGATCCAGACCATCACGGGACGGCGCGCGTCATCCAAACCGGGAGAGAAGACATTCAGGAACAGACAGTCCTCGCTTTGCCGCTCAGGCTTTTCCACCAGACCCGGCAACGCCATCACGTTTTGCGGAGCGATCGCTCCATATTTTTTCGCCGGTCTGACGCCTTGCCAGGATTTGAAGGGTTGCGGGGGCAACCATCGTAGTTCTCCGACCGGAGGAGCGGCGTACGGCACGCCTTTAAATACATTGAGATTCTCCTCGAAAACACCTTCCAGCTCGCCGCATTGCGTTTTAACGATCAGTCTTCTCTGAGTACTCATCAGGCATTACTCCTCAGCAACATCTGCAGTGGATCAATCGAGCGCCAGCGTCTCGCCTAATGCCGCATAGTTTTCGCGCCCTCAGGGCGCTTTCGGAAATTTCAATCGTGGGTCCGCCTCTAAAGCCCGGACCCACTCGAGAAATACACATCTCATTCAGATATGCCGAGAATGGATCTCTCTATCAACGTCTTCGCAATATCTACTTTGTATTGATTCATAGTGAGCGGCAGCACCGCCGCCAGCGCCGCCCGTGCTGCCTCAGCCGCGCTTTTTTCATTGATGGATTTCCCTTTTAGAACGAGCTCTGCTTCTCTGGCCCTCACGGGCGCCGGGGCAACGGCCCCCAGAGCGATGCGGGCATCGGAACAGACGCCATTTTTTGCGGTAATGATCGAAGCTACGCTCACAACGGCGAAATCGATTGGCTTCCTCAACGTAAACTTCAAGTAGTGCTGCCGCGCGCCTCTCGGAGGCTTGGGAATCCGAACCTCCTTAATCAGCTCATCCGGTTCAAGAACGGTAGAGCACG
The DNA here is from genome assembly GCA_963718845.1 of uncultured Acidobacteriota bacterium. Taxonomy (GTDB): domain Bacteria; phylum Acidobacteriota; class UBA6911; order UBA6911; family UBA6911; genus UBA6911. The sequence continues at coordinate 51,001 of CAVRAD010000013.1, forward strand.
ATGCGGTAGCAGCGAAGAAAGCTTGGGCAGGAAGGGTTCGCTTGGTGGTCACAATGCTTGCATCCAGGACCACCAACGCTATCGCAATATCCGACGGGGCGACTGCAAGACATCCGCAACTCACACAGCGGAACGCTTCCTTCTGGATTTCGCTGTCGCTGAGTCCAGCCACATCCTCGACAAAAATGCTATGGACGCGCTCGGCCGCCGGTATCTCCCGGACTTGTGTCCGGGGGATTTCATCAAAATGAGACTCAGGATATTGCGCTTGCGCGCTTTCGTTTGCAGACTCCGGTTTTGCCGTGCCGAGAAACGCCTCGATTGCACTTACGGCTTCCTTAGCGGAAACCACGGCCTGAATCACCGTAGACGAGCCTTCCACCATGTCCCCGCCAATAAATACGCTGCCTCCCTGAATAAAAAGCGTATCTTCGGCAGTCTGCCCGATTGCGACAATCACGCTCTCGCCCCGCAAACTCGATGATTCCGCCCCATCCTCGTATATGGGATTAAATCTGCCATCAGGTCCACGCACGGAAGTGCACTTCCTGGACACTATGCCGACAGCCGCACCATTCGCCGTTTTTATTTCTCTTATTCCCAGCGATGGATGAATGACGATTCCCTCTTCCTCGGCTTCCAGGATTTCCTGATCGAGAGCCGAGCATCCTGTCTTTCGAAGCAAGGTCTCGAGTCTCAAGGCATACGACGAGGACCTCACTCGCGCCAGTTCTTCTGGCGGTCCGCGCCGCATCGATTGCGACACTTCCTCCGCCAATCACAATCACTCTTTTGCCGAGAGATATCTTCTCGCCGAAATTAATCCTCTTGAGATAATCCAGCGCTGAATAAACACCCCGGGCATCTTCACCGGGAACACCCAGCCTCAGACTTTTCCAGGTCCCGCCTGCAACGAAAACTGCGTCAGAACCGGTCTTGATACTTGCGGCCAGGCCGCTGTCCATAGTCACTGCGGTTTCAAATTGAATGCCCATGCTCTTTAGCGCCCGGATCTGCTTTCCTACAACTTCTTTGGGCAGGCGATACGAAGGGATGCTATACCGCAGCATGCCGCCCGGCTCCGGCAGCTTTTCATATACGGTGACCTGATGGCCGCTTTTTCTGAGATAGTATGCCGCGGCCAGCCCCGCAGGTCCGGAGCCGACAATGGAGACTCTTTTGCCCGATCCGGTTTGAGGTGGAGCGAAATAATCGACCGCGTGGTCAAGAATATAATCGCCTACGCCGCGTTCGATGCTGTGGATTGCGACGGGCTCGTCATATTCGCTGCGGTTGCAGTGCGGTTCGCAATACACCGGGCAGACTCTTCCGGTAATGGCCGGGAAGGGGTTGTCGCGCAACAGTGTGCGCGCTGCTTCGGAAATATTATTCTCGCGAACCAGCCTCAGGTATCCGGGGATATCGACATGCGCCGGACAATGGCTGGCACAGCGTCGGTCGGATGCGGGCGCGGCGCCAAAAATGGAGTGATAGCGGTTATCGCCGACAAGCGCGCTGCAGGCTTTACCTCCCTTGCGCAGGCAGACCACGGGCCCGCCGATTTGCTGCGGGTACCGGTAATACCAACAGCGGACATCCTGCGCCAGGTTCCCTCCGAGCGTAGCCACATTTCTGATATTGGGGTTCGCCACTGAAACCGCCGCTTCGGCAAGAAGCGAGTAATCCTGCCTGACCGCCGGTGATTTTACGATATCCGCCAGTTTGGCAAGCGCTCCTATCCTCATACCCCTGCCACTGGCTTTAATGTAGCCAAGATTCGAAATCGTTTTGATGTTGATCAACGCTTCCGGATACTCAGGTATGCAATGATCCCTCAACTCGCCGATAAGGTCGGTCCCCCCGGCATTGACCCTGGCCCTCCCGTTGTATTTTGAAAGCAGCGATGCTGCCTGCTTGAGCGTGCGGACATTGTGGTGTTTGAACGTTTTCATTATGCGGCTCCTTTCGAGCGGGTTTTGAGCACCCGGTCTGGAGTCACAGGGTATTGATATAACCATGCCCCGATAGCGTTTGAGGCTGCCATCAGCGTTGCGGAAGGCCCCGGAGATGTAGTAATTTCGGCAACTCCCACTGCGTGAAAACGATGGCTTGGGAAAGGCGTTTCGAGCACCACGTTTTCAATGACGGGTAATTCTGCGAATGTCCGCCATTTATAGTCGATCAGGTTGGCGTTGACAATGTGCCCTTTTCGGCGGTCGAGGATCGTCTCTTCGAAAATAGCACTGTCGATACCTGCAGAACCCCAGCAGGCGTTGAGCTGGCCTTCGAGACCCAGCGGATCCATGATTTTGCCGACATCGGTGGCATTGACCACCCGCAATAATCTGAGCTTCCCGGTTTCGACGTCTACTTCAATCTCGACAAAAGACATAAAGCAGTTGCACATGGTAAAATCGGATTCAAACCGCCCGTAGCCGAGAAGGGTGCGGTCATTGCCCATCACTCGCCATTTAATTCCCTTGTCCGGCTCCCCTTTTACAAAGATAACTCCGTCGGCTGTATCGAGTTCTTTGGGATCGGCGCCAAGCTTGGGCGCTGCCAACTCCAGCAGCTTTCTTTTGGCATCTTCCGCCGCATTGATCACTGCGCTTCCGATAGCATACGTGCCTCTGGAACCTACTGGACCAAATTCGTAAGGAGTAACAAGAGTGTCGGCCGGAACCATTTCAATACGGTCCGGCGGGATCTGAAGAACCTCTGCGGCCATTTTGATGTAATTGGATTTCTGGCCGGTCCCGAATTCCGCTACACAGAGAAAAATCGTTGCGGTACCGTTATAGCCGAGCTGCACATACGCTTCCGCGGTATCTTCACCGATATCGGCATTCCCATGAACGGCAACTCCGACACCTCGTCGTTTGGGACCGTCGACAGCAGTGGGCGTAAGCCAGCCCTTCCATTTGTCTTTCCAGCCGAAAAGCTGGGCACCTTGATCCATGGCCCTGCTAAAATCAATTCCCCTATTTTCATAGAACTCGCCATCGCGCCAATAATAGCCTCCGCCCGGTTTGACGAAGTTTTTCTTATACACATCGAAGGGATCAAGCCTGGCTTTTTCCATGGCCAAATATAAGGTTGGATTGAAGGCGCACTCCAATTCCTGGCCGCCGAATCCCCTGGTTGAACCGGAAGCATTGCGATTGGTAGCGACAACAATATTCTTAAGATCCCAGTTGGGACACTGGACCATGATCATCAGTTCACCGGCGCCGACCGCCACCTGACATTGCGTCGTGGAGGAATAATAGCCGGTATCAACGTACCAGGTGCCCTGGATGGCCGTAATGGTTCCATCCTTTTTCATCCCGACCTTCGCTTGGATGCGGGATCCGATACGGAGGGTGAAGTTCGCCATATGCTCTTCTTTGGTAAACATGATTTTGACGGGACGCAGCGTGGCCCGCGCCAGGATGATGGCGTAGGCCTGAACTTGCCAGCACATGAATTTGGTCCCGAAGCTTCCGCCGACATTATGCCCGATGCTTCGGACTTCCAATCCCCGGTTGAATACGTGGAATAGCGTAACCTTGTCCATGTAGGGCGCCTGACTGGTCCCATAAATCGTAGCCCTGTTGGGCGGCTCCCAAAATGCGACGACGCCTAAGGCTTCAGCCGGGAGAGCATTGGGCATATTTTCGTATCCGAAAGTGCCTTCTGTGATGATGTCGGCTTCCGCAAATCCCTTTTCGACATCTCCGCGTACGACACCTTGAAGGCAGTTGGGCCCATAGATAGGTGTGCCGCCGGGAATGATATTGCTTTTGAGCTCTTCATAAAGAAGCGGAGCGTCCGGCTTAAGAGCGGAATCGATATCGAAGACCGCCGGCAGGATTTCGTATTCCACGTCGATCAGGCTTAAGGCCTCTTCGGCAATCTGCTCCGAAGTTGCGGCTACGAGAGCAACTGCGTCTCCCACGTACCGGACTTTTTTATCGAGCACGCGCACAATGCGCGGAGTGCCGCCCCTCCAGTCCGGGATGTCTTCCCATGTAACGACCGCTTTAACGCCCGGCAGCGCTTCCGCTCTGCTCTTGTCTATTTTTCTGATGTTGGCGTGCGCATGGGGACTACGCAGTACTCTGCCATAGAGCAGGTTCTGGAATTTCAGATCGTCCATAAATTGAGCGGTGCCACTGACAATACCCGAAGCATCCCGTCGCTGTAGAGGCTTGCCTATGTATCTATACTCGTTGCTCATAAAGCTACCTCCCCCCTCTCTGCGACGGATCGGACAGCCCTCAACACGTGGTAGTGGCTGACGCACCGACAAAAATTGCCCGAAAGGGCTTCCTTGATTTCCTCCTCCGTAGGATGAGGATTTTCATTGAGAAGGGCCTTAGAAGTCATGATTATTCCGGGAGTGCAAAAGCCGCATTGAAAAGCGGAGTGCTTGATAAAAGCCTGCTGCAGCGGATCAAGCTCGCCGGTTTTCGGATCTCTCAATCCCTCGATGGTCGTGATGTTTTTGCCATCGCATTCAATTGTGAGAATTTTGCAGGAATTGATTGCCTTGCCATCCATAATGACGGTACAAGCGCCGCAGGCTCCTTGGCCGCAGGCGGCCTTGGTACCCGTCAACCCCAGAGTTTCTCTCAGCGTGTGGACTAGAGAGTGCGCGGGATCCAACTGTCCCGGCTTTTTCCCCACATCGAGTTCATGCACCTGCCCATTAACAGTCAAACTGATTGATTTTGTCGTTGCCATTTCTCTTACCCATTTTTTTCACTCTAAACACAGACTCGAAATCGCAAAATTATAACCTCGAGCACACTGCCGGTTGCTGCGGGAATCCATGATACATTGCATCATTTATGGCGAACAGGAAAAACACACTTGTGCGGTACCTGGTTATACTGTCCCTACCCATATTTCCGGGGAGGGACAGTATAACCAGGTACCGATTTTTTAATTGACTGCTTTCCAATTCGGCTTCCAAAATAGTAATTCATTTTTGAATCCAGTCGATTATAAGCTTTGGAACTCACAGCATTTTACGAGTGGTAGAGAGGCTTTTGGGAGATAGTTTAAAAGGGAGTCCTTTTCGCGGGAACAGAATGCAGCCGCCAGCGCCAAGTGCACACACTTGCAGGGACACGGCATAAAGTCTATAGATAATTCTATAGCTTTTTTGTAACCGGGGTCCCGATCATCAGCATCGCTGCCATTTGGTTCAAGGTGAAAGGAGAGGCAATCATGGGAATTCTTACTGCAAGGCAAGAAAAGTTGTTAGTTCTGTTCAAAGCCGCCGTCCAAAGCGAAAAGGATGCACAGAGGGATTACAGCACGATGCTGTCTTTCAGTGACGATCCGGTGATCAAGGGCGTTATCGAGGGTCTTCTAAGCGAGGAGAAGCAACATGAATTGAAACTTCTCAAAATCTACAATGATCTGCGGACAACCGGGGAATTCAAAGACGCCACCTAACCGGGCGTGACGTCCATCAGTCGGCCGCCAGTCGGGTGTATAAAGATTTTTTTCCAAAATACTGCTCTCCGGCCGAAATTCTTTAAATAAAACCACTCCTCATCAATGCATGGCAGTTGCTGCCGCTGGAGCGCCGGAACAGGTCTGAGCCATTGAGGATCTGCGCTAACTCCCAGTCACATTCTGAGAAGTAATCGGGCAAGAGCAAATTGGTGGGTGAATAATTAGGATGTAGATTATCGATATTCTTCCTTTATTTGGCGTACGGGGAACCAGGGATTCACTTCTTAGGGGGGGGTGCCGCGGCCTCGGCAGCGGCGGCGGCGCCAGCCTGCATTTCCTGCTGCTGCTGCAGTGCCTGCCTTGCCTGCTCCTGCTGCGCCATCGCTCTTAGCTGCTCCTGTTGCGCTGCCCATTGTGCCCGCTGCCGCTCATCTGCCAGCTCTTGATTCCGCTGGTCCATCATCCATTGTATACGAAACAGATCTGAGTAAAAGCTCATGTTGTAATTGAAATTGCGCAACCATCCCTGGGATATGGGCTTCCAGTGCACTTGTTCAGCGGTGCCAAAATTGGCGAGGAAAGGTCCCATGATCTTTGCGCAGCCCATTTGTGCAACGCATCGGTCGCATTTGCATCAAATTTTGCCGATGCCGGATCACCATCCAGGCGAACCATTCTCTCGCTTTTTATTGTGGCTTTCCTTTTTCCATTCGCCACCACTGCTTCTCCGCCATATACTCGAAGCTCGCTAGAAGCGGCGTCGAGCCGGTAGAGGCCGGCTTTCTTAATCTCTACAAAGCCCGTCGAAAGGCGCACCTTGATCCGACCTCTTGTCTTTTCTACGACTTCGACCAATGCGGAGCCGCGTTCCAATACAAACTGCATGTCGTCGAGCCGGTTCTGTTCCATCCGCAGCGAACCATCTCTGCCCAGCCTTAGATAGTCCGAGTTCAGGACCAGCTCCAGGCGGCCGTGCCTGGTACTCAAACGCTGGCCGTTTTCCAGCTGAATATAGCTGCCTCGGGGAAGCCGCAGCAGATTGCCATCCAAAAACACCTCTCCCTGGATGTGTTGCAGGATTCCGGCTTTTGCACCCAAGAACTGCTGAGCTTGAACGCTGTCGGTAAAAACAAGCACAATAAGAATTATTGCTGCAGATGCGGCATTCTTAATAGGATCGTTTCACGATATCGTTCTCCGTCAGAGGCTTCACCCTCGATAAAAATGGGGAGATGAGCGCCGGAAATCAGTATGCTTAACCAGCTAGCTATAAGGATAGGCCTAGCTTATTACAGTTCAAAGAAAAATAGCCGGATCGGCCAGGCAACGGGTGCCGTGCCGATTAAAATGACTGAATCAGCAGCTTGAGAAGCAGCGATTTCCAACTCCTGGATAACACCAATTATCCGAAAAGTGGAATTTCCCCCCCCCCTCCCCCGACTTCCCCGAAACCCTATTCGGGGAGTAATCTTGTACATAAGGGACGCGATCTCTGCCCAAGGGGAATACTTCCTATAACTCCTGCTAAACAGGGTTTTCCCCTTGCCGATTCCTCTTTTCATGTTTTAATTCAGGCATGCTCTCAACCATTCCTCTCGATTACCACATGCACTCCAATTTTTCTTCCGATTCGGACGCAAGCGTACGCGCTATGTGCGAGAGCGCTATTCAAAAGGGCATTCCCGAGATTGGCCTGGCAGAGCATTACGACCTGCATCCGAAGGATCTCAATCCGGTCTTCTACCGGCCCGAAGCCTGGTGGGAGGAGATCGATCGTGTCCGCAAAAGTCTTGATGGCCAACTAATCCTGCGGGCTGGCGTAGAATCGGCGAGCGCATCGCTTCCCGGGTGAAGTCGGGAACCTGCTTAATCGTTATCCGTACGATTTCGTCATCGGCTCTTGCATTATGTCGGCAATGATTTCATGTTTGACAATAAGCTCCTGGAGCGCAGGGGCGCCGATGAAATAATGCCAATCTTATTTCCTTGAATTGGGAGAAATGACCAGAGCCCCTCAATTTGATATCCTCGGCCACATGGACGTTCCGGTGCGGAATGGGAGACCAATCTGGGGATCTACGGACCGAGACGCTATGAAGCGCTCGTGCGGACCGTGCTCCAGAACTGTATCGATCGTGGGGTATCGCCCTTGACGTCAACTCTGCAGGGCTGCGCAAGCCGGCCAATAACCTCATGCCCGATTTGCTGATCCTGTACTGGTACCGGGAAATGGGCGGCCAACGTCTGACCCCCCCCCTCGGCTCCGATGCACATGAGCCCCCAGCCGATGTCGGCCTCCATCTGGGATCAGGCTTTGAAATACATCCGGGAGATCAGGACTGGAAGAAATTCATCACACGCTACGAACGGCGTCAGGCGTCGCTCGTGCCATTGGATCAGCAGCAAACATCGCCTTGGACCGGATTGTCCAAGGTGATTTCCCTTCCGCTTCACTGATTTATTGTTCCCCGTTCCGGCCCGGAAATATCTAAGGACATAAGGCTTCCTATATCCCCCCCCTCGAGGATCATTCACCGCTACGCATTGATGGCTGATAGCGCACTATGAAGAGCTTCAATACGCTTTTCGACGTGATTTCGGGCTTGCTGCAGTTGTGTGGCAAATTGGCCCGGCAAGAACCACGTGTCAAGAACGAGGTACATCATCCTCTCGGCCATGGGAATGTCCGTTGAAAGTATGTCCAGAGAATTCATGCGGGGGGGACATACACTCCCGTCCGCTTTTCTCATCGGCCATGCATCATAGAGGGCATTGGTGAACTCGACAAGCTGTTCCAAAGCCAACGCATCCAGAAGTTCTCTTGCGTCAAGCCTCTGCAATAGGTGGTCATAGCCTCTTAGATAGTAGACAAGCACGGATGTTGCGTGTCTGCTGTACTCATACCATGACATTCCGTCGACTGCTTTGTCGAAGATCTTTATGGCGGATGCGCTTAAGAACTTGAATTCCTTGCTCGCTTCACAGCCGGCGCTTCTGCAGCCATCGGTATGATTGAAGAATCCCACTTGGTCACGTCCGTCGTAACCGTGAGATGTTTCCGCCAAGGGGTGGGCCATGCAACCGACCGTCCTTTCCCCATCAACAAATCCCAACAACTGACACTCCGGCAGTTCGCCTTTCTGAAGATGCTTCGTCGGAACCGATCCGCCAAGAAATAAGGAAACGAGCCCTGTACTCGCTTCAGGCTTATACTTGTACCCTTCATTTCTTTGTGCCGCTTTCATATACAAAGGCAAGGATTGTCTCGGTTGCTCCCGGTCATATATGCGGAGAAATAGCTCTCTTCTTTCTGAGAATCGCCTTTCCATCTCTTCTCTTCCGACATCCGAAAAAGAGTCCTCGTATTTTGATGCTTCAATTTGGGGATCCTTCAGAGGGTTGAAATTCTTGAACTTCATCAGGATGTTGCGTGGACCGAGATATCTGCCTGAATATTTGAGATGATAGGCACGGGCACTTCTTTTGAACAGAGCGATTCTCTGCTCCTCTGTACCCTCCAGGTGTGAATCTCCTCCTATGTGGGGAAGACAGCATCGGACGCAAGAAACGTTCTTATATTGGCACAGGCTCACATTGGTGGCTTCTCCCGAGCGCCTTATCTCTTGCTCTGCAAAAATTCTCTTTGCTTGCTCCGCTGAGTAGACCATGATTATATAAAGATATTAGTCCAAATTCAGTCCTCTCGGAAGCCGGGCTCTTGACATATCTGGTACTATTCGTTGCTAACTTTGGATTTCAAGAAAGAGGTTACGGCTTTGATCAGGGACCTGCGACGCGTAAGAAACATAGGAATCAGCGCACATATCGATTCCGGCAAAACCACGCTGACTGAGCGCATCCTTTTCTACACCCAGCGAATTCGTATCATGCACGATGTCAAGGGCAAGGATGGCGTCGGCGCCACAATGGATTCGATGGAGCTGGAGCGCGAGCGCGGCATAACCATCGCCTCGGCCGCCACATATTGCGAGTGGGCCGGCCATTTTATCAACATCATCGACACGCCAGGCCACGTGGATTTCACGATCGAGGTGGAACGCTCACTTCGAGTGCTGGACGGGGCAGTGCTGGTGCTCTGCGGAGTTGCAGGCGTCCAGTCCCAATCGCTTACGGTAGACCGGCAAATGCGCCGCTACAATGTGCCGCGACTGGCCTTCATCAACAAGCTCGATCGATCGGGGGCCAACCCTTTTCGAGTGGTCGAGCAGCTGCGGGACAAGCTGAAACTCAACGCCGTCATGATGCAGATGCCGATTGGACTCGAAGCCCAGTTCGAAGGGGTCGTGGATCTGGTCACGATGAAAGCCCATTACTTTGACGGCGCCAACGGCGAGATTCGCAGAACCGAGCCGATACCGGATTCCCTCCTCAGCCAGGCTGAGGAAAAGCGCCAGGAAATGCTGGATGCTCTCTCGATGTTCTCCGATGAACTTCTGGAGGCAGTCCTGGAGGAAACGGCCACTCCGGAAATGATCCACGCGGCGGCGCGGAAAGGAACCATCGCGCTGAAGCTGACTCCCGTATTCATGGGTTCGGCCTATAAGAACACGGCCATTCAGCCGCTTCTGGACGCAATAACTTTTTACTTGCCCGATCCTACGGACGTCAGTCAACGAAGCCCTGGACGTCTTGCAGGATGAGGCAAAGGTTATTCTGACGGCGGATCCTGCGGATCCCTTCGTCGCGCTCGCGTTCAAGCTCGAGGAAACAAGATTCGGTCAACTGACCTACATTCGGATCTACCAGGGCACGATCAAGAGGGGCGATACGATCGTCAACCGGCGCACCGGGAAGGATGTGCGCGTCGGCAGACTCGTGCGGATGCACTCGAATGAAATGGAAGATATCACGGAGTCTCATGGCGGCGATATCGTCGCTCTTTTCGGAATCGACTGTGCGTCGGGTGACACCTTTACTTCCGAAAAGGTGAATTTCGCCATGACCTCGATGCATGTACCGGATCCGGTCATCCACCTGACCATCAAGCCCAAGGACCGGAAGATGGCCGGCAATATGGCAAAGGCTTTGAACCGGTTCACCAAGGAGGATCCGACCTTCAAGACTCGTGTCGACGAGGAATCGGGGGAGACGATCATTTCCGGGATGGGCGAACTGCACCTCGATGTTTATGTTGAGCGGATGAAACGGGAATACGGCGCAGAGGTCGAAACCGGAGCTCCGCAGGTGGCGTATCGCGAGGCAATCAGCCAGCGGGCCGAATTCGACTACACTGCACAAGAAGCAGACAGGTGGGTCCGGGCAGTACGGGCGCATCGGCGGGTATTTTGAGCAGCCTGGAAGCGGGAGACTTCGAGTTCGTGGATGAAATCGTCGGGGGAGCAATTCCCAAAGAGTTCATCTCTTCCGTGGAAAAAGGGTTCCGCTCCATGCTGAAAAAAGGACGATTGATCGGCTTTCCGGTGACAGGCCTTCGCGTCGTAATCAACGATGGCGCGTCACATTCCGTCGATTCTTCCGACAACGCATTCCAGGCGGCTGCGCGGGGAGCTTTCCGGGAGGTCTACCATCGGGCCAAACCCCATATCCTCGAACCGCTCATGAAGGTATCTATCGAAGGTCCCATCGAATTCCAGGGCTCATTCGTCCGCACGATCATGCAGCGACGCGGCATGATCGTCGGGACGACCGAATCCGAAGGATTCGTCCAAGTGGACGCTGACGTGCCGCTCTCGGAGATGTTCGGATATGCCACGGATCTCAGGTCTTCGAGCCAAGGCAAGGCGGAGTTTACCATGGAGTTTAGTCGATACGTTCCAGTGCCAGCTGAAGTCGCGAAGGAGTTGATCAAGAAATTCGGGACCGGCCTGGACAAGGATGAATAGCAAGAGAGGGTTGGTGGAGGAGATACCATGCATCGAAAAGATCTGAATGAACGCAGCCCTCTGAGGCTCCTGGAGCAGTCTATTCACGGCGGCCTCGGCCGCGGTAACATCGGAGTTGTGGCAGCCCGGCACGGTTTGGGCAAGAGCGCCGTTCTGGTCGGCATCGCATTGGATGATCTGATGCGAGGCCGTAAAGTGTTGCACGTGGCCTTGGACGAGCGGTTTGATAAGATCCGGGATTATTACGATGAAATATTCATGGATCTGGCCAGAACGGCGAATCTGCAAGACGTCGACACCGAACGACGCGAAGTCGAGCAATACCGGAATATTCACACATACATCGGCAACAGCTTTTCTATCGCCAAGCTGCGTGAGGCCATCACGTTCCTCAACACATACATGGATTTCTACCCCGCAGCTCTGATCCTCGAAGGCTACAGATTCGAACAGGCGACGAAGGAGAATCTGGACGAACTGCGCCAAATTGCCCGCGAGATCGACGGAGAACTCTGGATGTCCGCCGTCACGCATCGCGAATCCAAGAAAAATGAGCGGGGAATCCCTGAGCCTGTGGCTCATCTGGAAGACTCAATCGACGTGATCCTCGCGCTGGAGCAAGGAGAGAAATCCGTCACTTTGCGGCTGCTCAAAGACCACAACAACCCTGATGTCAGTCCCAGCCACGTGGCATTGGATCCAACCACACTATTGCTCATCCAGGAATAGGCGACCCGGCGAGGGAGATAAGAAGCCGATTTTTACATCGGCCTCTTATTATGTTCCAGCAGCCCAATTAGTTTCTCCAGCCGGCGCTGGCGCGTAGCTTCCTGTTTGGCCTCCAGATAAAAGCCGGTGAACTGCTTTTTCAAGGACGGGGGCATCTTTTGAAAGTTGCTGGCCGCTTGCGAATTGGCGGCTATCATCTGAGCGAATCGTTGAATATCTTCCGGTTTGATGATCACTCTCTGCTGTTTGTTCCACGACCCATCCCGTTTGGCCCTTCCGATAGCTTGTTGGCCCGGAGAGGTCATTCGTCCGCATAGGATTAACCTCTGCGCCGTCTTTTTGTTTTTTTCAGACCAGTTGCTTTTGGTTCGGCGGGGTGAAAAGAACTTAACATATTGTGTCTCATCCACGCTTTTGATCAGACCATCGATCCAGCCAAAGCACAGAGCCTCCTCCAGCGCTTGATCAGGGGTTAGGGTTTTGACCGCATCGTTCTTGCCGAAGATCAACCAGAGGCCTTCCCGCCGCGCATGGTTTTGCCGGAGCCAATTACGGAAAGCGGAGCGGTCTTTAAATGTCAGCTGGTCGGGCACGGTTTTATCCGTTAAAAGGCGATTTTCTCGTAGTATTCCGCAACCACGGGACCATCCAGAAAAGCAGCGATATCGAGACCGAGTTCCTTTAAGTGTTGGCCGTGGGCCTGTATCGCGGCTTGATCTACGTATTCCTCGAAGAAAAGAAACAGGCGCGGATTATCTTTGGACCGGCACATCGTATAGGCGCGATTCCCCGGCTCCTGCCGCACTTTAGGCACAATTCCTTTCATGAGCGTTTCAAACTCTTTTTCCTTGCCCGCTTTGATCGTCAGCTTGGCCGTCAGCGTAATCGTATTTCCTTCTGCTTTGCCAATATCCATAAAATTCCCCGCAGCTAAAATGAAACCACATACTGCAATGATCGCCAGAATTCTTCGGCCTTTCATAGGACTCCTCCCCAGCAAGGAATTTGGTGTCAGGCACCATTTTCACTAAAAGTGAAAATGGTGCCTGACACCAAATTCCAGATCCTTTTCTAGTGCATCAGGGTTCCGCCGGTTACATTGATAGAAACCCCCGTTATGTATTGCGACTGTTCGCTGACCAGATAATAGGTCACATCGGCGATATCTTCGACCTTTCCCATCCGTTTGAGCGGGACCATGTTGGTGAGCATTTTATATTCATCTTCCCGGAATTGCTCCACCGTGATGCCCTTCTCTTTGCTGTGGAGGGTGGCATCGTCATCGCGCAGGTTTGTCGCGAAGAAACCGGGATTGATCGCGTTGACATTGATCTTGTAGGGCGCCAGCTCCATTGCCAGAGCTTGCACGATGCCGATCACAGCCCATTTGGAAGCGGCATAGGCAGCACTCCCGGGACAAGGCAGTTTCCCTGCTGCGGAAGCGATGTGCACAATTTTTCCGCCTTCATTTTTGCGAATCATCTCTTTGGCGACCGCCTTGGAAACGATCATGGTCCCCAGCGAGTTGACGTCAAACATCAGGCGCCAATCTTTTTCGTCGCCGTCCGCGATGCTGACGCCCACGGGGCCCCGTGTTCCAGCGCAGTTGACCAAGATGTCGATCCTGCCAAACTTGTCGATGGTCGCCTTCACTGCGGCATTTACTTCCTTTGAATCCTCAACACCTGCTACAGCCCAGATCGCCTTCCGGCCCAGACCTTCGATTTCCTTGACAACATCCTCCAGGCCTTTCCAGTTCTCATCCCCGGCCCAAGCGCTTTTGGGAGCAGCGAATTTATCGGTCACCATCACATCGGCGCCTTCTTGCGCCAGTCGCAATGCGACCGCTCGTCCCATGCCCCGCTTTGCTGCCGCTCCTGTGACAAAAGCCACTTTTCCGCTTAAAGCATTGCCCATATCACTGCCTCCTTATTTTATTGATGAATTTCGGTGACAGTCACCATAACTCCCAAATTCCTGCGAATTGACCGACCCCCGATACATCAGGATGAATTTGGGAGTTATGGTGACTGTCACCGAAATTCGTTATGTCAGTAGACGGATGATTTCTCGAGCATCATTCAATTGCTCGAGTCCTCCGACTAGTTGCACGATATTTTCAATCCGCCCCGTATCCAGGCTTTTTGCACAATCTCTGAATTTCCTCACACAATCATCGAAAGACATAGGCCGATCGAGACTGCCGAGAGGGTTCTCTACTACCTTCGCAAAAGTCCGGCCATCCTTTGTTAGTACCGTCACCCGCGTTGGCTCCGGGCCAGGCCTGTGAAGCGTGTTGTCCACTTCCACCCGCATCTTCTGAGTGACTTCCAGGACTTCGCGGTTCTTGATGGCGTTTTCCGTAAAATCGTCCAATCCCACACGCCGCCCCACGATTGACGACGCAACGCCCCACGGAATGCTGAACTGGGCATCCACGGGACTTCGCGGGGATCGCTTCGCATCCAACGGTTGGCAAAGCAAAGAAAAGTGCGCATCGGTGACGGAAAGCACGATTTCCCTTATATCTCCGCTGCGGATATTCTCCTCGAGGGCCAAAGCTAATCCGGCGTCAATGGCTGGATGAATGCCGCGACAGCACGGATACGGCTTGATTGCGACATTAACGCCTTCGAATCGTTTTCCTATATCCGCCGTAAGAATTTCCCGACTGTAATCCCCATGCATGTATTGCTGGTAGAGCCCCCATTCGCCTTCGAAGGAATTCTTTGCGCCGGTAACGCCGGCCTTCGCCAGCAATGCGGCCGTGATGCCTCCCTTGATGGCAAATCCCGGCCCCAGCCTCTTTGCCAGCGCACCGTCCTTGACACATTGACCGTTGCCTGCGCACTGGTGATAGCCGATCCCGATAGCATTGACCATCGTCTCTTCATCCAAACCCATGACTCTGGCAGCTGTCGCAGCCGAACCCATAAAGCCGAACAGCGATGTCAGATGCCATCCCAGCTCGATCGGGCTCTTGCCGGGAGTTGTAGCCAGTGCCAACCGGCACATCATGTCGACGCCCAGCGCAGTGCTTGTGATCAGCTCCTTGCCGCTGAGACGCCCATGCGCTTCACCCACAGCGATGACGACGGGTATGGATGCGATACCCGGATGCATGACGGCCGCTTCGTGGACATCGTCAAAATCCAGAGAATGCGCCATCGTGGCGTTGGCCTGCGCGGCATTGGGCGCCGGCACTTTCTGTTTGCTGCCGATGATGCTGCTTTCTTCCTTGCCGCCCCACTCCTTCACAAGCGCGCACACGTGCGTAGCGCCGGGCTGATTGGCGCCCCCCAGCGCGACACCTAGCAGGTCCAGAATCTCTTTCTTGGTTGCGTCCACAACATCGGCGGACAGGTCTTCGTACTTTGTATTTACAAAGTTTTTGGCAAACAAATAAGCAGCATCCATACTGTAATCTCCGATGATTCCAAATTCCTGATTCCAGATTCCAGATTCCAGAATAATTCCGAGTCAGGAATCTGGAATCTGGAATTATTATTTATCGAAATCGTCCAGCATTTTGAAAACGTCGTGCTTTTCGTGGGCAGCTTCCTTGACGCCTTTGTCTCTTCGCATCTTGAAGAAGTTGACTTCGCCCTCGTCCAGGACTCTGTTGGTCTGGACGGTGTGCATGATGTAGTGATCGACCAGTCCACGATCGATGCCCATGGTCGTGTAAATCATCTCCCGCATCGCCTTGCCGACCGCTATGCCGTCTTTGGGGTGCATACACAGGCCGTGTGCCAGGTTTCGGACTTCTTCGTCGAGTTTTTCGGCCGGCACCGCTTTATTGATCAGGTTGTATTCTGCAGCTTTGATGCCGTTGAATCGTCTGCCGGTGAGGCAAAGCTCCATCGCGCGTGTGAATCCGCAGCGAAGTATCATGATGGGCGTGAGCGTCATACCGCCCTGGCCGAGGCGCTCTTCAACGTGTCCCATCTGGCAGTCCTCGCTGGCGATGATCATGTCGCAGTGCGATATGATATTGAATGCGATGCCGAGACAATAGGTGTGGAGTTGAGCGATCGTCAGCTTCTTGCAGTAGAGAATTCTTCTGTGGAAATCCAGAAAGACGCGCCGGTCGAATTCGAATTTTACTCTCAGGGGGATGCGCTGTTTTCCTTTTTCGCCGGGCTTCGGGTCTTTCATACCGTAGACGTAACCCACTCCCGTCAGGTCGGCGCCTGCGCTGAAAGCGCGTCCCGCGCCTTTGAAGACGATTACCTTCACATCGTCATCGTTCTCAGCTTCGTCTAAAGCCGCCGTCCAATCGCGATAAATCTCCGGGCCGATGGCATTGAGCCGGTCCGGCCGGTTTAGAGTGATGAATGCGATCTGTTTTTCTTTTTCGTATTTTATGAACTCTAGTTCCATAATGAGACCTCCATTTAGTTATTCAAGTACACCTGCAGCAAGAAGCTCTATGAACTCTTCATCCGTCTTGCCCAGGATCTTCGTTAAAACATATTCGTTGTGTTCGCCCATGCACGGGCTTGGCGCTGACGCGCGCGCCGGCGTCTCTGACAAAACCATGCTTGCTCCGAGATGCGTGAACATGCCAATCTCGCTGTGCTCCATCGGCCAGAAAAGACCGCGCGCACGCAACTGGGGATCCTCAAAAAGGTCGGCGGAGTTTTCGACTATCCCCGCGGGAACGCCTGCCGCCTGCAAGGAAGTCATCACGTCATCCGGCACCCGATCGATCGTCCACGCTTCGATCAAAGCATCCAAAGCCGTTTCATTTTCTTTCCTGTGCTGCAGCGTGTCGAACCGCGGGTCAGTCGCCAGCTCCGGTTTGCCAATCAACTTGCACAGTGCCATCCATTGAGACTCGCTGGTTGCGGTGATAGTGCACCAGCGCTCCTCGCCTTTGCAGGGATACACGTTGTGCGGAGCGGCCCAACTCACGGCATTGCCGCTGCGAACAGGTTCACGGTCATTAACCGCAGTGTCGAGAAGACCCGGCAACAGGAAATACAGCGCCGTTTCAAACTGCGCCAGGTCGATACGCTGGCCTTTCCCCGTCCTGTCGCGATAATCCAAGGCAGCAATAAGAGCGGCGGAGGCAAAACGCGGACTGATGCAGTCTGTATAGGCACCCACTCCCACAGGCAGCGGCCCTCTGTCCGGCCATCCGATGTAATTGGGTATTCCGGCGATCGCCGCGAGGATCATCCCAAAGGCTGCCAGATTCTTGTACGGGCCCTCGGTGCCGAATCCATTTTGCCGCACCATGATGATGTCCGGGTTGATGCTCGTCAGCGCTTCGTAGCCAAGCCCCCATTTATCCATGACACCCGGCGTAAAGTTTTCCATCACAACATCCGCCCAGCCAATCAGCTCTTTCGCCACACCCATGCCCTGGGGGGTTGTCATGTTCAGCGACAGGCTCATCATGTTCGCGCTGAAGTGATTAAAATACCCACTGCGATTGAGCCCGGCGACATTGTCCTTGAAGGGCGCAGACGTTCTTGTGACGCAGGGACGCGTGCTCGTTTCCACGCGCACAACCGTCGCGCCGTAATCGGCAAAAAATTTCAGTGTCAGCGGGCCTACCATGGCCCAGCTAAACGCCGCGATCTTCAGATCCTCGAAAACTCTCTTCCCCATTTGTTCCTTCATTTCTCTTCCAAGGATCAAAGGATTAAAGGATTAGAGGATCAAAGGGAAAGAAGTATGAACCACTTCTTCCCTTTACCCCTTTAATCCTCGGATCCTTTAATCCTTTAATCCTTCTTCACACCTCACGGGCTGTACGCAGACCGGTGCCGATGGCATCCGCAATCAGCAGCGGCTCTCGGCAATCGCCGATGGCATAGACTTCGGGGACTTTTGCCTTTAGGCTGCTGAGCAGCTCGTCATTGGGCGTCAACGGCAGTGCCGTCGCGATGCTGTCTGCTTCGATCGTCTGCGTTTTGCCGTCACTCGTAATGATAGTTAGGCCTTTGCCGGTAATTTCGACGTATTCCTTGACGCCGCTGATCAGGGTTACGCCCTCTTTCCTAAACCACATCAACAGGTTAGACAGCAACGCATCGACCATGCCTTCACCGATCATTGGCTTGGTTTCAACGACCGTGACTTTGCGGCCCCGCTTGGTAAGAAATTCGGCAAGCTCGCAACCCTGAATCGCTCCGCCGATGACAATGACGCTTTTACCCATTGGCATATATAGCTTGGTCAGCGTTCTCAGCATTTCCGGCTTAAAAAACTTCAGGGCGAACTTCAGTTGACGGTGCAGAGCGACGCCGCTGATTACGTTAGGCTTGTCGATGCCAGGAATCTTCGGAACCGTTGAAGTGCCACCCGTGGCCAGGAAAACAACATCCGGCTTGATCCTGTCAACAACCGCGAGATCCGCCTCAGTCCCGAGTTCCACCTTTACGCCGAGTTTGGCAAGCTGCCGCGAGAAATAGTTGGTGATAAGCGACAGATCTTCGGGACGAGAGCCCTTTACTATCGCGGCGAGCGGCATCAATCCGCCAAGCATGGTTGACTTCTCATAGAGAGTTACGTCATGGCCACGGAGCGCGGCGACTCTCGCGGCCGACATGCCACCCGGCCCGCCACCGATCACAAGGACTTTTTTCTTCGCCGGCGCCTTTTCGATAGTGTTGTACGGCGTGCCCAACAAGCCGTTGATTCTGCATCGGCGGCTTCCCAGGCAGTTATCGCAGCCTGTGCACGGCTGGATATCGTCCACGCGTCCTTCGGCAAGCTTCTTCGGATAATCCGGGTCGGCCAGAAGACGACGAGTCATTGCGATAAAATCCACCTTCCCTTCCCGGAGAATTCTTTCTCCAAGGTCCGCGTCGAGTTTCCCCACCACGGTAACGGGAATAGATACGGCGCTCTTGATTCCGGCGGCGGCGGGAATATTGGCGCCCACGCCAAGATCACTTGCGTTGTATGCTTGTGGAAAATTCTCAATCGGTATGGGAGGCGCCGGGTAGAAAAGCGAGTCAGGAAGATACGCGCCGACGTGATATCCCAGAAAATGACTTCTGACCTGAATCGCGTCTGCGCCCGCTGCCTGCAAACACTTGGCTATTTCCCGGGCGTCTTCATGCGTCAGGCATTCGCTGTCCGGAACGCCAATGGCCTGGCCCATTTCAACGCCATTTAGGATAATCGATACCGGAAAGTCATTCCCCGCGCGCTTTTTGATTTCCCGTATAACGTCCATCGCGAAGCGAGCCCGGTTCTCGATGCTTCCGCCGTAGTTATCCGTGCGCTTGTTCCAGAAAGGAGAAAAGAAATTATGCAGCAGATGGCTGCTGGCAGCGTTGATGTCCACGCCGTCGAATCCCGCCTTGCGAGCACGGAGAGCAGCGCTGGCGAATTTGTCCACGATTTCCTGGATTTCTCCGACGGTAAGCGGGTGGGGCTTTTCCGCGTGAAAGTCGCCTTCAAACTCGAAACTGACGGCAGATGCGCCGATGGGCGGGCCGTCGTACATCGGCTCGGGCACGAAAGGAAGCTTTACCTGCCACGGCCCGTCGTGGTTCATCTGCATAAAGGTCGGGCAGCCATGTTTGTGGATTATGGAGGTTAGCTCACTGAGTCCCTGGATATATTTGTCATCGTCGATGCGATAACGCTCTTTCCATCGTACGCCCCGGGGGTAATCAATTGTCGGCGATTCCACGATCAGGAGACCGACGCCGCCTCTCGCAATACCCTCGTAAAACGCCATGACTTCCGGGCGCATATGCAGGTCATCCTGGTGCCACATGAGCATGCCGGCGCCTGATTTGACGATGCGATTTCTGGTTTTTACCGACCCTATGCGGCCAGGCTCGAGGAGTTTTTCATATTTTGGATTCATGCTTACGCCTTTCACTTTATACCCTTCGGAGTGCGGCAGCTTGCTGCCGCTTTATGAGTTCCCGGTTTGCAGGTATCCTGCAAATAAAAACTGGGAACTGGAAACTCTAAACTCCAAAGCGGCAGCAAGCTGCCGCACTCCGAAGGATTCTAAATAACTCCAGAATTCTCAGCAATTCGAGCTTTTCCATCGACAGTCCCAATTCGCCGTAGATCTCGGCGTTGTGCTCGCCGATGAGGGGCGCCCGGGAGCGCGTCGCCATCTCATTTTCCGAAGATCGCGCGAACTGTTTCGGATACGGGATAGTCATCCGTAACTCCGGATGCTCGATCGGCGCCCAGAAGTTTCTCGCCGCGAGGTTGGGATCGTTGAGGAGGTCATGGTTGCCCATCAGCGGACAGATGGAGATGTTTCTCGACATCGCCGCATCCAGGGCTTCCTTCTTGGTCCGCGTCTTGAAGAATTCGGCGATCGGCTGCGAAATTCGGTCTATCAGTTCCTGCGTGGCGCTAGCCATATCAAACTTTTCCCATTCATAGGTCAGAAGGAATTCATTGGCCATGCCCTCTTCCTGCATCCATTTCACCAACTGGCGGCAGGTCTTTGCGCCCTGCTGCCCGCCGATCATGAAGAAAAATACGAATCCGTCTTTGCACGGCCATACCTGCCGCTGCAAAGTACCCCGACTGCTTGTGCGAAAGGTGCCCACCCTGCCGAGGACGAGCTTGTCGATTTCCCAGTGAGGCACGGTCTGGGCCAGGAACCACGCGGCGCTCTGCTGCATGGAAACATCCACATGCTGCCCTTCCTCCGTCATCCTTCTATGATGATGGGCAAGCATCGAACCCACGGCCGCGTCCGCGCCCGCATGCAGGCATGCCTGCGGCACGCTCAAATTCACCGGCCTGCGATCCGAATCACCGGTCATGAAAAGCTCGCCGGACATTCCCATGACCACGAGGTCGGAAGCTTGATAGTGGCGGTAGGGACCTTTCTGGCCAAAGGGAGTGATCGAGGTGAGGATGATATCCTTTTTAATACGGCGCAGTTCCGAATAGCCGAGTCCCAGTCCTGTCCATTTCTCCCGGCGCAAATGATTCGATAACAAAATGAGCCGTTTTAACCAGATCGCGGAATAGGCGCTTCCCTTCCTCTGTTTCCAGATTGAGCGTAATTCCACGCTTGCTGCTGTTGTATGAAAACCAGTACAGGCTTTTTTCCGGATCGACCTCGTCATGCCAGAAGGGCCCGATATTGCGAGCAGCGTCGCCCCCGGGCCTTTCCACTTTTATGACGTCGACACCCAGTTCAGCCAGGATCTTGCCGCACAAAAAACCCTTTTCATCCGTCAGATCCAGGGCGCGATATCCTTCCAGCATTCTTGTACGCGTCATGGCTGCTAGGCTTTCCCTTTGGCTTTCAAATCGGCCCAAAGATCCGCAATGGCCGCTTTCACATCAGAGGCAGGCGGATATACACGGTCAAATCCCAGATTCTTGAACCTCACTTCGTCGTTCTCAAAGTCATGCTTTCCGACGCCGAGATTCCCGCCGATGTAAAGGATCACGTCATTCAGGCCCGCTGCGATGCAGCTTGTCTCTAAATCCCTGCACATCGTTCTCCCCCATCCCATAAAGCGAACTCATGAGGATAGCGTCTGCCTTGTTCTCAAGAGCGGCCTTGATGAACTCCTCCGGGGGAGTCAGGATTCCCAATTCCACAACATTGAATCCGGCATCACGCAAAGCGCGAGACAAAATTTTCGTTCCAATCACATGAGCGTCCCTGCCCACCGTTCCTGTCACTACCGTTGGATTAGTCACAATTGCAATTCTCCTTCACTGAAATTAGCGATCCTTCTGCTCGACTTCGGGATAAACCAGAATTCAGGAGTCCGAATATAAAAGCATCGACTCAATCCTTCTTCTGAATTCTGCCTCCTGTCTTCTGTCTTCTTTTAAGGTTTCCCGATCAACTGGCCCTTGCTGAACGCCCAGAAGTCTTGAACGAAAGCTTCGTAATCCATTTTCCTGCCTTCGTTTTTTTCCCTCTCGGCCACCTTCTCCCGGTGAAATTTTTTGACTTCTTCAGGCAGCGGAAGATTACCGAAATCGAGATAACGAATGGCGCCTTTGCTGTCCTTGATGCCCATTACTTTATCTCGAACCTGCTTATTGGGACTGAAGCAGGAATCCAAAAAGCCCTCTTCCACGCATTTAATGCAGCCCACGATGATGTCGCCGTTGCCCACCTCAAGGATCTTGTCCAAAAGGGCCCGTATTTCGAGTTCGGCGATATGGGCTTCTTCGTCGACCTCCTTCATCTCAAATTTGATCTGCTGGCCACGGATGACATTGAGGAGCCAGTTTGTGGATTCGTAACTGAGCCCATGCGATTCTTCCGTAGGGATGCCGAGGGCCTCATCGATGGTCCTCACCGAAACGGCTTCCGCATTCCCGAGCGCAGCTACAACTGCCGTGTAGTTTGGAAACGCAAAGGCGCCCCCCATCCCCTGAGGCATGGGGAAAAGAGGCGTATGCTGCGCGAAAACGCCGGCGATCATTACATCCGCGTACCCGAGCTTGTCGAGATACTCGCGCATTAATTTTGGAGTCACGCGGATCCATGCCAGATCCTGCGCCATGTTGCCCATCAGGTGAACGACGGACGTAATGCTCTTTCCTCCCTGTTCGGCGACCATCAATGCATCCACGATGGTGGTTGCGAGGTTCACAGTCATCGGCTGCATGCCTGTGAGAATCCATCCATGATTGTCAGTGGAAATAGTGACGCCGCGGTCGGCATAATAGCCGATGAGCCGGTGGACATACTGGTTTGTGGCCATGGACTGCTCCAGCGTCGCATCCTTTTCGTACGCTGCCCATGAGATAAACGAAGACGCGGCGATTCCGGTCATGCCGGCCGCGAATGAGATTTCCGTTGCCAACGGATACGATTTCAGAGAAAGCCTGGGATTGAAGGCGCCCTGGTCGACACTCTCGATGATTCTTCTTGTCTGCTTTACTCCGTAATTAATGATGGGATATCCGTTCAGCAGGTTTCTGCCTGTTTTTCTCATCTCCTCCAGGATGCCTTCCACTTTTTCGAAATCGAGCTGACGCGTATAGCTATCGGTAGTCACCGGAATAAAAGGCACACCGGAACTGACCAGCTTCCTGGAAAGGCTGATCTGGTCTTCAAGCAGCCCCGTTCCCGCCCTGGGAAAAATCGCGGTTCGTCCTTCCTTATGAAGCTTTTGGGCTACCTTGTGCCAGTTCTTCGAGTCGGGCAGCTTCTTTTGATATTCAACCGCCTCATCAAGATCCACCTCGCGGCCTGTCCGCCATTGGGCAAGAAAAGGCGCACGCATTTTCAGAAATTCCTTCTCATCCAGCCGCTTATTTCTCAACTTGGTTTCCATCTATATTCCCC
The DNA here is from genome assembly GCA_963718845.1 of uncultured Acidobacteriota bacterium. Taxonomy (GTDB): domain Bacteria; phylum Acidobacteriota; class UBA6911; order UBA6911; family UBA6911; genus UBA6911. The sequence continues at coordinate 74,311 of CAVRAD010000013.1, forward strand.
CGTTTCCCGTTTCCGGTTTCCCGTTTCCCGTTTTCTGCTTTCAACGGGGAACCGGAAACGGGAAACGGGCAACCTGCTAAATGACTTCTTCATCCTTTAATTGTTGAATCTTGTCCCAGTCGTAGCCGCAAACATCCAGGAGCACTTCTTCCGTGTTCTGGCCGAAACAGGGCGCAAATCCATCTACCGTCACAGGCGTCGCGCTGAAACTAACCGGATTGCCTACCATCTTGATCCTACCCAGCGATGGATGATCGATTTCGGCGATATAGCCGTTCTGCAGCGCCTGCGAATCGTTGGCCAGGTCTGTCGGCCGCAGAACCGGCGAATAGGCGATCCCCTCGCCTTTTTCATCCAGGATCCGCATCCACTCCGGCCGGGGCTTCGTTTTGAAAACTCCTTCGATAATCACCAGGAGTTCCCGGAAGTTTTCCCGCCTTTTAGCGGCGTCGCAATACTTTTCATCTTTCTCGAGGTGCTGGATGCCCAGGGCATTGCAGAAGGCAGGCCAGAACCTGTCGGCCTGGGGTTCTGAGAGCAGCAGCCATTCGCCATCCGCGCATTCGAAATGGTTCGCCATCGGATTCTTCAGCGATCGCCTCGAAGGTCGCGGAATCTGGCGTCCGCGGAGAAGCGCTGTGTTGAGATTGTATGCCTGCAAATGGATGCCCGAACCAAGGAGCGACACTTCGACCTGCTGCCCGATTCCCTGCCGGTCGCGCGCGACCAGGGCGGCCAAGATTGCGTATACCAGCAGAGTGCCCGTCATCTGGTCGAACACAGGACCGCCGATTTGTGCAGGCGGCGCATCCGGCTCTCCGCCAAGAGCATACATGATTCCCGAACGAGCTTGGGCGACGCTATCGAAGGCGCGCCGATGGCTCTCGGGTCCGACGAGTCCATAGCCGGTCGCCAACCCATAAATCAGCTTCGGGTTATATTTTTTCAGAGTCTCGAAGTCGATTTTGAGTTTTGCTATCGCAGACTGCGTGAAATTAGTGCAGAAAATATCCGCTTTGGAAACCAGCTCATAGAGCAGCTGCTTTCCTTTTTCTTTCTTGAGATCCAGCGTGATGCTTTTTTTATTCCGGTTCGCAGTCTCGAAGAGGATGTTTTCCCCATTGGGCAGCGTCATGGAGGAGCCAAATACAGCGGATGTGCCCTCGCGAAGGATCCCCTTTTTCCCGGTCCTCTATCTTGATAATCTCGGCACCCAGGTCGCCCAGCATATAGCATGCCGTCGGGGCGCTCAGATAACCGCCGCATTCGACAACCCGTATTCCCTGTAATGGTCCACCACTCATATCCACCCCTTCTGAAATTACGAATTACGAATGACGAATGACGAATTGAAAACAGTTTTTCATATTTTCAAAAGCCTTCAGCAAATCGCGATGTATGTTTTAATTCGTCATTCGTCATTCAATCGTAATTCGTAATTAAGTTTGGAGCCAGCGAAGCAATTGCAACTCCTCCGCGCTCGGTCTTAACACTTCTTCAACGACTGGAGCCGTTTTTAAGCTCCCAACCGCAATGATTTCTGATTTCATTCACAATTTCTTCCGGGCTTCGCGCGTGAGGATTCGGGAAGCATGCAACGAGATGCAGTTCATCCTGCGGATTCGGTTTCCGGAAAACACCCATGGTGGATACAACCGTCGTCACAGCATCGCCGCGGCCGGTAACGTAGGCAAGCGTTTCCACAAATCGATCTTTTGACTGATCGAGGCAGACAATCGCTTCCCGGGCATTCAGCGCGTCGTTTGCGCCGCCGGAGCCGACCAGAAACTTGCCTTTGGATGTCTTTGTGGAGTTGATGTTTCCATGCTTATCCATTTGGCCTGCGCCGAGAATGCTCAGGCACTTGTTATTTTCGCCTCCGACAAAAACACCCTGCATCATGATGGTATCCGTCAGCAGTTTTGACCTTCGGACGCCGGCTTCGCTGGCCAGTATGGGCTCTCCCGGAATCGGCGTATAGCCGACCTGCCCGTTTCCCGTGCCCAATTCGAATCCGGCTGATTTCAGTTGATAATGGGCGAGAAACGCTGCGGTGGCCGCTGCCCCCGCGCCTGCAAGTACCAGCTGGTGTCCGTGCCGGTTCACGCTGCTCAGGATTTCCCGGGCCAGCGCGATCAGCATCATTTCTCTCGGCTCGAATTCCGCGTCTTCCTGAGGCAGGGAAATAGGGACCGATTCGCTTCTCACTCTTACGGCTTTTTCCTTGAGTTCGCTGACTCTCGCTTTCCCCAACTTATCCAGGTATTGTTCATGATCCTCGCAATGGAGAATCCATTCTTTGATCCATTCATCCAGAGCATGCTCGCTCGCGGACGCTTCATAAAGGATGTCGAGAAAATCCACATCTTTCTCATACGGCTCGATGTCGCTGATACCGGGATTGGCTAAGGAGAAAGGATGGAGACCCAAGGGAGCAAGCACAACAGCGTTGACCGCATGCGACGGAATTTTTACCAAGGCTGCATATTTCTTAATGAATTCCGTGGGCACGATCTTTTCCACTGTGACGATAGCACCGCCCGTGCTGGCCAGGGCGCCCCACAGATCTTCGCCATAGGGAGCGGACAGAATCGTGTTTCCTTCCACGTCTGCAACACACCCGTGGACAATGGAGATGTCGGGCAGAAGAGCGCTTGCCAGACCGACTTTCGTCCCAGACCCGAAAGGATCGTCCATCGTTTTGAAGGATGCCTCATTGTCCGCAGCGATGCTGGTGCCCACAACGGACCGTGTGGGCATGAAGGGCACACCCCATGCGCCGGCCATGAGCCGCTGCTGGAGCGAGTTCAGCGTCCAGTTTTCGAGTTCGATCTGCTTGCTTTCACAGGCAGCCTGAATCACCTTGCTCGGACGCCCCGAAGCGGATATGTTCGCGCACACCGAGCAGATAAGCTTTTTCACGAGTTTGGCTTGAACAAGGTTGAGAGCGTGCCCCGTCACGGTGCTTTGAATCAGCGTAAACTCGGGATTCTTCCGCCAGAACTGCCGGATGATCTCGCAGATAGCCGCGCTTGGTCCGCCAATGCCCCGCTGCAAGATGCAGTTTCATCCCGGGCTTCACAAAGCGTTTTACCGCCTCACCGAGACCCAGCACTTTACCCTGTTCTTTGAGTACACTCATATCCAAACCTTCGCCTTGGTATAAACAGCTTAGTTTAGTCTGGGAGACTGCTCATGAACATGATTTAAATCATGGGAGGTTTTCCATGCCCGGATTAGACACGATTGACTTGGCGGCTTCTCTGCCGCGCGGATCATCAGCGGGATAGCCACTCTACAGTAACGAGACCATCCTCAGCCGCCTTGCGAAATTCTGGATCCCCTGTTAAGAGAACGCAATCGTGTTCGCGCGCCGTAATCACGGCAAAGGCATCCGCATATGACAAAGCATAGAGCGCTTTGATATGTGCCGCCGCAAGCACAGTCCCGCGCGATACCGGCGAAATATGAACCGGCAGCTGATCGATGGCAGCCAACGTTTGCAGCGCCAAAATGTGACCCTTTTCTCTTTCTGTAATATAAAGCACTTCTCCCAGATTAATGAGCGAGAGGTATATGGAGCATTTTCCCGATTCTGCATCCTTAAGCAATTCCATTACGCGCGGTCTTGCTCTCTCTCCTTCCAGATAAGCCAGAACAGCGTAACTATCCAAGGCGTAATTAGCGGCCACGGGCTTTCTCCCTGTGGCGCTCAGCCCGATGTTCGGCAAGCAACGCGCGGCGCAACGACTTGCGCCCCTTGAGCATGCCGGCGGCCTGAGAAACCGGATCCGTCAGTTTTGGCACGATAGCCAAAACGCCCCCATAGTCCACTACTTGTACCTCCGTGCCCGGATACAGATGATGCTTTTTTCGCAGTTCAGCCGGGATGACAACCCAACCTTTTTCGGAAACAGTGACAGTCATAATAGAGGCTCCTTCCGCGTTATACATATTCACTGATAAGTATAACATCATAAAACAAAGACCGGCAGCGATTCCGATAAGGGTTCCTCCGAAATCACCATCAGGGATTTTTCATTCCTTGTTTGGATAGTGGCGACGTAGTCCTTTATGCAGTCTTAGCAAAACCTCCGTCCGCTACGGCATATCCTTGGCTCAGCGTTTCCCGCCAAAAACAGCCTGTTTTCAACGGGGAACGGGAAACCGGAAACGAGAAACCTCTAGAATCGGCCTTGCCAAGGAGTTGCGGGGGTTCCGACGAGGTCGATCCACACGTTTTTCATCATGCTGTATTCGTCAAGGGCCAAGATCGAGTTTTCTTTGCTGTGGCCGGATTCCTTGCATCCGCCCCAGGGGCATTCGAAAACAATCGACAGGTGCTGGTTCAGCCATACGGTGCCCACTTTGAGCTGCTTGGTCATCACAAGTCCCTGGCGGATGTCTTTGGTCCAGATGGAGGCGCACAGACCGAAACGGGAGTCATTAGCGATCGCCACAGCTTCTTCCGAAGTCTTGAATTTGGCCAGAGCGACGACGGGCCGAATACCTCTTCCTGCATAATCTCCGATTTAGGATCGCAGTCCCCGAAGATTGTTGGAGTGACAAAGCATCCATCCTTGGTTTCCGGAGTATTGGGGCGTTCCCCGCCAAGGAGCAGCTTTGCTCCGGATTTTTTGCGCGCGCGACAAAGCGCTCTATATTGTCCCGGTGTCCCTTGTAAGCAACCGGGCCGATCATGGTCTCGGGATTCAGCGGATCTCCCACCCGCAGCAATTTCGCAGCTGCGACAAATTTTTCCACAAATTCATCGTAGACTTTTTCATGCACAAGATAGCGGCTTGAAGCCCCGCAGTTCTGGCCGGAATTGAAGAAGCCGCCCCAGACGGCGCCTTCGACGGTGGCCTTCATATCCGCATCGGGCATAACGATGAAGGCGTTCTTGCCACCCAGTTCGCACGCAACCGGCTTCACTGCAGCGCTGGCCAGCGCCAGAATCCGCTTTCCCGTCTCAGAATCGCCCGTAAAGTTGACCTTGACAACATAGGGATGTTTAACGATCGCCTCGCCCACGGAGGATCCTGGACCCGGTCACAATGTTCAATACACCGGGCGGGAACCCGGCTTCGACAAAAAGCTCTCCCAGCTTCAGAACAGTGAGCGGAGCGCAGGAAGCAGGCTTCACCATAGCTGTATTCCCCATCATAAGCGCCGGAGTAATTTTGGAAATAGCGGTGACAAGCGGGAAATTCCACGGTGTAATCAGACCAACTACGCCCAAAGGCTGGCGTATCGTCATCGTCATAGCCTGAGGACCAGCCATCCAAGTTTTGCCGGTCATTGCTCTGGCAACACCCGCCATGAATTCGAAATGCGCCGCGTCAAAGGTCATGTCAAAGTTAAAGGTTTTGAAAATGGGCCCGCCATACTGCATGGTCTCAAGTTTTGCCCACTCTTCACGATGCTTTCTAAGAAGCTCCGCCATCTTAAAGAAAAGTGCAGCCTTATCCGTAGGAGACATTTCCGCCCAGGCTGGCGCGGCCTTATAAGCCGCTTCCGCGGCCCGCTCCACTTCCACCGAACTGCACTTCGGAGCCAGCCCCACAACCGTCCCATTCGCCGGATTGATCACTTCCATCGTTTCCTTAGTTGATGCCTCGCACAGCTCGCCATTAATCAATACTCTGTATTCTGAACTCATAATTGCCTCCCTTGTATATAAAGCTCTCCGTTAAGTGGTATTCCATTCCGTGGTTGTTTTTGCGGGTTTTTGCGCGGGCTCAAGATTTAATAAACCTCGATAGTGGGCGGGGTCGGATGCGGGATCGTATGCTTTCGGAAACGAAGCTTCCGAGACGCCGACCCAGGACAATAAAGAGTTGTTTAGCCCTGAAGAGCGTCGCATATCGCAAAAAACGTAAGAATTCGGCATTTGTATCCGAATCAAATCCTTCCGCGATATTGTGCATTGCCGAACCTGCGGCGTTTTGAATCTGTCGGATGAAACTGAAATCCTTAGAAATTTCCCTTTAAGAGTCAGGCCATAAATTTTCTTAGTCAACTCTCGGGCCAACTGCCACGCCTCAATTTCTTCAAAACGATCAATTTTCATATCACCAATCGATCCCCGTTTAAGGCACCCCGTTCTCCAATTCTGACTTCAACGCGAAACGAGAAACCTGAAACGGGAACCCCTTTTAATCGGCGACGATGCCTCCATCTACGGGAAGAGCGTGGCCGGTAATATACGAAGCTTCATCCGAGCAGAGGAAAATTGCGGCTGCTGCGACTTCTTCGGGCTCGCCGATTCTCCCCATAGGAACCTTCTGGTCCATCGCTTTGACCATTTCCGGGTTGGTCGCTACCAGGCTTTCATTCATCCCTGTTCGAGTGGGCCGGGACAAACGCAATTGACTCGAATGCCTTTTCGGGCGAATTCGAGCGCAGTGGATTTCGTTATGCCCACGACGCCGTGCTTGCTGGCAGGATAGGCCGGATTGCTCGGCGCTCCGACCAGTCCTGCAGCCGACGACGTATTAACAATCGCGCCTTTGCCCTGCTTGAGCATCTGCGGGATCTCATACTTCATGCACAGCCAAACGCTCTTGAGATTCACGTTGATCATTTCTTCCCAATCCGCCATCGTGAAGTCGATCGTGGAAACAAATTGTTTGTGAATCCCGGCGTTATTGAACGCGCAGTCAAGCTTCCCGTAGGTCTGGACCGTCTTCTTCACCAGGGCTTCCACATCCGCTTCCGAGGAAACATCCGTTTTCACAAAAATGGCATCGCCGCCGGCTTCCTTGACGCGGCGCAGCGTTTCTTCTCCCCTCTGGACATCGATGTCGGCGATGACCACCTTGGCTCCTCTCTGCGCAAAGCCTATGGCCGCCGCCCTCCCGATGCCGTAAGCCCCACCGGTTACCAGAACAACCTTGTCTTTATATTCGCTTGGCATTTTTTTTCCGCTCTCCGTGTTTCCCGTTTCCGCTTCCCCGTTTCCCGCTGCAAATTCGTCTGTTTTAGCGGGAAAAGCCAGGAGGACCCGTAGGAAACGGGAAACGATTAGTGCAATTTCGAAGATAATTCTTCACCCGACTCGATCACGACGAATTCCTGACGAGAGATCCGATAAGGATGTTCGCTATTCACTATTCTTACGGAGATGTATTCCGACAGCTGCAATAGGGGTCAATATCTGAAGACGCAAGTGCCTGCCCCTGAAGGGGCCTGAATGCGACAGCGGTCGCTGAGGCGGGAGATAATGCAAATCCAACGCCGCTGTGCCATACCTGATCAATGACCATGCTGGACTTCCGCATGACTGTGCTGCACGGCAACTGGCGAATTTATGATCCTAAATCATATTCGCGGCTATGTTGGAGATTTCCCGGGATACAAATCCATAATGCTCATGGCCCGCTAAAAAGCGCGCGGAAGGTATGTTGCGATAGCGGGGAAAAGGAAGAGTAGCAGGAGAGCTAGGACAAGGGCGATCAGAAACGGCAGAACGCCTTTATAGATTATTCCGATCGGCTCCTGGGTGATGTTTTTCACAATAAACGCCGCAACCGCCACCGGTGGAGTGATCACACCGATCATCAGCGTCACACCGATAACGATGGAAAACCAGATAGGATCGTATCCGAGCTTCATCGCCACGGGGAAAAAAATCGGTGTAGCCAGAATCATGAACGCCATGTCGTCGACAAAGGACCCGCCGACAAGGTAGATGAGAAGGATTACGGCCATGACCACATAAGACGGCAGAGGCAGACCGAGAGTCCAAGTCGCCACGACGCCGGGAATTTTTGAAATGACAACAAAGTGGCCAAGCACCGCAGAACCCCCGATCAGCATCAGAACCATGCACCCCATGCGCAACGATTCGCGGACGGACTTTGCAAAACCTTTGGCATCCAGATCCCGCTTCAGCAATGTGAGCAAGAGAACCGCGATGGAGCCGACACTGCCTGCTTCGGTAGGAGTAAAAAATCCTGCCAGCAGGCCTCCCACAGTGACGGCGAAGATCAGCAGGGGCCAGAAGATTTGAGGGATCGAACGGGCTCGCTCCTTCCAGCTTCAGCCTGCCCCCTGGGCGCGAGCGATGGATTCACGCGGGACCACACCACAATCGTCACAAGAAACATAGCTGCGATCATCAGCCCGGGCACAATCCCCGCAAGGAACAGTTTCCCGATAGATTGATCCGTAATCATGGCCAGAATGATGAGCGTTCCGCTTGGCGGGAGGAGGATGCCCAAAGTGCCGACGCTCGCCACGACGCCGGTGGACAGTTTCCTGCCATAGCCGCATTTGTCCATCTCCGGAATGGCGACGCTGGAAAAAGTCGCGGCCGTTGCCAGGCTGGATCCTGAAATTGCTTTGAATATGGTCGCACCGACCACCGTTGCCAGCGCCAGGCCTCCGGGCACATGGCCAACGAATTTCCGGGATGTCCCATACATCTTTTCCGCGATTCCCGAGTTGAAAGCCACCTGGCCCATGAGGACAAAGAGCGGAACCACCACAAATGCATAGGAGGCGAAAGTATCGAAAAAGTCCTTTGCCAGAAGGTCGATGGCTGCAGGCAAGGATCGAAGGATGGCAAATCCTATAAACCCGATAAATGTCATGGCAAACGCGAGCTCGATTCCCGTCAGGAAAAGAGCCAGCAAAAGACACAGGCCAATACAGCCGATAAGCATCTCGCTCATATTCGCATTCGCCGTCCAGGCTTTGGATTTACGGTTTCCATGATCTCAGAAAGCAAAACCAGAGTTTGTATGAAAAATGCTCCTCCGATCGCATAGGCCGCATAATAAAAAGGGAATGCCAGCACGGCGGTCACTTCGCCCGACGCCTTTAGACGAACACCCATCATGACCATGCCCCAACCGGCGAGCAGAAATATGACGATGCCGATGAAGCGCGTCGAAACTGTCAGCAGCAGCCGGGATCTTTCGGAAATCTTTTCAAGCAGGAAGTCCGTTGAAACGTGTCCCTTCGTCCTGGAAGTTGCGGGCAATGCCAGACCGACAATCAATCCGCCCATAAGGGAAACGATTTCATACGTCCCCGGAACGGGACAGCCGAAGATTCTGCCAACAATATCGGAACCGATCAAAAGCATCACTCCGACGAGCACAATTCCGGCGCCGATTTCCATCCATGCGCTCAATCGATCGGAAAAGACTCTCAATAGATTTCTCATTGCGTTGCCTCCGCAATCAGCAAATCATGTGGGTCGGGGTTGAAGCCCCGACCCACATGTCCCGGTCTGCAAAGAGCCGCCGAGACGGCGGCGCTCCCAGGATATTTAGCCTTCGAACAGCCTCAAAAGCCCAGACCCACTTGAGATTGCGGCTTTACATTCTTTTGCACCCACTCTTTACAGAATCTCAATGACTCACGGGCGGCCAGGCCCCTGGCGGATTTCTCCCGTGCCAGGGCTTCGTAGAGAGGCACCACGGCCCGTTCCCATCTCCCCTCCTCTTCCATGCTCAGGAATATGGAAACATGGTTTTTTGCTTTCCACTTTCTTATGGTATTCTGATCCTTCTCGTCCCAGAGCCGGCTCAGCTTTTCCGCATACTCGCCGGACATTCCGTCGATTATCTGCTGCACATCGGGCGGGAGGCCGTCCCATGTGGCCTTGTTCATCACAACAAAGCCCGGGGCGCCGACGGCAGCATAATAGCTCACCGTGGTGTAGGGCAAGATCTCTCCCCACTTAAGGGTTTCCAGGGAATCCCACGCCGCTATGACACCATCCACAATCCCCTTCCGCAACGCGTCATAAGTGTCGCTCGTCGGAATAATGATCGGCACCGCTCCAAGAGCTTTAAGAACTCTGGCCGCGTTTCCGCCGAGGCACCGCACTTTCATGCCCGTTAAATCCTCAAGCCTTCTCACGGGCCGCTTGGTGTGGAGCAATCCCGGGCTGGCGCTCAAAAGAAAAAGCACCTTTACCTTCGCAAACTCACGCGGCTTGAAAGCGCGGTAAAAGTCGTTGGACAGCCGCGTCATCATGACAGCACTTTTGATTCCCAGGGGCTGCTCCATAACTTCCATGAGGGGAAACCTGCCGGGAGTTACGCCCATGGGCCCGAATCCCACATCCGCGATTCCCGTGATCACAGAATCGAACGTTTGTGTCGCGGGGGTGAGAATCCCTCCGGGTAAAAGGTCGCTATAATTCTGCCTCCGCTCCTAAGACCCAATTCCCGGCACCACTCTCCCATCACCAGACTGAGCTTGTCGTGCGCAGGCAGGGCACCGGAGAATTCGAGTTTTGTCATCTCTCTTTCCGCAGGATAGACCTGGCCGGCGAGCAGCGCAAAACAAACGAGACCCGAAAGAAAACATTTCACGCTTGGCATGGATTCATCTTATACGGCAAGAGAAGAGACAATGAAGGTTTTTTTATTGCGGGGAGATTTATATTCTGTCATTTATACGTTTGACTTCAGAAGCTGCTATTAAAAATGGAGGGATTCAAATTGTTACTTGAAAAAAGAGTGGCGGTTATTACCGGCAGCGCCAATGGAATGGGCAAGGGCATGGCTCAGAAATTTGCCGATGAAGGTTGCAACATTGTTGTTGCCGATATAAATCTGGATGGCGCTAAAAAGGTTGCGGATGCGATTAAAGCCGCCGGACGAAAGGCGGTCGCAATACAAGTGGACATGAGCGACAGCACGGAAATAAAGGCCCTGATTGAACAGTCCGTAAAGGAATTCGGCAAAATCGACATCCTGGTGAACAACGCCGGCGCGGCCGGAGGCGGCAGCCTGGAAGCATCCGACGAAGAGGAGTGGGACAAAGTTCTTGCGCTGAACCTCAAAGGAGCATTCCTGTCATGCAAAGCAGCCGTACCGCATATGAAGAAACAGGGATATGGCAAAATCATCAACATTTCTTCCATGGGAGCCGTGCGCCCCTCTGTTTCAGTGATGGCCTATCATGCGGCAAAGGCAGGCATCCTGGGACTCACGCTGAATCTCGCCTTTGAATTGGCTCCATTCAACATTTACGTCAATTGTATTGTGCCGGGTCCCATCGAAACGCCTTTCTGGGATCCATTATCCAAAGGGATGTCGGTTGAGAATAAAAAGGCCTTCTTCGCTGCTCTGGCGAAAAAGGAAGTGCCGCTGGGCAGAATGGGCACTCCGGAAGATATTGCGGGGCCGGCCCTGTTCTTTGCCTCGGATCTCTCATCCTATGTTACCGGACAAATCCTTTGTGTCGCAGGCGGGCAGCCCGGCATAACCGCGGAAATGACTTTCATCTCTTCAGCAGAAAGTAATCGCTACAGACAGTGACGATTATCGGTTACAAGTTACAGGTTACAAGTTGCAAGTTACAGGTTACAAGTTGCAGGTTTTGGCCTGAAACTTGTAACCTGTAACGTGCAACCTGAAACGGAGCAGCATGACAGTATCGAAAGAAACGAAGAAGCCGGTTGAAATGAGCCCTCTTCGGCCAAAGTACGCCGAAAAAACAGCTCCTTGCGTCTCGCACTGTCCCATCGGCGCCGACATTCGCGGATGGGTCACAACCATTGCCCAGGCTGAAGCATATCATCGAACCAACGAAGAGGCGCTGCATCTCGCATGGCAGAGGATTACGGACTTCAACCCATTCCCTGCCGTTTGCGGGCGCGTCTGTCCTCTCCGTGTGAATCCGCCTGCAATCGCAAGGACAAAGATGGCTCCGTAGCCGTCAATGCGCTGGAACGTTTTGTCGGCGATTCCGGTATTGCCAACGGATGGCAACTGACCAGAATTTCCGACGAAAAGCGACCGGAGAAAATCGCGGTCGTGGGATCCGGACCGGCGGGCCTATCCTGCGCATACCAGCTGAGCCGCAGAGGCTATCCTGTGACAGTATTTGAAGCATTCCGCCAGCCGGGCGGCATGCTGCGTTACGGCATCCCCCAATACCGGCTGCCCCGGGAAATTCTGGATGAGGAAATACGGAAGATTCTGGACCTCGGCGTGGAGCTGAAATGCAACTTTGTCGTTGGAAAAGACATCTCGCTTGAACAACTGCGGCAAGATTACAAAGCAATATTCGTGGGCATTGGCGCGCATAAAGGTCTGAAACTTGACGTGCCGGGCGAGGACGCCGCCGGTGTTTTCACCGGCGCTCGAATTTCTCAACCGGGCCAACAGCGGCGAAACCGTTCAGGTCGGGGGCAAGGTCGTTGTCGTCGGCGGCGGAGATACCGCGATTGATGCGGCCAGAGTCTGCAAGCGGCTGGGAGCCGAGGTCACAATTCTCTACCGGAGGACCCGAGCGGAAATGCCGGCAATTGCGCGGGAGATTGACGGTGCTCTGGAAGAAGGCGTAACAATTGAGTTTTTAACGGCTCCTGCGGAGGTTCTTCGCGACAACGGAACGGCTCGTGCATTGAAATGCATCCGCATGGAACTCGGAGAGCCGGATGCCTCCGGCAGGCCAAAGCCGATGCCTATCCCCGGATCCGAGTTTGAAATCGAGGCATCTACCATTATTGCCGCGATCAGCCAGGAACCGGAACTCAACCGCATTGCAGAACTGCGGGACACGGAACGTTTACATGCCGATGCATGGGGCGCAACGGGAAAAACAGGCATATACGCAGGCGGCGACGACCTGGCGCTCGCGTTGGTAGCGACCGCAATAAACCAGGGACGTCTGTCGGCTCAGGCAATCGACGCTTATTTGCGAGGAGGAGATTTGCCCAAACCGGCCGCGCATCCCGAAGCAAACAAAGTCATCGCAGACTGGCACATGGAAGCAGACCGGCATGAACGTCCGCGCATTCCCGTTGAGCGGCGTGACATGAACACGGAGATCGAGCGGAGCTGCAGGAGGACGACGTCCTTGAAGAGGCAAAACGCTGCCTGTCCTGCGGAATGTGTATGGATTGTGAAAGCTGCTGGATGTATTGCACCAACAACTGCTTTGTCCGGCTGCCGAAAGGAGAGCACTACAGCATCAAGATGGAACTGTGTAACGGATGTAAAAAGTGTGCCGAAGGCTGCCCCACCGGTTATTTCGAATTCTTCTAAGTTCCAGGTCGCAAGTTTCAGGTCGCAAGTAGGTCGCGCTTTCAGGTTACAACTGAGATAGTGAGACCTGAGACCTGAGACCTGAGACCTGGTTACGCAAGATTCTCCAGGCCTAGTTCTTCTAACTTTTCCTTGCGGAACTTTCCGGTCTCGAAGTCAAAGCCCATCGCCTCGAAGTATTGATGTTTCAGCCCTTCAAATTCGAGAGTAACCCCCTTAGTCGGACCGGCGGCAAGCGGCGGATTTCCGCGCGCTCTTTCCGGCATCGTGAAATCCGACAGCTTGAATCCCTCTCGGAGGTTGAACAGATGGAGCATCGTGCCGATGCGCTGTCCGGTCTGTTTCAGATTTTCAACATTCAAGTCCCAGCCGGTGATCGCTTTCATGAGTTCTGTCCACCGGAAATTCAGTCCGTCAGCAGCAAATATACAGACGCCTGATGTGTTCATCAGGTGCTGCCAGCCCGACATGATCGCCTGATACTTGCCTTTGCCCTCAGGGTTGTATTTATCCATCTTGATCGGAACCCCGAGCGGTTCATAGATGTCCGGATTCGCCATACCGGTCTCCGGGAAACTGAGTCCCTCCGCGTGTATGGGTTGCGGGGGAGGGATCCGAAACATAGGTTGCACCCCACCCGGCAGCACGCCGTGGATCGTGCATTGGGATCAGCTGCCCTCCAACGTGGATGGCCAGCTGTTCGGCCCCTCTGCCGAATTTTTCGGCTGCAATTTTTGCTCCTTCAGCCAGGATGTCCCCGATTCCTTCACGCCTGGCTATCTTGTGCACGAGCTCGATAATCGCATCGGCATCCCCCCATTTCAGTTCCAGTCCATCCGTATCCTTGTTTGTAAGGATGCCGTTTTCGTAGCAATCAATTGCAAAAGCAATTGTCCCACCCACACCGATGGTGTCCATCCCGTAAACGTTGCACAACTCGTTGGCATAGATTAGGGACTCCGTATTGTCGTTCAGGAGATTGGGACCGAAGGCTGCCAGAGATTCATACTCAGGTTTATGGGCTTTCTTGACCGCATATTTGCCTGCGTTGACCTCCATCCACCCGCCACAGGCGATCTGGCAATCCACACACGCGTATCTGTCCACGGCATATTTCTGCAGATCCTCCCATCCGACTTTTTCCCACTTTTCTCGCGGAAAATCCTGAACGTTGTTTCCGGCCCAATTCTTGATGGGAACATCGTGATCCATGAAATGCGGCATCATCGCGCTGGCCGTTCCGCCATTGAACAGCACACCCAGCATGGGCCCCGGAGTGTTCTGCATCTCCTCGGTGATGCTTGTCACGAGGGCCTTCACTTTGTCTTTGTCGAATATTCCCGGACGCTGGAACCCGAAACAGGCTACCGCCTTCAGGTTCTTCGATCCCATCACTGCGCCCAGTCCCGACCTGGCAGCCGCTCTTCCCTTGTCATTGATCACGGCAGCAAGGCGCACGCATTTTTCCCCTGCCAGGCCGATGGCAGCCACTTTGTAATCTTTGCCGGGGTTTTCTTCCAGGAGCATTGCCTCTGTTTCGGCGGTATCCTTGCCCCATAAATGGCGCGCGTCCTTGATCTCCGGTTTTCCATTCGTGATAACCAGATAGACCGGATGCTCGGCCCTGCCTTCAAAAAAAACAAAATCGTATCCGGATGCCCTTAGGGCTATCGCAAAATTACCTCCACTGTTGGCGTCGCCCCAATACCCTGTGAGAGGGGACTTCCCCATGGCCGTGAATCGGCAGGTGGATACCGTTCCGGCAAGCGTAAGGGGACCGGTTCCCAAGGCAAATATATTCTCCGGCCCCAGCGGATCTGCGCCGGGCTTCATGCGTTCATACATTATTCTCGCGACCGATGCCGTAACCGCCGACAAATTTCTTGGCCAGGTCTTCGGACACTTCTTCCGTGCGGGTTTTCCCATCACTTAAATTCACAAAGAGCATCCTGCCCACATACCCATATTTTGCCTTCACAAACACCTCCTAGCTGCGGATCGCCGATTTTGCGAGACGAATTACCGCAGAGACGCACGCAGGATTTTGCAAAATTCATATTATACTCTGCGCACTCAGTAACTCTGTAAATTTCGACTAACCTCAAGCTATAAATTCGGGATCAGATCATCCAGTCCTAGCTTTTTTAAGGTTTCAGGCAGGGGTTTGCCGGTTTCCGGATTCCAGCCCATCTGTTCGTAATAGCTCCTGCGTAAGCCTCCCACTGCGGCATTACCGATTTGCCCTGTGCCGGGCCGTCCGCAGGAGTGGAACCGTAGCGAACCGATGGAGCCTCCATTTCCTTTGTCAACCCATGCCTGAAATTGAAAGCCCGGAATTGATTAACGACACGGAGTCCCGCATCCATGGCTTCCGGAATATCGAAACTCCAGCCGGTAATGATGTTCAATGCCTCTATCGGCGACTTGAAATCCGGCATACAAAAACGGCAGAGCGGCAGGCTATCCAGGAATTGCCCCTTCCCATTGAGCTTGGCATTCATGGTTGCAACCTCGATTGGATTGGACGGATCCTGGACCGGCGTCAAACCCAATTCATCCGGTTTGGGAGCCCCTCCCGTCACCTCGATCGTGCCGGTATTGGACAGGCACGTGTCGATCAGTTCCGGCCAGTTGGCGCGGTGGTCGTGCGTGCGAGGGGAAGCGCCTTTCATGGTATATACGGCACAATTTGCAGCTTCCCCTCCGATTTTTTCGGAAGCCCGTTTTACGCCCTCCGCCAGAAGATCGCCGCATCCCTGGCGGTGCGCAATTTTCTTCAGCATTGTCTGCACAGCACCGACATTGCCCCAATGCATCTCTACGCCGTCGAGATCGCTCTTCTTTAAATGCCCTTTCTCGTAGCATTCCATGAGCCAGGCAATAACATAGCCGCTCTCATTGATATCCATTCCAAGGCGATCAACCTGATTGCAGAGGAATATGGTGGCCGCAGGATCGGTTTGGCCGATCAACGCCCCCATCGCAGCAACTCCTTCGTAGTCCGGTTCCTCTCCGATAAATCCGGCATATGGCCCTGCTTCAATCTGGATCTCACAGGTATGCCCTTTCCGGCATGCCCAGCATGGAGTGGCCTTGGTTTTAAAATTCGCGCGGATGGATTCTCCCGTAAACTTTAAGAACTCGGGGAACTCACTGGTCGTGTAATTCTTCACCGGCAACCAGCCGAGCCTTTTTGCCATTCCAACAAGGTCGGCCGTTCCATATTGGAAAAGCGGACTTTTCATTTCGTGGAATTTCTTGACGAATTCCCTTACCGCTTCCTCATAGCGCGCGGGATCGGCAACTTCAATTGCCTGATGCCCGCGTTCAGCCGCAATGGCTTTCAGATTCTTGGAACCCATGACTGCGCCAAGTCCGTTGTGAGCCGCCACATGCCCATGGTCGCCGAAAATTGCGGCATAGCGCACCAGGCTTTCACCGGAAGGCCCGATTCCGTAAACGCTGCATTGCTTATCCAACTTCGCCCGCACGGCATCTTCCGTTTCCAAGGTATCTTTACCGACCAGATCGCGGGCATCGCACAACTCCGCCGCACCGTCATGAATGCGCAGGTAGCTCCACTCCTTCGCCTTGCCTTGAATGACCACGCCGTCGAAACCTGAAAACTTCAGATAGGTGCCGAAGAATCCGTTCGCCTGGGATGAGCCGGCCATATTGGTCATCGGCCCTTTGCTGACAACCGATATCATTCCTGACCCCGCGTACCTGGTGCCGCCGAACGGACCGGAAAAAAACAGCAACCGGTTTTCCGGATCTGACCATTCCACGCCTGGAGGCACTTCGTCATAGAGATACCTGGCACCCAAGCCTGCGCCTCCGATAAACTTGCGCAGTATTGAATTGTCCAGCGGCTCTACCGTAATCTTTTCGCTGCTTAGATCTACACGCAGGACGCGCCCCACATACCCAAACATTCCCTTCGCCATTGTTTGACTCCTGATCGCTCTAAAATTTTACTCTCGGTATTTGGGCTTCCTTCATGCTGTCTGCCATGGTCCAGAAATACGCTTCCCCGGTATATAAGTGAAATACGGCAAGCAGCGGATTGTTCGGCTCCGTGATGCCGAAATTTTTCACGAACGGCCGCTCCTCGATGCATCGCGCCCGCACATCAAGATCCTCGATGAATCGAACCTTGCCGGACACTCGCATCACCTTGCTGAAATCCTTGGCGTTGAAATAAACCTCCACTTTGGGATTTTCCAGCAATTGCTTGCACATAACTTTCACCGTCTGCGCCTGGAAATAAAATCCGGTCTCGTCGGCATACCACATTCCCAGGCAACGCACTCTCGGCTGATCTCCTTCGACGGTAGCCAGGTAGCAGGTCCGGTTCTCATTGGCAAAGCTCGCATATTCTTTGAAATCCATGTCTTCCTCCTTGTTCACAATCCTTTTTACCATGAAAACCGCAAAATACTCGAATACTCAGATTTCTGATTCCTGATTCCGGATTCCAAATAGATGGCCGATTCTATAAGGAATCAGGAATGATGAAAACAGGGATGCTCTATTCCATATATGGGATACAATCTCACCGGTGGGGCAATCCTTATTCCGCCGCAGATTGTGACTGCGGAACTTCGGTCCAATGGTTTGGCGTCTGAAGAGCTTAAGGAGACGTTCAATGGCCGATGTTGTGGGAAATAATTGCGATCGGCGCATGGGTCGACCCGCAGCCACGCCAGACCGGGTGCTCAAAGCATTGGGAAAAGCGTGGTTAAAATCAGTGAAAGCGGCGTAATCCGTGGCATGCTTTTGAAAATATACAAAACAGCAGGGGGTTCAGATGCCGGAAGAATATAAACCTTGGACGTGGAAGATACCTGAGGGTTTTTCACCTGTCGAATACAGTGCTCCACGGCACGACGCTCACGACAAGCTGTCGGGACAGGCAGTATTTACAAGGGACATCCATCTTCCGGGTATGCTCTATGCGAAGACCCTACACGTCTCCCTACGCTCACGCCCAAAATCGTAAGCATGGACACAAGCGCCGCCCGGGCGCTTGCGGGCGTGCGCGACATCCTTCGGTTTGACGATCCTGAAGGGTGGTAGACGAGAATGTCACTTGCGGAGACTGATACTACTCACTACAACATTTTCACCCTCCCCGGCATCAGCGACTTCTACCAGCACCCCATGGGCCTGGTGGTCGTGGCGGACAGCGAAGAGATATGCGACCAGGCGCTGAAGCTCATAAAAATTGAATGGGAAGAGCGGCCGTTCGTCCTGGATTTCGAGGAAGCCCTGAAGCCGGACGCTCCAAAAATCTGGAGCGAAGTGGAGCGCCTCAGACGACGGCCGAAGCTCCCAACACATAATGACCAAAACTTCGGAAATCGGGGATGTCCAGAAGGGCTTTGCCAAGGCGGCAAGATATCGAATACAAGCTAACGAGGGCAACCAACACTATCGCGGGCGTCGAGGCCATGGCTGCGTCGTCCAATGGCGAGAGGAGTGCCTGGATCTCTGGCCACACCACAAGAACCACGTGCACCTATTCTACCAGCGCCTTAGCACCCTCCGACCCATTACCTGATGTCGCGCTCGGATATGGAATTTCACCCATAGCCGAGAAATTTCCGCCGAAAGACAGAAAACTGCCGATACCCGCTATCTGCGAATAGAATAAAATTACGGTAAACTACCCCTTTCAGGGATCCTGGTTTGGCGGCCTTACGTGGCTCGCATATTCCGTGGATTTCATACGCATGGCGGTAATATTGGCCAGGAGGGCCGGGGGCAGGCCGGTGAAAGTGCTGTATGACGAGAGCCAGTTTTACCTAACGGGGATGAAGCGGCTATCTACAGGTGTAAAATCGGCGCAAAAAAGGACGGGACAATACGGCCTGCAACTGGCATGTCATCGGGCCCTGGGGAGCTGCGCATCGACAAAACCCCCGAATCCACAACCATACCCAATATGGGGGCCCGCAGGAATGGGCTCTCATCAATCCGGGCCATCACATCTGTTTCAGGCACGGCGCGCATGCTCCATGCCGCACAACGTGATGTTCGATAGGGTCGCCGCGGAATTCAACCTTGATCCGACGGAGGTAGCCCTCAAAAATGACGGGTGCCGGGGACACGACTGGGAGTGGGTTTCACGCTACCAGAAGGAGAACGGTTTTCCTCAGCGGCACAGTCTGAAGGAGGTTATTGAGATTGGGAAAAAGGCGATCGATTGGGACAGGAAATGGCATGCCCCAGGATCCGTGAAATTGCCGAACCGAAGAATGCACGGACTTGGTTTCGTCCACATCAACGAGTGGAGCTGGATGGCAGGCAGACAATTCGCCTGCCTGATTCTGCGCGAAGGAAAGGTTCACATCATCGGAGAACGAGCGGATTTCGGGATGGACACGGAATCCTCCTTCCGGAAATGCGTGGCCTCCGAAGCGGGACTGAGATACGAAGATACGGTGATTCAGGTGCAGCGGTCCGATGCACACGCCTATCAGTTCTGGGTCCCCGGCGGAGCAATGGGAACCGGAAATTCTACGCCGCAGCTCGTGCTTGCGGCGAGAGAGTTGAAGAAGAAAATTCTTAGCTTCGCCGTGCGATCTCGCCCGGGCGGGATGATGATGCCAATGATGGGGACACCTCAGCCTATGTTTCCCGGGAAAGAGGTTGAAGAGCTGAATGTCAAAGATGGCTACGTTTTCGAAAAAGCGAATCCCGGCAACAGAAAAAGCGTAAGAGAGGTGGCGAATGCATTCTGGGGTGAGGATCCGGCTATCAGTCATCCGATCGCACCGGCCATAACGGGATTGACCTTAGACGGGCAACCGCATCCGGCAATGTACATCATGAGCCGCCAGGCGCATTTCATCGAAGTCGAAGTGGACACCGAAACCGGCGAAATCATAGTCACTAACGTAGTGTGCGTCAATGACGTAGGCCACCTCTTCAGCCGCCGCGGCGCCGAGGCTCAGCAATATGGCGGCGCAATTATGGGATTGGGGAGAAGCGCTACAGAAGAAAAGGTCTATTGCCCGCGCACCGGCGTCGGCCTGAATTTCGATGGCATCGGCTACCACATCGGGACGATGAACGATTACCCCGATGTCAAGTGCATCCTCAACGAAAGCCATCTGGGCTACTCGTCATACGGCGCCTGCGGTGTTGGAGAAGCTTCCGGCGCATCAATGTCGGGAATTACTGCGGGGGCATTCTTCAACGCCACCGGCAAGTGGGCGCTCGATTATCCCCTGACTCCGGACAAGGCCCTTAAAGCTCTCGGGAAGATCTAATAAAAAAGGCCACGGATTTCACAGGAAGATATTTTTAAATTTGTAAAATCCGTGAAATCCGTGGTCTTTTGCTATATTTCAGTATTTCTCGTATTAATGTAGTCTCATTAATGATGCAAGCCAATAAACAACAAAAGCCGAGAGGTAAGCCCATGAACTCCTCAGAATGCAGGCGCCTGTGCTTGCTTGTACTTGCGGTTTCGCAGGCAATTCGCAATTCTTTTGCCTGCAGGCGGCTGCAAAGCGGAATCGTACTATCATTGGCTCCAGAGATTTCCCCGTCCTGATCCAAAACACTATGTCCCCAAAAACCAGCTTGTGTTGCCTTATCCTTTACCTGGCCATCTTCGGCAGCTTCTGCGGGCTTGAAATCGATACCTTCGTGGTGGATTTGCCTTTTTTCCAGTGGAGCACATGCCTTCTGTTTTTCAACGTTCTCTTTGTATTGATGCTTCCGCCATTGGTGTATGCCTGTTTATATTCAATTAAACCCTTGTGGAACAGGAGCGCCGTCAGGAACACCGTTCTCATTGTTAATTCCATTTACTTCATTTTAGTGATTCTGTTTTCGCTGTATAAATCAGCCCGGAACATGGATTTTGATTTTTACTTTTTCTGGTACAACCTCTCGGTCGCTCTTTCGGTTCTCTGGAAGCTTTATGCACCGTGGCTGTTCGTGATTGCTTTGTGCGTAGCGGGATTCGTATTTTTTCAGAAAACCGCTTTTGCCCCTATAGTGGCGATCCTCAACAAGTCGCCAAGGCAAGCCTGGACTATTTTTGCGGGGGTCGCAGCTCTCAGCCTGCTATGCCAGCTGATCACAATCCGCACGGTCCGAGGCTCTACGGCAGGATTTCTGTATGCAAGCTTTTTCAGCGATCGCCATCTCAGGAATGATTATCGCGATCGCTACGAAACGCACATGGCGGAACTGCAATCCAATGCGCACAAAACCGTCGGCCGGGGGAATGCCTCTATTCTGGGAGATATCGTTATTTTCGTTCAGCAGGAAAGCCTGAGCAGTCTGCTGATGGGTCCCAAAGTCACCCCGCAGATTCTGCGCGCTTCACGCGACGGCGTCCTGCTCAATCCGATATACGGCAATTCAATTCAGAGCGAACGGGGTTATGAGTGCATTCTCTGCGGCGTGCCTCCAAGCATCGGAGGCGACCTTGTGGACGATTACTCCGCGGAAGACCTGAAGAATCTGAGCTGTCTTCCGAGGATATTCAAAGCACTTGGCTATCGTCCCATCGTTTTTTACAGCGGAAACCGGAACCCAAGAGTCATGCGCCTCTTTCGAATCCATCGGCTTCGAGAAGATCCTGGCCGGCGATATTGTGCAGCCGGATGACGTCATGTATGACTGGGGATACCGGGAGGACAGCTTTTTTAGCCGCGTCGACGAATACCTGCAAAAGCACTATGCCCGCGAGAAGCTATTTATTTTTGTCACCGCTTCCGCCACAAACCACACTCCATTCAAGGTCCACGACGACAGACTTCTGGATAAGATCCCGTATCCAGATCCGAAAAAGTTCGCGGAGCGCATATCCAACACGACCTTTGCCCAGGACGCCTATTTTGGCCACCTGTATGATATCTACACGAAGCGTTACGCCCAGCGAGGCTCGCTGATCGCACTGAGCGATCATGCGTGGCCGATCGAGCAGCACAAACACAATATCTACAATGAGCGCGGCGCCTTCGAAGAGAACTTCCTGGCCGCCATGCTGTTTGTGCCTCCCGTTCCCATGAGGAAGCATTTCGCAGTCGGCAGCACACTTCCCCAGCGATTCAGCCAGATGGATATTCTTCCGAGCATTTCTGGATCTGATCGGCCTGAAACACGATTTGTGGCTTGGAGAGTCCTTCGCCCCCTGGCTGCTGGCTTCACCGGAACGGGAGCGAACCGCGCCTCAAAGGGTCAAGATATCCGTGCAGCCCTATGGCGGAGGATTTATATCCGCGGTGCGGTACCCGCACAAATATCTTTTTGATGTTCTGGGTCAAAACGTCAAGGTGTACGACCTGCAAAAAGATCCCGGAGAATTATCTCCTGCCGTACACAACATCGAGGAATATATTCATCTCATCAGCGAATTCTTTCAGCCTGAAGCCGTAAAGGCCACAGAACAACAGCCGTGAGTGAGTGAATTCGTGTAATGAAGCAAGGGAAAGTGCAAGTGGGTCCGGGCTTCAGCCGGACAGGGATACGAAAGCTGCCTAGCCCGCAGTCCGGGCTGAGGCCGGGATCCACTTGTTTTCTACGAGCTTGTCCGGCGCAGTTTCGCTATGCGGCCCCGAGAATATCGTTTATCTTTGCTATGAGGGCAGCAGGCTCCACCGGTTTCTCGATGAATCCTTTTACGGGCATAAAATCTTCGCTGATGTCCGATTCGGAAAACCCGAAAGACATTTTGCTCATTTGATTCACGGCGCTCAAGAGCAGCACGGGAATATCTTTCACTCCTTCAACCTTATGAAGCTCCCGGGCTGCAGCGAATCCGGCATTCGGGTTTTCGGGGAAAATGATATCCAAAATAATGAGGTCCGGCGGCGATTGCTTGACGCTCTCCACCAGATCATCCGGATCTGTTTTCACCGATACCTGGTGGCCGTTGGCTTCCAGAATCATCTTCAGGCTGTCTATAATATCCAAATCATCATCAACTATCAGTATGTTCGCCATGGTTGTCTCTCTCCTGCTTTGCCTCGATGATATCAAATCTTACTGTAAAACTGCTCCCTCTGCCAACTATGCTCTCCACCTGAATGGATGCCCCATGCAGAACCACGATCTCTTTGACCATGGAGAGCCCCAGCCCCGTGCCTCCCGCGTAATGAGCCACTGCGTTTTTGCTGCGAAAATGATCGTCGAATATCTTGTCGAGATTTTCTTTGGGAATTCCTATCCCGTTATCCTGAACCGACACCGCCACCTTTTGGGGCGAGCTTTCGATGGATATTACCACGCGGCCCGTATTATCGCGGCAGTAATTAACGGCATTCTGGATAAGGTTGGAGAAGAGCGTTTTCAGGTGCGAGTAGGATCCCATGATGTAAATGGGAGGGTAATATTCCGCGAGGTTTATTACCTGCACTTTTCGTGGTTCGCCGGTCAAAACCCCTTCCCGGGCCTCCTCCGCCAAAATCGCCATCAGATCGACGGGCACCAGGCGCATGTCGGTCACGACGAGCGTTCTCAGATTGCTCAAATGAATGATGTCCGTAATCCTGTTCGAAATATGGTCGCACCGGTCTCCGATGCGCTCGACAACGGCCTGGGCCTTCTCCGGCAGCACGCCGCAATATCCGTCTCGCAGGGTGTAAATGTAGCTTTTGATGGCGGCAAAAGGGGCTTTGAGTTCATGCGTAGCGAGGAGCGTGGACTGGGTCTTCTCCCTGTCAATTTTGATCAGCATCTTAAAGGCATCTTCGAGTTGATGCTCTCTCAGTTTCAGGCTCGAGCTGATTTCGCTTACAAGGTACCAGCAGAACAGAAAGACGCCGCCGCTGGCAAAAACGAATCCGAACGTGGCCCCGAAGCTCGCATTCACCATCAACTTGAACTGGCCTTCAAAAATACTGCGAGACGGCAGGATGCCGGCCCATTCCAATATCAGCGGCAGCGAGGCGCTGATCCATGCGGCGCCTGCTATGATCAAGGAAAGCCAGCGGGAAAAGAGAATCGTGGCCAGGATGATGTGGGCCATGAACAGCGCCCCCATCGGGGTTTCAATGCATCCGAGTGCGTAGGTCAGAAAGCTCAATGCAATGAAGTCCCCGAGCATTTGCCACAAGAGGAGAAACTTCAATTCTTTGCCGCGTGATTTATCGCCAAAGAGATTGCGGCCCGCGATGGTGTACACCAGGTTCGTAGCGGAAAGAAACACGACAGTAACGCCGAAGTCGAGAGGATTCACATTGGCCGGCGCCAGTCCGGCCGCCGCAATACCTCCTCCGACGGCGCAGGCCAGGATGGCCAGCCACCGCATGTTAATGAACCACTTCGCCCGGGACACCAGCTCCTGGGAACTGATATCCGACGTATAGGTGGTTACCGAGCCCCAATCGTAAAAAAAAGAATGCTTTTTTTCTACCACCGCGCCCGCCTCTCCGGAGCTTCCTGCCTTATCAATAGCCTATCACAAGATGGGGGATAGCCTGAACTGTCATTCAATCTGCATTATGAAGTTAGGATTCTTTTCGCGTAATGGAACAAGCCTCACGCAACGCATCAAGCAGCGAGGGGAAGCGAGAGGTCATTTCCGGTGTAAGCCCTTGTCCGGGAGAGAGGTCAAAAGGCTGGACGCCAAAGATGCAGGACGCTTGGTCAAAGCCAAGCGTTCTGGCCAACTCCAATCCTTCCGCCAGCCCCATGCCATGGGTGGAGACCGAGCTGGTCTTCAAAATCACGGTAGCGTCCCTGTCGGAAAAGAACCGATGTTCGCCCGGAGCGACGTCCATGTTGGCAGCATCCACCAGGATTACCGGCCGGAGCCACTCGAGTAACAAGGAGGCGACCGTTGCAGCGTCAGCGCTCTCCAGAAGCACGCAGCGCTCGGCAAATGCGCGCGTCCCGGGCAATCTCCCGGACCAGCGCGAGACCGATTTCATCGTCGCGGCCCAGGTACGTACCCAGGCCCACGATTTTCCAATCGGATCCCGCCGCCGGCGCAACCGGCCTAGTCGACAAATTCCACGTCCAGCATGTGCACGGAACAGGAGATGCAGGGATCGTAGGCCCTCAGCAACATCTCCATATGAAGAGTCAGCTCCTCTTTGGACATATCGGGGAGCATTTTGGGCACGAACGCCTTCATGTCCCGTTCCACATTGTTGATATTCTGGCTGGTAGGGATAATCGCGTTGGCGCCGCAGCAGCGGCCGTTTGAGTCAAACTCATATTCATGGAACAGGATGCCCCGCGGGACTTCGCAGGACCCGACTCCACGGCCGGCCTTTACCTCGTAGGAAATATCTTCATCCTTCAGGCCGCCGCCCAACAGCTCATCCAACATACGAACGCTGTTGTACGCGCAGTGAACGACCTCCACAACCTGAGCCACATTGTTCATGTAGGGGTTGTAGCAGGGCACCTTCAATCCGAGTTCCTCGGCTGTCTGTTTAGCCTGGGGAAGCAACTGATCGAAGTTGTTGTTCACACGGGCCAGAGCTCCGGCAAAGTAGGAGTCTCGATGCCACTTCGACCACTTGGTGGTCGAGTGCGCCACGGTAAATTCGTTGGTGACTTCCCGGTATTTTTCCACCGGCACCGAGGACTTGGTGTCGGAGCTGAACACATCGCCGTCATAGAGGGCGTATTCATCCGGGTGTTTCAGAGAAACGTACTCGGTTTCCCGTTCGTAGGGTGGAATCTTGAGTGTTTTGGCAACGCGCACGGTCTCTTCAATATCCGGAATTGCTTCGAGCAATCGGGTACGGAGAGCGGCTACGGCAGCCAGATCGGGAAGCTTGCGAAAACCTTTCAGCGTGTTTGCCATGGGATGCAGCGTGCGCCCGCCAAGCAGCGTGGTGTAGTCGTTGGCCAGCTTCTTGAGCCGGAGCGCGCGCTTGACGACATCGGGATGGCTCTTGGCCAGCGGCAGCACGCTCTTCACTCCCAGGTAGTCCGGGACAGCCAGGAAGTAAACGTGCAGCACGTGGCTCTGAAGGAACTGCGATTCCGTGAGGAGCTTGCGCAGCAGCGCAGTCTGAGGACTGATCTGAATGCCCAGGGCTGCTTCCACGGCCTTTGTGGCGGTCAACTGGTGGCCCACGCAACAGATGCCGCAGATGCGGCTCACGATCCAGGGCACCTCCGCCGGCTGCATGCCCTTGACGAAGTTCTCGAAGAAGCGGTTGGCTTCCGTAATGGCAAGCTTCACTTCTTTGACAACCCCCTCTTTTGTGCTGACAATAATCCGTCCGTGCCCTTCAACGCGGGTGACGTGCTTGACATCGATTGTGTATGTTTTAGATTTCAGATCCATCGTCAGACTCCTCTACCAATAGGTTCGGCACCCAGGAAAAGCCGGTATCGGCTTCGGATATCCTTGTCGTCTATTTTGTGCTCCCGCATCAGAGCGACATGGGCCTCCACGTTGGCGTATGGAAGCGATCCCCGGCAGCCGTCGCAGACATATCCCTGATTGACGCAGATGCTGTTGCAGCCGCCCCATGTCACCGGGCCCAAGCAGGTTTTGCCTCTCTCGAAAACGCACTCGTTTTCATTTTTCTTACAGTCCACGCATACGGCGTTCGGCGTAGTAACCGGCAGGGTTCCTTGAAGCAGTGATTTCACAAGGTGGAGAAACTCTTCCGGCATCGGGGGGCATCCGCGGAGATAGGCATCCACCTTCACAATGGAATCCAGCGGCCGCACACGGGTGTGCGCCCAGAGAGACCAGTAATCGGGATCCACCTGCACCTGGTTCCGGGCCTTTTCGCCGTAGATGGCTTCGTAATTGACAGCCGGCGCCACGAAGTTGGAGCGCGCTTGCACGTTGCCGTTGCATGCGCAGGCGCCAAGAGCGACAAGGTAGGTTGTTCGCGATCGCAGATTCTGGATTCGTTCGATATCCTCATCCCGGTGAATGCTGCCTTCCACAAAAGCTATATCGTACCGCGGCGCGGTTTCGGAGATGGCTTCACGGAACTCCACCAGGTTAATGAGATTGAGTATGTCGAGGAGGATATCCTCGCAATTAAGAATGGCCAGCTGACATCCCTCGCAACTGGCGAAATCGAAAAATGCCACCTTGGGTTTCATCTAAGCGCCTCCGGTAAACCTGCAAGGTCGGAAAACCGAAATACCGGTCCCTCCTGACAGCAATATACTTGGTTGATCTGGCAGTGCCCGCACTTGCCCACGCCGCATTTCATGCGCCGTTCCAGGTCGACATAAATCTGGTCGGAGCTCACATCCTTGGCGCTGAGGGCAGCAATGACGAATTTATACATAACCGGCGGGCCGCACATGGCAACGACGGTCTTTTCGGGGTCGATCTTCATTTTCGGGATGGGATCCGTAACGAGGCCCACGCCGAATTCCCAGGGCATATTTTCTGTTCCATCAACTAGACGGATGACATTGATGCCGGCGTTCGACCATGCCTTGAGCTGGTCCCGGAAGAGTTCTTCCGACGGATTGCGGCACCCCGAAATGAGGGTTATCTGGCGGAATTTTCCAGCCTCTGCAACGACGGGAGTGATGAGAGACCGGAGAGGCACTAATCCAAGCCCGCCGGCCACAAACAGCACATCTTTTCCATAGAAATTGTTCAGGTCGAACCCGGAGCCGTAAGGGCCTCGAATGCCCAATTCGTCCCCCACCTTCAACTGGTGGAACACCTGGGTCAGGCGGCCGATTTTGCGAATCACCATCTCCAGCATGTTGTCTTTTCCGGGACCGTTACTGATGGAAATGGGAGCCTCACCCACACCCAGAACGGAGACCATGACAAACTGACCTGGATGGTGGCCCAGTGGCTTTTCCAGTTCGATGCGGACATACCGGTCCTTGGCAGTCATGTCGATAAGCTCGACGATCCGGCCCGGCTGCGGCAGGAAAGTGTCCCTGGCTATCTCGCTATATTGGGATGAAACGGGGCTCATCATCGACCTCCTTCTGTGATCAGATCCGAGACAATATCGTAAATATCTATATGGGAAGTGCATTGACGGCCGCATCGGCCGCAGCCCACACAGACGGCGCCGTGCTTATACTTTTCCGGCAGGTATGCGAATTTGCGATTGATTCTGTGGCGCTGTCGCGATGCCGGCTCGGGGCGGAAATTGTGCCCTCCTGCCACGGCAGCGAAGTGCGGCAACATGCAGCCATCCCAGGTGCGCGTGCGGTTGCCGGAAACCGCATCCAAATTCAAATCGTCGGCGACATCGAAGCAGTAGCAGGTAGGACATACGAGATTGCATGTGCCGCAGGAGAAGCAGCGCGTTACGTGTTTTTCCCACACCGGGCTCTGCCACTTGCTCGCGACGATCCCGGGAATGTCTTTGGCTGCGGCCTGAAGCGCGCGGCCGAACTGCTGCGGTTTTGCCGCGGACGCGGCTTCTTTTCCGCGCGGATCCTTGTCGCATGGCTTCCAGCCTGCGCCAGCCGTCAGTTTTTTCCCTAGCTCCGTTTTAGCCTCCACCAGGACATCTCCGGTCGGGAGCGGAGTCACAAAAATATCGGCTCCTTCCGTATGGCCCAGAGATTCCACCGCCGCACAGAAAACGTTCGAATCGCAGGGGGTCGCACACGCGTATCCTATTATGGCCGTGTTTTCGCGGCGCGCGAGATAGTAGGCATCCGGAGACCCATCCTTGAAGAAGAGATCCATCAGGAAGATCCCTTTGAGGTCGCAGGGCCTGACGCCCGCCAATACGCGGAACGAGGTGTCCAGCGAAGCGCTGACTTCGCTTTTGCCGTCGGCATTCTTCCTGAACTGCAATAGCTCTTCCCTTGCCGGGAGGAGCAGTTTGACCGGAGGCACTACCGTGGGAGTATAGTGCTCGAACTGTATCTCGGAATCGGATTGGACCCGGGTAAATCGATAACTCGATTGTCCGTGCTTTGCCGGAAAGTAGACGCCGTTCCCGGAAGCCAGCCCCTTTATCCAATCGGCGATGCTTGTTTTCGTCGCAAGATAATTACTCATTAGCGGTCCTCTCCAAGTTCTCCAAATCTGATCGTCAAATCCGATTTGCCGAAGTGCCCCCCGGCGTTCTGCAATACGGAACCTCCAAACCTGTAGGAGTATTGTTCAGCATGGTCTGAAACACGTAGCAGACCGTGTAATGTACCACAGGTTACAGAAAAATCCTTGTACGTTTTTTAACTGCTTCGCACACCGGCTTACTGTTCACACACAAGTGTTTAGCCCACTTTATTAAAGCGGTCTTTGCCCACGCTGCACAGCGGACACACCCAGCCAGCCGGTAGCTTTTCAAATGGGGTACCTTTGGGAACGCCGTTATCGGGATCGCCTTCCTCCGGGTCGTAAATATATCCACATACATCGCATTCGTACTTGTTCATCCCTGACTCCTTAATCATGGCATTTGTATCTTGAAGACGGGCGAATGGCCGGAACCGTCCATCGCCCGGACAGACCTTACTATCACATGGGTGATTATCTTGTCGAAGTAAGAGCGGATTCCCTCGAGGCCAGGCGCCGTAGGACACACAAGCCATCGGCTCCGGGTATTGAGTTCCGCCTAGTGGCGAGACTCAATACCCGGATTCGGTCAAAAAAATGCCTATGATATTTCGCGCCAGTTCCAATCCAGGCCGCCCTTGAATACCATCGCATTCATTCCGTTGCTGAGGCGTACGAGATTGGCTTGAGGGAAACGTTCGGCCATTGCGTAGTAGAAGCCGGCAACCGTATCCTGTTTCACCAACTCTTCTTCCGTGGCGACGACATATTCCCTGGTAAAGTCGAGAGAGCTCTTGTCGAACTGGCATCCGGGCTTCTGATGGCCGGGGATGATCACTTCGGCGCCCATCTTCTCGATCTTATCCACGTCCGCAATCCACTGAGCGCGTTCTTCCTTGGTGAGCTCGCAGGTAAAGGGATGCGCCTGATTGAACAGGACGTCGCTGGCAACGATAGTCTTGATCGACGGAATCCATACCATCGTGTTGTATCGCATGTCACCCATGACCTTCGTCATGATCTCAAGGGGCTGCCCTTCCAATTCGAGTCGATTTTCTTTCAGAGACTCAATTTTTGCGCTCACTCTGCAAACGTTGTGAGCTCCGATGACGCCTTCCCAGTGCTCGATTTTGCCGAAGAACTGCTTGTTCATGATGTCGGCTTCCGAAGGTATCGCCACAACGCGGGCTTTGGGGAAAGCCTGGGCAATAACGCCGGCTCCAAAATAGTGATCCGGGTGCGCATGCGAAAGATAAATGGTCGTGAGGTTCTTGCCCGTATCGAGGATTTCTGTAATCACGCGGTGGGCATTGGACAATGTCCACTGTGCGTCGATGAGAATCGCGTCTTTCTTTCCCATGACGATGGTGGAAGCGACTTCAAATCCGTTTTCATCGCTGAAACAGACTTTGGTTGATAATGAGTTTTGACCGTTTGCGGTTAGTCTGATCTCCATGGAATCATTCTCCAGTTAGATTTTTGCCAAGTTTAATTCTCAGCTTTTAAAATTCTACAAAAAGGGCCTATTGTCTCTCCCGTTACCCGGTTCTGAAATAATAGCCAACCTTTCATTTATATGCATTTCCTTCATGCGGAACAAGAAGAAAGTCGCAGCAATGGGTGTCAGGTTAGAATTGCACTTATTACTATTAAGTGCAATTCTAACCTGGCACCCATTGCCGGACAGGGTTCTAGTTGGCAGATTTGGTGTTGGCAATTTTCTCGGAAATTCTCTTCACTTCAGACCGGATGAGCGGGTTTTCAGGGAAATCCCGCGCCATTTCCTGCATCAGGGCGTACGCCTCGTGCGGCGACTTTTCGCGCAAATAAACCACCGACAGGAGTATTTTAGCCAGGGGAGGATAATACCGCCCGCCCCGAATCACTTCCTTGAGATTCTCAATTGCTTTCTGCTTGCTCCCGTCAACCTGGTTGAAACGCACAAACAGCCGGTAGAACCAGTTCATATTGCTGACGACATATTCAACCATCCCCACCGTCAGATGGGCATCCCACACGGGCGGATCCATCGCCAGCAGTTTGCGCGCATGCTTTTGCGCTTCCTTGGACATGGAAAAGCTTCGGAAGTATTTCTTTTCAACCAGGATTGTGTAATCGGTTTCAACCTCAGCCGCGGTGCAGACCGCGGACAGCGCATTCCGGTCGTTGGGCTTCAAGGCCAGGATCACGTCGGCTCTTTTTCTCGCTTCGCCTGTCATCTGAAACAGCTGCGCACGCATGACAGGATCCAGTTTCAACTTCTTTCTATCTGTGAGCTGATCGTCGTCTATGAAGAATTCGGTTTCAAGAATTTTCATCCGATGCAGTTCAGAAAAAAGATAAGCGACTGCGCGCGCCGAATAGGCCATCGGATCTTCCGGATGAACTCGAACATACTCATCCAGGATTGTATGCATTCCCACAAAATCAAAATTATACATCCGGTTGAAAGCCCGATCGATTGCGGACGGTCCAATGCTTTCTCCCGGCCCCGTTACTCCCGCCAGCATCAAGGCGAAACAGATCGCATGCATATCGCTCCTTCTCAGATGTGAATCGCCGCACCGCCGTCGACCACAATCGTCTGTCCCTGGATCAGATCGCTGAGCGGGCTGGCAAGAAACAGAACGACGTCGGCCACATCCGTCGCTTCAAGAATCCGGTTTCCGACCATGCTCCGCGCCCGGCGCTGGTCGAACAAAACTTAGCTCCCCGGGATGCTTCGTGTCGAATCCGTATCGACCAATCCGGCTTGAACAAGATTTAGGTTTTGCCTTCAGAACCCTTTCCCTTGACCGGGCTGTAATAAAGAGCCCGATCCAGCCGCTCAGAAGACAACTCCGCAATCGAGCATGCGCCGCTCCGCACCAAATTCCAATATTGGTCCAGATCATCAGCGCCCGGAAATCGACAGGCGATGCCAACCATCGCCAATGGGTGCTTAATAATACAATCCTTCCACATCGGCGCACTACTCTAGCAGCAAGCTGTTTAATTGCTGCAAAAAAATTAATGAAAAATGCAAAAAGGGGACGGTGCTTTCTTCCACTCCTGCGACAGGGCATTGCCGCTATTGGTTTGTCTTATGGATAGTCGGGAATAGCGTATTTCCTTAGCGGCAGAAAAGGGTGAACCGTTTCCATGTAATACTGGAATGGCAACCCATATGTATCGAGCAGAGCTTTGGTTTCCCTGCTTGCTAGGAATGCAATAAAGCCCATGACATAGGAAACGCATATCAGTGCTGCTGTCGGCATCAGGATGTGCAGAGACAGGTGGAGGCGCGGAATTATGGTAAACAGGCTGCCCAGGATTAAGACATAGATTCCTGTATACAGCGGATGCCTGATGTAGGAGTAGATGCCGTTTGTGATGAAACTTGCGGATGTCATACGGTAACCGGCACAGGTGTGATATATCCAAAGATCCCTTTTAGCCTTAACCACCAGGACAGTGCCAATCAAAGTGACAGCGAAAGCCAGAATATCAATCAAAAAAATCCGGTTTATCGCAAACAAAACATGCATGTACATGGCTAAAGGAATCAGATACAAAGCCTTCAGCAGGTGCGTCCATTTCTCGCCTATAAGCGGAACCATGCCTTTCTTCCTGCGGAAATCGGAAATGAACACGATAAAGACAATTAAGACCGCAAACTGCGCCAGCTTAAAAACCACTGGATCCAGCATCCGTTCGAATCCTTTCCCCATCGATACTTGGCTGCAATTCTAACCTGACACCAATTGCCGGCGAATGATTCAGATCTTCCCTAGGGCCTTCAGGATGCGGGCGGGTGTGGTGGGATAGTCCATCACCCATTTGCCCGTTGCATTATAAATGGCGGCGACGGTAATGCCCGACATAGCGGCTCCTGAGTTCTCCCCCAATCCAAATGCACCGAAAGCCGCATACCCAAGATGGCTCTCGTTGATGAGGCATTTGGACGCCGGGTAGTCGTTCATCGTTCCGATGTGATAGTTGAGCAGATCCTTATTCAGAGCCACTCCCGTGCGCGGACACCACACGTGTTCTTCCGTCGCGCTCCTGCCCAATCCCATAATCGCTCCGCCATACTGCTGCGCTTCGGCTCCCTTGGGATTAAACAGATGGCCGACGTCGTTGACGCAAACAATATTGGTCACGTCTACCATGCCGGTGTCCGTATCCACATCAACTTCAATGAAGTGCGCCTGGCGACCCATCGCGAACCAGGTCAAATCCGGCTTCCCCTCCACTGTCAAACTTGTGACCCTGCCCACCACGGGATGTGTGATGGCCGGATCCACATCCCAGAATATGTCCGCTACTTCCCTCACGCTCTTTCGGTTCGCGGGATTCGCTCTTTCGAAAATAAAACTATCTTTGATATCCAGGTCTTCGGGCTTCTTGCCGGGGAATGCCGGCGGTTGCTCGGTTTTGAAGAAATGACTCGTATTGTACGCCGGCGTGGGCAAAACCGCATATCCAAGAATCTTCTTTTTCAGCTCCTTTGCCGCCATCACCAGCTGCGTCGTGATAAACGCCGTAGAAAAAGACCCGCCCGGCTGCCACATGTAAAAACTGCTGTTGTCCGAACTCCGCTCATGCACGACGGTGTCTTCGTATCGCAATCCCATTTCCGACGCCACGATATGGCGCGCGCCTGATTCGGTATCCGACCCTATGTCGCTTCTCACTCCGACGATGGCTACAATGCCGTTACGCAGCATCAGCGACGCGTGGGTCATGGCCGGTTCCGGTGGCCAATAGGCCCATTCATTGATCTCCACAAATCCAAGGCCGTGCATTTTCCCGTTGGGAAGCCGCTTCGATCCGGGCGCATGCCATTTCCTATCCCAGCCGATCGCCTCCTTCCCCTTTTCGATGACTTCCTTGAGACTCCATCGCTGCGGGAACCCGTTTTCTTTCTGATAGCGCGTGACCCACTCCCAATCGTGGCCTCTGCACCCGTCATTTTTCAAAGCGACCTCGGTAGGATCCAGGCCAAACTCCGCGGCGACGCGATCGATCATGACGTTGTGCGGTACGCAGCAGTGCGCCCCGTGGCGGAAGCAGATCATATGCCCCTGATTGACCAGCGGCCACTCCTGGCTGCCCCGGATATTGGGTATCTTCGTGCATTCGTAGGTTTTTTCGACTGCCGGATTCCTGACTCCAACCATATGCCAGTGCATGGCCGTGATCGTTCCGTCCTTCTTGGCACCGACTTTGCACGCGTAGGTTCCGGCGTCATCCCCCAGAGTGCACAGATTGCTGTCATCAAAAATCAGTCTGACCGGCCTCCCGTCCGCGCGCCGGGCCAGAATCACCGCAAGGCGAACGAAAGACTGGGAGTAGACGAGCCACGAAAATCCCCCGAAAAGCGCGCCCTGAAAGGGCATGGTCACCGTGATTTTGGACCATTCCGCCAAGGGAGGAATGTGCTTTCCTCTCGTATCCTGGGGGTTAATCAAAAACCATTGCGGAATATCCTGGTGGTGGACCCAGAGATCCAGAAAATCCCCGCGCCATTGCGCCACAACAGCCGCCGCTTCAACGCCGGCGGCCGAATTGGTTTCTCGCCTTATCTTGTATTCGATTATTTTGTCCGCTTCGGCAAAACCCTTTTCCAGATTGCCGTACGTTACATCGTCTGCAATAACCGTATTGGGTTCTCTGGCGTTCTCCTTGGTGCGTTTCACCTCCGGCATGGTCTTTCTGGCCGTCGCCTTGGCAGACTCCTCCATATCCAGGATGAACGGCATCTCTTCCCACTCGATTTTCATCAGCCGCAGAGCCCGGTCGCAGACTTCCTCGCTATCGGCGACGACGGCGACACCCACGGGGTGCTGGAAATATTCGCTTGTCCCGGAAAGCGTGAGGACGTTGTACATGCCGGAAGCCTCATACCACAACCCGGACCCGCTATCGGATTCAACGTCGGAATCGTTATACTTGAGGATATCCCTCACTCCGGGAAGCGCTTCGGCCGCGCTCGTGTCAATGCCTTTGATTTTTGCGTGCGCGTAAGGGGAGCTCAATATCTTGGCATACAGCATTCCCGGAAGATAAATGTCTCTTGTGTAGACAGCCTTGCCGCTTGCCTTTTCGACAGCATCCTGCCGCGCAATTTTCGGCTGCGTCTCCTTATAGTTCTCCGGCAATTTCCATGTCCAAGGCCTGATATTCCATATCTGTACCCTCCCTAGCAAATTACGAATTACGAATTACGATTGAAAAATCTGAGGCGCAAAATTAATCGTTTCAATCGTCAATCGTAATTATTTTCTAATGTGTCCCAAACAATATGGCTCCCTGTTTGAGGAGAATGTCCTGCAATTCGGTGACGTCCGATTCAAGCTGCCGCGGAGTGATCCCTCTACGGGCGCAGATGGCTGCAGCGACGCCCGCGGCCTGTCCGGTCACAATGGTTTCCTGCAGGAACCGCGCATACGAATCCCGGTCGGTGGAAATCGCCTTGCCTCCGACGAGCAGGTTATCGATCACCTGCGGCACGAGGCACCGGTACGGAATGTCGTACGACCCACCGTCTTTGGGGTAGACAATTCCCTCATAGGCTATGGTTTCCGTAGTCGCCACATGTTTGGCGCCGGAGGAAAAGGAGCTCTTGCCGATAACGTCCTTGAATTTCCGGGCTTCGGCGACATCCGGCTTGCGCAAGACGTAATCGCCGATGATGCGGCGGCTCTCGCGGATTCTCAGTTCAGAGCACATGCGAGTGAGGTAGGCGTTTTCGAATCCGGGCATGTATTTGTTGATGAATTTCAGCGCCATCACCACCTGCTTCCGGCACTCGATTTCGCAATAGGTCAAATCGCGGATATCGGTCGGATCGACGTTGCCGACCTGGGAAGAATGCTGGAAGTGCGCCTGGAAATGGCCTTTGTCCCTGGGCATGATAAAAAAGCCAACGCCGCTATAGGCATGCCATTCGCCCGCCGCTAGGGCTTTATCCCGCAGTGAGTAATACCCCATGAAATTCGAGATCTCGGTGATGTCTTTGACCTTGCGGATTCTTTCGACGATCTGCTCCTGCGTCCAGTTCAGGTAGGGATGCGTCATCGCGTTGAATTCGTATTCCGCGTTGTCCCTCACATACTGGAGAACTTTTTCCCAATCCACGCCATCCACCGTGAAGGAAATGGTATGGGGTTCGAGCTGATCTTTCGGGACCTGCTCGTAGGGAGCTCCGGCCCTGGCGGAAACATGGCCCTCACCCGTGCAGTCGATGATCACCTTGCCCAGGACGACCTGCCTTCCCGAAACATTCTCGACGACGACGCCGCGCACCGTATTCCCATCCTTTACGACATCGACGAAGTAGGAGTGCAGGAGCAGGTGGACGTTGTTTTCCGTCATCATCTCGAAGGCCATGAGCCCCCAGTAATCCGGGTCCACCAGGGAAAAACTGTATCCGACGCGAAAATCAGGGGTCGTGTGCGGCAACGCGTGCCCTTCCTTCATTAGCCTGCTGTGGGTTTCCTCCATAATGCCGCCGATGATCTGCTCGCAGCGCGGATTGAACATGTACGCATAGGCGAAACCCGGAGGTCCGGAGACATTCAGCTGGCCGCCGAGCACGCCAAGACGCTCCACAAGGATCGTGTTTGCTCCGGCCCGCGCCGCGCAGATGGCTGCGGCCACGCCGGATGTTCCGCCACCGACAACAACAACGTCATATGCCCCGTAAATTTCCATAATTTACTTTCCTGTTAGTTAATGTGGGTCGGGGCTGAAGCCCCGACCCACAGAAAAACTGCAATAGCTTTTGCCCGAATCCGATTCATTTACTTCTTAAATTGCTCGATGCTTCGCGCAACCGTCCCGTCCGGCAAAGTCACGGGCAGCACAATTCCCTCGCTGTGCAATGCCCAGGGAAGGATCACGCCTGAATGCCCGCCGCGGCCGCCCACAACCACTATTTCAACATCCCTGGGCGTCCGGGTTACCGGCATGGGATGCTTGTTGGCAAATTCCGGCGGGCGAACCGGCACCAGGCCGCGGTTCCTCACCATGGGGACGTCGTGTACCGCGCGCAGGTGAATGTGCTCGCGGATCATGTCTTTGGTGTATCCGGAGTTTTTGAGCATCATTCCGTGGTCCGGAGTAAGCACCAGCACGAGCGGTCCGGGTATATAGGCGTTGTTTGTGCCCAGGGTTGTGCAGCAGTCGGTGATGGTATCCAGCAGGTCATAGCCGTTGAGACTCAGGAAGTCGATGATGTCATGCTGCGGCTCCGCTTTGAGGACATAGACCGTGGTCGTATTTGCGTCGAAGCGCTCCTCGTTGATCATCGGCCATTGGGCCAGCGAAGGCTCTTCCGCAAAGCAATACGTGAATTCCGCCTGCGATGCGAGGCAATCGAGATCGCAGATACCCGGAACTGCCCGGCAGACATTCAGGATGACCAGGTTGACCGCGCGCCCGATCGTCGCGTTAACAGGATACCCCGGACCCAGGCATCCTTGTTTGCCCGATATGCCAATTTGCTGGGCAATCGGGCCGCTTACCAGGACCATGTTTCCACCGGGATGCGAAGTGGTGACCGACTGCAAAAGGTTGTATTTGGAATCGGCCAGAGCTTTGAAAGCCGTCACCAGGATGGGCATGGCTTGAGGCTTGCATCCGGCCATGACCGCGGCGATCGCAACATCCCGCACGGTCACATCTTTTCCCGTCGGGCCGACTTCATGCCAGAGCGCCATATCGGGATCGAAGGGGCAATACGCAAACATTTTATCCAACCGGGATTGCGTGGGCGGGATCACCGGCAGACCGTCTCCGATGTGCTCCCGGTCGAGATAGTCCATGACCTCTTCCATATAGCAACCGGGCTCATACAGCCGGCTTTCGGAGGCCTCGATCTTTTCGGTCACAGGCAGCAGACCGTTCTGGGCCGGAGGAACAAGGTCCATCTTGAAATCGATGCGCGCGACTTCACGCAGTCGTTCCGGACCGGCGGTCAACGAATCGATGATGTAATCCCACTTCAGATCGATTTCATGCCGGACTTCTTCAACGGTGCTGGCCTGGTAAATATCGATTTTGCAGAGACACAGGTTCCCCGCCCTATATACCGCCACTCCTTCCACCAGTTCTCCGCCGGGAGGCGCCGTGATGTAGACGCTCGGGATGCCTAGTTTTTCGAGGGCCATAGTCACGATGCAGGTTGCCGGAGATGTACCCATATCGCCCAAAGCCACCACGGCGGCGGCGGGCTTTTCCTTCGCCAGCATGGCCGCGTACTTTTCAAGAGCCGCTGTATCCTTGCCGCGGACAGTTTCGAGGTAATCGATAAAGGTACTGATCCCCATGTCGCGAAAGCGCTCTTTAATGCGGACGAATACTTCGCCGTAGTTGCAGAAGCTGAGTTTCGTGTTGTTATAGAAAAGGATCTTGCCCTTCTTCAGTTCCTCAACGCTGACCCTGGGCGCCAGCTTTATGATCGGCCTCTCCTGGAATCCCCGCGGATCCAACAAGGGATTTAATCTCTTGGTCATTTTCAATCACTCCTCAAAGCGAAATCTGCTCAAAAATCACACACCACCGCGCCATTGTCTCATACATGCCATCGTATCCCAATAATTTCGGTTATTTAGGTGACAGTCACCATAACCTCGAAATTATGCACAGATAGTTTACGATCCATCATTGCCGGAGTGGCTGCCATCATGGGCAGCGGCTACAGATAATTTTCTCTCTTCTGAAAGATCCGGTTATAGTACCATGCATGCTATCCGGCACCACGATTGGTGCCATCATAGGTTGAGCGGAGAAGTTCGCGCCTGGCGATGATTGCCGCCGCCGATGACTATTACGATATGTTCGCGAAAGAGCCCCAGGTCCGATCGCCTTTCGCCTCACCTTGTGATCGTTGGGAAAACGGCACTCAGACAACGGTGAAAATGTCGGGCGTCGACGCTCCGGGACTCGAAAACATGGTCGAACACGACTGCTCGCCCAAAGGGCTAGTCATCACCACGCACGGCCCGCGGCGTTTCCTCGTAGATTTAGAGACAGGCAGCGTCGTCGCGTATCTACTTTTCGCGGGCAGCCTCCCCGATTTCCACGTGTTCAAAATGCGGAACGGCAAGATTGAACTGATCCAGTCCGTCATCGGCCCTGGAGCCAAAACCATGGGCTGGCCAAACGAGCCGATCTGTAAACAGTAAGAGTCGAATTGGTTTATTTGGGCCGAAGCCTTTCGGAGTGGGGCAGCTCGCTGCCGCTTTCACGCCAAAATGGGCACATCAAGCTATTTTAAAACCGGCACCAAGCTGCCGCACTCCGAAGGCTTGGCATTCCCAAAAATCATGCGATGAGGTTAACTGAGGACATCCATCAGGCTCATGACCCTCTGCGGTCTCTGGAGCCTTGCGGCATTCTCCGCCAACTGGAACTGGCAGCCGGGACACGCCGTCACAACAATGTCGGCGTCGCTGGATGCGATGCTATCCATTTTCTTTTCGGCGATCTTCTGTGAAAGCTCGTAATGCAAGAGGCTGAACTGCCCGGCCATGCCGCAGCAGCGGTCCGCGTTGGGCATCTCGACGAATTGCGCATCATCCAGCGATTTTAAAATCCTGCGCGGCTGTTCCTTAACGCCAAGATGACGATTCAAATGGCAGGGATCATGCCAGGTGAGCTTCTTGCCCTTAATGTCCGGATTGATTTGATAGGCGGACGCCTGCAGATCCAGCACATCCACGAGAAATTGTGAAACGTGTTTTATCTTTCCGGAAAATGCCGCATAGGCGGCTTCTCGCTCCGGGGTATCCGGCAGAAAATGGGCATACTCTTTGAGCGTGCATGCGCACGTGGCGCATCCTGTCACAATGCAGTCCACGCCCGAAAACGCCGCAGCGTTTAAGTCGGCAACTTTTCTCCCGGTCGCGAAATCGCCGCCGCCAAGGAACGCCGCCGCTCCGCAGCAGCCCTGTTTTGCGGGCATGACGACTTCGACTCCGTGCCGTGCAAGAAAATTGACCGTCTTTATCCCCAGGTCCGGCAAAACAAATTCATTCATGCAGCCCGGGAAATATCCCACTCTCATAACCGTTTTTACACCGCGCGGCGGCCGGGTTACTTCGCCGACCAGGCTGCTCAGAAATTTCGGCGCGACGGCTGGGATCTGTCTTCTTTTGGTGAGCGCGGACATGAAGCTGGGCAGATGCCGGATCATGCCTTCCGCTTTCGGCATGAAGGCCGACTGAAAATATTTGCCGAACCGCAGAAAATTTCCCAGGAGTTTCCGGTCGGTTAAAAGATTGCGATAGGCGAACCCGTAGGGAAAGCGCACGCCCATCGCGCGGGCGGCATCCGCTCGCGCCGCCACAACAATGCGCGGGATGGGCGCCTTGGCAGGACAGCTTTCGGTGCACGCCATGCAGGCCGTGCATTTATACAGGCGGTCCGCCAGGTCGCGGCTCAGTTCCAGGTCGCCGTTGAGCAATCCCTTCACCAGTTCGTTTTTGCCGCGCGCGACGCCCGACTCGATTTTTTCTTCCTGATACACGGGGCACACATACGTGCAGAAACCGCACTTCATGCATTGCTCCGTCTCCCTTTCGATTTTTTCTATTTCCGCAAATGCCGTCGAGCTCATCAGTGTTCCCAAATCTTGTCTGGATTCATAATATTGTTGGGATCCAGTATGCCCTTGATCTTCTTCATAATGTCGATCGCCCTCGGGTCGAGAGCTTTCGCCAGCAATCTTTTCTTTTCCAGCCCGATCCCATGCTCTCCGGAGAGAGTGCCGCCGAGTTCGAGCGCCGCTTCAAAAATGGCTGTCAGCGTATCCTGCAGGCGGTCCAGATCTTCCTTTTCCCGGCTATTGGTAAAAACGCTGGGATGGACATTTCCGTCGCCCGCATGGCCGATAATCACGATAGCGAAGCCGGATTTTTTCGAGATCTCGTCCAGCTTCTTCATAAACTCAGAGAGCCGGTCGCGGGGCACCGTCACATCTTCCGCGATAACGGTGCGTGCGGCGCCATAGATGGCGGCGAATCCCGCGCTCCGGGCCTTCCAGTACAGGTTGGCTTCATTTTCATCTTTTGCCATGCGCGCCATGGCAGCTCCGCCTTCATGCAGCAGATCCAGAACCTGTTTTGCCTCGCTTTCCACTGCGGCGACGGAACCGTCTACATCGATCAGCAGCATCGTGTTGGCATCCACCGGCAAACCGAGCTGCATTTTTTCTTCGACGCGGCGGATGACGAAATTATCCACAAACTCGATCTTTGCCGGCACGATGCGATGCGCGAGAATCCTGGACACAACGTCTCCTGCCTGAGTCATGTCATCAAATATCGCAATGAGCGTCCGCCTTGCAGCCGGTTTGGGGATGAGACGCAGCGTGATTTTGGTGATAATCCCCAAAGTGCCTTCCGAACCGGTAAACAGCGGGACCAGGTCGTAGCCGGTGCGGTTTTTCACCGTCGAACCGCCGATCTTCATGACATAGCCGTCGGGCAGCACTATTTCCAGTCCGAGGACATATTGCTTGGTGACTCCATATTTGATGCACAGGGGGCCGCCGGAATTTTCCGCCACGGTTCCTCCAACGGTGCAGCTAAGGAAGCTTTGCGGATCGGGAGGATAAAACAGGTTTTCCTTCGCCAGCAGGGTGTTGAAATCCTGCAGCACAACACCCGGCTCGAGCGTTGCAGTCAGGTTCGTCTGATTGATCTCGAGGATCCGGTTCATCTTTGTCGTGCAAAGAACGATCCCGCCCCGGATCGGCACGGAGCCGCCGCTGATATTGGTGCCGGATCCGCGCGGCGTCACGGGAATCATGTTTTCGTTGGCGAGCTTCAAAATTGCGGAAATCTGCTCCGTCGTAGTCGGCAGAACGACCACATCCGGAGCATGCGACCACGTCGTAGTGCCGTCATAGGCATAGGTAGCCAGGTCTTCTTTTGCCGTCAGGATGAAATTTTGGCCGACAATCTTCTCCAGTTGTTTTACTATATTGGACTTCAACATCCGCTGTTAATCCCTCTCCCTGGCGCATCGAGTCCTCCTGTATCCAAGGCAACTCAAAGGCACTAAACAACATAAACAAAAAAAGCATCACATATGAGATCCAATCTCATATGTGATGCCGCTATTTATTATAGATGTCGATCCGAAAAAATCAAGGCGGGAGGCTGCAGTGCAAACTTGCCTGGGTACCGGGCGCTTGCTAGCATCATACCGTATGGCGTGCCGCGAATCCGGGGAGGGCAGGGCTGCATCCCACTGGAACATTTTTGCCGGAGGGCTGGATGAAGGATTCCGCAGCGCGATGGACCGCATGGGGCAATGCATTTGTCATTGCGGTGGCCACGCTCTGGGCGCACAAGCTCCGTTCTCTTCTTACGGTTTTCGGCATTGTCATCGGCATAGCCTCAGTCGTGCTTGCCGGCGCCATACTCCTGTCCGTGCGCGACCTCGCGGTGAGAAGCACCGCCCAGTCCTTCGGCGTCAACACGTTCATCGTGTCTCAGGTGGCGTCGGTCGGCGACCTGACCCGGAAGGAGCTTGCAGACAAGCTGCGCCGGAACCCGGAGATTTACCGCAGAGAGGCGGAACAGCTCAGGCTCCGCATGAGCCCGAGCGGCGCTCCTGGCACCCGCGCTGCAGTCGGTGGTAGACATCAAAGCGGGCAACAGGACCTTTCTCGCGGCCACCATGGTGGGGTCCACCGCGGACATACAAACCATACGGGACGTCAAACTCGACAGCGGCCGCTTTTTCACGGAAGAGGAGAACCGCAGATCCCGCAGCGTGGCGATCATAGGACACGATCTTGTCAAAGAACTCTTCCCCTCGCTGGATCCGGTGGGCAAAAAGATCCGCATCAAAGGCCACCCTTTCGTGGTCATAGGGACCGAGGAGAAGCAGGGTTCCAGCTTCGCCTCCTCGCTCGACCGGAACGTCTGGATCCCGCTGCTGGCCTACGAAAAAATCTGGGGAAGCCGGCTGTCGGTCACGATTTATGAAAAGCCAAAGGAATCGGAGTTGTATGCGGAAACGCAGGATGAAACGCGCGTCGCCATGCGGAGCCTGCGCCGGCTGAAGCCAAAATCCGAAGACAATTTCGACATCCTGGTTCCGGAGGCTGGCCGCAGTTTTCTTGAGCGGCTTACAAATGCCATCGCCATCGCCATCGTGCCGATCAGCTCCATCGCACTGGTTGTGGCGGGCATCGTCGTGATGAATATGATGCTCGTCTCGGTCACCGAAAGGACGCGCGAGATCGGCATCCGGAAATCACTGGGCGCGCGCAATTCCGACGTTCTCGTGCAGATTCTTTTCGAATCGACGCTGCTCACGATTATCGGCGGGGGCATAGGGCTGCTTTTTTCCTA
Source organism: uncultured Acidobacteriota bacterium (assembly GCA_963718845.1). GTDB lineage: Bacteria > Acidobacteriota > UBA6911 > UBA6911 > UBA6911 > UBA6911. The sequence continues at coordinate 117,627 of CAVRAD010000013.1, forward strand.
TTTTGGAACACTCGGTTTGAGCAAAGTGCTGGATACGAATGTGCATATTCCGCTTGTCTATGCCGCAATCGCGCTTGGCACCGCGGCTGTCATCGGCATCAGCGCCGGTTTTTATCCGGCATACCTTGCCGCCCGCATGCCTCCCGTCGAGGCCATGCGCTCGGAGACCTGACGTGAAACAGATACACTTCAACCGCGATAACTTCAGCTTCGCCCTGTCCAATATCCTGGAGCATAAGTTCCGTTCGCTTCTTACCATACTGGGCATCATCGTCGGCATCGTCACCGTAGTCCTGGTTGCTTCCGTCCTGGTCGGCGTGCGAAATAACATCGCTCTGCTGTTTCAGGAGTTCGGACCGGACAGCATCTTCGCTTTCCACCTAAATGGCGATCCGGGCGGCACGGATATCAAACCGGAGGAGAGAAGCCGGAAGCCGCTGCGCGCGGAGTTCGCCGCGAAAATTTTGAGCCGCTGCCCTTCCGTGAAAGACGCGGCCGCGCAAATCTACGTGCCGAATCTGGTCAAGAATCGCCCCCTGACTGCAAAGTACGGCAGTCAGGAAAACGAAAACATCCAGCTGCAGGGCACGACGTGGAATTTCGCCCAGGTCACCAGCGCGGAGCTGCAGGCGGGACGGATGTATACCGGTGAAGAGGAACAGAGATACTCGAAAGTTTGCGTCCTCGGCGCCAATATCGCCAGCTCCCTGTTTCCTTCGAGCGATGCCGTAGGGAAACGCATCGTGATGGACGGGGCGTTGTATGGTGGTGCTTGGCGTATTCGAAAAGCGTAAAGGCGGTTTTGCGGGCGAAAACCGACAGGACAACGTCGTCATGATTCCGCTGAAAACAATTCAGCGACGGTACCCGGAAGCCGACACCGTGATTCTGTATTGCCAGGCATTTGCGGGACAGCGCGATGCGGCTTTGTTTGAAATCGAATCGGTGCTGAGGAATCTGCGGGGCGTGAAGCCCGGCGCGGAGTCGGATTTCAATTTGAGCACGGCCGATTCCATCATCGAGCAGCTCGACCGCATCACCGGCATGATCCGCACAGGCACGCTGGCGATCTCCGGACTGGGATTGCTCGTTGGCGGCATCGGTGTCATGAACATCATGCTGATGTCCGTTACCCAGCGCACGCGCGAAATTGGCATTCGCAAGGCGATCGGTGCGCGGCGGCGGGACATTGTGCTTCAGTTTCTTCTCGAAGCCGCATTTCTTACCACGACGGGCGGAGTACTGGGCGTGGCGCTGGCCGTTGTCCTGGGCCTCGTACTCGGTTACTTTGTTCCAAACCTGCCTGCCGTGCCACCGCTGTGGGCCGTCGCTTCGGGTCTTGGCGTCTCAACCCTCGTGGGTCTGCTCTTTGGCGTGTGGCCCGCCGCAAAAGCCGCCCGCCTCGACCCGGTAGAATCCCTCCGTTACGAATAATCGGCCACATGAAGGCGGCCGCATTTTGTTAAATCAAGCGGGTCCGGGCTAAGTCCGACTCACTTATTTTCTATCGCGACGCGGATTTGGCTGAACAAAACCCGGACGGTTGCCGTTTAAGTGAGTTAGAATTGATGGAACACCTGGGAGGGAAACACTATGAAGCGCCGCAGATTTGCCGCTTTCTCCATAATAATAATGATGGCCATTTCCGCCGCAGTCCTATCGCTCTCGATAGGTCTTCCGGCCAGGGCGTCCGCTGTAAATACCCCGGCTGCCCTGCAGCACATCCCATCCGATTACCAATTCGTTTCAGGCATAAATGTGCGGCGTCTCACGACGAGCCCCTTCTACCTGAAGCTCCAACAGGAGCAGCCGCAGGTGGCACGTATCGGAAACGAGCTTATGGAATTTACGGCACAGACCGGGATCGATCCGGCGCGCGACGTTTCCTATCTGGTGATGGCCGGGCGCTCCGGCGAATCGGTCAAACCGGAAGGGCTGGTGATCATGTCCGGCGATTTCGATAAAAATCGCATTGTCTCTTTCTTACAATCCCAAGCGGGGGTGATCACAATGGCATACGGAGGCGCTTCCGTTCTGATGGTCCCCGACAAGAAAGACAATAGCGTCAAAAACGGCATAGTATTTCTCGGTGAAAACGAAATCGCAATGGGCAACCTTGTATCTCTCAAGGCAGCCCTCGACACAAAGGCGGGAGGCAAAAGCAGCATTCTGTCGAACGCCGTGGTCTCTTCGTTGCTCAGCAGCATCGATTTGGATGGAATGTTCTGGTTTGCGGGAGATGCAGCAGGCGCCATGAGGAAATCACCGCTGCCGGTGCCGCCTGCTCTCAATGCATCCTCAATTCAGAGCATCGCCGGCGTCTTTGACATCGGAGAGGATTTCGTCGGGAAGATTACGGCAACAACCATCGATTCGAATTCGTCGGCTAAATTGGCCGACGTCTTCAGAGGATTCATTGCCCTCGGCCAATTGTCTGGAGAGCAGAATCCCGAACTCAAACTGTTGCTTAACACCATAACGGTGACACAAAACGCCGCTCAACTGAGCCTTTCGTTCAATATCCCGGGCGATCTGATCAAGAAACTTGGACGCATCAAAGGCATGCAGCCAGGCACGATTTAGCGCCGTCAGGCAGGGCCGCAGAGGTGGCGGAAGGGTGCGATTCCAAGACCTGGAAACTCTCCGCGCTATTAATGGCTGTTCGGTCCGGTTTCATCAACGGAATCGCTATCGCCGATCAACAGATCTCCGTGTTCACCGGCAGAAAGAATGGATCGTGCATCCTCCAAATATTCTTCCGGCACGAAGATAGACACTTCGCCGAGACCGTCAAGAGTCAGGCCGTAAATGGTGCCCACGACCTCACCCTGCACACGCGCGGGAATTCCGTTTCCATGAAGTGCCGCGACAATCGACGCGGCATTGATGCCGCCTGGAACCCGGACCAATTTGACTTCGTTGGATTGTGACGACATCGTGCCCCCCCAATTATTGCTATTGTTACGCCAGGCATGCGAGGGGAACAAGAAGTATTCGCAGCGGCATACGATGGCATCCCCAATTTTGATCTTGTATTCGATTATACAGCATCCTATAAGCATATTCTAACAAGGAGGCGGACTATGAAACGTATCGCATGTGTGTTGGCGGTTTATGTGCTATGTCTCGGCACTTCAGCTCTTGCGGAAATCAAGCCCTGCGCGGATCTGAAGGGCGAGATCGAGGAAAAACTGAAGGCTAAAGGCGTGACGAACTATACCCTTGAAATAGTGCCTGCGGACCAAATAAAGGATCAAAAGGTCGTGGGTTCCTGCGAGGGAGGAACAATGAAGATCACCTACACCAAAGAAACAGAAGAGAAAAAGGCGAAGTAATTAAATGGAAATCGTTTCCCCGCAGAGTGCGATTATCACCAACATTCAGGGTTTCTCTATTCATGACGGGCCGGGGATTCGAACGGTTGTTTTCTTCAAGGGTTGTCCGCTGTCATGCCAATGGTGTGCAAACCCCGAATGCCTGTCGGGAAAGCCCCAGATGGGTTTTATCGAAACCCTCTGCGCGGATTGCGGCAAATGCTTCGAAATCTGCACAAACAACGCCATTCGTCGCCAAGAAGGCGCGCACCGTATCGATTATTCCCGATGCACAGTCCTGCGGCAATTGCAGGGATCAATGTTACTATGGCGCACTCGTCCGATATGGCGAATCCGATGACAGTCGCTGAGGTCTGGGATGCCGTCAGGCGCGATAAGATGTTTTACGATAATTCAGGCGGCGGGGTCACAGTTTCGGGAGGAGAGCCGTTGCTCTGGTCGAAATTCGTCCGGGAATTGTTTGAGCTGAGCCATCAGGAGCGAATCGATACCTGCATAGAAACGTGCGGATTGGCAGATCCGGAGGCGTTGCTCGATGTCATTCCTGTGACGGATCACTTTCTGTTTGATCTGAAGCACATGGATTCGGATATCCACAAAAAGTACACCGGACAATCCAACCGTCAAATCCTGAAAAATGCCGCGCTGGTCCTGGAGCATGGTGCGGATGTGGTTTTTCGCCAGCCGCTTATCCCCGGGATAAACGATTCCATCATGAATATCGAGGCAACCGCCGGATTTCTGACCAGCCTCGGCAAAAGTGCCACCAGACTTCAGCTCATGCCTTACCATCGAATGGGTCAGAGCAAGTACAAGGCGCTGAATATGCCGTGTACGCATGGAAGGACTCGGCATTGCGGATGACGAGCAGGCAGAGGCAGTTCAAGAAGGCTTACATCGACCGTGGCATAGACTGCACGATCTCGCGGTAAATGAATATTGGGGTACAAAATGGTTGAAATAAACAGGCAACTCCTCAGTCGGATCGATGCGCTGCAACTCAGCGAACGCAATCAGCAATGGAAACAAGCCATGAAAGCATCCGGATGGAAGCTGTTCGCCGACAGGGAAAAATGGACGGTAGCGTCCTGGCGTGAAACAGAGGGCGAGGATATCCAGATACGCCGCGCCAAGCTCTTTAAGAAGATCGTCGAGAATGTCGAAATCCGCATTCACGATTTCGACGTGATTGTGGGCCGACTGACACCCGGCGTCATAGGATGCACGACAGCATTCGATGTCTGCGGCGACTATATCCCCGATATCTGGAAGGATACCGACGAGCTCAATATTACGATGAACGCCAATGTCGGCCTGGATCCCGAAAGCATCGAGATTCTGCGCGAAAGCGCCCGGGAATTTCGCGGCAAAACAGCGCCGGAAATGACCTATAAGGCATGGGAAGCGGTTGTCGGCTCGTGGATAAAGGATGCAGAGGCAGCAAAGCTCAAGGATCCCACTCTGGATAGCGGGATATTCGCCCAAACCACGTCCGTGCTGATGTGGAAAAAGATCCTTGGCAAAGGCCTTAGGAGTTTCATCCATGAGGCCCAGGAGCATATAGATGCGTTTATCGCAAACCGTGAAACCGATATCGACAAGATTTACTTTTGGAAGTCCGCCATCATTGTTTGCGAAGCGGTCATCCATCATTCGCGCAGATATGCCGCTCTTGCACGAGAGATGGCTGAAGCGGAAATGCGCCCGGATCGCAAAGCCGAGCTGCTTCAAATCGCGAGCGTTTGCGAACATGTGCCCGAAAATCCGGCCAGGACCTTCCAGGAAGCCCTTCAGTCCATGGCCATTGTGGGCGTGTGCAAGAACTACGAGCATCCGATGCACAACAATCCGCAGTGGGGACGCGGCGACCAGTATCTGTATCCCTACTTTATCCAGGATATCAATAGCGGCATCACTCCCATTGGAAAAAGCCGCTGAACTGCTCGCAGAACTCATCGGCCGTTGGGGCACTCAGACTTTCGTTGTCATCCGAAAGCACCAAGGAATCGCATCAGATCAATTTCGGAATCAATAACATAATGATCGGCGGCGTGGATGCGTCGGGGACAGACTGTTCAAACGAACTGAGCTATCTTTTCCTGCACGTTATTGGACTCTTGCAGCTGTCGTCTCCGACTCTGGGACTGCGTTGGAACAAGACTACGCCCCATTGGCTGATGAACAAAGCCATCCGCACAAACATGGCCACAAAGGGAGGCATCCCTCTTTTTGAGAATGATGATGTCGTGATTCAGCATTTCCTGGAAGACGGCATTCCTATGGATGAAGCCGCTGAGTGGTGCGGTTTGGGTTGCGTATATCCCTGCCTTCCATCGAGGGCAGAACATTATGGTGCCGAAGGTGTGGCTGCCTGCAATATGGCCGCCATGCTTCATCTGGTCTTTCATAACGGCGTGGATGTGAACGGTAAGCGCACAGGGTTGGAAACGGGCGATCCAATAAATTTCAAAAACTTTGATGCGCTGTACGATGCTTTGATGAAGCAACATAGGTTTATTACGCACCGCTCTTTCTGGCTGGCCGCCATTGCGCGAAAGGAACAGTCTAAACACGTAAGACTGCCGTTTTTGTCGGCAATGGGCATTCAGAGATGCATGGACTTGGGACAGGATTTGCTGATTCCGGATCCTGACTCCTGCATGTTCGGCATTTCCGACAGAGCCATTATCGATGTCGCCGACTCTCTTGTCGCCGTAAAGAAACTGGTATTCGACGAAAAGAAGCTGACCATGGACGAGCTTCTAAAAGCGTTGGACAGCAACTTTGAAGGCAAGCGCGGGGAAGAAGTCCGGCAAATGTGCCTGGCGCAACCCAAATTCGGCAATGATACGGATGAAGTGGATCTGCTGGCAAAAAAGATCAGTGAAGATTCCCATCAAATCATCCGCAGCTACGACAACGCCCCCTTCCGCAACTACATGATCGCAAGAGAGGGTCTTGCCTGGCACTATTTCGGCGGACTCGGAGTGGGTGCTTTGCCTAACGGAAGGAAGGCTTTCGAACCTCTGAACGACGGCGCCATGTCTCCGATGAGAGGGGCGGACAAGAGCGGGCCGACTGCAGTGCTTCGCTCCGTGATCAAGGCGGGATTCAAGGAGTCCTATGCCTCGGTCCTTAATCAAAAATTCTCCGCCGCCATCCTTCGGAGCAATGAAAGCGTTGACAAGCTTGTTGCCTATACCAATGCATTCATGCTGAACGGCGGTTCGCATATTCAATACAACATGGTGGATACCAAAGAATTGAGGGATGCCAAGATTCATCCTGAAGACCATCGGGATTTAATTGTTCGCATCGGGGGGTTCAGCGCCTACTTCACACAGCTATCCCCAAGCATTCAGGACGATGTTATCAACAGGAATGAGCACAGCCTTTGATTACTATATTCTTGACGCCGAATCCTATTTCATAAGGTTTGCCAACGGCTCTTTGACGGCTTCCGCCCATATTTCATACCCTTTTGTTGTCGGATGCAGCGCGTCGGTCATTACGTCCTTGGGAATGCCGCCTTCGGCATCCAGGAACTTCGACCCGATATCCAGGTAATTGACGCGGTCGCCATCGTGCAGCCTTGCGATGCTAGTGTTGATTTCGGCGATAGTCGCACGAACCGGGTCATTGGCCGTGCTCCGTGGGAAGATGCCCAGGAGAAGAATTTTCGCTTTCGGAAAATTCTTCTGCAGCTCCAAAACCACAGCTCCGATTCCTTCGGCGATTTCCGCAGCAGTATTTCGTCCGGTGTTATTGGTGCCAATCATCAGCATCACGGCTTTAGGACTGAAGCCTTGACCCTCGCCATGCTGCAGCCGGTACAGGACGCCTTGCGTTGTGTCCCCTGCGATGCCGAAGTTCGCAACCTTCAGGCTGCCGAAATATTTATCAAGCACCGGCTTGCCGGCAAAATTCCCTTCCGGGTTACGCCAGAAATCGGTGATCGAATCTCCCATGAACAGGATATCGATGTTGCCCTGTTTGGCGACCTCGAGATTGGCTGCATGTTTCGCTTGAAAAAACTGGAGCAGGTTTGGAATTGTCGCAGAATTGGCAGGTGGAACGCGTACGGCAATCATACCGGGATATTTCTGATTCACCTCTTTGACTGCGGGATCCGCGGTCTCAAGAAACTTTGCCAGGCTGCGCTCGGCCAGTTGAACTTCCGCCGCGGTCGGCCGCGCAATAGCAACAGCTTTGGGAACAGGCGCGGGTTCATCCGGCTGGGCCTGGCCGAATACGTTGATCGCAGCGATGCTGGCAATGAGAAGGATTCCCAAGCTGCAAAGCAGAACAGATGACATGGGTCGATAAAAACGTTTCACACCATACCTCCAATTGAATCTAAAAAATGACCGGAAATAACTGTAGCACTTTACTTCTCCGCAACACCCCGGGGCAATCATAAAATCCTGATTTAAATCATATTAATGAGACCGATCTCGAACTAGAGTACACTGATTGTATTAAAAGCGATTCATGCGTCTTAATGCTGGCCGATCGTTAGAAAATCTGAAGCAAGGAGAAATCACCAATGGCAGCTCTTAACGAAATAGGCGGGTATGTGGGGAAGATACTGCGTGTGGACCTCACGAACGAGCATATAAGCGAGGAGATCCTCGACAGCGAAACCCTGAGAAAGTACGTCGGCGGCACGGCGCTGGGCGCTAAGTATCTCTACGAAGAAGTGCCTCCCGGCGTCGAATGGTCGGATCCTGAAAACCGGATCATGTTCTTCACGGGTCCCCTAACCGGCACAAAGGTCGGGTCGGGGATCTTTTCCGTGATCAGTAAAGGCGCTACGACGAATTTGGCCGGGTCTTCCCAGGCAAACGGATTCTTCGGGGCTTTTCTGAAGTTTGCCGGATTTGATGGGATCATTGTCCAGGGTCGGGCAAAGAAATGGAGTTATCTTCATGTCCACGACAACACGGCGGAGATTCGAAGCGCGGAAGACCTCGTGGGCAAGGATACATGGGAAACCGAAGACGCGATCAAAAAGGGGTTGAAGCGACAGAGCAGCGCCTATGCCATCGGCCCCGCCGGCGAGAACCTGGTTCGTTTCGCGTGTATCGTCGGAGACCATGGGCATGTTGTTGCTCACAGCGGTTTGGGCGCCGTCATGGGATCGAAGAAATTGAAGGCGGTAGTCGCCGAGCGGGCGCAGCAGAAAATTCCCGTCGCCGATCCGGAACGGTTGACAAGCCTGGCAACATCCATGTACGAAACGGCGATGAAGGCTATGCCCACGCTCTCTTCGGGCGGCACGGCTTCCGGATATCCAATCCTCTACCGGGGCGGGCAGTTGCCGGTGAGGAATTACACGACGAATATCTTTCCCGAATTCGAGAAATTCGACCCGGACTGGCTTCGTACTCACTTCAAGGTTACAACGACGAGTTGCTGGGGATGCCGCATCGCTCATTGCCGGATGACGGAGGTCACGGAAGGCCCCTACAAAGGCTATGTAGGCGAAGAACCCGAATATGAAGCATTGGCTGGAATGAGCGCCGCTATCGGCAATACCGATCCGGGCGCCACCGTAATGCTCGGCAATGAGATCGACCGGCTAGGTATGGACGTGAATGAATCCAGCTACACGATCGCCTGGATGATGGAGTGTTATGAAAAAGGGCTTTTGAGCAAGGGCGACCTCGACGGCCTCGAGATGACGTGGGGAAACGTCGAGGCAACACTGGCTATGCTGAAGAAGATCGCCCGTCGGGAGGGTTGCGGCAATATCTTTGCCGAGGGCTTGAAGAGAGTGGCAGAGAAGTTTGGCGGCGAGGCGCAGAAGTGCGCGGTCTACACGCTTAAGGCGGCGACTCCGCGTGGGCACGATCATCGCGCCCGCTGGATGGAGTTGATCGATACATGCACTGCGAATACCGGCACCATAGAAGTTGGCCCCGGGGTCCCCTTCATCAAAGAACTAGGACAGCCACCAATGAAGGATCCCTTCGATGCCATGGAGGTCTCGACCATGAACGCCATGGTTAACGGCCGCCGAATATTTGAGGATTCCCTGGTTGTCTGCATCCTCACCAGCCACGACTTCCAGACGGAAGTGGAAGCCCTCAACGCCGTGACAGGCCTGGATTATAGCTTGCAGGAGGCACTGGATGTAGGACGGCGCGCCGTCAATCAGCTTCGGTTGTTCAACTTCCGCAACGGGCTGACAAAAGCGATGGAGGCTCCGTCTGAGCGATACGCTTCGGTGCCGGTCGATGGTCCGCAGGCCGGCAAGGCCATCATGCCCCACTGGGAAGCGCTGCGAAGCAACTATTACCAGAACATGGGGTGGAATCCCGAAACCGGCAAGCCCCTGGCTGAAACTCTCGAAAAGCTCGGACTTGAACACCTGATTCCGGACCTTGAAAAGATCTGAGGCGGGCAGCAAAGGCCAGAAGAATAGGGAGAACCCGTGCTGACTCCCGGTGAACTGGAGCGATACGATCGGCAACTACTGATCAGGGAAATGGGTCAGGCTGGCCAGCAACGGCTGAAACAGGCCAGGATAGCGATTGCCGGCGCCGGCGGTCTCGGTTCGACCGTGGCCATTTACCTAGCCGCAGCAGGGGTCGGAACGATAGGACTGATCGACCATGACGAAGTGAGACTCACGAATCTGAACCGACAGATCCTTTATGGGACTGGAGATGTGGGCAGAAAAAAGGTCGTCTCCGCAGTTGAAAAACTGAAGAACTTGAATCCGTCGACAGAAATAATTGCCGTTGACCGGATGATAGCCGACAAGAACGTCTCAGACCTCCTTTCGGGATTTGACGGCGTCGTCGACGCGTTGGACAACCTCGAGACTCGATTCCTCCTCAACAAGGCAGCCCTCGATCATGGTATTCCTCTGTTTCACGGAGCCGTGCGCGCCTTCGAAGGCAGGGTGATGACCGTTGTTCCCGGCAGGTCGGCCTGTCTCAGATGCGTCTACAGAGGCGTTATGCCCGAGGAAAAATTTCCAGTCATCGGTGTCACTCCCGCGGTTGTCGGTTCCCTCCAATCGACGGAAGTCATCAAATACGTCGCCGGCATTGGCAGGCTATTGACCGACAGATTCGTGATCTATGACGGGCTGAAAATGGGCTTCACGGAATTGAGTGTGAAAAGAGATCCCAATTGCCCGCATTGCGCTTCGATAAACAGGCAAGGTGAACATTGACCATCAGAATATACCTTCATCCGGACATGTGTTACCTGGCCGGCAGCAACGAAGCCGTGGAAACCGTCGGCAGCACTGTCGGAGAATGTATCGAGCAGCTTATCGCCCGATACCCCGCTCTCAGGGAATTGGTCTTTTACAAAGATGGTCAGCCGCAGACCTTTATTGAGATATACGTGAATCGGAAATCAGCCTATCCCGACGAGCTAAGGCGCAAAGTCGAAGACGGGGATGAAATTCACCTGACGCTGACTATCGCCGGGGGATAGCGTCTCTACTTGCCTCATGAGAGAAATGAAAAGGCCAGTATTGCCAATTCATTGCTAATTTGGAATCGCCATGAAAAGAAAAGCACAAGTATCGGCGGCTAGCCATCAGAAGATTGCGGGAACAGCCGCCCCGGGCGTTGGCCCCGAACGTGGGGGCGCGGAGCGCATACCTTTCCGCGAACAGTTGCGCCAGCCATCGTTCGAGTATCGATCTGCGATCGGGAAATGGCTGGCGCGCGGCGAGTCCGTGGAGGAGCACGCCGGTCGGGAGATTACAACCCATCCCTGGTGGAAAGTCATTTGGCTAACCGGTGTGGACTACTTCTCAACCCTCGGCTATCAACCCGGTATCGCGCTGCTTGCGGCGGGGGCAGTGGCGCCGATCGCCACTGTAATCCTGGTCCTTGTCACGCTGCTTGGCGCACTGCCGATCTATGCGCAGGTGGCCGGGCGGAGCTACGCCGGACAAGGCTCGATTGCCATGCTCGAGAATCTGCTCGAAGGCTGGAAGGGCAAGGTGTTGGTGCTCATCCTGCTCGGTTTCGCGATGACGGATTTTGTGATCACGATGACTCTTTCGGCCGCCGACGCTGCGAAGCATGCCGTCGAGAATCCGCTCCTCAACCACGTTATCGGCAAGCACCAAATCCTGTTCACGCTTGCGATCCTCGCCATACTCGCCGCGGTCTTCTTGAAGGGCTTCAAGGAAGCGATCGGCGTCGCTTCTGCCGCAGCCCTGCCCTATCTCGCGTTGAACCTTGTCGTCCTGGGGCGCGGCGCTTGGGAAGTGCTAACACACCCCACGCTGCTCGCGGACTGGCGCTCCGCTCTGGTCGCAAAGGGTGATTTGTCCCTGCTGATCGTGGGCGCACTCCTGGTATTCCCGAAGCTCGCGCTGGGCCTAAGCGGCTTCGAGACTGGCGTTTCCGTCATGCCGCTGATCCACGGCGGGAAGGCGGACCGCAGCTACAATCCGCGCACCGACGGCGCGCCCAAAGGGCGCGTCGCCAACACCCGGAAACTCTTGGTGACCGCGGCTTTGATCATGAGCGTCATGCTGATCCTGTCGAGTTTCGTCACCACGCTGCTTATTGAACCGGAGGCTTACCAGGAGGGCGGCAAGGCCAGCGGAAGAGCGATCGCCTTCCTGGCCCATAGGTACCTCGGCTCCAGCCTTCGGCACCGTCTACGACCTCTCGACGATTCTCATCCTCGGCCTTGCAGGCGCATCGGCCATGGCGGGGCTCCTCCACCTGATTCCCCGCTACCTGCCGCGCTTCGGCATGGCACCGCGCTGGGCTGCGCTCTCCCGGCCACTTGGTTCTGGTGCTGTTCGCCGTCGATGTGGTAATCACGCTGATCTTCGAAGCGGACGTAGAGGCGCAGAGTGGCGCTTACGCCACGGGAGTGCTGGTGCTGATCCTGTCCGCCGCATTTGCAGCCACGCTCGCCCTGTGGCGCGAGCAACGGCTGGGGCTTGCCCTCTACACAGGCTTCCTCTGCCTGGTGTTCACTTATACTCTAGTCGATAACTGCCTGGAGCGCCCGGATGGACTGATCATCGGCAGCGTCTTCACGTTGCTCCTGATGCTGGTATGCGCCCTCAGTCGCTCCTTACGTTCAGTGGAGCTTCGCATTCCTGAAGGCTTCTTTGCCGATGTTGAGAGTTGGCGCATAGGACCGGAGTTGCGGCGCAAGAAGGTCCACCTGGTACCCCTTAAAAGCTCCTCGGCGGAAGCCAGGCGCAATAAGAAGGCGGAGATCGTCAAGAATTATCTCGTGCGGGGTCCGTTCCTTTTCCTCCACGTAAATCTGCTGGACAATCGCAGCGAATTCTCCGCATCGCTCGAGGTGGCTCTCCGGAAGGAGGGCGACGACTACGTTGGAGAGATCTACGGCGCCGTCGCCATTGCCAACTCCATCGCCTTTGTCAGCGAGTCCATCGATCCCATATCAATCTTCCTTGGACTCACGCGGCGGGAACTGATGGCACAGGCGGTTCGCTACCTCCTGTTCGGCGAAGGCGAAACGGGGCTGATGGTCTACAAAATCCTGCTGCGCTACTGGGACTGGACGCCGGAGGATGACGTCCGACCGCTCATCTTCCTGATGAGCGACTGAGCCGGCTCATGCGCTCGCAGCTCGGATAGCAAACCGGTGCCTGGGTATACTGTCCCTCTTCCAGAGGGACAGTATACCCAGGCGGCACCGGTTTGCTAAAAGGATACTGGTAGATTTCCCCGAACAACGTATGTTAGGGTGGTTTTCAAAAGAGTGCGCTCTGGGTGTACACGACAGGCGGCGCGGCAGCCAAAGAGAAATTTGAATCGGCGGCCTGAGCCGCCCGAGCTTGCAGTTGCTTGAATCCATGGGCGTCTAAACCGGGGATCAGCCGAAGCGTCCATTCTGTAGAAGATTGTGCTTCTGATCTTAGCCTGAGCTTTACTCTGCGGCAGAAACAAATGAATCTGGCACGTTTAACAAAACTCAGCATGGTTTTCTGGTTCGCGCTAGCGGCAGCTCGCCCCATGTGCGCAAACGGACCGGTCATAGAGAACTCCGGCAGCGGATTTAGCATCGAGCGTGCCGCGGTTCCCGGGGGTGCGCAGTTGATAACCCTTTTCGGCCGGCAAGCCGGCGTCGCAACAGGCGACGAGCGGCAAGATAAAGTCCCCATTCTTAGTGTATTGCAGGACACCCTCGGTGATTCTGATCCGGCAAACGACCGCTTTCGCCAGGTCTGGGTTTATTCCTATGCGAAGCCCACACACTGGCAGAAGTTCACCGCCAGCCTTCCGTTCTTCTATTATTCCGCGCTCAAGAACCGCAACCCGGGCGGCGGTGCGCCAGCCCCGTTTCTGGATCTTGGAAATCCCAGGAAGGGTACGTTTCGGAGCCTGACTGAGGGGATGCTGCAGACCGGTTTTCTGGATGGGGCTGGAATGGCGTTTCGACTTACGTCGCGCAGCTATCGCGGCAATGTCGGAGACTACCGGAAGCTGCATCTCTGGCAGGCTGTGACTGCGATTTCGGCCGCGGAATCGACTGACAGTCAGCGCTCGTCCACCAGTGATATGGGATTTCCTGCCTTGGGGGCGCGATTGGTCCTGGCTGCCCGGCCGCTCGGCGGCTTTGTAAGTGAAAAGTACCTGCAAGTAGCCTGGGAGAGGCAGAGTCACCAGTCCAGCATCAACAGGGGGCGCAACTGGGAGTTGCTGCGCCAGCAAGCCGAAGAGAATGGCTTTCGTTTTCAGCCTCTTTCCCTGGCGGGGCAAAAAAATAACTTCGCTTTGTTGTGGGCGGAGCAGCCTTCGCCGACGGCGGCCGCACCGCAGAATTTCAATGGAAAATTTCTCGGGATTTCCAACTCATTCATGCATAAGAGCACTTGCGAGCTGAATCGTTCCGCGAAAAACCTGAACCTCGATGCACAGGACGACCGGGTCGCGGAGGACGCGCCGGACGCCCGTGCGGAAACGATGACTCCCCTGGCGCTGTATGCACTGGATCATCCCCGTGTTCCTCTGCTGATGGTCGATTTCTGCAACCCTAGCCGTCCTGGGACGGGCGAGAGAATTCGCCGCTTCGCGACCGATCTCACGGTCAATGTCCTGGGCCTGGCAAGCTTGAGCAACTGGCAGTACATGCTCGCGAAGTCTTCTTACATGTTCGTCCGCAAGCGGCATGGAGCTGCCTTGGATCGCTCTGCCCGGGTACGTGCCTACGCACAGCTGCAATACTCACTCAAGTTCGACAGCTCTCTGGATCCTGAGGTACGGGGCGGGCTTGAGCAAAAACTTCAAGGCCTCGGCCTCAATCCGTTGGGTGTCGGCCTCAACAGCGAGGTGGGGATGGCGCGCGGGCAACATGCGGCGCTGGTTAAATGGGCCGCATCACCGGACGGGCTGGCGCGGGAAGTGAGGCGGGATCGCGCGCGCGAGCTTGTCCCGCTGAGGCATTCCCGTGGTGCCCGCATCCTATTCGGATTTGCACACTTCGCATCCCTCGGCCTTTACACTCACGGAGAGGACGTAACGGAAGGCGGGCTGAAGGCGCTGGACCTGCAACGCCGTTTCGCCTTCCATACAAACTTCCTGGAATTGGTGCTTGCTTCAGGTCCGCAACCAGAGGTCGCGTGGAACGCCGAGGAAGTTGGCCGGTCCGTCGATGAGGTGTCCGAACTTGGCCGTCAGGGGCGCAAGGTCCGGTCGAAGGCGGTGAAGCTGATCTCGGCCCTGATGAGAGAGACCGGCGATGAATGGATCCGCCAACGGTGCGTTGAAAGCCTTCAGAGGCTGAATCACGAATCGCCCATAAACCTGGCTTCCGTGCGCGGCACTTCCCCCGCGGGCGCCGAACCGGCGTTCATGGAAGGCGGGGACGTCTTCACCGGCGGTCTATGAACCGGCTGTTTGCTCAATCCGTAATCTTGCTGCTTCTGGCGACACTCGCCCCTCTCGGGCCCGCATGTGCTGCGCCCGTGCGCCTGGTGGTGCTGAAGGTCGACGGGCTTCCCGGAAGCCTGGTCGAGCGCTATTTGCAGGAGATCAACCCGGCAACCGGCAAAAGCGCGTTGCCCTGGATCCAGCGCGTCTTTGTGGAACATGGCGCCTGGATTCGGAACTTTTACGTCCGGGGCATCAGCATTTCCGTTCCCTCCTGGTCTCTGCTCGATACTGGAAGGCACCTGATTATCCGGGGTAACGCGGAGTATGACCGGTACACGGGTCGCGTGTACGATTACCTGAACTTCTTCCCCTTCTATTTGAACTATGCCCGATCACAGCGGGTGGACATGCCCAGCATGGAAGTGTTGGATGAGGCTAATATTCCCATACTCCTCGACAGTTTCGGCTTTGCCGAACGCTACCAGGGATTCCAGCTCTACCAGCGGGGTGTTCGCTGGAAGACGCTGCGGAGGAGCCTCACGGCACGCTTCTCATCGCGGAGCCCCAGCCAGCTCTTCAACGAGTGGCAGACCGGATTCGACGCCATGGGCATGGTGGCTGAAGAACAGGAAAGAGAACTCGTCGCAAAACTGCAGGACGATCGAATTCTCTACCTGGACTATTATACCGGAGATTACGACCACACGGCGCACCTGAGCAATGAGGAGCGCGATCAACTCAAGGAGGTAATGCAACTGGATGCTTTGGTCGGCAGGATCTGGAGCGCCATCCAGGCGAGTCCGCTGGCAGACCGCACCATCCTTGCCCTCGTCTCTGACCATGGCATGAACTCAGAGATAGGGACGTTCAGCCAGGGCTACAACCTGATTGACCTTTTTTGCAGCAGCGCCGGCGGCGGGCACCATGTGCTGACGAACCGCCACCCCATGGGCGACTACAAGATTAAGGGTCTCAATCCGTTTGTCTCGCAAGTGGTAAGCGCGAGCCGCGAGTCCTTCTACCTGCAAGGCCAAGCGGAGCAGTACCCGACCGCCCTCATGGATTTAGACGGCAACGAGCGCGCCTCTATCTACCTGAGAGATAGCGACCTGAATGCCGTCCACATCCTGATACAGCAGCTCGGGCACCGGAACCTGCCTAAAGATGTGCGGTCCGCCGCCGTACAGGCGGTGCTCGACCTTGTTGATGAGCGGAGGCAGGAATGGATGTCGGTTCTGTCCGAACTGAAAGAGGAACTGGCGGCGCAGCAGCGCACAATTCTCCGGCAGAGCGCGAAGATAAAGGGCTTTCCCAGGAAATGGAGCGACGCGGACCGGATGGCCGGGCTTGACCAGGCGGCCCGCCGCGAGATCACCCGGCTCGAATCCCGGCAGAAAGAGGCGCGCGGGTACAGCAAATATGTGCAGACGCTTTCCAATTTGCTCCAGCTGACCCGGGCTCAGTTGCTGTCGTCCGGCGCGCGCATCAAATCCTTGATTCCCGGGCACATAATGGGTGATGCCAACAGCATCTTTGACCTCCAAAACTACGTAGTCGGAATCGCTCCGGCTGGGCTAATGATGCGCGGGGACGGAAAACTCGACATAAAGGAAAGCTTCCGCCGCGTGGATTATTTCTCCCTTCTCGAGGGCATCCGAGTCCGCAACAACGTACAGAGCGGCGTCGGGTACCAAGCCGGTAGATTTCATTGCCACACGCATTCCGCGCGAGGCGCTGACTGCCGTCCTTCCGGCTGAAGACCGACCGGATGAGGATGCCATCTGGCTGTACGGCGATGAAACGCACCAGGGTCTGCTCTTATCGCGCTCAGGTCTCGGGGAGACTCTTAGGTTGCGCTACCTGCCGGTAAGTCGACTGAATCAGGATGCAACAGGGATTGTGAGGTTCGAGTGCAGGCAATGGGGAGACGGACTGCCGCTTCGGTTGTGGGAGGACCCTGATCTGAACCCGGGGCCGGACGGCAGAGATGCCTGGCTAAATAAATGGCACACCGAGACGGAATGGCTGGTTGCGGTCCATCGATCTGTTTATGCAAATGCCGTCATCGGACTGCACGAGCATTTTGGCCGGTTCGTTTCTGCGGATCTGCCGGCAGACGAGAGTAAGGACGAAGCTCTGCTGCGCCGTTTCGAACAGCGCCGTCGCCAGATGGCCGAGGCCGACATACTTGTGTTTGCCAGCAACCACTGGAATTTCAACGTGCGCGGGTTTAATGCCGGCGGCAATCACGGATCGGTCCTTCGTGCATCCACTCACTCTGCGCTGCTGCTTGCGGGCCCCGGGATAGCGCAGGGGTTGCAGATCGAAAAGCCCTACGACAGCCTGAGCTTCACACCTACCTTATTGAGACTGATCGGAAGAGAACCTGCCACGAAGCTGCCGGGACCGATCATTGAAGAACTTTTCAGCCCCGACACCGGGCCGTGAGAAATGCGGGCTAGAATTCCGTGAAATCCCGCATTGAGTTCAGATGAGCTGCCACTTTTCTCTGCAGGAAATGCAGATTCCAGCTTGCGAAATGCGCTTGTTTGTAAGGCAGGGGCAAACGGCGAACCGCCGAGGCCGTAGTATAGAAGTCACACCGGATCTTCATGACCCGCCGCACCAATTCATCAGGAGAAAAGCGCCGCGGTTGGAAATGACAGGAAAGACCGGGCCATCGCTCCATGTTGGCCTCATCGATCAGCCGGCCTTCATCTTTGAATTGCTGGTGCAGCGGAGTTCCTCGAAGAGGGACCAAGATGTTGAAATAGGCAGTTTGTGCTTTGTATTTGTGCAGCAAGCTTAGCGTCGCATCAAAAACCGTTTCATCATCAGCATCGGATCCAAATACGAAATTAAGAGAATAGCTGATATCTCGCGCTGTGAGATTGCGGATGATGTGACAATACTCGGAAGCTTTGTTGAAACTCTTGTGCATCGTCTTTAATGTATTTTGATCGATACTCTCAATACCCATGTTGACGTGGAGCAGACCCGACCGCTTGGCGAGATCCATGAACTTCTCGTCGAGGCAATATTGAGCGGAGAAAAGGGTCGACCACCGGATTTTGAGCGGTATGAGCGCCTCCATGAGTTCCATCGCGCGGTCGGGATCACCAGCAAACTGGCTGGCTGCGAAAAAGATGTGTCGGCTGCCGCATTTTTTGATCTCCTCGACCACTTCAGCCGCCGGCCGATAGCGGTACTCATAGTCCCCATTTAATCTTCGCTCGGCACAGAAATCGCAGATGAAGGGGCAACCGCGGGAGTACTGGATGACGAATGGCCGGTAGAACACGTACTTTTTCGGGTTAAGCAGGTCCCAGCGGGGCGTCGGCATCCCGACCAGACTTGCCTGAGTCTCCCGGCGATAGAACTTTTGGAGCCTCCCCGCCGCGGCGTCCTCGAGCATCTTAGGGAAGACTTCTTCCCCCTCACCGATGCAAACCGCGTCGGCGTGCTCCGCGACCTCCTCGGAATAGAAGGTGGCGTGAGGCCCTCCCATGAGCACCGGTATTCCCCTGCGCCTGAAGGCGTCCGCGATCTCGTAACCCCGCAAAGATGTGACGGTTCTAATTGTGATGGCAACCGCGTCCACGTCGGCGTTGAAATCAATCTCCTCCGTTGCATCGTCGATCAGTGTTATCTTCCAGTCTTGGGGGGCAAGAGCCGCCAGGTAGGGCATAACGGCACCCACCAGCTTCCTCTTTCTCAACTTGTAAGGTTCCAGGAGTCCTCGGAAGCGATAACCCGTCGCCTGCGTTATGAGAAGTTTGGGCATCCGGGCAGCCTCCTTTCCACCGCGATTTCATTCCGCGTTTCGTAACGCGCGCTTTCGGCTTTCAGCTCTCAGCTTTCGGCTTCCAATAACGAAGTTAAACTTCTTTGCATTATGCAGAGAAGTCAGGGATAAAGACTCTGTTCACCGGTGAATTTAACATGGATTATGAATTTAACATAAATTATCATGCACGCTGTGGATTAGCCGCTACCAACCTTGATCTTGTGCCAAAGGGATTCGCAACCGGGCGAATATGCCGTGAGCGGATGGGAAAAGGAATTGGCGGATCGGCACTTGCCATGTTCAGCCTTGCCCGACATGTCGAGGTTTCTCCCTGAAAAATTCGATCGGGACTTTTGGCGTTGCTTCACCTAGAATCATGGATTTCAATCGGAGTCGGTGATGCCATCTTTGCACACGCTGCTTGGCGCTCTGGGCTGGTTTTTCCTCATCCCCGTGCTGTGTGGATCCGCGTTCTACCTGCTCTGCCTGGCTGCCGTATTGTATTTCTGCAGGCGCAGTTCACGACCGGCCGGGACACTGGGACAGGAACGGCCCGCGGTGACCGTGCTCAAACCGGTTTACGGGTTGGAGAAAGACCTGGAGGAAAACCTGCGCAGCACGTGCCTGCAAGACTACCCGGAGTACGAGGTCATCCTGTCTGCCCAGAGAGCCGATGATCCTGCCATCCCGCTGATGCTCAAAGTCCAGCAGGAGTTCGGTCCCGGCCGGGTCAAGGTTGCGATTGAAAACCGACGGGCCGGCACCAACGGCAAGATCAATAACCTGCTTGGAGGGATTGCGCAGGCGCGGCATCAGGTGATCGTTATCAGTGACAGCGATGTCCGCCTGCGGCCCGACTACCTGCGGACGATCGTGGCGGGTCTTTCGAAACGCGATGTGGGTTGCGTTTCCACACTGTACAAGGCGGCCGGGGCAAACGCCTGGTTTGAAAAGATGGAGTTGCTGACATTGAACGCCGACCTCATCCCGAACATCATCTTTGCCTATATGACCGGTGCGGCCAAGCCATGCCTGGGAGCCTCGATTGCGCTGCGACGATCAACGCTCGAGGATATCGGAGGCCTTGAGGCACTCGCCGATTACCTGGTGGAGGATTATGAGCTGGGATGCCGAATAGTGAACTCAGGCAGGAAGCTCTCCATTTTGCCCTATTTTGTGGATACCATCCTCGATCTCAAGACTCCACGGGAATGGTGGGACCACCAGGTGTATTGGGACCAGAACCACCGCTCCGCGCGGCCTTATGGATATTTCTCCGCTATCATCGTGCGCGCCGTGCCCTTCGCGCTGCTCTATGCGCTATTGAGACTGTTCGACAGCACGGGGCTTCTGGTCTTGGCCGCAACTGTGGCGCTGCGGCTCTTGGTCTCGGCGTTAATCCTGGGAGTGGGACTCCGCGACCGGGAAGGCCTCCGGTACTTACCCCTTCTGCCGATTCGCGATCTCATCGCGCTCTGGTCCTTCATTCTGGCATACACGAAACGCACCACAGTGTGGCGCGGCACCAGGTTCACATTAACTAAAGATGGCAGGTTGATCGCCCCCGAGCCGCCCCAGTGACGATTTCGACGTAATCGTGTCTGTCAGCGAAGTAGCGCCGCCCCGATGGTTCGTTTAATCGATCCATACATAATCAATATCTCATCAGATTTTTGAACCGCAGAATGTCGAATAGCGAATGATGAATTTCGAAGCGCTGTCCTGACTTCTGCGGTTCGACATTCGACATCCGCTATTCTGCATTTCGCGGCACAGCTTTTTAACAGATCAGGTGTCCCCCGGCAAAGCCGGATGATTTACGGTTGCCGGTCCCTCAAAAATATATCTCTTTTTGCTATACCACATCGTGGTATGTTTCGATAAGTACTCTATGATGAGAAGTGTTGGCGGAGGGATGACGCAGCTTTCGGGTCCTACGAATGATTTCGATCGCGTATGCGAGATAGAAGACTGGGGAAAATATTCCCGCACCGGGAGAATTTCCATGATTATTTGTTCGGGCGCGGACAACGCTACAACCTTTGGGCAAAATGTCATTGAGAAAAAAAGCTTTGTAAAAATAAAGATATTAATAGGTTTGCGAGATATGCACATTTGGGAAGTTAATCCGTGGGTCGTTAGGTCTAGGAATTGCAGTTGGATTGTTGGTTTTCTAAAAATACTCCATGGATGGAAGGGCAGGGTTGCATGAAGATTCAGATCCTAAAGATACCCGTTCTTTGTCTGACGTTAGGCTTAGCAATTCTCGCGTGCTTCCTCCTTTTGAAGCTGCCTCACGAGGGAAGCCACCCGGCTGCCCAGTCCATCGCGGCATTGCGACCCTCGCATTCGGCGACTCCGCTGCAAGATCCGAGCAAAGTACAGAGCACTATGCATGAAGCGAAGGTGCTCACTATGGCACTTCAGAAAAAACCGGGTCACGTGCCGGTTCTTTTGCAGCTCGCCCAACTCGAATCTGCGAAGGGGCAGTTCAAGGAGGCGGAGGGGCATCTTCAGCAAATAGTCGACACCGAGCCTGCGAACATCCCAGCCAGGCTGGAATTAGGCAAGACCAAATTTCAGTTAGGTGACGTAGCGGGAGCTCTCGAGAATACTCTGGCAATTCTGAAGTTGAACCCGACACAACCCGATGCGCTGTATAACCTGGGGGCCATCTACGGCAATCTTGGAGATAAAAAACGCGCGCTGGAATACTGGAACAGGCTGTTATCGACGTCTCCCAATTCGGAGAGTGGAAAGCACGCACAACAGCTCATCGGCCAACTGCAAAAGAGCACACGGTAGGCCCGGAATATGAGCTCAATCGCGAGATTCCATATAGTTTTGGTTTTATTTCTTGGGTCTGCAACGGCGCATGCCTTGACCCCGCAAGGGCCTCTATCCAAGGCACACAGCTTCTTGACGGGGCCGACTTCCTGTCCGAAGTGTCACAATTACGCTAAAAAACCGCCAGGGTTCAAATGCGTCAATTGTCACGCCAAAATCAGACAAAGCCTGGAGGAGAACGGAGCGGGGCTGCATCCTTCCCTGATCGGAAAGGACAAATCAGGGAGAGGCTGTAAACACTGCCATCCCGAACATAAGGGCCGCGATTTCAACATCATTCATTGGAGCAATGCGCAATGCTCCACGTGTCACGAGGATGTGCATAAGGGGCAGTTTGCGGACACTCGCTACGGGAATCGCTGCGAGAGTTGTCATACGGTGAACGGTTTTACGCCTTCCACCTTCACGCTTGTGCGACATCGGGAGACGCGTTTCCCTCTTTCGGGCGCTCATGGAGCGATCTTCTGCGGCGAGTGTCACAAGGGTCCAACGGAGAAACTTGCTGCCCAGCCGGCGCAGTTTCACTTCAACGACCGGTCCTGTACTGCGTGCCATAGTGACCCGCATCGGGGCGAGTTTTCCCAGAGGATGTCGGCACTTAAGCCCGACGGGAATCCCGCCGGGTGTGAAGCCTGCCATTCGACGCGCAACTGGCGTGAGCTATCCGGCTTCAATCATTCTTCGACTTTATTTGCTCTTGAAGGAGCACACCGCGCAGTGGCCTGCGAACAGTGTCACCAGTCAGAGAGCCTCGAAGTCGGCCTGAAAAATGTCGTGTTCCGCTCTTCCCCATTGCGCTGCTCGGGGTGCCACGAGGATATTCATGGCGGGCTGTTTCTAGACAGGATGGGGTCCGCAGATTGTGCCACGTGCCATCAAGTGTGGGCGTGGAGACCCTCAACATTCAATCATCAGACCGATTCGACGTACCCACTGGAAGCGGGGCACAAAAACGTTGCCTGCGCCCTGTGCCACACAGAGAGCAGAGAGATAAATGGAAGATCAGTAACTATCTACAAGGAGACACCGCATCGCTGTAATGAGTGTCATTCGAACAATGTGAATCCAACTGATTTAGCGAGGGTGAAATAGTGCAGGTGCGGAAATATCGCGGCAAATTGGATTGTGAATCGGCGCCGTCTCTTAGCGTGCTCCGGATCTGGGACACACTCGCGATAGTTCGCTTGGGTCCAATCATGGTCTGGATAGTATTTCTGCTCCCCGGGCTCGGCCTGCAGGGCGCGATCGCGCAAACCGTCAAGGGGCGCACACGTAACCCGCACGGCAACCTCAGTATGGCCTGCGAGAATTGCCACACCGCGATCAACTGGAGCCCGATCCGGCCCCACCCGGATTTCAACCACAACGAGACCCGCTCCCCCCTTCGTGGGATGCATGAGGGCGTTTCATGCCGCCTGTGTCATGCAAAGCTCGATTTTACGGACGTGGGGATGCAGTGCGCCGACTGCCATGCCGACATACATCTCCGCCAATTTGGTGGAGAATGCGAAAAATGCCATACGGTCCGAGGTTGGGATATCACCCTGCAGTCCATAAAAGGGCACCAGAACAGGTTCCCGTTGATGGGCGCGCACGCCGGCGTTGATTGTCAGTCCTGTCATAAAGCAGGTGCGGTCGGCCAGTTCACCGGGTTGAGCACAACGTGTATATCGTGTCACGTTCAGGACTATTACAGCGCCAAGATTCCGAATCATGTGGATTCAGGATTCCCCGTCACCTGTGACACGTGTCATGCATTCGACTCCTGGCTCAGCACCAAATTCGATCACAACACAACGCAGTTCCTCCTAACCGGGGCTCACCAGTCGTTGCAGTGCGCGCAGTGCCACAAGAATGGCCAGATTGCGGGCGGCCTTACGACCGCCTGTGCATCCTGCCACCTCGTGGATTTCACTAATACCAAGGCTCCAAACCACCAGACAAGCGGCTTCCCGCAGGATTGCAGCGTGTGTCACACTACAGGCGGCTGGCAAGGCGCAACATTCAACCATAGCAATACGCCGTTCCCCTTGACCGGCGCTCACATCAACGTTGCATCGTGCACCCAGTGTCACAAAAACAATTTGTTCGCCGGGCTGCCGGCCGCGTGTGCATCGTGCCATCTGACAACTTTCAACGGCACGACCAATCCAAACCACGTGGCAGCCGGCTTCGCGCAGGACTGCAGACCGTGTCACACTACGGCCGGCTGGCAAGGCGGAACGTTTAACCATAGCAATACGCCGTTCCCCTTGACGGGCGCTCATATCAACGTTGCATCGTGTACCCAGTGTCACAAAAATAATTTGTTCGCCGGACTCCCGGCCGCGTGTGTATCGTGCCATCTGACAAATTTCAACGGCACGACAAATCCAAACCATGTGACCTCAGGTTTCCCCCAGGATTGCAGCCTGTGTCATTCAACGACGGGCTGGCTGAACACGACACCTTTAAACCACAACAATACGCCGTTCCCCTTGACGGGCGCCCACGTCAATGTCGATTGTGCCCAATGTCACAAAAACAACGTGTTCGCCGGACTCCCGACCGCGTGTGTATCGTGCCATCTGGCAAATTTCAACGGCACCACGAATCCGAACCACGTCGCTGCAGGCTTTTCTCAAAACTGCAGCGTATGTCATACAAGCTCGACTTGGCAGGGTGCGACGTTCAACCATAACAATACGCCGTTCCCCTTAACAGGCGCGCATATCAATGTCTCCCCTTGTGCCCAGTGTCACAAAAACAACCTGTTTGCCGGGCTCCCGACTGCGTGCATCTCCTGCCATCTGACGGATGTCAACGGCACGACGAATCCGAATCACGTGTCGGCGGGATTTCCGCAGGACTGCAGCCAGTGTCATTCAACGACGAATTGGCAAGGCGCAGCGTTCAACCACGCCAACACGCCGTTCCCCTTGACAGGCGCGCATATCAATGTCGCTCCTTGTGCCCAGTGCCATAAAAACAACGTGTTCGCCGGGCTCCCGGCCGCGTGTGTTTCGTGCCATCTAACAAATTTCAACGGCACGACGAATCCGAATCACGTGTCGGCGGGATTTCCGCAGGACTGTAGCCTGTGCCATACAACGACGAATTGGCAAGGCGCAATGTTCAACCACAACAATACGCCGTTCCCCTTAACAGGCGCCCATATCAATGTCGCGTCTTGTACCCAGTGTCACAAGAACAACGTGTTTGCCGGGCTCTCGACGGCTTGCATCTCCTGCCACCTGACGGATTTTAACGGCACGACCAATCCGAATCACGTGTCGGCAGGTTTTTCTCAAAACTGCGGCGTTTGTCATACAAGCACGACGTGGAAGGGCGCGACGTTCAATCATAGCAGTACACCCTTTTCTCTGACCGGCGCGCACATCACTGTCGCGTGTGAGCAGTGTCACAAAAACAACGTGTTCGCCGGACTCCCGGCCGCGTGCGTATCGTGTCATCTGACAAATTTCAACGGCACGACCAATCCGAATCACGTGTCGGCAGGATTCCCGCAGAGCTGCAGCCTGTGCCACTCCACGACGAATTGGCAAGGCGCAACGTTCAACCACACCAATACGCCGTTCCCCTTGACCGGCGCCCATATCAATGTTGCCGCTTGTACCCAGTGTCACAAAAACAACGTGTTTGCCGGACTCCCGACCGCGTGTGTATCGTGTCATCTGACAAATTTCAACGGCACGACCAATCCAAACCACGTGGCAGCCGGCTTTCCGCAGGACTGCAGCCTGTGTCACACTACAACCGGCTGGCAAGGCTCGACGTTCAACCATAGTAATACGCCGTTCCCCCTGACCGGCGCTCATATCAATGTTGCATCGTGCACCCAGTGTCACAAAAACAACGTGTTCGTCGGACTCCCGACCGCGTGTGTATCGTGCCATCTGACAAATTTCACCGGTACGACCAACCCGAGCCACTCGGCCGCAGGATTCTCGCAGGACTGCAGCCTGTGCCACTCCACGACGAATTGGCAAGGCGCGACGTTCAACCACGCCAACACGCCGTTCCCCCTGACAGGCGCTCACATCAACGTCTCTCCTTGTGCCCAGTGTCATAAAAACAACGTGTATGCCGGGCTCTCGACGGCGTGCATCTCCTGCCACCTGACGGAGTTCAACGGCACGACGAATCCGAACCACCCGGCCGCAGGATTCCCGCAGGACTGCAGCCCGTGCCACTCCACGACGAAATGGCAAGGCGCGACGTTCAACCACAACAATACGCCGTTCCCCTTAACCGGCGCTCATATCAATGTATCTCCCTGTGCCCAGTGTCATAAAAACAACGTGTATGCCGGGCTCTCGACGGCTTGCATCTCCTGCCACCTGACGGATTTCAACGGCACAGCCAATCCAAACCACGCGGCCGCAGGATTTCCCCAGGACTGCAGGACGTGTCATACGACCACAGGGTGGACAGGCGCGTCGTTCAATCACAACACAGCGACGAAGTTTCCGCTCGCCGGGGCTCACATCAATACGTCCTGCGCGCAGTGTCACAAAAACAACGTGTTCGCCGGGCTTTCGACGGCTTGCATCTCCTGCCATCTGGCGAATTTCAACGGCACGACCAATCCGAGCCACTCGGCCGCAGGATTCTCGCAGGACTGCAGCCCGTGCCACTCGACGACGAATTGGCAAGGGGCGACATTCAACCACACCAACACGCCGTTCCCCTTGACAGGCGCTCATATCAATGTCGCTCCTTGTGCCCAGTGTCATAAAAACAACGTGTATGCCGGGCTCTCGACGGCGTGCATCTCCTGCCACCTGACGGATTTCAACGGCACGACGAATCCGAACCACCCGGCCGCAGGATTCCCGCAGGACTGCAGCCCGTGCCACTCCACGACGAAATGGCAAGGCGCGACGTTCAACCACAACAATACGCCGTTCCCCTTAACAGGCGCTCATATCAATGTATCTCCCTGTGCCCAGTGTCATAAAAACAACGTGTTTGCCGGGCTCTCGACGGCCTGCATCTCCTGCCACCTGACGGATTTCAACGGCACGACGAATCCGAGCCACCCGGCCGCAGGATTCCCGCAGGACTGCAGCCTGTGCCACTCAACGACGAATTGGCAAGGGGCGACGTTCAACCACACCAATACGCCGTTCCCCTTGACAGGCGCTCATATCAAGGTCGCATCGTGTGCCCAGTGTCATAAAAACAACGTGTTTGCCGGACTCTCGACGGCTTGCATCTCGTGCCACCTGACGAATTTCAACGGCGCTGCCGATCCAAACCACGTAGCCGCAGGCTTTCCCCAGGACTGCAGAATGTGTCATACGACCATGGGGTGGACAGGCGCGACGTTCAATCACAACACAGCGACGAAGTTTCCGCTGACCGGGGCCCACGTCAATGTGCTCTGCACCAACTGCCACATAGGAAATATCTTTGTGGGGACTCCCACCGACTGCCTTTCCTGTCACGCGGCTGTTTACAAAAGCACGACGAATCCGAACCACGTAGCCGCAGGCTTCCCGACTACCTGCCAGACATGTCATTCGACGACGACCTGGTCCGGAGCCACGTTTAACCACACCTGGTTCCCCACGAGTCATGGCAGAGCCGCGGGAGTGTGTTCCACCTGCCATACCAATTCATCGAACTACTCCATCTTTGTGTGCACGAGTTGCCATACGAAAGCCCAGACAGATCCGCGCCACTCAGGCGAAAGAGGCTACGTGTATAACAGTGCAAATTGCTATCAATGCCATCCCAGGGGCAATGCAGGATAGGAACAATCATGAGAAGTGCGTGTCGATTGCTTTGTGTTCGGTGGTCCTGGATCGGACGGTGTCTCCTGGGAGCGGGCCTGCTGCTCTCTGGCGACGCAGCTTGCCTCGCAGACACGCCGGACCCGAAAATACAAACGAACTTTCACGTAAAATATACTATTGAGGGGGCAGTCTATATAGACGGCGGCAGCAACGCAGGGTTGGCGGAAGGCCAAAAGCTGATAATCATGCAGAGAGGAGAATCGAAGTCGCCGAGCGATGGCGTTGAAGAGGAGGTAGCGGAGCTGGAGGTAGTTTCAGTCGCTTCAAGTTCCGCTATCTGCGAGATCCGATCCTCCAAGGTTGAAATAAAGCCCGGTGATGTTGTGTCCCTTTCTCCCGGTGAGCTTGCCAAACTCCAGGCATCCACCACTTCCAAGGATGTCCGGAAGTATCCCCAGGTAATCAGCTTCTCGGAAGGCAATCCCTTGGAACAGGAAGCGCGCGATCATGTCCCGCGCCCCCCGCTGCCGGAGATCAACCGGGTTCGCGGTAGCATCGGATTTGAATACAACAATATATCCAATCTGGATCGATCCGGTGGTTCCACCCAGTACGGAGTCGTACTCCGAGCCGACATGACTCGAATAGCGGGAACCTATTGGAATCTGAGCGGTTTCTATCGCGGGCGTCTCAACTCCCGAAACGTCGGAGCGCAGCAGGTGACCCTCAATGACCTCATCAACCGCACCTACCATCTCGTGCTCTCCTATGACAATCCCGGATCTCGCTGGGTTGCGGGCATCGGGCGCTTCTACCTCCCATGGGCTAGCAGCCTGGATACCATTGATGGAGGCTACGTGGGACGACGCATGGGGAAATTTACACTGGGCGCGTTCGGCGGTAGCGCACCCGACCCAACATCCTGGAGGTACAGCCCTAATCGCCAGATGGCTGGAACGTTCCTGAATTACGAAGGGGGGAGTTTTGAATCCTTTCGATATTCAAGCACATTCGGGATTGCCTTGAATCGGGTTAACTGGCATCCAGATCGTCAGTTCGGGTTTTTCGAGAATAATTTTTCCTACAAGCGAACCCTTTCGGTTTATCAAAACCTTGAAGTAGACCTGCTCCCCGATACCATTGCATCCACGGGCTCCGCAACACCGGGAAACGTCGGAGTTCTGGACAGGGGCGGGCTCACGCTCAGCAGAAGCTATTTGACCGTCCGATTTCAGCCCTACAAATTCATCTCCTTCGACGTTAGCGACAACTACTTCAGGAATATACCCACTTTTGACACGCGACTCCTCGGTACCGGCCTGCTTGACAAGTATTTGTTCCAGGGGATCAGCGGCGGTGTCCGGGCGAATCTTCCCTATCACTTGGGCGCGTACGCCATCCTCGGACGAAGCAGCAATAGTGGAGATACCAGCCCTTCGTTGAATCAGATGTTCGGGGTCAGCCTCTCGCAAG
This sequence comes from uncultured Acidobacteriota bacterium, assembly GCA_963718845.1. Taxonomy (GTDB): domain Bacteria; phylum Acidobacteriota; class UBA6911; order UBA6911; family UBA6911; genus UBA6911. The sequence continues at coordinate 146,653 of CAVRAD010000013.1, forward strand.
TATGGAAAACCGGGATCCGCGCCGAGTTTCGCTATTCGATATTTGATAGCTCATTCGGAGGGGGCGTGTACCAATCCCTGGACTTATCCAGAATGCTGGGCGAGAGACTGGGGTTCGATATTCAGCTGGGCCAACAGAGGTTCAATTCCTCCTTCACCTCTGAGAGTCGCGCGCGATTTATCAACTCGAGCCTGAATTGGTCTTTGTCCAAGCATTATTTCCTGGGGCTCGGCGGGACGGTTTATCGGGGTCAAGCGCAGAGCTATAACCAATGGTTCCTAAATTTCGGCTACAGGTTTTCATCACGATGAAACATGACAATCCGCAGTTCGCATCACGCAAGGCCCCAATGATCGCCATTGTATGCGTATGCCTTGGCGTCTTTCTTTCGACATCGCATTGTGTGCCTTCAGCCTTCGGTGCAGATGCGCCGTCGCTACAGACATTGCTGGACCATGCAGGAAAGGCTGTTGCGCAGTTCTCAGAGGAATTCGCCGCCGTAACATGCACGGAGTTGGTCACACAGGCAAAACTCGGAAACCGGGCGAAGATCATCTACGAACGACAGTCTGTTTTTGATTTTCTATTCTTTATTGATCTTCACGGCGATGCCTTGTCGGTGGAAGAATCCCGCCTGGCCCAGAAACCTCCCGGGAAAGAAAAGAAAAAGAAACAGATGGACTTGCCTCTTCTCGTCACCAATGGATTCTCAACTCTGGCTTTGATCTTTCATCCCTACTACCAGGGAAGCTTCGAGTTCGATCGCATCGAGGATGTTGCCGTTAACGGAAAGGTAAGCGCTCAGGTGCGCTTTCGACACATACCCGGAACCCGCTCAACCGCGGCTCTATTCCTGAAGGGTAAAGATTATCCGCTGGACCTGCAAGGCACGGCCTGGATCGATCTCGAATCGGGGAAAATAATCAAGATTGCCGCAGGATTGATGTCGCCGCTGCAGGATCTCAATCTGCGGACCCTGAATTCCAGTGTGAGCTATGGGCCCATACGCTTCCCTTCTTCATTGGAGGTGTATTGGCTGCCATTGCAGGCATCCGTCGATGTGGAGACCCGATACCAGCACTGGCGCAACATCCATCAATTTAGCGACTACAAGGTGTTCAGTGTGAAAACAGAAGCAACCATCCCACAAAAAAAATAAGCACAAGCATGGCAACTTGCCTAAGCTTAGTAGCGGACACAACATGTCCGTCAGAAATTCTTTAGCCACCCCGAAACAGATGTTCTAAGAGCAATTGTTAAGGTAATTCTGTCCGATGATTTGGCAAATTTCCATATCCGTGCCATGTTTTCGTAGTAGAGTATCCCATTCAAAGTTGTCGACTCCTATGAAACGCGAGCCTCTGCTGTTTTGGTCTGTCGGTCTGACTTACGTCGTGACGTGGGTCTTGATTTCGTGGCTATCGGGGCCGGCTTTCGATTCGTACGGCGATATGATCGAAAATTATGCCTGGTCCCAGACGCTGGCATGGGGGACGTTCAAGCACCCGCCGCTTTTTGCATGGATAGTCAGCGCATGGTTTGCGATCTTCCCGACCCAAGTGTGGTCGTACTACCTGCTGTCGTATCTGAATGCGGGGGTCGGGGTATTGGGAATTGTCTGTCTGGCGCGCTTGTGGCTGCCTGAAGATATTTCAACGGCCCGCCGTAATATATTTGTGATGGCGGTGTTGCTGTTTGCCGTACTCAGCCTGCCGTACAGCAATCTGGCGGCGAAGTTCAATGCCGATACGGTCCTTTTGTCGCTGTGGCCGTGGACGGCGTATGCGTTCTTTGCCGCTCTGTACGCGGCTGAGAAGCACAGAAAATGGCTGCTCACGGTGCTTCTTGGAATCCTGGCGGCGGCGGCGATGCTGGCCAAGTACTATTCAGCGCTGCTCCTGGCCTCGTTGCTCATCGTTTCGTTCTCGCACCGCGACTACCGCCGCTGGTACCGTACCATGTACCCGTATGTGGCGATTGCGGTGTTTGCGCTGCTGCTGCTGCCGCACGCGATTTGGGAGATTCGTATGGATTTCCCGTTTCGGCAGTATCTGGAAAGCAAGATTGATGCACATATTGACCTCGGGCGCATCGTATTGTTTCTCCTATCCGGCATCTACTATCTGCCCCTGTCGTGGCTCGCATGGCTGGTCCTGCGCAGGCGTTTTGCCGCCACGGCGCGACACCCCGTCGCGTGGGCAATCCCGCTCCGCGGTTTGGTGTTGATGTGCAGCCTGCCCTCGCTGCTGACGGTGTCGTTCAATCTGTTTGCGCGCGTGCATTTGACCACGCACTGGGCGATTCCGGTGTGGTTTGCCCTGCCGGTACTGCTGGCAGTGTGGTTGTTGCCCGATATGGGTGAGGGTTTTGCATGGAAGAGGTTATCGCGTGGTCTGGCGGTTTTCTGGGCGGCGCTGCTGGTCGGTGCGCTGATTTACACTCTCGTCCTGTCCATAACAGGAAATCCAAAATATTCGCTGGCGCGTCAGGACATGGTCAGGACGATTGAGGCGCGTTTTGCCGCCCGTTTTCCAGGTCAACAGCTTTCGTGGGCGGGCGGTACGTGGCCGGAGTCGGGAGCGTTGGCATTTTTCGCGGCGAATCATCCGCGCGCCCTGCCCGGCCTTCCCGACGAAAGGAGGGCGCTCGTGAATCCCTATCCGGCATGGCAGGAGAAATACGGAGTGATTATTTGCCTTGCAGCCAATGCTTATGCGCGAGAAGGCTCGCACGATACGACATGTGAAGACCAGACCCGGGACTGGTTGCACAGCCACAATCTCGCGCTTGAAGAAGAAACCCTCAACTATCATGCCGACGGCTGGCGCTTCATCCGCGCTCAACCGAAGAATGTCACGGTATTTTGGATACCGCCGGCACGGTGAATTGACCGTCTTCCAATCTGCTATCTAGTCCAAAACGTAAAGCTTCAAAGACACTAAGCACTATCCTTTCCGGACTACCGGAAATGATACATCCCATTTCTTGTGGAAATTGGAAGGAGATTGGATCTAATATCTAAGTTTCCGCTGCCGATTACGTGTAATTTGGCAATAGCCCGAATGGAGATAAGGGGGCGTTCATGCCTGAGCAGCCGCTTGATAATTGGGAATTGCCGGTCGGAGGCGTTATTATAAATGCATATTAAAAACTGATTGAAAATCCGCTATGACCATTACCATAGAACTCCTTGAGAGCCGACATAGTTTCTGCATCCACGAGCTGATTTCGGATCCTGAAATCGCAAAGACAAGTGACATCCCCCATCCCCTGCCCCTTGAAGAAGCCAGCGCTTGGATTGAGAGGATGAAAGCTCTCCGAGAACAGGGGCGGACATTAACATTCGTCATATTGGCAGATTGCCGCGTTGTCGGCGTCTGTCAGCTCGGCAGTCGTGATTGCGCTATTTCCGATACTGGCGAGCTGGGTTTTTTCATCGGCAAGGCTTTCTGGCGACATGGATATGCGACCGAAGGGAGTCGCTTGCTTCTCATACTCGCGTTTAACGAGCTTGGGCTGAATTCTGTCAGCTCTAGTTGTCTTGTCTGGAACACTGGAGCGATACGAGTCTTGAAAAAGCTTGGTTTTGAATCTACCCATACTGGCTCACCACCGCAAGGCAGCAAATTCACGCAAACAGAGCAATTCCAATACTGGATTCTAACCAGAGAAGCCTGGGCACAATTAGTTAAACCTGTTAGTGCCAGCGACCGGAGGCATTCATGCGGCGCTTTCCACTGACATTAATTCTGTTGACAGCCTTCACGATCACCGGACTTTGTTTTCCCAACAAAGATGAGGAGCAACAAAAGAAATTTGAAAGGGAATCAATTAAGGCATTGAGCCAACTTAATATCCCGGTACACTTGGATGTTAACGGTTCTGCCAGATGGATCGTAGCCGCCAAAGGAGAAATTAACGACGAGGCCTTAAGCTGGCTGCCCGGTTTATACAATCTGGAGTGGCTGGAAATTGGCGGCGGCGCGGCAACGGCTTCAGGTCTGAAACATCTGAAAAAGTGTGTTTCTCTCAAACGACTGTACATACATGATATCGATCTTAGCGGCAACGCTCTGCCATGGCTTTCGAGTCTCAGGAAACTCGAAGCCTTATCGCTTTACCGTACCGGCAGCGACGGCAGCGTGCTCGAGAACATCAAGGCAACCGACAGCCTGATGGTTTTAAATCTGACAAAATCCAGGATCGTTGATGAGGACATGGATCGGGTCACGAGATTCAAAAGACTTGAAGTCCTTGCCCTCGCCGCCACCAAAATCACCGTTGTCGGATTGAAAAAACTAAAAGGGATGAATCGGCTGAACGTATTGAACTTGATTGACTGCAATATCAATGATGCAGATCTCGTAGTGTTCCTCAACATGCCTAATCTCCGGATTTTATTTGCCCGCGGATGCCACCTGAGCGATGCGGCGGTAGAGAATTTTAGATTAAAGTTTTTATTGCTATCCATTTTTCGATAATTGTAGCGATGAATTGTTCGATGATTACGAGAGAAATCGCTCATTCTGCTTTTGGGGTAATCACCATGCGCCGGGATAGAATTAGGATTGTTCTTTCGGTCTTATTGCTTTCCGTATTTCTGTTGGCAATATCGCGTCCGGCTCTCCAACAAACGAATAAGCGGCACAAACCGGACGCTGTCTATGTCGGTACTCCCTATGATGTGATATCCATTCTGCTCCAGATGGCGCGCGTCCAAAAAGATGATGTACTGTACGATCTTGGATGTGGCGATGGACGCGTTCTAGTGCTTGCAGCGCAAAAATATGGCTGTCGCGGTAGAGGCTATGAGATCGATCCGGAAAGGGTTAACGCATCGATTGAAAACGTCATAAGGAATCGTGTTGAAAAACTTGTCGAAATCGTCCAAGCAGATATCTTCACTCTGGATCTGAGCGAAGCGACGGTAGTTCATCTCTATCTCCTCCCTGAAATGAATATAAAACTTCTGCCGCAACTCGACAAAATGAAACCAGGCACCCGGGTGATATGCCACAATTATAATCTGCAGGGAATCATCGCAGACAAGACCTTAACGTATTTATCCTACGAAGATAGTTCAACCCACATCATGGCGCTGTATACAATCCCGCTCGTAAGGAAGAATTAAAAGCCTCCGCCTTCAGCTGACTTCCGTGTTGAGACGTGTCAATGATTATGAAACACCTCTAACTCGAATTTAGTATCGTTCCATACAGTCGTGCTACTTGCCTTGCAACTCAAATCCTCACCTGGCAACGGTTTGACGGGAATTTCAATCTGCGCAGATTGCCCAGCGAGTCATCCTATGCAAAAGCCTTGCGTTTTCAAACTCGCGTGACCGACCCAAATCTGTGAATCCGTATAACCTCCCCTGATTTCAGAGCTCTCTTCAAAAGAGCGAACTGCCGATTTGAACTGCCGCCAACCCAGCGAGCCATTTCCATCAGAGTGAAGGTGCCGCATCAGATTTTTCCAAGACGCTTTCCATTAGCTTTTGCATATATGCATTAAACTGTCATTTTATGACGGTTTAATGCATTTATTTAAAATGTGCGCATAAAGGACACAATCACTGTCCAAGGTGATTACTTCTCGGGAGACTGTGTCTTGGGAATTAAGACCCAAACCTGATAGCAACCTATTCATGCACAATAGCTTACGGGAGGTTTATTCCCCCATTGGCGTGAAACAAAAGCCAATTGCCGTCTTCTTGCGAAAAATGTATAGAATAGCCCATATGCGTAACCTTAAGCCCTATTTGCTTTGGGAGTTCTATTTGCCATTCCAGCCGCATTATTATTTTCCTCTGGCGCCCGTAAATTTTCTTCTACCTTGATCAAAAATAAGCAACCGCCTGGGGCCTAACTGAGTTATCCTGTACACGCTTTTTTCGAGCAACTTTTCCCAAGGAGGATGGAATGATCAGAAGAAACACCCTCGTTCTTTTCGCACTATTAATGGCCGCTTTCTTCAATGTGGCCCAGGCCGCTCCATGTGACCGGGACTGCCTTGCCGGATTCGTCACCAAATATGTGGACGCGCTCCTGGCTAAAAATCCGGGCGCCCTGCCGCTGGCGGCCAATGCCAAATTCACTGAAGACACGAAAGAGCTAAAGCTGGGCGAAGGCATGTGGACGAAGAATCTCAAGCCGACCCAGTACCGCAGGGACATTCTGGATGTTCGCCAGAGCGTCGCAATATCCTTTCTGGTGCTGGAAGAGAATAGCGCCCCGGTTCTCTACGTAGTGCGACTGAAAATCGCAGACAACAAGATTGCGGAAATTGAAAGCACGGCCGTGATGAACAAGGAAGAGGGAATGCTCTTCAACCCGGCCAACCTCAAGACGGTCCGTCCGGAGATGCTTGCCAAACCCGAAAGGGGCCAGATGAATACCCGGGATGAGATGATCAAAATTGCAATAACCTACCCGGAAGGACTAAAAGTGGGCAGCTTCGTCAAAGTCGATTCTCCCATGATTCCAACTGCGTACCGTTACGAAAACGGCAACCTCATGGCCGGTCCGGGCTGCACTTTCTTCAAAGGCTGCGACGTTATGAAGACTCAAACGATCCCGAGATTGTCGGGAATCCGGTACCGGGTTATGGCAGTCGACGAAGAACTGGGAGTGGTGGCGGTGAGGATGAATTTCGGTCCAGGCTCCCTGTTCTCGGGTAAGGGAGAACTGGATGTATGGCACTCATTCAAAATCTTCGGCGGCCAGATTCACGCCGCTGAAGCGTACTGTGAAACCGTTCCTCCGTCCACAAAATCGGGCTGGGAGGATGGGGCGCAGTACTGACTTTTGTTAGCCACGGATTTCACGGATTACACTGTTTCCAGTAGCTGAAATCTGGGCATTTTCTTTGGGGTGCTATTTGCGCGAATACGGCTGCGAAAAACACATAACTAAAATCCCGCTGTCGTTTTCCATCAGCTATTTCCATTCAACTTGGCTCAAGCTCCCACGAAGTCCCGATGTGGGAACTTGCGCCTAAATGTTAATCGCCGTCTCCAAGGCCAGCATTTAATGATCAATATGCGCCAACGATCTACGGCTATTCCTTCTCTGGTCTGAACTGGTCCTGGCCGAAGCGCATGGCTTCGGCCATTGTAGGCAAAAGGCACAGGCCAAGATCGTCAAATCTGGTGGCCGAGCCATCTGTGGCACTCCCATTCTCTCGGCCTGGTTGAGGAACAATCGCATCCTTGTCGTTCCCGGCTTAGGGTTGGATCGCCTGTTATTTACGGCTGCAGAACTCACCGAAAAGCTGTCAATAGTTCCAGCCCCCCATTGTTAACCTCAATCCAGAGGTTGGAGATCAGATGTTGTCGCAGACTCAAAGCCGGCTGCATCGGCTGCTGCTGAAGGCTCGAATTCTGTCCAACTGCTGCGGAATATTCGCAATATACTTCAGATTTTGCAGTAAAATCCCGATTGAGCAGGCCTTGGAAAGCGGCGGCAGGCATGTGCGCGCGCGACCCAAGGCTGCCTATCGGAGGTCATGATGCGACGGGGCGACAACAGAAACGCGGCCGGTCCGTCTTGTCCATACAACCATCATCAGGAAAGGAAAACCAGTGAAACATACGAATTTAGTCACGATGTGCGTCGCGCTCTGCGCCGCGATGCTGATCCCCGCGTTGGGACATGCACAGTTGCCGAAGGCTAAAGCGAAACCAGGGGATCCTCCTCCGGGGGTGCAGGCCACGCAGGTTCCGATGGTGTCCTGCCAGCGCGGCGGCCTGCAACATGCCGTCAGGCTCTACTTGGCCGCGCAAGCCAAGGGCGACATCTCCATTCTGCCGCTTGCCAACGGCCTCGGCTACCAGGAGAACATGAAGCCCTCCGACGTCAAGACCGGCTTCATCACCAAGCCGCTCACCATCGACAAGAGCATGAGCTTGTATGACGACGCCTCGTGTCAGACCTTCACCGAAGTCATCGTGACCGACAAGGCCAACCCCTATGTGGTCGGCGTGCGGATGCGCATCAATCACGACAAGATCGCCGAGATCGAACTGATTACGACTACGACGGGGCAGTGGCTGTTCAACTCCGACAACTACTTGGAGTATTCGTCGAAAGAGAATTGGGGGGCCATCCCCGCCGACCGGCGCAATACCTACGCCGAGCTGGTGCGCGGGGCCAACGCCTATCTTGACGCCTTCCTTGAGGCCAAGATCGACCTGGTTCCGTGGGGCTACCCGTGCGTGCGAGTCGAAGGCGGCATGACCACGGCGAAGGGAACGGACGCGGATACTTGCGAAGCCGGCATGCCGGCCGGCGTGAACGTCGCCAACCGCCGCTTCGTGGTGGATGAAGTGATCGGCGCGGTAGTGGTCTGGTGCACTTTCGGCGCCGGCGGCCCCGGCGGCAGCGGCGCACCCGACACGCACCTGTTCCGGATGGAGAACGGAAAGCTTCGCTACGTGCACACGTTGACGCATCTCGCGATGAGCGACTTCCGGGGCCCCACCGGCACCAACGCCGACACTCCGGCGCCGAAACGGTGACCCTGCAGGATGATTTCTCAGCTGGAATCGCCTGCCGTGCGGCTTAAAACGGGGCGGAAGTAAAACGAGCGCCGAAATGGCGGGCGCGGCGCTTTCGCCCTACTTTCTGGGCATGCGACATGGATGGGAAGCATTGGCGCCGGTTTGGCTTCCAGGCGCTTCATTTGACCTTGGACGTGGCATTCTCTGTTCCCTCACTTAACTTCCGTAATTCTTACAGCAATTACCGACTCCGGATTAAAAACCATGCCGTCATTTTCGACTTCGGATTTGCATGTATCTTTCATTGCGGCAACAATGACATCAAGACTGTTATCGATTCTCCCCAATAGATCGATATCCATCGTGGGACGTGAATTGAGACGGCTCCATACCGTAAACATCAACGCCCCTTGGAGAATGAATCCATCTGAATTCGGGCTTTTGGAGATCCGATATGGGAATCGCTCAATTGCATAATGCTGTAAAAGCTCGTTGAAGGTACGGGAGGTCTGTCTGGCCTTATTAAGAAGTCGCTGATGGACTGATAGAGAGCTGTTCTTCAGCTCTTTTGACATCACAGAAGCACCTCAAGATAAGGACGGATAATTTTGTCCACCCGGCAGATTGTTGCATATCGCATGAGTTCATCTATCTGTATTCGTTTTCGCTCACGATAGAATCGAATCGCCTCAATTGCCGTATCCAGACCGATTTTATTACGGAATTTAAAGCAATCCGCGATTGTCTTTTCCGGACTGTATATGCGAATGCTCACGTTATCAAAAGTATGGATTTGCACTCCCTTGCTATACGATTTCCCGGAAAACCGATACGTTTTAATAGGGGGCTGATCGAGGCGTGGTTCCTCGGCACCTTGGGGGAGCGCCAGATGGACCTCATGCGGAATTTGCGTAGTAATCTCATGAAAAGCTAGAGCAGAAATAAGACAAATCACGCCCCCGGAAACACGAGTTGCAACTGTCACCAGATCCGGATTTCCAATAGGCGGGCTTTCGGCCAGACGATACACTCCTCGGCTTATAACCTCCAGTGTCCCTGAATCTCTCATCCGATAGAGAGTATCAGGGTGAATACCCGCACGAATTGCATTGGCTGTATGCAGAATTCCGCCATGCTGTTTAAAAACAGCCATTGCTCTATCAAACCGCGATTCATGAGCTTTCATTTTTCGAGGCATGATAATAATACCTATACTTGTCAATAAGTATAGGTATTATTATCAGCATGACACTTAAATGTCATTAGGAATATGAACCACAGTTATCAATCAAATGTTTTTCGCAATCTGGACGGTGACCCATAGGTATGGTGCTGGAAAGTTCGTATGAAAATCATACGAACTTTTCAGCACCACGCTAACCGATCGCTACTGCAATTTGGCAGAATTCGACTTTGAGGAAATTATTTGCTACCCCGGTGCTACCCTGAAGCGTTTTTTCGATTTTATGATTTTCTGTAAGTTGTTGATTTTAATGGTGAGCCGTGAAGGAATCGAACCTTCAACCTACTGATTAAGAGTCAGTTTTTATAGCACTTTACTAATTCCTATTGAACAAATCCGAAAAAGTAGTATCCTCTTGAAATGCCTGTAAATACAGGCTGTTTATCAGTTCTCATCTGTTCGTGCTTGTTCTGTGCAATCGAGTGCTTTTTGTTACCTATGTGTTACCTAGATTTTGGCTTTTAACCGACTGATTTTTCATCATTAGGTTGAAGAAATGCCCACAATTCGATTCAAGGCCAGAACACTTGAAGCTCTGAAACCGACGCAAAATGCCCAGGTTGATTACTTTGATTCTTCCCTTCCGGGTTTTTATCTTCGCATTTCTCCCGGCGGCAGGAAAACCTTCGGCGTGATTTATCGCCATGCCGGCCGGCTCCGCAGAATGAGCTTTGGAACCTTCCCTCCACTCAAACTCGCTGATGCTCGAGAGCGAGCGATGGAAGAGCTAAGGAATGCGGCAAAGGGGGAAGATCCTGCCACGCAGAAGGCGCAAGACCGCGAGGCCGACAGTTTCGAGGCACTCGCCGAAGATTACCTGAATCGTTATGCCAAACCCAAAAAGAAGTCCTGGAAAGAGGATGAAAGAATCATCGACAACAAATTGAATCCTGTCATCGGTAACATTACAGCCAAGTGCGTAACTCGGGCACAGATGAGGGAGCTTCTCGATGGATTTGCAGCAAAGGCGCCGATTGAAGCCAATCGGACCCTGGCAACTGCAAGAAAGATTTACAACTGGGCCATCTCTCAGGATCTCGTCGAGAGTAATCCCTGCCATGGGATCTCGGCTCCTGGAGTGGAGCATCAACGCGATCGCGTTCTTTCCGAGGATGAGATAAAGAAACTGTGGAAGGAATTTGACGAGGAAAAACTTGGAGTAAGCGCGACATTTAAACTGCGTCTCCTTACTGCGCAGAGAGGTGGGGAGGTTTTTTCAGTCGAGTGGAAGGAACTCGATTTGGAAAACGCCTGGTGGACAATCCCCGGCGAGAAGTCGAAAAACGGATTGGCTCATCGGGTGCCACTAAGTCCGGCAGCCCTCAGCATCTTCAAAGACCTTCGGGAAAAGCAGTTGCGGTCCAAGACCAGGAAAAACTCATCATGGGTCTTCCCTGCCCGCCGCGGCAGAGATCACCTGACTACCGCGCAGAAAGCCGTTGAAAGAATTCGTGAGAGAACCAAATGTAAAGATTTCACGGCCCACGATCTGCGCAGAACAGCTGCCAGCATGATGACCGGAATGGGAATCCCTCGCCTTACTGTCTCTAAGATTCTAAATCATGTCGAGCCTGGCGTAACTGCGGTCTATGATCGTCACAGCTACGACCGAGAAAAACGTGAAGCACTTGAGGCCTGGAGCCGCCGGCTGCAGCTTTTGGTTTCGGATTTGCCAGGTATAGTGTTAAGGAATCCGATGCTTGATGAGGTTAACGCTATCTTTGTGATTTGCCAACCTTCAAGATGACCGGAAGCGCCCCCCCTCCTTCTGCCCTATATACACTGAGATTTGCCGCTACAACGCTACAACCCTTGATTGGAGATGGTTTGACTGGATTTTCGATCCGCTACAACGGGTTTCCGGAAGTACTACGAGACGGCATTAGATCTCTCCAAGGGATTTCCGCCAGCTTTTGCATATATGCATAACACCGCCACTATGTGACAGCGTCATGGATTATTTTAAGAATATGCAATTTGACGCATCTACCGGATTTCGGCACAGGTTGCTATACGGCGATCGATGTTAAACGGCAGATATCCAAGAGAACTATTTCCGGGCGTCGCGCGTGATCGTTTTAGCAACGGAGAGGATCTGATCGCCGATCACGGCGCGCATCTTTTTGGACAGCAGGTCCTTTTCGGCAAGTTTCGCCCACCCCGCTACAGTTCGGTCTGCGGTTTCGATCACGATCTTCCACAGAGGGCTTGCGGGCAGTCGCGCGGTATCGGCAAAGCGCCGCACCTGATCTGTGGTAATTTCGCTCAGGCTGCGGCTGCCGCCGAAAGTCAGGGCGAGTTTGTCTCCTGAGATATAAGGCAGAGTGGCAACTAAATCGTAAGCCGGCGATAACACAGGCGTGCGTCGGTCCGGATATAGGAGAGACCAGTTCTTGAGGTGCATGTCGGCATTGCCGATCAGCACGGAAAATACAATCCGACGCAGAAACTCATAAGTGCCGGATTCGCCGGTTTCTGCCCACAACACAGCGGCTAAATTTGCATAGCTGCGCCGCCGATACTTGTCGTCGGGATGAGACCGAAGACCTGCGCGAAATCCTCCATGTGGATCCTTTCGCCGCCCGGACCGCGGTCGAAGCGCTGCACCGCCAGCGCCTTGCCTTCCATCGTTCCGGTATCCGTGGGCAGGCCGCGAATGTCGCCGACGTTAATCAGCTCGGTACGCGGCACTTCAACACCGACGTCGCGCGCAAGTGCCATCATCACATATTCGTTTTCGGGCACCGCCGCAAAGCGACCGGACGGCATCTTCACAATCCATGAACCGCCCATGCCGTCGGCAGGAATAGTCAGGCCACCCGAAGCCTCCATGATGGCGGAAAACTTTAGCTGCACACCAGCGAGCGAAAATCTGAGGGCCGATTCCGGCACATGTTCATTGCGGTCGAGCTTACCCTGGAGGCCGGCAACAGCCGTATCCAGATGATCGAAAGGTGCCACGCTGAGCGCACCGGGAAGGTCCGAACCGAGCACTGCCAGAAGGAAAAATTCGCGCTGCGGCTTCACTCCCGCACGCGCGGCGAGGTATTCACGCAGATGGCCTTCAGGCAGGAGATTCGAGAAGAACACCGGTAAGCGCGCTACTACAGCGTGCGTCGGCACGACCAACCCACCGGCCTGCCCCTTGAAAGATAGGCTAAGGGTTGGGCGGTTCGGATCTTCGAGATAGTCCTGCTCGAACGAGAAAAGATAACGATCACCGCCGATTCGATTGATCACACCAATGCGACGCCGGTGGAGATAGACCGCGAGCACATTCAGGGTTTTAGAGTCAAAATTCGTCATCGTCCTTCCTCTCGGGCGCGGGCTCATCCTCATCGACGGCGTAAAGCGCCCGCTCAACGGACTCAGGCTCCTTCTGGGCGCGGATGAGGGACTGCACGGCGGGGACGAGTGAGCGGGGCACGAGCAGGAGGTCCAGGTCGAGAACCCTGACAATATCGAGCAGCGTGTCGAAACGCGGAACTATCGCGCCGGATTCAATCGCCGAGATATGTGGCTGCGGCAACCCGATTTGTTCACCAAGCTCCCGTTGGCCCCAACCCCGCTTGGTTCGCGCCTGCTTTATATGTTCGCGAAGGTCCACAGGGAGCCCTTTGAGCCTGAGAGGTTTTATATGTTTATTTGTATCATCAAGCATGTTTTATATATTATCGCATATCGCTAAACACTACAAGTGATATGTAATCGCATATATTTATTTTATTTAATATAATAATACATATATATAGCATGGTATAGATATCATGCTGAACAATATTCAAGCTGCAATCTATTCAAGTCGATATTCATGATGCCCACTGCAACGGGCTTTCGGAAGTGCTACGAGATTCGGTCTAAACAAGCTTGTCCGCTTGTGCCAGGAAGAACTCTGCGCTCCATAGATCCAAGGACGGTAACTCGTTGGATTTGACAAACCGGCGAACGTCTTCGCGGGCCTTCTTCCAATCAGTGTCATTAATCCGTTCCTGCAATCGTACAAAATACCAGGTTCGGTCTACCTGAACATGCTTACCCATCCACGGTCCTATTTGATCCAGAGCCGAAGATAGCAGGGAATAATTTGCCGGCGTCCGGCGAGCCGTGTACCAGATGAAGTCGTACCAATCCCGTCCCTTCAGATACTCTCGGCATAGCAGCGCGTGGAGCTTGCCGGCATACAGGCTTGGCAAATCAAACACGCATACGGCCGAAGGAAACGGAAAGTCGAGGTACTTGGTCTCGAACGTTGCACCTTCCGGCGGGTTCGTGTCCACTTCAAGCTTGATCCTCAGTTTTCGTAACGGGCCGGTGGCTGGTTTGAAGTTCAATCTGAGCAGGTTGCCCAGCGAGTCATCCTTGGCAAAAGCCTTGCGAACAGTTTGGCCGATTTTGGAGCGGTCATCCATCTCCAGCCCGTATCCGTAGGCCACCAGTTCTTTTTCCAAAGAGTCGAGATAAGGTCGCAAGCTAAAGGACGGATCCCTTTTCTGTAAGGCAAAATCAAGGTCTTCAGAAAAACGGTTCAAACCGTGAAAAATGCGGAGACAAGTTCCGCCCTGAAATCCGGCTTTCTGGAAAAAATCTGTGCGTCCCAAGGCTGCCAATAGAATTTCTTGGGTAATTTCGCGAAGCGACTGCTCTTCTTCAAGGCTCGAACTGCAACGATAGCCGTCCAGCCGGTCTTGAATCATCCTTACGCTCATCGATGCAGCTCCTTTCGCAAGCCCTCAAGAAATCGCCGCACACGCCGGGAAGAGTAGTTGACCAGGAGCCGGTCGAAAGATTCGGAATCGACGCCGGCTAGTGAACTTTCATCTACTCGTAAACTTTCAATGACCGGGCTGGCGGAAATCCAGTCCAGCTTATGTGAATAAACATAATCTGCCAAAGCTTTCAGTGGCGATGCCATAAGGAAGCTCTCGCCGGCATGAAGACTTGGCGCACTTTGGATATCTTTGTCTTTTTCGATGCGGATGATGTCCGTATAAAAAACTCTCTGTGGAATGCGAGTGAAGCTGAAGTGCCCCAGGGGCGTCTCAAACTCGCATGACCGACCCAAAGAGGAACTTGTAATGGCATATACAGCTTCGGGGATCCAGCCGTGATACGACAAAGCTGTTTCCAGGCTAATATAGCTGGGACCGTAGATTCGTTGGGCCAATACCAGGGGATCAAGTTTCCGCCGCAGATATTTGGATGCCAGACAGTAAAGTCCCCGGTGAATCCGTATAACCTCCCCTGATTTCAGAGCTCGCTTGAGAAGAGCAAATATACGGTTTGGGCTGCCTCCAACCCACCGAGCTACTTCCATCAGAGTGAAAGTGCCGGTATCTGATTTCTCTAAGATGGTTTCCGTCAGCTTTTGCATACATGCATTATACTGTCATATTATGACAGTTTGATACATTTATTTAAGATGTGTACATAAAGGACATAATCACTGTCCAATGTGATTACTTCCCCGAACGCTGTTTCTCGTTCTTTACTCCCAAGAGCGCGATTCCGGCGAGTTGAAATTAAAGTTGCTTTTTTGAGATCCCAAACAATCTGTCAACTGATTTAGTCATAGAAGGATCTCTGCTGCCTTGGCAATGCGCATTTGTGAATTTAATGTAATCCGGAAAGATCCCATTGCCATACGCATTCCGATGTTGCAAATAAGATGCGCGAGTCGGGACTGAATCGCATCTCGCCGGTGATAGGAGCCATGGAGGCCCAAAGCTGATCTTTCGTAAGCCCCTGCAGAATACCACCTCGATACACATCTCCGCGCAAGGTTGCAAGTCGTCTACCGTCAGAGAGAGAAATAGTCCAAAGGCGATCCCATCGGAACTTTTGTAAACCCCGTACGCCAACGCAAGTTTTGTATTATCTGGTGATATTGCCATGCTAGACGCAAGCTGATCTTTGAAAAGTTCGTTGTCGAGATATTTGTTATTAGGAGCCAAAAGAGGAGCGCGCCAGACTGGTTTTATATCGGGAAATGGCAAAATAAGCCTACGCAGCAATTTGCAGTCTTTAGCCTGCAAAACGTTTAGAAAAACCTTATTGATGGGTTGATATTGTCTATCTTCATAAATGTCGCGACTGGTTGTAACAATGGCCAGCAATGATAGGTCTGGTGAAACTGTCAAACCGCGGATGATCTCGCCAGGAAATAAATGATGCACTGTCGGCTTCCCATTTACCTGAGTCAAATTCCAGCACAGTGCTGACTCTGAACTCGTGGCCGCAACTAATAAATTGCTTATTGATTCCATGTGCCGCAATTTAAACGCAGCAATGAGACCATCTTTGCAACAGGGAAAGTAGTTTTACTTAATGGCTGCCCTAAAATATGCAGATCAGCCGAATCAGATATTGCCAATGAAATTTGGGTTGGGCGGCTGTTGTTATTCCAAACGATGCCAATAGTTCGGGAATCGTTGAAGACACACATAGGCACGAAACCCTCAGATACGTGCAGGGCCCATCGACATGACTTTCTGAAATAAAATCCCAATCCATCATAACTAGAGAAGAATGGCTAGACTTCGATAGGCTTTGTTTCACAGCATAGACATGTTGCGAATTACTAAAGGCAGCGGCACGGAAATATTCATTGCTGTCCTTTGTGGCAATTTCATGCACCTTCATACCATTACTGGTTTTATACACTGCCATGATAGATATGCGGCAGCCGTTACAATTACGTCCTTTGCCGTTGCCGATTGTAAGAATGAATTTTCCATCCTTCGAAATATCAACTAGGGCGGCTGAATTCTCCTTAATTTTGCGTATAAGAACCGCCTTACCTTTTTCAACTGTCCATGAGGGAATTACAACCATAAGGAAAAGAATAGCGACCAAAGGCAGCTTCATAGAATAATCCTCCGCAGAGCAACAACGGATGGCCAGCTTGCTGTTATCTCGACACCCTTCTCCAGGCCGCACAAGCTACGCTTGCTGGCTCATCCCACCTCAGGATCATGCCTAATTACAAATGCGATAAATATGATCGGGACAGCTCACGAGTCTGAGCGTCCTCCGCGGTTGTGGCCAACGTGTTCCACTTTATGGTTGGAGCTGTAGCGATGAGCAGCCCTTATCTTCTCAGGGAACGATGCCACCCTGTGCTTATGATCATTCTGACAGCTTATTCTGAACCTTCTTCACGCGCTTGACTCTCGGCTAGAAAGCTTATTTTATTACGAGAATAATCAATGGCTCTGGCCTCACTTATCCAGAAGTCGCGTTGTGGGAAACTTCCCGCACCCGGACGAGTTTTGCTGGGGAACGGGCGCCCTATGCGTCATTTCCATCTTCGTAATGGTAATGCTCTTGGCTGGCGTCACTAAATCGGCCTATGAAGTCAGGTGTTCTTTGATCATCTCCTTAGGTGTGAAGTAACCATTTGAAAGAGCCCATTCGTATACTCCAATATTTAAAGGATAGCGAGTGAGCGTACCAGTTAGGCAATACTTCTTAATCCATTCCTCCGCAAGTTCTCTGCTCGTGAAAACTCCGCTGGGGAAATGTGATTTCATACCGTTAAAGACCCAAACGCTATCGAGGCATGAATTCCCCGTCGTATTATCATTCATAGGATTTTATTGATCCTTTCGATCACCTGCGGGATGCGTATCCCGCTTGTCTATAGCGAAATATAACCGCTATTTGGCCGACCATAAAGGAAAATAGGTCAAACTCCCAAGAAGTCGGCTTGTGGGAAATTACCCCTTCCCAGCTAATGATACTTCCTCGGAGCCTCAAGCAGGTCTGATTTCTTAGTTTCCTCGATCGCTGTTTCTTGTTCTTTACGGCATTTGGCTCCGCGCCGAATTAGTTGGGAGAAAACCAGAGCAGCTTTTGCACTCAGCGTTGTCAAAATCAGATGATGATTCTCATCGGTCCAGCTCATCCGCGATTGGTCCGACGCATGCGCAACCTCTGACATCCAGAACACTGGCGGGAAATTGCGCTCCGCTGGGAAGCAAGACTTGATAATCACCCACGGACATTCCAGTAAACTCGAAATCGCCCTCCGCATTGGTCTGAGTTTTCCAACTCTTTTCACCAAGCCGAAGTGATATTTGAATCGGCCTGGGATAAGTCGAGCGAACAACCTTACCGAAGATTCGGGCTCCGGTTGCGGTGCTCGTAGCCAAAGATCGAGCATAGGCCAATCTTCTGCCGCATTCTCGATCCGGCTAGTCCGTGTGCATACTGAAGTTGAAAGGTAAGGTCCAGATTGAGACCGATGTGCATAGACGATATATTCCTGCCCGACTCTAAAATCAAAGGCCTCCGACCACCCTACCTTAGGGCCTCGACTGCCTGTTCGGACTTCAATCTTGGATTCGCTTACTCCTCGAAATGGTTCGCTGACCTCAAACACCGCATGCACGGCTGTTGATGGATCAAGCTTATGCAGTTCCTTATAGCTCAGATTAGACGGCCATTTCTCTGTGTCGTCAGTGACAGATACGACACGCCCGACAAATACCGCGCTTGCACACCAAAACTCATGGCATGGCGGACCGGGGGTTATGCAGATACCTGAAATAGGTTTAACAGCAAGAACTAACAATAGCCCTGCGATTATGATGAGGCTGGCTGCTTTCTTCATTGTGCCGAACCCATGATTAAAGAAGACTCTCCAAGATTGTTACGGTAGGTCCTAAATTTAGGACACCACTGTGTGGATTATGTTCCGAAAATTCAGTGAAATCGATCGAGCCATAAATCCCACGAAGTCGGCTTCGAGGAAGTTGCGCAAAATGTCAATGCGCCCGTTCCAATGCAGGTTTTTGTCGCTGATGTTGAAGCTTCCCGGATTGCCGTTATGATTCTCTACCCGCAGCTATCAGCGTTCTCTGGCGCGCAGTTCACCGCGGCACAGTAATCGCTTTGTTGGGCTTGCTGGTCGTTTATGGTTTTAGATTGAATAGATACCCTTCAAACAGACGGAAGTGATCAACGGGTACTTCCGTGAGACAAAGACTCCCAGGTGCTTGACTCCTGATCTTCTTCTCCATTCCAGCAATCAAGCACCTCAACACGGTGACCACGTTGCACGATGTTTTTCAGGATCTCATAAAGCTCACGTGTGGCATTGATCTCGTCTGGTTTCTCCGGAAACCAATCCTCTGGTGCGCCAAATCCGAGCTCCACAGATTCACGACACAGGTGGCGGAAGGTGCAGGAACATTCCGATTGTGAACCGACGAACCACTTTTGCTCATGCCTCAGAACCGGTGGACATTGCGAGTATGTTCTACCACTAGTTTCCCAAATCGGACCAAGTCGGAGGACTTTCCAGACAGGTCATCGTCACAATCGGTGGATATGTAAACCATGTAGCACATATCTTCATTCTCTCGATTGTTATTATACTGAAGCTAGCGAAACAGATTACTGGGCGTCGGCGGTTGTTTGTCGCGGAACGCTCACAGCTCTGCGGTTTGCAGAGTTAGCCACTCCATCTGTCACTCCTGCGAAGTCGGGATGTGGGAAGCTTGCCACCGGCACCGTATTCCGGGAAGCCGCCGCAGGGTCATCTCGCACTATGCGGTATCAGGCGAATCAGAAAGATTAAGGCCTAGATCTCCAATAGATCGCACCATCATTCCCGACGACAAATACCTTACTGTCACTGACTGCGATGTCATGGAGGAAATAGCTCTTCACTTGTGATTCGAATTCCCAAGTGAGACCTCCGTTATGCGTGGCGAGAATTATCCCATGATGACCAGCTACCCACCCATGAAGTGGATCAGAAAATTTCACCGCTCCTAACGCCAGTTGGTCATAGGGGGTAGGTAGCGCAATGACCTGCCAGGTTTGCCCACGATCCTCGCTCCGAATGACACCCCCGCTATACAGAATTGCCACTACAGAATCTAAGCTTGGCGCATCAATGGCAAATCCCAGGAGCAGTTCCGGCCTCTTAAGAACAGCCTTCCAGTCTTTTCCCCTTTCTCCCAACAGAATCTCATGATGGCTTAAAGCCCAATTGGGACTCTTATTCACAGCAACTCTGCGCCAATAAGGGCCAGAGTCAGAGCTGGATTTCTCAATGACCCATGTCCTTCCGGAATCAATCGTCCGAAGCACTACGCCATACTGTCCGGGCATTACCACTCCGATTGCAATACCAGATCCTTTTTCATTAAAGTAAATGTCGAGTAGGGCTTGTACTTTCAGCACTTCGAGCGAACTCCACTCCACCCACTGAAAGTCCGCCATTTGTCGTATGCAGCAGCACCGCATGGCATATCTTGGCTGCATTTCATTGTGGAAGCCCATCCATTGTTCGCGTCCAAAAAGAAAATGGAATCAAAGTCTCTATAACCTGGTGCTAAAGGAAGAAACCGCCAGGACTCGCCCCCATTCTGGGATCTCGCTGTTGCATATGCTGGATAGTCACGCCCAGTTGCCCACCCCTCACCAGATGGCAGAAATAAAGACGCGATTAAATGAAAAGTGTTCTGGGTCAACTCCGGCCGGGGCCTCAATCAAAGAGGCGCGTGTCCAATTAGATCCAGGAGATGCTCCACCGCCATGTAAAAACGTTCCCAGCAAAATAATGATAGACACTGAAATTGCAATGCCTCTGGCTTCCATGGATTGGCCCTTTGTGTTTGCGGCTTGATTGTACGCGACAATTATGTTTGCCGACAACAGCTCGCTGAATCTTCTGATAAGGCTAGGATCTTTATTGATCCCAATTTGGTAAGCGCATGTAATGCATGACTGAACCTGTCAAACTCCCATGTCGCGTTATAGGAAACTACTCGATACTCTAATCATAGTTTCATCGAAGCGCGTTCATTATCCGCGGCGATAACGCATGAGCTGAGTTGCGGCGCGTAGTTTGCGCATCCGCTGTAGCGGTTTGTTCGACCGGCCCTTACTTCGGGCAAAGCTGGAACTCGCCACGGCCGTCATACTTCAGCCCCCACTTGCTCCATTTGCCTGTATGGCACTGACCGTTCCATGCAAGCACAAACATGCCGAAGCCACAGCCGTCCCTCCACACCTCTCCCGTTACGAAGGCTCGACAGCGCGCCAACCAGTACAGCAGATACTTCACTTCTTCCCGTAAACGGCCCACCGGTCCCGTACGGTACTCGTTCAACGATCATCCCTGGGTACACGGGATCCTTCGAATTTGGCGAGGGATGCGGACGATCAGAGCATAAGGGTGCACCAACGCGCTTCAGATCAGTGTTAGTCCAGCCGTACAGCAATGGCGGCACTCCCTGACGATCCTTTGCAATCTCACCAGTCCGTGGGGACCTATCACTCTTCGTGGCGGCAACAAGCGTCACAATCCCGTCAACCCTTGCTGTGTGCGACGCGAGCCCTCCGTTGCACTCAGGTAGAGATTGTACTCACCGCTAGTAAGCGACTTTGCCTGATTATCTTCGCCGATTATCACTGCCACCCAGCAACATCCCACCGCTAATAGTGCAGAGTGGCCAATTCCCCCCTTATCATCAATCACCTCTGCGATAGGTCCGTCGAACTATAGTTATGCGGAGCTAGCGAAATAAAATGGCCGGACCAAAAATGGTCGGGATATCTCGAATGGCCGTCCGCTTGGCTGTGGCTATCTCGCTGATAAAACGACTTTTATATAGAACTCGCTCCACCCTCGTATCCAGATACACCGCGAAGGTTACCCTGCGAACCGAATACAGACCGGCGTACGCTCCTCCACTTCTTCCCAATTCAGTTGCCTACTCACAGCAGCTCTCCGCCATCAGTACCTAGCAAATTAGCACAATATTATGGAAGCATATGCTCGAAAATCGGAACGACCTCTTAAGTAAATCCTCGGAAGTCGGCTTGTGGGAAACTACTCCGGAGCGCATTCTCAGTTTCCCACAATACGGTTTGAACTAAGCCGCTGGCGCCCTCCATCAATACAGGTGCCGTGCTGAATCCGCGTCAGTGCTAGGCTCGGGGGTCAGAGTGCCGCCCTACTTCACCTTATAAATCGTCTTATATGGCGATGACCAGGAATCCCAGAGCACCGAAGGCTGCTCCGACCGCCACGCCTGGCCCGCAATTTTACCCCATCCCCTTCATTTAAACATTGTGGACAGACCGCAAAACCGGCCGCTACTCCCGCACCCGCACCAACCGCGGTCCACAATATGCCTTTCCGAATCCATGACCCGCGTCGTATATGCGCACCCGCAGCACGTTCGTACGATCTACCGATTGCTCGCCGGATTTATACCGTATAGCGATCGACTCCGCGGTCGCGGATATGAGCGTGCCTTGTTGTTTGGCCCCGCCGGGCGTCCTCAATTCAATTTTTTGGCCTTCCGTACTCCGCGCCACCGAATCCCACCCTGCCCCGAATGCCGTCACGGCCGTCAAAAGCAGCGTCGCCAGAAACTTTTTCATCACGCCTCCCTGCTTTCCAAAGCACAGCATGTGGTTGAGTTTGATCACCGGCACGGACCAAGATATCTTTTTTCTCATTTTGGCTGTCCTTAGAAAGTGAAATTAAATGCACTCAAAAGCTAATGCGCAAATCAGCGGAAAAAAAGGATCAAAAATGCCTACTTTTGGCATGGCGGTTGAGGGCGCACGCATGTTTATGGGGCACCTATTCCGGATGTTACTATAGATCAACGCATAATCGATGAGCTTTCAACGCCTTGCCGAATAGCATCCGGACGGCTTATGGGTCTCTATTGCTCAGGCTTATTTGTTGGGGGCAGGATTACGCCTCAGAAGTCGCGTTCGGGGAAACGTGCCCTTGAATGACTAAAAAGGGCAACCCTTAGGTTTTCTCGACCGGCGAACTCGCTTCATAGGTACTGGATTCACCGGCACGACAGGATCTTGTTCCGGGCTCTCAAAAATAACGCGACTTTTGGCGATCTTCAAAACACCGTCCCTGCAATCAGTCAGTTGTATTATTCTGGAGCCGGCTTTCAAATAGGACCTCACCTCCTTGGCGGCGAAATCAAGTCTCTGAACGAAATTCTCAAAACGCTTGCCGCATAGAGCAGCCGCGTCTGCATGTGCCAGAAGTCGTTCCGAGTGCTTTCTTGAATCCGGCTCCTTGGGGACCAGGTCAATCGCGATATCCAAGTCTCCAATGGTTGACGATTCGGCAAGGAAGCTGCCAAATAAGACAACTTTCCTGACACGGAATAAAAACCTGCCGGCCTCATTTACTTCCCCGACACGAACCATAAATTCGCAAAGTGCTCTCTCGGCGTTTCGCCGGGAAACCGGCGCGGAGAATAGGGCATTACTGAGGGCTCCTCCCTTGATCGTGTGTTTCCAATTCTTTTTAGGGTCAGGAGCGGAGGTGTTCTTTTTAATAAATCCCTGCTGTTCGAGAGTCTTCAGTAACTGTAATGCACTTTTCCCACTGAGCCCCAAAACTTTGGTGACATCGTCAACCGATAGGAACTGATCACTTTGGCGCAAGAGCTTTCGGACCTGCTTGGCAGGAAAACCCACAACGAGATCATCTGGCCGGATTCGCATATCTGCTATATGACACCAGTTATGCGCAGATTTCAATTTCTTCCTGCGCTGTGCTCCGAAATTGCCCTAATCGCCGATAAAAATACCAGCGGCAAAGGAGGCCGCCGGTTATGGCAAAATCTCGGAAAAAGAATCGAAGCCCAAGAAAAGTCCTCCGGATCCCGGATTTAGAGCATTCAAAACATGCGGTGATCAACTCCCTTCCGGCCAAGGCATCTCAAGAATCTTATGAATATGCAATCGACGAGTTCATTTCCTGGTACTGCTCCGAACCGCGACTCGCCTTCAATCGTACGGTTGTACTCCGGTATCGCTTCTTCCTTGAACAGAGGAATCTCGCCCCCTCGACCATCAATGTTCGTCTCGCGGCTGTCCGCCGCCTCGCTTACGAAGCCTCGGATTCGGGGCTGCTGAGTCCAGAACTTGCCGCCGGGATTGCGAGAGTGAAAGGCGCCAAGCGGTTGGGCATTCGGATTGGCAATTGGTTGACGGCTGATCAAGGAAAAGCTCTTCTCCAGGACTCACGCTCGGAGACTCTGCGCGGGAAAAGGGATCATGCAATCCTGGCTGTGCTTCTTGGCTGTGGGCTTCGTCGCGCGGAAACCGTCACAATGCGGATGGAAGACCTACAACTTCGGGAGGAGCATTGGGTTATTGCTGACCTTGTCGGAAAGGGCAGACATGTCCGGACAGTGCCGATGCCTGCTTGGGTTAAAAAAGCCGTCGATGAATGGACTTCCGCCGGAATTCCAGAAGGAGTAATCTTCCGCAGAATCAACAGAGAGGGCAAAGTCTGGGGACCTGGGATCACGTCAAAAGCGATATGGCATGTGGTCA
>CAVRAD010000014.1:0-14862 GCA_963718845.1 uncultured Acidobacteriota bacterium
GAAAATCTCGAATGTCGGGATTTCTGTATGCTCAGCAGGATATTGTCGAGAGCTTTGTTGCCATCTTGGTCGTAAAAGGGGTGGTGATACGTGAACAATTCATAAAAGATCGTGCCGGCGCTGAAAATATTAGATTGCGGGACGCAATCCTGCTGCTGTACCTGTTCCGGAGAAAAATAAATGGGGGTGCCCCAGCGGATTGCAGGGTGAGGAAGATGTTTCCTCAGGACATGAGCGAAGGCGAAGTCCCTGATTTTCGCTTCTCCGTCGGGAGTCAAGTGGATTTTCGCCGGCGCCAGGTCGCGGTGAAGGATGCCGCTTTTGTGGGCATGATCCAGCCCCTCTGCGACCTGGATAATAATGGAAACTTTCGTTTCCCAGTCATGGCAGGCTTCTGCGCGATCAGGCTTTGAAGGCTGGCTCCCCCCAGGGATTCCATGGCGAAAAGTGGCGTGGCCCGTGTTTCCCCACATCGATAATGGATGCGATACCGGGGTGATTCAGAGCCGCAATGGCCCGGCACTGCGATTGAAGATGCTCTCGATTTTGGGATCCATTTGATGCCGTCGCACAGAACCCGCACCGCAACAGCCCGGTCAAGACCCTGATCAAAGCCCTGTAAACAGATCCCAGGTATCCTTCCCCAATTTTTTCGAGGAGGCTGTATTTGCCAAGAGTTAAAACAGCTTCGATCGGGGAGGGTGCCCCCATGGCTTCGCTACTCCTTTTGGATAAACCGCAAATATTGTTTATTTTCGGCCCATTCGGAGTTTTAAATAGTGACGTGCATCACATATCTGCGAACCCGCTGTTTCCCGCCCTATTGCGTTTTGAGCCGGTCCTTGAAGATTTTTTTGAATTTTTCGATCTTGGGGGTAATGACAGGTGCAATATCCCTTTGAGAGATTGTTGTTGTAGTAATTCTGATGATAGTCTTCCGCAGGCCAGAATTTCGAGAACGGAGCGACTTCCGTCACGATCGGGCGATCCCAGATTTTTTCCGCTTCCAGCCTGGCCTTGTAGGTTTCCGCCAGTTTTTTCTGCTCGGCGTCATGATAGAAAACCACGGAGCGGTATTGTGGCCCAACGTCGTTTCCCTGGCGGTTTTTTGTGGTCGGATCGTGAGTCTTCCAGAAAACCTCCAGCAGTTCGTCATAGGATACTTTGGTGGGATCGTACGTGATCTGGATTGATTCGGCGTGGCCGGTGGTGCCGGTGCACACTTGTATGTATGTGGGATTGTCGACATTCCCTCCTGAATAGCCCGGCATCACTTTCTCCACGCCATGGAGTCTCTGGAAAATCGCTTCGGAGCACCAGAAGCAGCCATTGCCAAAAGTCGCAAGCTTCCATTCGGTTTTCCCATCCATGGATTTTCGGAGCCTCCTTGTGGGTGAATTGGGCCGATCTTTGAATGAGTCTCCATCGAAAGAGGAAACCGAATTGCCACAACCCGCGCCCGTCAGCGTGGCTACCAGCATCATGCCCGTAAACAATATCGAAAGCGATGCGGAAAGCGGGCAATTCGATTTCGAAGATCCGACAGACGACGTTTGAAATAAAACTCTCATACCACAAGTCTAGCAAAGCCCGCTATCTGAAATCCATACCCGTCAAACGATCGGGGTCGGGGTCGGGGTGCGGAATCGGGATCGGCCTTTATGGGTGTCACAGCAAGCAGGAACTTTTTCGACCCCGATTCCGACCCCGACCCCGAAAGCTGAAAATTAATCTGTTCACATTGTGTGAAAGGAAGAGGCTGGTGTAGTATGGGCGCTGATTGTATGGTTAGGTTTGCGTCTCTTACTTGGCAAAGACGATGAATGCGGATCTGAAAGATATTCTCCAATTTTCGTTTGTTTCCCTGAGCTCGATCTTTTTTATCGTCGATCCGCTGGCTACGATTCCGTCTTTCCTGGTAATGACCGTCGAGGATAGTGAAGGGAAGCGCCGTCAGATGGCGCGTCAGGCCGCATGGACGTGCTTCCTGGTCCTGACTGTCTTTTCGCTTGCCGGGACCCTCATTTTCAAATTGTTCGGCATCACGCTCCCGGCGTTCAAAATCGCCGGAGGCCTCATTTTGTTTCTGGTCGCCATGGATATGCTTCAAGCGCGGCGGTCCGGAACGCAGGAAGTAACCGAAGAGCGCCTGGAGGGAGCGGTAAAGGAAGAAATTGGCGTGACTCCGCTCGGGATTCCGATGCTGGCCGGGCCCGGGGCTATCTCTACGGTGATGATTCTGATAGGGCAATCTCGGAACTGGTGGCAGGTGATTCCGGTTTTTGCGGCGATTGCAATTACGGCAATCGCATCCTATTTTCTGCTGGCGGGCGCCAACCGGGTTCGCAGATTTCTGGGTGAGACCGGAATACGCATCCTGATGCGCCTGATGGGATTAGTCCTGACCGCCATCGCCGTTCAATTCGTGTTGAACGGTTTTGTTGACCTCAAGATCCTCCCGCTTCGTGCCGGGGGATAAACGACGAACCATCCTTCCGTTGTCTCTACTAATACGCAGGGAAGTTTCGCCCGTAACATTTCCATTTTTTTGCGTAATTAAGATTTGGCGCCTTGCGGGTTTGAATGTAATACTTTTCCCCCGCGCCAATCTTGTCGATTGTGCCCGCTGCGATGGGTTAGAACCCTTTTTTTCCTATAGCGGCAGCGTTCTTTAGTGTTAACCCGGAAGGGCTTTATTATTGGAGTTTGCGGTAACTATGAGAGAAGTTTTTATTCGTCGATATTTGCGCATCTTTGTTTTCTATTTCATCATCTTTGCGTATAGCAGCGTCCTTCTGGCGCCTGTGTTCGGAGAAGAAAGCTCCAGCGCTGTAGTGCGGCTCGTTGCCGGCAAAATTCAGATCGATGGGATCCTTGACGATCCGGCCTGGCAGGAAAGTCCCAGCATTAACAGCCTGACCCAGGTTGAGCCGCGTCAAGGAGAAGCTCCCACGGAAGCAACCAGGGTCTGGCTTGCGTACAACAAGGATTTTCTCTATATCGCTGTGCGATGCGAGGATCGAAACCCGAAGAAGATTGTGGCGAGGGAAATGCGCCGCGACGCGATGTTGATGGACAACGACAATATCGAAATCACTCTCGACACCTACCACGATCACCGCAACGCTTATTTCTTTTCTACGAATGCGGTAGGCGCGCTGGTAGACGGGCGAATTACTGAAAACCAGATGGGATCCACGGAATGGGATGGGGTCTGGCTTGTCCGAACGCATACGGACGAGAAAGGCTGGTCGGCGGAATTCGAAATCCCGTTCAAAACCATCGGTTTCAATCCCAGCCTGTCTGAGTGGGGGTTCAATATATCGCGTTTCCTTGTCCGTGGGAGGGAAACATCAAGGTGGGCGTCCCCTTCGCTGGATACGATGATCTTTCAGATCGTAAAGTCGGGAAACATCACCGGAATCGAAAATCCTTCGCAGGGCGTCGGCCTTGACATCAAACCGTATGGGATTGCCGGGTTCAGCCGGGATATTACGCGGCAGGATGTCGTGAAAGTCGAGCCCGATGCGGGAGTGGACATTTCCTACCGGATTACATCCAATCTGGTTTCCAACACGACGATCAACACCGATTTTGCGGAAACGGAGGTGGACACTCGCCAGATCAATCTGACCCGTTTCCTTCTTTTTTATCCGGAGAAGCGGTCCTTCTTTCTGGAAGATGCAGGCATTTTCGATTTCGCCAAAGAGGATCGGCACGGGCCGCCCGGATTTGGCGCGGGCGGTGACATCATTCCTTTCTTCTCCCGGCGCATCGGCATGATTCAGGATTCCGGCCGGAGCTACGAAGTCCCTCTTCGTGCCGGAGAAAAGCTAACGGGAAAAATAGGAAGGTTCGACGTGGGATTATTGGATGTCCAAACCGGCAGGTTGGACGATCACGAGGATGCGGACAACCCGGAAGTCGCGAGCAAAAACCTCGCTGTCGGACGAATAAAGGCGAACTTCCTGGGCCAGTCGTATGCCGGCGCAATATTTTCCAACGGAGATCCTACAGGGCAAACCAGCAATCAGATGGGCGGAGTGGATCTGAAACTGGGCACATCCAACTTCCTGAACCGCCGGAAAAGCATGAACCTGACACTATTTGGCTCCAAGACCTGGACTTCCGGTCTTAAAAATCACGATACTTCTTATGGGGGAATGATTTCCTATCCCAACGATCTGGTGTCGGCCCAATACAAGTGGATCAATATCGGAGAGAACTACAATCCGGCGCTCGGTTTCGTGCCCCGCGACGGAGTCCGGATTTCATCGGGGGGCATCGAAATCAGCCCGCGGCCGGAGTTCTGGAATATCCGCCGGATGTCCTTCGAGATAGAATACTCGGACTATTATAGACTGGACAAGGGAGCCTGGGAGTCAAAGGAAATGACGATTAATCCGTTCCGCTGGGAGTTCAACAGCGGAGACTTTGCGGGTTACGAATGGAAATGGAACAAGGAGCAGCTTTTTGAACCCTGGATGATTAATTGGCAGAATGGCGTTATTCTCCCGGCGGGCACCTATGACTTCAACTCCCATAACATGATGTTTTTTTCATCGGAGAGCAGGCCGATATCGATCATGAGCGATGTGAGCGTGGGATCCTTTTATTCCGGGACGCAGCGTAGCTATAGGGGAGAACTGATCTGGAGGAAGGGGCGCCACCTCAGAACGTCGCTCAGCATCGAAAAAAACTGGATCAAGCTCAAAGAGGGAAATTTCGATACAAGCATAATGATGTACCGGCTGGATTATTCCTTCACTCCATTCATTACTCTTACCAACTTTGTACAATACGATACCGATTCACGGAACATCGGATTGCAGAGCCGCCTCCGCTGGATCCTGAAGCCCGGAAGGGAATTCTTTATTGTGTTCAACCACAATTGGCAGGAAAACGATATGAGCCGGTTTGAGTCCGTCCAAACAAATTTCCGCTTCAAGTTCAATTACACATTCCGACTCTAGATGGAATTTCGGTGACAGTCACCATAACTCCCAAATTATCGATGAAGTATCCGCATCAGCTCCTTCTCCTCTAATTTGGGAGTTATGGTGACTGTCACCGAAATTCCTGGATGCGGGAGCTGTGCTTCAGGATGACGGCAAAGAGCTCTTCGACGAGTTCCTCGGGCAAGCTGAGGGATTTCCCCCACTCCCTGCGCGGTGCCATCATGCGCCGCTCTCGGTCTGGATCCACAACGGGCACAGCCTGGTTAACTTTCAGTTTTCCTATTTTGCGCGCAATCTCGATGCGATGTCCCAGGGCTGTAAGAATCTGTTTGTCATAGCGATCGATCATGCTGCGCAAATCGTGTTTTCGCGGCCGGGCAAGGCTTTCCGGCCCCATTTTCCGCCTGCGCTTGCCGGCCTCTTCCCATGCAAGCTCTATATTGAGGTCCGGATTCCCGCTGCTTAAGAGGGCCAGGCTTTGTCCGAATTGAGATGCCGCATCGCGGATCGCATCGCGATTCGTTTCGAGAATCCCTTTCCAGATCCCGAAGTCCGAAGCGGCGAGCCGCGTCATGTCCAGGAAGCCGCGTCCCGCGAGTTTATCCAGCATGGCGTGTTCGGCGTCTCCCGCCAGAGCGGTGTTCATGAGTGCCACTGAGATAAGCTGAGGCAGATGGCTGACCATTGCCATGATCCGGTCGTGCTCTGCCGGATCGACGGTAATGGGTAGTGCCAGAAGGTTCTCGGCAAGATCCATGAGAGACAGCAAGGCATCCGGAGGAGTGTCCGGGTAGGGGCAGAGCGCATAGACTTTGTCGCTGAAAAGGAGCGGGTCGGCGGCTTCGACCCCGGAGTGCTCGGATCCGGCCATGGGATGGCCTCCGATGAAATGAACTCCGGGAGGCAAGAGCTTCTGCGCTTCCGCCATGATCCGCTTTTTGGTGCTTCCGACATCAGTGACTACCGTCTGCTCCCTCAGGAACGGATGAAGATGCGCGATGGTTTCCAGGACTGTCTGCACCGGTGTGGCCAGAATAACGATGGAGCTTTCAGGAATGTGGGACGCGACGTCCTGCAACGTTCCGAGCTGGTCCGCAACTCCCGCCTCCCGAATGGCGGGGAGGCGCTCCGGCAGATCAAGAACGGCAACGACAATTTCGGGCCGGCGCCGTTTGAGAGCCAGGGCGATGGACCCGCCGATTAATCCGCATCCGATGATAGTAATTTTCATAGTGTGCCTCTCACTTTGACTTTCCGAGCCGTCTGCCGATCGTGGTTGCGATGATCCGGCAACGATTCATCATGAGGCCGAAATCCTCAAAGGTCATGGATTGGGGTCCGTCGGAGAGAGCCTTGTCGGGGTTCGGGTGGATTTCAATCATGATGCCGTCCGCGCCGGCCGCCACTGCCGCTCTTGCCATGGGGGCAACGAACCGGCGGTTCCCCACGCCATGGCTGGGATCCACGATAATGGGCAAGTGAGATAAATGCTTGATCACCGGGACGGCGGAAAGGTCCAGGGTATTGCGTGTGGCGGTTTCGAACGTCCTGATGCCGCGCTCGCACAAAATGACATCCGGGTTCCCCTCGGTCAATATGTACTCGGCGCTCATCAGCCATTCTTGAATGGTGGCCGACATGCCGCGCTTCAAAAGAACGGGCTTTCCCGCATGCCCCAGAGCCGTCAGCAGAGGATAGTTCTGCATGTTGCGGGCGCCGACCTGCAGCAGATCGGCATATTCCGATATCATATCGATCTGCTCAATCGTCATCACTTCCGTTACTACTCCCAGACCGTGTCTGTCCGCTGCCTGCCGAAGCAGCTTCAGCCCCTCTACCCCCAGACCCTGATAGGCGTATGGCGAAGAGCGCGGCTTAAACGCGCCGCCGCGGAGGATCCGCGCGCCGGTGGCGGCCACAAATTCCGCGCTGGCTTCGATCTGATCTTCGCTTTCTATGGCACAGGGTCCGGCCATTACGGCGATTTCCATTCCTCCCACCAGGCTTGCTTCCCCGACCCGCACGACGCTGTCCTCCGGGTGAAATTCGCGGCTCGCAAGCTTATATGGAGTGGAAACCAGCACTACGTCGCGCACGCCGGGCATCATGGATACAGCCTCCATGTCCAGCTTGTTGCGGTTGCCCACGACCCCCAGGATCGTATGCTCCACGCCATCGGACCGGTGCACGTCCAAGCCAGCCTCGCGGATCTTCTGCTGCAATGCGGCGATCTGCGTTTCCGTTGCTTTTGTTTCACATATGATAATCATTTTCTTTCTCCATAAATGCGAACGGCCCGCCAATTTCATGGTGGGCCGCGTTTTTCTTTCTGGAATGCGCAAAGAAAGGAAGGACGCAACCCTCAGGGGCCGGCCTTAAATGAGCAGTAATAATAATAGCTGCAAAAACCGTTTCTCATAGCTCCACTTTCTTCAGCGTCTATTTTAGCAGAAACAGGCTGTTCGTGGATAGTAAACAGTAAACTCAAAGACTCTAAGACGCGAAGGCTTTAATAAAGTATGATGCAAGGGCAATAGTGGATAGAGATTTTATCCATGACTTCTTTGCAAAATGCAAAGAAGTTTAATTTCATTATGGGAAGCTGAGAGCTGAAAGCTGACAGCTGAACGCGCGCGGCCTCCGTAAACCTCGAAAACTTGGATGCGGCCTTGGCCGCGCTGGGAGAAGAGCTTGTGATTATCAGACAGATTGAAGTGGGCAATTTTAATATTTTCAGTTATCTGATCGGGGACGAACAGGCGAAGGAAGGGCTTTTCATAGATCCTTCAGATGGGCATGACCTGCTCCTCAAGGAAGCAAAAGCGCACGAACTGACTATCAAATATATTGTCAATACGCATTGCCACATCGACCACTCCATGGGAAACGGGGAAATGGTTCGAAGGACAGGTGCCAAAGTTATCATTCATGAAGCGGATGCGGCAGGACTTCTGGACACGCCTTCAAATATCCTGGATATGTTTGGCGCCCAGGAACCGCCGCCGGCGGACATTCTGGTCTCGGACGGCAATTTGATTCAGGTGGGGACCGTAGCACTCAAAGTAATCCACACGCCCGGTCACACGCCGGGAGGCATGTGTCTCTATTTGGACGGAATGGTCTTTACCGGGGACACGCTATTTGTCGGCTCGGTCGGGAGAACGGATTTCCCCGGCGGTTCGTATGCGGAATTGGAGCAATCCGTTCGCAATAAGCTGTATACGCTTCCGGGCGATACGGTGGTTTTCCCGGGCCACAATTACGGCATGCACCCGACATCCACGATCCAGCAGGAGCGTCGCAGCAATTCCATCATCCGGGGGTAGCGCTCAGTCGCTATCGGAATCGCTATCGGTATCGCGACTCGCGATCGGGATTCGGTTTTTCTCTTCCCACCTGCCGATTGCGATTTGCGATACCGATACCGATAGCGATACCGATTCCGACGTGTCTGATGCCAAGTCACTTCTGCATTTACCTCTGGTAAATGCGCCGCATCAGATCCGCGAATTCGAAAAAGTGCAGCGCCTGTGGCCCGTCGCTGAGAGCTTTTTCCGGGTCCGGGTGCATCTCCACGATCAACCCGTGCGGCCCTACCGCATGGGCCGCCAGAGCCAGCGGGATTACCAGTTCCCGTTTGCCTGCGGCGTGGGATGGATCCACCAGGATCGGGAGGTGGGTCAGGCGTTTAAGAATCGGGATGGATGCCAGGTCCAGGGTATTGCGCGTCGCAGTTTCGAAAGTCCGGATGCCCCGCTCACATAGAATCACCTGGTGATTGCCGCGATCGAGAATATATTCGGCGGCATTCAAGAACTCATCCATGGTGGACATCATGCCGCGTTTCAGCAGCACGGGCCTATTGGAGCGGCCGGCCTCGCTCAGCAGACTGAAGTTCTGCATGTTGCGCGCCCCGATCTGGAGGATGTCCGCGTATCGGGCCACAGGCTCCACATCTGCCGGAGATAGAACCTCGGTGACTATGGGCAAGTCGTATTCTCTCCCCGCCTCCGCCAGCATTTGCAGACCTTCGAAACCCAAACCCTGGAAACTGTAGGGAGACGTGCGAGGCTTGAAGCAGCCCCCGCGCAACAGCTGGCCGCCGCATTCGCGGACGTAGCGGGCACATTGGCGTATTTGCTCGCGCGACTCCACGGCGCAGGGTCCGGCAATCACGACGAATCCGGGACCGCCGATCTTGACGCCGCGCACGTCAATTATGGTGTCGTCGGGTTTGTGGTCCCGGCTTGCCAGCTTGTATCCAACCTTTGCTTTTTTTTCTGCGGGCGGCTCCGGCGGCTCGGAACTCGTTTCCGGCGGACCGATGGCAAGTGTTTCAACTCTGGGGTAAGTCTTGGCGCGGTGCTGTGCCGGATAGGATCCGAGGACTTTGAGTGACGTCGTGGCCGACCTCAGCTTTTCGATCGCTTCCGCGATGCGCACTTCCGCCGTATTTCCCTCAAAATCAATATAGAAGATGTACTGAAAAGGCATTCCTGGGATGGGGCGGCTCTCAAGCTTGGTCAGGTTGATTTTATAGTCGTGCAGCATGCTTAAAGCCTTCAGCAGGGATCCCTCTTCATGCGAAGTTGCCATAATCAGAGAAGTCTTGCACGGGATCCGCAGGTCTATCGCCGCCGGTTTTTTGGCCAGGACCAGAAACCGGGTGAAATTGTTTTGCTGGTCTTCAATATTACGGCGCAGGATTGTTAAACCATAGAGTTTCCCGGCTTCTTCACTGGCGATGGCTGCGAGGCTCGGATCCTTTTCGTCCTTTACCCTTTTTACCGCCATCGCGGAGTCCTCATAGGGCAACGCCTGGCAATTCGGCAGTTTTGCCACAAACTTCAGGCATTCAGCCAGGGCCTGCGGATGAGAGTAAACCTGTCGGATGCTGGCCAGGGGCACTTCATCGAGGGCAAGCAGGCAGTGTTCGACGCGCAGGACTTCCTCGCCGACGATGGAGAGCTGTGAAACGGAGAGGAGGTCATAGACTTCGTTGATGCTTCCTGCCGTGGTGTTCTCGACCGGCAGAAGGCCATAATCGACATCGCCGTCTTCAATCGCGTTGATGACCTGCTCCAGCGTGGAGACGCCCGTGAAAAGCGTGTGATCCAGGTAAGGAGCGAAATGTTTGCGTCCTGCCAATTCGCTGTAGGCGCCCTCGATTCCCTGAAAGGCGACGCGATTCACGTCTGTCTTGCCGTAATCGAGGAGGTGGAGTTGCTGGGAACGGATCGAATCGTCGATGATTTCGTGAAAGACGCGTGTGACCAGGTGTGCATCCAGCCCCTGGCTGCGTCCCTTGGCAATGAGATCCGCCAGCAGCTGCTCTTCTCTCGAAAAATCCCGGATCGGGGTTCCCGTCAGGCCTTTGGCCTGTATTATTTGTTCCGCCAGTTTGCGGCGGTTCGCCAGCGCCTCGATGATGCGCTCATCCACCGCGCTTATTTCATTCCGGATTTTATCGACTTCGTCCATGCCGTCTCCTTTGTGTCCATCCGGGCATTCGCCTGAATGGTTCATTGTCCCACAGCCCGGTCCATTCTAAAATAGCGGGTGTGCAATCTTTTCGGAGTGCGGCAGCTTGCTGCCGTTTGATGGGTTCCCAGTTCCCGGTTTCCAGTTCCCAGTTGTTTTGCAAATACAAACTGGGAACTGTGAACTGGAAACTATAAACTCCAAAGCGGCAGAAAGCTGCCGCACTCCAAAGGAATTTGCTTTTGACGGGAGTTTTATGAAGCCAGCCGTTATCAAGGTCCTGATGTCCAATTCCCCGGCGCAAAATCGGCACTGGCGCTCCTTATTCTGATCAACCTGTTTAATTATATCGATCGCCAGGTTTTGTCGGCGGTGATAGGGCCCATCAAAAAAACTTTCTTTAATCAAAATGGGGAAGTGGGTGCAGCGGGCGGCAATGTATTGAACGCTTGGATGCACTGGTTTCAGGCACAACTGGGATTCAAACCTGAAGATGCTCTGCTGGGGCTTTTGGGAACCGCTTTTATGCTGACCTACATGATCGGCGCGCCCGTATTTGCGCGGCTGGCGGAAAGACGGTCGCGCTGGGGACTGATCGCTTTGGGTGTTCTTCTCTGGAGTCTGGCCAGCGGCGCTTCCGGACTTGCGCAGACTTTCGTCCTGTTGCTGCTTACGCGCTGCTTCGTAGGGATCGGCGAGGCTGCCTACGGACCGGTAGCTCCTGCCATGATTTCCGATATGTTCCCGCTGAAGATCCGTGGCAAAGTGATGTCCTGGTTTTACGTCGCCATTCCTGTGGGGAGCGCCCTGGGTTACGTCCTGGGCGGTTGGGTGGCGAACTCGGATATTGGAAATTGGGGCGCTGTCTGGATCGGGCTTAAACAAGAAAGCTGGCGCTGGGCCTTCTTTCTTGTGACATTGCCCGGAGTTGCGCTGGGGCTGCGGAGTCTGCGGATGCAGGAATCTCCGCGCGGAGATCCGGACTTCAGGCAGACCCTCAAGCCTGCGCCGGTGAAATGGAAAGATTATTGGATATTGGTGCGAACCCCATCCTATGTGCTGTGCACGCTGGGACAGACGGCCATGACTTTTGCGATCGGGGGAATTGCTTTCTGGATGCCCTATTATCTTGAAACCCGGCCTGGCGCGCCTGCAAACTCCACGATCATCTTCGGCGCGATCACGGCAGTGGCGGGACTCAGTGCCACGCTCCTCGGGGGAATCGCGGGGGACAAGCTGCGCGATCGTTTCCCGGGATCCTATTTTCTCGTTTCCGGCGCTGCGATGATTGTCGGGTTCCCGGTATTTCTCGCGGCACTCCGGGCCCCTTTCCCCTGGGCGATCTGGGTAATGGTTTTTCTCGCGTGCTTCTGCCTGTTTTTCAATACGGGCCCGACGAATACTATCCTGGCCAATGTCACTCATCCCTCCATGCGCGCCGCGGCGTTCGCGTTCAACATTTTTGTTATTCATGCTCTCGGGGATGTCATTTCGCCGGTCGTCATCGGATTCCTGAATGACCGGTATGGCGATATGAACAAATCGTTCTTTGTGGTCGGGCTGATGTTTCTTGCTGCCGGGGTGCTCTGGCTTGTCGGGACGCGCTATTTGCAGCGCGATACGGCAATGGCGCCGTTGCGCCTGAACCAGCCGTGATTGTGTTCGCTGCGGCCTCGGGAGCTTTTCAGAAAAGGCTATTATCTATCGAGGATATCTCAATGAAATCATTTTCAATTCGCACTCAAAGGCACACTCAGTTTGTGGATATCAGCAGGGAAGTTCAATCGGCGATATCGAATCTCGGGATGAACAACGGAGTCGTCACTGTTTTCGTGCCGCATACAACCGCAGGAATTACGATCAATGAAAATGCGGATCCGGATGTTGCGTCCGATATCGCAGACGCACTGGATAAAGCGGTTCCCTGGCAGGCGGAGTACAAACACTCTGAAGGCAACGCTGCGGCGCACGTCAAAGCAAGCATGATGGGGTCTTCGGTTCAGGTTATCGTCGAGGACGGACAGCTGCGGCTCGGCACCTGGCAGGCTGTCTATTTTTGCGAGTTTGACGGTCCCCGTTCCCGCAGCGTGTGGGTCGCATAAAGGCCCTATTGTCGGGCACTCCGGCCAGAACCGAAAAGCTTTA
This sequence comes from uncultured Acidobacteriota bacterium, assembly GCA_963718845.1. Lineage (GTDB taxonomy): Bacteria > Acidobacteriota > UBA6911 > UBA6911 > UBA6911 > UBA6911. Next base: position 12,585 of record CAVRAD010000014.1, read on the forward strand.
GATGGTCTTGTCAAAGCGCAAGAGAGCGGGGAACAGAATGCCTGTCTTAAATCCGAAATGCCAAGCTTTAGTGAACCAATGCGGATGGTTCCTATTGGCTGGGCAAGGTCATCCGCGTAAATCCGGTAATGTTGACATCGCGAAACATTGGCGTGCGCGGTGGCAAGAGGTTGGGCTGCAGGAACTCCACGTCAAAGTTGTAGCCACGTGAAGGCGGCGAGTAGACGTTGGTGCAGCATTTATATGTGCCCGTGGCTTGGCGATTAAAGAACAAGCTAACGATCGATCCGCGATAATTCAGCGTCTGACCACCCCAATTTTCCAGATAACGAAGGAAGTTGTGAACGCCGCCGTCTGTTCCGAAGTCCTGGTATAGGGTGTCGGGGTAAGGGAAGGTTCTACCTTTACCGGCAATGATTGCCAATCTGTACCACGTTGTCGTTGCTGTTCGCCCGGTCAGGCCGCCGTTGCAAGTGGAGCCGAGAGAGTGCGGGCAATTAAAGGAATTGCGATCGTTCCAGGAGTTTGAAAGAAGGGTAACCGCGTCGGCAATCACAGAGGCCGCCACATGATTGCCGGCAAAGGTTCCGCCCGATGCATTATAGTTGCCTTGAATGTACACAGGGTTTTCGGAGGTAACCGCCAATCCAAACGGTATGGTAGCGTTGAACCCCAGGCTAATAGTTTCACCATTGACCAGTTTTAAGGCGCGTCGGAAAAAAATAGGACGGTTTTTCCTTGCGATGGCTGCCGTGACTCCGGTATTAGTCCATGGGCGGGCATTAGCGTCAAGCGGAGAAGAAGCTCCAGGCGGCAGGATTGGGGTTTCGCCATAAATGTCGAGAGTGCCGTTGCCGTTGACGTCTTCGCCAGTATCCAAGCCACTGTTGGGCAAGCCATTAGTAACATCTGTAAGGTTTACCTTATCTTCAAAACCATACTCTGCCGTTTCCTGATTCGCCGCATTGCGATTTGTGCGCCGATCGGAGAAATAAACAACATATCCGGTGGTATTCATGGCAGTGCTGCCGCTTACGCCGATAGCGCCGGTGAACCAACGGGAGAGGTTGTTTACATCAAGCTCGACGTAATGCACAACGCCGCCAAGGTAAGGGCGATAAAGGGTCGTAGAAATATTATCGCGCAATATGCCTTCTCGTGTGTCATATAATACATTAGGCCAGTATTGATTAGCCGCGCCTACGCAGGATGGAGGATTGTCCTGCAATCGTTGAAGACGAATGATCGCATTTGGCTGATTGGCGCAAATAGGATTGGGTGATGTCAGGTCTTGGCCGGCGATTCCCAAATCCAGGATTTCACTGGTGACGTCTTGCCAGTTCCCTGCCTGATCCTGCATTTCCATTTTGATGAATCCATCAATCAATGAGGTGCCCGCAGTGCTCCGAAATCCGTTCGCACTGGTATCAGCAACGGCGAAAGGGGTACCGTTCGCAATCCCCGTTAACTGCATCGGGGCTGTCGCAGTGACAGTGGGCAAAGCCGTAATATCCGCTGCGGTATCGGAGAGGATTATTCGTAAACTTGCCAAGGCAAAGAATCGTTGGGCGAATACATCCGGATTTGCGGCATTTTCGTTAGGAGGCGGCCTTCGAATCAGATCTACCGGCGTGGCTCCCATGCTTACCAAAGGAAGATCCATCCGGCGTGCTCCGGTCCGTCCGTTTCGTATGTTGCCGTTGTAGGTGCTAATGGAGAGATTCGTCCAGGTTGGATTGTTGACTGCGGAGCCGATTGTTCCCACAAGACTCCCTTCGCTTCTGGCAAGACTTCTATAGGCTCCCGGAGCCCTTGCTACGCTTACGGTGCCGGTGTAGTTGGAATTTGTATCCCAGCCATTGCTCAGATTTGTTCGAATAATTTCTCCGACGGCGGTAACCCGGTCTCTCATGGTTACGGTGTTCCCGTTTCCTTCCGCCAGGTAAAGATTTCCATTCGTGTGTACTCTGCCGCCAAAGTCAAAGTTTGGACCAGCAAAAAAACTCAGATCGGTTTCTGAGAAGATCCCGAATTGGAAGACAGGCACGGCTACTGTCTGCAGGCTTCGCTGCACTCTGACTTCAGCGCTGCTAGGAGTGCGGGCCGTAGCCGTCATCGTGTATGGAGTGAGCAGTCCTATGAGACCCTCGTATGGACCTGACGGGATTGTGCGTGTATCGGCTCGCGGCTTTCCCTGGGCATCCACAGGGAAACTTATCTGATATCCTGATCCTCCCCCCGGTGAAACAAATGCAACATTGGATACGGAGGGCGGCGT
>CAVRAD010000015.1:0-97056 GCA_963718845.1 uncultured Acidobacteriota bacterium
TGTCGTAAGCGCATTGATCTGGGCCACTGTGGGGGCATAATTGGAGTCGAAAAGCGTGCCCACGTTGGCGGTGAGCTGCTCCAACCCAGCCAGCGCACCATAAAAAGCCCGGTTTTGCTCTCGATCGACACCGATAAGTCCCTGGTCTGAATTGACCGAAACAATAAATCCCCCGAGGAGTGTGCCGAGCAGGACCAGGACTAAAAGAGTTGTAATCAACGCCATGCCTTGTTCGCTTTGTATCTTCATACTCTTTTACCTTTTAGAGATAGCGGTCAATGAATGACAGGCTGCGCAGGCTGACCTGAGTTGTAAGTGTTCTCCGCAAAAAATCCCCGGTATCTCGAACCCTGGCAGGTGGATCTGCCTGAGATAAAAATGTTGGCTTTCCGGATCTGATTGGGGGAGTTGGGAGCCGTTGGAGTCTTCAACACTGGTTGGATTCGTCACGCCGTCCACCAGATCGTAACTCAATTGAAAGTCATCCAGGACAAGAGCAACCGCCTCACCCGGCTTATTGTTGACCCGACGGATAAGGCGAGGCATTTCGGGATCTGTTGTGATGTCCAGGTAGTAGGTTATCAGCCAGACCCTCGTTGCGGTAGTCGGAGGGAATACGGCGCCGTTTTTGATCTGTGTGATCGATCCTTGAGAGGCTGCGGGCTGATTCAAACGAAGAGGATCCCCTGCATCAAAGAATATTGTCTGTCCGGACACTCTCGAGACATACTGCATCGTGTTTCCCAGAGCATTGCTGAAGGCAATCAGATCGCCGGCACTGATGGGATTGCTGATTCCCGTGATGGGTGTTCCGGCGTTCACGGTGACGCTGGAGCCATCTGCCGCAATGGCCGCAAGCGGCGTTTGGTTCAACGGCAACGTATTATCTGAATACAAAATATTAACCATGTCCGTTGCCTGGCCGTTTGACGCGGGGCCCAATCCTGCTCCTGGATTGACTGCGGCAATGGCTAATGAGTCAAAGATGTAATCTGTTCCCGGAGGGCCCGGTCGTTTAACCGCAAGCGCACCGGCGCCGGATGGGATAGGGATGCCTCCGGTAGGTATGCCCCAACCAGCGGTGAGGAAATCCCGGACTGTAAAATTTATTCCGGTGCGCAGATTTTGCCCCAGGTCCGCCATCAGCCTGGATTCCTCGCTCAAGCCCACGCTGCTATTGAACGAGACCCATCGTCCCGCCCAACAGGATAAGCGTAATGGCCACTGATATCAGCACTTCAACATTGCTGAATCCCTGTTCTTTTCTCATGCAGCCTCTTTTAGACATGCATTACTCCAAGACCGGCTAATGCAGCCAGACTAAGCAAAAGAAGAAATGTACGACACCAATTCGTATTGGCGGGTCAAAGGACCAATCTGATAACGAATGATGACACGGATCTGGCGAAGGTTGGCGCCGATGTCCGTTATTTCCACCTCGCGCGTAAAGCCGCCTAGAGGAACGACGATGTCGTCCTCAGTCCCCAACAGGTTGTCAGGTCCCGGCAGCGTCTCGCTTTCCTGCTCCTGAGTCGCGTCATCGGCCGTGTTTGCCAAACCATCGGGGCCATGTCCGCACAGCGGTTGGGGCCCGTCCAGGAATATGCCGCCCTGGCTGACATTTCGAATGCGGGCCCAGGCAATGATCCTGGTGTCTCGAGATGTAAAAACACTTTCAATAGCCTCGGAGGCTTTTTCCTTGGCGACCTGGTGTGGATGGGAACTCATCATGATAATCATGCCCTGCGCAAATGCGGTTGCGAGCGCCAGCAGCCCGCCGCTCAGTACAACGATGGCCATCAAGGTCTCAACAAGGGTGAATCCGGACTGATTCCCGCAGGGCTTTTTTATGGTTCGCATGTGTTTCCTCTTATTGAATCCATGAGTCTCCGGTCCACCGGTAGCTTCGAACCCGCCCCGTGGCACCCAAAATTGTCACGGAACGTGCCGTTTCGGGATGGCCGGGCAGGCCGAGAAAGATAGAGCCATTGAGAGGATTGCCCTGAGCGTTCACCAGAATGCCGTCGGTCTGGAATGTCAATGTCGCCGAGCCGCCGAAATCTACTGCAGTACTGCTGCCAAAAGAATCAGGACTGTCCGGGACACCTGCGAACAATTGGAACTCGCTTTTGTTTGTAGTTGGACAGTCGCTCAAGACCGTTGTTCCGGTCGGTACATCATGCCGGACCAGCTGTATTTGATTGTTTCCCAGGAACTCACTTCAATATTCCGGCGTTGCGCGATGGCTGATTCTCTGCCTTTGCGCAATTGAGCTACCGCTTGATACATAGCCTCATTTGCCCGCATCCCGGGCAATATTGCGGTAATGTTCAATACGGCGAATCCGCTTAAGGCCAATATGAGAGCCAGCGTTACGCTGAGTTCCACCAAGCTGAAACCGGCTTGCTGATGCAGTCGAGAAACTGGAATACTCCTCATGGAAGTTTTCTCCGGAATAACCTATTCGGCTAGATATCGGCAGCAGAATCTATGGGTAATTGTGATTTTCGTCACGAGATTAATTCTATTTGGCGCACCAGGATTTGGGGCTTTGAGTTTTCGAGCCTTTGAGTTATTTGCTTTGCCATGGACATATCTGATCCTAATGATTAATGGCAGCTAAACACGTCGTCCTTGTTTAATACGTGCCGCATCCAATAATTCAGGTTTGAATTTGCGCCTCTTTTCTTATCGGCAGTGCGCCGCGCAGCTTTCAGAAAAATATTCCGGATATGATCGCCGAAGATTGAAACAGGTCCCGCTGTACAGAATTGTACTGGGGATTTTTGGCGACGGATTCCGTGATAGCCGTCACAGTAAACAGCATGAAGCAGGCAATGTCAGTGATTCGGCGGTGTCCAGGGAGCCGGCAAACGGAACAAAGGTGAGAAGTGCGTCAGAAGCGCCCTCTATTTCAGTGCCAGTCCGGCGGAAGCCGAAATTTTCCCGATGTTCGGCAACCGGTGAATAAAGGGGCTGTTTTCGCTCTGATGCCTGATCACCTGATAGGTTTCATGGGAAGTATTTCGTTCTCCCGCGCGGTATTGTTCTCCGTCATCGCATCCACTAGAATCTTGAGATGAAGCCAATTGTCACGGTGATAGGCGGAGGTCTGGCGGGATCAGAGGCCGCGTGGCAGGTTGCGCGCAAGGGATTCGATGTGCGCCTCTATGAAATGCGCCCTGTGGTTTCCACACCGGCGCATAGGACAGACCAATTGGGCGAGTTGGTTTGCAGCAATTCTCTCAAATCGGATCTGCCGGGAACCGCGCCCTACCTCCTGAAGCAGGAATTGCGCCGGCTGGACAGCCTGTTGCTGCGCATTGCGGATGAGGTGAAGGTTCCCGCCGGCCACGCTTTGGCGGTGGATAGAGATAAGTTCTGCCGACCGTCTGACGGAAGAGATCCTGCGCATGCCGCGGATCACCGTTCTGCGGGAAGAGGTCACGGAGTTGCCCGAGGAAGGCATTACGATTGTTGCCACGGGGCCGCTGACGTCCGATCCTTTGGCGGAATCCATTGCCCGATTTGCCGGGCGCGGGAATCTCTATTTTTACGATGCCATTTCCCCGATTGTTGATGCCGGCACGCTCGACCGTTCCATACTATTTGCGGCATCGCGGTACGGCAAGGGAGGAGAAGACTATCTCAACGCCCCTTTTTCAAAAGAGGAATATCTCCGCTTTTACGATGCGCTGGTAAGCGCCGAATCGGCGCCGCTGCAATCGTTCGAAAAAGCCATGTATTTCGAAGGCTGCCTGCCGATCGAGGAATTGGCGCGTCGGGGCGTGGATACGTTGCGGTTTGGCCCGATGAAACCGGTGGGCCTGACGGACCCTCGCACAGGGAACCGGCCCTACGCCGCCGTGCAGCTGCGGCTCGAGAATCTCATGGCCGATTGCTACAACTTGGTCGGTTTTCAAAACCATCTGAGATTCCCGGAACAGAGTCGCGTCTTTCGCATGATCCCCGGCCTGGCAAATGCGGAATTCCTGCGCTTCGGACAGATTCATAGAAATACATATATTCAGTCCCCTGGACTTCTCTTCCCGTCCCTGCAGGCGCGGAATAAGCCGGAGCTTTTTTTTGCCGGACAAATTTGTGGTGTGGAAGGGTATGTTGAATCTATCGCCACCGGACTTCTGGCAGGCATCAATGCCGCGCGATTGGCGCAAGCCCGTGATACTCTGTCTCCGCCGCGCTTCACGGCATGCGGCAGTCTGGTGCATTACATTAGCAACGCCGCTGTGGAAAGTTTTCAGCCGGTCAACATGAGTTTCGGTATTCTATCGGATGCGCCGGCAGGATTCAGATCCCACTCCAGAGACAAAAAGGAAAGGCATCGCCTTCAGGTTCAAGAGGCTCTTGAGACGATGGACCAATGGATTGAGTCGTTGAAAATGTAAATGCGCTGTATGTGCCTGAGAGCAATATGCCAGATACACTGTCTTCCTGGATTGAAAAATTTCTCGAGTATCTGCGCTATCAGCGCAACGCATCCGCCCACACTATTCGCAACTATGCTTCGGATCTTGAGCAGTTCTATTCTTTCCTGACTATTGCTCCGGATGGTTCGCAGCGTCCCGCGCCCGACCTGGATCAGATTGACAATCTTACCATCCGCGAATTCCTCGGGGAGCTTTACCAAAGATCCAATAAGAAATCCTCTGTCGCCAGAAAGCTGGCGACTCTCCGTTCGTTCATGAAGTTTCTGTCCACACAGGGAGCCATTCGGGCAAATCCTGCCAGGATCGTTTCTTCGCCGAAACTGGAGAGCCGTTTGCCCGATTACATGGCGATTGACGCGGTGACGAAACTCGTTGAAGCGCCGGACACGGGCACGGATACCGGGAAACGTGATCGCGCCATTCTCGAATTGCTTTACGGCGCGGGACTCCGGGCCGGTGAACTGGTCGCGCTGGATTTGGGAGACGTCAGTCTCAACGAGGGGCTTGTGCGAGTGGTGGGCAAAGGCCGGAAAGAGCGCATCGTCCCGTTTGGCAGGAGAGCGGCGGAAGCCATAGAGTCGTACTTTCAGGCAAGAGGAAATTTGATACAAGCGGGCAAACCGCGCGCAAAAGAGATTTCGGCGTTGTCGGAAGCGGTATTCCTGAATTTCAGAGGAGCGCGGCTGACCAGCCGCAGCGTGGGAAACCTCGTGGACCGCTATGTCGGATACCTGTCCCAGAAATTGAAGGTTCATCCGCATACGCTGCGACATACTTTTGCCACACACATGCTCGGTGCCGGCGCCGATCTACGCGCCATCCAGGAATTGCTGGGGCACGAGAGCCTTTCCACCACGCAGAAATATACGCACGTTTCTGTGGAGCAACTGGTGCGGGTCTATCAATCGTGCCATCCGCGTGCCAAAAAGAAGGCAGGCCGGCGATGAGCAATAATTTCGGTGACAGTCACCATAATCCCCAAATTCTATCATATGAATAATAAAGGGTTTTTATGGGGGACTGCTGATTTCAACCATTGATTTATCTGTGGATGTCCCAAAACTATAATTTCTCCAATTTATTCATTTTATTGAATTTATATGGAATTTGCGTTTGATATAATTTCGAGGTTATGGCGCCTGTCACCGAATTTCCACCTGGTGGAAATTCTAGGTTATGGTGACTGTCACCGAAATTATCTTTTCAATGGAATTGAGGAAATTCTATGAGCCCGAAACGCCTTTTCCTGATTGATGGCATGTCGCATATCTACCGGGCATACTATGCTATTCGCAATCTGAGCAATGCCAAGGGCCTGCCCACCAATGCCGTCTTCGGATTTATTTCGATGCTGCGCAAGCTCATACAGGAACAGAAACCGGAATACATAGGCGTTGCGCTGGATCTCGAGGGACCCACCGTTCGGCACGAGAAGTATCAGGCGTACAAAGCGACGCGCAAGCCTATGCCGGAAGATCTGATTCTGCAGATCCCCTATATCCTAAAAGCTTGCGAGGCTTTCTGTGTGCCCGTTATCAGCCATGCCGGCTATGAAGCGGACGATGTGATCGGAACGCTTTCCCTGAAAGCGACACAACAAGGGCTTGATTCCGTTATCGTGACCAGCGACAAGGACATGCTGCAGCTGGTGTCGGATCACGTTCAGGTCCTCGATACCGCAAAGGATACGTTGCTGGATGCCCGGAAGGTCGTAGAGAAAATGGGCGTCAATCCCGATCAGGTTGCGGACCTGCTGGGATTATGGGGGGATGCTTCGGACAATGTCCCGGGTGCGCCGGGTATCGGAGAAAAGGGCGCTAAAGAGCTGATTCAGACTTTCGGCAGCCTGGAAAACACTCTCCAAAACTGGGATAAGGTAAAGCGAAAAACCTATCAGGAGAGCCTGCGCGATAATGTGGAACTGATACGGATGAGCAGGGAACTGGTAACGATTCACAGGGATCTGCCGTTAGAACTGGATCTTCAGTCTCTTGTTTTGTGCGAACCCGATCGCAAAGCTGCCTTCGAGTTATTTTCAGAGCTTGAGTTCAAGACGCTCATGAAGGAATTTCTCGAAGAAGAAAAGCAGGAGCCTTTAAAGGGGGAGTGGCTGGCGAGTTCCGGAGTCGATGATTTCCTGCAGACGATGGTCCGGCAATCCCGGCTATACGTGGAGCTTTATCATGCGGAAGGAGTGCTGAATCGAAAAACCGCTGAAATTGCCTGTGTCCGGGGAGAATGCTGGAAGCGCGATCCTGATCGATTTTAAAAATGAAAGCCTGGCGCAATGCTGGCGCCGTCTGGCAGAAGACGGATTGGTCCAAAGCGTTTGCTGGGATTCCAAGCTGTACCTTCTTTCCCAGGAAAACCGCGGGATCCGCGTGGCAAGAATCCCGGACGATGTCATGCTTATGGCGTTTTTGGTCGCACCCAATGCAGGCGATTATTCTTTGAAACATTGGGCTCTGGATCAGTTGCACATCTCGTCTTGATGATGAGAAATCCAACCGGCAGGGTTCCCTCCTTCCCGAACCGGAAAAAATCGTCGATAGTCTCTGCCGGCGTCTGGAATCGGTGCGATCACTGTATGCGCTGCTGAGCTCTCGCCTGGATCAGCTCCAACTGCGGAAACTTTACCAGGAAATAGAGCTCCCATTGGTGCCGGTGCTTGCGGATATGGAACGCGCGGGGATCAAGGTGGATCGCGGGATGCTGCAGCAGATGTCGGCAGCAATGGAAAAGCAGTTGGCGGATCTTACCGGCAGGATTTACCAGGCTGCCGGAATGGAGTTCAATATCAATTCACCCAAGCAGCTGGGCGAAGTCCTCTTCGAGAAGCTCAACCTGCCGGCAGTGAAAAAAACACGCAAAACCGGAGGATACAGCACGGATCAGGCGGTCCTCGAAGAACTTGCGCAAACCTATGAGATCCCCAAATTAATCCTCGAATACAGGCAGATTTCCAAGCTTAAATCCACCTATGTGGATGCTCTTCCCGCGTTGATTCACCCTCGGACCGGAAGGGTCCATACTTCTTTCAACCAAACGGGCGCAGCCACCGGACGGCTATCAAGCTCGGATCCCAACCTGCAAAACATCCCGATCCGGTCCGACTTGGGACGCTTGATCCGGGGCGCTTTCGTTCCCGAAAAGGGGAATGTATTGATCGCCGCGGACTATTCGCAGGTGGAGCTTCGCATATTGGCGCACCTCTCCGAAGATGAGGTCCTGATCAGCGCGTTTCGGGCGGGAGAAGATATCCATGAGCGGACGGCGCGGGAGGTTTTCAGCGCAGAGGAGCTGGCCAACAAGGCGGAATGCCGCCGGCGGGCGAAAGTCATCAACTTCGGGATCGTCTATGGACTTTCTGCTTTCGGGCTGTCCAAAACGCTTGGCATATCAAGGGAAGACGCCCAGTCTTTTATTGATGCGTACTTCCAACGCTATCGCGGAGTCCGGGCATGGCTGGACTCCACGCTGGAAGAAGTGCGCCGGCTGGAGTATTCAAAAACTCTGTTCGGCCGCATTCGGCCGATTCCGGATATAAACAGCAAGGATAGCAATGTGCGGCATTTTGCCGAGCGGATTGCGGTCAACAGCCCGATTCAGGGGACGGCGGCGGATATTATCAAGATCGCCATGATCCGAATCCATCGAGCTTTGAGCGAAAGGCAATCGTCGGCTAAAATTTTACTCCAGGTGCATGATGAGCTGGTCCTCGAAGCTGCGGAAAAGGAAGCGGACAGCGTATATAGCCTGGTTCGACAGGAGATGGAAGGGGCTGCCCAGCTTTTGGTGCCCCTAGAGGTGGGTCTGAACATCGCCGGCAACTGGATGGATATGAAATAATCCGGAACCTGAACATGATGATTCCGTATAAATATCCGGAGTTTGAAGAGGACTGATTCCGACCGGACGTAACTGGATGAAAATAATGGTGTTGATGCCTGAGGAAAGATTTTTGAGTTCTGGGAATTGGGGAAGAAACCGTAGGGATGCGAAGCCTTGACGTTGATCTCGGACAGAGCGCTTCTGTCACGGACAATAGTCTGGTGAGCGAATTCATATCCGGAAATGATGAGGCTTTTGCGCAGCTTGTCGCCCGGTATAAGGATTCTATCACCAACTATTTGAATATGATGGTCGGAGACTACGACATTGCCGTGGATTTGAGCCAGGAGACTTTTCTCAGGGTCTATCGGAGCATCGACCGATACAGCAACCTATACCAGTTTTCCACCTGGATATATCGTATTGCGACCAACCTGGCCATCGATGAGCTCCGATACCGGAAGCGGCGCGGTCAGGTGTTTTATAAAAACGTTATGGGCAGCCGGCAGCCGGGGGAAAAAGAGGGGCGCGAGTTTGAGATAACGGATCCCCGGCGCAGCCCAAGTGATGAGATCTTGCGAAAGGAAAGCAGCCGGGTTTTGGGAGACGCCATACGGTCCCTGCCCAAGAAATACCGAACCGCTTTCATTATGAAAGAAGTTCAGGAACTGCCGTATGAAACCATCGCCAAGGTGTTGAACTGTTCTTCGGGAACCATTAAATCCCGGCTGCACAGGGCGAGAGAATTGCTGCAAAGAAAACTGGAGCACTACGTTTAGGTAATTGCTATGAATTGCAGAACATTTCATCGAACGTTGGAAGATTACCTGGAGGGCGGACTTGATTTTTCCGGCCGCTTTGGAATGGAGCGCCATGCCCGGCAGTGCCTGAGCTGCGGCAAGGAGATGTCGGATGCCCAGCAATTGCGCCGGATGGTGTCCGAATTCAGCGCGTTAAGGCGCCCCCTGATTTCGAGACTTCAGTCCTGAGAGAGATCGGTATGCGCAGAGCGCATGGACGGCTCTCCGGTTTTCGAAAGCATGTGGATGCATGGCTTGGAGTGGCCCTCGTTCCGAAAACTTGCGCTGGCCTCCTCCTGCCTGGCGATTTTGTGCTTCGGTGTTTTTTATGCTTCCTGCCGGACAGTCTTTAATCCGGCATCTACGTCACCGCAGATTGCCGGCGCACGTGCACCCATAGCCGTGGAAGCAAAGGAAGTTAAAAGCGGCCCCGGCACGAATCTCGCAACGCGTGTGCGGAATAAGCCGGCGGCACCGGAACCGATCAAATCGGCAAAGAGGGTTAGACCTCCTGCCATGCTGAAGCAAGAGCCTGTCATTGATTCGATGGCCGCGGAAATTCGGGATATGCAGGAAGTGCAGGATATGGATTATGTGGAATACACGATGCCTGGGCCGGATAATCGCCCTGTGCCGGTTCGTCTGCCGCTGCCCAAAACAATCCCAATGCGATACGGTCAGATGTCCGAAGAGTATTTTATCCAGAATGTGAGCCATTAAGCTGCTATGCGCCACGCCTTGCATATCTCATCCATCCCGCTTATTTGCATTTTGACGTGCGGCTCCCTATTATTATGTGCGCCATTTACTGCAGGATTTGGTTTCGAGGAAACTGCCAACGAAGAGTCGGTGACGACTCTCGTAAGAGTCAACATCATCGTCGAGACGCGCGGCGCCAAAAACACAGTTCAAATAAACGGGAAACAGATTGCCAACTACAGCCCGGTTATAATCCGGGATTTCCCGTCCATTGGAATCGTCCTTGATCACCAGAACCATATACTGACGTATCTGGGATACCGTTGGGTGGATATCCATGAAGGCAACGCCAGGATTGTGGTAACCGCCGCTAAAGGACAGAAGTGGGGAGGCAAACTGGTCGGAATCGATCAGAGCAATGGAGTCGCGGTCATACAATTGCTGGAAGGCAAGCTTCAAAAGACGCCTGTTTGTGTTCAGTGCGAAATAAAAGACGGCGTCATGGTAATGGCGCCCATAGATGGAAAATCCCGATAAATCGGAGTATCGGGAGGCACAAGTCCTTTCCGTGGGCACGGGCCCCGGCTCGCTGGATCCCGGGGCATGGGTGATGAAAACGAACCGGCCTTTTCCGGAAATAGGTCTGCCGATCCTTACAAAGGACCGCCGGGTTATCGGTTTTGTAGCCGGCATGGACCCGATGGACATGCAAACCGTTGTCTATCCTATTTCGCAACTGCTCTCCTCTGCGGACAAAATCCTCAAGCAGGGCGGGGATATCCGCACCGGCTGGCTGGGCGTTTTTCTGAATACTTCGGACTCCTCGATAGGTCGCGGAGTCTACGGTGCTGCGTGTCGAACCGAACAGCCCGGCGCAAAAGGCGGGGCTCATTTCCGGAGATATAGTGCTGAAGATTGATGGCAACGAGGTCAAGGACGCTCTGCGGTTTATTCAACTTGTTCAAAATGCTCCCATCGGATCAGAGGTGAAACTGGACGTCATAAGGCAAGGACGCCTCGTGAGCAACATGACCGCGTCGATTGAAGCGCGAAAACCCCGGCAGAATAACGCCAACCTGTCCTTCAATTTGACCGGAGCGCTGGATCCAGCCGCCAAAGGGATTGTTCCGGGGCTTACGCCCCGCAACCCTCGGCTGCTGATGGGCCTCAGCACCGAAATGCTGAATCCCCCGCTTGCGGATGCCCTGCATGTGCCCGGGAAGACCGGGTTGCTTGTCCTGGATGTTGCGCAGGAAATGCCTGCGGAGCAGGGCGGTATTCTGGCGGGAGATGTCATCCTCTCCATTGACGGCCAACCCATCATGGATGCCCCGAGCTTTGCCTCGTTTCTCATGACCCACGCCTGGGGTTCACACTCGATTCTAAAAGTGCTCCGCCAGGGGGTCGAGCGCACTATTGTTGTACAGATCCCTGATTAATACCGCGTTGCGATGATTCGCATGCTGAAGATTCCAGATTCCAGATTCCAGATTCCAGATTCCGGATTCACAAGGGCACTGTAATTTGAAACGTGCAACCAAAAACCGGGCTGGCTATTCTCTGCAACTTTTCCCGTTCGGCTGGATCAGTATTAAAAAGTGAGATACATTTACCGGCAGGGGGGTGATCCTATGAGCCGAAACGCGAGTTCTTCGAGCTATTTTGTTTCGCGCGCTGCAGCCATGGTGCTGCTGCTGAGTTTTGTGACGGCACCTTTTGCTCTGGCGCAGCGCACCCAATTAAAGCCGGGCAGAAACATATTTTCTCCGCAGCAGGATGTCGAGTTGGGACGGCAGGTTTCTCAGGATGCGGAAACCAAACTCGCGATGCTGAACAATCAACGGGTGGACGATTACCTGAACCGGCTGGGGATAAAGCTTGCTGCTTACGCTCCCGGGGAAAAATACCCCTACCAGTTCAAATGCGTCAACGATGCGACTATCAACGCCTTCGCGCTCCCGGGCGGTTTCCTGTATCTAAACCGGGGAACCATAGAGGCGGCCGATAATGAGGCTGAGCTTGCCGGAGTAATTGCCCACGAGATCGGGCATGTCGCACTCCGTCACGGAACGAATCAGGCCACTAAGTCGTATATAGCGCAAGCGCCTCTTGTAGTTCTCGGCTCCTTATTTGGAGGCAACTCTATCGCTGGGCTCCTGGCCCAGATAGGGACCAGCTTCGCGGCAAATTCGATCCTGCTGAAATATTCCAGAGACGATGAGCGCCAGTCCGATTTAATGGGCGCGCAGATCCTGTACGATGCCAGCTATGATCCGAGCTATGTGGCGCAGTTCTTTGAGAAGCTGGATTCAAAGGGAAGAGGGTCGGATTTCTTCAGCAGTCATCCCAATCCGGACAACCGCATACAAAATATCAATGCTGAAATCAGGAAACTGGGCTCAATTCCTGATAATGCCGTGAACGATACACGCGAATTCCAGAATATTAAGAACCTTCTGAGATCGCTGCCACCCGCTCCCAAAGCCGATGAGAATCAACCTCGAACTTCAAGCCCGCGCCGGACCCGCCCACCGGACCTTCCATCGGATACATATCAGACTTTCAGAGGGAGCAATGTGAGTTTGCGCCATCCGGATAACTGGAAGGCATATCAAAAAGATCAGAACCTTACGCTGGTTCCAGACGGCGGCATCGTAAGCAACGGCAATTCTTCGGCGCTTGCCTATGGAGTCGTCATGGAAGTATTTGCTCCAGACGGCGGCAATCGGTCCAATATGAGCTTGCAGGAGGCGACGAATCAGCTGATCGAGAGCCTGCGCAGTTCCAATGCCGCTATGCGCATTTCGAAGGACCAGGGGAAGGTTCGAGTCGGAGGCAAATCGGCATTATCCAAAATCCTTACGAATGATTCTCCGCTCGGCGGACGCGAAACAGATTGGCTGGTGACCGTATTGCGTCCTGAAGGGTTGTTGTATTTTGTCTTTGCGGCGCCGGAACAGGAATTTGCGGATTATCAGAACGCTTTCCAGCAGATCCTTAATTCAGTCAGGTTTTCCGGTCAATAGGGGAAGCTGTCGCTGACGATGCGCAGGGCACGTCGGGGTCGGGGTCGGAATCGGCGTCGAAAAAGTGCCTGTGTGCCGTGGCACTCAAAAAAACGGATACCGATACCGAACCCGATGTTGTTCCGAGTATTAAGACAGCCTCTGAAAGCCCCGAAGCGCTCCCGCGGCTCTTTGCCTCGATTACAGCCAGAAGGAGGGGCTAATCCGGCAAGGGCGAGGGCGGTCAACATCCACAGGATCTGCACTCCTGTGCGTCAGCCCTTCCAATGCATCCTTCAGCTCCAGGAGAAGCAGACTGGCCACGGTAAGAGTTGTGGCGATCCAAAAATAATCGTGGAAAACGAGAGATCCCACAAGATAGGTGATCAGTCCCGAGAGTTCAGAAAATTCCCGATATTTCTGATCCTGAATCTGTTCTGGCGTCTGTTAGTATGGTAGCGAATGCCTTGAGGAACGGATGGAGAGCGCATGAAAAATGATCGCGAGTTCACTTTGCGTGCCGTGATGATTGGTCTGATATTGAGCCTGGCCATGGCCGCAGCCAACATGTATCTGGGCCTTAAGGTCGGAATCACTATCAGTGCAAATATCCCCTGCAGCGTCATCGCGCTCATTCTTTTTCACGCCCTGACGCGCACACGATCCATTGCCGAAGTCAATCTTTCCCAGGCAACCGGCTCTGTGGGCGAAGGACTGGCCGCCGGTGTGGTTTTCGTCTTTCCGGCTCTTGTGCTGTCGGGCGCGTTCAAGCCGTTCGCCAGTTGGGGCCTTGCCGAGTATGCATCGGTGACTCTGGCCGTGCTGGCCGGGAGCATTCTTGGAATTGTGCTCACAGGGTTTCTCAGGCGGCCGATGGTTGTGGAGTCCAAGGAACTGAAATACCCCGAAGGTGTGGCCACAGCAGAAATACTTAAAACGGGCATGGCCGCGTTTGGCGAGGGCCGCCGCGAGGGGATCCGGAGTGTTGTTTTGGCATTCTGCGGAGGCTTTGCCGTCAAGCTATGCTCGTCGGGAGTCGCCGTAATGCAGGAAACCGTATCGGGCGCGTTCCGCTGGGGCAACGCGGCTTTCAGACTGGGATCGGATGTTTCCGCCGCCCTCGTAGGAGTTGGATTCATCATTGAATTCAACGGCGCGGTGCTAGTGGCTTTGGGCGGAGCGCTGGCATGGTTCTTTTTTATCCCGTTGTTTACCGCCTTCCAGCCGTCCGTGGGAGCGCCTGATGCCGTAGCCGCCGCGATGTGGGCGAGCAAGGTCCGTTACATAGGAGTGGGAGGCATGGCCATAGGTGGACTGTGGTCCATTATCCAGATACGGCGACAGCTGACGGCCGGGATTCAATCGGTCCTGGCGGGATTAAAAGGGAACCATCATGCGGCTCAGACCTCCAGAGAGCCTCAGAATTTTGATCTGCAGCAAGGAACGACATGGTTTTTTATTGCCGCGGGAATTCTCATCTCGGCGGCAGTTTATTTCTACAATGTCGGGCCTCTGGGCGCGGGGATTGCGACGCTATACACGGTTCTGGCGGTTTTCTTTTTTGTGGCAATTTCGGTTTATATCGTGGGGCTGATCGGAAGCACGAATCAGCCTGTTTCTGGAATAACAATCTGCACTTTCCTGCTTGCGGCTCTATTTCTTTTTGTCGGGCGGGTCGCCGGGGTGGAGGCGGTCCGGACGATTCTTTTTATATCCGGCGTTGTTTGCCTTGCCGCCTGCCTTTCCGGCACTGCCGCGCAAAACTTCAAAACGGCCTTGATCGTCGGAGGCACTCCCCGTGCGCTTCAGACCGGACTCATCCTTGCCGCAATCGTTACATCACTGCTTGCGGCCCCGCTGATGGCTTTCCTCGACAAAGCATTCGGCATCGGGACCGGCAGACTCCTTGCTCCTCAGGCCAGCATGTTTTCCGCTATGGCCAACGGCTTGTTCATGGAAGGATCGAGCCTGCCCTGGAACATGATCGGTCTGGGCGCGGCGCTTTCGGTTGGATTGATACTGCTTGGAGCCTATCTGAAAAAACGCGGATCGGAATTCGGCGTCAGCCCGATGGCCGTGGCTGTGGGGATTTATCTTCCGTTCACAACGACGCTTCCCATATTGCTTGGCGGGATTGTCCATCTTCTGGTCACTAAGAAATATCAATCCCGGCAGAAACTGGAGATGGCAATTCAGGCGGGGACAGTGTTTTGCGCCGGCCTGGTTGCGGGAGAAGCTCTGACCGGCATTTTCCTCGCAATCCCGATAGGGATGGATGTTCGCCTGCCCCTGATGCTTGTGAATTCCGAACAGCTCCGGGATATCCTCTCAATCGTTGTGCTGATCGGCTTGCCCTGGGCGATTTACCGCGCGCATCGGTAACAAAAGCGAGTCGGCAGCGCAGATCAGTCGTTACGGTCCGAAGCACTATTTGGTATTATGTTAGACAAGATTGTGGTGCGCGGTGCGCGCCAGCATAACCTGAAGAATATCAGTCTCGAGATCCCACGGCATAAATTGACCGTTGTCACAGGACTGTCCGGATCCGGCAAGTCTAGCCTTGCTTTTGACACCATTTATGCGGAAGGGCAACGGCGCTATGTGGAATCGTTGTCTGTCTACGCGCGCCAGTTTCTGGAAAGAATGGAAAAGCCCGAAGTCGACAGCGTCGATGGGCTTTCTCCCGCAATCAGCATTGAACAAAAAACCACCAGCCGAAGCCCCCGTTCAACGGTCGGCACCGTTACCGAAATATATGATTACATGCGTTTGCTGTTTGCCTCCATCGGCAAACCTCACTGCCCTATCTGCGGCAAGCCGATTTCGCATCAAACGATCGATCAAATTGTGGATTTGATTTTGGCTTACCCGGCAGACACGCGCGTCATCATCATGGCGCCCGTAGTCCGCGACCGGAAGGGAGAATTCAAGAAGCTCTTTGAAACGTATCTCAAAAAAGGATATTTGCGGGTGAGAATCGATGGCAAGATGCATGATCTTGAAGAGAGCATCCGGCTGACCAAAACCCGCAACCATACGATTGAAGTCATCGTGGACCGCGTTCTTATCAAGCCGGACATCCGGCGGCGGCTGGAACTGTCCGTGAAAGCCGCCATGGAACTGGCCGAAGGATTAGTGACGATTGCGGCACTGGACCTGGAGGAAAGGCTCTTCTCCGCGCGTCAGGCCTGCATCGATTGCGGGGTCAGCACGCCGAATCTCGAACCGCGCTCGTTTTCTTTCAACTCGAAGCATGGAGCCTGCCCCGAGTGCGGCGGGATGGGAACACAGAGGGTCATCAATCCCGACAACCTGATTCTCGATCCCAGCCAACCGATCGCCAGGCTGCAGTTCTCGATCGAGAACAATAGAATTGCGCATTACTTCGGGGAATCGCTCCTCCATGTCGCCAAACAGTTTAAACTGAACGGCGATGTGCCTTTTGAAAAACTTCCAGCCAGGGTCAAAGAAATATATTTCCATGGCAGCGCTGAAGATATGCCGGGCAGCAAAAACGCCCCAAGTCCGGTGTCCGACTTCCGCGGCGTGGGGAAATGGCTGGAATCTCTTCTGGATGAGGATGAAAATCTTCGCGGCCGGGAAGAGCTGGAGAAGGTTTTTTCGACAAGGGACTGCGCGGACTGCAAGGGATCCCGCCTGCGGGCCGCGAGCAGAGCCGTTAAAATAAGCGGTATGTCTATTTCCGATTTTGCCCGGCTATCGCTGGAAAATGCGGAGAAAGCTTTCAGGGAAGTACAACTCACGCCGAGAGAATCCATCGTTGCGGGACAGGTATTGCGGGAAATCCGCGATCGCATGGAGTTCCTGTTGAATGTCGGAGTCGGATACCTTTCGCTCAACCGTCCCTCTTCTTCTTTGTCCGGGGGCGAGGGACAGCGCATACGGCTTGCAACTCAAATCGGGTCCAAACTCAGGGGGGTTTTATATGTTTTGGATGAACCCTCCATCGGTCTTCATCCGCGCGACAACCGGCGGCTTCTCGATACGCTGGCGGATTTGAGAGATATGGGCAATACCGTCCTGGTTGTCGAGCACGACGAGGAGACGATGCGCAGCGCGGATCACATCGTCGACCTGGGACCGAAAGGAGGCCGTGCGGGGGGTGATGTCGTCGCCTCGGGTACGATACAGGACATCATGAATGCCCCCGATTCCATCACGGGCAAGTATCTGACCGGCGAACTGTGCATCGCCTGTCCGAAGGTGCGGCGCAAAGGAAATGGAAAACAGCTCGTGGTCCGCGGTGCGCGGCACAACAATCTGAAGAATTTGACCGTGGAGTTCCCGCTCGGCATATTCCTATGCGTCACGGGCGTATCCGGTGCAGGCAAATCTTCGCTGGTCGACGACATTGTGTATAAAGTGCTTTCTCGAAAGCTGCATCGCGCCCTGACCAATCCGGGCTCGCACGATGAGATTCTCGGAATCGAGCACCTGGACAAGGTGATCGAAATCGACCAGTCCCCGATCGGCAGGACCCCCCGCTCCAATCCGGCCACCTACACAGGACTCTTCACTCCGCTCAGAGAGCTTTTCGCGATGCTTCCCGAGTCGCGCATCCGCGGCTATAAGGCGGGGAGATTCAGTTTTAATGTCAAAGGCGGGCGCTGCGAAGAATGCCAGGGCGATGGATTGAGGCGCATCGAGATGAATTTCCTGCCCGATGTGCATGTCCTGTGCGAAACGTGCCGGGGAAAGCGGTATAACCGGGATACTCTCGCCGTGAAGTACAAAGGCTATTCCATTGCCGACCTCCTGGAAATGAATATCAGCGACGCGTACCCGCTGATGGAAAACATTCCTTCAATAGCTCAAAAACTGCAGACGCTGAATGATGTCGGGCTCGGATATGTGCAGCTCGGCCAGTCGGCGACTACTCTGTCAGGCGGAGAGGCGCAGAGAGTAAAGCTGGCAAAAGAACTGAGCCGGCGCGCCACGGGACGAACGCTTTACATCCTGGACGAGCCGACGACCGGCCTGCATTTTCACGATGTCCAAAGACTGCTGGATATATTAAACAGCCTCGTCGATCTCGGGAATACCGTGGTTGTTATCGAGCACAATCTGGATGTCATCAAGATGGCGGACCGGATCATCGATCTCGGGCCGGAGGGCGGCGAACGGGGCGGGAAAATCGTGGCTGAAGGCACGCCTGAACAGGTTTCCCGGACGAAGGCATCTTCGACAGGTCAAGCATTGCGGAGAATACTGCAGTAGGCAGTCGGCAGTCGGCAGTCGTTAGTCGTTAGTCGTTAGTCGTTAGTCGTTAGTCGTTAGTCGTTAGTCGTTAGCGTTAGTCGACTTAGTTTGCGCTATGACTGCCGACTGCCGACTGCCGACTGCCGACTGCCGACTGCCGACTGCCGACTGCCGACTGCCGACTGCCGACTGCCGACTGCCGACTGCCGACTGCCGACTGCCGACTGCCGACTGCCGACTGCCGACTGCCGACTGCCGACTGCCGACTGCCGACTGCCGACTGCCGACTGCCGACTGCCGACTGATAGGAATGGCGATGAAAGTAAATGAAATATTCTACAGCCTCCAGGGGGAGTCCTCTTACTCCGGCTGGCCGTGCGCATTTATCCGGCTGACGGGCTGCAACCTCCGATGCACCTATTGCGATACGCACTATGCTTTTTATGCCGGCACCGAGATGTCCGTTGCCGAAATATTGCAGGCAGTCGACCCATATCCGACGCGGCTCGTTCTGGTTACGGGTGGCGAGCCGATGCTGCAGGAATCGGTGCACGAATTATTCGAAAAACTGATTGGGAAGGGTTATACGGTCCTGGTCGAGACGGGCGGACAGGTTTCTCTGGCCGGAGTGGATCCGCGCGTGCATAAGATCGTGGATTTCAAGTGCCCATCCAGCGGGATGCAGAGCCATAACGATTACGGCAATGTCCGGCATCTGACAAAAAGCGATGAACTGAAGTTTGTTGTTGGAGACAGACATGATTTCGACTGGGCATGTGATCTCATCCGGCAATACGATCTCGCTTCCCTGGTTGGAGTTGTGGCTTTTTCGCCGGTTTATGGGAAGATCTCCTGTGCCGAGCTTGCCAACTGGGTGCTGCACTGCGGTCTTCCGGTCCGGCTGCAGCTGCAGCTGCACAAGACTATCTGGCCCGATGCGCAGCGGGGTGTTTAGTACTATGAGTCAGTGGGACACAATCACTGAAATCCGCCGCAGGGTCCGCGAAGAGGAAGGAGTCCTGCGCAAGGAAGCTGCTCTTCGCGTCGCTCTCTGCCACCCCTCCCCGTACGAGGTTGCCATGAGTTCGCTCGGTTTCCAGGCAATGTACCGGGAAATCTACCGGCATCCCGGAGCGGGCGCGGAACGCGCATTTCTCCCGGAAAATCCTGAGGATTATCGGAAGCACCGCGTGCCGGTACTGACGTATGAAAATGAATTGCCGCTGTCGAATTTTCCCGTGGCCGCTTTTTCAATCGCATACGAGCTGGAGCTTCCCGGAATTTTTGAGATGCTGGATTTAAGCGGTGTCCCGGTACTCAGGCGGGACCGGACAGAAAAGCATCCTCTGATCATCGCCGGCGGTCCTTTGACATATTCCAATCCGGCGATCCTGTCTCCGTTTGTTGATTTGATCATTCTTGGCGAGGGGGAAGAGCTCATCCACTCATTTTTGGATGCCGCTATGGCGATGGGAAGAACTGAATTGCTGTCTCTTTTCTCCCATACTCCGGGATGTTATGTCCCGGGTGTGACCCCCGAAATGCCTGAAATGGCAAGGGTGCGGGATGAACTGCTTCCCGCATGTTCCCAGATTCTTACAAAGAACACAGTCCTCTCTTCAATGTTTCTTGTTGAGCCGGAGCGCGGCTGTTCGCGCGGTTGTGCCTTTTGTGTCATGCGGTGCACGACGAATGGCGGCATGCGCCTTGTCTCTCCCGACAAGGTTTTTTCTCTGATCCCGGAGATTGCCCGGCGCGTCGGACTGGTAGGTGCGGCAGTCACCGATCATCCCGCAATTCTGGAGTTGATTCAAAAAATTGTTATGAGCGGCCGTGAAATCGGGGTGTCCAGTCTTCGCGCCGATCGCCTCAGCAAGGAACTTGTGGATTTGCTGGCCCGAGGAGGCTATAAAACCCTAACGACAGCTTCGGACGGCGCTTCACAGCGAATGCGCAACCTCACCGGCCGGAACATTGCGGAGCAGCACCTGATTCGCGCGGCAGAACTGGTTCGAAGCGCTGGTCTGCGGCGCATGAAGCTGTATGAAATGATTGGCTTTCCCGGGGAAACAATGGAAGACATCGAGGAGCTCATTCGTTTTTCGCTTGAGCTTTCCAGGATTGCGAAGCTTTCCTTGAGCATCTCCCCTTTTGTAGCGAAGAAAAACACTCCTCTCGACGGAGCGCCCTTCGAAGCGATTCCGGTGCAGACGGCGAAACTGGCAAAGATCCGGAACGGATTAAGAGGAAAGGCCGATGTGAAGCCGGCCTCTCCGCGCTGGGCATGGGTGGAGTACATGCTTTCACAGGGGAGCGAATCTGCCGGATTAGCTGCGATGGATGCATGGAAAGCGGGCGGCAGTTTTGCTTCCTGGAAAGAAGCCTTCGCTGTTCGCGCGGCAGAATCCTGCTTGCAAAGCTGTCCAAATCAGTCTGCGAATTTTTAAGCGCATATTGATTTTATTGAACTTAGACAAACCAAACAACCTGACCACGGATCAGGTTCGCTGCGCTTGTAGGGGTAACCTGAGAAAAAGTGCAATATGATCTCAACGCTGAAAAGTCTGAGCGTCAAGATTTGGAAAACTAAGCGCTGGGCTGTGCTGCGTCGCGCTTTCAGCGCTCGAGCGGCGCTATTGTTCTTTGTGGGCGCTGTCTTACTAATTCCCATGTTTTCGCGGCCGCCTGCGCTGGGAGCAGAGGAAGCACCCCAGCGCGAGGAATCGCAGTTTGGCATATATGTTGCCGGCAAAGAAATAGGCTATGAAAAATTCTCCATTCTCAGTTCGGCCGATACCATCGAGAGCAAATCAGTTGTGAATTTCCGGGACCCCGGCGGTAAACGCAAGAAAGTGCGAATGGAGACGCAGTTGAGTATGGACAGCCATTTTTTGCCCCGCGCCTACCAGCTTCGCACAGATGTCGAAGGGCAGAAGGGAATGGTAACCGGGACGTTTGTCCCAGGCGAGGCTAATTTCGAATATAAGGGCAGTGGAAATCCATTGAAACGAGGACTGCTGGTCGGGGAGCGTTACGTCATTCTGGACACGAATGTGTTTCACCATTTCATCTTCCTTGCGCGCCTGTTTAATCTGCGTTCGGGAATCGCCCAGTCCTTTGAAGCCGTCATTCCGCAAGAACTGGAAGGAGGGAAGCTCAAAGTCAGTGAAGTCGGTTTGGAGCGGATGTCCATTCACGGCAAAAAAATGGACCTGCATCATTTGAAAGCCGATTCGGGTGTGCTGTTTATCGACCTTTGGATCGACGACCAGAAGATTGTTTACAAGATTGCCCTGCCGGCTAAAAAAATCGAGGTCATACGGAATCGCTGATAACCAATTCCGGATTCCGAGGGTTTTATTTTATGCAATAGGCCTGAGAGGTTTT
The DNA here is from genome assembly GCA_963718845.1 of uncultured Acidobacteriota bacterium. Taxonomy (GTDB): domain Bacteria; phylum Acidobacteriota; class UBA6911; order UBA6911; family UBA6911; genus UBA6911. Next base: position 21,391 of record CAVRAD010000015.1, read on the forward strand.
ATCTTGTACAGGCTCCCAGAATCATATTTTGAAACCATTGGATAGTCATTGCGTAAAAGGTAAGGCAAGTGCAACCTTAGTATACGGAGGGATTTGATATGAGCAAACAGCCGAATGAAAACAAACGGATCGGCAAGAGGTTATTTTCTTTTGTGATGGTGTTTTTTGTGCTCGCCCTGGGCATAGGCATTGGGACGCTGATCTCCAGCCGCGTGGATGCAACCGGTCCGGGCGATAGCCAGCTGCAGATGCAATCGGATGGCAAACCCGTTGCAGGGGGCGCAATCCTGGCTCTTTCGAAGGCTTTTGAGGAAGCCGCGATGCGGATAGAGCCCAGCGTGGTTAATATCAATACCGAGGAGCTTGTAACAGACCGGCGGCCAGGCCCGCAGGGTCCGGATTCCGAGGATCCGATGGGCGAACTCTACCGGCGCTTTTTCGGACGTCCCTCCCCACAGATGCCTGAAGAACAAATGCGGCGCAGTTTGGGATCGGGAGTCATTGTCGATCCGAAAGGGTACATCATAACCAATAACCATGTGGTCGAAGGGGCAACCAAGATAACGGTCAGCGTGCCGGATGGAGAGGAATATACGGCCAGAGTCGTGGGCGCCGATGCCATTTCGGATATAGCGGTCATCAAGATCACCGGGAAAAAGGATTTTCCATTTGCCAAGATCGGCAATTCCAAGAACATGAGAGTGGGTGATTGGGTTATCGCGGTAGGGAGCCCGTTTGGACTTGATCAGTCAGTTACGGCCGGGATCATTTCCGCTACAGGGCGAACATTTGAAAACGGCGGCGGACCTTCGATCGGGTCCCAGTTCAATGACTACCTGCAAACGGACGCGTCCATCAACCGCGGGAACAGCGGCGGTCCGCTGGTAAATATGAATGCGGAAGTCATGGGCATCAATAGCTTTATATCAACTCCCTCCGGGGCCAGTGCAGGCGTGGGATTCGCGGTCCCTTCCCATCTCTTTGTTAAAATCTACAATCAGATCCTTCAAACCGGGAAAGCGTCTCGCGGCTGGGTCGGCGTCAGCATGAACCGCCAACCGTTCACTCCGGCCATGGCCAAATTCTTTGGAGTGAAGCAGGGTTCCGGCGTTCTAATCACGCAGCTCAGCGATGAAAAAGGCAAAACCGCCGATACAGGGCCCGCCGCAAAAGCCGGAATAAAACCGGAAGATGTGGTGATCGAGTTTGACGGGAAGAAGATTATGAGTAACCAGGAATTCCGGCTGGCGGTTGCGGATACGCCTCCCGGCAAAAAAGTCACAATTAAAGTTGTGCGGCAAGGCCAGGAAAAGAATTTCGAGATAGCCGTCGCAGAAAGAAGAATGGAGGAACAGGAAAAAACCCAGTACAGTTTTGAGGAGAAGGAAGAAAAGCCCAAATCCGAAATCGGACTGAGTTTTGATGCTCTACCGGGCGGAATGGCCGAATCCCTCAATATTACGGGCGGAGCCTACGTTGTTTCCGTGAAGCCGGGAAGCCTTGCGGATGATGCCGGTCTGGTGGGATCGGAGCAGGGAGGCAGGGGCGATGTGATCGTTGCCGCAAACGGCAAGCCGGTTCAAAATCCACAGGACCTGCTGAGCACCGTCAAGAGCTTGAATAGCGGGGAGTCGGTGGTCCTAAAATTCATGCGAATTCTGGGCCAGGATGAAAGCCGCAACCTTGTGCCGGAAACCTGCTATACCAGTATCGTTAAGCCTTAAACCTAGGGAGATAGAAATGGCAGCGTTCGAACAGACCGTTGAGGCGAGGGGGCACCTGATTGACTCCGGGATCATGTCTCGTATTCTTGACCGGATCATCGAGGGAAAATGCAGTTTTAAGATTGAAGAGTTCACTGTCGGGAAGACGAACGAAGACGAGTCGTTTGCCCGCATTAAAATTCAATCTTCGAATCCCGATTCTTTAAGAGGGACCCTGGACGTGCTGGTCCCTCTGGGCTGCTATCTTGCAAAAGAGGAAGACGTTTCGCTGGCACCTGCCCCGGGTCCGAGGCAGGTGCCGGACGATTTCTACTCCACTACCAATTACCGCACCTTTGTCCGCGTTTCCGGGGACTGGCGCCCGGTCAAAGATCAGCGCATGGATGCCGTGATCCGGATGGAACCCGAGGGGCCCCGGTGCGTCAAGCTGCGCGATATCAAACAAGATGATAAGGTCGTCCGGGGCCATGCGGGCATCAAAGTTGTCCGTGAATTCAAGGACCGCGAGCGCAGGGACTTTACCTTCATGGCCAGTGAAGTCTCCTCCGAGCGCCGCGTCGAAGTCGTCGTGCGCCAGTTGGCGCAAATGATTCGCCAGACCCATGAAGCGGGGGGCAAAATAGTTCTCGTTTGCGGGCCTGTTGTCGTGCACACCGGCGGCGTTGAAGGGCTCTGTAAAATGATACGGTCCGGCTATGTGCATTCCTTCCTTGGGGGCAATGCCGTTGCGGTCCATGATATCGAATACGCTTTGTTTAAGACTTCGCTTGGGGTGCACCTGGAAACGGGAAAGCCGGCGCATGAGGGACATCGGAATCACATGCGCGCAATCAACGTGATCAATCATTACGGCAGCATCGCAAAGGCGGTCGAGGCCAATGCTTTGCGGTCCGGCATCATGTACGAACTGGTTAAAAACCAGATTCCCTTTGCTTTGGCCGGAAGCATTCGCGACGACGGGCCCCTCCCGGACACGATTTCGGATATGGTCCCGGCACAGGCCCGCTACGAGGAGCTGCTCAAAGGCGCTGAAATGGTCATGATTCTGGGGACGATGCTCCACGGAATCGGCGCGGGCAACATGATCCCCTCCTGGGTCCGTACAATATGCGTCGACATCAATCCTGCCGTTGTTACAAAACTCTCCGACCGGGGCTCAGCCCAAACCGTTGGAATTATTACGGATGTCGGAGCCTTCCTGCATCTTCTAAAAGACCAGATCTGAACTAAATTACGAATTACGAGTTACGAATTACGAATGGAAATAGACTTTTCAGTTTCCACTCGTCATTCGTTCATTTACTCCGCTACCCGTTTAGGTGACAGACCTTCTCGGCTAACTTGTACGCCTTTTTGCCGGACGCCCCCCGCAACCGAGCCGTCTGTGTGCATTCGTAATTCGTCATTCGTAATTCGTCATTCGGGGCGGGTCGTTTGACTTTAGGTTATGCAATACTATATTCTTTCCCGGCAGCTATTTACGCTCAAGCTGACAAACTGGCAAGGAAACCGGGCCGAGGGGAATTGGGAAGACCATGGCGGACACCGTAGAATTTCTTCATAATGAACGAGTTCGCGAAATTCTTCATTGGGTGATTGCCACTTTTGTTGTAACCGGCAGACCTGTAGGATCCCGCAAGATTGCCCGCCACAGCAGAGAACAATTAAGCGCGGCGACCGTCCGGAATATCATGGCGGATCTCGAAGAAATGGGGTATTTGCACCAGCCGCATGCATCGGCGGGCCGCGTTCCCACAGACAAGGCATACCGCTTCTACGTCGATTACCTGCTGAAAAAACGCAACCTTTCAACCCGCGACAAAGACCTGATAGACAGGGATCTGCGGCTTGATGACAGCCCGGAGCACCTCATGGCGCGCACCAGCCAGATCCTGTCGCGTGTTTCCAAGAATGTTGGGATTGTCATCTCGCCTCCGATCAGCCGCGTTGCATTGGAACATGTGCAGTTTGTCAAACTCGCGGATAGCCGGATCCTGGTCATCCTGGTCTCGCGCTCCGGTATTGTTCAGAACCGGGTCATTCACTACAGGGAAGAAATATCCCAGATGGAACTGGACCAGGCAGCCCGCTATATTGTGGAGCATTTCAAAGATCGAACTTTGCTTGAGATCCGGAGCCAGGTCCTCAAAATGATTCAACAGGAGCAGGCGCTCTATGACAAATTCACGCAGCGGATCATAACCCTGAGCACGCAGGCCTTTTCCGATAACGAAAACGAGCTGGATGCCGAGGTATATTTAGATGGGGCATCGAACCTCATCAAAACGCCTGAGTTTTCCGATATCAATAAAATGAAGCTCTTATTCGAGACTATCGAGCAAAAAAGCAGGTTGGCGGCGCTGATATCCCGCTGCATCGAAGGAGACACACAGGAGGTCCGGATCACGATCGGCGCTGAAAACGCTTTGCAGGGCATTGAGGACTGTGCGCTTATTACTTCGCGCTATGTTGTAGATGAAAAAACCCATGGGTCCCTGGCTATCCTGGGCCCCACCCGGATGGAATATGCGCGGGCCATTTCTGTTGTGGACTATGTTGCCAGGCTGTTTGGACGGGTGCTCGAGACAGGAAACTAAACGATGACATGGAAAACGAAACAGCATCCCTCAGAATCGGACGAAAACAGCGTTGGCCCGATCGAGGATGCAAATCAGGATGATGTGGAATTGGTGGAGGCTCCGGTAGATCCCCTGGTGCAGCTGCAGGCGGATGTCAATGCGGCCAAGGCAGAGGTGGCGGAATGGCAGGACCGGTTTTTGCGAAAGGCCGCGGAGTTTGAAAACTACCGGAAGAGAACGGAGAAAGAAAAATTAGATTCCATGACGCTGGCAAAAAGCTCTGTGTTGGTCGAATTTTTGCCCGTTCTGGATGCATGCGAGCGGGCTTTAAAAAGCTTCGGCGATGCGCAGGAGACAACTGCCGGCCTGCAGCAATACCAGGAAGGCGTGCAGCTGCTCTATAAGCAGCTGCTCGATACGATGAGTCGCATGGGCGTGGTCCCGATGGAAGCTGAAGGGAAACAATTTGATCCCCACATGCACGAGGCTTTATCGCGCGAAGAACAATTAGAGCTTGAAGAAAATACGGTGGTCAGAGAATTACGCCGGGGCTATCTGTTCAAGGACAAGCTTCTCCGGCCGGCGCAAGTAATCGTTGCTTTTCATCCCATCGCCAAAGACTGGACGCCCTGATGAGCAAAATCATTGGTATAGATCTGGGTACCACGAATTCTTGTGTCGCTGTTCTCGAAGGCCCTTCGGTGCAGATTATCCCCAATAATATCGGCGGCAGGACGACGCCTTCGGTTATTGCGTTTACCGAAAAAGGGGACAGGCTTCTGGGGCAGATCGCAAAACGGCAGGCTGTGACGAATTCCGCCAACACGATTTACGCCGTGAAAAGGCTGATGGGGCGCCGCTTCGATGCGCCGGAAATACAGAAGATCCGGCAATACCTGACATACGGCATCACTCCTTCGTCGAACGGAGATGTGAGAATTTCGGTTCGAGGACGGGACTACAGCCCCCCGGAAGTCTCCGCCATGCTGCTGCAGTATCTGAAAAGCATCGCCGAGGATTTTCTGAACGAACCGGTTACGGAGGCGATCGTTACGGTTCCCGCCTATTTTGACGATTCACAGCGCCAGGCGACGAAAGATGCCGGGCGGATTGCAGGCCTGGAAATCCGCAGAATCATCAACGAGCCTACCGCCGCGGCGCTCGCGTATGGTTTGGGCAAGAAAGAGCGGGAGCGGATTGCCATTTATGATCTGGGCGGAGGCACTTTCGATATTTCCATCCTCGAATTGAACAATGGTGTTTTTGAAGTTATCTCCACCTGCGGGGACAGTCTTCTGGGAGGCGAGGATTTCGACCGGTGCATCATGGACTGGATGATCGGCGGCATTTAGGGCTGAAACCGGAATTAATCTGGGCGACGATATTCTCGCGCGCCAGCGTCTTAAGGAAATTGCCGAAAAAACAAAATGCGAGCTTTCCGTTGCCGAGGAATCGCACGTCAGCCTGCCGTTTATCGCAACGGTGGCAAAAACCCCGAAGCACTTCGATAAAATCCTGACGCGCGCGCGCTTTGAAGAACTCGTAAAAGAGCTGATTGAAAGGACCACCCTTTTTTGCGAAAAAGCTTTGACGGACGCCAAGCTTACGCCCGCCGATATCAGCAAGGTAATCCTCGTCGGAGGGCAGACGCGCACGCCTGCAGTTCAGAGGCACGTTGAAAAGATTTTTGCGCAAAAACCCTCGCTGGAGGTTAATCCCGACGAAGTGGTGGCGGTTGGAGCGGCACTGCAGGGTGGAGTGATGCGGGGCGATCTGAAGGAAATTGTTCTGCTGGATGTACTGCCGCTATCGCTCGGGGTCGAAACTCAAGGCGGATTGTTTACGCGGATTATCGAACACAACTCGACAATCCCGCTGAAGAAGACGCTGGTTTTTACCACCGTCGCGGACAACCAGACCGTCGTGGAGATCCACGTTTTGCAGGGTGAAAGGGACCTGGCCAAATATAACCGCTCTCTGGCCAAGATTTGATCTGGTGGGCATCGCCGCCGGGCCGCGCGGAGCGGCACAAATCGACGTTTCGTTTGATATGGACGCCAATGGGATGCTGAGTGTTTCGGCCAAAGACAAGCTTTCCGGGAAGGAACAAGCCATACGGATCACTCCGTCCACTGGATTGAGCAAGGACGAGATTGACCGGATGATCCTGGAGTCAAAGCAGTACGCCGAAAATGATCGAAAGGCGAAACAGCTGGCCGAATTGCGCAACCGCATCAACGCGCAAATGTTGGCAGTGTCCCGGAGCTATTCCGGATTCGGCTATCTCCTGGACGCTGTCGAGCAGGAAATGATTAAGAACTCGCTGCAAAAAGCCAAAAGCCTTTCCGCAGAGGAAAGCGACAGCACTATGCTGAGGGACCTGCTGGCAGAGCTTGAAAGAGGAGCCGCGAAGTTGTCGTCGGCCATGTTCCAGGCTCCGGGGCATGGCGAGCTGTCGGCGGATGGAGGGCAGGAGGAAACCCCGGCCGATTCTGAAGCAAGACTGAACCAGCTGCTTAAGTCCGCCCTGAAAGATGTAAAAACTAAGAATTAATATTGCGACCATGAGGATGCTTTATTGAATAACAAACGAGATTGTTACGAAGTTTTGGGGATTTCCCAGGACGCTTCGGACCAGGAGATCAAAAGCGCCTATCGAAAACTGGCTCTGAAGTATCACCCTGACAAAAATCCGAATGACAAAAACGCCGAGGAAAGATTCAAGGAAGCTGCCGAGGCGTACAGCATCCTCAGCGATCCTGACAAGCGTGCGCGCTATGATCGCTACGGCCATAGCGGATTGCAGGGCGGCTTCAGCGGTTTCGATCCCTCTACGTTCGGCGACTTCGGCGACATACTCGGAGAATTTTTCGGGTTCGGCGATATTTTCGGCGGGCGGCGGCGCGGAGGCCCGGAACGGGGTTCGGATCTGCGCTACGATCTGAAAATTTCTTTCCGCGAAGCGGCCTTCGGCCTCAAAACGAAGATAAAGATTCCCGCGCCAGGATACCTGCGGCGCCTGCGAAGGGCGCGGCACTCCGAAAGGCAAAAATCCGACCAGTTGTCCCGCCTGCCATGGCTCCGGCCAGGTGCGCTACCAGCAGGGCTTTTTTTCAATCAGCCGAACTTGCGGCCAGTGCAACGGGACAGGGAGAGTAATCAGCGAACCCTGCGAAACCTGCCAGGGCAGAGGCCGGGTGCGCCGCGAGAAAGTGCTGGAAGTGCGGATCCCGGCGGGCGTGGATAACGGTGCGAGACTGCGCATCCAGGGAGAAGGTGAAGCCGGACTCCACAACGGGCCTTCCGGGGATCTCTATGTAGTGATCTACGTGGAAGAGCATCCGTTTTTCCAGAGACAAGGAAATAATATTTACTGCCAGGTGCCCATAGGTATCGCGCAGGCCGTCCTGGGTTCTGAAATTACCGTTCCGACACTCGAGGGTGAAGAGAAACTCAAAATACCCGAAGGCACGCAAAGCGGATCGGTGTTTCGCCTGCGCAACAAAGGGATCGTCAGCCTCGGCGAGCGAGGGCGTGGAGACCAATTCGTGACCGTGAACGTGGCGATCCCTACGAAGCTGACAAAAGAACAGCGGCAGATTTTTGAATCCCTCGCCGAAGTCAGCAAGGATGACGAACTCACGCAGGAACGGAATCTCTTCGATAAGGTCAAAGATATTTTCGGATAACTTGCCTATGAGCCGCAGACGATTCTTTGTCCCCGGGGAATGCATCCGGGATGGGGTTGCCTGCCTTCCGTCAGATCAGGCCCATCATTTGCGCAACGTCCTGCGGTTGCGCGCCGGCGACGTCGTAGAAATTTTTGACGGCAAAGGCAGCGGATACACCGGTGAAGTCGACTTCCAGGATACGGCGGTTTTTATTCGCGGGACTGCGCAGCCTCACTACCTATGAATCGCAAGTGCGCGTCCTGCTCGCAGCATCACTGATCAAATCCTCAAAATTTGAATGGATCCTGCAAAAGGCCACCGAACTTGGAGTTCAGGAAATCATCCCTCTTAAAACGCGGCGGAGCGATATCGAGATTCCCGAAGGTAGAATCGCCGACCGATTGCAGCGCTGGGACCGTATTGTGATGGAAGCTTCAAAACAGTGCCGGCGCTCCTCCGCTCCCAGAATTCACGAGCCGCAGGCACTTCCGGATTTCCTTTCGATGGAAGGGATCTCTTCATGCGCCAGGTTTATGCTGTACGAAAAGGCTTCAGATCTGTGGCATCCTGACCCCAGGAGGCTTGTAGAGGGCGTTGTGCTGTGCATAGGCCCTGAAGGGGGATGGGAGGACGGCGAAGTGGAGCAGGCAAGAGCCGCCGGCTGGGAAGTCTTCAGCCTGGGCCCGTGGATCCTGCGTGCCGAAACGGCCGCCCTGGCGGCCGTTGCCATCGTTCAACATCACCTCAATCTTTTATCCCCCGCCAGATAGGTTGCAGGTTCATCAGAATCCGGATTCCGGATTCCGGATTCCAGATTCCGGATTCCAGATTGCAGCCTGCAACATGAAACCTGTAACTTGTAACCTACAACCCGCAACGTCTTTATGGATAATGCGATTGAGCGGCTTTGAGTTTATAATGCATCCTTTCTATATATTGCCGGCAGAAGCGGGAGGATTCGTGAACAAATGGAAAAGAATGCTGCTAATGGTTTGTTTGGCTTGTCCGTTAGCGGCCTATGGACAGCAGCGGCCGCTTAAAACAGATGACGCCGAGATCCTGGCAACTGGACGGATTCGCGCTGAAGTCGGCATTGAATTTTTGCAGGGGCAGCAGTATTCTCTTTCCGGTCTGAGCGGTGATCTGATCCGGCTGGGTGTGGTTGCCATTCACGTGGGAGTTGGAGAATTTGCCGAGTTTCAAATATCCGGGGTGATACAGAACTTTTTGTCAATCTCCGGCCGCACGGAGCCGGTTGTTGCTCCGGAATTTTCGGGAGATTCGACGAGTGATTTCGGCAATTTGGTGCTGGGCACCAAACTCAAGCTTGCCGGCGAAAATGGAAAACGGCCGGCCATCGCGTTTAAATTTGCGGTTGAGTTGCCAAATGCAAATCAAGGCAACGGTCTGGGGACGGACGAGACCGAGTTTTATGCAAGCCTTCTACTTAAAAAGCACTTTGGCCGTACTCAGATTCTGGCGGATCTTGGGATTTGCCATATTAGGCTCTCCTGTGATCCCAGGCAGGCAGACGGAGCCGCTGACGTATGGCGTTGCCGCAATCGTTCCTGTGCACCGCAGCGTGAATCTGGTTGCAGAGGTCAACGGACGCCAGGGGCCGGCGGATCGAGTCGGCAATGAAAATTCATCCCAGGTGCGCGCAGGCGTACAGTTCCGGACCGGCGCTATCCGTTGGGACGCGGGGGGTGTCGCGGGTCTCATGCACTATGATCCGAAATCCGGAGTCGTCTTCGGCGCTACCTATGAGTTCCAGGCTTTTAAAAAGTGATGCGCATTTTGCGTTTGGGGAATGCCATCAGCTTTTGCAAAAGGAAGGAGTATCTATGGGGCATAGCGTCATACTTATCGTCGCAAACGAACCCGGGGCCGGGAGAGAAGTCGAATACAATGAATGGTACACGGAAAAGCATGTTCCCATGATGTTCCAGTTCCGTGGCATGAAGAAGGCCAGCCGGTATCGCCTGTCGGGCGAAAACAAGGAGAGCTCCAAATATCTTGCGATCTACGAGTTTGACAGCAAAGAGGACCTTGAGGCTTTTCCCAAAAGCCCTGAGTTTGCAGCCGCAGTCAAAGATTTTGACGAAAAATGGAAAGACGGGGGATTCGAGAGAAAATGGGGAGCTTCCTATGAACTCATTAAATCCTGGGAGAGAATAGAAACCACAGGATCCTAAACCACTTCGCAATCAGGAAACCATATGAACAGGGTCAGATATTTCGGATTATCTTTTGTTGCAGTTCTTGGCATGGTTGCATTTATGCAGATCAACTGCCAGAAAGCACCCAGACTCGGCAAGGACCCGGTCAAAAAAGTGGTTGCCGCCATGACGCTTGAAGAGAAAGCGTACTTTGTAACCGGCAGAGGAATGAATCTGCCGGGCGTTATGAATACGATGAATCCCTCTTCCACTCCGGGCGAGCCGGTTGTGGGAGAAACAAAAGACCTGGTGGAAGGCGCTGCCGGAACCACATACGAAATACCAAGACTGGGCATCCCCGCGATGGTGATGGCCGACGGTCCTGCCGGATTGCGCATCAGCCCTATGCGAAAAGGCAGCACCGGAACATTTTATTGCACCGCCTTCCCTGTGGCGACGCTGCTGGCATCTACCTGGGATACGGATCTCGTATACAAAGTCGGGCAAGCCATGGGCAACGAAGTGCTGGAATATGGCGTCGATTTTCTGCTGGGCCCCGGAATGAATATCCACCGCAATCCGCTTTGCGGCAGAAACTTCGAATACTATTCGGAAGATCCTGTGATTACGGGCAAAATGGCCGCGTCCATGGTCAACGGCGTCGAATCCCAGGGCGTGGGGACTTCCGCAAAACACTTTGCCGCCAACAACGCCGAAACCAACCGGAATGCGCTAAACACTATCGTAAGCGAAAGGGCTCTCAGGGAAATCTACCTTGAAGGCTTCCGTATCGCCGTTGAAGAAGCGCAGCCATGGACGGTCATGTCTTCGTACAACCTGATCAATGACGTGCATGCGTCCGAGAATCCTGATCTGTTGACGAAGGCTCTGCGCGACGACTGGGGGTTCAAGGGATACGTCATGAGCGACTGGTTCGGCGGGATCGATCCCATCGCTCAGATGAAAGCCGGCAACGACCTTTTGATGCCGGGGAGCCCGGATCAGGCAAAAGCGATAATGAAGGCGGTGCAGGAGAAAAAACTGGATGAATCGGTTCTGGACCGGAACGTTGAGAGGATCCTCGACATCCTTGTTCAGACTCCCCGGTTCAAAGGCTATAAATACAGCAACAAGCCCGACCTGAAAGCCCACGCGATTGTTGCGCGCCAGGCGGCTGCTGACGGCATGGTGCTTCTGAAAAACTCAAACGCGACGCTACCTCTGTCTTCCAGTTCGAAGAATCTTGCGGCGTTCGGCAATACTTCCTATGAAATCATTACCGGAGGTACCGGCAGCGGCGATGTCAACGAAGCCTACAGCGTGTCGCTGGTGGATGGGTTGAAGGGTGCAGGTTTTGCCATAAACGAAGAGCTGCAGAAAGCCTATAGCGAATATCTCCGGGCGGCCAAGGCGAAAAATCCCGCCGGCCAAACCGCTTTCACCGCGCGCCCCGATCGCTGAAATGGCCGTTGGATCCTGCGCGGATAGTCCAAAATGGCCGGGTCGGCGGATGCCGCACTGATAACAATTGGAAGAAACTCAGGAGAAGGATTTGACCGCAAAGAGGACAATGATTTTAATCTCAGCCAGGCCGAAAAAGAGCTGATCAAGAGGGTTGCGGACGCATTCCATGCCAAGGGCAAAAAGGTCGTTGTGGCGCTTAATATCGGAGGGGTCATTGAAACGGCGAGCTGGAGAGACGCTGCCGGATGCGATTTTGCTGGCCTGGCAGGGAGGGCAGGAAGCCGGAAACTCGATCGCCGATGTGATCGGCGGAAAAGTCAATCCCTCAGGCAAACTCGCCTCCACGTTCCCGGTCAAGTACCAGGACGTGCCTTCGGCCAAAAACTTCCCGGGCGTGGTTCTTCAAGCCGAAGCGAAGCAGGCGGGCGCAGATGATACAGGACATGCTGAGCGCATTCAAGAATCCGCGCGCTTCGAAGGTCGTGTATGAAGAAGGAATTTTCGTGGGCTACCGCTACTATGAAACCTTTGGCGTGGCGCCTGCTTATGAATTCGGATATGGTTTGTCCTATACCACTTTTGAATTCAGTCACCTGTCGCTTAGTTCAAAAAAGTTTTCCGGAAAGATCACGGCTACAGTGCAGGTGAAAAACACGGGGAAGGCTGCGGGCAAGGAAGTTGTGCAGCTGTACCTGAGTGCTCCGGCGGGCAAGCTCTATCAAGCCGACCCTGGAGCTGAAGGGATTTGCCAAAACGCGTTTGCTGCGAACAGGTGAATCGCAGACCCTGCGCTTCGAAATCAGTCCGCGCAATCTGGCGTCCTTTGATCCTGCTTCTTCAAGCTGGGTGGCCGAAGCCGGCAAATATGCCGTGAAGATAGGAGCCTCCTCCCGGGACATCCGTCAATCCGCTTCGTTCGATCTGGACAAGGAACTGACAGTAAAGAAAGAGAGCATCGCGCTGGTTCCCAAAGTCACCATCGACGAACTCAATACGACATTAATTCCTGATTCCTGATTCCTGATTCCTGAAAAAGGCAAACGCACCGCAATCTGAAATCCAGGATTAGAGGATTAATCAGGAATCTGGAATCTGGAATCAAGGTATCAGTCGATCGTTTTGTGGAAGCGAATAACGCTCAGACCCAGGATCACCGCCCCGTAGATGGCGAGGATGAGCATCTGCGGCCAAAGCACGGATATGCCCGCGCCCTTGAGGAAGATGCCGCGCACGATCTCCATAAAATACCTTACGGGATTCAGATAGGTGAGGTACTGCACCGCGACGGGCATATTGCTGATGGGAAACGCGAAGCCGCTCAGCATGAAGGCCGGGGTCGTGATGAAGAAGGATCCCATGTTGGCCTGCTGCTGCGTGTTGGAGATAGTGGAGAGGAACAAGCCGGCTCCCAGGCTGGGCATCAGATACAGCAAGGAGCAAAAGAGCAGCAACAGAAAGCTGCCGCGGAATGCGATGTGGAAAACTAGCAGCGCGGCACCTGTCACAATCATCATGTTGATGATTCCGATCAACGCAAAGGGCAGCGTTTTTCCCAGCATCAGCTCGATCGGCCGCATGGGAGTCACCATCAACTGTTCCAGTCGTGCCGATCTCCTTCTCGCGTATGATCGCCTGCGCGGTCAGCATCATCGTCAGCATCAGGAGCAGATTGGCCGCTACGCCGGGAATGAAGTAGTTGCGGCTGCGCAAATCGGGATTAAACCAGGCGCGCGTGCTGGGGATTATCTGTCCCTGCCCGAAAGTTCCCTGAGTCCCGGGCTTGCGGAGTGTTACCTGTATCATCTGCCCGTGCTTCGACGGATTGAGCGAGACGTCTTCTGCAAAGCCGGCGATGGCGCCGGCCGCGTAGGCGGAAACCAGAGATGCGGTATTCGAGTCCGTGCCGTCCAGCAAAACCTGAACTTGCGCGGTGCTGCGGCGCGCAAGTTCGCGCGCGAAGGTCGGCAGAACGGAGACCACCGCGTGGACTTCGCTGCGGTCCAGCAACTGCTGGACTTCTTCATCGTTGCGCGGCAATGCCACCACTTCGAAGTGCCCGGATCCCTCAAAACGAGCGCGCAGGGCCCGGCTTTCCGGCGTCCGGCTCATATCTCTCCACGCAATGCGGGTGTGGTCCACGTCGAGTGTCACGGCATATCCGAACATGATCAGCTGGATCAATGGCGCCAGAAATATCATGCCGCGCATGCGGGGTTCGCGCAGCAGTCTGTATGAATTCCTTGCGCAGAATTACCCGGATGCGTTCCCACATACTCAATCCACCTTTTGTCGTTTCAGTTTTCGAACAGCCAGCCAGTAGACGACCAGGGCAAACGTCGCCATAAAGAGAAGCTGGTCCCCGATGATTTCGAGCCCGGCTCCTTTCAGGAACAGTGCTTTCAGCGTCGTCACGAAATAGCGCGCAGGGACGATCACGCTGATGATCTGCAGAGCCTTCGGCATAGCGTCGATGGAAAATACAAATCCGGACAATAGAAAGCCGGGGAGGAATGTCACCAGCATGCCCCACTGGTATGCTTCCACCTGGGTGCGGGATCCGGCGGATATAAGGATGCCCAGGAAAAGCACACTGCAAAGAAACAGGCAGGTGGATAGGGCGAGCAATAGGATGCTGCCACGGAAAGGGACGGCAAATATCGTTACGCCGGCGACCAGTGCGATGATGGAATCCACCAGCCCGACGACGAAATATGCCAGCATTTTGCCGGTCACCATTTCGGAGGGGCGCAGCGGCGTGGAAAGGATCTGCTCCATGGCACCCATTTCCCATTCGCGCGCGATGGTGAGAGTGGTTAGCATGCCCGCCAATATCATCAGGATTACGGCGATCAGTCCCGGTATGACGAAGTTCCTGGATTGAAGCGAGCTGTTGTACCAGACGCGAATGCGTGCATCCACCAAAGGACTTGCCGGAATCCCGGGTCTGCCTTGAATCCGGATTCGCGGCGAGTATGTCCGCGCCACGCTTTCCGCATATCCCATGGCGATGGCCGATTTATTTGAGTCACTGCCGTCTACAAGGAGTTGCATGCCGGCGTTGCGTCCTGCCATTATGTCCCCGCCGAAACCGGTCGGGATGACGATGCCGATAAGGATTTCATTTTTATCGATGGCGCGCTCGATGGGGGCGTAGGAGTCGGCGAAGCCGCGGATGTCGAAGTACCGGGAGCCCTGGAACTGGCGCGTCATCTCGCGGCTGATGGCGGTGCCGTCCTGGTCGTATATCAGGGCGGGAATGTGGTCCACGTCCAGTCTCAACGCGTAGCCGTAAAGCAGGAGCATCATAAAAGGCATCGCAAGCGCAAGGGCCAGGCTGCGGCTGTCCCGCGTTATGTGATGCAGTTCCTTGATGAAGATTGCGCGCGTGCGGCGGAGGGTCATGCGATATTCTTTTCCTCAGCCTCTATCAGGGCGACGAAGACATCTTCCAGGGACGGCAGAATTGTTTCCAGCTTATGAATGTCAATCGCTTTTGCCGCCAGCCGGCTGCGGATCTCGTCTATTGCGGATTCCGGCTCGTTGACGGAGACATGAAGCCCGCCTCCGAACACAGCTACATCGAGGATGCCCGGAACGTTTTCCAATGCGCGCATCGTTTCGAGCGGCGCGGAGGTTTCGAGTTGAATCAGCGTGTGGGTGCTCAAGTCTGCGCGCAAATCCGCCGGCGTCCCCAGCGCGATCACCCTCCCTTGATACATCAAAGCAAGCCGGTGGCAGTACTCGGCTTCGTCCATGTAGTGGGTGCTGACGAAAATAGTGTGGCCGGTGCGCGCCATTTCGCGGATCAGATCCCAGAAAGCCCCGCGCGCGATGGGATCGACTCCTGAAGTCGGCTCATCCAGAAACAGAATCGGGCGGGTCGTGCAGGATGGCGCAGCCGAGAGCCAGGCGCTGTTTCCATCCTCCGGAAAGCGTTGCCGTCATCGCGCTGCGACGCTCGGCCAGACTCGCCATTTCCAGCACATGCTCCTTGCGCTCCGGGCGCCGATCCCTCGGCACTCCGTACATTCCTGCGAAGAAGTCGATGTTCTGCTCCACCGTCAGATCATCGTAGAGAGAGAACTTTTGAGACATGTAGCCGATGTTGCGCGCACCTGCTCGGGCTTCGACGGCCACGTCCAGGCCCTGGACCAGGGCGCGCCCCGAGGTGGGCGTCAGAAGTCCGCAAAGCATGCGGATGGTCGTGGATTTTCCGGCCCCGTTGGGCCCCAGGAAGCCGAAGATCTCGCCCTTGCCGACCTGCAAGGAGACGTGGTCGACCGCGATGAATGGGCCGAAGGCTTTGACCAGAGCATCCGTTTCTACCGCCCAGTCGTTCATTGAGCCTCCGGGGCTTCCGCGGCGCGCACGGTTTCGATGAATACGCCTTCCATAGTGACTTGCCCCGGCTGCGCGCTTCAGGGCTTCCGGCGCATCGCAGCGGATGAGCCTGCCGCGGTGCATCAGGCCGACGCGGTTGCAGCGCTCCGCTTCATCCAGGTACGCGGTCGTCATCAAAATGGTGATGCCGTCCTTGAGCAACTGATAGAGGATGGCCCAGAAGTCGCGGCGCGAAACGGGATCCACTCCGTTCGTGGGCTCATCGAGAAACAGGATCTGCGGGCGGTGCAGCAGCGTGCACATCAGCGCCAGCTTCTGTTTCATGCCGCCGGAGAGGCTGGCCCGCCAGCCGGTCGCGAAACGGTTCCATGCGGGTCATGCGCAGCAGTTGCGCTGCCAGCGTCTACGCGTTCGGCGCCCAGGATGCCGAACAGATCGGCGTAGAAATTCATGTTTTCCCGGACGGAGAGGTCCAGGTACAGCCCGAATTTCTGGGCCATATATCCGATCCGGTCTTTGACGGACTGCGGTTCGCGCACAACGTCGTGGCCGGCGACGCGGGCGCTGCCCTCGTTGGGATCCATCAGTCCGCAGAGCATGCGCAGCGTCGTGGTTTTTCCGGCGCCGTCCGGCCCGACGAGGCCGAAAATCTCGCCGGGGGCAACGGTCAGATCAGATGATCCACGGCGGTAAAATTTCCAAAGCGGCGAGTGAGGCCGTGCGTCTCGATGATCGGTTCCATCCTCTTACCTCAAGTGGAGGACGGCGTCTGCCGGCATGTTGGACTTCAGTTCGTGTTCGGGATTTTGCAGATCGATCTTGATCCGATAGACGAGTTTTACGCGCTCTTCCTGGGTCTGGATCTGTTTTGGGGTGAACTCGGCTTCGGAGGCGATGAAGCTGACGCGGCCTTCGATATTCCTTGCCGGGATAGGAGTCCGTCGTGATCTTTGCCTTGGTGCCGAGCTTTACGCGGCCCAGATCCGTTTCATTGATATATGCGCGCAGCCAGGGATGGTCGATATCCCCGATGGTGACGATCGTGGTTCCCGCGGCCAGCACTTCCCCGACATCGGCGGCTTTCACCAGAACGACTCCGTCCACCGGCGAGTAGGCCACCGTATCCGCAATCTGCGACTCAATCATAGCCAGGTTGGCGGCTGCACGAGCAATCTCGGACCGGCGCAAAGGCAGTTCCTGTTCGCGCCGCTTAATCTCGAGCGCATTGGATTCGGCCATTTTGAGTGCACGCGCGGGCGCGCTCCACCTGGGCGGAAGCAGCGTCGATCTGTTCATGCGAGGACCGGCCAGCACCAGGGCCTGGCGTTCCTTGGTCTGCTTCAGCATGGCTTCGGCGTTTTCCCACCGATTCCGGTATTGATCGTACTGGGCCGTTGAGATGTCATCGTTCTTATATAGGGTTTGCGCGCGGTCCCAGTCCCTTTTGGCTCGATCGAATTCGGCCTGTGCGGAGTCGACCGCAGCTTTGGCTTCCTGGATTTCCTGTGGACGGGATCCGTTTTTCAATTCCTGCAATCTCGCTGCGATTGGAGGCCAGATCAGCTTTGCGCTGCTCCAGATTCAGCCGCCTGATTTCCCTTCTGCCAGGCCAGCGCAGTTTCGGCCTGCGCCAATTGGCAGTTTGCGGACTGCAGCCCGGCGGTTTCCCGATCCCGCTGCGCCAGCAGTTGATCGCGGTCCAGCCGCGCGATCAGCTGTCCCTTTTTTACGAACGTCCCCCTCATCGACAGTTCGTTCAATCAGGCGACCCGAAGTTTTGAACGCGATATTTACCTCGGTCAGTTCGATGTTTCCCGATACTATGATCTGATCGTTGGCATTCTTCCCGGCCCTGTCGGAAAATAACAGATAGGCTCCAAGCGCGGCCAGCAACACTATGACAACTATCAAGATTCGTTTTCGCATCTGATTTGCTCTCCACTTGTGTGGTGAGTTTGTCCTGCCGGGCGATCTCCATTTGTCCTGTTGGCTTGTTTCGCAAGCTCCCGGCTGGACGCACCTATTGCACACTGCTCCGCACCTGACCCATGGCGTTTTCCAGATCGATGCGGGCAAGATTGTAATTGTATAGCGCTTCGGTTTGGTTGTCTCGCGCTCGTTCGAGGCGGGTCTGTGCATCGGTTACTTCAAGGCCGTAAGCCACACCGGCGTCATAGCGGCGCCGCGCCTGCGCCAGTTCGTTTTCCGATAGCTGCAGTCCCTCCCGCGCAACCTTCACCTGTTCCTCGGCAGAGTGCAGAGCATCCAGCGCCAGAC
Organism: uncultured Acidobacteriota bacterium; assembly: GCA_963718845.1. Classification (GTDB taxonomy): domain Bacteria; phylum Acidobacteriota; class UBA6911; order UBA6911; family UBA6911; genus UBA6911. The sequence continues at coordinate 39,606 of CAVRAD010000015.1, forward strand.
GGACGTCGAGCTCGATTTGCTCTTTGAGTTCCTTGGTCCGAACCATTTCAGCGCGATATTGGGAGGCGGCTTCAATGCGCCGGTAATCGCGGCGCCCCCCATCGAAAATGGGAACTCGCAGAGTCACGCCTACCGTGCGAGTCGGCAGGGCATCGTCAAAACCTAATCCGATAGTTCCATAATCGCCAAAAAATGAAACCGAGGGCACTCGCTCCAATTTCGTAGCGCTCGCCGATAGACGCGTGCTGTTCTCTCGCTCCTGTTGGGCTTTGAGGTCGGGCCTTTCCGCAAGAGCTTGTGCTTTGGCGTGCTCGAGCGTGACGGTATCCACCGGAATGTAGCCCAGCTTGTCTGTGAGTTCGAGCTCGATGCTGAGCGAAAGATCCATGGAGCGCAAAAGCTCAAATGCGCACTGCGGCGCGCGTTTTCCGCTACCAGCAGCCGCTGCTGGTCGTTTGCCAGTTGGACGCGCGCGCGGGTGATTTCGATTCCCGTGCCCGTGCCGGCGCCCTTCTGGTTCTCCGCTTGAGTCAAAACGGCCTGGGACAGGGTTATGTTTGCCCGGGCAGTTTCAACATCCGCGTCCGCGCGGATAGCCAGAAGATAGGCTCGCGCCACCAGTGCCGCCACCCTTTCTGCCATGCTTTCCATGTCTGATTTTGCGGCTGAAATGCCTGCATGTGCGGATTGAAGTCTCCTTATGGAGCTGATGTCAAAGATGCTTTGCGATCCGCTGATGACGAGCATCCATGGTATTGAAAGGGCCAACAAGTGAGGGGATGAAAGACTCGTATCCCGGGATTGCTGGGAATGCCAAACCGCAATCCACTTGCGTTCAGATTAAGTGTCTGATTGCGATAGGACAGCGAGGAGGAGATATCGGGAAGCAGCGGGGCAAGAGCTTGCCCGGACCGGGCATGGGCTTGCTTTAGGGCTTCCGCTGAAAGCTGGATCTGTGCATTCCCATCAGGGGCAATCGCTATTTGCACGGCACGCTTTAAACTCAGCGAAAGCACGCCCTGTTCGGGTTGCTGCCCGGCCGCTATGCCGGTGAATGCCAGGAATATCAGAAGAACACATGTATGCTTCATTGGTTCACCTCAGTCTCTTTTTCCAGTGTTGCGGGCGATCTGAATCCGCTGCTAATGAATGCGACAAGCCGCATGGCTATATTCAGAGGTGCTTCGGCTGTACAGCTCCCGAATCCGTTTCCGGGCGTGCTGTCAACGCTTGCGCCATTGCGCCAATGGCGAAGTGCGCTTTCCATGCCAGCTCTTTCGCCGATAAATCCGGCAGAGCTTTTTGCAGGGCTGACAGGAACCTGGCGATGATCGGCTGAAAATTCCGCCGGGCAATCTCCGGCATGAGCCCCTCGGCATGCACTCTCCCCATCAGTTTAACAAATTCCGGGCTCTTGTCGATCAATATGGCCGGCAGAATGAAAGCCACCACGATCTTCTCAACAGAGGCGGATTCCGGGGCCGCTTCGGCTTCAAACTGATCCAGAAGCTTTAGCCTGCTTTCGTTCATTGAGCCGGCTTTCCTCAAAATCACCTGATCAAGCAAATCTTGTTTTGATCCGAAATGATAATGAATCGCGGCCAGATTAACTTTAGCTTCGGAAATGATATGTCGCAGAGATGTGGCTGCGTAGCCATTTTCGCCAAACAGCCTTTCCGCCGCATCCAAGATCTTCTGCTTCGTATCATTCATTCGATCGATTAAATCATACGTACGAATCTATGTCAAGCTCAATTTTTTGGTGACGGGCACCATTATCTCGAATTTCCACCTAGCGGAATTTCGGTGACAGGCGCCATAACCTCGAAATTCTATTAAACATAAATTCCAGATAAGTGTAATAAGAGGAATAATTTAAAGAAATGAGAGTTTTGAGATATCCATAGATAAAATCAATAGATAAAATCAGCCATTACTCATAAAGCCTTTATTATTGATAGGATAGAATTTGGGGATTATGGTGACTGTCACCGAAATTAAGGAATTCACTTGCCCTTCATCCTTTATGGAGATAGATATACATCCTTCTTATTTTCAATTTTCAATTATGGAAGGAGAGGAGAATCATGCGCAAACTACTTGCAGTCCTTGCGATGGGGATTCTTTTTATTGGGATAGCGGCCGCTCAAAGCAATTACGCCCAATGCGACCGTCAGTGTCTCGAAGGTTTCGTAAATCAATATCTGGCCGCCATGGTAGCGCATGACGCTTCCAAGGCGCCGTTTGCCACTAATGTGAAGTTCACCGAGAACGCAAAAGTTCTTCCTCTTGCTAAGCCCATGGAAGGGCTTTGGGTCACTGCGACCAACTTGGACTCCTACAAATTTTATGTTGTCGATCCAAAGGCCGGACAGGTCGCCTTCGTCGGCCTGGTGAAAGAAGGCGACAAGCCGGCTCTCCTGTCAATGCGTCTTAAGATCGAGAACAAGAAAATCACGGAGGTCGAGTCTGTCGTCGTCAGGAATATGAACGAAGGGAACCTCTGGACTCTAAAGACTCCGCCATCGGAATTTTCTCGCGCCCTCGCTCCGGAAGAGAGAGTTTCGCGAGAGGAACTGGTTCGAATTTCGAGCGTCTATTTTGACGGAATCGTGAAGATTAACAGCAAACTCGTTCCCTGGCATGATGAATGCTATCGTCTGGAAAACGGCATGTGGACCGCTGGTCCGAAGCTGCCGCCCGAACTGGCTGTCCATGAACCGAAGAGCGCCGTTCCACCCAAAATGCCCGGTTCCGGTGCTGCAGGCGCTTTTGGCCGCGGCCGCTGTGCCGAAGCGTTTGATTCCGGCGTCTTCGCTCTCATCGAGAGCATCCGGCCGCGCCGCATTCCTGTCGTCGACGAAGAACGCGGCGTTACCTGGGGCGTTTATATATTCAATCACCCGGGCGTAGAAACCATAAAAATGCCGGACGGCAGCATTCAGAAGGCGGCCTATTTCGCAGGACAGCCGAACAGCATGCCGATGTCCGAGCTGTTCAAAATCAAAGGCGGGAAGGTCCGGGACATCATCGCGGTCGGCGTCATCAATGCCTACAAGAGCGGCAGCGGCTGGGAATAGCATTCCAGGTTTGTCTGCGGATTCTAAATTCCAGATTCTGGCTGACCTCGGCTTTTGTCTTACAACCTGAAATCTGGAATAGATCTGGAATAAGGAAACTGGATCCCTCTGTAGACGGGAAACGGCTTCCGTGATAGCCTGCGCAATCATGAAAGCTCCCATATTTGCAGGTGGCGCGCTCGAGCTTATTGGCAATACTCCTCTTGTTCGATTCCGGCGGATCTGTCCGAATCCCAATGTCGAAATCTGGGCAAAGCTCGAATGCACAAATCCCGGCGGATCGGTGAAAGACCGCATTGCTAAATCCATGATTGAAGCCGCCGAAGCGTCGGGCGAACTCAACCGCGACAAAGTGATCCTTGAGGCGACCAGCGGCAACACGGGCATCGGTCTCGCTCTTGTGGGTTCTGTCAAAAACTATAAAGTCCTCCTTGCCATGAGCGAAGCCGTGAGCCAGGAGCGCTGCCAGATCCTGGCCGCCCTGGGAGCCGATTTTCTCCGGACCCCTGCGCATCTCGGCACGGATGGAGCGATTGAAGCCGTTTATCGCCTGCAGCGCAAGGATCCCGGCAAATACTTCATCCCCGACCAGTACAATAACCCCGCAAATCCGCTCGCCCACTACAACGGCACGGCCCTCGAAATCTGGGAGCAGAGCGAAGGCCGGATCACGCATCTTGTTGCGACCATAGGAACGTCCGGCACGCTGATGGGCATGAGCCTCCGGCTCAAAGAACTCAAGCCGGATATCCGGATCATCGGAGTTGAACCGTATCTCGGCCACAAAATCCAGGGACTCAAGAACATGAAAGAAGCCTACCGGCCGGGAATCTTCGACCGGAAACGCCTGGATGAGAAGGTGAATATCAAAGACGAGGATGCATACGAAACCTCACGCCTTCTTGCCCGGGAAGAAGGGCTTGTTCGTGGGGATGAGTTCCGGCGCGGCGGCGTATGTTGCCCTGCAGCTGGCAAAAGAATTGCCCTGCGGCGTCATTGTCGTGATGCTGCCCGATGGCGGCGAGCGCTATCTCAGCACTACACTCTTCCGCACGTCTGCGTCCGTTGCGCGGCACGAACCGAAACTGGAGCTCTATGACACGCTTACCCGGGCACAGCGGCTGTTCCAGCCGCTGGTTCCGGGCAAAGTATCCATGTATTCCTGCGGACCCACCGTCAACGCGGAGCCGACGCTCGGCCTTTTGCGGCGCGTGATTGTGGCGGACATTCTCCGGCGCTACCTGGAATACTCCGGATTCGAGGTCAGGCATGTGATGAATGTGACGGACCTTGACGACAACACGATTCAGGAATCCATCAAGCGTGGAATCTCGCTCAAAGAGCTGACCGACCGGTATGTGATTGAATTCATGGAGTGCCTGGATCAGCTTGCCGTCAAACATGCCTGGAAATACCCCCGGACTTCCGAGCATATCGATGACATGGCAGTTTTTACACGCCAGCTCATCAACAAGGGGTTCGCCTACGAAAGACTCCGCAGCGTCTACTTTGACATAGGAAAATTCCCAAAATATGGAGCTTTGAGCGGTCTGGACCTGTCCAAGATTAAAGTAGGCGCTACGGTCGATCTTGATGAATATGACAAGGAGGATCCGCGGGATTTCACGCTGTTCAAGAGGGCTACGCTGGCCGAGATGGCCCGGGACATTTTCTACGAAACGGACTGGGGCAACGTAAGGCCCAGCTGGCACGTCCAGTGTGCCGCCATGTCCACGCGCTTCCTGGGAGAGGAATTCGATATTCACACGAGCGGCACCGACATCCTTTTCCCGCACAACGAAAATGAAATCGCCCAGTGTGCTTCTCTCCACGGGAAAGGACCCGCGCGCTATTGGGTGCATTCGGAACTGGTCCTGGCCGGAGGCAAGAAGATGTCCCGGTCGGGTGGGAACGCGGTGACCATCAAGGATGTGTTGAACCTGGGATATAGCGCCCGGGAAGTCCGCTATCTGCTGCTTTCCACGCACTACCGGCAACCGGTCACCTATTCTGAAGAAAAATTGCAGACTGCCAGAGCGTCTCTGCGAAGAATTGACGCGTTCGTCGGCAAACTGCGTCGATGCGCGGAAGGGCGAGAGAGCGATTTGATCCGCGGCCTCGTGGAGGAAATGCTCGCTTCTTTCAAGGCGGCGATGGAATCGGATCTAAACGTGCCCATGGCTCTCGGAGCTGTTTTTATTATGATCCGAACTGCGAATCCACATTTCGCCAAGGGAGAGATATCGAAAAGCGACGCCTCTCTGATTCTTGACGCCCTGGAAAAGATTCATTCCGTTCTTGCCGTCTTCGATTTCAACGCCGCGTGTGCGGACACCGAAGATCCGGAAATTGAGGCCAAGGTCAGCCTGCGGGAAGACGCGCGGGAACGCAAGGATTACGAAGAAGCGGATCGGATCCGCGAAGATCTGCGAAGGCGAAATGTGGTGATCGAAGACACCGCATACGGCGCCGTCTACTGGATCGAAAACCGCGCGCCAAAGAATTAAACCCCTCATAACCCCGCTCTGGTTTCCAATGGGTCGGCACCAGGATTAATCCTTCTGCCGTTAGCAAGCTTGGACCTAGTCCTGGACCTAGACGTAGTCGTGGACCTCTTTGAAGCAAGGCATTTCTAAGCGATCTATATTGTAGGAAAAAGCTGATCCAGGACCACGTCCAGGTCTAAGTCCAAGTCCAGGTTTTTGGCTGCTTCGTATTTGGACAAGCTTGGTCTTCAGCCCGGAACCACTTGTATCAACTTGTATAGCTAGTTTCGTCGCGAAACGTCGATTCCAGCCCCGAAGGGGTGATAGTAAATAGCCCCGGGCGTGAGCCCGGGGTACGGATTAGGAAATTAGAAAGCCCTGAAGGGGCGACACTAAAGCCAATTCGCTGAATAGATTGTGCCGCCCCTTCGGGGCTCAACATCGGTTTTCGCTCCAACCCCGGGCTCACGCCCGGGGCTACTCTCTGCTGGCCCTCCGGGCCCAAATGTCGAGTTTCGCGAAGAAATATTAGGCAGCCGGCGCCGTGGATGTGGTGATTTCGAAGACCGGGGGGGTTTCCAGGTGCTTCTTTACCAGGCATGATTCAGCAGCCCGGATAACGGCGGATGCATACTGCTGCGGAAATCCCGCAGGGAGCTGTATTTCCAGCAATACTTTGCTGGTCATCTTTGTGGCGGAATCCCTTTCCAATTTTTGAATCAGCCGGATGCCGTCCGCCGCGATCCCGCGCATCCTGCAGAATCCCAAAACATAAAATCCTGCGCACGTAGCCAGTGAGGCCAGAAACAATTCAAAGGGCGAGGGAGCGGTATTCTCCCCGCCATTCGCCACCGGCTGGTCCGTCCCAACTACAAATGAACCAAAATGAGCGTCTACGCGTGTACCGCCAGGGAAATCAACCGTCATTTCCATTTTATCGAACCTTTCCATTATTTAATTCTGAAGCAACATTTAAGCCCACGGCCTGAATCAGTGCGCCAGGCTTCAGCCGCCGCTCAGCGCGCAATTCGATGCGGTGGAGTATATGAATATAATTCTATCATCCGTATTTTAATATGCCATGTGTCTGAAGCAAAAAAATGGGCTCCGGATGATCTCTTGCTCCGGAGCCCTTCTTCTGCAGCAGGCTTTATGCGGGAACAGTTCCAGACAGAGAACTGTCTGATGTAGAAGTGTATAGGCAGCTTTTAATTATGGCTTTACTACAACTGTTTTTTTCTATACGCACCCCCCGAATCTCTCACATTCATTTTCTTTCCGTTGTTGAGATTAAAAGACCTGTCTTCCCCGCGGGCAATCGGCTGAAATACTCATACACGCATGCGCAAGATTAGCCATTACGGTATAGGCATAACTACCCAACCGCTAATCCCCAAAGCGAAATTTGATCAGAAATGCGGAAACCGCTAAAGAATGCGGATACTATCCTTGCGCAGCCAACCGCTCCAGCCGTTGGGTAGACTGATCTGATACCAGCCGCTATTGGACCCGTGCACGCGCACGGTGATGCCTTCGTGAATGGTAAAGACCGCGATGTTTTCCGATCCCGGGCCGCTGCGCACGTCCACTTTCTGTTCTACCACAACGGCGTTTTGTCGGTAATCTTGTTGGTAAATCTTCCAGGACAAGGAACACGCAAAAATCAGAAACAGCAGACAAAGTCCAATACACCCAAGAGCGCACGGAAAGAATAGCGGGGATTTTTAGCAAGCAGATACAAGGCAAAGAAAATGTTGGCGGCAAAGAGCAGCCCCAAGACAATCCAGGCTTCCTGCTTTGCTGTGAAAAATCCTGTGACCCCTGCCAGGATCCGCAATAGCCATGGATTGTCGGATATTTCAATGCGGTCCACAATCAGCAGGTTTGCGAGTTCCAGGTTTTCCTGGATTTCCCGGTCCGCAGGCAGTTTGTGCCTTGCCTTCTCCCAGTAATAGATGGCGTCTCCCAGCCGCTTTTGCTTAAAACAGGCATTCCCCAGGTTGTAGTAAAGAGATCCGCTGTCAAAACCGGAATTCAGGACCTGACTGTAATAGCGCTCGGCAGACTCATAGTTCCCCTTCTGATATTCGGAGTTGCCCTGGGCAAAAAGCTTTTCCTGATAATCCTGGCCGGGCAGGGCATACAGATTCCACGAAAACATGAGAAACAGGAGAAACAGAGAGGCGGACGCTGCAGGCGATGCTTTCCGTTTGCCTTTCCTTGTTTCGATGGTTTCGATGGCATCGATGTTTTTGCGGATGCGTGCGCTTAATTCCCGCGTTTTGGCAGAAGACGCGGACGCGCTGACAAACCTTCCGAAATCACACTCCTGGAGACAGGCCCTGGTTTCTTCCACAATTTCGCGCGGTATCGATTTTTCCGACAGGGCGCGCTCCAGGTTGTCTCCGGTCAGCTCAATCTCCGTCATTCCGAACTTGTCGGTCAAGTAGCCGGAAAGGGCGGCAGCGGCCTGGTCATAAAATTGGCGTGCGTCGGATCGGCCATTTTTTCGGCAGCCTTCAATCGCCCGATGGCTGTGCGTCTGGCTCTCCGGCTTCGCACCATGCCGACATCCTCGGCATGCCGGAAGCGTCGCCTCTGGTATATAAAGATACCCGCGTTAAAAAGGATGGGGATCGCGGCTAGCCAATAAAGCCAGAGGCTGCGATAAAACGGCTTGCCTCTCTGCTCCCATTCCCCGGAAGACAATTTTATAAAATTGATGTCCGTGCCCCGCCGAACAAGGTTTTGTTTGTCGCTTCCCGAAAGCATGGAAGCAGAGGCCGCGTTGTCTGCGCCGCGCACCACATTCAGGCTCAAGGGAGGAGTGGAGACGGTCTCATAGGCATTTCGTTCCGTATTGAAGAAAGAGAAGGAGAGCGAAGGAATGGTTTGCCGGCCCGGAGCCTTGGGCACAATGACAAATTCCCAGGTCTTATCTCCGCCGATCTGGTCGTCGGCAAGGGCTCGAACGGCATCGGCCCGTTTGGAGGAATAGACGGTAAAGTCGGGGATCGCCGGCATGGAAATGTCCGGAATCATTTTAAGATTTCCTTTTCCTTCCAGTTTGATGCGGAGTGCGACAGCCTCGCCGGTTGCCGCCTGCGTTTTATCGATGCCTGCGGTCAGATGGAAGGACCCAACGGCATTGCGGAAATCGGCCGGCCGTCCGGCAACGGGCAACGGTTTCACGTCGAGAAAGATCTCGTCGGTCTTGCGATAGAGCGTCTGTGTCCGGCCGAAAATCCCGAACAGATCGCCCCCGGTGCCCGCCGAAACGGCGAAGGTGCTCGAAGGAATTTTCAGCTTCCCCGTGGCCGTGGCAAACAATGCCTGTTTTTTAATGGTAAATACATGATACTCGCGGCCGTTGACGATCTTGAGTATGCCCTTGGGGTTTTTCTCAACTTCAATATCTTCCACCCAGAAACCGGATAGCGCAGGATTATCCTGAAGCTGAATCCCGTTGACCCCGACCTGTGTGTAAAGCTGGTAGGACAGGGTTACCTGCTGCCCTGGGCAGGCCGAAGTTTGATCGAGCTCCGATTTAATCAAAAGGGCGTCTCCCATAGACCTGCGGCTGGGCATATCTTCTTCCGCGAAAGGATCCAGCGGATTAAGCGGACGCCGGCTTTGGGCCGGCGAATTGCGCGAGGACGAAGTAACGCGAACCTGCAACGGCTGAGTTTTAAATATCTTATTTCCTATCCGCACTTCTATCGGGTTGATAGTGAACTGGCCTTCCTTTTCCGGGATCAGGATATAAATGAAGCTTTTGCTGCCGCTGGACCTCCCGTTCACCCATTGATACTGCGTGCTGGTATTGGGCCCGGAAACCACCTGGAATCCCTGCAAGCGCGAAATACGAGGATTCTCCGCATCCCCGCTGTCTTTTCCTGTTACAGTAATGGCTAATTGAAACTGATCCTGTATTCCTACGGTATCGCTGCCCACCGAGGCCGTGACCTGTGCGTCCTGGCCCCAAGCGATTGAAGGAATCCACAGCAGAAGCGCGAGCAATAGAATTCGATTCCAGATTTCAGATTCCAAATTCCAGATTGACAGACTGATCCTCGTTTCAAATCATCGAATCTCGGAATCTCGGAATCTGGAATCATTTTTCGTTTACCAATCCTTTCCATTGCTTATCCGGCGGGCACGCATTTCCAGCAGTTTGCGCTGCTGCTCGAGCTCCTGAGCTCGAACGGCGTCCAGTATTTGCGCGGCCTGTTCTTTGCTGACAGAACCCGGGCGCTGGGCTTTTGACGATTCCTGTTGCTTGGCGGAATCAGCCTGATCCTTATTGCCATCGGATTTCTTCTGGCCTTCTTGCCCTGACTGCTGCGGCTGCTGTCGGTCGTTTTCTTCAGACGAGGATTTGTCCTGTTTCGAGTTGTCGGAATTTTTCGGGTTTTGATTAGCGGCGGATTGCTGCTGCTCTTTGAGCTTCAATAATGCCAGTTCCAGATTATGCTTCGCATCTTTGTCGGAGGGATCCAGTTTTAAAGACTGCACGAAGGCTTCCGCTGAATCCTTGAAGCGGCCTGCTTCGAATAAGGCATTGCCCGTGTTGTACCAGCTGTTTTCCCGGATGGCCTTGTCTCCTTTGTTTGCGGACTGGCGCAGCGACTGAACGCCCTGGCTGTATTTTTTCTGCTTGATCAGCGAATTCCCAAGATTATAAAGGACTTCCGGTTTGCCTGGATTCTTCACCTGCGCGTCCATGTATGCCGTTTCAGCCTCCGCATATTTTCCCTGCGCGAAGAGACGATTCCCACCCCGGACCTTTGACGCAAGCGATTCCGCCCTTAACTCCATAGAGCCAATCAGGGTCACAAAAATAGCCAGCAAACCAATTCCTACTGCCGATTTGGGTGCAATCTTCTGAGCCATGACACTCCTGGCTTTCGCCTTTCGCTGATCCACAATTCCGCAAAAAGAAAAAGGATGGCCAGCGCCAGTGGATACTGAAATCGGTCTTCGTAGTTCTGAAACCGCCTGGACTCCAGTTCCTTTTTCTCCAATCCGGAAATATCATTATATAGCGCTTCTATTTCACTCTCTGATGTTGTTGCCCGGAAATACCGTCCCCCCGTTTCGGCGGCTACTCCGGCCAGCGATCGTTCATCTAGGCTGCTGACAACCACATTGCCCTCGGGGTCCTTTCGATATTCCAGAACGTCGCCTCTGGAGTCTCGAATCGGGATGGGCTTTCCCTGGGGAGTGCCGATTCCGATCGCATAAATGTTTACCCCTGATTCTTTCGCTTTCCGGACGGCTTTATCCACCTGCCCTTCGAGGTCTTCTCCGTCCGTGAAGAGGACAAGGACCTTGTACTTCTTCTCCTTCTCAATGAATGCTGCAGTGGCAGTTTCAATCGCGGATGCCAGCGATGTCCCGGGCTCCGGCAGCATTCCTGCCTCGGAAATGTCGAGAAACAGGTTGATAGCTCCGTGGTCCAGAGTTAAGGGGCACTGGAGGATGGCATTCCCGGAAAGGTTACCAGGCCTATACGATCACCCTCGGATTTCTGAATGAATCTCCGAATTTCTCCTCTGGCCTTCATCAAGCGGGTTGGCGCCAAGTCCTCCACGTTCATGCTGTAGGATGTATCCAGCGCAACAATGATGTCGACGCCGCGGCGATGGACGGTATCCAGACGTGTCCCCCACTGGGGTCTGGCGGCGGCAAGAACGCCGAAGACGAAAAACCCCAAGATTAAACAGACTCGCAGGATGGCTTTCCCTCTGCTGAATTCTTCCGTAAGCCTGGACGCCAAAGAAGTGCCGACCAGCTCTTCCAGCCTTTTTCTTCGGCTGCGAAAGGACCAGAAGAAAAAGAGCCCCAGAACAGGGAGCGCCCACAGCAGTTTTAAGTATTCAGGTCTGGCCCAGTGCATAGTAGTTATTAGTCGGCAGTCGTTAGTCGGTAGTACGGTAACCCCAGATCCACGAGTCGGGGTCGGAATCGGTATCGGGGACGAAAAACCAAAAGACAAAATCCGATACTGATTCCTACCCCGACCCCGAATTTTCAAATCGCTGACAGCTGATAGCTGAGAGCTTTCACGGTATTTTTCTAAAACGCGTGTGCCCTGCGATTGTTCCAAAAAGTACCAGGATTAAAGCGGGCACAAGAAAATTGATAAAACGTTCGTTATAATGCGTATAGGTTTTGACCTTTATTTTAGTTTTTTCCAGACGCCCGATATCTTCAAATATTCCTTCCAGGGAAGGCCGGTCGGTTGCCCGGTAATATAATCCTCCCGTGAGGCCGGCGATCTGCTTCAGGGATTCTTCGTCGATTTCAACTTTGAGATCGGCATATATCTTTCCATAGACCGGGTCATTTACGGGGAATCTGGCCGTGCCGGAGGATCCAACGCCCACCGTATAAATTTTTGCGCCCAGGGCTTGCGCTACTTTCGCCGCATCGACGGGTTGAATTTCCCCCCGGTTATTAATCCCGTCTGTCACCAGGATAATGACCTTGGATTTGGCTTTGCTCTCCCTCAGACGATTGAGGCTGGTAGCCAACGCATTGCCGATGGCCGTCCCGTCTTCAATAGTCCCCAACTCAACGCCGTTCAGCACATTTTGCAGCGCCCCGTAGTCCAGCGTCAAAGGACAGCGCGTATATGCATGGGCGGCAAAAACCACCAGCCCTGCGCGGTCGTGGCTAAGGGCTTCCACGAATTTGCCCACAACCAGTTTGGCAACCGCGAAGCGATTGCGCGGTTCGAAATCCTCAGCCGCCATGCTGCCGGACGCATCCAGAGCGATGACAATGTCGACGCCTTCGGTCAGCACTTCCTCTGATTGAGTGCCCTTCTGAGGACGGGTCAGTGCCAGGATGCCCAGGGCCAATGCGAGCATGCTGATTCCGAACAGAAAATGGCCGAAACGCACAGTCCATGAAGTCCGTATCCCTTCCAATGCCATGGTTGAGGCAAACTGCAGACTCCCCTGTCCCTGCCGCATGCGCCGCACATACCGCCATACAAGCAGCGGAATCAGCAGCAGCAAGAAGAGAAATCCCGGATTGGCAAAGTGCAGCATGCTAGCGCCTCTTTTTAGTCGTTAGTCGGCGGTCAGCTTTCAGCTATCAGCTGTCAGCTTTCAGCTGTCAGCTATCAGCTTTCAGCTATCAGCTATCAGCTTTCAGCTATCAGCTTTCAGCTATCAGCTTTCAGCTATCAGCTTTCAGTTTTCAGTTTTCAGCTTTCAGCTTTCAGCTGTTCAGCTTTCAGCTTTCAGCTTTCAGCTTTCAGCTTTCAGCTTTCAGCTTTCAGCTTTCAGCTGTCAGCTTTCAGCTGTCAGCCCTCAACCCTCAGCTATCAGCAATCAGCTTGCGGCAGTTGTCACCTATTATTTTCAACTATCCACCGCCAACTTGTGAAAGCTGATAGCCGACAGCTGACTGACCTCAATATATGGGAGTTGTCAGTTTTTATTTTCAACTATCCACCGCCAACTTGTGAAAGCTGATAGCCGACAGCTGATAGCCGACAGCTGACTGACCTCAATATATGGCAGTTGTCAGTTTTTATTTTCAACTATCTACCCTCTACATGAGGGCTGATAGCTGAAAGCTGATAGCTGATGGCTTCTTTCGCCCCGGCCAGGATCTGCAATGCGTATTCAGTTGTGCTTGCATGCTCATTCCCGGACGGCACATATTTGGCAAATTTGACGACATCGCAGCGAAGAAGAAAAGACTCGATCCTCTTCTCCTCTTCGGATCCCGGGGCCATGTTACGGTTCAGAGCCTCCATGATTTCAGATGTTGTCTGCTCTGCAGTGTGGATGCCGTATCCCGCACTGAGAATTCTTTTTATGATATCCGAGAGAAGCACATAAAACTGTTTTTCCTTGCCGCTCTCCGGAAATCCCTGAGCCAGCAAATTGCGCAAATCGCTCTCGGCCAGTTCCAGCAGATCCTGTCTTTGAACTGGAGTGAGCGCAACAGGCTTCCTGCGCCGCCGACGCCAGAAGCGCCAGAGGATCGCGCAGAGGGCGCAGACTGACAGCGCCAGGATTCCCCATAGAAGCCAGCGAGTAGGCTCCGGTATTTCCGCCTGCTTTTTTAGGTCCCGTAGTGCCGGATTTTTTTCCGCAAGAACACTCTGAATCTGAATGTCCACTGGCGGGCTGGAAACGATTGTTTCTTTTCCCCCGGCCGTTTTTATTTTCACCGGGATCGATGGGAACGTAAATTTTCCTGTTCTGTAAATTGCGATGACCACGCGGGCCCGATGATGTATGAATGCTCCGGTTTGGGGTGCGACCGGCCGAGCGGATTCCTGAGACTTGTTCGCATCGGGCAATGCTGGGCCCGGGAAAAAATCCATTATGGAACAGTCGGCTGACTGCGCAACCGGTTTGAGAATTTCAGCCAGATAACCCTCAGGCATGCTGATATCCAGATCGAGCCGGATCGGATCGCCCACGGTTGCGGTCTTAGGGTTCGCATCCATGCGAATGCTGATTTCTGCGGAAAGTGGAGGCATTGCCGCAGCGGGTGCTTTCTGTCCCCATAGGGCGGGCGCCGCGAACAAGAGCCACGCCGCTCCGAGTGCCATGCGCATCAAATTTATTTTTCTACGGAGCGGAAAACTCATCGGATTCTCTTTGCGCGTTGCTCAAAGAAGCGTATTAGCGGAATATCGTAGGCCCTGCCGGTTTCGACCGTGAGGTGATCCATGCGGTGAGAGTCAAACAGCTTTGCCAGCCTGGCCTGATTCCTGTCCCAGTTTTCTCGAAAAGTGTCGCGGATCCAGGGTAAAGCCGTATCTATGCGGACGATCTCCCCGGTTTCAGAGTCTCGGATCTCCAGAATGCCGACATCCGGCAATTCTCTTTCGCGGGGGTCCATGATTTGAATCATTACGATGTCGTGCCGGCGATTGGCCACTTTCAAAGACTGTTCAAAACCCTGATCGAGAAGATCTGAAATCAGGAACACCACGGATCGCTTGTGCACCACGAGGTTCAGGTGCTCCAGCGCCTTCTGGATGCAGGTGCCTCGATGCTGCGGTTTGTGAAAGAGCATTTCGCGGATGACACGCAGCACGTGTTTGTTGCCGCGTCGCGGAGGGATAAACTTTTCCACGCGATCGGTGAAGAGAATTGCCCCCACCCGGTCGCTATTTTTAATCGCCGAGAATGCGAGCAAGGCCGAGATTTCGGCGGTAATCTCGGATTTCATTTTGCCGGTGGATCCGAAAGCTCCGGAGGCGCTCATATCCACCAGAAGCATGACTGTCAATTCCCGCTCTTCCACATAGCGTTTTACAAAAGGTCTCCCGGCACGCGAGGTTACGTTCCAGTCAATCGTGCGCACGTCGTCGCCGTGCTGGTATTCCCGGACCTCGTCGAACTCCATTCCGCGTCCTTTGAAGACGGAATGATATTCACCGCCCAGCGATTCGTTGACCAGCCTGCTGGTCGTAATCTGAATCCGTCGAATCTTTTGAATTACTTCTTTCGGCAACATAGGACTTAATTACGAATTACGAATGACGAATTACGAATTGAACCATACATTATTGTTAGGGCTGCCTCTTGTAAGAGATCGAACCCCTGCCGCCATAGTTTGCTTTAATTCGTCATTCGTAATTCGTCATTCGTAATTCGTCATTCGTAATTTGTTTAGGGGACTTGCACTGCGTCGAATATCCGGCTGATAACTGATTCCGTCGTCATTTCTTCAGCTTCCGCTTCGTATGTAAGGATAATCCTGTGCCGGAGGATGTCCATTCCCACGGCCTTTATATCTTCCGGCGTGACATAGCCGCGCCCCTTGATGAAGGCATGCGCGCGGGCAGCCTGGGCCAGAAAGATGGTGGCGCGCGGAGACGCACCGAACTGGATCAGATCTTTGAGGTCCAGCTTGAATTCCTGAGGCTTCCGCGTGGCGAAGACCAGTTGGACGATGTAATCCTTTATGCGCTCGTCCATGTAGACTTCCTTGACCACTTCGCGCACTCTGAGAATATCTGCCGGACCTACGACCTTTTGAAGCAAAATGGCTTCGTCGCGCGCCATCAAATCCAAAATCTGCCTTTCCTCTTTCTGATCCGGGTAATCGATCTTCAGCTTCAGCATGAAACGGTCGATCTGGGCTTCCGGCAGCGGATAGGTCCCTTCCTGCTCGATAGGATTTTGGGTCGCCATGACGAGGAAGGGCTCGTCCAGGGGATAGGTGGTGTCGCCGATTGTGACCTGTCTCTCCTGCATGGCTTCCAGGAGGGCGCTTTGCACTTTTGCGGGGGCTCTGTTGATTTCATCCGCCAGAATAATGTTGGCGAAGATGGGGCCTTTCCTCGGGACAAACGTGCCGTCCTTCTGGTTAAAGATCATCGTTCCGATCAGGTCGGCCGGAAGCAGATCCGGTGTGAACTGGATGCGCTGGAATCGAGCATCGATGGCAGAGGATATGGTTTTGACGGCCAAAGTTTTCGCAAGGCCGGGGACGCCCTCCAGCAGGATGTGGCCGCGTGTGAGCAATCCGATCACGAGGCGCTCGATCATGTATTTCTGACCGACAATTACCCTGTGGACCTCGCCAATCAACTGCTCGACGAAACCGCTTTCATTTTTAACTTTTTGGTTGATTTCGTTGACGTGCGCCGCAATTTCCAAGATCTTCTCTTTTCATAGAGAGGGTTGATTGTTTCGGGATGGTGCAAAAATACAATACTAGTGAACCTGCGCGAGCAAGTCAAATCGGCAAAAGCAGGGCAAATGGGGCGGATGCGTCTTTCCACATTGGATTTAAATCGAGCAAGTGAAGGGAAGTCCTCTAAGACACGGAAGGCTCGGCAAAAGCAATCAATGATTATAGAACTTTAGCTATCAGCTGAGAGCTGACGGCTGATAGCTGAGAGCTTTTCAGGCCGCGGCCGTGTGGCGCGGAATGTGCGTTACCCCTTATTCAAGGAAGTGAGAAATTCCCCGTTGCTGTCCGATTTCCGGAGTTTGTCCAGCAGGAGGTCCATGGCCTCATCGATGGAAAGCGGGCTGAGCACCTTTCGGAGAATCCATATCTTGCTGAGATCGGTCTGTTCCACCAGGAGCTCTTCTTTGCGGGTCCCGGATCTGTTGATGTCAATTGCGGGGAAAATACGCTTGTCTACCAGTTTCCGGTCCAGGATGATTTCCATGTTGCCGGTACCCTTGAATTCTTCAAAAATCACATCATCCATGCGGCTGCCGGTATCGATCAAAGCCGTCGCCATGATAGTGAGACTGCCGCCTTCCTCAATTTTGCGGGCGGCGCCGAAGAAACGCTTTGGCTTCTCGAGGGCGTTGGCGTCCACACCGCCGGAGAGCACTTTTCCGCTTGAAGGAATCACGGTGTTGTAGGCCCGCGCCAGACGGGTGATGCTGTCCAGCAAAATCACAACGTCCTTTTTATGCTCCACGAGGCGTTTGGCTTTTTCCATCACAATTTCCGCAACCTGGACATGCCGCGAAGCGGGCTCGTCGAAAGTGGAGCTGATGACCTCTCCCTTGACCGAGCGCTCCATATCCGTGACTTCTTCCGGGCGTTCGTCGATCAGCAGGACGATCAGGTAAATCTCGGGATGGTTCGTGCTGATGGAGTTCGCGATGTTCTGCAGCAGCATGGTTTTTCCTGTCCTGGGCGGGGACACGATCAATCCGCGCTGGCCTTTGCCGATGGGAGTGAAAATATCCATTACACGCGCGGAAAGATTTTCGCGCACGGTTTCAAGCTGGATTCTTTCCTGGGGATACAGCGGTGTGAGGTTGTCGTAAAAAATGCGATGCCGGGCTTCTTCGGGCGGTTCGAAGTTGACCGCATCCACTTTAACCAGGGCAAGGTAGCGCTCGCCTTCGTTGGGCATTCGGATCTGACCGGAAACAATGTCGCCGGTGCGGAGATCGAATTTGCGAATCTGCGAAGGGGAGATGTAGATATCGTCCGGGCCTGGAAGGTAACTGTAATCCGGAGATCGGAGAAAGCCATAGCCCTCGGGGAGCACTTCCAAAACCCCTTCGGAAAAGATAAGGCCATGCTTTTCAGCCTGCGCTTGCAGGACGGCAAATATGAGATCCTGTTTGCTCATTTTGCCGGCCTCGGCGATCTTGTACTTCTTGGCGATTTTGGCGAGTTCCTTGATGTTAAGCGCTTGCAGCTCACTGATGTGCAGCTGCTCGCCTTCCTTGTCCAGAGCTTCCTGGATGGAAATTTTGTTATCGCTTGAGCCATTATTTAACCGGACTTCCTTTTCTGCCATAAGACACCTATTTGGGATTAGATCTGACCTGGTGCAAGAGAAAGCGTGGACTAATTACTAGCAACTAAAGCGTTAAATTTACACCTGCCTCGGGCAGATTGCCAGTCTATTTTAAAAGCTTCACAAACGTCGCCCAAAACTGTTCCAGGTTGCAGGTCACAAGTTACAGGTTCCAGGTTTCAACCTGCAACCTGTAACCTGCAACCTGGAACAGTAGTGGCAATCAGCGGTTTAGTTGATTCCGAGCTCTGATTTTGCTTTTGCCAGTACTTGATCGAGCCCATCCAGTGTGTTGTTGTGGCGGGCTTTATATAGGTCTTCCATGTACTGTTGGGCTTTCTTTGCAGTCGCTTTGTTCAATACGACGCATTTGGCAAAGGCATCGATAGCTCCCTCAGGATCCTTGTTCTGCCATTTGCACATGCCGAGGTAGTAATAGGCATCGTCTCTTTTGGAATCGAACTTGGCTACCTTCTCATACAATTCCTGTGCCTTCGGATAATCTTTTTTGGCGTAGACTCCCGTTGCGATTACGCCATAGGCGAAAGCTTTTGTCGCGTTCCACTGGGCTTCCTGTGTATTCGGAGGCAGCTTATCTCCGTAAACATCCATGACCTTGGAAAGCAAATCGGTGGCGGAATTTATATCCTGTTTTTGAATATAGACCTGCGCCATCTGAATGGCGGTCGTGTATCCTTGCGGCTGGTCCATGGGGAATTCGGCCAGGATCTTTTGACCGCAGGCCAGGTATTTATCATAGTTCTGCATTTTGAGATAAATATCGGCCAGCAAGGGCAGCGTCGCCTTGTCCGGGGCGATCTCGTACAGCTTTTCCACCATTTCCGCTGCTTTGGGCCAGTTTTGAGATTGATAGTACGCTCCCGCCATGGATGAGATGGTCAGTTTTTGAGCGTTCAGGAGGTCCTTCAGAAAGTCCTCCACTCCCGCAGGCAGGGCGGCATCCTGAACCGTTTTCGCAGTCGGCAGGATCGTCCACAAGGCTTCCAGCATCGATATCGCTTTAGGAAAGTCATTTTTGGCGAGAGACGGCTTTACGCATTCCATGTAATCGTTCGCGGCATAGACCAGCATTTTTGAAATGGGATGCTCTTTGATGAATCCGATCAGAAGGTCCGCCCGCTTTTGAATGTCGGCCTCTTTTTTGATCGTCTCGTATTGCGCAAAGTCCTTCTTGTATTGATAGTCGGAAAGCGGCGAGAGTTTTTCCTGCAGAGCGAATGTGCTGGTTCCACAAAACAGCAGGATTACAGCGACTGTGCCGACAAATCTCCGGATCTGCTTTTTGGCATTACCCGTCATAAATGTTACTCCTGGAAATAGAGGGTTTGTCCACGACATCCCTATTTTGATTATTTAGGCGTCGAGCTCCCGATAGATTTTTTTCGAGAACAAAACTCGCCAAGTTATTTTGACGTTAAGGTTCATATGGAGAGGGCCGTTTGTCAAGCCAAATTACTTTGCGCCGGCCGGCTCCTGCAGTTTCGTCATAAGCCAGCGGTTTCCGGGATACCAGAACATCCGGCGAAATTCATATTTTCCGGAAATTTTACTTCCCATCAGTGATATAATCAAAAGCTTCGGCGATGCTGCCGTAATTGCAGCCTTTCCCCGGTCCCAAACGGTGACCCGCCCGAAGCCAAAAGCTCTTCCTCAATATGGTTTCGGTCGATGGCTTCCACCGGGAAGTTCTCTCTTTCAATGGCCAGTCTTCTCTCTCCGTTTCGGCTTGGAGGTTCTTTCAGCAATGACCAGGAGCGCAATACTCCGTTTTGGACGACCCTCAGGTCGAAATGGGATCTGCCCGTCTTATGATGATGAATCACAAATTCTGAAAACATGGCACGTTTCCGGCGCTTGCTCCTGCCGTTGAAATATGACAGTATTCTGGCCTAAACAGCCATGGACATCCAAGTTGATTCTGATGGAAAACGTCGCATCGTCCGCATTGAAGGAAAAGTAACGTTTGAGTGCTGCCCGTTTCTCCAAAACCAGCTGGACACTATCATGGATGAAGGAGTGAACGAAGTCGTCATCGATTTCAAGAACGTCCCCTTCATCGACAGTTCGGGAATAGGGGAAATCCTGCGCCTGTTTAAACATATGCGGGAAGTCGGCGGCGAAGTTGTGCTTATGAATCCCAATCAGAAATTGCAGGACCTCTTTGCCATGTACCGCTTCGGCCAGTTTATGAGGATATGCGAAGAAGCAGATCTGGATACGCATGAAACGCAATTTTCCAAATAGAAATCATTGGCGAGCCTACTACCTGCTTCGATTTGGAGCACTGGTGTTGTTCACTGCCCTGCCTGCACGGGGAGCGCCCTTCCAGCAGCCTAAAGCCTCAATGCCTGTTTCAGGAATTCAACAATTCCAGAGACCTGCAGTGCTGAGCATGCGTGTGGACGAAGGCGCGATTACCGCAACCATCGTGGACAGCCCCTTGCAGAATGTGCTAGCGGATCTCGCCGCGCGGACAGGAATCATATTCGAGGTCCGCAGCCAGGAGAATCCGCTGGTGTCCGTGAATCTCCGCCGGGTTACTCTGCAGGAAGCTATTCAGCGCATAGCTCCCGGGAGCAATACAATTTGCTTCTACGGCAAAAATCAGGGTGATTCGGACCGTATCACGTTGGTCCGGCTATTCCCCCGCAGCGGTATCTCTCCACAACCCAGCATTCTTTATCTGGGCACCGGCGCAATCACGAAGGGCAACGACATTGCGGATTCGCCTTTGCAATAAAACGATTATTCGGGCTAAGGTTGGTGCTATGAGAGTTTCGCTCAAATCAGTAATTCTTAACGGCATGGTCCCGGTGGTATTTGCCGCGGCCGGTTTCTGCCAGAGCCCTCCCGAGGATTTGCAGAAGCAGGTGGATGCGGTCGTCCAGGAGGCGTACCAATCGGCTCCGCGAAGTTTCCCTGCGAATTGAAGGCCGGCGGAAAACCTAAAATGCTGCGCTGGCAGAGCGCGGATAAATGTCTGAACCTCGCCTATGAAAGCGTCGACTGGGAAAAAATTTCCAAGCGTCTCCGGGAGATACAGGAAAAAGGCCGAAATGAGTCCGCTGATTTTCTGTCCGCCGTTGAAGCCTCTCTTTCGGCTCATGCTGTGATCTATGAAAAGGTTTTCAAAGTCAAAGACGAAAAAGCTCTGCTGCCCTTATCGAACTCGGTCCTCAAATTCCTCCCGCCGATTCGCTTCTGGATCTTCCAGTGACCGACAAGACCGGCAAAAAAATCGGCACTTTTTCAGGAAGGTATACCTTCGAGAAGATGGGCGAGATCTCTGGGACAAAACAGCACCATTCTCTTTTTCAATACACGGATGTGAACGGGGAAATGCAGTCCTCGTCGGACAGATTGCTGCTGGATTCGTTCGGCGTTTCCTGGAAAGATGCCGTTCAGCAGCGAGGATTCCGTCTCCCCGCCGACAAGATAAATCTTCGTTAGATTCCGAGATTCGAGATTCGAGATTCGGAATCAGATTCGAGATTCGAGAATCCTGCTAAGTAAATGACGAATTACGAATTAAAACCAAACCTGTGTAAGGCTGCGGGTTCCGTCTTCATATAATGGGCAGCCCTAAGTGACAATCTGTGTTTCAATTCGTCATTCGTCATTCGTCATTCGGAATTATATGTTCGCTGATGAAGCATACCAGGCAATCTGACGGGCGATGCCTCTCAGGGTGCCTACCTCGGATGGTTCCAGGCCGGCCCTCCCCAGCATCTGGCGCAAAGTGAGCATCATGTGACGGGCGTTCTGAGGCTGAAGAAATCCTATTTCGAGCAGCGCTTTCTCCAGCTGATCGAACATCGCCTCGATTTGACCAGGGATGCCAGCTTGGGGACGCGGGCCGGCTCGCGCTTCAGACTTCCCAACAGGATCTCATAGCCCACGATCATGACGGCCTGGGCAAGGTTGATGCTGTTCGCCTTGTGTTGCGTGGGAATTCGAATCAGAAGCTGACATAGCCGCAAATCTTCGTCAACCAGGCCGGTATCTTCCGGGCCGAACAGGATTGCGACCTTCTGTTCCGCCGCATGGTCCAGGATCCGCGGGATCAATGACCGGGGCGCATGGGCCGGCGTCCGATATCCGCCGCTCTTGCCGGTCGTCCCGACAAGAAGTCGAAAGCCTCGAAGCGCGCTCTTCAGCGACCGACAAGTCCTGGCAGAGTCGAGGATTCCCTTGCCGCTTTTCGCCATCCTGTACGATTCCTCGTTGATGGCACATTGCGGTGCCGCAAGGATGAGCTGTTTCAATCCCATATTGAACATGGCGCGCGCGGCAGATCCGATGTTTCCCGGGTGCTTGGTTCCGGCAAGTATGATTGCAATATTTTCCAAAGACATGACGTTAATTTAAAGCAGGTTGAGCTCGCAGGCCACTACTTTTCAGGCTTCCCGGGACCGGCACAGGAAACATCGCTGATGTGAGAAAATTCGGGCTATGATACTCCAATAGCAACAGGAGGGTGTGGAAATGCGGATTGCCTATGTATTAACTGCAGCCATAATGCTCATAAATGTCCAGTCCCGGGCTCAGGCGCCAGACCAGCAGGAATCCGGGCCCGAATCCCAGTCTGCTGCCAAAAAGGATTTAACCCCCGAACAGATCATCGAGCAATTTGCGCAAAAGGAGTCGGAGTTTTACGAAGCCTGGATGCAATACATGTACACGCAAACCGCAGTGATAAAGGTCTTGTCGGTGGATGGCGTACCCAAAAACGAAACCTTGAGGATTGTGTCCGAAGTCGTATTCAACGATGACGGCACGCGCGAAGTCAATACCCTCAGGCGCAGCGGCGGCCTGCGCTCCGTGGGATTCACGGACGAAGACAGGGAAGTGCTCGAGAACCTGCATCCTTTCGCGTTAACGGCAAAAGAGATTCCTCTCTACAACCTGAAGTACGAGGGCAAAGAGAAGGTAGACGAACTGGATTGCCACGTTTTTTCGGTAAAGCCGAAAAAAATAAACAAGGGGAAGATGTATTTTGAAGGGAAAATTTATGTGGATGATCAGGATCTGCAGATTGTGAAGACCGTCGGCAAAGCCGTCCCTCAAACAGCCCAAAATCAGTTCCCCGAATTCGAGACGATCCGCCAGATGATCGATGGCAAATATTGGTTCCCGGTGTGGACGCATGCGGACAGCAGGCTTTATTTCCCGGGCCAGACTGTTCGAATCGAGGAAACCATCACCTACGACGACTATAAAATGTTTCGCACAAAGACCAGGATTTTGTCCTCCGCCCCAAAAACAGTGGATCCGGAATAATATCGCTTCAGCCGGCGTCAGAAAATATGTGGGTCGGGGCTGATCAGCCCACGGCTGTCGCCATTGAGCGATGCTTCCTGGTATTGTTTTAGCATTGACAGCCACAATGCCTTCGATCAGGGTTATTGCCGCAAGAAATGTCTGGGCTCATCAATGACAATCCCAGGCTAAAGGGCCCGCCCAAAGCAAGAATCACAGCCGGGCTGAAGGTGCGGAGCGGCCGTAACCCTGGGCTGGCAGCGAATCAGGAAGACAAGTCCTTTATGATGGAGAGCAGTTTTTTTTGTAGATGCTGTAAGAGAAGGGCGGCGCAGCCGGCCTCGCCCTTACATTAAGGTGTTGCAGAGCCCGCTTCGCGTCTCTTGGCTCTGCTGCTGGACCCTTTCAGTAACCCCGCTTCCTTATAAAGGACGATCCCGATACCGATCCCGACTCGACCCCAGCATGAATTTCGATTTCGCGGACGTCCCCGAAAGACTCAATCATGTATCTCTTCAATTTTGCAACGAGCTTTTTCTCCGCTACCCGGATAGCCTCCCGTGAGATCTGGTACTGATCGGCGAGTTGCTGCAGCGTTTCCGGTTCGTCCGCAATGAGCCTGCGCGTCAAAATCATGCGCTCGCGCTCCGAAAGAGTTTCGGCGAAATCGGCGAATTTTTTTTCCAGGAGCTCGCGGAATTCTCCGCGCGCAATCTTGTCGTCCACGCTCTGTTCCATCATGCGGAGCGTATCGATGTAATGCGTGTCGGAGTTCTCGTCGCCGAGCGGGGCATCGAGAGAAATGTCCTGTCCGGACATCCCCTGTTCCACTTCCAGCAACTCGTTTTCAGCCACACCCAGATTTTCCGCCAGCAGTTTAGTGGTAGGCTCGATTCCTTTGGCCTCCAAATCACGCTTCTCGCGGTTGAGGTTCATCAGGATCTTGCGCCGCGTATTGGTCGTGCCGATTTTGACCATCCGCGTATTGTCCAATAGGAATTTTAGAATATAAGCCTTTATCCACCACGCGGCATAGGTCGGGAGGCGCGTGCCCCGGTCGGGATCGAAACGCCGCACCGCCTGAATCAGTCCCAAATTCCCTTCCTGGATAAGGTCCAGCAGATTGCGATAGACCTTGTGATAAATCATCGCGATCTTCACAACAAGTTTGAGATTGGATGTCACCAAGCGGTACGCTGTTTCGCGATCCTCCGTCTCACGATAGTGCACGGCGAGCTTGTGTTCGTCCTCCCTGCTCAAAGGCACGAATCGGCTGATCTCGGCCAGGTAGCGTCGAAGCGGATCGTAGGTAGCGATCTCGGTGGGACCGGGTACTGCAATCTCAATGTCCTCGAGAGACTCCTCGGGAAGAACCTGCAGCTCTTTGACGGTATCTTCAGTTTCCATCATGGAAGCATTATAAGGGAATAACCCCAAACAAGCAAAACTCCTAAATCTCCGGGTTCAAAACGCTGGACATGCGGCCGGATTTGTTGGATCTTGTTTTGATTTTCTGAATAGGAGGATATATGAGACTGCTGTTTTCGAGTATGGATACTGTTGCCGGTGTTCCTGATCCCGCTGCTGACGATTGCAGGCGGAAAGGGAGATGTCGAAAAAGGGAAAACGCTTTTCAGCCGTTGCTCAATCTGCCACGGGGCTTCGGGAGATGGCAATGAGGCAATCGCCAAAGCCTACGGAGTGAAAATGCGGCGCTCGGCTCGAAAGAGGTGCAGTCGCTGGACGATGCCGCGCTGAAAAAGATCATCAGCGAAGGCAAGGGAAAGATGCAGCCGGTCAAGCTGTCGGATGCCGAGAGCGACGATATCATCGCTTTTGTGCGCAGCCTGAAAAAGCCGTCCCCAAAATAGAGCTCCGATTTCCGATTCCGGGGTTCCTGATTCCAGACTCCGAAGATCCGAGGTTTCGAAGTCCAGGTTTCAATCAGCACAACGCCTGTAAGCTTCACGCGTAAGCCGCAAACAGATCGCGTTTGAGTCCTGGAATCTCGGTATCTGCGAACCGCTCCGGGTCCCACGCCCGACCATTAGTTCGAGGTCTTCCTGCAGGGCTTGAAGGTCCTCTTCGTGTTCCACTTCCTGCTGAGTATGGTCAGGGCCAAGTTGTAGGTCACCATATCCTTATCCTTTGTGACGTCCATCAGCTGTAGCTGATGCCAATCCCCATTTCCCCTTGTGCATATTTGCGGTTATCCTATACATTTATAGATTGGCATCGTTGAGCCGAACGGAAATTATTATTGAGGTTGAAGGAGAATTGTTGTCATGCACCACTTCCATTACGAAGGCGATGAACTGTATTGCGAGAATGTTCCTCTCCGGAAAATCGCCCGCGACGTGGCAACACCCTGCTATGTGTACAGCTGTGCAACCCTGCGGCACCACTTCACCGTTTTTGACAGCGCATTTGAGGGGGTGCCCCATCGGACCTGCTATTCCGTCAAGGCCAATGCCAATCTGTCCATTCTCGGACTATTCGCGGCGCTTGGCGGCGGGGCGGACATTGTTTCCGGGGGCGAGCTTTTCAAGGCGCGGCAGGCAGGGATTCGCGCAGAGCGGATTGTCTATTCAGGTGTCGGAAAGACGCGCGCCGAGATTGACTATGCTCTGCGCGAAGATATTCTGATGTTCAACATCGAGTCGACCCAGGAGCTCGAAGCGATCAATCAACGGGCCGGAGCCATGAACACCAGGGCGAGAATCGCGCTGCGCGTAAATCCCGATGTCGATCCCAAGACGCACCCGTACATTTCAACAGGAATGAAGAAGAATAAATTCGGCATTGATATCGAACAGGCGCTGAAGTCCTATGAGCGAGCCAGGGATCTGGAGCACATCGATGTTGTCGGAATCGACTGCCATATCGGAAGCCAGCTGACCGAGATCCCTCCCTTTATTGAAGCGCTCGAGCGCTTGAAACTGCTGATCGCCCGTCTGAAAGAAATAGGAATCTGTATCCAGTACCTGGATATCGGAGGGGGATTGGGAATTTCCTATCACCAGGAAGCGCCGCCGCATCCCCGAGAATACGCACAGGCCATCGTT
This sequence comes from uncultured Acidobacteriota bacterium, assembly GCA_963718845.1. GTDB lineage: Bacteria > Acidobacteriota > UBA6911 > UBA6911 > UBA6911 > UBA6911. The sequence continues at coordinate 65,779 of CAVRAD010000015.1, forward strand.
CAAGGGCTCAAAGGTCTGTCCTGCAACCTGATCCTGGAACCCGGCCGCGTCATCGTGGGAAATGCCGGCGTGCTGCTGACCGAAGTCCTCTACACCAAGAAGACTCCCAGCAAGGAATTCATCATCATCGATGCGGGCATGAACGATCTGGTCCGGCCCAGCTATTACGGGTCTTATCACGATATTCAGCCGGTACTGCGCGGCCGGCAGGAATCCCGGGTTGTAGATGTGGTGGGGCCGATTTGCGAATCCTCGGATTTTATTGCGCGGGACCGCGACATGCAAGTCATGGAGCCGGGCGAACTCCTGGCGGTGATGAGTGCGGGTGCCTACGGTTTTTCCATGGCTTCAAACTACAATTCAAGAACGCGTGCGGCTGAAGTGCTGGTAAACGGCGATCAATTTCACATCATACGAAGCGCGAATCCTGGGAGGATTTGATCCGCGGCGAATCGATACCGGATTTTGTCAAGGGAGCGGTCTGGTTTATGAATCAACAAGAGCAGCAGCGGATTCATTTTTTTAAAATGACCGGCGCCGGCAATGATTTTATCGTGATCGACAACCGGAAAGGGCTGGTAGACGCGGATCATTGCCGGGACTTTGTTCGCAATGCCTGCCGCCATAAACTCTCTGTCGGCGCCGACGGCATGATATTGATCGAGAACGATCCCGAGGTGGATTTTAAGTGGCGTTTCTTCAACGCCGACGCCAGCGAAGCGGAAATGTGCGGCAATGGCGCACGCTGCGCCGCGCGATTCGCCTCTCTGACGGGAATCGTTCAGAAGCCCCGCATGGCTTTTCGCACTCTGGCCGGCGTCATTAAAGCCGAGCTGCTGGGCGACAGGGTAAAAGTGCAGATGACTTCGCCGCACAGCCTGCAGATGGATCTGAATCTGGAGGCGGACGGGAGGTCGTTCTGTGTCGATTCCGTTAATACCGGAGTCCCGCATGCCGTTTGTTTTGCGGCGGATGAGAATGAATTGGAATCGGTCGATGTCCTGCGTTATGGACACGCCCTTCGTTTCCATGCACATTTCCAGCCTGCGGGTACCAACGTCAACTTCGTGCATGTGCAGGATGCCCATCATCTGGTTGTTCGCACGTACGAACGCGGCGTTGAAGGCGAGACCCTGGCATGCGGCACCGGCTGCATTGCGTCGAGCCTCGTCGCTGCGGCTAGAGGCCGCGTTGCCTCTCCCGTGGATGTAAGAACTCGTGGCGGAGAGTTCTTGAGGGTCTATTTTGAAATGTCCGGCGGGAAGCGAAGCCCGGCCGACTTTCAGTTCAAAGAAGTGTGTCTTGAAGGAGAAGCCAGGATTGCCTATGAAGCCGATCTTTGGGCTGAAACACTGCAACAGTGAACGGCATCCTTGCCTGATTACGTTTGGAGGTTTGAATGATGATGGACAGGGCGGAAAGACTGAAACGGCTCCCCCCATATCTTTTCCAGGAAATCGACCGGCTGAAGGCTGAGCTCATGGCCAAAGGCGTGGATGTCATCAATCTTGGAGTGGGAGATCCCGATCTGCCGACACCGGGGCACATTGTGGAAGAGTTGGGAAGAGCGGCAAAGGATCCTGCAAATCATCAATATCCTTCCTATTCGGGAATGAATGATTTCAAAGGGAGCGTCGCGCGCTGGTATGGGCGCCGGTTCGGCGTGGAACTGGATGCGGGCAGCGAGGTGCTGACTCTTATCGGTTCCAAAGAGGGGATCGCGCATTTCCCGCTGGCTTATATTAATCCGGGAGACCTTGCGCTCGTGCCCAGCCCGGCCTATCCGGTGTATTCCATCACGACGATGTTCGCGGGCGGCGAATCCTATTTCATGCCCCTCCTGCGCGAGAATGGATTCCTGCCGGATCTGAAAGCGATCCCGCCGGACGTGGCGCGGCGCGCTAAGCTCATTTTCATCAACTATCCTAACAATCCTACAGGCGCAACCGCGGAACGGGACTTCTTCCGGCGAATCATCGATTTCGCCAGAGAGTATGACCTGATTGTCTGCCACGATGCTGCCTACACGGAGATGGGGTTTGACGGATACCGGCCCATGAGTTTTCTCGAATTGCCCGGCGCAAAGGATGTCGGCATCGAATTTCATTCCCTTTCAAAAACCTACAACATGACCGGGTGGCGTTTGGGCTTTGCGGTCGGGAATGCCGGGATTCTGGACGGGCTGGGTCAGGTTAAAAGCAGTATCGATTCCGGCCAATTCAACGCGGTGCAATATGCGGGAATAGCCGCGCTTGAGTCGGATCAGAACTGTGTGGTGGAGATGCAGAAAATATATCAGGACCGGCGCGACGCTCTCATCGGAGGGCTCCGGGAAATCGGGCTGAATCCCGAGGTGCCCAAGGCTACGTTCTATGTGTGGTGCCCTGTTCCATCGAAGTATAAATCCAAGGAATTCACCGCCCTGTTGTTGCGCGAAGCTGGAATTGTGACGACGCCGGGGAGCGGTTTTGGAGAGCCCGGGGAAGGCTACATCCGGTTGGCTCTCACGGTGAGCAAAGAACGCATCGAGGAAGCCATCCAGCGCATCCGGAAAATTTCCTTCTAAGAAATGCTATGTGCCGCCAACATGTGGGTCGGGGCTAAAGAGACTGTCTCAAAACTCGCCCATTGAACGGGCTTACAGCCCTTTCGCTGCTTGTCGTTCCATTCCTAGGGCTTCGCCCTAGGCTGATATAGAACGCGCTTTCAGCGCTTAACATGCTGTATAATTAGGGATTTAAAGCGCCGAAGGCGCGATCCATATCAGCCTGGGGCAACGCCCCAGGCTGAGATTGGAAAAGAAAAAAAAGGGCTGTAAGCCCGCTCAGTGCGAGTTTTGAGACAGACTCTAAAGCCCCGACCCACATGTTGGAGAGGCTGGCGGAGCCAGGCGCAAGGGGGATGCCGTTTATGCCAGGTGGGGGGCGAGCCGCTCCAGCAGCGCGGGCTTTGACATTGCACCCACCATCGTTTCAACCGCTTGCCCATTTTTGAAGAGAATCAGTGTGGGAATGCTTTGAATGTTGAATCGTCCGGCTGTCGTCGGATTCTGATCCACATTGATTTTTACGATTTTGATTTGTCCGGGTTTGTCGCGAGCCAGTTCTTCCAGGACCGGAGCCGTCATCCGGCATGGAGCGCACCACTCGGCCCAAAAATCGACTAAAACCGGCGTCGAGGTTTCCAGTTCCTTCCGAAAACTTATATCCGTGCCATTGATAACCCAAGGCAAGGAGCTCATGCATTTGCCGCAGACCGGGAACTGATCCGTGGTTGGAATTTTGATGCGATTATGCGCGCCGCATTGCGGGCAGCTAACTACCGAATCATCCATATGTGTTCTCCCCAATCAAGGATTTCCTGCTATTGTCCGGATTATTCATGAAGCTTCTACTGCGGCGGCGGATCCGGGCATGTCTACTGCGTTCGTCGGATTCCTCGACGTACTGTCGAGTACGCCTGCGGAATCCTCCCGTCGGCGCCTTTATCCATGCCCGTCTGCGCCGCCCTACGAACCTCATGAATAATCCGGTTAAGGAACGCCGCTGCAATCTATTTCTTAAAGAAATTCCGCGCCAGGAACATCAAGTTTGCCGGGCGTTCCGCCAGCCGCCTCATAAAATAAGAATACCATTGGCGACCATACGGGATATAGAGGCGAACATTATAGCCCTGCTGCGCCAGCTGAAGTTGAAGATCACGGCGTATTCCATACAGCATTTGAAATTCGAAATGCTCTTTGGGAATGCTCTGCGATGCGGCAAATTCTTTGGTGGCCGCAATGATGGATTCATCATGCGTCGCGATGGCATGATACGGTTCGCTGACCAGAAGCATCTTCATCAGCTTTAAGAAATTTGCGTCCGTGTCCTCTTTCCTCCGAAACGCTATGCTCTCCGGCTCCAGATAGGCGCCCTTTACCAGTCTTATGCGGATGCCTCTTTCCAGCAATCGGGCGGTATCCTGCTCGCTCCGGTAGAGGTATGCCTGAATTACAGCCCCTCCGCTTCCCAGCTGTTGGTGGACCTGAGTCACCAAATCCAAAGTGCTCTGGATATACGCGCTGTCCTCCATATCCACCCGGACAAAGTTATTTTTGTCGTGCGCACGACCGGCAATTTGAAGAAGATTCTGGCGGGCAAAATCCTGATCCAGCGCAAGGCCCAGTTGGGTCAGCTTGACCGAAACATTGCAGTCCACTTTCTCAGTCTGGATTCTGTCAAAGATTGTCAGTACTTCCTGGCAGGCTTTGATCGCGTCCTCTCGCGTGTGAGTGTTTTCGCCCAACAAATCCAGCGTGCCGTACATCTTCTGCTGATTGGCCTGACGCACCGTTCTGATTGCGTCCTCCAGTGTTTCTCCGGCCACAAAGCGCAAGGCAGTTTTGCGAAAAACGCCAAATTTCATGGCAAAGTTTTTGAAACCTTCTTGTTTGGCCAGAAAGAGGAAAAGAGCTCTCATGGGGAACCTCCACGCCGTATATCCATAGTATAAGCCCAAAATGCTCAGTCGGTAGTTAGCTTTCAGCTGTCAGCTTTCAGTTTTCAGCTATCAGCTATCAGCTATCAGCTCTCAGTATTCACACGTAGGCAATGTGTTAAAAACCGGCAAATGATAATTGATAGCTGCCCGCTAATAGCTGGCGGCTGCCGGCTGAAAGCTGACAGCGGATAGCTGATCGCTGATAGCTGATCGCTGATAGCTCTCTGCAACTGTTGACTGCGGACCGCCAACTGATTAATATCGGGGTGAAATGAATACACCACTCTTTCCTTTGCCCAATGTAGTGCTTTTTCCCAAAACTCCCATGCCTCTCTACATCTTCGAGGAGAGATACCGGACAATGGTCCGCGAGGTCCTTGCCGGGAACGGAGAATTGGTGATCGCGCTGCTGCGCGGTGGTTCGGAGCCCGGCTATGCGAGCCTTAATGCAGTCCATGATATCGCCTGCCTGGGCAAAATCGAAACGTATGAAGAGCTTGAAGACGGCAAGTACAATATCGTTGTCGTCGGTCTTCACAGGGTCCGCATTGTGCGCGAAGTCCAGCATTCCCCCTACCGGAGGGTAGAAGTGGAGAGGCTGGAAGAGGCGACAGGCGACGAACGCGCCGTCGATATTGTCGAACGACATAATCACCTGGGAGGGCTTTTTGCCAAGTTTACCGAACTGGCGACCGGAGTGAAGCAGCAGGCTCTGGAGCTGATGCCTCAATTGGATTTCGAGTCTCTGGTTAATATGGTGGCGATGACTCTAAACCTTGACATCGAGCAAAAGCAGGCGCTGCTGGAAATCGACAATTTATCTGAGCGGTGCGACGTGCTGATCCCTGTCCTGCAGCAGCAGCTCGAAACTCTTGTGCTTGTGCGCCAGTTTGAACACATCAAGCCCGAGAATCCCCACTTCAACTGAGGGCCGGCAGTAAACTTTTATTCATTGACAGGCCCTAAGGAGATTTGGATTTGCTCTGCAGCCGCCGTCTGATTTCGGAAACATAAGTGTCTAGCCCGCATTTCTCAGAGGATTTTGTAGCGAGGCGGCGCAGACGGGCGTGGATAGATTGATTCCTGATTCCAAATTCCAGACTAAAATTAAATTTGGAATCAGGAATCAGGATAGACATGCCCGGATTCGCCGCCGTAGTAGAAAGCCCGTGAGAAATGCGGGCCAGGAGCGCTGGAGGATTGATACGCGATGGCCCGCAAGCCGGCAAATATGAAGGGCTTATATCCCGCCTACCCCATGGACCCCATCTCCGATATCCGGGACATGTTTTTAAAAACCACCCGGCGCTATGGAGACAAGGTTGCTCTGCAGTCAAAAAAAGCCGGACAGTGGTTCCCGATCACCTACGAACAACTTCGAACTGAAACAGAGCTGATTGCCTGCGGGTTGGCGGCTTTGGGCTTGCAGCCGACGGCTGACAGACTGGCCATCGTCGGCGACAACCGTCCGGAATGGGCGATCAGCTATCTCGCCGCTGCCTGCACCGGGATCATCTGCGTTCCTATCGACAGGGATTTGAAAGAAACGGAGGTTTATAACATCCTCTCCCTTTCCGGCGCCCAAGTCCTGATCGGCGACGACAAACATTTGGAGATGATGCGGACGCTTCGACAGAAGCTTCCCGGACTGAAGGTCGTCGTCAACATGGATGCGATGGATGCGTCCGGTGCAAACGACGGAATTTTGAGCTTTGCGGACCTTAGAACCGGGGGACAGCAGCGCATGGCGGCCGGCAAAAATGATTTCGCCGGGGGAGCCGTAACAGCGGACCACGTGCTTTCCATTCTTTTTACTTCAGGGACGATGGGCAACTCCAAAGGAGTCGTGCTGACCCACGGGAATGTCGCCTGCAATATTGTGGAAGCTGTCCAATGGGTGGATTTGTGCACGGAAGACAGGTTCCTGTCGGTGCTTCCCATGCACCACAGCTACGAATGCACGGACGGTTTTCTTCTTTCAATCTATCGCGGCGCTACAACTTCCTATGCGGAAAACATTCGCCGCATCCCTGAAAACCTTGCCGAAACGCGTTCGACGGCTATGCTGGGTGTCCCTCTGCTCTGGCATGCCATGTACAAGAAGATCGAAGCCGCTATGGCGGAACAAGGTCTCTGGAAAGCAAACGCCGCAAAGAAAATTGCCGCGTTCACGGAAAAATATCTCAGATGGAACATACGCCGCCTGCTGTTTGCGAAGGTTCACAGAAAGCTTGGGGGCTGTCTGCGCATCCTGATATCCGGAGGAGCTGCCATTGATCCGGCTGTCGCAAAGGGATTCCGTGAGCTGGGCATCGAATTTCTCCAGGGATACGGCCTGACGGAATCTGCGCCCATTATCGCGGTGAACCGGAACAAGGCTTTCCGCGACAATGCGGCAGGATTGCCTCTGCCAAGCGTGGAGGTGAAAATTGCGGACGATGGAGAAATCCTGGCCCGCGGGCCCAATATCATGAAAGGATATTACAATAATCCGGAAGGCACGCGGGAAGCGCTCGAGGCAGGATGGTTGCATACAGGCGATCTGGGATACATCGACGCGGACGGATTCCTGTATATCCAGGGGCGGAAAAAGGCCGTCATCGTGACGCCTGCCGGAAAGAAGATTTATCCCGAAGAAGTGGAAACAGAAATACTCAAATCGCCTTACATATCCGAGTGTGTGGTTTGGGGACAGACAACGGATAATCCGGGAGCGGAGCCTGAGATCAAGGCGATCATCGTTCCCAACCTGGAGCATTTCGCACTTCAGGGATTGAACGCCGGCGACAAATTCTTCGTTGAAGGCGTTCTCCGGAAGGAAGCAAAAGAGCGCTGCCAGATGCTGGCCGCATTCAAGCGAATCACAAAACTGGTTGTGCAGCACGAGGAATTGGAAAAGACGACGACCAGGAAAGTGAAACGATACCTGTATGCTGCCCAAAATAATTAAGTTGCGCAATTCGTGACGTTATACTGCAGCGTAAGCACGGCTGTTGCAGTTCCAGGTTACAAGTTACAGGTTCCAGGTTGCAGATATGTTTTTTAACCTGCAATCTGTAACTTGGAACCTGGAATCGATGCAGAGGGAGGAAGACTATATGATGGCGCCAGAAAGTACCTAAGGATTCACGGGTTGCGCTGATTACCGGAGGAGTGCGCGGCATCGGCCGCGCGCTTGCCTTGACGCTTGCCCGGCGCGGCTGGGCAATCGCGGTCTGCTATCGCAAAAGCGAAGCAGATGCTGCGACCCTGCAGTCGGAGCTGCACTCCTGTGCATCACAGTCTCTGGTACTGCGCGCCGATGTCTCGGATCCTGCAAATGCGGAAGCTCTGATCCGGCGCGTCGAAGGCGACTGCGGCCGCATCGACGCCCTTATCAATTGCATCGGCGCCTATCACCGTGTCCCCCTGATCGAGGAGAGCATCGAAGGGTGGCACGCCATGTTTGACCACAATCTTCATCCTGTGTTCTATCTGAGTCGTGCGGTCGCTCCGGGCATGATTCAGCGCGGGTGGGGCAGAATCATCAACTTCAGCATGGTCAACGCAGACCAGCAGGCAGCGCAGCCGTTCATCACCGCCCACTATATCGCAAAGATCGGCGTGCTTGTCCTGACACGCTCTCTGGCCAGGACTCTTGCTCCGCACGGCGTCACGGCCAACTGCATCTCTCCGGGATTCATAGAAACCGGCAGCGTGCCTCCGGAGGAGCTTGCGCCGTCATTCAAGAGCATTCCCGCAGGGTATATGGGAAGCACGGACGATGCGGTGGCTGCCGTGAGCTATCTGCTTTCGGATGAAGCGCGCTATGTGAATGGCGCCAATATCCAGCTGAGCGGCGGTTGGGGAGTGTAGCTGCAGTCGGCAGTCAGCTGTTCAGCTATCAGCTGTCAGCTTTCAGCTAAAAATAATCGGTATCGGAATCGGTATCGCAATCGGTAATCGGCTTTTCATCTTGATCATCAAAATCCAAAAGCCGATTCCAATACCAATTCCGATTTTGACTGATTGCTGATAGCTGAAAGCTGATAGCTGATAGCTGACCGCTTACTGCAACAAGGAGATGAGATCGGAAAAGAGCGCAAAGGCGGTTTGATCGACCGATGGGTTATTTTCCACGATGGCCAATTCGCGCATCGTGTCTGTATTCAAAACCAGAATGCTGCTCAGGCCGCGGATTGCCGCCAGCGGATCGAAGACTTCAAGCTCCTGCAGTTCAACCTTGCCGATGACTCTGCCGCCCTGGCGATAGGCTCTCGCCACCAGACGGAGGCGCCGGTCGCGGCGCACCGCCGCCCGGACAAATCGGCCGGTTTCTTCGGTTATGCCGTTTCTCTCGATGTCTTTCGGCTTCACATGCCCGCCCATCATGGCCTGGATGAGAATCGACAGTTTGACGGCCGAATCCCAGCCCTCGAGGTCCAACAGTGGGATCCGCCTCCGCGATGCCCGCATTTCTTGCAAAATCCAGCGCCGCCTCAAACGATGTGCCTTGCTCCATCTGGGTGAGAATGTAGTTGGTGGTGCTGTTGAAAATCCCCCGCAGGGAACGGATGCGTGTCGCCGGCAGCGTCTGGCGGACCAGATTGAACACCGGCGCTCCATCCATGACGGTTCCTTCATACAGGAATCGAACACCGCGCAGGCGGGCCAGCCCGGTTAACTGGCGGAAATGCGTTGCCACCGGTCCCTTGTTCGTCGTGATGACGTGCAGACCCGCGCCCAGCGCCTCCTGGATATAGGTGGCAGCCGGTTCTCCGCTGAGATGGAGGACGCTCATTTCGAAGAGGACGTCTGCGCCGCACTGGCGAATAAAATCGGTATGGGAATCACAGGCAGGTCCATTGTGAAAATGATCGAGGCTGGAGTGACGCTTCCATGAACCAAGAATTTTTTTGATCGGGAGGCCGTTATGGTCAATCGCGGTCCCATGGTTCTTGGTCGCAATGCCGGTGATCTTCCATTCGATACCGTATTCTTTTAAAAGCCACTTCCGGCGATCGATCAGAAGACGGGCAAAAGCCCGGCCAACATGCCCGAATCCCATAAATGCGAAATTAATCTGTCGAGGTTCCTGTTCCATCGTCCACCCGTGCCTAACATACATAATTCAGATCCATCGGTCGGTATCGCAATCGCTATCGGGTATCGGCTTTTCATCTTGATCATCCGAAAAAAGCCGATTGCGATACCGATTCCGATAGCGATAAAATACTTGGGTTACAGCTTGTGTATTCTGTGAAGATCCGCAGTTAACGCACAACACAACGACCCGCCCGATAGTACATCATTCCAGATTCCAGATTCCAGAAACCTGCAATTGGAACCTGCAAACCTGAAACCTGGGACTTGGCCGCGGACGCTGACCTATTTTTTGTTGATTTTCACCAAATATTCACCTATTTTATAGGTATGATTCTGGTGGGGACAAGCGGATTTCAGTATCGTGATTGGGTGCCGGTGTTTTATCCCCGGAACCTCGATCCCGGTTCCTGGTTGCGCTATTACAGTCAGCGGTTCGGTTGCGGCGAACTCTGTTTTACGTCCTACAGAATCCCGGAAGTACTGTGCGGTTCAAGAAATTATCGAAGAAACCCGCGGCTCCTTGCCGCTTATCTTTCGCGCCCCTTCCCGGCTTTCGGAGGAGCATCCCGACAATCCCAGTCTTGCCCGCCGGTTTGCCGCAGCGTTATGGCCTTTGAAAGATACCGGCCAACTGGCGGGAGTCCTGGCGCAGTTTCCTCCGGAGTTTGAATTTATGCGCGGAAACTTCGAACGGTTGTGCCTGGTTCGAGATTCCCTGGAGGGCATCCCGTTGATAGCGGAGTTTGGCTGCCCGGACTGGCTGTCGCCAAGGGCGGGAAAACACCTGGCGGCAGCGAACATCGCGCTGGCTTGTGTCGACGGCGGAACGAGCCTGAAGGAAAAGACTTTTTTTTGTGCGACCACCGGACTGGCGTATGTCCGTTTCCAGGGACGAAATAATTCCCGGTGGGTCAAAGGCGACGGATCCGCTCAGCACGACTACCTGTACAGCCGGGCGGAGCTTGCATCCGTGATTCCCGAAATCCGCCGCCTGGAACAGGAATGTGAGCGGGTGTTGGTCTTCATGAACAACCCCTGGCGCGGCCAAGCCGTCATCAATGCGCACATGCTGTTAGAGGAATTGAGAGGAATTACGAATTACGAATGACGAATTACGAATTACGAATGAAAACAAACGCCTCGATGCCGGTTGCTTCCCAATATCAGAGTGTATTTTTCCATTCGTAATTCGTCATTCGTAATTCGTAATTTAAAATATGGATCGCGAAATTATCTATCTGACAGTTACTGCTTTTCCCGTGGCGGTGGAGCGGGTCATTCATCCGGAACTGCGCGGCCGGCCGGTGGTGGTGGCGCCGCTTGGATCGGCCCGGTCCATAGTGACGGCATTGTCTGCAGAGGCCTGGAATGCGGGCATTCGCAAGGGAATGGCTCTCGCGAAAGCGATGCGTTACTGCAGGAGCACGATTGTCCTGCCGCCGAATGAGCCTCTGTATCTCCGGGCTTCCCGGGCAATCTTCAAAGTCCTGGAGAACTTTTCCCCGGTGCTGGAACCCTCCGGACATGGCCATGCGTACATAGACATTACGGGAACCGGCCGGCTCTTCGGCCCGCCGCGGGACACCGCGTGGAAAGCTCAAACGGAAATTCGCCGGCAGCTTCGCCTGGACGCTGCACTCGGCATCGCTTCCAATAAAATGGTAAGCAAAATCGCCTCGGAAGTGACCAGGCCTGCTGGTTTACAGGATGTCCCGCATGGAAACGAGTCCGCTTTTCTGTCGCCGCTGCCGGTGCGCCTGCTTCCCGGCGTCGGGCTCCAGACGGAAAGGCAGTTTGACGATCTCAACCTCCGCATTATTCAGGATGTCGCGGCGATGCGGCTGGACCTCCTGACTCTGGCATTCGGCCGCTTCGGATTTGTACTTCACCAGCGTGCACAGGGAATTGATCGCACGCCCGTGTATCCGATGCGGACGGTGCCGGCACTGGAGCAGGGGAAAGTGCTGCCTGAAGACAGCAACGATTATGAAGTTCTGAAAGGCGTGCTGCTGGATCTCGGCGAGCAGGCGGGAAAACAGCTGCGGGAGAAGAAGCAGTGCGCGGGACGGGTGGAACTGCGCGTCCGGTACGCCGATTACCGGGAGGACGGACACAGCCTACAGCTGAAGCCTCCGGTTCAATCTTCTGCGGTCCTGTACGCGCGTGCTCTGCCGCTCCTGGATGTAATCCTGAAACGCCGCACGCGCGTCCGCTCAATGAATTTGTGCCTGACGGAACTCTCCCGGGGTTCGATGCAACTGGATCTGTTCGCCGACCCCAAACCGGACCGCCATTTGAAGCTCGAATTCGCCCTCGACACCCTCCGCCTGCAATACGGTACGTCGGTGATACAGCGGGGCAACGCAACTGAATTACGAATTACGAATGACGAATTACGAGCGGAGACAAATACCCCGATGCCGGTTCCTTCCCAATCCCGGAGTGTATGTTTTCATTCGTAATTCGTCATTCGTAATTCGTAATTTGAAATATGTTTACTCATTTGCATGTTCATTCCAATTACTCGTTCTGCCGCGGGGCCAGCAAAATCGAGGCTTTGGTGGATGCGGCTTTGGCTCGCGGCATGTCCGCGATGGCCTTGACCGATATCAACGGCGTTTATGGGCTGGTCTGGTTTCTCCAGTATGCTGCCGAACGCGGTTTGCGCCCGATCGTGGGTTCGGAGTTGCGTACGGCAAAAGAGCGGGCGGTTCTTCTGGCGCGCAACCGCGATGGGTACGAGACTCTTTGCCGGATCATTTCCCGGTGCCGGTGCGAAACGGATTTCTGTCTGAGCAAGGCTCTTATCGAGGATCGCGAAAACCTGATAGTGCTCAGCGATCAGGTCCCGTTGCTGAGCGCGCTCGGCAGGCAGAACGGGACATCCGATATTTATGTGGAGTTGAACGATCCCAGGGCGGAGCCTGCGCTGCTTCAGTTTTCCCGTGCCGCCGGTATCCCGCTGGTGGCAACCAACGACGTTTATTTCGTCGATCCCGTCCGATTTCCCGCATGCACCGGCTGCTGCGCGCCATCGACCTGAACACATCTTTATCGCGGATCCCGCCGGAGGAGCTGGTAAGCGAAGATCACTGGCTGAAACCGGAGGAGGCGATGAGCCGCCGGTATCCGCACCTGGCAAAAGCTCTGGAAAACACGCAGCGCATTGCGGAGGAGTGCTCGGCGCCGGAGATCGGCACGCTTGTGTTTCCGTCGTTTGATCTTCCCGGCGGAGCGGACCCTTTCGAATACTTGAAGGAAGAATGCTATCGCGGCGCCGAACGGCGTTATGGCGAGCTTTCGGATTCCGTACGGAAGCGCCTGGAACACGAATTGAAGATCATCAGGGACAAGGGCTTTGCGACCTATTTCCTGATCGTGCGCGACATCGTCCGGCAGTCGACGCGCACCTGCGGCCGCGGATCGGCAGCCGCGAGCCTGGTCTCGTACTGCCTCGGGATTACGCACGTGGAGCCGATCACCCACAATCTCTTTTTCGAGCGCTTCCTCAACGAAGGCCGCATGGATCCGCCCGATATCGACATCGATTTCCCGTGGGATGAACGCGACGGTATTTTCGATTATGTCTTCCGCAAGTACGGCGCCGTCAGAGCCGCCATGATTTCCAATCACGTGGGATTTCGAGCGCGGGCCGCCGTGAGAGAGGTCGCGAAGGTGTACGGCCTTCCCGAACAGGAGATCAAAGCCGTGACGCAGCGCATGGGGTACTACTGGTCGGCTCGCAACCTGGAAGATTCCATCCGGCACCATCCCATTTATAAAGACATGGAGTTGAAGGATCCCTGGCCCGAGATCGTCCGCCTGGCGGTGAAGCTGGACGGGTACCCGCGGCACATGTCGGTGCATTGCGGCGGAATCGTCATCGTGCCCGACAGGATCGACCGGTACGTTCCGGTCGAGCTTGCGCCCAAAGGCGTGCCGATCATTCAGTGGGAAAAAGATCAGGCGGAAGATGCCGGCCTGATCAAAATCGATCTCCTGGGAAACCGGTCTCTGGCCGTGATCCGCGACGCCCTGGCCGCCATCAAAGAAAACTACGGGACAGAGATCGACTATGAGCAATGGGATCCTACGACCGATGCCAAAACCCAGGACCTCATCCGCAGAGGCGATACCATCGGCGTGTTCTATGTGGAATCTCCCTCAATGCGGCAACTGCAGCAGAAGTGCCAAACGGGCGATTTCGATCACCTGGTGATCCACAGCTCGATCATCCGTCCCGCAGCCAATAAATACATTCGCGAATATGTGCGGCGCCTGCGCGGCGGCTCCTACCGGTCGCTGCATCCTATGCTGGATGAAGTGCTGGGCGAAGCCTACGGAATCATGGTGTACCAGGAGGACGTTTCGCGCATCGCCATGGCGATGGCGGGATTCAACGCCTCGGATGCGGATCTGCTGCGGAAAATCCTTTCCAAGAAGCGCGCAGGCAGGAAACTCGAAGATTACAAAGAAATGTTCTATGCCGGAGCCGCGGCGCGCGAAGGTCCCGCGCGAAGGTCGTCGACGAAGTCTGGGAGATGATTCTGAGTTTTTCCGGATATTCGTTCTGCAAGCCGCACTCCGCTTCCTTTGCCCTGGTTTCCTACAAGTCCTGCTATTTGCGCGCGCATTACCCGGCCGAGTTCATTGCGGCGGTGCTCACGAACCGGGGCGGCTACTACTCGCCGTTCGCGTATGTTTCGGAAGCCCGCCGGATGGGATTGCGGGTGCTTCTGCCGGATGTCAACGAAAGCCGCAAGGCCTATTGGGGCAAAGACAGGACCATCCGTGTCGGATTGATGCAGCTGAAAGGGTTGCACGAGACGGCGCTCGAGGCGATTCTGGCAGAGCGAAAGAAGCGCCCGTTTTCGTCGCTGGAGGATTTTCTCTGCCGGGTGGAAATAGATCCGTCGAATGCAAAAATTCTCATCAAGGCGGGCGCGATGGACGGCATTTCCGGAGGCGCCACACGGCCGGAAATGATCTGGAAAATGCTGGCGTGGCACGAAATGCGGGCGGCGCGCCGCCCGGTGATGCGCTCGCTTTTTCAGGATATGCCCGCCGTCGTTCCGCCGCAGGTGCCGCAATACAGCGCCCGCACGATCCTGGAACACGAACTGGAAACCCTGGATTTCCTGATCAGCCGCCACCCGCTGTCCCTGTACAGCCAGCCGCTTTCGAAACTGAAGTATGTCAAGGGCGCGGATCTGCCCAAGTATGTCGGAAAGCGGGTGACCACCGTGGGCTGGTGGGTGACGGGAAAACTCATCGCAACCAAAGACGACGAACCGATGGAGTTCATCAGCTTCGAAGACACCAGCGCCCTATACGAGACGGTCTTTTTCCCTCAAGCCTACGCGCGCTTCTGCCACATGCTGAACCGCTCGCGGCCTTATGTGCTCGACGGAATCGTCGAAGAAGAATTCGGCGTCGTTACGCTGACCGTCGATTCCGTGCGGCTGCTTTAGATTCCAGATTCCGGATTCAGATTCCGGATTCCAGAATAAGGTGGTCGATAATCCGCAAAATCCGCTGACTACAGAATCCCATCCCGCCTGTGCCATGTGCCCCGGCAACGAAAAGACCAGCGCGCCAAATCCCGCACCCGCCAATCGCAGGAAATCCCTTCTGTCCATTATCTGCATATTCATCCCCGCTCCGAATCATCTTGCAATGAAACAAACTGCGGAATACAGCGAGGAAGAGGGTGGGATCGTGGCAAGTGTGGGTTCTTGCCCGCAGCCATGCAATATTGTAGGATGCCCGTGAAATCCCCGGGAGAAATGTATGGCCAAGCTGGTATTTGGATGATCCTTGTGACGTTCTGTGCTCGGGAACAATGGCGCACGCGGGAACCGGCAGCTGCAATTTGTCGAAACAGATGTGATCCTGTATCCCAACGGGCAGGCCAGTGTCAAATACACCGTGCGCTACCGGGTCCTGTCGGGGGATTTTCACGGATTCTATTTCGGCGGCCTTGACCGGCTGTCGGCCTATTTTGACACGAACACGGCATTTGGGATCGGTCCCGAGGGGAAAAAGTACAAGCTGGACATTAAGAACCTCGGGGACAAATACGACATTGTCCTTGCAAACGGCCGGCTGTCCGTTCGGGGGAAGTTTCATACGTCTTCCGTTTTGGCACGAGCATGCGCGACGCCGGGTACCTGGCGCACACGCGGGATCGTCGAAGGGAACGATCTCATGGTCTTCAACTGGGCGCCGGCGGAGTGGGACGAGCCGATGGGTCACTACACGGTCAAGATCGTGTATCCCCGGGAGTATGACGGGGTAGCGCGACCGACCGGGCGAGTGTCCTCCGGAAATTCGAGGAGCTGACGTTCCGCACCGAGCCATGGATGAACCAGCAGTACAAGATCGATTACCGCGTGGAGCAGGTGGACGGCAAGCGGTGGATGATGGTGCTGCTGCACAAGGAAAACGCGGACAGGAACTATCGTTTCCGGATCCAGCAGTACATCGATGCCAAAGTGTTTCCCGGAAATCTCTTCCGGCTGGCAGGTGGAATCGCCTCCCGGGGAGGACGGCACACCCATGACTGGAGTTCCGGCCGAGCCCGCCGCCGCGCCGGAACCTGAGCACAGATCTGTTCTGAATCCAAGGATTGCCTTGGGCATTGGATTGGCAATCATCTTCGTGGCCGGAGTGATCATCGTGTCGCGAAAGCACAAATCCATATTGCGGGCCCAGGCCGGCCTGGATGACGTGCACTGGGTGCGTGACGATTGGCAGCCGCCGAAGATCGAGCTGGCTACCTATCGTGTGCCGGGCAAGGTATGCAAAGACCTTGATCCTGTCGAAGCGGAATTTTCCTCGGAGTCCCATACAAACGCGTCCTGTCCACCATGCTTTCCCAGCTGGCTACAAAGCAGTATGTGTCCGTCCAGTCGCGCGACCCTCTTGTGGTCCAGGTGATCTCCCCTCCGCCGGTAAGTGAGACGGGCCCGGGTATATATGAACAAATGCTGATCAATGCCGCGCGCGATGACGGGCGGTTCGGCGAATCGGAGTTGAGACGCTGCTCAACACGATCGTGACGAATGTCCAGCAGAAGGCATGGGACTGCGATGTGGGTGCCACGAAAGCCTTCTATTTCGACAGCATCGGGCGCGCCTTTCAGAATCCGCCGGCGCCGGGCGTGCGGGCATTCGCGGGCGGACAGGGGTATGCCGACGATCCTCTCAGCGGCTGGTGGTACTGGTACCATTACAGCAGCGGATGCCACACGCTGTACAACAGGAATCAATATTCCTACGAGTACGAAGCGTCGTTGCCGGTCAACCCCGACAATATCACCTATCAGCAGTTTATGGCACCTGCGGTCCAAGGTATCGAAGCGTGCCATTCCGCATGCCATTCCGCCTGTCACGATGCCTGTCATTCGGCCTGTCATTCCGCTTGTCATTCAGCCTGCCATTCGGCGTGCCACTCCGCCTGTGTCAGCGGTGGAGGCCATTGATGAAAGAGCAGGGAAGGGACCTGTCCTGGGTAGACGGCTTCATGAACCGGATACGGCCATATGTCTACGTTCGCGAATCGGACAATGTCCTGATCCGGATGCCCAACCAGGCATTCAAGCTCAACCGGAGCGGATGCCGGATTTTGAAGTATCTTTGCTCAAAGGCGGGCGGATATCCGGGCTACTTGCGGAAGGCCGGGGAAACGCAACGATGGCGGAGGACCTGTTTGTTTTTTTCAGCGATCTTGCGGCCATGCTGCGGGGGACGCTGTGTGAGCATTACTCGTCTCCTGCGCTGAACTGCGTGCCGTTTACCCTCGGATATATCGAGCGGCCCATTCTTTCGGAAGTGGCGTTGACCTATGACTGCACGGTGAACTGCCGCTTCTGCTATGCGGGTTGCCAGTGTGTGCCGTCGGCATGCGCCGGCAGGAAAGCGGCAAGGCTCTCGACATCCGGGAGTGATTCTGCTGCGCAGACCGATTTCCGCAGGATCCTGGACATCATCCGAAACGAAGCCGAGGTGCCGAGCGTGTCTTTTACCGGGGGCGAACCGTCTGCGCCCGACCTCATGAAATGATTGCCTATGCCCATGACGCGCTTGGAATGCGGGTGAATCTCATCACGAATGGAACGTTGATTGATGCGCGCGCCGCCCGGCAGTTGAAGGAGGCGGGACTCGCGTCGGCTCAGGTCAGCATCGAGGCGGACCGCGCGGATGTGCATGATGAGATCACGGGCGTGCCGGGGTCATTGGACGCATCGGTGACAGGGCTTGTTGCGCTGAGGGAAGCCGGTGTTCACGTGCACCCGCACGCCACGGTCTGCACTATCAACCGGGAGGCCGTCGAAAGGCTGCCGGCATTTGCACGATCCCTGGGCGTGGACCGGTTTTCTCTCAGACATGGTGATTCCCGCAGGCCGGGCTGTGGGGCCTGATCTCGGGATTGCCTATGCGGAGATTTCTGGGATCGTGTCGAGGATCCTGGTGGCATCCCGCAGAGAAGCCGTGCAGTTCATGTGGTATTCGCCAACGCCGATGTGCCTGTTCAACCCGATTCCCCTGGGGCTGGGAAACAAGGGATGCAGTGCGTGCGAGGGGCTGCTTTCGATCAGTCCGGCGGGAGAATTCCTGCCATGTTCGAGTTGGCCGGAGCCCCTGGGCAACCTGCTGCAGCAGGGATTCCATGCGCTCTGGTTCGGGGCGCGTGCCCGCTGGATACGGGAAAAGCGCGAGTCGCACGGAGAATGCCGCGCCTGCAAGGATTTTGCTCTTTGCCACGGGGCCTGCCCCCTCTATTTCAAAGCCAACGGTTATGGGGAGATCGAGCCGCATTTGCCGGTGGAAAACGATCGGGCCGTGTGTTCGGAGGCAATGATCGGAGCGGCGCGACAAGGAGTTGAAGAGATGAGCGACTTCCTGGAGCGCCTGGGATTTCCGGCGCCGGAGCAGCAGGACAGTATTCGGTTCTACTTCGCGAAAGGTTTGACATACCGGACGCGGAGGATCCTGATACTGGCGTGCCTTCTGGCAGGTCTGATTTTGCAGATCGTAATGATGAGGTTGTGGCCGGGAATTCTCTGCATCCTGCTTGGCGTTGCACTGGGCCTGGTGAAGGGATATGACAGTAGGGTCCGGCTCAAAAGCTTCAAGAACGACGAAACCTGGACGGAAGTCCAGATCGAGAAGCTCCGCGAGATCGAAAGCATACGCCAGAAATCCAAACGATGGGACCGCGATGCGCTGGACATCACAAACAACCTTGGATGTGCGGTGCTCGTCATTGCGCTGGTTTTGGGAATATGCCTCAGTTTTCTCGCGGGCGCGGTGGTAGCAGATACCGGGGTTACGGGCATATTGCTGGCGGATGTCTCTGCTGGTGCTGCCGTTTTACGTTACCGGCGTGCGCCGGGCGCTGAAGCAGGGAAACCTGGCTGTCAAGGTCGCGCTCTGCTCAAGCTGCACGAGCATTTCACGAAGCGGAGAATGGAAACTGAAACGTTTGTGCCCATGATGCGGATCGGGCGCGCGGGTGAGGGCAAGACGGTTCCGGTGGACGTCCGATTCCAGGTCCGGTACCGGGGACTGCCGCCGGACCGCTTCTACGGTCTTCAGGGCACGGTCAACATCAACCTGGTGCAGGGTACGAGCTATGCATATTTCTATTGCGTGATTGTCGCGAAGACGGATTTCGGTCTGAAGAAATACCGGGACCGGGTCAAGCAAAGCAACCGCGTGATGTGCGAGTACCAGGTGCAGGACGATGCCGAAGTGCTGGTCATCCGTCACCCGACGACCAAGACGAGCGGGTATCACACCAATGATGCGGCGTGCGCGGAAATACTGACCGCGGCCATGGATACCGCAAGGATCATCGAGAACGAACATACGTTGGAATAGTCCGGCAACAACAAAGCGCGTGCAGACGAAACACGGTCAGCGGCACAAAAGCTTCATAGATCACATGCGTCGTTCCATCACTCCAACAACGCTCCATTGTAGCGAACCCTGCCATCAGGCAAGAGCAAAAGCCTTTCGTTTGACAGCGGCGGACGCGCAGCAGATCTCAGAAGACGCTCCAATCGAACACGATCGCGGGCAGGAACGCAGACGCCAGCATGGACGCTGAAGCCTTCAACCAAGGCACAACAGTGTCCTGGTTTCTTTACGGCATTCTCGGAATCCAGCTCATCGCCGACCGTTACAATGCGCTTGCCTGCGCGCGGGCCCGTTGCTACGTGCCCCGATATCGATGCGCCATAGAGGGCGGCAAGCAGCGGTTCGTCGCGCCGAAGGGCGTCTGCCTCCTCCTGATCAGCCCGCGAACCAAAACCCCGCTGTTCTATGAGACGCATGAAACGCCGATAGACAGAGGGCCATTTATCTCGCTCAGCTTCCTGCGGCCCTGAAACCGCACCATGACTAACAGCCGGGTGGCCGGTTGAGCGAATGATTTATTGGTCCAAAATGCTGACTTTTATTTGAGCGTATTGGCTTCAGGCAGCTGGCTGCCGGACATAATTGAATGCTGGCAGCCCTAGTGGCCGCGATGAAGCTCGATTCCGAAGTCGGTGTATGGTTGGGGCTCCAAAGAGAATGGTGCGGCATATTTACGATTCATTCGCTGGATCCATTCTGTCAGTGGATTTTCAAGCGGGTCCGGCGCATTCCGGATGCAGTGTTTGTCCCGGTCTTCGGCGGGGGGGGGGGTTGCACTGCTGTGAGCCATGGCTATGATTTCAACTATTGAGTTTCGCTTAATATAGTGACAACCGCGTCTCTTTCATGTGGGTCCGGGCTTCAGCCCGGACAATGTGGCCATGCCAAATTTTCGCGATTTGCACGGGCTGAAGCCCGTGCCCACATGGTGTAGTGGTAAGGCGTCGATGCGGTTATTCGGTGTCGACTGTCACTATAAAATGCGAATCTCAATAGGATAAAATGTCGTAGGGGTTTATGCCCACAAATTCCGCTGAAGACCCAGCGATTAAACAATCCAAGTTTCCGGAATCCGGAATCCGGAATCAAGGCCGAACTTTGTCCCCGAGCCATCGGCATTCGGCGACCAATTGATGGTGTTGGTTGGCGGCGCATATAGGCCTTCCAGGCGTCGGAGCCGGTTTCGCGGCCGCCGCCGGTTTCCTTCTCGCCGCCGAAGGCGCCGCCGATCTCGGCGCCGCAGGTGCCGATATTGACGTTGGCGATGCCGCAGTCGGAGCCCCGCGCCGAGAGGAACGCTCGGCCTCGCGCAGGTCGCTGGTGAAGATGGCGACGGACAGGCCCTGCGGGCACGTCGTTGTGCAGCCGATGGCCTCGTTCGAAGCGCTCGATACTTCGATCACGTAGAGGATGGGCGCGAAGGTCTCTGCTGCACGATCGCCGGTCTGTGCCGGCATCTCGACGAGCGCCGGCTCGACGTAGACAGCCCCCGGGCACGCGGCGTCGAGCCGCCGCCGCCGTCAGGACCTGCGCCGCCCTGCTGCCGCGCCTCGTCCAGCGCGCGTTGACATGTCGTCGAACGGCGCCGGCGTTGACCAGCGGGCCCATCAGCGTGCCCGGCTCGCAGCGGATTGCCGATGGGCACCTGCCCGTAGGCGTTGCATCAGGCGCGGCAGCAGTCGCGTCGATGCGCCTCGTGGACGATGATGCCGCCGGGTTGGTGCAGCGCTGGCCGGCCGTGCCCATGGCGCCGAAGAGGATGCGCGCGCAGCGCCAGGTCCAGGTCGGCCGTCGGTGCACGATGATGGCGTTGTTGCCGCCCAGTTCCAGGATGGCGCGGCCGAAGCGCGCGGGCAACGCCTCGGCCACACGGCCGGCCCATGGCGGTGGAGCCGGTGGCGGAGACCAGCGGCACGCGCGTGTCGTTCGATCAGCGCCTCGCCGACCGTCGCGCCGCCGCCGATGCACCAGGCTGAAGATGCCGGGTCGGCGCCGTTGTCGCGACACGCACCCGCGTCGGCGATCGTGCTGCACGGCCAGCGCGGTCAGCGGCGTCTGCTCGGAGGGCTTCCAGACGGCGGCATCGCCGCACACCGCCGCCAGCGCGCTGTTCCACGCCCACACGGCGACCGGGAAATTGAAGGCGGAGATGATGCCCACCACGCCCAGCGGATGCCATTGCTCCATCATGCGGTGCTCGGGCCGCTCGGAGGCGATGCGTCAGGCCGTAGAGCTGGCGCGACAGGCCGACGGCGAAGTCGCAGATGTCGATCATCTCCTGCACTTCGCCTTGCCCTCGGCGCGGATCTTGCCCATTTCGAGGGAGACGAGGCGCCCGAGGTCGCGCTTGCCTCGCGCAGGGCGTTGCCGAGCTGGCGGACGATCTCGCCGCGTTTGGGGGCCGGCACCATGCGCCACGCGTCGAAAGCGCGCGCGGCTTCGGCCACAACGGACATACGTCTCGGGTCCGGACTGTACCACCGCCGCAATCGGATCGCCTGTAGCCGGATTACATGAAATCATCCGGCTGCCGTGTGAATCTGCAATCCAGCCATCCGGTCCATAACAGGCGCCCGGATTCACATCCGCAATCGAAAGCTTTTTCAGCAGATTTCCTGATCCAGAGATAGATGCCATAGGACCCTCCCGTTTGGTGGCTTACGGAACAAGATACAGCACCCATGGCATGACCATGGGCTCCCAGAATGACACGGCGAAAACGGACGAGAAAATGACGCACGCGGGGATCACAGCAAGACCGACGAGGTCCATTCGGTGCCGCGCTCGTAGCTATCGGTGCTGCGCAACAGGGCGATGCATGCGAGTCCCACGGCCACGGCCAGGATGAAGGCCCACGAGATTTTCCGAGTAGGCTTGCCTTCGCGCCGCCTTGTGGGACCCCAGTTGGACAAGAACACAAGCAATCCGAGAAGAAGCAATAGCACGCCACGCACTGCCAGCTGCAGGGACACAGTCTCCTCCTTCCATGGGACGGGCTGCCACCCATGGAGCCCGCAAATCCAAGGATAGGAACTTACATGCCCGTGAAGCCGAGTCTACGAGCAAGGAGTTCTGGAGTCAAACGAAGGAGAATGCTACCAGGGCCAGCGTGGAGCCGAGCGCAGTGCTCGTACAGTCTCCTTGCCTGTGGGACCCGGTCGACCCACTCAGAAAAACCACTGTACGTAAATGCGCGGATTGGAAATCCGGGATGCGCGCCGAGCTGCACGCCGTCTTGCTCGGGCGCAGAGGGTTCCCAAACTACGTCCCCCTGGGCGACCTCGCCACTCTCGATGGTTGTGACTTGTGAACCGAATCTGATGTCCATTCCCATGATGTGGGGTGTATCAGGATTCAAGGAGGCGTGCAAACGAAAGAAGGCTCCTCTCGATTTTCTGTGAGACCGGGGGGCTGAGCGGAAGGAGATCTTGAAAGCAGATTCTCTCGCCGGTCGCGGTGGACCGGAAGAGCGGCGACTTCGACCGAGACTATCGGTACAAACGTTTCACCGAGCTCCAGGGCGCAGGTGCGACCGCGACGAGGCACATCGACGGTTGTGCGTGGTCGATCCGCAGCAGCGGCCAAAAGCTATTGTAGCCGGAGACGACGCCGACGACCTCGCCGTACAACAGGAGGTAGGTCGAGGTATCCACATATGGGATGAGTTCAGCGGGAAGCGGAGTCTGGAGCAGCCCGTCGGCGACGCACTCCTGCGGACATGGTTGCGCCCAGTACCCGTTCGGGCTGCCGTACATGTCGAAGTACACGTAGGCGTGCGAGAGCAGGGCTACACCGGTCGTCGCCAAGAAGCTGCTGGAGATCGCCGCGGCGTTGCGTTGCGCATCCACGGGACGCAGCCGGTACCAGTACGTGGTCGCGGGGGCGACCCCGTCGTCGGCGAGTGTCACGGACGCCGGGAAGGGGGCGCTCGGCCATGGAATGGGCTCGTTGGTGATTCGAACCTCCGGTCCACACGCCGATAGCCCGAGAGTGCCGCGATACACGTCCAGCGCCACAGCGGTCCCGATGTCTTGGTTTCTCAGAACCCGGATCTCGAGCTGAAGAGCGTTGCCGTCGTATTGCCCCTTCAGGTACGCGTAGTTCGGGAACTGAGCCATGGTGGTCGAGGCGCTCCCGCACAGGAGCGCCAAGAGCAGCACCCCGGTCTTGACGCGGGGCATGGTTATCCTCCCTTTCGAATCCAAATGGCATGAAGCCGCTCGCCAGGCGAAGGCGTACGTGCGAGCGTCCTCAGCTTGCGACAATGCTAGCTCACGGCATGCGACGTGGCAACTCGCGGGGCGCATCCGGTGATCCAGCCGCGGTCTCACAGAAAATCGAGAGGAGCCCGAAAGAAGGTCTGGGACTTGGACCACTCCTCCACCCCGCCGGTGACCGCGAGAAGGCGCAGGGTGTGGGGGTGCCTGCATACAAAGTCACAGCCCCGCCGCTGCCCTACTCCCCCAGCTCCGTACTGGGGAAGGGACCCGCCCGGACCGGTACGCCGCTCCACATCGGATCCCGCCGCCTGAGCCGCATCTGGCCCTCGGCGGCGCCCGCGGCCCCTTCGCCCGGCCCGCGACAGCACCTCCGAAGGATAGGAACTCCCATGCGCACCGGCATCAGTCTACCTCCGTCCGGGACTCCGCTGCAGCGGGACACCCTCCCGCCCGGCCCCCGATCAGCCCCGGCACCGCCGCGCCCTCGCCAAGTGAGGCCTGCACGTAGGCGCGCAGTGTGCGCGTGGCCAGCCGGCTCAGGAGCCCCAGCCGGCGGCAGCCATGGGCGAAGTAGGGCCGCAGCCGCTTCGGCACCGTCAGCACCACTTGGCGGTTCGCCACCGGCGCGAGTAGCCGCTCGCCGAGCCACAGGCTCCACTCGGCCAGCCGCCGGGCGTGGCACGTCGCAGCCGCCGCCGCGGGTACGCCGCGCGGCGCAGTCCGACCCGCGGGGCTCCCGGGGGCGGACCCGGCCGGCACCCGCTCCATGCCGGGCAACGAGCATCACGATCGGTGCCGCCTCGAAGCCCACGCTCAAGACGCGCAACTGGTGGGTCGCGCCTCGACAACGGAGTTGGCGCCCTGCACCCGCCGATGTCGGCAGAGCGGCACCCGACCGAGGCCGTTCGCGCGAGCGGGGAAACCTGTCCCGTTTCGTGCCCCTTCGGATACCCACGGATGCCCGAGGATGCCCGTGCGTTCCCGGGCCAACTTCTTGCCGTTCTTCGCAGTTCGTTGCGCGACAACCGCTTCGTGCTGGCGGCGGTTAGGGTCTCCTAATCAGTAGGTTCTAGGTTCGATTCCTAGGCGGCGCACCAACTTCACGAGCAGGATCCGGCCCGTCAGCCACCACGCGCGTGGGCCGTCTTCGTCGGCCACCTGGTCGAAGGACCGGGAGGCGATTCCTCCCCGCGGATCGTGGGATCGCGGCTCCAGGGGCCGACTGCCGTACGCGTCGTCGTACACGCCGCTGCCCGTCAGATGGGCCTGTGGTCGTCACCGCGCCCCGCGCCCCGCACCAGCCTGCGCAGGTCCCCCCACCCGAAGCGGGTGACGTCGCGGACCAGGCTCCACGACTGCTCCAGATGACCGCGCCAACCCGGCCAACCGCGATCGAGCCCCGGGTTGTCGAGTCCCTCGGCGAAGATCGCCATCGCCCCGATGCCGATCGTGATGTCCTTGAGGTCCGCGGCGAAGTGCCCCGGCAGCCCGATGAAGTCGAGCGTGTAGCCGCGCAGCCCGACGTCGAAGGGCCAGCTGAGCGCCGCGGAGAACACGCCGATGAACGCCACGTCGGCCCAGAAGCTGCGGCGGTGAGTGGCCGAGTAGTATCGGTAGCTCACCACGGACAGCACGAGCAGGAACGCGGTCATGCTCCACTGCAACAGCCAGACGACCACGCCAGGGCGCACGTGGTAGATGCGGAGCAGCCAGGACCCTGCAGGGTTGCCGGCGTGCGTGAGGTCCAGCCAGCCCGGCAGCAGCGGGGTCGAAGCCCCCAGGGGCATGGTCGCACCGACGAGGGCCTTGGCACTCTGGTCCAGCAGGACCGGGACGAGGGCGCACGCCAGCAGGCGCCCACCACCGACGATCGGTCGCATGCGCCGGCTGAGGGCAACGAGCGTACAGCCGACGAGATAGTAGAAGGCAAACGGGGCAGCGCCGACCAGGAACTGCCGGGAGGTGCGAAGGTCGCCGCGCGCGAGGACGAAGAGGAGGTAGAGCGCCCATTCTGCGAGGAAGAGCAACTTGAGTCGCGTTGGCTCGATGAACGCAAGAAGCACTCGCACCGGAACCTCGACTGACGTGAACGGGAGACAGGGACTCGCGCGCGCCCGAGGGGCATCCTACCTCCGCAGCGGTGCCTCGCGCATGGACGACCGACACCCTGCGCCCACGGGTGTTGGCGGTTCGCCAGCGCCTGCCCCAAGCTCCGACGCGCCAGCGGGGAGACCTTCCCCGTTTCGTGCCCCTTCAAATGCCGACGGATGCCCGCAGATGCCCGCGCGTTTCCGGGCCAAGCTCCTGCCGCTCTTCGTAGTGCGTTGCGCGACATACGCCTCGTACTGGCGGCCGTTTCTGTCTCCTAATCAACAGGTTCTAGGTTCGATTCCTAGGCGGCGCACCAACTTCCCTCCGGCTGCCCGCAGCACCTTCCCCGCTCCTCGCCTTGCGCCTGTGCGCGGCACTTCACGGAGATCCGCTGCGCCCGCTTCTCCTTGCGCAGCGCGCAGGCCACCGGCACTCCCGAGTGGAGCGAGCGCTTCTTTCTGCGTCCCCCTCGTGGGCCGGCGGGGCAGCCTGCCTTGCTTCGGGCTCGTCGCGAAGCCCAGGGATGGCGTCAAGTCCAGCGTCGGGCCCGCCCTTGGACAGGTCCGGGTTGGACTCCAGGAGATCCCATCTAGCGGGGCGTTCCTCCCACTCTCTCCGACATCCGATAGGTCACGGTGAGGGGATACCGCTCCCCGCGCGGATAGTAACGGCGCCAGATGAGCGTCGCGCCGCCGCTGTTCTCGATTCGCATGGCTGGAGCTGGCTCGACCTGGAGGACCCGGGCGCGACCGGCGTCGCCAGATCCACGAACACGTCGTAGAGGTCCGTCCCATGGCGCGGCTCGATCCGATGGGTGAGGCGATGACCAAAACCACCCCAGGCTTCCATGGTGCGGATCATCTCGAGCTCGGACTCCTTGGCACCCCATTGAATGTAGGTCAAGGCGCTCTTGCCGTTGTTGGTCACGTGCGCCTTGCTCCACAGATCGACGTCCCCGTTGGGACGCACCACCTCGGCGCGCTCGTAGCGGATGAGCCGCTCGCCGGTGGCCGGCACTGCGCTCACCCCCGGCTTCCCATCCACGGCGACGATCTCTTCTCCCGCGACCTCGTAGAGCGCATCCGCGGACTGGAGGAGGTAGAGGCAGGATCCTACCTGGCGGATCGCTCCCTTCAGCACCCGGCCGTCGCGCAGTTCCACGCGCGAAGCGGCGACCTCCCCGGCCGGTTGGGCCGTGGCGGAACCGAGCACCACGACTCCGATCGTGACGGCGACCAGGGCGGGGAGAGCGAGAGAGTAGCGGACGGCCGCAGCGGAGCGCATGTCCGCGCGGACAGTCCCACCTAGGTCCCGCAGGACGCTCGAGCGACACGTTCCCATGATCATTCTCCTTTCAGCGTGAGGCCGCTCGTGGGCGGCCGGTGATTCCCCGAGATGGGCTCGCCAAAGCGGAGGGCCACCACGTGCGCGGGACGCGAGAACGGGAGTTCCACGGCGCGCCCGGCGCCGCGGTTGGTGAGCCGGGGCTGACACAGAACCAGCAGAACGGTGGCCGGCGCCGGAATCAGCCCCAGCCACCAGTGAGACGGCCGGAGATGGAGGCGGGGCGGGGACGCCACGCGGGTGGTTCGCTCCCCGCCGGCCATGCGCTTCTCGCGCTCCGCGAAGGAGCGCAGAATGGCCTCGCACAAACCGGCGGGCGCTCGAGTGTCGAGGTGGCACCGTGCCGCCTCGCGCAGGCGGAGGCGCGCAGCGAGCGCTTGCCGACACGACTCGCACGAGGCGAGGTGCATGTCGAGCGTCTGCCTCTAGGCGGGCGCAAGCTCCCGGTCGAGATAGCGCTCCAGCCGCTCTCCCCTCAACTCACAACGCAAGTCCGTTCCTCCTCAAGACCCCGCGGAGCAGGCGCACGGCGCGGTGCTTGCGCGAAGCCACGGTGCCCATCGGGCAGCCCAGAACGCGGGCGATCTCCGCGTACGGAAGTTCCTCGATCTCCGCGAGGAGGAACGCCGCTCGTTCCGCCTCCGGCATGCCGGCGAGCGCATTCGCCAACCCGCGGCTGAACTCGGCCCGTTCGAGCTCATCTGCCGGATCCCCCGCGCGTGCGTGCCCCGCGATCTCCTCCAGCTCCTCGGCGGGCACGAAGGCCAGGTACCGTTTCTCCCGGTCCTTCCGCCGGAAGTGCGAGATCGCCGTGTTGCGGGCAGTGGCGAAGACGTAGGCCGTGCGGGCCGCCCCCTCCGGAAGACCGGGGAGCGCCTGGTGGAGCTTCAAGAAGGTCTCCTGCGTGGGTTCGGCGGCCATCTCCTCGTTCCCGGTAAGCGCACGCAGGAAGCGGAAGACTCGATCCACGTACTCCCCGACGAGCGCCGCCCCAGCAGACTGGCGTTCAGGCATGGCCCTCTCCACCGACTGCGACACGAAGGCCACGTGGCCCGCCTTGGGACTGCTGGGCGCGAAGCTGGCGTTCAGCCCCAAGGCCGGCGCGATGATGCCTAAGCAGTTCGGGCCGATGATGCGCATGCCGTCGAAACGGCGGGCTTCCGCCTGCAGCTGCTCTTCGAGCGCCCGGCCCTCAGGACCGATCTCGCGGAAGCCGGCGACGTGCTCTCCTTCAACCAAAGCCTCCTGGTGAACCGCGAGGTGACGGATTCGAGTTTTCGGGAGGGACAGGATCCCCCTGAGCATCTGCTCGGCCGTGAATCGACTCTTCCGCATGGCGTCCTCCTCGCCTCGAAGGCTACCGGAGGACTGTGTTTTGCGCTGCGCACCCTTGCGGGAAGCCGGTCACGCCCTCTCCCCCACCGACTTGCAACCTTTGCCTTCCACCGGGCACCCTGTCTGTGAAGCTCGGGATTGGTGAACCTCGCGAACAGGCTGCCCGGGCCGGGGGCGCGGACGCCCCCTTCCAAGGAGGTCCGGCCGCGGTGATCAGCCGGGAGAAGCTCGATGGCTGAAAGGGATCGGGCGGAGAGCGCCCTCATCTCCCAACTCCATTGCCTCGACCCGTCGGCCTACCGCTGGCTCGTGGACCGGTTCGGGGACCGTCTCTTTCGCTACTTCTACGTCGCTCACTTCGAGCGCGACTTGGCGCAGGAGCAGGCTGCCGACACGGTCTCGGCGCTGGTGGTCGCCTTCGCCCGGCGGCGCGTGGTTCCCGAGGACATCGATGCGTATGTTTTCGGAACCGCGCGTAACGTGCTTCGGCGCCACTGGCGCTGGCGCATGCGCGGCCGATGGCGTCGCGCCGTCCCGATAGAGGAGGCGCTCGAGATGGTCGACCCGGCTCCCTTGCCGGATCGTGAAGTGGAGTGTCGGGACGCCCTCCATGCCGCACTGCGTCTCCTGGAGTCGCTGTCCGAGGACGCCCGGCAGGTGGTGCTGCTTCGGTTTGTCGAGGAAATGGAACTCGCGGAGGTATCCCGAGTTTTGAACATGCCGCTGGGAACGGTTAAGAGCCACATCCACCGGGCGCGCGCCGCGTTGAAAGCGCAAGCGGGTCGGTGAACCTGTGCGATCGAGGAGAAGTCGATGAGCAAGCCGAACGACGACGATGTGGACCCGGCCCTGGAAGCCGAATTGGAGCGAACCGTTCGCGGGCTGAAGCACCTCGGCGCGCCCGCGGCGCTGAGATCCGCGCTCGACGAGCGTGTCAGGGCGGGCCTCGGCCGGCGGGACCGACCGGCCTGGTGGCGACGCGGCCTCACCGTTCCCGCCCCCCTCGTGGCGGCGACCGCGTTCCTATGGGTGGTCCTCGCGGCGGCGTACGTCGCCCGAGAGATTGCTCCTCGTGCGACGTTTCAAGCGAGCGGACCATCTGCCGACGGCGCCGGCAGCATCGCCGCCGGCCCCCTCGTGCGGACCGAGACTGTTTACGCACTGGGCTACGGGGAGGTCCTCACCCGGCAGGAAGTGGATCTGAGAAGGGAGAGAAACTGACATGAGAATGCCCCTCAAGCTCCTCGCCGTTCTGGGGACAATTGGCGCCGCCGCGGCCGGCCCCGCGCTCGGTCAGTTCAGCGCCGCGCAGTACAGCGAACGGTCGCACGCTCCTCGTTTCGTGGTGGAGACGACCCTCTTCGCCTTCGATCCCAAGGATCCCATCGCCACCTACAACGCTGTCTTCACGGGATCGCTAGCGGGAAAGAGCGAGAACCGCCTCCAACTCGGCAGGCCCGAGGGCGAGTGCACCGTAAATATCTCATCCGCGGCGGATGGAGAGAGGTTGCCGGTCACCGTTGATGTAATTCCGGAGCCGGGGGAGAAGCGGGTCAAAGCCATGCGGAGGACGCTCGATCTCTCCGACCTGCGCCCACAACAACTCGATCTCCTCTTGGGAGGGGAGGGGCGGCTCTATCGCCTGAACCTCGTGCCCCGCGTGGGAGGCCAATCGGAGCCGGCGCGACCCCTCCGCCCCGAGGACACGATCTATCGGTGGAACATCGGCGGCCCGGTCTTTATCAACGGAGAGTACCGCGGGCAGATGGGAGTCTCGGGGGGGCCCATCGCGTTCCTCTCGCTTCCGGATGACGGCGTGGTGCACTTCAGCCTGTTGCCGTTCGAGGGGGCCACGCCCATGGGGGACTTCCTCCCGGGGACGGAGACCTTGGTTCTCCGCTCTCAAAAGGACGCTCTCGTCATCATCAACGGTGTGCGGCTCGGTCGATCCGCCTTGGGACTCCCCGACGATCCGCTCGAGGTGTGGGCGCTCTGGGGCCCCCCGGAGAAGACCCGCGCGCAGCTGAAGAGCGAAGTCGAGGAGTACATCTCCAGATCGCCGTCCGTGAGCCCCGAAGAACGGGAGGGTCTCCTCACCAAGGCCCGACGAGGTGAGGTTATCGGACACGGAACGCGAGGCGGGGCGCTCATCATTCGGCAGGGTCGCCTCGAGGTGGACTACCGACCCACCAAGCGGTAAGCGCGGAGGACGGCCACTTCGGCCGCCCCCCGCACGTCTCGCATCGCGCGAGGCAGCGGGTTCTCCCGCCGGCGCGGGCCCTTTCCGGATAACGAGCCCTCGGCTTGCAGGATCGCTCGCCGTCTCACCGCCATCGTCGAGCGGCTCTCGGCTGCCGAGTGCGAGACGACAGCGGTGCAGGAGCGCACTGTGGCGGAGGTCCGGGAAGCCCTCGCAAGGGCGGCCGATCCGATGTTCCCCAAGCCTGGACTACCTGTCGAGCCTCGATCTCGAGGCGATGAGCGCGCCACTATGCGCCCAGGTCGCCGGCTTCTCGTTGCATGCCTCGCGCGTCGTGGACGATCGGGACCGCGACGGACTCGAAAGGCCGTGCCGCTACGGGCTGCGCGCACCGTTCTCGCATGAGCGCCTTAGTCTGCGGGAGGAGGGTCGCCTACCGCCTGCGCCGGCCGTGGCGAATGCCGCGGGGCCACGTCTCTCGCGCTCGATCCCAGTGACTTGCTCCGGCGACTGCAACGCTCGTGCCGGCTCCAGATGCCAACCTGGTGGGCTATACTGGTTCGGAGGGGCGCGCGCTCGAAGCGGTGGGTGACCCGAG
>CAVRAD010000016.1:0-127450 GCA_963718845.1 uncultured Acidobacteriota bacterium
GAATCGCTACCGGTATCGGGAATCGCGATCATCGGCTGTTAATCTTTTAACCAATGAAGCAAAAGCCGATATCCGATAGCATCCCGATTCCGATAGCGATGTTTTGTGGCGGTCGAAAAATTTTATTTTT
This sequence comes from uncultured Acidobacteriota bacterium, assembly GCA_963718845.1. Lineage (GTDB taxonomy): Bacteria > Acidobacteriota > UBA6911 > UBA6911 > UBA6911 > UBA6911. The sequence goes on from CAVRAD010000016.1 coordinate 131, forward strand.
TGGGATCCACGAGGGCCTGGTAGATCAACGCGCGCGCAAGGTCTTCCATATTCGGTGCGCCGGGAGCCGTCATCATACGCTGAATCATCCCCACAAATACCAGGTCGTTCGCCGGATCGATCCAGAACCACGTGCCCGCGACGCCATCCCAGAGATAGGTCCCTCTGCCGGCCGTGCTGCCGAACTTGACGGGGTCTTCGAACACCGCGAAGTCATAGCCGAAACCCAGGCCCGGTTGCATAGTGTAGAGACCGATCCCGAACTTGCCTGTCATCAGGCGCTCCGGCAAATGATTGCTGCGCATGAGCTGGACGGTGCTTGGCGCAAGAATGCGCGCGCCGTTGAGTTTGCCGCCGTTGAGCAGCATTTGAGCAAAACGCAGATAATCCCCCGCCGTTGAATAGAGACCGCCGCCCCCGGATGGCAGACCGGGAGCTTTGCTCACGCCGGCGTCATGCGGAACGGCAGTCAGACTGGGATTTTTTGCATCCGTTGTGTACACGGTCGCGAGCCGGCCGAGTTTCTCCTGCGGGACAAAGAACGCCGTATCTTTCATGTCCAGAGGCGAAAAAATGCGTTCGCGCACGAAATCCGGGAAAGGTTTGCCGGAAAGTTTTTCAACGAGATAGCCTTGAACATCCACGGCGACACTGTATATCCAGTTTTCGCCGGGATGGTAGACAAGCGGAAGTTTGGCGAGTCTGTCGATAAACTCCTTGAAGGATCCGGCCTGAAGCGGGTGAGATTGTTGATACATCTTGTCTACCGGGGTGTCGCCGAAATAGCCGTATGTAAATCCCGCGGTGTGTGACATCAGTTCGCCCATGGTCGGCGCGTGAACGGGTGCTTCGAGCTTGATATTGCCGTTCGCATCCGTTCCTGCATAGACCTTCAGATCTGCAAACTCGGGAATGTACTTGGCAATCGGATCGCCTGGCTTCCATTTGCCCTCTTCGAAGAGGATCATCATGGCGACGCCAGTGATTGGCTTTGTCATCGAGTATATGCGGAAGATCGTGTCCTTTTCCATCGGCGTGGCAGCGGCAATATCCCGCACGCCGTATGCTTTTTGATGCACGATCCTGCCGTGGCGCGCAACCATTGTGACGATGCCCGCAAGCTGCTTGCTGTCTATTGCCGCCTGCATGCCTTCATCCAGGCGCTTCAGTCGCTCCGCCAAAAAACCCATGAGCTCGGGTTTAGCCTCAGGAAGAGGCGCAACCTGGGCAAACAAAAGGCCCGCGAGAGAGAGAATTAACAGTAAGGAGATGGAGATCAAACGGAAGGTGCGCACGATGCAATCCTCCTAAAACATTTGCCTCAAGCCAACATGTCGCTATCGGAATAGGTATCGGGAATCGCAATCGGTTTGGGTATTGGTTTTTGATAATTGAGGCTATAAAAGCCGATATCCGATCGCGATATGGCGATAGCGATTCCGATACCGATACCGACTGAGAAAGAAGGGGCCTGGATTCGATCTAAGGAACATCAGGCCTGTTTCAAAGGAAACAATTTATCCGACCGCTTCGTGCCGCATTTAACGCAGGCTTTGTCGTACCACGACAATTTTTCTTTGCACTGAGGGCAGCGCCAGCGGTCTTCCTCGTATTTGGTCCAGCTGCTTATGCCCATTTCCCGCATGTGACGGAGGTTCTCCAGCACTTCCGAATGGTGCTGCATGCCGTCATTATTGAAACTGGTGACTTTGGTACACGGGACATCGGGGCAATCGGAGCAGCGGGTGACGTTCGTTTTGCCCGCAGCACAGGACCGCATGGCGCACATGCGGCAAAAGGAAGCCACGCGCCCGCCTCCGATACAACCGTCGCACAGAAGGTCTTCCCGCTTCATCTGCATTTTTCCGGCCGAGAATTGCTGCATGAGCGACTCGAGCCTCTTTTCACTATTTTCTTGGGTTGCGAGATACATGGGGCATGCGCCGCAATAAAGGCCGCAAGGCGCGACCAATTTCTCCCCGCCTCCTGCCACAGCCTTGTTGGTTCCAGTCCCGGCAGCATCCTGTGCACTTACGGCAAATGCCTGGCACACACACGGCGCCGACACGAATGCCCCGGCAACGGCCGCTCCTGCAATTTCCTTAACAAACATCCTGCGCGAAGTGCGCTCTCTTTTTTCCTTATTCATTGCGGACTCCTCTCCTATGCCTAACCCGTTTTCACTCTCCCTGATTATTGCATATCAGGGAAAAAACGGATATTCAAATGGCGCGCGTTCGGCCGCTCCGGCTATTTACCCACAGCGCCGCGGCAAACAAACCGCATCCGATAAGAAGCCTCAAATAATCCGTAGTCTCCCTCAATATTGAAAGACTCGCGATGACTGCGACGGGAATTTTAAGATTATTCATGACCGCAAGCGTTCCTTCATGCACCTTGCGCGCCCCGGCATTCCACAAGAAGAAACAGATCCCCGATGCGATGATGCCCAGGTAGAGCAACGCCAGTACCTGATGCGCTTCCAGATGGAGCGTGCGGTAATTCGTTGTAGCCAGTGAAAAGGCGCCTGCGACAAGGACCGCTCCGCAAAACATAAGGCCAAAGACGTGGACATCACGGAAGGCCGGTCTTGAATCCATCCATCGCTTATAGGCAATCTGGCCGAAAGCGAATGCCGCGTTGGACAGCTGGAGAAGAACGATGCCGTGCAGGCTTGCCGTCAGAGACTGGTCGGGCAACTCGAGGACAGCTCCGCCGGCTACGGCGAGCAGAGCTGCGATAAAAAAGGTCTTATGAATCTTTTTTTCCCAGATGCCATGAAAGATGGCGACGAAAAGCGGAGTTGTCGTGGTCATGAGCGCAATGACATGCGCGGGAAGGTACTGATACGCCGCAACGTAGGCGACATACATGAAACCGAACTGGATCCCGCCGATGAAAAGCAGCTGCAGTTTTTCGGAAAAGCTGATTCCGGCCAGCCGCATAAAGGGGAGAAAAGCGCAAAATGAAAGCAGCAGCCTGGCGCAGGAAACGAAATTCGCGTCCAGTGAAACGAGCGTCCCCTTGATGATGACAAAGGAGAATCCCCAGACGATCGATACGAGGATAAGATAGGGCATGACGCAATCCGGCGCGAATCGGCGCAGCTTATTTTAAAAAGCGGTCAAATAGTTCCGGCCCCGTGATGGGTGAACACTGGCGGGCTTCGGGTTCGTTAAAGGCCATGTATTTGTCGGGAAGGATGCCCGGGCCGCAGATCGCAAAGGGTACCGGTTCGCCGCTGTGTGTTTTGATCGCCAGCGGTGTCGCATGGTCGGGAGCCACGAGGATGCGCACATCCTTTGCCTCATCTTTATACCGGAGCATTTCGCCGACAATGTGCTGATCGAACTCCTCGATAGCCTGGATCTTCTTGTCCAAAATGCCCTCGTGCCCGGTTTCGTCGGGAGCTTCGACATGAAGATACACCATGTCCTCGGTTTCAAGGGCCGCGCGGGCGGCGGCAATTTTCCCCGCATAATTAGTGCCAAGATAGCCGGTTGCCCCGTCGACCAAACGTATCTTTAATCCTGCGAGCACGCCCAGGCCGCGAACGAGATCGACCGCAGAAATAACCGATCCGCGAATGCCATACCGTTGCGTAATCGTCGGCAGAGAAAGCGAGCGGCCTTGTCCCCACAGCCAGATGTCCGTAACCGGCGATTTCCCCTGAGCGCGGCGTTCTTTGTTTACCGCAGATTCCGGCAGTAACGCGCGCGCCTGCCGCATCAAGCTCAGCAGAAGCTCGGAACCATTCCCTTGCGGCAGATGCGATTGAATGGGTTTGCCCGTGATGTCATGGGGCGGCGTGCACTGGGCCCCTTCCGGGAAATCCCGGCAGATCATCAGGTGGCGATAGCTGACACCCGGATAAAAACGAATCGAATCCGTCGTGAGGTTCTGTTGCAGTTCGCTGATGATGCGCTGCGCTTCTCCCGTGGTGATGTGACCCGCCGAGTAGTCGATCATGGTTTCGTTTTCGATGGTCACCAGGTTGCAGCGAAAGGCAGTTTCCGATGCGGCAAGCGGAATTCCCATGCTTGCGGCTTCAAAGGGCGCGCGCCCGCTATAATAGCGCGCGGGATCGTAGCCCAGCAGCGAAAGGTTTGCGACATCGCTCCCCGGCTGCATTCCGGAAGGAATTGTCGAAACCAGGCCGATGGTCCCTTCCGCGACGATCCGGTCCATATTCGGCGTCCGGGCGCATTCGAGGGGCGTGCGATTATTCAGTATGGGAATCGGCCAATCGGCCATGCCGTCGCCGACAAGCAGCGCGTATTTCATAGCGAAACCTCATTGAAAAAGCAGCCAACACGCTTTAAAAAAGGCGCGCGGGATGCATGCTTTTACGCCCGGCCGAAAGGCAAGCCTGCGTTAACCTGATTTTAGCGTATCCGTTGAACTCCGTGCGTGTCAACACCGTTGTCAGCCCGGCTTTCTCTATAGGTTTTTACAAATATTGTTACAGGTTTCAGGTTTCAGGTTCCAGGTTTCAAGTTTCAGGTTTCAAGTTGCAGCACCTGTAAACCTGCAACCTGCAACCTGTAAACCTGCAACCTGCAAACCTGCAAACCTGCAACCTGCAAACCTGCAACCTGCAACCTGCAACCTGCAAACCTGCAACCTGCAAACCTGCAACCTGCAACCTGCAAACCTGCAACCTGCAAACCTGCAACCTGCAACCTGCAAACCTGCAACCTGGAACGAGTAATGTGTTGTCGACAAATTTCCGGCTTGCTCCTTTATGCGTGCCCGCGATATATATTGAGCTTTCAGTGTCAATCGATACGCTCGTTTTGAAGGTCGGGTGTGCGGTTTTGCCGGCGGATCGACGCTTCCAACAGTGAGTAAAAACCTATAGGGGCCAGCCAATTATGAGAATTATTGTAACCGAACGAATCGCCGATGAAGGCGTCAATTACCTGCGCGATAGCGGCTTTACTGTGGACACCCGGTACGGGATTTCGCATGCGGAGCTTTTGGATATTATTGAAAACTACGATGCCATCATTGTCCGAAGCGTCACGAAGGTAAACAAAGAGCTGGTCGAGAAGGGCGTCAACCTGAAGGTGGCGGGAAGAGCCGGCAATGGAATCGACAATATCGATGTGCCCGCTTGCACGAAGAAAGGGATCATCGTTGTCAATACTCCCGAAAGCAATACGATGGCGGCCGCCGAATTAGCCATTGGTCTCGCCTACAGCATCTTCCGAAACATTCCGCAATCGCATTGGGCCGGGAAAAACAAGGATTTCAGAAGGAACAAATATATCGGGAGAGAGCTTGATGAAAAGACCGTCGGGATAATCGGTCTGGGCCGAATCGGTTCCATTGTCGCAAGGAAGCTGAAGGGCGCAAATATGCGCGCCATCGCGTATGATCCCTACATCACCGATGAAAAATTCAAGAGGAACAGCGTAGAAAAATGTGAAACGCTGGCTGAGTTGCTGCGACAGGCAGACCTCATCACCATCCACACGCCCAAAAACGAAGAAACCTACGGCATGGTAGGCGAAGAGCAGCTGAAGCTCTGCAAAAGGGGCGTGTGCATTGTTAACGCAGCCAGAGGCGGGTTGGTCAATGAGAAGGCTCTCTACAACGCCCTGAAGAGCGGACAGGTCGCCGCGGCCGGTATCGACGTGTTGGATCCCGAACCGGGTTATGACAAGCCGCCCGAAGAACAGACGTATGTAAATCCCCTGCTGGAGCTTGACAACGTAATCATTACGCCGCATCTCGGCGCCTCCACCGAGGAAGCGAACTACAACGTCGGCACCGCGATCACGAAGCTTGTCGGTGATGCGTTGAATGGTGAAATGGTGGCTGCGGTGAACATGCCCCCCATGCAAGCGGGAGACCTGGCGCAGCTCAAGCCTTACATTGACCTAGGCGAAATGCTTGGGAAGATATACTACCAGGCAGAGAAGGAAACAGTGGAGAAGCTGGAAGTCGTCTTCAGCGGCGATCTGGCTGACATGGAAACCAGGATTATTTCACTCTCTGTGCTGAAAGGGTTCCTCGACCCCATACATACCGAAAAAGTGAATTATGTGAACGCGGAGCTTATCGCCGAGAACATGGGGCTCGAGCTGATCGAAAGCAGAAGCTCGCATCTCGACAAATACACCAACCTTATTACCGTAAAGTTCCATACGAAAACAAAACAGCAGTCCATTTCAGGTACCATTTTTGCCAGGGAAGAGCTCAGAATCGTTGATTTCTTCGGCTACAAACTGGATTTCGAACCGACGCCCTTTATCATCGTCCTTCAAAACATGGATAAGCCTGGCATTATTGGAAGGATAGGAACGCTGCTTGGCTCGAACGGCATCAACATTGCCGCGATGCAATGGAGCAGAAACAAAAAAGGCGAAAACGCCGTCTCGTTTGTCAGTGTCGATGGAGAGGTGGGAAACGAAGTCCTGTCTCAGTTGCGGCAAATGGACGGCGTGCTAAAAGCCGCCATGCTGAAGCTCTAATCCTTCGATTCCAGATTCCGGAATCCGGATTCCCAATCCGGCGGAATCAATATATTATGCTTCGCTGGTTAGCAGGCTTTTCTTGCGGCTATTTCCTCCTGCATTTTCAGGATGTGTGAATCATCGATTTTGTATCCGAAAAAGAAGATCACCGCCGCGATGCCATACGCCGCTGCCGGCGCGAGCGTCATTAGGGAACTGATGCCCTCGATTACGCGCTGCGATGGGGGCGTATTAGCCACAAAGCCTATTGCCACGAGCCCCGCAGTCACAACGGCGCTTCGAATTAAAATTCCGACCTTAACCGGGAGATTCATCAAAGCCATCGTAAAAGCCCTGATATTTTTGCCCGTTTTCCACTCTCCGTAAACCACAGTGTCGGAAAACAGCGCTGTGTTCAGTGCCGACACAACGGACGCAAACAAGATAAAGACGCAAAACACGAGCGTGAACTCCCAGAGCGCTTGATGCAATAATCTGGCTGAGGCGAATCCTAAAGCCGTCAGCGCAAGAAAGATCCAGTATGAATTGCGCTTGCCGAGCTTTACGCCAATCCATGGCGCCGAAAATGTGCCAGCTAATCGCGCAATGCTGGTTGCCAGTATGAATACGGACAGGAAAGCCGGTTTCCCCATTACATACGTAAAGTGGTATATGGCTAATGCGGTGATAAGAAAATATCCGGTGCTGCTGAAAACTTGAGCAAGTGTTAAAAACAGAAGCGGAGGGTTTTTTATTACCAGGCCGACTATTTCCTTTACGGATGGGCCGGATTTCTTTGTGATGGCATCCATACCTACTTCATCGTATGGATCCCTGCCTGCGGTCATCCAATAGATAAGCAGGTAGCCACCTATCATCAGGAATGCATACACACTCACCGCGATAGTAAAACCGGCTATCTTATCTGTGTGTGCGCCGAAAAAAAGGATCATGGGCATCGAAGTGATAGAAAAAATCAGACCTGCCGCCGCCATACCTTGCGCCCTGCTGGCAGACAGTATCGTTCTCTCATCGGGCAATTGGCTCAGCCGGCCCACCATTGCGCCACTGGCGGATACCACAACATTGAGCAGGAGGTGGCCCGCAACAAAGCCAATCATGACCAATAAAGCGGCCAGGGTATTGCTCCCGATTTTCGTAAACTGCAAAATAAAAAGCGGCGCGATTAAGGGAGGGCCAACCAAAAACCATGAGCGGTATTTCCCCCCGTATTTAAGAGTCACCTTCTGCAGAAGGACACCGCCTGCCAGAGCGCAGGCAATATCGATCACGCTTGTGATTCCCAGGATCTGGCCAACCAGGGCGAGCGAGAATTGCGCATAATCGGTAAGAAAAGCCGTGAAGAAATACGCCTCCATATTTACCATGAGGGCGAAAAACAGATCTGCGATTCCATAACTGTACAGTACGAATTTGCTTAATCTCTCCGCCATTGGCAACTCCCTGTGATCTTCACGGTAGCGGGCGCAATCCCTCTGCACGGACGGTCCATGTGCCGTCTTTCGGAATCCCGGGATGAGATTCCCGGCATCCGTCCCAGCCGGCCACCATCAGAGCGACAGCAGACAGGAATGCTCCGTTTGCAGGAAGATAGGCTGCAATCTCCCTTTTGCGGGCGGGCAGCGGGTCACTCTTCGGCATCGCCCGGTCGCTCCCCTGTGGACAATGGCCGTTCGCAAAATAGCGATTGTTCGGTCCGTCCCGAAGCAGTATTTCAATAGCCCGATCCGGCTGCCCCAACCGCGTCGCCGTCATCGCAATCATTGGATAATCCCATCCCCAGATCTTGGTTTCCCAGTCCCACGTTTGCATCACGGCATCCAGCGTTCGGGTCATTGTAAGGCGATCGACATCCGGACCGCCGGGCAAAAAACCGAGGGACATTAACATCTCCGGATGATCGTGCCGGCTGTTGATGTTTTGCCAGGTATCCGGGTGCGATTCGAGCGCGACGTACTTGCTGTCTGCCACAGGCAATGGGGAAAGGCGAGCGATAATGTCGTCCCACTTTTTATCCCGCGGCAGTCCCAGTCGTTCGCGCCATTGCTGCGCAATGCCCAGTGCCCAGCGCCAGTAGGAAAGCTCAAACGCCGGATTCTGACTGGTAGCCGGATCGTAGATCTCCTGGGCAATCCACAGCGGAGGGCCGAGTACATACCGGCCGCGCTTTTCCTCGAAATACGCCATGGAAGCGAGACAGTCCGCTGTTTCCAGTACCAGGTCTCGATTTGCGGCCAGTGTTGCCGCTGAAGGCTTGTTCCTATACAGCAATTCGCACAGGTAAATCAGGTGCGGCTGGTTCCATACGATCAGCGGATTGCCCCCTGGACTCTCGCGGCCGTCGGGCCCGACCATCTTCGCCCATCGGGCGCCGCGCAATCCGCGGCTGGTGGCAAGCGCGCGAGCGTCAGGCAGATGTGCCCGATACCATTCCAGGTTTTTTGCCAGCAGCTCGGCATGATTCCATAGAGAGAAATGTGCGGTGTGCCACCAGATCATCTCGGTGTGGTGTTTGCCGTACCAGGTGCTGCAGGTGAGGCCGCTCTCCTGCGGAGGCACGTCTCCCGCCATCTGCACCGCCATAAGATATTGCGAAAGCACAATCCGTTCTTCGAGCTTCTGCGCCAGTGGATTGGTGCTTCCCGAAAAATCCACCGCCGCGCCCTCGTTCCAAAACCTCTCCCAGTGCGCCGCGCTGTCGCTGAATATCTGCGCAGCTTTTTCCGGCAGGGCAGGGGGCTGTTTGTCGCCGGACAGGTATTGAATGGAAAACTCCAGCGTGTCGCTCTTTCGGTCCCCAGCGATGCGGAAGAGATGCGGCGCGAGGCGGGTGATCGGTTTGCTTATGACTGCGGCATAGCGCGTTTCGTCGATTGTGCGCTGGATTAATGCGCCCCCGGGAATCGCATTGTCAATCAATCTCGATTCGTGGGATTCAGGAATGCTCCAGTCCAGCGCCGGCGTGTTTTTTGTCGACAGGTCATATCCGCGCGGGAATGCGAGGCGCGCATGAAGCTTCCCTTGCGCGATCAGGGGAGACTGGATGCGCACCCCGATCGTATCTGAATCAGGCGCGCATGCCGTCAGTACCGACACTGTTGTCCCTGCCAACTTGAATCGGCTGGTGACCACTCCGCGCCAGAGATCCAGTGTCTGCTCGGGATTTTGAATATCTTCCGGCACGAATGCTGATCCATCGGTTTTCAGCCATACGAGCCCAAGCTGGCCGAGAGGGAGGGTGTGTGGGTTTTTTCGCAACCAATCTCCAGCCGGAGAAGCTTGGCGCGTAGGAAATCCCAAAACTCGGCCGTCCGGGAGCCGAAAATCCTGGTTGGCATCGGCAAGTTTGTAATTATTCGAATTAGGCTGCGAATGCCAGGCCCAGCGCGCCAGAGTTTCCACGGGAATTCCCTGGCGATGGTAGCGCTCGGCAAAGGTCTGCAGCCCGGTTATGTCGGTGGTAAATGCAAAACCGCCGTTGCCTACCGTCAGCGGCGCATCCACATCAATCGTGTGCAGCGTTGGGTTGTGCCGCGTGACCAGAGCCTTCCGGTCAATCGATAGGCCAGCTCCCGCTATTTGCATCCATAGGAGCATAAGAGATAGCAGTGAGACGATTTGTCTTGCCATGGCTGATCTTTTAAGCTTTTGTGCCTTTGAGCGATTTCGCCAGTTTCAAAACCCTATACTCTCATAGATAATCATAATTATGTTGGTTGAATTTCGGTGGCCTGCGCGGAGTTTCTCCTGCTGCGGCGCAGACAGGGAATGTCGTATAGTTTTTTGGGGAGGCGAAGCCTTTGGAGATGGGCGGCTGTTCGCTGCCGCTTTTAAGAGAAGCCTTGAAAAACAAGCACGTTGGGCTTTTTTCGAAAGCGGCAGTAAGCTCTGCTCCTTACACGCATTTCCGTCATAATAAACCGGCAAACCATGTGGGTCGGGGCTTCAGAGGCTGTCTCAAAACTCGCCCATTGAGCGGGCTTACAGCCCTTTTCCTGGTTGTCGCTAAATTCCTAGGGCTTCGCCCTAGGCTGATATAGCGCGCGCCTTCGGCGCTTAAATTGCTGTAAATTTAGGATCTTAAAGCGCCGAAGGCGCGATCCATACCAGCCTGGGGCGAAGCCCCAGGAAAAAGTCGTAAAAGAAAATCAAGGGCTGAAGGCCCGCCCAATGCGAGTTTTGAGACAGCCTCTGAAGCCCCGACCCACATGTTCTTGTCTACAATAAGCAAGATGTGTGTAAAGAGCAGAGCAAGCTGCCGCACTCTAAAGGCGCCCTCCGGGCGCGACGGGCGTGGATACAGGGTGTGCGAAAGCCTCTGAGTCAGGAGCTGAATAGGCTATGGCCTCATGGAAAGCAGGAATTATGTCTTTGCTGTTTGGCTGGCGGGCGATTGTGGCATCGTTAGCCATAATCCTTTTTGCCGCTCTGCAACTGGAATCACGGGGCAATCCAGCGCAGCAGGGATTGTATCTTTCGTCCAGGTATCTGTCGGGCGATTTTAAATACGACGGGTTTTACTATGAAACGGCGACCGGACGAATATCACTTCCGGTGCAGCTCAAATCAAACACACAAGGCAAGAAATCGGAGTGGCAGGCGAAGACCCGTGACAGTCGAGTGGCTTCAATTCTTATCCTCCCTGAGGGCGACAATTACACGGTTCGGTTTAGCGCTCAGCCTGCGATGGCATTGTCAAATGGGGGTTTCACATCGATGCCGGGAAAGAGGAGTATTTCACCGGCCTGATGGAACGTGTCGTGGATGGCCCGCAGCAGGCTTCGTGGGCGCCGGGACTGAAGGAATCGAACAATCCGCGCGGGCAGAAAGTCGAAATGCTGGTCAAGCCTGCATCAGATCCCGCTATTCATACGAGAAGGTTCGAGCATCGATCTTGGCGACCTGAACAAAGAGTGGCAGGAATCCACGGCGAGAGCTTCGGTTAAGCCTGACCTGAAAGCGCTGGAATCCGAAGTGGTCTCCTGGTTTAACGCCGTGCGCACCCGGCCCGGCGCAAATTCGGGCCAATAACCCGGATCGCCGGAAGATGGCGGCAAATACTGTCTAGAGATGCCGGCTAGTCTCGACCTGTTTCAGAGATCAGAGGTTTGCTATGATGAGGTTTGTTTACATTGTTTGTTGCGCCATTTTTATACCGGCGTTCAGCGCCGCTGAAAGCCATGGCAATGCCGCCTTGCAGGCCGCGGCCCAAATTCAATTGCCCCGCATTGAGTTTCCGCTATGGACGGGGGATGCTCCCGGAGCACTGGGCAAAGAATCCAAAGACATACCCACGCTGACACCTTATTTTGCCCCTCCGGCAAGAGCGACAGGCGCTGCTTTTGTCATTTGTCCGGGCGGCGGTTATGCCGGATTGGCCCCCCACGAGGGTGTTCACTATGCGTTATGGTTAAACGAGCAAGGCATTGCAGGATTCGTGCTCAAGTATCGTCTCGGATCCGGCGGCTATAAGCACCCGGCGATGATCCAGGACGCGCTGCGGGCGATGCGCTATATTCGGGCCAATGCCGAAAAGTGGGGCCTTAATCCGGACAAGATCGGCGTCATGGGATCCTCTGCGGGCGGACACCTGGCTGCCACGGCGCTCACTCATTTCGATGCGGGAGATCCAGGCGCAGCCGATCCGATCGATCGCGTCAGCTCAAGGCCGAATCTTGGCATTCTCTGCTATCCGGTAATCACTATGGGTCCGGATACACACGCCGGTTCGAAGCGTAACCTGCTTGGGGACAGCCCGGATCCGGCTCTGGTTGAGCTGCTTTCAAACGAAAAGCAGGTCAGCAAAGATACGCCGTCTGCTTTCATCTTCCATACTTTTGAAGACGTGACTGTAAAAGTGGAAAATGCATTGGAGTTTGCCTCTGCCCTGCGGCGGCAGGGGATTTCGTTTGCGCTGCACATTTACCCAAAAGGAGCGCACGGAATGGGCCTGGGCAGCGCACAGTGGGACCCGGACAATCGTCACGAATGGACGCAGGAATGCTCGCTCTGGCTCAAAGAACAGGGTTTCGGCAACGGTCCGCAAAACAAATGATTTATTTTCCGGGCTCAGTCTGCCTTTCTCAGAATTTCCAGCAGGAAATTCCAGAACTTTTCGACGGTGTCAATGTAGATTTTTTCATCGGGTGAATGCACGCCTTCGAGAGTCGGTCCGAACGAAAGCATGTCCATGCCGGGGATTCGCTTGCCCAGGACGCCGCACTCCAGGCCCGCATGAATGGCTTTGACTTCCGGGTCTTTTCCGTAGAGCGAGCGATAGGCCGATTTGGCAAGACTCAGGATGGGCGAATCCATGTTCGGCTTCCAGCCCGGATATCCGTCGTTGGTCTCAACCAAGGCGCCGCCCAGTTCGAAGATGACTGAAACGGTTTCGGCAATCTCGGTGATTTCCGATGCAATGGAACTGCGTTGGCTGGTTGCGACTTTTATGGAATCCTTTATCGTCTTGATTATGGCGACATTCGTCGAGGTTTCCACGAGTCCAGGGATGTCCGCGCTCATTTTCATTACGCCGTGAGGAAGCGCGGAAAGCGTCTGCAATATCCTGCGCTGCTCTGCTTTCTTCCATACCTTGATCGTCTTCCTCGTTTTCATTGTACTGAGGCTGATAAGTAGATTGGGCTCCACTGTGGCTAATTCCGCTTTTATAGTTGCGTTCACTCCGCCGATTACGCTCTCGGCTTCGTCCAGCTTTTGACGTGGAATCAGTAGCACGGCTTCACATTCACGAGGGATGGCATTGTGTTTGTTGCCGCCGTTGATAGCCGATAGGCGGGCGCCGACGGCACTGAGAGCCGCGAGCGCACGGCCCATGATTTTAACGGCATTGCCCCTGCCTTTATCGATTTCCAGGCCCGAATGACCACCCTTGAGGCCGGTGACACACACCTGCACGGCTGCGGTTGGAGCTTTAACTTCCTCGAAATGCACTTGCCACGTGCCAATTGTATCCCTGCCTCCGGAACAGCCGACGTAAAGAGCGCCTTCTTCTTCCGAGTCGAGGTTCAGGAGCGTGCGGCTTTCCAGGAAATCTCCCGCGATGTTGTGAGCCCCGGTCAATCCGGTTTCTTCATCCACGGTAAACAGGAATTCCAGCGGGCCGTGCTGGAGCGACCGGTCTTCCATGATGGCCAGGTTCGTCGCCACGGCAACGCCGTTATCCGCGCCGAGCGTCGTGCCGTTGGCCATCATCGTGTTCCCCTTGCGGACAAGCTCGATCGGATCCTTCAGGAAATCATGCACCTTGTCCTTGTTCTTCTCGCACACCATATCGAGATGCCCTTGGAGGGCAATCGAGCGAACCTGCTCGCGGCCGGCCGAGGCCGGCTTGCGCACGACAACGTTTCCGAACGTGTCGGCTTTTGCCTGCAAGCCCAGTTTTTTCGCAGTGTCCAGCACGCACTTTGTCATTGCGGCTTCATTTTTTGAGCAACGCGGGATACGCGATATTTGGGCGAAATACTTCCAAACCAATTCCGGCTTCAGACCTTCGATCGCCTTAGACATGAAGGAGTTCCTCGAGTGAATTACTAAATAAAGTTGATGATTCATGAACCGGATGCACTCTCATGGACCCAGTTCCACCATACTCGTAAGGATACCACAAATCCGGGCCATCATTCGTTTGCGGTGAGCTCTGGCTGTGCCACGCTTTCAGCGCTCCGGGCAGAAGGATTATCTTGATGCACATGCCCTGAAGGGGGGTTGTGTGCAGAGGCAACACTTTCGGTGCAGCCTGCTGCCCTACTGCTTGTTCGACTCTTGAGCCGGATGAAACCGGTCAACGCTGTCCAAGATTTTCAGGAGATCGGATGTGTTTTCTTTGCTGGTTGTAGCTGTGGCGGATTTGAAGCGGACAACCTTGGTCCCCACCCTGATAATCAGTTGATCCGCGCCCATGTCATACGAGCACTGGGAGTGCTTAAAATCAAAACTGTCTTTGGCATTTTCCGAAACAAAGGAGACACCATCCAGGTTAATTATCAATGTCCCCTTGCAGCTGCCAATACGATGATCGTGTTGGACGCGATAGCTGTGCACTGTTTTCTGCGGTGTGTTTTTTCCAAACTTTGATGCGTCAACTCTGGGTTCCGTAGCTTTGGAATCGTCAACTATGGGTGTGGCAGCCTTTTTTGTGTCAACTTTGGATACGGCAACTTTAGGTGCGGCAGTCTTTGGAGCCCTTTGCACGTCAACTTTAGATACGACAATTTCGGGTGGGTCAACTTTGGGTGTGTCAACCGGTGCCTGTTGGTTATTCCCGGGTGACGGTTTTTCAGCAACAACAGGCGATGCTGCCGTCCTTTCGATGCTTTTAACCGCTATTGGAGGATTTGGCGGCGAACTGTAGGCGACGGGCGGGGAAGTAAAACGGTCAACCTTGGCAAGCATCCCTCCCATAAGCAGCAGGATAATGATTGTCAATCCTATCAGGATCCATTTTTTTTTGAACACATCGATTGTTTTTCGGTAGGACTTCTGGTTTGGATCCGGAACAGGAGCCTCAGGAAACGGGTTATGAGAGGAACCGGTTCCCACATCATCTTTCCCGGCGCCTGTTTTTGCCGGCAACCCGTCGGCGCCATATGCAAAACCCTCCAAAAGGAGCATTTCCACTTTGTCGCTGCTGACGGGTTTTGAATACAGAAAGCCTTGTACGTATTCGCAGCCTATCGACCGGATCAGATCCAGCTGTTTGGCATTTTCAATACCTTCGGCAATAACCCTCAACCCCAATTGATGTGCCAGCGTGCGGATGGTCAGGATAATCTCCCTGACGTCAGGCTTGTTTTCAATGCTCCTAACAAATGAATTGTCAATTTTTAAGTAATCCAGCGGGAACCGTCGTAGATGAGCCAGGGAAGAGTAGCCAGTGCCAAAATCGTCAATAGCGATCCTGGCTCCCATAACACGCAACTCCATCAGCAGGCTCTGTGCCGCTTCGGGATTCTCCATTGCGATGTTTTCTGTCAGTTCCAGCATGAGGCTGCGCGCGTCCAGCCCGGCCTTAACCAGAATTTCGCGAATTTCTTTTGTCAGGGAGGGCTGGGTGAATTGCACGCCGGAAAGATTTACCGAGACCCAAAGATCTTTATAAATGCGTGGGTTCTTCTGCCAGTCCTTCAATTGCCGGCAGGCTTCCTGCAATACCCAGCGGCCCAGCGAGACAATCAGTCCGGTTTTTTCCGCGATCGGAATAAACTCAACGGGCGAAATCATTCCCCGGGATGGGTGCTTCCATCGAACCAGCGCTTCCAGTCCTTCGACTCGATTGGAGGACAGCGATACGATAGGTTGATAAAAAACCAGAAACTCGTTGCGGCTCAAAGCTCCGTGAAGCTCTTTTTCCAGCTGCTGCCGATTCTGCGTGAATTCCAGGATGGCGGTATCAAAAATCTCGCACCGGTATTTTCCCAACGACTTTGCTCGATACAAAGCCGCATCTGCGTCCCGCAGCACTTCCTCCGGATTCCCATAGCCCGTTGCGCTTAATGCGATTCCGATACTGGCAGGTAGAGAAACATCCCGGCCATTGAAGGCGAAGGGGGCCAGAATTGCCTTCAACAATCTCTCGGCAACTATTTTCGCTTCTCCCACTTCGCTCAATCCTTCGAGCAAAATGAGGAATTCTTCACCGCCCGAACGTGCTACCAGATCTGCGCGTCCTTCGCGGCTGAAACTGTCCTTGGTCCTCAGCGCGCTCTCCAGGCGGCGCGCTGCAGCGACTATGAGTGCGTCGCTGTTCACGGTTTCAAGGCGATTGATGCCGGATTCAAAGAGATCCAGACCCACAATAAAAACTGCATAAAGAAAATCTTCCTGCTTCCCGGCTTTTTCAACGGCACGGGTCAAACGGTTCACCAGCAGATGGCGGTTTGGCAGGCCTGTAAGGGCGTCCACGACTACTTCGGCAGTGATGTCAGCGTGAAAACCTGTAATGCGGACCGGATGGCCGGTCTCATCGCGCGTAATCACTCCCTGGCAGGACATCCAACGGTAACAGCCGTCCTGATGCAGCATGCGGTGTTGAATTTCAAACTGGGTGGATCCTTTTTTCAGGTGGGAGGCAATTTCCTGTTGAACCGGCTCCAGATCTTCCGGATGGATTCTCTTGAACCACTCTTCAGAGGTGCTTCCGCACTCGCTTTCCGAATAACCCAGCATGGAGATCCAGATGGGAGAGTAGTGAATCCGGCTGGTCGTCAGATCCCAATCCCAGAGCCCATTGTCGGCGCCCTGAGCGGCTAATTCATATCGATCCACGGACGCGCAAGACCTCCAATGACATAAGAAGTGTACGTAAGGGCCTGGCAGTCAAGGGACGGCCATTGTATACAAGGACCCTCTCTTTAGCTTTTCGGAAAGAATGACGGGGAGATTAGACCTGAATTGTCTTTAAAATGGGCCGTCATGATCTACGATCTCCTCCTGTTAGGGACGTGGCGCGCTTGTTCGAGCAGATCCGGAAAACAATACTCATTCTCCTGAAAGGGCACTTTATCGTTGTTCTTATACGGAAAGAGGTGCATCCATGACGGTAGTGCCAGAGCAGAATCAGGAGGAGGTCCGGCTTCCGGAAAACGCGGTCCGCGTGCTGAAGCCGGGTGAGCTGTATGAACCGGTCATCTCCGGGCGGTTGGCTCCGCCGGAAATCAGTGTGCGCTCCATCGCCCAGGGATTTGCATGGTCTATCATCTTTTCTGCTGCAGCGACCTACATTGCACTGAAGCTGGGGCAGGGGATTGCATCGGCTACCTTTGAATACGTGCCGAGCCGCCTGTTGCGAATGCCCGGACCTGGTCGACCGTCGCCATGGTCGTATCGCCCGGGAACGTTGTCAGCAGCGCTCCATGCGCCCAGCCGAGTTTTACCGCATCCTCAGGATTTTCGCCGGCCAGCAATCCATATAGGAAGCCGCTGGCAAACCCGTCGCCGCCGCCCACGCGGTCGAAAATGTCCAGTTCGCATGTCGGAGAAACATAGGTGCTGCCGTTCACCCACGCGACTGCGCCCCAGCTGTGTCGGTTCGTCGAATGGACTTCGCGCAGCGTCGTGGCGACGGCTTTGATTTGCGGATGTTTTTTCACGACGTTCCCTATCATCCCGAAAAACGCGCTCGGATCGAGCTTTGACCGGGCCCCCACTTCGGGACCCGGAATGCCCAGTCCTTTCTGGAGATCCTCTTCATTGCCGATCAATACGTCAACATTTTCAACGATGCGCGCAACCACTTCCACGGCCTTCTGCTGGCCTCCCCAGATGCTCCAGAGTTTTTCTCGGAAATTCAGATCGAAACTGGTGACGGCGCCTGCGTTTCTGGCGGCTTTCATGCCTTCTGCGATAAGGGCTCCGGTTGTCTCCGAGAGTGAGGCAAAGATGCCGCCGCTGTGGAACCATCGGATGCCTCCTGCAAAAATAGAATTCCAATCAAAGTCGCCGGGCTTCAATAGCGCCGCCGCCTCGTTCGACCGGTTATAAAAAACCACCGGTGCGCGGACGCCCTGACCCCTGTCGCTGTAGACCGTGGCCATGTTGGGGCCGTTCACACCGTTGTGCTTGAATCGTTTATAAAAAGGCTTTACTCCCATCGCTTTGACACGCTCCGCGATCAGATCGCCGATCGGATACTCCACCATCGCGGTGACGAGTGCCGTGTTCATCCCGAAACAATCGGCGAGATTGGCTGCCACGTTGAATTCGCCGCCGCTGACGTGGATCTGGCAGGCCGTCGCTTTGCGAAACGGGATGACTCCCGGATCCAGGCGGTGCACAAGCGCGCCGAGAGAAACCAGGTCGAATGCCGCCCGGGAAGGGATGTTCAGAGCTATTGCTCATTGCCTGCTCCTTTGGTAATTTCGGTGACAGTCACCATAACCTCGCACATTAGAGGAGTGTGTCCGCGCCGAAATGCCTCCATAATTTCGAGGTTATGGTGACTGTCACCGAAATTACACCGTATACGAGGACGACGGCGGTGTCTCCGCCGTGACCCGTCCAGTTGGTATGGAAGAATTCACCTCGCGGCCGGTCGATGCGTTCGTATTGGTGCGCACCGAAATAATCGCGCTGGGCCTGAAGCAGATTCGCCGGAAGCCGCGCATTCCTGAATCCGTCGTAGTAGCACAACGCCGTCGACATGGCCGGGATCCAAACGCCGTGCAGGATTGCCGCGGACACCACACGCCGCCATGCCTGCTGCGACCGCTCGATCCGCTCTCTGAAAAACGGATCCAGGAGCAGGTTCGACAGCCGCGGATTCGCATTAAATGCGTCTTTGATCTTTCCGAGAAATGCCGACCGGATGATGCAGCCGCCCCGCCAGAGAAGAGCGATCCCGCCGTAGTTGAGATTCCACTTATATTCCTTCGCGGCCTCATGCAGCAGCACAAATCCCTGCGTATAGGAAACGATCTTCGATGCGTACAGCGCCTGTTCGAGGTCGCTCAGCAAAGCCTTCTTCTCGCCTGCGAACTTTTGTGCCGGAGGATGCAGCACGTGCGACGCTTCAACCCGTTCCTCCTTCATGGCCGACAGGCAGCGGGCAAAGACGGCCTCGCTGATCAGGGTCAGGGGAATGCCCAGGTCCAGTGAAACCACGCTTGTCCATTTTCCCGTCCCCTTCTGGCCGGCCGTGTCGAGAATTTTCTCGACCAGAGGCTGTCCATCGGTATCTTTGAAGGCAAGGATATCGCGGGTGATCTCGATCAGGTAGCTGTCGAGATCCCCGTATTCCATTTTTTAAACACTTCGTGCATTTCTCCGGCAGACATACCCAAGAGCTCTTTCATCACCTGGTACGCTTCGCAGATCAGCTGCATGTCTCCGTATTCGATGCCGTTGTGGACCATTTTGACAAAATGGCCGGCGCCGTTTTCTCCCACCCAGTCACAGCATGGAGTGCCGTCGGCCACTCTGGCGGCGATCGCTTGAAGGATCGGCTTCACGTGGGGCCATGCGGCAGGCGAACCTCCGGGCATGATGGACGGTCCGCGCAGTGCGCCTTCTTCTCCTCCGGAAACTCCCGTGCCGATGAAAAGGAGCCCTTTGGATTCCAGATATTTTGTCCGCCGGATTGTGTCCGGGAAATGGGAATTGCCGCCGTCTATCAGGATGTCGCCTTTGTCCAGCAGAGGGAGGAGCTGATCGATCAATTCGTCCACCGGCTTGCCGGCTTTCACCATCATCATGATCCTGCGCGGCTTTGCCAGCGATAGCACGAAATCCTCAATCCTCTCCGATCCGATGAAGTTTTTTCCTTGTCCCCGGCCACGGATGAAGCGGTCCACGACTCCTTCTTCAACGCCGGGGACTGTTCGATTGTAGACGGCGACAGTAAAGCCCTTGCTCTCCATGTTGAGCGCAAGGTTCTCGCCCATCACGGCCAGCCCGATCATCCCGATATCCGCTTTGTCTTTCATACTTCCTCTCTGCGCATAATAATCCTGTTGTCGACGCACCAGCGCTCGTGTTGGGCTGCGGGGCTAAAGAGGCTTTCTCACAACGCTGGCGCGAACCTTCAGGCGTTGAGTTTCTATCACGACTTGTTCTTTATGCTTCGCCACAGCTAATAGGGATCTTCCTTCGGCCTCGATTCTGATTTACAGCAATTTAAGCCCGAAGGCGCGGCATATCGTCAGCGATGTCTAAAAGCGACTACCAGGAAAAACGAGTTCTTGAGACAGCCTTTGAGCTCCGACCCAAATGAGTCTATAAAAACCGTTCACGATTCGCCCAGAGACCCTGACCCGGGTTAGAAACATAAAAGATCTCTTCCCCATCCGCTAAAGTATTGAAGCCATCCTTGAGTTTCTCAGGATTGTATTTATTCAGCATCTTGCGCAAATCCGCATAGTGGAAATTTACGCCTTCAATTTCCTGTCGCGACAGGGAGCCGGGGCAATACGTAATGGTAAATCTGCCCTCCGAGGAGCCGTGAATGAGGTGGGCCGCGGTTCCCAGGCTTTGCTGGAGGTCCTCCTGCGTGCGCACCAGGTCCAGCACGCGGGGCGTTCCCGACGTATCCGTATTTCCGGATCAGACCGGTCGATATTTTTATCCTCGCCGAATTGCGCAAGTCCGGGAGCCAGCACCAGAAGCTCGCCGCCATCGGCGAGCGCCATCCGTGTCCTGTAAATACTCTTGTTGCCCAGCCAGGTGCTTTTGAATTCCGATGGTTCGAGGTATACGACCGCTTTCCTGATGGGCGCATCAAGAAGTTGGAAATTGACTTTGAGCGACAACGCGGCAGCCTGATGAAAGCACTCCAAATCGTCACCGATGAAAAGTCCCCGGATCGCAAGTTTCCCGTTTTCGTCTTTTCCTATGACAGTCAGGACATACACAATCGGCAGGTGCCGCGTGAAATGCTCCGAACCATAATTGAGGACTCTGCGCACGGGAGTATCGGCGCGCCCCATCATGCGTTCCATGCCATAGACCGCGCCGAGAAAATGAGTTTTGTTTATGCCTTCGGATCCGCCGGTGCCGACAAAGATGTTTTTGTTGTATCCCGCCATCCCGATCACTTCGTGCGGCACGATTTGCCCGATGGAAAGAATCAGATCATGGGATCTGTCGGCAATCAGCCGGTCGACCTGAATAGGAATACTGTAGTTAATCGCTCCTTCAGACACTTCCTGAACGAATGCAGCGGGCACTTCGCCCAGAGTTGCGAATCCCTGCCGCCAGTCGTGAATGCGGAATAAGCTGCGCGGCGTTTTACCGAACATCGTTTCGATTTCTTCATCGGTCATCGGGCAGTGCGTGCCGATTGCCGGCAGAATATCGACCAGGCGATTCCCAAAATATTCCCATGCCCATTCTGTCAGCATACCCGCCTGAGAATGGTAACGCGTGAAATCGGGAGGGACCGCAAGCACGCGCCTCCTCTCCCCGAGACGGTCCAGTGAGGCGAAGAGCGCCTGCCGGGCTTCATCGGGCGAGAACACCATGTCGGGCGAGCCGCGACTGAAGAGAATCATCGCGCTTAGACTCCGGAATATGCCGAGAAGCCGCCGTCGATAGGAATAACGATGCCTGTAACAAATTGGGACATCGGGGAAAGCAACCACAACACTGCGCCAAGCAGGTCCGCCGGCGCCCCAAACCGATTCATCGGGGTATGTGCGAGAATCTGCTCCCCGCGGGCCGTCAATTTCCCCGTATCCTTGTCCGTCAGGAGGAATCGGTTCTGTTCCGTGAGGAAGAATCCGGGAGCGATGGCATTAACGCGGATTTTATCCGAGTATTCCTGCGCCATGTGTACCGCCAGCCATTGCGTAAAATTCGACACTGCAGCTTTCGCTGCGGAGTAGGCGGGAATTCGGGTCAGCGGGCGGAATGCGTTCATTGACGAAATATTCAATATCACTCCCGCTTTCTGCTGCGCCATGAGCTTTCCGAATACCTGGCTGGGGATCATGGTTCCCAGGAGGTTCAGGTCGGAGACAAACCGGAGAGCACTCTCCGGCAGATCAAAAAACGATTTGTCGCTTCCCGTCGTTGCGTCGGGATTATTGCCTCCGGCTGCATTCACGAGGCAGTCAATCTTTCCAAAATCAGCGACAATGTTTTTAGCTGCGAGTCCGATGGAGTCTTTTTGCAGGACGTCTCCCTCGATTGCCAGGTAGCGCCCTTTCGAGAGCTTCAAGTTCGATATAAACCGTTCTGGGCGTGCCGGAGCGCGGTCGATAACGACGACATTTGCGTTGCATCCGAGGAGGGCGCAGGCGATCTCGCCGCCCAGGACGCCGGCTCCGCCCGTAACAACTATCACGCGGTTGCTGAAGTCATACTGCCTGACGAGTTCATCATAATTCACGGCATCGTCCTTTCCTGCTCGACAATTGTTCCCAGGATTATAGGGGCCTGCCATCGCTATCGGAATCAGCTTTTTATTCATTCGATTCCAATCCGAGAAACAGAGGTCGAATGTGGCGCTCATAAATATTCATGGTGACGTTTTCTTCGATGGTGCTGCGGCATTCGCGGCGCAATTCGGCCATTCGGGGCCCCATCTCCGCCGCAACCTTAAATCCCAGATGCATGAGCTGGCGCAGGTGCGGATTGTAATTTTTGCACAACGGTTCGTGTCGCAGCGCCTGCACAAATTCCTCCGCACTCCATGAAGCAACCCGCGCCGGCGCGGGGAGTTGGTGCCTGTCGATGCGGATCACCGCAAGATAGGGGCTGCATAATTCGTCATAGCGCTGGCAGGACTTCTCGTAAATATCCTTTGCCAGAGCCAACCCGTCGCGGCTGGAGGCGGCCATTCCCGTGATCTCTTCCAGCCATGTAGTGCCGGCGGTTTTGAGATGAATCCCGGTATCGATGCTTTTGATGGCATCGTGCATGATGGGATATAGAGAAAACTTGTCGCTGCCAGTATGGATGCTCAGCTTCAAATTGCTCGGGAGATGGAAACGGTCCACCGCAAACGCAATGACAGCCAGGTCGTCATGGAACTCTTTTGTGAACCGCTTCAGGTCGCCCACGTAGTCGACGCCTTTTAGAAAGGCGCCGGTGAATTTCAGTGCGATGGTCTGGATCGGTATGGCTTCCAGCGCGACGGCGGCGAGGATCATCAGCAATTCCACGGGAGTTTGTGCGCTCTGGGCTTCGTCCATCGAAATCTCGGTGACAAAGTTTTCCGCTCCTTTTCTTTCGGCGATGTGCCGGTATATTTTCCCGGCCTCTGAAATTGCGAAGAGATATTTCCGGGCAAAATTTTCCAGAGCGAGATCCGTTATCTGCAGAGGCGCGGAAATCCCCGGGACAGTCAAGCGAGTTTCTATAGCGGGCCATTGCGGCAAGGAAAGGCGCTATCGAAGCGCCACGAACCGGCTTGCCAATGGAATCCGCAACATCAATGGTGAAGAAATTATGGGAAGGAAGATAGGCGTCGACAGTTGCCGTGCCGATGTGGTCGGCATCGACATAATAGGAGTCGGTCCAACGGCAGGTGCGGACTGCTTCGTCGGCAGCTTTGCTCGCATCTTCAGGCACTGTTCTGGCGATCTCATGCTCGCGGTTGGATTTATTCCACACAGGCACAATCCGAATGCCGCTCTCGGCCGCCTTCTGGAGCGCCCTCAGTTGAGCGGCACACTGAAATCCAAACCTGTCGCCAATGCCAATCGAGTATTTTTCAAGTTCCATCGCCTCTGCCCGCTGCCCCTTTCTATTTTTTCAGGTTCGATTTCAATGTGTTACATGGGCCCTTGGGTCGCCCGTGGGAGGCGGCGCGTGGTCTTCCTTGGCCGGGGGGCCGAGCAATTCGCCAAAGATCGGCTTCAGGGCATCTGCCCAGACCTGGTATCCCTTAATCGCGAGATGAAGCTTGTCGCCGGGATGCATCATGCCATCGAACAAACGTCCGTCCTTGTCCGCCAGCCTATCGTTGATGTTTAAATACCGGATCTTTTTGCCATCGGCAAGCTTTGCCAGAGCATCGTTTATTTTGTTTATCAGAGGCATTACGGCCATATTGTCATTGCGAGGGAAAATGCCCATCAAGACAATTACGGTTTCAGGCGCCTTTGCCTGCATGATATCCAGGATCGCCCTGAAGCCCCGGGTGATATCCGCGGCTTTTTCCTCATCCCCGGCAGCCGGCGCAGTATTGCCAACGTTATTGGTGCCGGCGAGCAGGACGATGATTTTGGGGTGAACTCCATCCAGCTCTCCGTTCTGCAGGCGCCAGAGGATGTTTTGAATTAAATCGGCGCCCCACCCGAAGTTTGCGGCATTCCAGCCGAAGAAATTTTGCCTCCAATTAGCCAGAAACTCCGGGTAATCCGTTGCCCCCCAACGGCGCGTAATGGAGTCGCCTTCGAAATAAATGTCGATGCCGCCGCGCCTGGCTTTGTCCAGCAGTTGCGCATGTGCAGTCAGCGAATTCTGGTCGGTTCGAGGGACCGGCTGATCGGCGGGAATAGATGAAGCTGCGGTCTGAGCGAGGGATAACGCAGGGAAAAAAGCATTAGCCCCCGCAGAGCGCTATCAACAGCAGGAAAACATGCAATTTTCTATAATTCCAGATTCCAGATTCCAGATTCCATGATTCCGGATTCTGCGAATCTCGAATTCGGAATCTACGAATGCACAGGTTCACGATCTCGGCGTGCGCTTAAAAAACTTATTCGCCCAGGGGATGAAGTACTTCCAGTTCGGGCCATCCGTATGTCCTCCATCGTGCTGACGCCATGCCAGTTGGCCATCGAGCATGCCGGTATTTACAGGCGGCATCGTTGCTTTCTTGTAATCGTCCGAAGTTCCCAGGTCCTTCGCTCCGAGCAGCCGAAAAACGGGGCCTGCGGCGACAGCAGCCATAAAGCTGCCCTGCTGATCGAGCCATTTGGCGTCGCCCTTTTCCGGAATGCCATAGCTTATGAATGTCAGACGCGGTGCGCATAATGCGATCAGCTCATGTGCATCCACGGGAATGTCCCCGGCATTTTTGCTGCCGAAGTCGGCTTCAGCCGCGCCATATTTCAGGAAATTGCCTGCCATCCAGTGATATTCGCCCGATCCGGTCAAATTCTCTACCGCTTCGCCAAAATTACGCCGATGCAATTTCGCTCCGCCTTCGCCGGAAGATCCTACCAGAACGACGGCGAAACGCTCATCGAAAGCCATTGTTACCAGGGCCGCTTTGCCGTAACGTGAAACGCCCTCGATTCCGACCTGCTTGGCGTTCACTGCCTTGTCGGTTTCCAGGTAATCCAGTCCGCGCGATGCGCCCCATCCCCATGCGCGCAGGGATCCCCAATCGTCCGGTTTTCGGGGTTGTCCTTTGTTGACCAAGCCGATGATGCCCTTGGTGAGGCCTGCGCCGTTATCCGCTTGAACGCTATTGGGATTTAAATATGCGTATCCCCAGCCATCCGCGATCAGCTGCTCTGTCGCAGGCGGATCGCTGCCGGCGGGCGGAGGTCCGAATCCGCGTCCCGCAGGCCCGGGCGGTGGCGGGGCGCCGGGCAGGGTCCCGTATCCGAACATCATCATTACAGGGACCGGTCCCTTCGCGTCGGCGGGCGTGACCAGTATCATCTGAATGTCGACATTGATGGCCGGATAGGAAGAGTTATCCACGTGGCCGACAAGCTGCTTCCCGATTACGGGATAGGCGCCTAATTTCGCTTCCGTTTGATTGGTGACGGTCCACGTCACTTTTGGCACGTTTTTGGGGATGCGTCCCAGGACTTCACGCTCAAAGTCCTCCACAATTTCGGGACGGCGCTGCTTCCGCCACGTCTTTGCATTTGTGACTTTCTTGCCATTCTTCAGTTTCAGGACTTCAGGCAAATTCGGGAAAGGATTTGCCGTAGCCTCGTCGTAGTTGGCTTGATTCGGCTGCACCTTCTCTGCCGCTCGGTCCCGGACGGAGCTTCTTGATTCCGAGCTGCTGCATCATGTTCTGATGGTCCTCGGCAGTGGTCCAGGCTTTTTGCTCCGGAGCGGAGGATTGCTGGCCAAACAAGCCGGACACAACGAAAAGCAGCATAAATCCGGCCAGCCAGAAGCCGGTCGAAGCAACCAACAAACGTTTGGCTTTTTCCATACGTATTCCTCTATTCTTTGCGGTAAACATCCTTTTAATCATTTTAGATTCCTGATTCCTGAATCACGAATCCGGAATCAGGAATCCGGAATCCGGAATCGTGGAAAGCGGGCTACAATAAGTGGAAAAGGGAAAACAACGATCCGTTTAGGATTTGACGCTTTTCCGGAAATATTCGACCGTAGCTCCAAGGCCTTCCTTCAAGCTAACCTTTGGTGTCCAGCCAAGGATTTCTTTGGCGCGATTGGCGTTCAGATAAATCCGGTAAACTTCACCCGCTTTAGCCGGACCGTATACGGCCGTTTCTCCATAGCCGGTTAAATCTGCGAGCGAGGAAAAAATCGTATTTATCGACGTCGCAAGTCCGCTGCCGATATTCATGATTTCTCCATCGCCTTTATTTAGAGCCAATAGGTTCGCCCGCGCGATATCCGTGACGCTGACAAAATCCCTTTCCTGCTCCCCCGATCCGTTGATGACCAGCCGGCCTTTGTCCAGCATCTGCCGGGCGAAAATGGCGACGACTCCCGCCTCTCCGAAGGGATTCTGCCTGGGGCCGTACACATTTGGATAGCGGAGTGATGTGTACGAGACGCCGAAGTTTTTCTCGTACAGGTGCAGGTAGTGCTCCACATGATGCTTGCTGGCGCCGTATGGATCGAGCGGATTAACCGGGTGCTGTTCGGTGACGGGGAGTTGCTCTGGGGTGCCGTATACGGCGCCGCCCGTGGAGGCGTATAGCACTTTCCTGATGTTGAAGCGGCGGCAGCATTCCAGGACGTTCAGCGATCCGAGGACATTTACCTCCGCATAGAGCAGCGGTTTTTCAAACGACTCTCGCACATTCGCGCGCGCTGCCTGGTGGCACACCACCTCCGGTTTTTCAGCCTCGAAAACGTCACTGAGCTGTGGATCCCGGATATCCACCACATGCAAGGGAACTCCCGAAGCCAGATTGTGCCGGAAACCGGTTGAAAGGTCGTCGACCACACACACCGCATGGCCGGCCGAGCGAAATGCATCCACAATGTGAGATCCTATGAATCCCGCACCTCCAGTAACCAGTATTTTCACAGTCGCACTCCCTGCATAGTATTGGATTCCAGATTCCAGATTCCAGATTCCAAATTCAGAATTCTGGAATCTGGAATTGATTGTACCTTTATGAAGAATTCCTTTAAACCAAAATTTATTGGAGTGTATCTCCTCTCAAGAATGTACACTTATGTTCCGATATAATCGTAAAAGCAGGGGAGAAGAATGGCTGTGCGCTACAGGATGCTGATAAAAATATTGGCAGTGGCTCTGTCCGGAATTTGCCTCGCTCCGGGTCTGGGTGGGCAGCAAACGCAGCCGGACTTGCCCGCTACCCCTCTTACGGAAATACCCATCGCTCTCAAAGGCGGCGAAATCGGCGATCTGCTGCGGCAATGGTATTCCAAAGGCACTGCCGCAGGAAACGTTGGCGATTATTATGACAACCGCGACGGTGGGCATTCGCAGCTAGATCAGACTCCTTATCCGCAGCTGAAAAAGATCGATTATACAGAAGCGCAGATAAAGAACCGTGAGAACTGGGGCATGCAGAGGAGAATACTCCGTACGTCGTCTTCGGCAATTCTTCGACCTCGGCCTCGCCGCGACGGGGCGGGAGCAATATCAGAGGCTATTATGTGAATCCTGGCAGCCTGGCATTTCTTTTCACGCAGTATGCGGGCAATAATCTATATATCTACCCTGAACATCAGGATCACGACCCCGGCCGCAACGGAGATGAAGGATACGGAGACCTGTTCCCGACCAACACTTCTTGCCTGGTCGCGTCCCAGGGATCCTCAGGATCGGATCAGCCCTTCATGAGGGCTATGCCATATGTCCTGGCCGCATTTCGGCCGGAAGTGAAGAAAATATTGATCCAGTCGGGCATGTTGATGCCGACGATCCAGATGATCCTGCGCAGTACCAACAGGAGTCTTGCGGACGCAAAGGATTATCTAACCGGGAAAGCACATCCGACGGTATTCCAGGGAAGCGATGTTGACTCGCTGGCAATGGTGAAGATGGCTCATGGTATCAATACATCCAACACGCCCCCGATCGCGATTCTCAAAGTGATCAAGGAAGATGTGCCTGTAAGGGGTGTCGACTACTTTGAACCGGAATTGACGGAGAAGCTCGGCGATACTCCCGTCGTCGTTGCGCGTGTTTTCCGGGGATCCAAGTATCTGCGAAAAATGGTTGTGAGCGCCGAAGGGAGCAGGGATTTAAACAACCGGCCATTGAAATACTACTGGGCTGTACTGCGCGGAGATCCCGCTAAGATAAAAATCGAATACCGCAATGAGTCCCGATCCGTGGCAGAAATCACGGTTCCTTATCAGGACAGGAGCCCGATCGCCAAAGATTCGCTTCTCGAATCCGGCCGGATCGATATCGGGGTTTTCGTGCATAACGGGGCCTACTACTCCCCTCCCGCCTTTGTCACTTTCTATGCGCTCGACAACGAAGCAAGAACCTATGGCGCGGATGGACGGCCGTTGGAGATTGCCTATGGAGTGGGGACATCCTCTATTTCCATTGCCGACTGGAATGCGTTCTTCGATGCGCTGAGCACTCCTGCCAACTCGTGGCCGCGCGAGTTGCTGCGGAGGCAGTTTGCACCCGACGAAATCTCGGCCTTAAATAAAGTGTCGGATGAATTCAGCAAGATCCACGCAGCGCTGCTAGAGGCGCAGAAAGCCCAGGAACGAGCGCGCGCGGCACAAATCAAAGCCGGCGAGACAGTGAAAACTCTTCAGGCCAAGAAAACTGCCGCGGAAACAAACCCCGGGGACAAGCAGCGCGATGATGCCAAATCGGCGCTCGCCGCGCTGTCTGATGAACTGAGCGGGCTGTCAAAACGCGGGACGAAATGGCGGCCAGTTCGCTGCGGCCCGCAAAGCTGTCCAGGACGGGCAAAACGCTGAAGGCAAACTGCTGGAAAAGAAAGTGCCGCCGCTGGATTACGGGGTTTCCAAGTTTGTTCAGAGTCGGATGAATGCACTGCGGCAGGATCCTGATTTCTGGAGCGAAAATGCAAAAGCCATCGAGCGCCTCTGCGATTCCGCCGGCAAGGAGTCCTTGAGACGCTTTCAGGCAAATCCAGAAAATGCTCATTCTATTTCGGCGTGGCCGAAACTTCCGACGGTTCATCGTTCCGCCTGCGACCATTGTCGGCGGGGGCGCTCCGCTCGCCAACGACTCACGCGCTACGAAAAGGGGATGATTGAGCGCCTGAATGCGGTGGTGCTGAGCCGCATCGTTTTCCCCGGCATCCTGCGCAGCGAGTGGCAGGAAAACTATGTGGATCAACGGATCACATCCGTCAAAGAGTGGCGGGATGTATACGGCTATGCTCCCGACGGCACACCGCTGGGATGGCGGCGCTATCAGTCGGACGGAATCAAGGAATATCAACGCGGAAGGATTGCTGGTGTTGAATCAGGACTCGCAGGGGCGGTGCACACGGGCGCGGGTCGTCCGGTATGAGCTCGAACCGCTGCCGAAAGAACGTCCGGCGGGCCTCTCTCCAGGCGCGTAAAGCTTGTCCCGACCGAGACAATACGGGAATACTGAACTCGGAGTAATCTATTCGGTGTCTGGTAATACTGTCGGCCTTTTTCTGGAGGGACAGTATAACCAGGTACCGATTTTCAGCTAGCGCAGATATTTGACGGCGTTTTCGCCGGCGATGCGGCCGGAGTTCAGGGCAAAGCCGACCAGGTGTCCTGTGAGCCGGTAGCAATAGCTTTCGGATTCCCAGCATCCGGCGGTCGAACCTGCCGCGTAGAGTCCCGGGATCGGATTGTCCTCGGCATCGAGAGCCTCCATCTTTTCGTTAATCTTGATGCCGCCATAGGCATCGCACAAGCCCCAGGTGGCCCTTGACTGCATAGAACGGAGGCGTTCGCAGCGGCAGCAGATATTTCCGGTCTTTGGCGAAAAGCGCGTCATGCTTGTCGTCGCAGGCGGCGTTGTACTCATCGATTGTGGCTTTCAGGACTGCAGGATCCGCTCCCATCCATGCTGCGATTTCGTCCCAGGATTCGGAAATCATAAGCTCGCCCTTTCCTGCCTGTTTCTGCACTTCTCTCTCCAGCCCGGGCAACGGCGTAGCCGCAGAGACCGGCAGCCAGTTGGCGCGGGACGCGGCTCCGGGTCGGATCAATCCCTGCTTCTCGATTGTTCGCAGCGTGGTAGTGTCGAAAAGGGTATAGGTGATGCCGTCGGGCTGCAGCGCGACGGCGTTTCCGAACGCAAAGAAAGCAAGGTTGTAGCCTTCATCGATAAACCGGCTGCCCTTTTTGTTCACCCAGAGCATCTCCGGCTCCCAGGCGAGAAACCATGACGTAATTTTTATGGGCGCCCCGTCTTCTCCCGCGGCGTCCATCTTCATCCAAAACGAGTCCGACTTTGGCCTGACAAAAGGCCCGTGCAGGTTCAACGCGCCCATGCCGGCCGTTGCCGCGCCGATTTCGGTGGCCATGATGATCCCGTCGCCCGTGTTGCTGGGCGGCCCGTCATACGTGTAATTCTCGTTATAATTCGGCCAGTATTTTTTGAGCATCTCCTTGTTATTGCCATAGCCGCCCGTGGCGACAATCACGCATCCTGTTGAAATCGCAATTTCCCCTTCTTTGGATTCTGCCAGCACGCCGCTGATCCTGCCCTGCGCGTCACGCAATATCTTTTTGCCTGAAGTGCGGGTGAGTATTGTAACGCCAAGTTCCTGGCAGTTATCGCGCAGGGTTTTCATCAGCGCGTGGCCATGCCCTTTGACCGAGTGTCGGACCAGGGGCACCTGGTTCGGATAATACTGAATCATCTCAAAGCTTAAGCCCTTTTGTTCCAGCCAGCCGATCGTGTCCCCGGACTTATCGATGAAGGCGCGCACAATCCTCGGATTGATATTTGTCCAGTGCGCCCATTCCATCGCCGTTTTGAAGAGTTCGTCCCTTGAGGCCTCGATCCCCAGCCGTTTCTGGACCGGGCTTTCAGCGCCGAAGATGTCATGGGCCATGCCGGTGCTGCCTGTCGCGGAGCCCGCCTTTTCAAGGACATAGATGCTTTTGCAGCCATTTTCTGCTGCGGCCAGCGCGGCCGCCAGGCCGGCGCCTCCGCCCCCGAGCACCACCAGATCCGCCTTTAAGATTTTCAGCAGTCATGGCACCACACCTCCATCAAAACGGTTTATATTGATATTGCAGAATTCGCATCCCGGCATGTCTTCGGCACGCGGAGATCCGGAGGATTTTTTCCGGAGCGCCTCGTGCCGGAGCGGATGAGGGGAGTTTAGCATTCTTCACCTGTGCTGTGGGCAAGGGTTTTTCCCTGCCGCGGCATTCGGAGAAAGGAACGCATATGGAACTGACATATGAGAATGTTTCACGGTGGTTTGACGTCTATTTCGAAGATGTGCACAAAAACCAGGGGGATCTCGAGACGGTGCCGAATCTCGCAAAATATTTTTCCCCGGACCTCGAGCTGATGATGTATACGGGTCCGGCTTCTCCTCCTGCGGCCTTGATGTCCCGCGATGCGCTCCTCGTTTCCTTTGTGCATCCCGGCTTGTTTGAGGAGATAATCCCCAAATGCTACGCAATTGATTTAAGGCAGATGATTGTCGTGGTTCAATTCGAGATACGCTTCAGTGACGAGCCGTCGGGCAAAAAATGGGCTCCGCATTCAGGCAAGCGCTCATTACCATCTGGTTGTCGATGAGAGTGCAGGATCTGAAAATCAGGCGGATACACTACTGGACAGAAGCGCTGCCGGGGGATTTATTTGAAATCTGGGCGAGGTACCGAGAGGAGGCGCTGACGGGACTTGCGAAGTAATTACATCAACTCAAAGGCTCAAAGTCTCTAAAACTCGAAGAATTTGGAATGCGGAAAAAATAGGAGGCGCGGCAAGAGTTGCCGCGCCTCTTAGTTGTTTCGATCTAAGCAATAACGAATAACTACCACTTAAACACAATGCCGGCGGAAAGCCGCAGATTGTTGAAACGATGCGGTCGGCAATTTATCGTTTCGATACTTATCTGTAGCGTATATTGCCATTCGTCCTGCGTAAGACCGTGGTGGTAGATACATTCATCGATCTTCTGTCTCGTGTATCGTTCCATTGAATTCCCGGAAGGTCGGGAAATGTAGTCGATTTGGGCCAGGCGAATAGCGAAATATATCGTTGACGTTTATGTCTAAACCACCGCCCAGCGCCATGGCAAAAGATGTGTTTGAGAAGGATCCGCTGGTGCTATTTCCTTCATAGTCAGTAACCAGTATTGCGCTTGAACTGCACATTTTGGTCCTAAAATACTCCAGTTTGGTCCAATCCACGTTCATTTTTTGGACATCCACTGTTGGAGAAACCGAACAGAGCATGGGCAAAGGGGCGAACCTTTGAGTTGGCGCGATAGCTGAATTCCGGTCCGAACATATAGGTGTAGTGCCGGACTTCCGCATGTTCCCTTCTGCCTATAGGTTGGATGTAGTCGTAGTAGCAATCTCCATCGACATTAGAATATTGGTATTCACGGTCCGTAGCTATAGTCCATGATTCTCTTGCCAAAATGGCCGCCGAAGTCGGCCTTAATGCCAAGCCATTTGTTCAGATTATAGGTGAACGCTGACCTCAAATCCGTTCAGTTTGCCCAGCGCCCAGATTGCTATCGCTGCCATAATACTCAGCATGATCCACCATGGACTGTTATTGTTCAGATCGGAACGCAGGTACGAATACCCGCCAAAAACCTCAAATTTCGGGAAATCCTGAGCTAAAGCAAAGCCTGACATGGCCAATACCAGAACTCCCACAAAAAGCAATTTTCTCATTATTTGTCCGCTCCTTTCAGCGCAGAATTTAAAAAGTATTTTAGTTATGCCAAAATTTTCATAATGTTCAGAGGTCGTAAATATAGCCTGCCTGCGCCGAATATCAAGCAAAAAAATGCCAAGTAGAGTCTCTCACCACAACCGTTCCTATTTCGGCGGGGATTGCAGCCGCTTTAATAATTTGTTGATTCAGATAACGGCATGGTGAAGGAAGGACTGTTCGAGGGTACTCTATCGACAGAATGGTCTTTGCTGAATGCCCAAGGCGGCGAATCGAAGCTGCAATGCGAACCAAAGGAGGACAATAGCGGGAAACTGCATCAGCGGTGCCATAGAGAGCTAACCGCTGTCAGCTCATTTTGGATTTGCGGGTTTCTTGCTGCTTGCGACGGTTTCCGCAAAATAATTCGTGATCCCGTCCGGGTTATCGAGCCAGACCGTTGTGAGTGCGAAGCTGACCCTTGTGCTCAGCGGGAGCATTCTTTTTTGGATTCCAGATTTCAATTCCGGGTTCCAGATTAAAGGCTGCGGAGCCAAATCTGGAATCTGAAATCTGCAATCTGGAATCGATCGAACCAATGCCCGTCAGCGCCGCCTCCTGAAAAGCCCTTGAGAACTGCGGATTACAGCTGATGGACTTTTCCTGTCGCCTTGTTTTTCCAGTATCCTCTCAGCTGAAGCGGAAAGTTAAATTGAATGGCTCCGGGACACGGGACAATCATTGGCACAGCAGCCGCAATACCAGCATTCTTCCGGGTGCAGGATAATCGGCGGTTTGCCCTGCCTGGGGATGGGGTATATACACATCGATCTGGCATGTTTCTACACAGATGTTGCACCCGATGCAGATATCCGGGTTGAATATTACCGGATTATTCGGCGTCGTAACATTTGGAATCGCGAATACTTTTTCCTGGGACACGTTCTCCTCCAAAAATAAGCTTAGAAAAAGTTTAAAAACTGTCAAAGGCGGTCATTTTCCTTTGTACACACCTGTGTAGTCTTTGTTGTGCGCTTCGTACTGCTGTTTCATGTCGCCCCAGAACTCCTGAGGCCGTTCCCCGGTCTTTACCTTGTCGTTTTCCAGTTTGATCGTCAGGAACTTGTTCCATTCCGGCGGATCCATCGTGGGGAAATCGATGCGCTGGAAATTCAGCGGCATGCTGCTGGCCTTGCGGGCCAGGGAGGACTGAATGATGATCTTTGCGAATTCCAGCATGTGGAGGTCTTCAAGACTGCGCATCAGCTTGTGAGGATCGAGGGCGAATAGCTGGGGGACCGATTCGGCTTCTATTCTTCTGCAGGGCATTCGAGCCCCATATTGAAGAGCCTTTCGGTTTTGAATTCGCTGACATAATACTGCATGACTCGCGCGATGCCGGCGTGCAGCTCTTTCCACTCGACACCGCCGCTGCGCTTGACCGGAGCATAAACTCGGGCTTTTTCCTTTTCGATCTGGTCGCGGGAGATTTTGGAGTTCCCCGGCTTCCCGGGCATATGCCGCGGCTTTGCGTCCGGCATATCTTCCCGTGGACGCAGCGTGGCTGTGGTCCTCGGGAGCGAACATCTGAGTTCCCGCGGCATACAGCCCTTCCAGCGATGGTCTTCAGGTCCCAGTCCACCACGATGCCGCCGCCGTAACCCACGTCCCGCCACTGGGGCAGGCTTTGGCCCTCAATGAACTTGTAGCTCTGGAGCAGGTCCTTGCTGATATCGAAGCCGGCCTTGTTGAAGGTGTCAATGATGATGCGGGTCGTGGACTCCTCTCCCAGCATCAGGTTCCAGGTGGCTCTTCTCTCGACATCCGGCATGGAAGGGAAGTCGCCGTAGAAAGGCAGCTCATATTCGCCTTTCATGATTCCTTCGCGGATTTTCGCCTCAACTCCGGGAGCCGGGACCATGGCGCCTGCATCCACCCAGCCCTGGATGGGATACGGCAGCCTCTTGCCCTTGGCATCCACCAGGGGGACATTCTCATAGCTGGCGTCGCCCGCTCCGCTGTACCACTTGTGCTTCAAGCCGGTGGCGATCCCTATCATGCCGGTGCTTTCCATCTTGGTCAGTTCCGCGCCGGCTTTCCAGGCCATGATGGTGCCGTCGCCCGACATCGTGCGGGAATGCATGTTGGAATATCCGCCCAGCTCCATGCTCATCAACCAGAGGGAACCGCCCCCTGCGGTGGAGAGGATGGTGGCTTTGGATTTGAAGATCATGAATTCGCCGGTGCGGTTGTTGAGTCCGGTGGCGCCGACAACCCGCGCCCCCTGAATCCCGTTTTCCGTCAGCAGACTGGTCCCCATCACGCGGTCGAAGATTTTAACCCCGAGGCGCTTGCATTCCTTTTTCAGCGCAGGCTTGAACGTGCTGCCCCAAACGCGAATGACGACGTTGTTCCGTTTTTCGGGAGGATTAAAGTTTGGCTCTCCCATTTTGGGATCGGGGAAATAGCTGTGTATGGTGCCGTAACGCGGGGAAATCATGAACTTGGTTTTGTCGTCCCGGCCTTCGGCGCCGGCATATTCATTTTCCGTGTCGCGGATTTTGCCGCCCATCTGTTCCATCTCGAGCAGCGTATCGAAATCCTCCCGGCACTGGATCTGGATGCCGATGCCGTTGGCGTAGGGCCGGGAAGCCATGTGCTGCGCCCAGGCGTCCGGGGAAACGCGGGACAGAGGATTCGCCGGAGCATCGCACCAATGATCGCATCCGGGACCTCCGGCGCCGCTCCTGAACGGTGTCTCCCTTTTCTACCAGCGCTACTTTCAATCCCTGTCTGCGCAGCGCTGATTGCCGCCCAGCAGCCGGCGATACCTCCTCCAATCACCAGTACATCGGTGTCGATTTCCTGCTCCTGGTCAAATAGGATAGGATAAGGCCAACTCGGTGGCTGACCTTCTTCTTTCAAATAATCATGCCACGTAGTCATTGTTTGCGACCTCCTTCATAAAAAGATGGAAACTTGCCATTGTCTCATGCAGATAATTGCCGGAACGATCAGAAACACTTTACACCGCAATCAATCGGGCGATTGTAGCACTCTTCGCTTGCTGTCATGCAAGAATTTTCCCCTTTTAAGATCGGGGTTGAGTATCGAATCGGACAACCAGCGATGATATTTACTCATCCCCTCTGTCGCGGAGGCCGATTGCGACTGCGATCCCGATAGCGATTCCGATACCGACCTCGAAATCTGATGTGAGATAGTGAAATTGCGGGATATCGCTCTTATAATGTATCAAGTTCAGTTGAGATTCATTTCCATGGGGGGAGGAGCAATGAATAAACGCAGACTATGTTGCCGAATTCCGGTGCTTTCCGTTGTTTTTTTACTGGCGTTCCTTATTCCGCAGCAGATCTTTGCCCAGTCAAGCAAGGGCATTGAGCTCTATAATCAATGGCAATTTGAGGCAGCGGAAAAGGTGCTGCGAGAAGCCCTGAAGGCAGATCCATCCGAGACGCAGGCAAACTACTATCTCGGCCTTTCCGTCCTGATGCAGGAAAAATACAACGAGGCCATCAATATATTCGTGAAAGTGAAACGCAGCCAGGACAAGGCAGATCAACGGACCCGCCCAGCGGTTCCCAGTGAATATCAGATTCAAATGGCCATGGCTCGGGCGCGCCTGGGATTAAAGCAGTATGACGAAGCCTGGAAGAACCTCGAATCAGCCGGGATCGAAGACGGAAAGGCTTCCGATGTCTACGTGTACCGGGGCGCGTCTTATGTCCTGCAGGGAAAGAACCGTGAAGCCCTTAAGGAGCTTGAGAAGGCGATCAAATTGGACGGGAAAAATTCCTATGCCTACTATTACCAGGGACTTGCCTATTACCAGTCAGGGCAGGCTGCAGAGGCTGTGACTGCACTCAAGATGTTTCTTCAGCTGGAACCGAACGCTCCGGAAGCCGGTAAGGCGAAAAAGATTGTCGTTGAGCTCTGCTAAAAAATTGGTGTCAGGTTAGAATTGCCCCAATTTCCTTCGAATGCATTATATGGAATTCGAAACTGAGGAATTGGGAGAATTCTAACCTGACACCAATTGTTGTTTACTTTATAAATGTTCCGTTCTGATACTCTTCGAACGCTTGCCGCAGTTCCTGATCCGTGTTCATTACGATCGGGCCGTACCAGGCTACAGGCTCTCCGATAGGCTTGCCCGAGATCAGCAGGAAACGGACAGATTCTGTCCCCGTCGTAACCAGGATGTGATCGCCGTTTTCATATAAACAGACGCTGCCGTTTGCGACCGATTTTTCTTTTTTTTCGTCAAAGTATCCCTGTCCGTCGATCACGTAGGCAAAAACAGTGTGCCCATTCTTTGTGGAGTGTCTAAAGTCGGACGCAGCGGGAATTGTCACATCGAGGTATTCAGGATCCACTATAATATCCCTGACCGGGCCTTCGCAATCCCCGACCTTTCCGCAGATGATCTTTATCTTCACACCGTTCTCCAGCAATACCATGGGGACCTGACTATTTTTAATATCGCGGTAACGCGGTGGCATCATCTTGTGCGATTTCGGCAGGTT
The DNA here is from genome assembly GCA_963718845.1 of uncultured Acidobacteriota bacterium. Lineage (GTDB taxonomy): Bacteria > Acidobacteriota > UBA6911 > UBA6911 > UBA6911 > UBA6911. The sequence continues at coordinate 37,593 of CAVRAD010000016.1, forward strand.
GGCCCAGAGCTGGAATCCTTCCATTTTCCCCTCAGTATCTCCGAGCGGCATTTCCTGATGGATAATCCCGCTTCCTGCCGTCATCCACTGTGTGTCTCCGGATGAGATGAGGCCGTTGTTTCCCATGCTGTCGCCATGTTCCACGTCACCGCTGAGGACATACGTAATCGTCTCGATACCCCGGTGCGGATGCCAGGGAAAGCCTGCCCTAAAGTGTTCGGGATTGTACGAACGGAAATCGTCAAGCATAAGGAACGGGTCGAACATCGGAACCTCGCTGTTTCCGAATATCCGCCTGAGGTGCACGCCGGCTCCTTCCATCGTCGGCTTGCCTTTGATGACGGTGCGAATTGTTCTCATGTTTTGCATAGGTCCTCCCTTTGAAACAGCAGCAATAATCATGCTTTAAATAAATATACAAGCGCCAGCTCCAAATTGCTTTTCGGAATGCTGTAACGCTCATAAAGGCCGATCCCGGTTCCGATACCGACCCCGAGAGTCATGGGCGGTTTTGAGGCAGCTTTTGAAGCCTTGGCCAATATATTTGCTTTTTTCGCTGCATGTCTTTCTCTTTCAATGATGTAGTATCGAGCCGACGGGGTCAGGTCTGGAAAACTAAATTTTCCAGACCTGACCCCGTTATGTACGGGTGCGCAGGAGATCACTCATCTCTTCGCGGCGCGGCTGCCCGACCTGAACAATAAAGTGATCGCCGAATTGGCCGTAGATCCGACCAAATGGCAGCCGCACCGGACGATGCCCTTCATCGAAGAGCTGCTCAAGAAGCAATTCCCTGGAATCCGATTCATCCCCATGCAGGAATTTCCCATGGGGATTCAAGTCAAGCGAAAATCGAGTGATTCAGATGGTGGCGGCGCGGAAGCCGGATGCGGTCATCATCGGAAACGCCGGTTGAGGATCCTGTGCTGCGGCAGCCGGAGGCGCCGCCGCAAAGCTCGAGAAGCTGGGAATACCGACGGTGATTATCCAGCGCAAAGAATTAATGGCGGCAACCCGTCAGGCGATCATGGGGCAAGGACTCCCGCCGGATGCGCCATGGGTTGTCTTTGAATATCCCCTGTTTCTCGTCGACAGTGATTTGTCCGCGATCCGGGAGAAATTTACCGAGATCGTGGATGCGCTGACAAAATGGCGGCCCAGCAATACCGCAACGGGCGTGTTTAATAAGGCGCCCGTGGAAGTTAGCGGCAGTAATTATGAGGATGCGCACGCGAGGGCTCAGTATCTCTTTCTGCAAAAAAACTGGTCAGACGGACTCGCAATTTTCCCGCCCACGAAGAATCGCGTCGACTGGATACTGGCCGGAACGGATCATAGCCGGAACGAGACAGTGGGCGGCGGTTCCGGCAAAGTAGCGCCCAAGCAGGGAATTCTTACTTATGAAGTGCTTGCGACCTGCATGGCGATGGCGGGCGGCCGTCCCGAGTACATGCCCGTGGCCGAAGCCGTATGCAAAACCATAATCGAAAAGCAACACACGCTGATGACCAGCTCCGGCGGTGCCTATCAGGGAATTTGCGTTAACGGACCCATTGCCAAGCAAATCCGTCTGAACTCGCGCTTCAGCCTTTTCGGCCCTAATCCCAATCATCCGGCCGGGGGAGCGATCGGGCGCTGCATATCTCTTGTGCTCATGAATGTCGGCGGCCATGTCACCGGTCTCGCTTTTGGTTTTTGCTATTTCGATCATGACGGCAGCGTTGCCAAGATGCCTGAGACTCTCGACGGCAAGTTGGTCGACATGAGCCCGATGTTTCGCCAGCCGTTCTCGTTCATAATCGCTAAAATTTTTAAAATCAAAGATGCAAAATCCGTCAGATTGAGGCCGTGTTGACGTCTGTGCCATATGGCATGGAATCCGGCTGGTAAGGAACAGGCGCCGGGAGCCGAATTAAATTCTGCTTCCGGCACTCTTATTCTTTATTCTGTGCGGACACCCAGAATCTCGTAGCCCCAGGCAAACGTGCCTTTCACGCGAGGCGTAGCATCAAACTGCGGCGACCCCATGACACGGCGAGTCTGGCCGGGCGGAATCGTAGCTCCAATAACAGGTTTTGCCTCACCGATTATTATGCAGTTGGAATAATCTCCTTTGGGTTTATCGGTGCAATCGTAAAGGCGCATTAACAGGAGAAGATTGGACACCGGGAATTTGCTGCTGTTGCTGACAGTGGCCGAAAAGGTTCTTGGACCATTCATATATACCGGTTTCAGGAGCACCTCATCGCGAATTTTCACATGATCCTTTGTGATAATGCCCCAGCTCTTCTGTTCTTCCTTTTCCGGGCTGTCTTGTTTTTCGGGAGCAACCTCTTTGGTCTTTTTCACTTCCAGTTTTGGTGGCGTTTCTGTTAGTGCGATATATCTGGCGTCGACATAGGCTTCCCTATCATCGAGCTGTATTTTGGCGTATTTCCGCGGGCGCGACGAATATCCGGATGAATCGGAAAAGGTTCCCAGGCCGATGACCTTGACGATCTTGCCGCAGGGCAGCTGCTCCATGACGTGAGGCATGCCGGGCGCGATCCATGCAGGGACTGAGGTCATGGATGCGGGATTGCACAGCACGGTCCCACCGCTCTGCGGAAATGCCGATGTACAGAAAAGCAAGCACAGGAACAATACTTCACAACGGTATTGCATAAAGCCTCCTAGAAATAATTATCGGCCTGTCGGGGCGCGGACCGCACAGATTTCCTAAGGCATTCTGTGCGCGGAATGGAATAAGCACTTGCCGGAGGCTTCTATGGAGGAGCGATTTCTATTCGACTGTGAGAATGCCCTCTTCGATCCAGAGCGCAAGCACTGCCCGGACGCGGTAGGCGTCCGCCGGGCAGATGGCCTCGCATTCTTCAGGGGAAGTTCCGGCAGCGGTTTTTTGCCAGATGAGATCATAAAGCTCCACATCCTCTTGCCCGCGGCGGGGGATTGGCTGCTGGCCTCTGCGCTTGAGCGTACAAAAATCCGGCACCAGTGCACGCGTGCGCTGTAATTCGTCATAGCGGCGCATGCCTTCCGCGAGGACTAAAGCCAGATCGGAAGTCTTGTCTTCCTCAGGCGGTTCCTGGATTTCAGAATTGCGTTGACCCTGAAAAACAAAAGTACCCGCAATCGGTTTTTCGAGGAGCTGGTATGCGGCTTCGACGCCCTGCAGGCGCCCTGCACTGCAATCCTGCATTCGGCCCGCAACCAGCAGGAAAGTGCCTGCGGGATTTCCTTTCACATCCTTGAGGGTCAGAGTGCCCGTAACCTGCCTCAGGTTCAGCTGCTGGAGCAGATCGGGAAGCCCGAAGAGGTCCATATCCCCTGTCAACATGCGATCCGCATGAATTCCCGGTTTGTCCGCGGCTTCAAATCCCTTGAGCACGCCGGCCGCCGCCTGGCCGATCTTGGTTTCAGGGAAACGCTCAGATAGATGCTCGAGTGTTTGCCGCACGATTGGGGCGGGTGTCGAGGAAAGAGCCCTGATAGTGTGAATGAGCGGCTGCTCATTTTTCTGAATCGTCATGCCGAGCACCTTGCGCGGGGCTTTGCTCTTCAGGAATTGAATTAGAATGGCGAGGCTTTCCTCGTCGTTGGTAAGGTCCTGGTTTGAGAGGTAAGTAAGCCGGGCTATGGTATCGCCCATTCCCTCGCTGCGGTCCAATCCGTGTTTCACAACTCTTCGGTATCCTATCGCGGTGCCATAATGAGCCAATGCAAAAATCGTTCGATCCAGCAGCGACAGCTTCTGCGTTGCATCCCTGCCGGATTCGGCATATTCGGAGACAAGCTCCTCCAGTTTGTCCGCGGTGGAAATTAAGAGCTCCTCGGATTGGGCGCATCGGGTCCGGCCGGCAAAGCTAATCGCCTCTTTGATCAGAGGCGCGGGCAAGGACAGCCGCAAGAGCGGAGCGACCACGTCTATTTCGGCCCCGGCCGGCAAATCTCCGGTTCGATGTATTCTGTTGAGAATGCAGACCAGGTTGCGCGCGAAATGCCAGTCAATTGCGACGTTTGTGCACGCAAGAAGCTCTTTAAGACGCTCCAAAGCCAGCGCGCGGGCGGCATCGCCATGCGTTTCGAGAAGATCCAGCAGCAGCCGGCGCCGATCGCGCTTCTCTTCTTTCTTGATGCCGTCCAGCAGGTTCTTTGCCGAAAATTCGTCGAAGAAGCTCAGGATCTTCCACAGCAGGGTTTGCCTGTCCTGATCCTTTGTTAGCGCGCGCAATCGATTATAGTCCAGCGATTCGTGCGCCGTTTTGCGGATGCTCAGCACGGCGGCCGGATCCACTTTTTCATCGGAGCCAATAACAAGCGCGAGATCGAGCATGGTGGCGGCGCGGGCATAGGAACCTTTGTTGAACTGCTCAATGGCAGCCTGGACCAGATCCTGGAAACGTTTGCAGCCTTCCCAGCGGTCTTCTGCAAGACGGATGATCTGACTCATCGCCTCGACGGCGGGGTTGCGCGATTTCAAGGTTTCCTCACCTGTCGAAGCAATTACCCATCCGGGCAGGCTTTGGCTCAACGTGCGGTAGATGTGGTCCGTCCCCGAAGCAATACCCAATGATTTCAGGTTTTCCTGCAACCCTCGAAATTCATCGCTGCTGCGCGCATCGGATGCGGCCATCGCGATCATATGCGGGATCAAATCCTCATGACTCTCGTCCGCGGTGCAATCCTCAGCCTGCCGAACAGCCGATTGCAGCCGGTCCCGCAGCATTGAGAAACGGCGCTCCCTGGATTGCCCCGGAGGCGCACCTTCCGCGATTCGGGATTCTGATTCGCCGGATTTCATCTGGCGATAAATCAGACCGATCGGCGTTGCGGTCGCTATGTGGGACATTCCGATGCGGCCGAAATTTTCCTGCAATTGTCGCCGGTCCCCCGGCGGGCAGCGATTCAGAAGCAGCTGTTTGACGGAGTCGAGATAGGGCGCAAGGGCTTGTTCGGGAATAAGCTGCAGCTGCATGAGGTAGTGAAGCTTGGTGACCGCGTGGAAGAGATAATCTGCATACGAAATGTTGCGGTTGTCTCCCTTGAATTGGGTGGAGATCCATTCGAGGATTTCCGAAACCACCCGTTGAGGGGGTTGCTCTAGCAGCGTTACAACAGGGTCAACCGCCTGCACCGGCGGAATTGTGTCGGACAAATATTGCCCGACAGCCACCAAAGCCTCACTTATATTCGGATTAAGAGTCTCTGCTTCCATAGAACTATTTACATCCCCTACTCTTATCTTTTCGGCCGAAATCGAGTTTTGTTGTCTTTTTGGCTTTTGTTTTTGTGCCCTGCGACGTCTCGCTACAAAGCCTGGCGGGAAATGTGGGACAGGTCCCAATGCGAATCGAGCATGGGTTTCCTGTGATGATGTCGAAAATTCTTACAAAGTACAAATTCAAAAAAAACCATTAAAAATGTGCGTGTTAGCCGGATTGTCCGGTTTTATATTTTTCTATGATGGTTAAATTGTAAGGAGGCTTTACATATATACACTCAACCCCGACTGCCGGCCAAAAGCGCACGCCTGACAAGTAATTGAGAACAAAGATAATATATGAATTATTGAAGGATTTTCTTCCAGTGGCATGGCGTTTGCATTTTCATCTGGGCATGAAGGAGCTTTTATGCCTTCGCTGATACATAACCAGTGACCCGGAGAAAAAGAATGAGGCGGATTCAGCCCGCACTAGTAATTCTGCTGTGCTTCATTGTAGTGAAATCAATGATACCGGCTGTGTTTTTGATCTGACCCCCGCGATGCGGCGGGTTTGCGTGGGGTGGCCAAGATGCCGAGCGAGGCTGAGGGTTGTTCCCTTACCCATCCCTCAGCGCCCATATCCTGGCCACCCCTCAGTATATCGGCATTATTTAAGTTCCGCTTTAAATCCTGATTAAAAAGGAAACGCCCACTTGAAGAGAAGGACGGTTCTTTTTTAAAGATCCGGTACCGCTAATCAATATAAGTAGTCTCATGCTTGGCGCCGAGAGACATTAGCAGGAATCCAAAGGGCTTATCGACCCATCTTGTGGTTATCGGATTGTGCGCCAGCCCGGCCGGAATAACCACCGCGGTCGGCTTGTCGATGATGTGTCTTTCGTGTTCAGGGCCCATGTCGATCTGAATTTCCGCTCCCAGGTAATCAATATCGGACGGGTCGGTGCCGGCAAAAAGCAATACTTCATCCACGGGATGAACATGTGCGCCGCGGCCCGGGCCGCGCAGCCACAAGCCCGGTTGCGTTTGAATGCCCCAGCAAAAATTAGCGTCCATGCCTTCCAGATCCTTGCCGAACATCCAGACCGCATTTTCCGTCATTCCCGGCCCAGGCTTGCGTCCGCCCGATACCATTTCTCCGTATAGCGTTTTGTCTTCAGCCATCCATTCATGATCGGGCGTCAGCGTGTTTGGTTTCAGCGGTTTGATATACCGGTCATTGACGTGCCCGTGCGTCACGGTCTCTTCTGAGATATGGATCCTTTTCTGACCGAAGGAAGAATTCATGGGTGGCTTGAGCCCTCCCTCGGTAGCCATTTCCGTCATGCGCTTGATCTGCTCCTCGGAAATTCCGTCTCCCAGCCACCGGGTCGTTGGATCGGCCCCGAGAGAAATAATGAAAAAGCTATAACCTATCGGGCTTGTCACGTCCAGCGTGACCGAAGGACAGTGCAGAAATCCGCCGGGAGCGATGACTACCGTTGGCTTGTCGAAGGTGTGTATTTCAAGTTCCTTGCCTACGCAATATTGAAGCTTGGCGCCCAGATACTCGGGTCTGTGAGGATCAAGCCCGACAAATACCAGGCATTCCGGATAAGGGTGTACATGAGGGTCCATGCCCGGATGCCAGTCCCCCAGCCCGGTATAAAACCCCCAGGAAAATTTAGCTGCACCCCTTCCAGATGGTCTCTGCCGTTTAGCCAGCGATTGACGTCTGCATTGCCCGTATTTTTGAAGATCTGCTCTTGCCCCGGCCTTTCGGCCATTTTTAGGGGTTTGAATAAATGCTCGTATTTTCCGGATGCCATATCAATTTCCTCCCTGGAAAAATTCTTGGTTCTTCAATCGGATTATTTTTCGAAAGACATGGTCATGTCGCCGGCCAGGTTAATCAAAATGAATGCGAACGGTTTGTCCACCCATCGAGTGACTATAGGGGCATGGGGAAGACCGGCAGGGCAGAGGACCGCTGAGGATTTATTGAAAAGGTATCTTTCGTGCTCTTTCCCCAGATCGATCTCGATTTCCGCTCCCAGAGAATCGACATTGTCCGGATCGGTGCCCAGGAACATCAGGACTTCATCTGCCGGATGCGCGTGCGCGCCGACGCCGCGTTGCCAGATGCCGGGCTGGCTGGCGAATCCCCAGGCTATATTCATATTCAATCCTTCCAGGTCTTTCCCATACATCCAAGTCAAGTGATCGGCATTTCCGGGGCCCTGTTTGAAGCCGGTCTTTTTCTGCATCTCTTCGCGTTGGGCCAGTTGCTCCGGCGTCAATCTGGAAGCTGTTGAATTTTCCGCGCTCGGTTATCAGGCCTGATTTTAGCGGTTTGACCAGGTGGGCGTACTTGCCGGCCGGTTGGCCAGTTGTCGCATCCGGACTATTCCCGTCTGACCAGGTGATGCCGGAAGCAGCGCTGAGCGCTGCCGCAAAAAAACCGAAGCCCCTGGGGCTGAACAATCGCTTGGTCGTAATTGGGCCATGAGGAAGTCCGGCCGGAATGACTACCACAGTCGGATCGTTGAAGGTGTAAATCTCCTTTTCATCGCCCAGGCAGCACTCGATTTCCGCTCCAAGGTAGTTGACGTTAGCCGAGTCGAGACCCACGAAAAAGAGACACTCCGGGTATGGATGTATATGGGATTTTGCGCCGGTGTGCCATTCGCCCAGCGTGGCGTGCACTCCCCACGAGAAATTGAAATTCATTCCCTCCAGGTGATCCCGGCCACTCAGCCACACTTCTTTTTTCGCATTTCCCGGTCCGACTACCGATGCGCCCGGCTGGCCTTGTTTTTCTTCCCAGTTTACGGCGCCGAGGCTCAAAGGTTTGATGAGATGCTCGTACTTTCCTGTCGCCATTATCTAGCCCTCCTAATCCAGCTCTGAGAATAATGCTTTCGAGACTTTAAAGACAGCTTTAAGGTGACAATTTGTGATCTTAAACAGGATGCGATCAAGTTGTTGAGGGCACAGTTTGGGACACAGCCGTTCCCGGCGGGCAGCGCGGGTTCCTCTTAGCTTGACGCGCATGGGCGCAGGAGTGTTTGTTAAGCAGACGTCTGAGGGATAGGCTCCGAATGAATAATTGGAGAATGCGATAGCGACACCTTTTCCTGATGTCTTTCCGCGAAGTGTTCCATGCTCCAGTCGCTGGGAAACAGGATGACGCGCCGGCCGCTATCATCAAAAGCAATCACGGATTCATAGGGCAGAAGCTCAGTCAGAAGATCATCGCTGAGATCACACTTGATCCACCTGAGGACTTTCCAGGGCTTTGTCTCAATGTCCGACTCCGCTCCGTATTCGTTTTTTAACCGGTATTTAAGAACATCGAATTGCAGCGTCCCTACCGCGCCCAGGAGGGTTTTATTCTGATGCGCGGGGGAATTGAAATGGAACGCCTGGATGATGTTCTCCGAAAGCAGATGCTCCAGGCCCTTGCGGAAAGGCTTGTAATTGGAGGGCGAGGGGTTGTTTATAAATCCGAAGTATTCCGGAGCAAATCGAGGGATCTCGTCGAAACTTACCGAAGGGTCGCTGCTTAGCGTATCGCCCACCCTGAGGTCTTGCCTGGAGACAAGCCCGACGATATCGCCCGGATACGCTTCATCGACGATTTCACGGCTTTGACCGAAATGGGTGTGAGAATCCGAAAGACGAATTTTTTTTCCGGTCCTCGACAGATAGGCCTGCATATCCCTGCTGAATTTTCCCGAACAGACTCGCATGAAGGCAATCCGATCCCGATGCAAAGGATTCATATTGGTCTGTAGCTTGAAAATGAAACCGGAGAATACGGGGTTATCCATGGCCATAATACCGTGGCTTGATCTTCTTGGGAGCGGCGGCGAAGAATAGCGCACAAAACCTTCCAGCAGAAGGTCGACGCCGAAGTTATTCACCGCACTGCCGAAATATACCGGCACGGTTTCGCCTTCAAGAACGGATGTGGCATCAAAACCGCCATGCGCATGATCGAGAAGTTCGAGCTCTTCGATTGCCTGACTGTGTGCCTGTCCTCTCAACTCGTACGCAAACTCCGGATCGGAAATATTGAGGACTGAAACCGGAGCTTTGTAAGCGCCCCCTGCGACTCTTTCGTAAAGATGGGCTTCCTTCTGAAGCCGGTCATAGACCCCTTTAAAGTCGCTCCCGCTCCCCAATGGCCAGTTGACCGGATAGGCATGAATTTTGAGAACGGTTTCCAGCTCGTCAATCAGTTCCAGCGGCGCTTTTCCCGGACGGTCCATTTTATTCATGAAAGCGAAAATGGGGATATTCCGGTCTCTGCATATTTCAAAAAGCTTGCGCGTCTGACTCTCAATCCCTTTGCCGGCGTCGATAACCATCACGACACTGTCCACTGCCATCAAGACGCGGTAGGTGTCTTCGGAAAAATCCTTGTGGCCGGGAGTATCGAGCAGATTCATGCGCCAGCCGCGATAGTCGAACTGCAGCAGGGTAGAGCTGACGGATATGCCACGTTGTTTTTCGAGCTCCATCCAATCGGAAGCTGTTTCGCGTTGCCGCTTCCGGGCGGTTACCGATCCGGCCAGTTGCAGAGCTCCACCGTATAGAAGGAATTTCTCTGTCAGAGTCGTTTTCCCTGCATCGGGATGCGAAATAATCGCAAAAGTTCGCCTTTTCTTTATCTCGTCATTCATTTTGAAACCCAGGTAAAACCCAGCGGAGCAATTTCCTCGGCCGTGGTAATTCAATATTGGCCCATCTCATCCCTAAACCGCTTATGGGACGAGCGCCGTTTTCGGATTGGGAGGTCCTTTTGATTCGGAGGACTCTGCTGGAGAAGGAGCAGGAACGAGCACAGGCTTTCTATCTTCTTTGGCCTCAACGTTGAAAAGCTTGAAATCAGAGTAGAGGTGCTGATTGCGGAGAAGCCGGCCGCGCCAATTCACCGTAATCTGTACATCTTTGGGCAGCCAGAAGGGTTTTGAAAGACCCTGGAACGAGATCTCCTGGAACTGAATATTAGTCGACAGCTCTAGCAGTTGAATTGTTGGCAGAGGATTAAGGAGATAGGTATGGAGACGAAGGATGTGAAACGTATGGACATCCACCCATGCCAGTCCATGAACGATGGCCAGAGCGCTGCGCGTTTCCGCAACGAAACGTGTGACCATCTTGGCGGTTTCAGGCTTTTGAGCAAAGGCAATGACATGCACTTCCTGCCCGTCCAATTTTTGCTTTCCCAGATACCGGAAATCCGAGTCTTTCCGATTAACGGGATGAAAAATTGAGGGAACAGAAGCGAACCCTGAAGTAAGCATCAAGCCCTGTTTTAGTCCCCCTCTGACGGCATCCCGGCCATCCTCGGTGGAACGGTACTCACTAATACCCAGGCCCGGTTCTCCGTTTTGAGCCAGCATTATGTACTGGAACTCCTGGTCGAGGGAGGTTGCCACCTTGCCATCCTTTTTCAGCCGCTCCTGGCGCACTTTTTCCAGAGAAGCGGTATCGGGAATGCTCTGAAAAAAGGCGGCCACTTCCTCTCCAGCTCTTTTCAGAACCTCCTCCAGGGGGTTCTGATCTGCTGCCGCCTCGAGCCCTTGCAGCTCAGGCAGAGCTTGGAGGAGCTCCTCCACCGGCTGTGTGGTCATGGGTTTGACGGGTCCTTTCGAAAGCAAGGAGAGTTGATTTTGCACCTTTTCGTTCAGGGTGCGCGCTGACTGCGGAAGGTCCTTGATATCCCGGCCCGCCGCATACCGATTCATCTCATCCATTGCTTCTTCTATTATTCCAAGCTCCAGAAGCGCTCTCACTCGCAGCAGCCGGGCATCTTCGCCTGCTCCTGCCTGAAGGGCCTTACTCAGGAATTGTTCTGCTGTATCCCATTTTTTTTGCGCTACCGCAACGCGTCCCAACTCCTGCAGAGCGAGAGTATTTTGGGGAGCCTCCTCCAGAACGTTCTCGTATAATCCGACAGCTTCACTGACATGTCCCTGCCAAGCTTCGAGTATTCCCTTCAACAGAGGCAATTCAGGCGGCCTGGTTTCAAACAAATCGCTGACTACGGTTGTGTTCTCTAGCTGCTTGCTGGCGCCGCTCCATCTTCCTGCATGCAGTAATGCCAAGCCCAAGAGCAGCTGGCACTCGATACATGCCGGCGTGCGCTCCACCGATTTTTCGAATAGGGGGATAGCGGCGGCAGGATTCTGCCGGTCCATCAACTCTTCGTATCCGCGAACAAATTCCGTTTTGCCGACTTCTTCGGCAAATGCCTTCGCTGCGCTATCTTTCAGTTGTGGGGCAAGAATACGTACCAGCCTGGCAATGGGGAGCCGGTCCTCACCCTCATTGAGTTTGCATAAGATGATATCGATTCCGCTGGCGCTGGAGTCCAGGTATAGATCTACTATCTCGCGCCCTTCCGCATAGCCCGTTTTGCTCGCTACGAGGACTCCCTGCAGGTGTGAAAACTTGGCAGGGTCAACGACAATCTCGGTCTGGAATTCTCCTTTAAGGTTGGTCTGCATCATTCGCTGACCCTTGGCCGAATCCTGAGCTTCCAGTTTAACGCTAACGCCGGCGAGAGGTTCTCCCTGTAAGGACGATACCCGTCCGGAAATTTGCCACGTTTTTTTGCCCGAAGAAGCGGGGGCAGAAACAGCTTCGGTCCACGCCCAAAAGGACATCATGCTAGAGATGATTGTCAGGCCCAGGAGCCAAAATCTCAATGATCGATTCATCATGCGGCCTTGCCTTCCGAGAAAATAGAACACTACTCGGAGTTTACTACGAAATCATACCGACAGAATACAAATCTTAATCCCGATAAATGGGATGGCTTCCAACTCCCCAGACAGTTTGGACGCTATCGGAAGTGCTCCCCTCGACAACATTTGCAATCACGAGAACCTTTCCTGCGAGGCACTTTTGATAGAAATCAACTATTTCCTAACGCTATAGTAAAAACCGAAATTCAATTTTCCCTCCCGACAAGTGAAACCGAAGCGGAATCCAAACGTAGTATGAACCGAAGAGGATATTTGATTGTGCGAAAAATGACCGTTTTGTGTTTATTGCCGCTGCTGATAATTCTTTTGTTTGTGTCGATGCCGGTTTATATGCGGGCCAATAGCAGCGTTTATGTGGTGGGCACTACTATTTACAAGCCGGATAAGTGTTGGAATGGGTTTACCGTTTTGTCGGGAGAGGATGGACGTCTGGTCGATATGAATGGGAATCTGGTTCATCTATGGAAAGGTCCATTCGGATACCCAACTAAAGTATTTCCAGGCGGTCATCTCCTGATCTCGAGAGGCGCATGGAGGCATGGTCCTCAGGAAGCGGCCGAAATTCAGATAAGAAATTTTGCCAATGCAAGTCCTTTGGAGATTCAATAGATGGTATGAAGGAAAGGCCAACGAGGGAGAAGGAAAGATGTGGGTTGCCCGGCAACATCACGACTTACAGTTAAAAGGAAGTCCTGCCGGGTATGTGCCCAATTATAAAGCTCCGGATTTTACCAAGGGCACCCTCTTAGTCCTCGGCCACTACAATGTTAAAAATGCCAAGATTAATAAGAATAGTGAAGCTTGTTGATGATGTGGTCTACGAAGTAGACATCGCTACGGGCAATGTTATCTGGACCTGGAAAGCAGCCGAGCACGTAGATGAAATGGGGTTCGACAAAGCGGCTTTTGCGGCAATGCAGAATTATGCGGTCAAACACACTGGGGAAAATGAGGGATTTGACTGGTTCCATCAAAATTGCGTTTCCTATCTTGGTCCCAATAAATGGTTCGATCAGGGTGATACGCGTTTTCACCCGGACAATATCATTTTTAACAGCCGCGAAGCCAACATCCTTGCTATTGTCGATCACGATACCGGTAAGATTGTGTGGAGGGCGGGTCCTTATTATCGCGAGGGTGACGACAAGAAACTTGGTTGGCTTATCGGCCCCCACCACACGCATATGATTCCCAATGGATCGCCGGGAGAAGGCAACATTTTAGTCTATGACAATGGTGGTTCTGCAGGATATGGTCCGCCCAATGATGCTGCTCCGGATGGCATAATGAATATGCGGCGTTCTTACTCCCGGGTGATCGAATTTAATCCGGTTACCAAGGACATCGTTTGGGAATACTCGCCCAAAAGCTTGAAAATCAACGATTTTAAATTTGGCTATAAGGAATTCAGCCCTTTCATTTCTTCGGCCCAACGCCTGCCAAACGGCAACACGATGATCACTGAAGGCGCTGATGGTCGTATAATCGAGGTAACCAGGGATCTCGAAATTGTATGGGAGTACGTTTCACCGTACTCGGCATTTTGGGATGCTCCGGACGCCGGCAACATTGTGTATCGGGCCTATCGCGTCCCCTATGACTGGGTGCCCCAGCTGCCGAAACCTAAGGAAATAGCGGTGGATCCTGGGCCCAATTATATGCACGTGATTCCGGCAGAGGATGGTTCTAAACCTGACTTCGGTTTAGGCAAAACATCCGTTTGGAATCCTTAAAATATTATTCCTTGCGACGAATCCTGCGCTGCTTTGGGTCCCATTTGGGATTGTTGCTGCTATTGTTTTTCTGCTCCCCGCTTTTCCCGCAAAGCAAGAAAGCGAACAAAGAAGCTTCGCCCGGCCAGTCTGTTTTCAGCGTCAGGGTTAATGCCGTCGTCGTGAGTGCAACCGTGACCGACAAGGCGGGAAATCCTGTAACAGATTTGAGATCAAACGACTTTAGAGTGTACGATGATGGGAAGCCTCAAAGCATTCAGACTTTTGCCCTGGAATCAATCGATCCCCCCGAATTAGAGGAGACGAAAGTCCCCGACTCCTCGCCCAACCGGGCGAAGACGAAAGGCGCCGATCCCTCACCCAAAAGGGTAGCGAAAGAGCAGAATGCCCCGGCTCCCCGATTAATCTCTATTGTGATCGATGACCTTACGATGGAGCCTCCGGGAGAGGGGAGCAGTCTGCGTCCAGGATCTGTCGAGGATTTTCCCCGAATGGTTGACGCCATAAAGAAATTTGTAAAAAATGATGTGGGCTCTATGGACCAGGTCTCGATACTGTCAGGCTCCCGCCAGGTTCAGCTCCCGTTTTCCGACAACAAACAGCGGATACTTGAAGACCTTGACACTATCGGGAGAAAACTGAATGCCAGTTGGGCTTTTCGATATATGACGGATCTTGAAGCCCGGCTGATTGCCGGCCCTCAGCATGGAGATCTTCCTTTTTCCGATACTGCGACCGCAGAATTAAGGAGGCTGGAGGCGAAACGGCAAAATGCGGATCTTGAATTGCGGACCCGCAATCTGCTCAGCACAATCCGGCAAAACCTCCGGACTCTGAGGCACTTTGAAGGCGACAAAATGGTTGTGCTTTTCTCCGATGGCTTCCTTTCCGAAACCGGGACGGCTGAAGCTTACCAACTCCAGGAACTTGTCAACCTCGCACTGCATTCGGGGATTATTCTAAACAGCGTGAGCACTCGAGGCATCTCTTCCGATATGGGGTCTCCGGCACCCATTTCTACGGACATGTTTGACCGGGGAGCACAGAAGGCGAGGGCGCTTGCTCCGCTTGTGACCTCTGAGTCAGACCAGGCAGCACAGGAAAAACCGCTTGCTCAGATAGCCTCTGAAACGGGAGGTCAGTTTTTCCCGCGCGGCAACAATATGTACCTGGGGCTCCGGAACATCGCCCATCGCCGGTCTGCTTATTATATCTTCACCTATGGCATGCCTCCGCATAGCGCAGATGGAGCATATCATCACATCAAGGTGGAAGTGACTCGTCCTGGCCTGGAGCTTTCTTACCGGAAAGGGTATTACACTCCCAAAGAGGAGATGACGTTTGAAAACAGCAAAAAAGAAGATCTTATCGAGGCTCTGAACGCTCCCGGGAACATGAATCAAATTCCTATGACTCTCTCCTATAACTATTCCCAGGAGGAGGACTACACCTACGCGGTTTCATTTACTACCCACGTCAATATCCGGGGTCTCCAATTTGCTGAAGAGGAGGCAAGGCGCAAAAACCAGGTCAGCCTGGTCCTGGTAGCCTTTGACGAAACCGATCGCTATATCAGCGGACTGGAGAAGACGATCGATTTTCAATTGCTGGAAAGCAGCTATGCCGGCCTTCGCGAACGCGGTATCGCATCCAGGGTCGAGCTCAAACTCCCGGTCGGTCGCTACAAGATCAAGGCCGTCGTGCGTGAAAACGCTCAAGGCAAAATGGGTTCCATCACCAAGTCCGTGGAAATCCCATGACGATTCAATTTCGAATCTCGAATCTCGAATCATGAGGCGAATCATGGCAGGTAAATCCTGGTCCGTACCGCTTCTCCTTTGTTTGTGCGCTATCTGGATCGCTTTCAATTCAACGATGCCAAGCTTGTCCGGCGCGACGGCTGCGGCCGCTCAATCCGACAGTACATACAGACTTCGAGTGGATGTGGAGCTGGCAACCATTGAGGTAGCCGTCCTGGATAAAAAGGGAAACCCGGTTTCCAATCTCAAAAAAGAGGATTTCCAGCTTCATGAAGATGGGAAAAAACAGGAGATTCTCAGCATTGATGAAGTGAACTCCAAGGATTCTTCTCTGGGAGCAGGCCCTATCGATGAGAACGCGCTGCGTCGCGGCAAGATCGTGTTGATCATTTTTGATGACACTACTATTCCTCAGTTGTATTTCCAAAAATCACGCGATTCTGCGGCTGCGTTTGTAAAGGAACACATGCGGCCGCAAGACCTCTTCGCCGTAGCATGCCGGGGCGCGACGATGAAGATTTTTCAAAACCTTACCGATGATCGCCGGGATGTACTTGCTGCCATCGCACAGACCGCCACTTTTACTTCGACAGGCACATTCGAGATATGGCCATCGCTGGAAGGGATTAACCGCTCCATGGTGTCACTCAAAGGCCAGAAATCTGTCCTGATTTTTGGGCGGCCATATAATTATAGCGGCTCAACTCCCTATGAGACGGATACCTATAGGAGAGCGGTAGACTCGGCCAAAAGCGCCAATGTGACTTACTACACAATAGAGCCGGGCTCGGTCGTGGGAGGCTCTTTTGGGCCTGAAGGCGGCGGAATCATTACAAGGAATAGCATGGGCCGTGTCACCCCATTTCCCCAACTCCAAGCGTATACTCCGGGCGCGCCATGGTCTCTTGCAGCCGATACCGGCGGATTTTCTATTAGAAATACAAACGATATCGACGTTGAGCTTGATAAACTTGATCAGCAACTCAGCAACTATTACATCCTGGGATTTCAATCCAATAATCCGAACCACGACGGGGCTTTTCGCAATGTGAAGGTCAAGACCGAATTGAAGGGCGTGACTTTGAAATACCGGCCCGGCTACCAGGACAGGCGTCCGGTTGATGCGTTGGCGAGTTCCAGGCAGGAACAGAGGCTTCTAACCGCTTTGGCCACTCCCGGCGCGGCCACCCAGCTGCCGGTCGCTTTCCGTCCGATGTATTTCTACCTCCCTACCCGCGGAGCAAGGGTGCTCGTTGCGTCGAGGATCCGGATGGAAAAGACGACATTCAGGAAAAAGGGGCAACAAATAGGCACAGATCTCAACATAATGGGAGTAGCCTATGCCGAGAATGGCAGCATTGCAGCCCGATTCAGTCAAACGCTCCCCATAAGCTTCGACAAGGAGAAGGAGCCGGAGTTCCGGAATGGGAGTCTGGCATATCGAAACTACTTTAAGTTGCGTCCGGGCAAATATCGTCTGAAACTCGCCGTTTCGGATGAGTCCAACAACCTGGGCTCGATAGAGCAGTCTTTGGAAGTACCGGCTTTCCCCGATCAAGGGTTTGCGGGCAGCAGCATTGTTATCGCCGAGCAGACATCGCAGCTACCCGATTTGATACGAAATCTTCAGGCTCAATTGCTGGATGAAAACGACCCGCTGCTTTACCAGGGCGTCCAGATCGAGCCCAGTGTGGAGAACAGGCTGCGGGCCGGTTCGGTGATTCCACTCATGTTCAGGCTATACAACCTGCCCGGACCCCCTGATCGATGGGACCTGGAAGCCAAAGCAAGACTTCTGGACGAAACAGGAAAGGAATATGTTCTGGGCCCGATCTCTTTGAAAGAGACTATGTCTGTTGTGGGCGACGCGGAAGCTGCCGTCGTGCTCCGTCTATCGTTCCAGGATGTACCGCCCGGCAAATACCGGTTGATCATTGAAACCAGCGAAGCCGCTTCCTTGAAAACCGCGACGCTCCAGATTGATCTCGAATTTATAAAGTAAGCCTCCAGCGTATCAACGCCCCGAATTTGTGCGGACGCGTCTTCAGACCCGTCCAGCCGAGTAGCAATACAAACCGAAAGCGTAGCGTGATGATACGCGATGGTCGAACGGCTCTGGAGAGCCGTCCGCACAAAGACGCTTTGAGTGGCCAACAATTTTCAAGCCTCCGGCTTTGCCGGAGTTTCGGTGATTGAGAGGGTTCATGTCTAACAAAATGAAAAAAGCGATTACGCGCCGAACGTTTATGAAAGGAACAGCCGCAGGCGCGATGGTCGGGACCACTGGCGGATGGATTGCAGGAAGCCCGGATGCCGCCCAATCTGCTCAATCCAAGACATATTCTTTTGAAATTCCTCCACCCCCAATTTCAGCCGGCCAAATCAAAGAAACGATAACCGCGGAAGTGGTAATAATCGGCGCAGGAACATCAGGTTTGGTTTGCGCAAACGCAGCTGTTGAAAACGGTGCAAAGATTGTGGTGATCGCTTCAAGTCCGATCCCTATCAGTCGAGGCGGATCCAACCATGCGTTTGACAGCAAGCTGATGCGCAAGCTTGGACTCAAGTCCGACGTAGCCAAAGAATTCAAGGATGAAATGAAGTGCCACTCCTTCAGGATCGACCAGGACAAGTGGTGGCTTTGGGCTCACAAGAGTGGCGAAGCCATGGATTGGCTGATCGACAAGATGGAATCTGCCGGGTACCAGTCTGTCATCGAGATGGGTAATACCGATCCTGACGGCATTATGACTATGTATCCGGGTTCGCACTCGTGGCTGGGGAAAAATATGAAAGCGGCGGGCATGGGCCAACAGCTAGTCGTAGATACTTTGGCCAAAACCGCCAAGGCCCGCGGCGTGCAGATCCATTTCAACACAACGGCCGTGCAGCTCGTTCGCGAAGACAATAACGCCGGGCGGGTCAGTGCCGTTATCGCAAAAACGCCGGAGAGCACCTACACCCGGTACGTCGGCACAAAGGCCATCGTTCTTGCCACGGGCGACTTCAAGGATGAGGAAATGGTGGAGAAGTACTGCCCTTGGGTGCTGCCTTTGGTGAAAGAAGGCGGAGGTGTCTATAACGGCGATGGGCACAAGATGGCTCTGTGGGCGGGCGCGGCATGGCAGAAGACGGTGCCTAACGCGCCGATGATCCTGGGGCGAGTGGGACCCGAAACGCAGCCCTACAGAACCTTCACAGGTTTGCTAGTAAACAAAAATGCCGTGCGCTACGGCAACGAGGACAGACTGGGATCATTTGCAGGGGTTGCGCAAATGCAGCAGCCGGATACAACAGTATTCGCGATCTGGGACTTCAAATATGCGGAACGGGCCGCGCCATGGACTCCCGCTGGAAGCTACTATGGCGGTCCTCCCCAGATACCGGTTCAGACCGTCGTCGATGGATGGGAATCTAGCGTGAAGGCCGGCGGGATGGTGAAGGCCGATACTATTGAGGGGCTCGCTCAGAGGCTTCGGCTGCCGGTTGCCCCGCTGAAAGCGACAATCGAAAGATACAACAGCTTCTGCAAGACGGGGGTCGACGCAGAATATTACAAACGGACGGCTCTGCTCATCCCTGTCGAGACCGCTCCATTCTACGGAGCGACAAGCAAATCGCCGCAACTGCTTTGCATCTCGGGCGGGCTGCGAACCAACATCAAAATGCAAGTGCTTGACAAAAACGAACAGGTCATTCCGGGTCTGTACGCTGTCGGTACAATCGTTGGTGACATGTACTCCAACATCTATACCTTCTTAGAGCCGGGTCACAACCTGGGTGCCACCTGTGTGACATTCGGGTACCTGGTTGGCAAAGACATAGCCAGAGAGGGGAAGAAATCGCTCTAAAAGAATATTTTAAAAGAGGCCCAAACTAGCCTGAGCAGACCCGTACCGAGCATCCAGCACAAATCAGGCAATAGAGCCGGAATGATTCATTTTTTTGCCAAGTCCACCCTTTTTGAGTATACTGTGAGTTTTTCTGCGACTGAGTAAAGCAAACCTCTGCAGTCAGATCGCCTTTGCTAATCACTCCCGGAGTCATTTTCCAATGCAGCTGTCTCTAAACAATATTTCCATGCGGTTTGGCGCTCTCATCTTATTCGAAGACGTCAGCACAACCTTTATTTCAGGACGACGTTATGCGATCACAGGGCCGAACGGCGCCGGCAAGTCGACATTAATGAAGATCCTGACCGGGGAAATTGAGCCCGAGGAGGGTTCCGTGACACGGCCAAAGAAGATGGGAGTCCTACGGCAGGATCAGTTTGCCTTTGAGTCGTACCGGGTATTGGACGCAGTAACCATCGGGAATACCGCGTTGTGGAATGCCCTGCACGAACGAGAAGCGCTTTATGCCAAAGATCCCAGTACATTGACGGATCATGATGGAATGCGTTTTGGAGAACTCGAAGGGATTATCGGCGATGAAAGCGGCTATACGGCGGAAACGGACGCCGCCATCCTACTCGAAGGGCTGGATATCCCGGAATCTCTGCACGAACGAAAGATGAGCGAACTCCAGGGCGGCCAGAAAGTGCGGGTTCTATTGGCTCAGGCCCTGTTTGGCAACCCGGATGTGCTGTTGCTTGATGAACCTACAAACAACCTCGATCTGGATTCGGTTCACTGGCTCCAGGACTATCTCTGCGCTTATTCAGGTTGCCTCATCGTCATTTCGCACGACCGTCATTTTCTCAACGAGATCTGCACGCATACGGCAGATATCGACTATCAGACGGTCCTCACCTACACAGGCGGCTACGACGATATGGTGCTCGCCAAGACACAGATCCGGTCGCGGCTCGAATCCGGCAACGTTCAGAGAGAGAAGAAAATTGCGCAGTTAAATGAATTTATTGCACGCTTCGCGGCAGGCACCCGGTCTTCACAGGTGACTTCCAGGAAGAAGGAAGTGGAAAGGCTTCAGACTTCGGAACTGGCCAAGTCGAATATACAGCGCCCCTATATCCGATTCGAGGTTGCGCGTTCTTCTGGAAAACATCCGCTCGAAGCGGCTCAGCTTGCCAAGTCATACGCCGCGGTAGACGGGCATGATCTGGTTATCCGTGACTTCAGCGCCACGGTCAACCGCGGGGAAAAGATTGCTTTGATTGGGCGTAACGGTGCCGGAAAGACAACTCTCCTGAAATCGCTGATTCGCAATGCCTCCGGTTTTATCGACGCATCCGACCGGGCATTCCCAATCGATAGCGGGACAGTAACCTGGGGGCATGAAGTTACCGTCGGATACTTTTCGCAGGATCATAGGGACTCCATCCCGCTCGGCATCAGCATACTCGAATGGCTGCGTGACTGTGACCCCACCGCATCTCAGCAGGAGTTGCGCGGGTTGCTCGGCCAGATGTTGTTCAGCGGCGACGATGCGCTTAAGCGGACAGACGCTCTTTCCGGTGGCGAAGCGGCCCGGATTATCTTTTGCCGTCTCATGCTGCAAAAACCCAACTTTCTTGTTTTGGATGAGCCCACCAACCACCTGGATTTGGAATCCATCAATGCCCTAAACATCGCCTTGCAGCGGTATTCAGGCACACTGCTGCTCGTGACGCATGACTACGATGTAATCGACGAAGTGGCGACACGTATATGGCACTTCGAGAACGGGCAGATTGAAGATTTCAAGGGATCTTATTCTAAATACCTGTCTGAGTCGGAACAGTCAGGCGAGGCACGATCCATGATCGCATAGGTTGGATGCGGGCAAGAGAATCAGCCGTTCGGGCGCTTCCCACAGAAAGCTAAATAGATTCGCCAGATACGCGGACAAATTTGCAGGGGTTTTCAAATTGTTGCACATTTTTATTGATGCTGATGCCTGCCCGGTAAAAACGGAGATTTTCCGGGTTGCCGGCCGGTATCGCCTCAATGTCACATTGGTCGCCAACTCCTGGATGCGCATTCCCAATGAACGGCGGATCAGACTTGAAGTTGTGAAGGACGGATTCGACGCTGCCGACGATTGGATAGCCGAACATGTGCAAATTGACGATATCGTGGTTACAGCCGACATTCTGCTGGCCAGCCGCTGCCTGAAGCAAGGCGCCCGGGTGATCGGCACCACCGGAAAGCCGTTTACGGATAACAACATCGGTGATGGTGTGGCAACCCGGGATCTGTTGTCGGAACTTCGCAGCGCAGGCGAGCTAACGGGCGGCCCCCAGCCTCTAACCAAACAGGACCGATCGCGTCTTCTTCAGCAACTCGATGAAGTGATCCAGTCAATCCGTCACAAACATCCATTTCCCTAACAGCATCAAGCCCACCCGCGGTGCTCCCAACAGAAAGGGAACTGGTCTGAATCTATACGAGAAGGACATGCAGGGAAATAACAAACATGTGGGTCGGGGCTGAAGCCCATAGGTGTTAACTTAAGGTGTGGGCCGCGCAGCGGCCTGGTGAATTTAGCCGGGCCTTTTAAGGCCCGGAATAGGGAGCCTAATAAACGTTCCGTCGCGTGAGCGACGGTTGAATTCAAGCGTCGCTCACGCGACGCACTATTCATCGAATTCAGATTGCCGGCCTTGAAAGGCCGGCCTAAACTCAAAGCGCCGCTGCGCGGCGCAATATCATATTTTCTGACTTAACTTAAAAGCTATGGGCTTCAGCCCCGACCCACATGTTTTTCTTCCGCCTTGGCTTCGCGGGACGCATGCCCAATTCGTCGTTCAAGTTCCTTAGGAGCGCGTCCCATTAAACTGATCCGCCGCAAGGCTGTTCGCCCACTGTTAGTCTTTCTTGGCTTTAGGCGGGTAATCCTTCAGCATCTTGGCTACGGCCTTGGCCAGGTTCTTCGCTTGCTTGTCCGGTTTTGCCTTGGCATTGATAGACTTGGTGCCAATGGTCCGGAACACTGTTTTCTTGACCGAGGGGTCGTATAAGTCGATTTGCAGCGTGCCGATATAGAGTGTACTGGTAGTGGACGAGCTCATAGTCGAGCCACCATAGCCACCACGGTAGTAGCGCCCTCCCCAACCGGGACCATATCCATAGTCGGTGCTGTAGCTGTTTATTTGCTTCTCGGTTGTGATTGCGGCCTGGTAGCCGACGTATAGATCGGCACTGCCACTCTCGGTTTTCGTGAGACCCTTCTTGACAATCTCCGCTTCAATTGCCGCACGGATCTGAGGTTCGATCAGTGGATCCTTGTCGCTCGTACCGATCTCTACCCATTTATAGGTCTTGTACTTTGTGAAGTCGGCAGTCTTGTCGTAGTTAAACCGGACATCCTGTGCCGCCGCCATTCCGGCCATCAAAAGCAGAATCGGGACGATACATAAAATTCTCTTCATGTGTTTTTCTCCTTGTTAATTAATCGAGGGATACCATGCCAAATACTCTTATATTTTTCATAGTATAGCGGTATTCGCAGGAAAATGAAGCTGTCATTAATGACAGGCAGGTTGCAGGATTCTACCGAAGGGTTATAGAACGGTCTGTTTTCAATCACTATCTCGTGCAGCGAGGACCCGCGATTTCAAAGCGGCACCGCTATTTCAAAGGTGCCCGTTTTAAAACTCCAGCAATGGGATTTATCTACACCCTTATCCATGATCCCTCGATTCGGGAATTCGCCCGGCGTCGAATTCTGCCCTATGGATGAAAGCATAAGAAAAACCGACAGCGCCATAGAGTAAAAGAAGCGTAAACATATATTCCGGAAAGATCATGCCAAAGCCACAGATGTATCCGCTGAGGATGGCCAGAAATTGGATCAGGTTGAGCAGCCTTGTCTTGCGCTTGGCGATCTTGGGAAAATATAGGGGGCTTACCATGAATAGGCCCAAGGTGATGAGGAAGAGCGGCAACAGGTAATAGCCGCCGGCGAACCGGTCAGCGATACCATATTTATCGAAAAGGATAAGGCTCAGGGCTGTGAGCCCTCCGGCGAAGGTAGAGGGCATCCCGGTGAAAACATTGGACGGTGCTTCGGCGTCCTTTGCATTGAAACGTGCCAGACGTAAGGCGGTGCAGAGAACATAAACAGTGACGGAGATGACGAGCAATCGCAGGTTGGCGCCGGCCCAAACGGGGGCCTCGTGGCGGAGATAGAAAAACACGAGAAAACCAGGTGCCACCCCGAAGGATATGAGGTCGGCGAGGCTATCGAACTGGGCCCCGAACCCGGAAAATGCATTCAGGATCCTGGCCGCCATGCCGTCGAGCTTATCCAGCAGATTGCACCAAACGATGATCCAGGCGGCGCCGATGAGCGGAGCGTGGCCGAAGATGGTCCATTCGAATTTCGGTTGCCCGGGTGCAAATGTGGCTGCGATGAGGATGGCATAAATGCCCAGGGTGAAATTGACCCCCGTGAAGAGGTTGGGCAGAAGGTAACGGATCTCACTGAGCAAAATTTCCCCCTAAATAGCATCCCTTAAACTATCATTATCCAGCCGTTGTTAGGCAAAACACAAAACATTTCGGCAAATCTCCAGAACGGCTCGGTCCTGAGAGGGTCCACATCCATTTCATAAAATTTCGGAGCAGCATTGCCTCAACCTAAGGTAAAATTGCTCCTCCTTCAAAAAAAAGCGCCAGGGCACTGCAGGCGCAGCGAAACCTGATTATGTTTAAGCTGAAACCGAAATCCAAAGAAGGGAATAGGAGGGACGACAATGACAGGTGGATACACGGGAAAGATACTCAGGGTGAACCTGACCAATAAATCGATCAGCACTATTCCCACGGAAAAGTATGAGGAATACGGCGGCGGCCATGGAATGGGCTCCGCCATTTTCTTTGATCTGGTCGGCGAACAGCTTCCGTTTGAAGCATTCGATCCCCGGAATCTCATCATCATGATGGCCCATCCATTTGCCGGCACCTTCATGCCGGGTTCCGGACGGTGCGAAGTGCAGGGACTGGGACCCATGCTATACCCTATCGAATGGTTTGCGCACAGCAACTTCGGTGGGCGCTTTACAGCCCAGCTGAAATATGCCGGATGGGACGGCATTGTGGTTGAGGGGGCGGCCGACGAGCCCGTCTGGATCAATATCGTCAACGATAAGGTCAAGATTGAAAGCGCCGACGGGATCTGGGGGATGGACACGTGGGATACCCAGGATGAGATTTCCCGACGGGTGATCCCCGACCTAAAATACGGCGAATGGGCGCAGATAGACGATGGCTTCACTACCCAAATTCCGGCCGTAGTCTGCTGCGGATTGGCCGGGGAAAACAGGAGCCGCCTGGGAGCCCTCCTCCACGGCCCCGGCTCTCAAGCTGCGCTGGGCGGTTTTGGCGGTGTCTTCGGCTCAAAAAATCTCAAGGCAATCAGCGTCATCGGCACCGGAAGCGTACCTATAGCAAATCCTCAGGCATTCATGGAAGCCCGGTTGTGGTTCCGGCAATTTTTATGGGATGTGGACGATCCGCGCAGGAAGGACATGGTGGGCGGAATGTTCTTCTGGATCAACGGCTCCCCCGCCGGCGCAAATGTAACGAATAATCCGTACTTCGGGGCTAATGCGCTTCCCCTTGTGCCTGCGCGTGCGGCAGCCTGCGCTTCCTGCCCCAGAGGTTGTCGTCAGCGTTTGGCCAGCGGGGACAGCAATGAATCGGTCTGTGCCGGCACCGCGGCCGTCAGGCTTCAGGGCGCCAGCCTGAAACTTACACGCCAGGGCAACGATCTGATGCAGAAATACGGCCTTGGCCACTGGCATTTTATGACCATGCAGGGCTATGTCGAGGATCTTTACAAGAGGGGACTCCTGGGCAAAGGAAAGAAGATCGAATACCGATCTGCCGATGGATCAGTTCGGCACAATGGGATTTTTGGACATGTTCATGAGGCAGATCTCCGCCCGTGAAGGAATCGGGAAGGATTTGGCCGAGGGCCTCGCCAGAGCTGCAAAAAAATGGGGGACGTATGAAGAGGATTACGCCAGCGGAAAATTGGACTGGCCTATTGGGGAACCTCGATGCACTACGATCCCAGAGATGAAGCGGAGTGGGGGTATGGATCCCTTATGGGAGAGAGGGATCTTATGCTGCACAATATCGCCAATTATCCTCTCCACTGGATGCCGGTGGCATTCCAGCTCGCGGGTAAAGAACCGTACCTGACAGCCGAGCAGGCAGCTCAGATTACGGCAGATGCAATGATTCCCTATCAAGGGGATGCCTTCATGCTTGATTACAGTGACGGGCCCACCGGGATTTACTCGGAGCATAAAGTCAAGCAGGTTGCCTGGATCAAGCACTACGAGAAATTTTGGATCGGATCCAACGGTTTTTGCGGTTGGAGGTGGCCGATGTGTTTCACCAACAACTCTGCCGACTATAGGGGCCCGACGCCCCAGGCTGAACCCAGGTTTTTCAATGCCATTACCGGCAAGAACATTACGTTCGCCGACGGCATGGAGCTTGGGCGCAAGATCTTCACTCTGGACCGGGCAATCTGGACAATACAGGGCAGACACCGGGATATGGAAGTCTTTCCGGATTATGTGTACGAGCAGAGTTCCAGGGGAGAAGTGCTGCCGATGTATGATGATAAGACCAAGAAATGGTCTTACTCGGCCGGTTCGGGCCGGAAACTGGACCGCGCCAAAGTTGAGGAGTGGAAGACCCGGTTCTATGAATTCGAGGGCTTTAACACGGCCAACGGCTGGCCGACCAGGAAAACTCTTGAGAAGCATGGGCTTAAAGAAAGTGGCCGATGTCATGCAAAGCAAAGACAGGCTCGGATAGGAACGAGTGGCAGCTTTAGCCTCGCCATGGCGTCCGGATCAAACCCGGGATCACAATGTTGAATTGCAGAAATAGAAAAGGCCAATGATCGGATGGCCACGTAAATTATGGATGCTGTCGTTGCTCTCGAGCAATGAAGGGCAATACCATGTTGGGGCTGCTTTTTAGCACAGTCTGATGATGGCAACGGTCCCGACGTTCCATCCGGTTCCCCTAAACGTCGATTTCATCTGATTCCGACAAGACTTCGGAAAGCAAATCTCCCAACCCAAATTCTATCGCCAGTTTTTCAATGGCTTGCCGCTGGCCCGGCGTCGAGTTTCTTAAAAGGTGGCGCAGATCGCGGCGGTTCTTATGGCTTCCTTTCCTGATCCAGATAAGCTTTGATATAGCAGTATCGGGAAGCGATGCTATCGGGACGATTATTCCATCGAACAATTCAAGTGAATTGGACCGTTCGAGTTCTCCTGGAATCAATTCTCGCGGATAGATGTCCAGCTTTAATGCTTCCACGGAATCGAGCAATTGAAACATTTGTCTTTTATCTATGGCGATGCGGATAGCGGCCTCATCAAATATAAAATCCGAAGCGCGCAAGGAGTCGAGAAACGAATCAAGCTGCGTCATGATCGCTTTATTGTCGACCACGATATCCACATCTTGCGTCATTCGGGGTTCACTGTATGCGATGCTTGTAATCCCGCCGGTCAAATGGAAACGGATTTTGTATTGATAGAGGATTTTAATGATTTTGCCGAGCGTTGTGCGAAATGTTTCAAGGGCGAACATTATCAAGCACCTTTTGAATCATCTCCCGGGTTGTTTTATCTGCCCCATACTGGCGCATGGCCACGCGCCACTTCAGTTGTTCGGAATCCATCGGTCCTGACTCGGCAATGATCTGGCGGGCGATTGTTTCCCGGGTCCATTGGAATAACGAAGCGGCGCGCGCGACACGTTCCTTTGGCGTCATTGCGTCGATTCGTTCCTGATATTTCAGTTCAACAGGAGATGCCGTTTCACTCTTATCCACATTTATCCTTACCCATAGGGCAGCAGCCATTCTTCTGACGAATGCTCCATAAATACCATTGTTTCATTGCGCATGCCACGCAAAAACAGTTCGCATATTGAGGTTCTTTTTGCGTGCAAAGATTTTGGCGTGCAGACATCTGAGATAGGCTGAATTCACAAAGAAGTTGAACAGCTGTAGCCACTGATCTAAATTTAGCTTAAAGAAAGGTGTATCCCCACTCATAATCGAGACAAAGATGCTGAATATTTATCCGGAGTCCACGACAAAAGGCAGCCGTTTCATCGGCATCGATGCGGGAGCGGAAACTCTGAAATTAGTGGAACTGCTGCGCAGTGAAAGCGGATGGCGCATAGGCCGAGCGTGAAGTAATCGAGCATGGGAAAAAGCCTGCAGCTGCGCTGCTGGACGCCTTGAGTCATGTTGATTGGCAGACTGTATCCAACGCTGCTGTCACCGGACGTTTTTCGCCGCAAATTCATTTGCCGAGAATTCCCGCAAAACAGGCTCAGCTGCGAGGCTGCCGGTTTCTTTTCGGCGACGGCCCGATCACGGTCATTAACATAGGCAGCCACGGCTTTTCCGTGCTGGAGGTTCGAGCCAATGGAATCACCGTGTTCCGCGAAAACAACCGCTGTTCGCAAGGAACCGGAAATTTCCTCAGCCAGTTGGTGGAGCGCTTTTCTCTGACGGTGGAGGAAGCCGCTTCGCTTTGCGCCGATGTGACGGATCCTGCGCCGCTTTCGGGCCGCTGCCCGGTAATTTTAAAAACGGACATGACGCATCTCGCAAACAAGGGTGAGGACCGCGCTCGCATCCTTGCGGGCCTGTTTGATGCGGTGTGTGAAAACGTCCTCACTCTGATCAAACCGGGTGTCAGCCCAAAGCGCGTTCTCCTGACCGGAGGCATCAGCCGCTCATCGCGGGTGCGTCGAGTTCTGGGCGAGTCCTTGGCGCGCCACGGAATGGAGATCCTTCCGCTTAGCGAGGAGGATTCACTTTGCCTGGAAGCGCTGGGCTGCGGATTGATCGCGGCTGAAAATCCGGAGCAACCGCCGGCATTGGAAGATCTCTTACTGCCGTCTCGCGAGTTGAAATTGGAGCGTCTTCCTTCGTTGGCCGATGCGCTCGGCAGAGTTCGCCGCATGCCGGTGCAACCGTGGGCGGCCGTCAATGGCAAACGCCGGAGCATCGTCATCGGCTTCGATATTGGTTCGACTGGAGCAAAAGCGATAGCGCTGGATCTTGAAACCCTGGAGACGGTTTGGGCGGCGTATCGCCAGACACTGGGCGACCCTGTAGGAGCAGCACAGGATTTATTGCGTCGCTTCAGCGCAAGTCCGGCGGCAAAGTATCCCGTGGTTGCATTCGGCGCCACCGGCAGCGGGCGTGAAATTGCCGGTTCGCTGCTGGCGGCCTGCTACGGCCGGGACGCCGTGTTCGTGGTAAACGAAATCGTCGCACATGCCGCCGGAGCTCTGCATTTTGACGCGCGCGTGGACACAATTTTTGAAATCGGCGGGCAGGACGCGAAATACATCCGGCTTGCGGAAGGACGCATCGTGGATTGCGCAATGAACGAAGCGTGCAGCGCAGGCACCGGATCGTTTATTGAAGAGCAGGGCCGAAAATTCGCCGGCATCCAGGATATTCAGCAACTGGGACAAATTGCCCTGAGTTCATCCTGCGGCGTTTCGTTGGGACAGCACTGTTCGGTATTCATGGCCGAAGTAATTGACGAAGCGGTTGCTGCGGGAGTGGAGCAGCCGGCGATTATTTCCGGCCTCTACGATTCGATCGTCAAGAACTATTTGAATCGCGTCAAGGGCAATCGCTCTGTCGGGAAAGTGATCTTTTGCCAGGGCATGCCATTTTCCTCGAATGCGCTTGCTGCGGCAGTGGCGCGGCAAACGGGCAGCGAAGTTATTGTGCCGCCCAATCCTGGCGGTGTGGGCGCTCTTGGAATCGCGCTGCTGGCAGTTGCGCGAACTGGACCTCTCTCGAACTGCGCCGCTCGATCCAACTCGATTTTTAGAGGCGAAAGTAGACCAAAAAGACACGTTTGTATGCAGCTCAATTCGAGGCTGCGGAGGCGCGGGCAATCATTGCCGCATCGACCGTTTACATACTATGATCCGCAGCCAGAGCCAGGTCTTCACCTGGGGCGGGGGTTGTTCGCTTCATGACAAAGGAGCTCGCAAGAAAAAACTGCCCGATCTGGCTCCGGATCCGTTCCGCGAACGCGCCGAAATTATGAAGAAAATTATTGCGCAGTTCGCCGCGCACAGCGGCAAACCGCGCATCGCGCTCAGCGATGAATTCATGCTAAAGGGATTGCTCCCATTTTTTTCAACATTCTTCCATGAGGCGGGATTCGATGTCGAGATTGTGAGCAACGGCGGATCCGACACGCTCAAACGGGGCATACAGACCGCTCAGGCGGCGTTCTGCGCACCCATGCAGCTTTTCCATGGAGTGGCAGGGCATATGTTTGAAACAGCAGCGGACTGGATTTTTGTTCCGATGCTGCGCAGCCTGCCGCGGCCACACGAACAACGTTGCTCCGTCGTATGCCCCATTGTTCAGGCGGCCCCCGATTTGATGCGCCGGATAATGCCCCAAACCAATGGCTGCAAGGCGGGCCAGAAACAACGGCTTCTGGCGCCATGCATTGATTTTGACGAAGGCGGCCTCGAATCGAAACGATTTCTGGCAAGCTGCCATGCGCTGGCGCAGGAATTGAAATTGAAGGACAGCCAATGGCGACGTGCATGGCGCGCCGGAGTGGAGGCGCAAGCAGCGTTTGACAAAGCTTGCCGGCAGATCGGAAGCCGGGCGCTGGAATTTTGCCATGCCGAGCGCATCATGCCGGTGATTGTACTGGGACGGAATTACACTATTTACAATACGGTGCTGAATTCAAACATTCCGGCCATATTGCGCGAGCAGGGCGTGATAGGAATTCCTGTGGACTGCTTTCCTCTGGATGAAAACACGCCAATGTTTTCCGATATGTATTGGGGCTATGGCCAGGACATTCTACGCGTCGCGCATCAAGTTCGCCGCACGCCGGGAACTTACGCATTGTACTGCAGCAACTATTCCTGCGGTCCGGACAGTTTCAACTTGCACTTCGCAGCCTATGTGATGGAAGGCAAACCATTCTCCATCATCGAAACGGACGGCCATTCCGGCGATGCAGGCACGAAGACGCGCGTAGAAGCATTCCTGCATTGCGCCGAAGAAGACGCCCGTGCGTCGCGCAAATCCGCAGTCATAAATCACTTTGGATCTGTTCAGCTCAGCACAACACAGTCGGAACGATATATTCCGCGTGCCGGTTCAAACGAACGTTTGCTGCTTCCCTACATCGGACCGGCGTCGGAGGTAGTAGCGGCAGTGTTTCGCGGCCTGGGCTTGAACGCGGAGGCTTTGCCCCCTCCAACTGCCGAAACTCTTCGGGTGGGAAGGCGGCACACGTCCGGGAAAGAATGCCTGCCGATGCCGTTGACGCTCGGCTCGCTTATACAACGGCTGGAAGACGCGAAAGATGGCGACCGGTTTGTTTATATGATGGCTGGTACGGACGGCCCTTGCCGTTTCGGCGTTTACAACCTTCTTAATACAATCGTGCTCGAACGCCTCGGCTGGCGCGACCGGGTCCGCATCTGGTCTCCCAAAGACACGGGCTATTTTGATGACATGCCTGAGGGCGCGGAAATCCTTTTGTTCACAGGCGTGGTGGCAAGCGACCTGTTGCGGCAAGCTAAACTGGATACGCGCCCGATCGAACGAGTCCGTGGCGCGGCTGAAGAGTGTTATGCCTATTGGCAGCCGCAAGCTGGTGGACTATCATGGAGTCAATGGCGCGCGGCGATCTTTCCCTGAGGGTCGGTTTTACAGCAGGTGCTTACAGGCCGGCTATTTTCTATCCGCAAGCTGCTCGATCGGGCGGGCGCTGAGTTTGCCGCTCTGCGCAAACCGGAAAAATTGCCCGTTGTAAAGCTGGCAGGAGAGATTTATGTGCGGGCAGTTGAATTCAGCAATGATTACCTGATCGAAAAACTCGAAGCGCGCGGCCTGTGCGTCCATCTTTCTCCGAACGCAGAGTGGCTGAATTACTGCTCCTATATCCGGAGAAACACGCCCGGCCGAAACCGCCTTGCAGATCGATTTGGCGATCTCGTACGGCATCGGATCGAATCCGCCGCGTTTTCAGCCCTGGCTCCTCATCTCGGCTGGGCTAACGCCTCCCAATATCGCTGCGGTAGTAAAAGCCGCACGGCCCTATGTGACCGCTGCGTTGGAGGGCGAGGCGATCCTGACCGTTGGCGCGCCGCTATGCGAATGGCGGCAAAACCAAATCGATGGCGTGATAAACGTAGGTCCTCTGGAATGCATGCCAACCAAGATCGCCGAGGCTCAATTTCATCACATAGCGGAGCGTGATGGACTGATAAGCTTGACGCTCTCGTTCAATGGCGATCCCATCAACACCTCGGCTCTGGACAATTTCGCATTTGAAGTTCATGCCAGGTCCCGGGACCGAGCAGCGAGGAGGTGCGAGATCAATTAAGTATGACTGCTTCTGATCTCAATAGAAACCATTGCGCCAAAGCGATAAAACGGGGAACGGGAAAATGCCAATCCGTGCAAACCGGAAGAGATCTCCCTGAGACTAATTCTTGATCAACGTGGCTTTGGTGATTTTATCGGAGATTTTCTTCACTTCGGATTGAATGAGAGGATTTTCGGGGTAATCCCGCTGCATTTCCTGCATCAGGACAAGTGCCTGGTGCGGCTGCTTTTCGCGCAAATAAATGACTGAAAGGAGTATTTTGGCAAGGGGCGCATAATACTGCCCTCCCTTAATAACTTCCTTGAGATTCTCGATCGCTTTCTGCTTGCTCCCCTCGATCTGATGGAAATGCACAAACAGCCGGAAGAACCAGTTCATGTTGCTTACGACGTACTCCACCATCCCCAGCGTCAGATGAGCATCGGATAGGGGCGGATCCATTGCCAGCAGCCTGCGCGCATGCTTCTGGGATTCCTTTGACATGGAAAAACTTCGGATGTACTTCTTTTCAACCAGCATCGTGTAATCGGTCTCTACCCCGGCCGCCATACACATCGCGAACATGGAGTTCCTGTCCTCCGGCTTCAAATCCAGGATCGCGCCGGCTTTTTTTCTCGCCTCACCTGTCATCTGAAACAGTTTTGCCCGTACCGCCAAATCCGGATTCAGCTTCTTCCGGTCGGTGAGCTGATCGTCGTCCGTGAAGAAGTCGGTTTCGAGAATATTCATCCGATGCAGCTCGGAAAAAAGAAAAGCAACGGCCCGAGTCGAATAGGCCATCGGATCTTCAGGATGAGCGAGGACGTGCTCGTCCAAGATGGAGTGCATTCCCGCAAAATCGAAATTGTACATCCGGTTGAAAGCCCTATCGATCGCGGGCGATCCGACGCTCGCTCCGGGTCCTGCCATCGCCGCCAGCATCAGGGCCAGGCAGATTGTATTCATAGCATTCCCTCTCCGATGTGGATAGCCGCGCCACCGTCGACCACAATCGTCTGCCCCTGAATCAGGTCACTGAGAGGGCTCGCAAGAAACAGAACGACATCGGCAACGTCGCCGGCTTCAAGGATTCGGTCGCCGGCCAGGCTCCGCGACTGGCGCAGGTCGAACAGGTGCTTGCTCCCGGGAACGCTGCGCGTTGAATCCGTTTCGACCAACCCGGCTTGAACAAGATTGACATTGATCCCTTCGCTCCCCAATTCCAATGCCAGATGCCGTGCCAGGCTTTCCAGCGCCGCTTTCGTGCTTCCGATCAATCCGTACATGGGCAATGCAAAGCGCGATCCATGGCTGGTCAGGGCAATGACTTTAGCCCGCCCTTCCTTCCTGCGCAAAAGGGGCAGCGCCGATTGCATCAGAAATAGCAGCGCGCGGGTATTGGTGTTCATAGCCGCTTCGAATTGGCGCGCCGTCGTCGCCATCAGCGGCCGGAATCCCCCGGTAGCCGCATTACTCACCAGGATGTCGAGTCTGCCGAATGACTCCTTCACAAAATCGATCATCGAAACAATATCGTCCTGTTCGCTGATGTCCGCCTTTACGACTGCAGTCCGTCGTCCCATAACCTGGATTTTCTGCGCTACCTCCTCGGCTGCGGCGCGCGAGGTAACATAATTCACGATGACGTCGGCTCCCGCTTCCGCAAGACGCAAGGCACACGAACGCCCGATACCGCGAGCGGCTCCCGTCACCAGCGCCAGACGGCCCGTAAGGTCAATCATAGATCCGCTCCCTGTCCTACAATCGCGGCGCCAAATCCTTTAACCTGGAGGATTGCGGCACCATCCGCGCCAAAGAGATCAAAGTCAAAACGTAACAGGACATCCTCACGGCCCCGGTAGCAGAAATGAATCAGGCAGAGCTCTCCATCGATCGGTTGCCGGAAAAACCGCAACAGATCAAACCTCTTGGGCAAGGCCAGCATGCCCAGTATTTTCAGGGCATAGCCTCCACACGCAACGAGGCAGGCATCCAATTCTGCAACTGGAATCAGCCATGCACCCTGGCGCACGCCTCCGACTTTTTCGGCAGCTTGCGCAACTATCTTGCCGGCCCCCCCTTTTTCGCTAAATGCAAGTTCCTTCAAGCATCGGAAAGACGGCCCGTGAATCAGCGGCCCATCCTTTGGATATTGCATAGGGTGCCATAGTCCGGAGACTTCGTCAGGAACAGGGCTGGGACTCGCCGATGCATCATAGCGAGCGTTCCCGGAGATCAGAACGCGATCCGGATCGATGAGCTTTCCATCGCGGCTGCGAAATTCGCCGACGAGGCGACACGCCGCACCTTCCGCATCCCGTGCAACCTCCGCTCTTGTCCACAGCGGACGCCGATTGGGAAAGCCAAATCCGCTTTGAATATCCACATCCTGCAGCGCCAGTTGCCCTTCCCCCCCAATAATGCGGCTCCTTCTGCAAGGGCTTCTAATCCTGCCGCGGCCGGGAGCAAGGGAACGCCGTGATAGCAGTGTTCTCGCAAGAAAGGATCCGCAACGGGATTGAACCGTATCTCGGCCACAGTGCGCGTTGGATTCGCAGTCAGAGTGCCTTCGATGAGCGGCATCCGCACAGCAGGACCCGATGCCGGGTGCATGCATCCATCCAGATCGAGCGTTCCCGGACCATCCAGAATCAGGACCTCTCCTTCGGGAGCACCGGCATTCAGTTCGGCAAAAAGATGCTCCAATCCCTCCTTCGGCGGCATAAATCGTTGCCCGGCCAGCTCCAACGCTGCACGGCTTTCAGCACGCATCGCCATGCCGATATCATCCCAGGCCGGCCAATGGAAGGCAATCGAAGCGCAGTCCGGCCTTTCCAGGCGGAAACGCTGGATGTGCTTGGCAAGCAGATCGCTGGCCAGGGAATAGTCGGTCTGGCCATGGCCGCCGAAGCGTCCGCTGACGGAACCGAGCGCAAGAAAAACTTCAAGCGGATCCGTCCGGGTTAATTCCATCAAGTAAGAAGCTCCATCCGCTTTGGAAGCAATTGTCGCTCGAACGCTCTCCCTGTCCTTCCGTTCGAAGCGCGCCGCAGATTCCACTCCCGCTCCGTGGACGATGCCGCGGATCGGCCCGGAATCCCGCCGGATATGTTTGAGGATTGCTTCCAGCGCCGCAATATCAGCAACATCGCAGCAATGATAGGTAGCCGGATACTCGAGATCGGCTTCCGGGCTGCGACCGAGCACATGCATTCTCAGGTCAAATTTTTCGGCCAGCGATCGAGCGATATACGCTGTAATCCCGGCCTTTCCTCCAGAAACAAGCCAGGCGCCGCCCCGCGTAATAGGAACAGGCAATCGAGGCAATGCCGGACGTTGAATTGCACGCACCGTAAAACGCTTGCCTAGACGGTAGCCGGCCTCTGCTTCCGCGGCAGTCGAACCAAACTCATAGATGATCTCAGACGCCAGGCGATCGTGCGACTCTTCGCGGAGCGCATCAACAATCTTGACTTTAAGGTCCGGGAATTCCCGCCGAATCGCTTTCAGCAACCCGGCCAATCCCCCGCCCTCCACACTGCCGATGTGGCCGGAAAAGCCAAAATCGCCTCCCAGCGACGTGGCTGCAACCAGGGTAGCTTCCGACAACAGGTTTGCCTTTTGGACACGCTCCACCCAACGCTGGCATAATCCATAGATAGACAATAGATCTGGAGCCCGTTCGCCCCGTCCGGACATCAGGAACAGGTGCAGCACCGGGTTCGAATCCCACGCTCGCTCGAAAAAGTCGAGTGCGTCTTCCGGTTTGTCGAACAAATCGACTACGGCTGCGCCCTGATTAACGAGTTGGGATTTAAGCGCCCTTGCCGCCGGATTGTCGCCGACTACAAGAGAAGCGCCTCGAAAACGCAGCTGCCCTGACGATGGACATGGAGATTCAACTGTTCTCAGCACCCAGCGACGCATACTGTGAGGATTGAATAACTCATTTAGATCGAGCCGTTCATAGGTCTCTGCCTCCACGCCTGGAGCAACCCAGACTTCATTCTGGTGCGGACGCATCACCAGGCTCATCAGATTGTCAACCCGGCGCACCGTGCTCATCGTCGGACGCGAAGCCCTGCAATCCCGTGACAAATCGTGGCAGTCGCGCAGTGCCGCCTGAACCGCTTCCATGGAACAGCCGCCGTTTCCATTTGAGCTCACCAGTTTTTTCAGACGCGTCAGGCGATCGATCGAGTGCTCCGGCGCGCGGTTCGGGGGATGACTCCCAGAAGGCTGTGATTGGCTCCAACAATATGGTCCTGCCGCGAATCTACCGCAACCTCCCTCTCGTCATATTCGAGATAATGCAGATTTTGTGTCGCCTGATGGCTGAGCAGAAGTCCCCATCCGCCTGCCCGGCGCGCTCGGCGCACGATGCTTACGGCAGTTTCGATATCTGCGGCATTTTCCAGAATTTCCTTCACCAGGTCGCCGTGCATTCGGCCGCGATGCATATCCCCGGATGGCATCCTGTCCAATAGCAGCGTGCTGGAAACAGCTAGCCCTCGGGCATTAATGCCATTGAGGCCGGCGAATTGTCCCGGCAAAACGAATGTCAGATGCGGTATGCCCGCTTCCGGATGACGCACTAGTGCAGCGGGCATAAGCTCCCGGCCCAGCGTCAGGGCCAAGGGGGCATCCTCATTGGTTCCATGCAAAATTTCGCGGAACCCGTTGGAGCAATCCCAAAAAGCGAAGTGAGAACAACCCGGCAAAAGCTCGGGCATAAGCGCAAGATTGAACCCGGCAATAATCTCCAGAGGCAATCCCGCACCATCCGCCAATCCGCGCAGTTCCTCCAAACTCGTTTTGCCGAAATAGTCATCCAGGTTCTGCATGGCCGCCTTCAAATCCTGCCGCTGGCCAATGTTGCCTCCCAGGATGTCGATGTAGCTGCGGACGATTGCCTGGATTTCTCCAGCCTGGCGCCGTCC
This sequence comes from uncultured Acidobacteriota bacterium, assembly GCA_963718845.1. Taxonomy (GTDB): domain Bacteria; phylum Acidobacteriota; class UBA6911; order UBA6911; family UBA6911; genus UBA6911. Next base: position 74,314 of record CAVRAD010000016.1, read on the forward strand.
ATGCTCTCGTCCCATAGCATACGGACTTCCCTGAAGTCTGAGGATCTTCAGCGTCCGGCTATTTCCCGCAACGGAAGAAGGAAGAGAGATTGCGCTGTTTTCCTTTGTTTTCCCGCTGCGCTGCAGGAAACCGAGCACATGTCGCAGCGTGGAAAAATTAGCCAGGGCTGAGGGCTGAAGGCCGTTGAAATCGAAACGCCCGCGCAATTCGCTGAAGAGCTGCATTTTCTTAATGCTATCAATACCCAGATCGGATTCGAGATCCGCATCGAAATCAATGACTTCGCGCGCATACCCGGTTTGTTCGCAAACGAATTGAATCAGGTAGGACTCCCAATCCGTGTTGCCGTCCAACCGGGATTCCAGTATTGGCGCCTGTTCGGCTATGGGAGCCGCCTCGTCGGAGCGACGCAGATTTTTCTCTTTTCGACGGAGGGTCGCATCGAAATGGAGAATTTCAGGCTTTGGCGTTTCCTGCAGATCGGAGCGCTTGCGCTGAATTGGATTCGCCGAAATAGTAACGCCGTGCCTTTCTAGCGTTTGTTTCACTCTCGTCAACTGGGCCATCCCCGGATTTTGGTTATGATCGCAAGCAATGGCTAAAGCGCTGCGACCCAGGAGTCGTTGATTCAGCCTCGTCAGTACCTGTTGGGGACCCACTTCTACAAATACGGTCACGCCATCTGCTGCAAGCCTGCCCACGATTTTCGGATAATTGAGAATTGTCGACGGCTGCGTTGCCAGGTTTTCACGGATCTCCGTCGGATCGGCAACATAGCGAACAGACACGCTGCTCAACAGTGGAATCCGCGGCGGAAGGATATGGATTGATGAAAGAGCGCGCAAGAACGGGTCCCGAATATCTCCAAATAGAGGTGTGTGAAACGCGCCCGGGAGAGACAGCGGAGAGCAGTGGAAACCTTCGGCTTTCAGCCGTGGCGTGATGCGTTCAAGATCGCCGCCCGATCCGCCTACTATGGTTTGATCTGGAGCATTCAGAATCGCAATATGCACGGAGAGCTCTGAATCATGGACGATCCGCTGCGCGTCTGCCAGTCGAGCATTGGTTGCCATCAGCATGCAATCAATGCCGGCGCTTGATTCCACCAGATCGGCGCGCACTCGTGTCGCTCGAATCGCTTGCTCCAGAGTCCAGGCGCCTGCAGCAACAAGCGCCGGGAACTCCCCATAGCTGTGTCCCGCAACAACATCAGGATGTACGCCCAGATCATTTAGGGCGGCCACAAAAATGGTATCTGCCAGCAACACTGAAACCTGCGTTTGAAAAGAGTCTGTCCCGAGGCCGGTGCCGGATTCCCATGCAATCTCGGAGAAGCTTTGATATCCGAGCCTTTTCATGAGTGCATCCACTTCGTGCAGCTTTGCGGCGGCTGCGGAGGATTCCCGCACAAGCTCGCGCAGCATTCCGGTATATTGCGAACCTTGGCCGGGAAACATAAATGCAACGCGGCTTTGCCCGTCCGCCATCCGCTTCTCGATATCAATTTCGAAACTCAGGCCGCGGGGAGTTGCGGTCGTCACAGTGGCCGATGCGGCGGCTTCTGGCGCGATGGCCGCCAGAACGCTTGCCATTCCTGAAGCCCCCAACGCATGCCCCATTTGCCTGGCCACAGGGTCGAGCAAGCTGCGGGCCTCCCCTCTGCCGCCGCGAACCTCTTTGATGATGGCGCGGATGGGGTCCCCATCCCTGCGGGCATCCGTTGCCCTCTTCAGGAGCACTATCCCGGCTCCTTCGGCAGGAATAAATCCTTGATCATCCGCAGTCAATAGGCCCCGCAGGGCATATTCCTCATAAATTCCAATATCCATGGATCGTTGCGCGCCGACGCACAGCACCATATCGCACGCTTTCGAACGAAGCAGCGCGGTTGCCGCATCCAGTGCGGCGCCCGAGGAGGCTTCTTCGGCATCCACGCTGAGAGCTCCCCCCATGAGATCCAACGTCCTGGCAATGCGGGAAGCAAGCGTGCTGGCGCTGAAACTTCCGGTTTCATCTTTGAGCATGGGTTTGCGCCGGTGAAAAACATTCCGCGCCCCAGCCAGTATGTCGCGGACCTGTTCTTCCGGCAGTTTCTGTTCGCTCAAGAGGTTCTGCAGCTCCTGCTCAAACTCAGGGTATTGCAGCGCAACAGTCAAATTCCGCATGAAATCGCTGCAGAACATCGTCCCGACGATCACTGCCACCCGCCGCCTGTCGAACGGTTTATTGTCGTATCCGGCATCACGCAAGGCCTGGTCGGCCGCATCGAGCACCATATATTGAAGTGGATCGGCCGTTTCCATCTGTTTCGGCGGAATACGAAATCTTTTGGCGTCGAGTTTGAAATCGGATATGAATCCGCCGATACGCGATGGCGAGCGCCAGGGACCGACCTCATGAGGATTCCAATAGACGTCGGCGTCCCATCTTTCCGCTGTCACCACGGACTTGGGATCGCGGCCGGAGGCCATCATTTCCCAGAAAGCAGTTGCGGTGGGTGCGCCAGGGAAAATTGCGCCCGCGCCGATTATCGCTACCTCTTTATTTTCTCCAACACCGAGGTCCGCAGGAATCGATACGGTTTTCTGAGAGGAGGGAACAAACTCATCGATGACAAGATGCGCGTTCAATCCACCGATGCCGAAAGCATCAACAGCCGCCCGTCGAGGTTGCCCCTCAAGCGCAGTGGGCCATTCAATGGATTTTTTTGGAATAATGAAAGGGAAGTGCTCCAGGTTGATTTCCGGACTCGGGCACTCAAAACCGGCGGCAGGAGGAATAATTCCATGATGCATTGCCAACACTGTCTTGATCAATCCCGCCAGCCCTGCGGCTTCACAAGTATGACCGATGTTTCCTTTGACGCTTCCGATTGGGATTTTCAGGCCATGGGGAAGCTTGGGGCTCAGAACTTCTGCCAGAGACTGCAATTCGGTGGCATCTCCTAATTGTGTTGAGGTGCCGTGCGCCTCGATATATTGAATAAGCGAGGGATCGATACCGCTGGCGTAAGCCCTCCGAATCGCCTCAACCTGTCCTTCTTTGCGCGGTGCCCAGAGGCTTTTACCGCGCCCGTCCGAAGACAAGCCGATTCCACGAATCACCGCGTGTATGCGATCGCCATCGGCAAGAGCTCGATTCAGGGTTTTCAAAATAATGGCAGCATACCCATCGGAGCTGATGAATCCGTCGGCGCGTGCATCAAAGGGATAACTGCCGGATGCACTTAAAGCCTGTGCTTTTGAGAACAGCGCCAGGCTCTGCCAGTTGCCGAATGAGGCGCCGCCCACGATTGCCATGTCGATGCGCCCTTCCTGCAGCGGGACCGCGGCAAGTGCCACTGCGAACAGTGATGAAGCACAGGCCGCGTCGATCACCCTATGCGACCCGGTCAAATTCAGAGTTTGCGATACAAGGGTCGCAGCCATAGCCGGATCCCCAAAAGGCTTGCCCGATTCCCGATGGTGCGGCCTGTTCTGATGCACGTTGCGGATTATGCTGTTTGCGATTGAATGGCGCAGGGAATCCGGCAGATTTTTAAATGCCGGCACCTGGCCAAGATATCCGACACAATCCTCCACATGGATTGAAAATGCAATTTCCGCCGGAAGAGAGCTGGTGCGCGCATGGCCAATATAAACGCCGGCATTACGCAATGGCAACGCCAGAGGGTCCCACCCGGCATCGCGACAGGCGTTTGCCGCTACTTCCAGCATTATCAAATGGGCGATGTCATACGCGTCCGGCTCGGCACAGAGTTTTGCATCAAACTGGGGGGTGGAAACAATCCCGCTGAGGGTGGAATAGGTTTTGCCTTCAGAATCCTTGCCTTTGGCAGGACTATAATAGAAAGATCTCTTCAGTCGATCGGGGGGCAATTCTGCTATCGCGCCGGCGCCTCTCTGCACCAGATTCCAGAATTCGTCCAGATTATCCGCGCCAGGAAATCTGCATGCGATACCAATAATCGCCAAAGGTTGATTGATAAAATAATCACTCTGCATTCCGGCAATACCTTAACAGCAAGCACAGTAATTGGCTCATAAAAAATCCATCAAATATGCGGAGTGCCCTGCCATTTCGCTCGCTATCCTGGCAGGCATGCGCGTCAAACTAATCCTTTTCATGTGCGTGGGAGCAGCGCTATCGCCCTTTTGGGGAATTTTTCTGAGTGCTGTTGAGCTTTTCCTCCACTCGCTTGATTTCGCGTTTTACCAGAAGGTTCTCAGGAAATTCGCTCTCCAATTCTCTCAGCAGATCCAAAGCAAGCTTTGTCTGTTTCTCTCGCAGGTATATGACGGACAGCAAGATTTTGGCAAAGGGTCGATAGTATCGGCCGAAATCCGCTGCCTTCTTCAGATCCTCAATAGCCTTTTGCTTGCTTCCCTTGATCTGATCGAAGCGGATGAACAGCCGAAAGAAAAAGTTCAGGTTTCCAACAACATACTCCATCACCCCCATAGTTACATAGGCATCGTAGTCGGGTGGATCCAGAGCAAGCAGCCTCCTGGCATACTTTTGGGATTCCTTGGACAGAGAGTATGCGCGGATATATTTCTTTTCTACTAACCCCATGTAATCCATCTCTGCCCCCGCTGCCGTGCACAAGGCGAACAATGCAATGCTGTCGTTTGGATTGACGACAAGCTTGGCTTGGGCCAGTTTCCTCGCTTTCCCCGTTGTCTCAAACAATTGCTTGCGGACGGCGGGATCCGGCTTTAGTTTTTTCCTGTCAGTGATTTTGTCATCGCTTTCGAAAAATTCCAGCTCCATGATTTTCAAACGATCGAACTCAGAAAACAGCAAAGCAGCGCCATATACGGCAGGCATAAGCGGATCCTCTGGATGGAGGCGCATCTCGGCGTCCAGAATCGCATAGGCTCCTGTGAAATCATGGTTGTATATGCGATTGAATGCTTTGTCGACGGCGGTGGGAGAAAGCGACGGCGTTGATTGGCCGGCGATCATGGCGGCATAGATTAATCCCATAGCGCAGATCATAGACATGAATCTTGGCTCCACATACGAAGACGGCAATTGCGACCAGACACTACAATTCCAAGCGTGCAGCATACCGCTTGAGAACCGATCTGGACACAAACAGATCCGCGACAATTCAACCGCGAAAGCTTACCGTGCGGCACTGCAAGGATACAAGCGCACCATCCTCAAACCGCGCCAGCAGATAGCCGGGCCGATGCGCCGCCAGCGGGCCCAACTGGCCAAGAGCTGGCGCCGTCAATAGCGTAAGAGTATCCGTTCTGGACGCTGCCTGACTCGGATTGATGAAATGCGCCTGCTTTGTATCCCGATCTATTTCCACTGCGCTGGGGTAATGCACATGACCGGAAAAAGCCGCGATCGGACCGGTGGTCGACGAAAGCTTCTCAATCAGCGCTCCCGGATTGCGAAAGCTAACGCCACATCGAAACCCTGCTTTCTGCAACCTTTTCTCAAACCAAACGCGCCTGCCGAGAGACTCCTGCGGCCCGGAATCGAGCAAGCAAATGTGCCCCCGGTTTTGCACGCCCTTTCTTGTTGCCAGGAGAGGGGCGTGGAAAAAAAGCGCCGCACCTCGACTCCCGCTGAGCCAGCGTGTAATTTGCGCGAGCTGAGTTTCGGAAAAGCCTTCGGAATCGGGACAGGACAGGGCGGTGCGCAGCCCGCGCACGAGCAATCCCAATCGTTCAGGTTCCACAGTGCGCCACCGGGCTAGGATATCGCATCCTGAAGAAGCCAACAGCAGGCGCAATCCGCGGAGCGAGACACAGTAGTTGGTTGCCGGAGCGCCGTGCGTCAGATAGTCGCTGAGAGCCGGAATCCCCGCATCATCGTCAGTCTGCAAGGCATCAAGGTCGCGAAGGGATAGCGGCCAGAAGTCCCATAATCCGGACTTGCGGAGCAGCGACTCGCTTTGCTGCCGTGAGATGCCGATTACATCCAGGCCACTGGACCGGGGGCGCCGGGGATAGGCGCGGTGATCGTGATTCCCTGGAATCATCAACGTCGGAACTTCGAGCCGATCGAGCAGGGCGAGCAGAAGATGTATGTTGCTGGCGGCACCGTCTCTTTTTTTCGCGCGCGGGTGCCTATGCGCGTGATCTACCAGATCTCCTCCAAGCACGACCAAATCAAGATCGCCGCGGGCAGCGAGGGAATTGGCTTCATCGATGAAATTATCAAGAAGGCGATGGGGGTTAGCTACGACTTCAGCAAGCTCAGGAGCGTATCGATCGGCTGCATCTGCTATATCATTCCAAAGATGGGCTACATGAAGGTCGCTTGCAAAAGCTATCTTCAAGATTTTGCTCGGCTGGCGGGAAAAAACAACTGATCGAGGACGTGCGACTCGCCCTTTGAAACTCAAATCGAAGAGCTGCATTTCGCGAGCGGAGGATTGAGGAAAGAACTGAGGCGCGCGGAATCGAATCCGTGCAAAGTTCAGTCCAGTTGCTGAGGGCAAGGCGGAAAACTGAGCGGCTTTATCGGCAATTTCTTGCGGTTCTGCCTGCGCGATTTCCTCTGTCAACAAAGGAATGAAGGTATTTCCGAGGCGATCATGCAATGAAATCTCTTGCGCCCATTCGCGCAGAGCTTCCTGCGGATTGAGGCATGCGACGATCACGTCAAGATGTTGATTGCGAGGCTCAAGGAACGCTGGAAATCCGGGAGCAGGCCATATGATTGCGGGATCGCTGAATTTCATTGTGTCAGTCTGTAATGAATTGATCCAGTTGTTAATCCGGAGAGATTATTGAATCCATTTGAGAAATGCGATTTAAGCCCACAATAAATCCGAAAAACTGGCTGCTAGATCCGGGTGTTTTTTTGCCAAAGCCAGCAGAAGCGAAAGCGTGCTGGCATGCGGTTTGGCTTCCGCCAGTGTTTGGATGACGCGATTGAAAGTATCGTCGTCGAACGTAACGAGTTTTTCTTTGGCCATCCAATTGCGAATGAGCCGTTGCTCCATGCGATCGCGCCAGGCGCGTTCGTACCGTTGGAGGAAGCTTTCTCCATAGTTGCCGCATTGAATCGCGGCAGCGGCGGTCTCACCGGCAAGTTTGCCTGAGATGCATGCATTCACAATCCCACCGCCGGTCAAGGGATTGATCAGGCGCGCCGCATCGCCGACCAGCATGAGTCCAGCAGATGCCGTTTTTGACAGAGGCTTGTTCGTGGAAACCCCTCCGGCAACCATGTCCAACGCCTGACCATTGGACAATCCCGACTGCTGCGCGATCCAGCGATCAAGACAGGCTTTGGCTTGGCCGGGCTCGCGCAATTGCGATGCTGCAATGCCGATGCCGACGTTGGCGATCCTTGGGCCTTTCGGAAAAACCCAGATGTACCCGCCTGGAGCGAAGGAACCAAAGTAGAAGTCCAAATAGCGGGAATCGCATTCGATGTTGCATAGCCTGTATTGAAATGCCGAGATGACGTCCTGAGGCGTAACGCCGGTCTCCAAGCCGCTCCAGCGGCCCACCTGAGATTCAAATCCATCGGCGGCAATCGTAACCTTGGCGCGAATTTCGATCTCCTCGCCCATCGATTTGCCCGTTACGCCGCAAACGGCGCCATTGGATGCAATCACGTCGCGGGCATGCGTCTTGAGCAGGATGCGGGCGCCGGCTTCCGCTGCATGTCTTGCCAGGGCTTTATCGAAAAGCGTTCGCTCAATTGTGAGCCCCACCTCATCGCCTGCTCGATCGGCGGCCACAAGTGCGAAAGATCCATTGGGGGCGAATATTCGTGCTGCTTCCGGAACGCATGCAATCCAGCTTGGATCCATCGGGACGGCGCACTCCTCCATCCAGCCTTTTGCGATGCCCTCGGCGCATCGAACCGGGGAACCGATTTCTTGTCTCTTCTCTATCAGCAGGGTATTCACACCCTCGCGGGCGGCAAACTTGGCGGCCATGGATCCACCTGGACCTGCGCCCACGACAAGAACGTCTGTTTCAATTATTTTCATGGCCGAAACTCCTGACCGATGTCCTGGCGTGGTACGGTGGAGGGTTTCGGTATTTGGCCGATTGCGCCAACGGGACAGATAATCGCGCACTGTCCGCATTCCGTACAGGTCGTTTGAAACTCAATGGCAGCAGTCTCATGCAGAAAAATGCTATTCGTCGGACAGGATCCGACACAAGCGCCACAATGCATGCAGATCTGGTTATTGACAATTACCAATGGATCCTCCGGAATAGGACTGCGCTTTTACGGCGGCAATAATCGGGGCCAAGACAGCCTCGACGTCGTCCCGCCCTTCGACAATGGTTCCTGTCACTATAATATCCGCGCCGGCAGCGGAAATAGCCGCTGCTTGCCGGGCATGCCGGATGCCTCCACCAACGCATAACAGGGTAGAAAGCTCGCGCCGCACGGCTGCAACCATTTGCGTGGGAACTGGATCCGGCGCTCCCGATCCAGCCTCCAGGTAGACCATGGCCATCCCAAGGCTTTCTGCGGCTATCGCATAGAGCGTTGCCGTGTCCGGATCGTCCCGGCGAATAAGATCTGCCTGTCCCACTTCACCCGCGTGCATGCCAGGCTCGACTATTAAATATCCTGTCGAAATCGGTTCGATGCGTGATTCGCGGATAAACCTGGCTTCTCGCATTAGCTCACGAATCAGAAACTGCGGGGAGCGTGAATTCAGCAGGCTTATGTAGAGAAGGGCGTCGGCGGCCGGAGCCACCGCTTCGGCGCTTGAAACAAACAAAACCGTCGGCAGCGTAGTGGCAGCCTTGATGTGTTCTACCGTTAGGTTCACCTCCCGGCGCGTCAAGCGCGATGATCCGCCAATCATGATGGCATCGCTGCCCGCTCGGGCAGCGCTTTGGGCAATCCTTCCCGCCGCCATCGGCGATTGCTTGTCGGGATCGATGAGCGTTATATGCAGACGTGTTTGGCTTCGGGTTTGCCGAATTGTTTCGAGGACCGTCATTTCCATATCCCGATGAATATAGCCGCGAGGACGGCTATCATGGCCAGCTTAGCAGTCCGGGACGCGTTCCAGATTGAATGAAATAGCAAAAAGATTGTCGCCAGAAAAGTAAGATCGGCAACAGCAATGATCGGAAGATACCAAACAGTCACAATTCCGAGCAGGTATGGCGCGGGGCTCAATACGACCGTAAGACAGAGCAAAAAAGCGGCGGCCATCCTGGCTCGATGCGTGCCAACGCGCATGGGCCAGGTGCTTCGCGAAACGTCGCCTGGGATGTCTTCTATATCTTTGATGATTTCGCGTCCAAGCGATGCAATGAAAGCCAGGATAGCCAGGCTGACCGGACGCATAGGATTTGCCGCCATAGCGCCGCCAAACAAAAATAACAGGGCGGTGAGCAAAGCAATTACGAAATTTCCGGGCAAACCGGCGTTTTTAAGTCCTGCGATCTCATATCCGATTAGCAAAAAGACAGACAAGAGCGCGATCGAACCGGGAAGGATGCCAATCGAAAAACCGGCAATGGCGCCTGCCGCAAGCTCAATCCATGAGATGCAAAGAGCCGTTTTGAGGGATATTTTTCCGGACGGAATGACGCGTCGAGGATGATTGAGACGATCACCATCCGCGTCAAAATAGTCATTCAGAGTGTTTCCTCCGGCCGTAGTCAAAACCGCCCAGATCATGCCGCACAGCAGAACCGAAATTGAGATATGTCGGGTCTCAGTCCATGCGCCCAGCAAGACGGCGAAAGCGGACATGGCACAGTTCAGTGGCCGTGCCATACGAATTCCGGCGATTATGCAAACCAGCGGCTGAGGCATGGTCCGGGAACTGAAACATAATACTGGATTTACTACCATGAAAATCCTTAGTTCGCGACGCTCCAATTGACGCCCGAGTATGTCCTAACACTCTTAATTGGTCAAGATGGCGAGGTTTAGTTTCGGGGGTCAGGTCTGGAAAATTCGATTTTTGTGCAAATTGACCATGCGCAGGAAGAAACATCGAAAATCGAATTTTCCAGACCTGACCCCTTTTCGCTCCCACAACTTGGTTGGGCCAAGTTCAATCGCGAGCTTACAGTCCCTTGGGCGGCCATAGGGGCTACGTATTTTTAAGCACCTTATCGACTTCTATGGCGATCTTTTCGGCAACCGCAGAGACAGCGTCTTTGTCCACCTGAGATGCCCCGCGCGATGAACGGCTGCAACTCGCAGCGGTGGTTCCTAAAATTTCTGAGACCACGATCTCACCGCTTATGGGCCCGCTGTACTTTTCGGTGCCCCATTTTGCGCATTGCTTCGGGCATCCATCTATCGCGATGGTTGGATGCGTCTTGGCAAAGTTCCGCTCGCCTTCCTCGCCGGCCAGAAACAGCGGCAGGCATAGCGTCACGGTTTTGCCGGGACGCAGCGACTCCAGAACGCGCCGCACTGCCAGGCGCGCAATTGTGCCTTCGGGAATCGCTTCTCCGCTGCATGAGATAATTCCTGCCTTTGTGATTTCTTCGCTCATCGGATTCCCTCCTTGCTGCCATGCAAACTTGCCGCAGTTTCGGCAACCTTTGTGGCAATTTCTCGCGCAATGACCCAGCCTTCATCATTTAAGTCGGTTGGACTGCCAGGCTTGGCGTCGGGGTGCTTTTTCAAGGTCTCGATAACCTCAACTGCAACAGGATTCCCCCCTGCGATTTTTACATTTTTTTCGGCGCACATTTTGGGACAGCCGTCGATTGTGATGCAGGGCTGAGTCTTCACAGCTTCAACAGCTTCGGCCTCCCCTTTCACAAGCAGGCCCAGGCACATCGTCTCCGTCTGTTCCGGCGCCATTTCATCTGTGACCAGATACGTCGCCTCACGAGTCAGCAGGCCATGCACCTTACCGATCCCGCTGCATGGAATCACGAGCACAGGCTTATTGTTCGCTCCGTCCTTCATTTAGCTCTCCTTTCCAATTCCCGATTACGTTGCGTTTCTGCGCAGGAATGAAAACATCATTGGGGAATTTCCTGCTTGATCATTGGATAGCCCAATTCATCCTGGGGATATCAAGTGAAAGCGAAGAGAACATGAATACTGAATTGCCCAGCGAATTCGTATAGAGAACTTCCTCGCACATTTCTTTCGTATAGGGCAACACGTTGGTCACCATAAGGTGTCGCGCGCCTAACCGGCCCGACAGCTTGATAACGGCAGGCAGGTCTTTGATATTGCGCTTCATGGCTACGAATTCAATTCCAAGCCGCGGTTTGAGATAGGCATCCGTGTAGCCGTGTTTGTGAATGTTCCGGCGGACACGGCGAAATGCCGCAAGGTTGGCAAGCACCTCGGAAAGGCCCGCTCCAAGACGGACATCCGCATAGCTCTCAGGCGTTGCACCATCCAGAGACACCCACAGAGTATCAAGGCCTGCATGAATCAGCTCTTCTGATATAGGCTCATTCAGGAGAGTGCCATTTGTAATCAATCCCACCGAGGACCCAACTGTTTTCGCCTGCCGGACCATGTCCGCGATGTCGGGATGCGAAAGCGGTTCGCCAAGGCCACCGAAGAAAATATCTGGCGGTGGAGAGATATGCCGAAGGCCTTCAATAACCCTGGAGAAGGTAGAGGAATTCATCTCTCCGAGTGCCTCGTTCCAGCCATGCCGCATGCAAGTGACACAGGCAAGGTTGCAGCGATTGGTCGGTTCGATATAGGCCTTTGCCAGATGAGTTGCCGGTTGACTCAGGTGCAGTCCATTGGTGCCGGTGCCAATGCGGACCCGTGATCCTGGATTCATACCGAATCGCATGGCGAGCGCCGGCGGCAAAATGAGCCGTCCAGATTCATCGATATCTACGTCATATTCTTCAGTCATGATTCGACCGATAGGCGTACGGAATTAGGACATCATCAGTACGGATAGAATCCCGATCAATATTTGTTCCCATTTGCGGAATCATTTTCCTTCGCGAAAACCGGTGCAATTCCCCGGCTAGGGACATTGGACGATTCCCTGCGCCCAGAGGCAGCCGCCGCAAGTGGGGATAGGACTGCCGATGCAGTCTTCCTGGTTTGATTCGAAATAGTCACATCCTCCGCACAGGATGCAGGGAGAGAAATTGAATTCCTGCAAGCGGCTGCGCAAGGTGAGATACTCCGGCTTGTTCCATATTTGCCCGACACTCTGATTCAAGACATTTCCAACCACATGGCGCTTTATGGATCTCTCGTATTGATAGAGATACATTTTGTGATCGTGCATCAGCGCAAGGCATGGGCTTGCGTCGCCATCCCAGCGAATAGCCAGCGCCCCCTTCTCGATAAAAGGACAACGGTTGTTGCTTGTACCTAGACTGCCTCCCGCAAAGTTCAAAGCATGGTCGCCACGCAAAACCTGATAAACCGCTTCACGCGTCGTGGGGCTGACATCCATCTTTGGAAATTCAAGTAAACGCAACAAAGGCGTGGAGGTGTAGATGGAGTCCGATATGGCGCGCGAATATAAGATCTCGTCCTGCATTTCCCGCGTATAGGGGAGAACATTGGTTACTAGAAAATGAAGAGATCCTAATCTGTTGGCGAGACTGAGGACCGCGGGCAGATCGGCAATGTTGCGCTTCATGGCAACAAACACAATCCCGATCTGCGGCTTCAGATGCAAATCGAAAAACTCCGGTATATACTTCCTCCATCGTGCGCGACGAAATTCATACAGATTGTTAAGCACCTCAGGCAAAACCGCACCCAGCCGCAAATCTGTATAGCTTTCGGGCGTGGCGCCATCCAATGACACCCACAGTTTATCCAGTCCGGCAGCGACCAGTTCCTTCGAAACATCTTTGCTGAGGAGCGTGCCGTTGGTAATCATTTCTACGGATGATCCGAGAGCCTTTGCCTGTCTCACCATATCCAGAATATTCGGATGAGACAACGGTTCTCCAAGACCGCCAAAAAAGATATCGGGCGGTGGATCGCAAGAACGCAATCCTTCGATGATGCGAGAGAAAGTCTCAGCGTTCATCGTCCCCAAAGGCTCATCCCAACTATGACGAATGCAGGTCACGCAATCGAGATTGCAGCGATTCGTCGGCTCGATATAGAGCTTTGCCAGCTGGGTTACAGGCCTGAGAAGGGTCAGTCTATTCGTATTGCCTTCGATACGGATTTTAGCCCCGGGGGTCAAGCCATACTGCCTGGCAAGGTCCGGCGGCAAAACGAGGCATCCATCTTTGTCAATGTCTGTTACATACTCTTTATTCTTCATCCAAATCCTTGAATCTTTTTTGCTTTTTTAACCGATGGTCGCTTCAGAACCCCATAAGGTTTTTAAGCAGCAGATAAATGCCGGCCAGGATGAAAACAACGGCCGTTAACTTGCGCCCCCATTTTTCTATCTGCGTTAATTTGTCGAAAATCTTGCCGATCGATTTCACGCTGAACACCATCACAAGCGCGAAAGCGATGACAGGGAGCGCGGTACCCAGACCATAAATGGACGGCATCAAAACGGCCGACTTGCTGTCGATTGCCAGCGGAATCAGACTCCCGAAAAAGAGTGCAGCGGAGAGAGGGCAGAAGGTCAGGGCAAAGATAATTCCAAGCAGCCCGGAACCCCATGCGCCCCATTTCCCGGCTTTCTCTTGAAGTGAATTGCCTGCAAAGGACGCAGAAAAAGAAATAGGGAGCACATCCAAAAGAATAATTCCAACAACAATGAGGAGCGGCCCTATGATTTTGTGCATATTCGATTCAAGGAAGAAGGATACTTCCGGCAGCGAGAGCAGGCTGGCAACCGCCAGAACAGCAATGACTACATACGTAAGCATTCTGCCCGCCGCGTAGAGCAATCCACTCCACAAAACCTTTTTGGAGGATCCTAAATTCCTTGAGATGAAGGAAACGGCAGCAATATTCGTAGCCAGGGGACAGGGACTGATCGAAGTCAGGATCCCGAGCCAGAAGGCGGAGAAGATTTCCAGATAGTAATTCTGCATGAACCAATCCTCTCTATCCTTTGGCCAGATAGCCCCGGACCTCTTTGCGCACGTAATTGAGGAAAGCATCCTTGCGTCCAGTCAGTTGCCATACCATTTTCAGGTTTGTCCACTCGGTCTGCTTCCCGTTGACCGTGTTCACCAGAACAAGCGACTTGGAAACAAGTTTATAATCCTGCATGAAATGCCGGTTCTCCGGATTCTCATAGTTGATGATCCGCATTTCCAGGCTTCCGTTTTTCAATTCATTTGCGAAACCCTGCTCGATCGCTTCCTTTGAATAGGCCTCGATTTTTATACAGGTGCTGCAACGAGTGTTGGTGTGGAAATAGTAGGCGATTACCTTGTGTGCGTCTGGCTTCGGAGCAGGGGCTTTTTGAGCCAATGCGCTTATGGTTGGATATGCGACGGCTGCAACCAATCCAAGTATCAATAGACATCTCGAGAAGGACTTGTTAATCATCGTAGCTTTCCTCCAATTACTTTGCCTCTTTAGCCAAAAATCCATCATAGTGACAACATCCCTCTAATGACGTTAGAGAGTTTTTTCCACGATCAAAATAGAAGACTTACCCGCTCCGGCTATCCATAACCACTCCGGCATGCCTCAATCCGGCCAAGTGTCTTGACACTTTTGATTGAGTGATCTGAAGCACGGCTTGAAGCGCACACACACAAATGCTGCCCAGTCTCAGCAGATTGAGAAGCCTGAGTCGTGTAGGATCCGATATAGCCTTGAACAATTGATCCAGTCGATCTGGTTTCATCCTTATGCACCGCTATTTATGGACAGATGGAGAATAACATGAAAATTGAAGACTCCAGTGCCGTTGCCCGGATGCCCTTGGCTAAACCTAAGATATTGTGTCAATTGGGCCTGCGGCAGTTTGTGAAATTGCCCTTGACTACATTCGGCAAACCGGATATATGAATGCAGTCCCAGGAGATTAAATGAAAGAAACAGCCCGGTTCTTTAAAATCCTTGCCGATAAAGCAAGGCTTCAAATGCTCTGGCTTCTCTTCAACAACCAGGAGCTTTGTGTTTGCGACTTCATGGAGGTGCTGGAAATCACTCAGTCCAAAGCCTCCCGCCACCTGGCTGCTCTACGCAACGCAGGACTAGCCGAAGATCGTCGAGAAGGATTGTGGTCGTATTACTCCCTGCGTCCAGTTGAAGACGAACTCGCGGAAGCGCACCTGAAGCTTCTAAAAACAAGCCTGTCGAAACGGGCGGATGCGAAACAACTCCTCATAAAGCTCAATGCATGGTTAAAGGCAAAGAAAAGCAGCGAGACTTGCGCCAAAAACAGCGACTGCGCTCGCGCCACTAGAAATGCTAAGGGCAATTCACCATCAACGTATCTTTCTGGAGGCGCTCGATGAGTAACAAACCCGCTGGGGTTCCTGCTGCGGAACATGCAGGCGTTGCGAAGAGACTTTCATTTCTGGACCGGTATCTAACACTTTGGATTTTCCTCGCAATGGCGGTAGGTGTCGGCGCGGGTTATCTGTTTCCCGGCATTGTTCCATTTCTTAGTAGATTTAATGTGGGGACGACATCCATTCCAATAGCTATTGGACTCATTTTAATGATGTATCCGCCCCTTGCAAAAGTTCGCTATGAAGAAATGGGACCGGTTTTCCGCAACACCAAAGTGTTGGGGCTTTCACTTGTGCAGAACTGGGTTATCGGCCCAATTCTGATGTTCGCCCTTGCCGTGCTTTTCCTGCGAGACAAGCCCGAGTACATGGTTGGTCTAATCATGATCGGATTAGCTCGCTGCATTGCCATGGTTATTGTCTGGAACGATCTGGCCAAGGGGGACACTGAGTACTGCGCCGGATTAGTTGCCTTCAATTCGATCTTTCAGGTCTTCCTATATTCGGTTTATGCCTACGTTTTCATCACCGTTTTGCCGACTTGGTTTGGATTGAAAGGTGTGGCGGTCGATATCACCATCGGAGAGATAGCCAAGAGTGTCTTCATTTATCTGGGGATACCGTTCATTGCCGGCATGATCACGCGCTATACGCTTATTAAAGCGAAAAATAAGCAGTGGTACCATGAGAAATTCATTCCGAAAATCAGCCCGATTACGCTCATCGCCCTGTTATTTACGATTGTTGTAATGTTCTCGCTAAAAGGCGAAACCATCGTGCAGCTGCCGTTTGATGTAATTCGTATAGCGATCCCGCTGCTTATTTACTTCTTGCTCATGTTTTTCATCTCTTTCTTCATGAGCAAGAAAGTAGGAGCTGGCTATGGTCAATCGGCGACGCTTTCCTTTACCGCAGCATCGAACAACTTTGAACTGGCTATCGCGGTGGCGGTTGCCACGTTCGGCATCCAGCATGGCGCGGCCTTCGCCGCGGTTATCGGGCCTCTTGTTGAGGTGCCGGTGCTGATTGGCCTGGTCAATGTTTCGCTATGGCTGGGACGCAAGTACTATGGGCAGAACTTGAACGCCTCGGTGAGCCGGTGCTGATCATTCCGGTTCTTGTTCTGCTGGAGCACGGACCGACGTGCTTCCTGGAGAGGGATCTCAAATGCACAAGGGCATTCTCTTTTTATGCGTAGCCAATTCGGCCCGAAGTCAGATGGCTGAAGGAATCGCGCGATCTCTTGTGCCGCCTGGAATGAAAGTCTGGTCTGCGGGTTCGCGTCCAACGAGTGTTCGCCCCGAGGCCATCGCTGTACTCAAGGAAATCGGGATAGATATATCAGGCCATCGTTCCAAGGCGGTGGCCGAGATCCCAGCCTCCGAAGTGGAAACAGTAATCACTCTTTGTTCCGAAGAAGAGTGCCCGGTTTTTCTGGGAAAAGCTCAGCGATTGCACTGGGGATTGCCGGATCCCGCAGCCGTTTCCGGTTCTGAAGAAGAGCACCTATCGGCGTTTAGGAAAACACGCGATGAATTGTCCCGGCGGATTGCCGCTTTCCTGAAAGAGAATTGTTGATGAAGGATTGGAGGAAATTCGCATGGTTGGTTGGGATATTTCTGGTTGCTTACTATATCCCGCTCGGAAATACCAAGGTCACGAATGCCATTCTGGAATCCTTCAGGCTTCTGCAGTGGTATGCGGTAAACCATGCGCTTGCCTGTGTAGTGCCTGCGATGTTCATCGCAGGCGCAATTTCCACCTTCTTATCGCAGGCTTCGGTAATGAGATATCTTGGCCCGAATTCCAATCGCACGCTGGCATACGGCGTCGCATCGGTGTCCGGGACGGTGCTGGCCGTCTGTTCTTGCAGCGTGCTGCCTATGTATGCGGGGATTTACGCGATGGGTGCCGGCCTCGGTCCGGCAAGCGCGTTTTTATATTCGGGACCGGCATTAGCACTTTTGCTGGCGGGGCCAGCGCTTTCGCTGCCCAGCATCTTGTCATCAATAGAATCATCGGGGGTAAAAAGACCTTCGTATTCTGCTCGCTGGTGGTGGTCATGTCTACAATAGTAGGTTTCCTTTTCGGAATGATGCATTAGGAAGGATACGCAACATGAAAATCAAGATTCTGGGCACTGGTTGCCCGAAATGCAAGAAGCTGTATGCCGAAGCCGAGAAAGCAATCGCCGCATCCGGCGTGAAGGTTGATTTGGAAAAGGTAGAAAATATTGTAGAAATTATTCAATATGGAGTAATGGCAACGCCAGGCCTGGTTGTCAACGAAGAGGTTAAAGCAAGCGGACGGATCCCCCAAAGTAATGAGATCATCTCGTGGATTGCAGCGGCGGCAAAAAGCGCCGGATAAATTCCAGGCTGTATCAAACTGAGTCCATAGGAACACGCCATGGCCAATGATCCAAATGACGAAATTAAGTTCACAGTAGACAAGTTCATCTTCCGATTTCCCCGAAATCTGCACTATAGCCTGGAGGGGCTTTGGGTCATGCAGGAGAACGGTTTGTTCCGGATAGGGATGTCTGATTTTATCCAGCAGAGAAACGGAGACATCGCCTTTGCCACCCTGACACCGGCAGGGGCCGAATTGAAGGCAGGCGATGAAATAGCCAGTATTGAAACAGTCAAAGTCAATTTCAGCCTTCCGTCTCCAATGAAGGGCAAAATCGTTGAAGCGAACACATCCCTCCAGGATTCCCCCGAGTTCATTAACCAGGAACCCTACGGCAAGGGCTGGATGGTCGTTCTGCAGCCTGAAGACTTGGAGCGCGATCGCGCTGTACTCATGACAGCCGAGGCCTATTCCGTTCTGGCCAAGGAGCAAGCCGAAGCTGAACTCAAGTCTTAATAGGTGATTCAAGCGGGTCCGGGCTTCAGCCCGGACAGATTGACTCCAATCGCCGCAATAACGATATTCCAGTGAGGTCCGCCGATGTCACGCACCGCAACCTATAACACAACAGTCCATTGGAAGGGTGAACACTGGGGCCATATCAAAATGGGGAATGGCCCTGAGATGGACTTCTCGGCTCCGCCCGATGCGCTGGGACACTCGGGAGTGCTTACGCCGGAAGATGCCTTCGTGGCTGCGGTCAACACATGTGTCATGATGATGTTCATCTGGTCGGCGGAACGATTTAAGCTGGATCTTGTTTCATACGAATGTTTCGGAGAGGGCACAAAACTTATCGAACTCGATCGAACGGAGCTTTTCACGCAGGTTGTGCTGCGCCCACGGATTGCCTTGCGCTCGGATGCTACCGAAAAGGACGCCACGTTAAAGCGGCTGCAGCGGGCTATGGACAGCGCGGTGAAATACAGCCTTGTAGCGAACTCAATCAAATCGAAACTTGTCATCGAGCCCGAAATCGAAATCGTTCCAAAGTCATAAAAACAACGAAGCACAAGTAAAACCGGGAGGTATCTATGAAAGGGAAGTCTCTGGGTTTTATCGGCTGAGGAAGAGTTGCCCGCATAATACTGGGCGGTTTCAAAAAAGCCGGGCAAATGCCCGGATGTTGCCGCAAATGGGACGCAATGATATTGCAGCTCAGGTGGCGTAAGGCTTTATACCCGGGGGTCAGGTCTGGAAAATTCGATTTTTGTGCAAATTGAGCATACGTAGGAAGAAATATCGAAAATCGAATTTTCCAGGCCTGACCCCTTTTCCAGCCGTCGGGAAGTTTCGCCCGCATTTATTTTGGCCTCGGAGAAATCGGTAATGGCTTCGATTGGCTGGAGAAGGCGGTTGAAGAACGCGAGTCCGTGAGTTTTACGCTTCACCTTTTGCCCTATTTCGATCCTTTCCGCTCCCACTCACGCTACTTAGCCCTGCTTCGCAAAATGAACCCGGAGACGTGATCGGCGCGCCGCGATCTTGCGCGCTTTCTCCCTTTTAAACGGCCGGAAGTAATCAGCCTCCATTTTGGTCTGAGTTGGTTGAAGTTGGATAGGCCGAGATTCTCGCGGGCACAGTTTGGGACACGCCTGGGGTATTTTGAGGCTTTTTCGGGGGTATTTCGGGAACGCTAAAACCTGCGTAAATGCTTGTCCGACGCGTTTGGAACTGGTGCCGGGGGGCGGAATTGAACCGTCGACACACGGATTTTCAGTCCGAGCCAGGCTCGCTGCCAATTCCTACCAAACGGTAACAATCAAATGATTAAGATCCGGTGTTGGAAGTCAGCTGTCTACCAAAACTTACCAGTTCTTGATCCCAGAATGGGAGGCATGCGGGAGGCGAAAAGCCATGAATACCCGCAATTCCTTTCAGAGCAAGATCGCCTTGTGGTTGTTATAATGGTTCTGATTCTTGGAGCTCCATCTCGATGGCAGGAGAGCACAATGGCCAATTCTATTGAGAGAATAACGATTAACCCGGACCAGTGCGGTGGGCGACCATGCATACGGGGCATGCGAATACGTGTTATTGATATTCTGGATCTTTTTGCCGCCGGCTTGAATGCCGAACAAATCATGGAAGAACTGCCTGATCTCGAGATGGAAGATATCAAGGCTGCCTTGAACTTTGCTACCCGACGTCTGGATCACCCGGTGATGGTCGCATGATCATCTGGCTCGACACTCAATTATCCCCAGTTATGGCATCCCGGATTGGCAGTGAGTTTTCTGTTCAGGCTATTGCCGCGCGTGATCTCGGTTTGCGAGATGCCAAGGACCAGGAGATCTTTCTTGCCGCCAGAAAAGCCAATGCCCTTGTAATGACCAAGGATACCGACTTCGTTCATATTTACAATTTCGATAAGCGCATTTCCACACGGCGATTTTTTGCGCGATTGGCTTCGGTATCGTTGGGCGCGATGGGGCGGTCAGGTCCATAGCCCGCGGCTATGATTCTGCCGGCGTCAATCCCTTTTGAAACCAGGTAATCCTTGCAGGCTTTCACCCGTTTGTATGACAGCGATCGGTTATACGCCGCTTCTCCTTCCGAAGAAGTGTGCCCCGACAGCTCGATTTCGGCGCCGCCATTGGTTTGAAGAAATTCCGACACTTTGTCGAGCTCGGGCTTGGACTCGGGTGTGAGGTCCGATTTGCCCTGGTCGAACAAAATCGAGTTGAGGCTTATGGCATCTCCCACTCGCAAAGTTTGCTTATTAAATGTAGCCTGTTTTCCCTTTTCCAGACGGATCACCACTTCCGGATTTTCATCTCCTGTCCCTATGTCCGCAGTTCCGGCGCCGTCGTTGTAGCCTTTGGCAGATGCGCCGACTACCTCAAACCCGGTGGGGATGTCACTGAAGCTGAATCGACCTTCATCGTCTGCTATAGAGCTCGTTTTGTCTGCGAGAAAAACTCTGGCGCCCGGCACCGGGCGCTCTGTTTCCTTATCCTGAACAATTCCCTTGAAACTCCCCTTACAGGAATTTTCGCGTTTGCGGTTCACCAGCAGGCGAATGAAATCAATTGCGAAACCATCTGCGGCGCCGGTGACCTCATCAATAGTAACGGAAAGCGGTGATCCCGACTGGATAGCTGCGTAAAACTCTTCGGGTATGGGAATGCTGATCAGTTTCCCCACTGGCCCGGTCTGGTCGATGGCGTTGATCAGTTTTTCAAATTCGGCAAATCGATTGCCGTTAAGCGTAACCTGGAATCTGGAGCAGAACGTCGGCGACTGAAAATCATCAATAAATATCTGTATCCAGGCGTTTTCAATCTGAACGCCTTTGATTGCATGGGTCGGAATGGAATTAACGGCCGGTTTGGAGAGCTTTGGATTGTAATTGCCCGAATAGCCATCCGCTCCGCAGCCTTTGGGATTCTCGGGATTGAATTTTGAAGAAAGCAGGATTCTGTCGAAACCCGCAATGTCCTCGGGTTTAGCCTCCCAAGGATATTCATGGGATTCGGTCATCCGGCCGCAGAAAGGATCGAAGCCCTCCGGCCAACCGAATCCTAGATTGTCCACATCACCGATGCGGATGATATGAGCTGCTTCAATGGTGTTCTGGATATGGACGGACTGCTTGGTCCATTCTTTATCGCCCGAATACGTTTGCTGTGAAAAACAGGGCAAGGCCAGGGTTAGTATGGCCAACGCTAAGAGTGTGAAAAGTTTTTGATTAGTCATGTGGTTTGATTCCTGGGCCTAATTTCTGCAAGGCATAGCACGTGACTGATATCAATGGCGCTAATGCTACTAATCTCCTGGGCTTGCGCTATGGACATCAGGCAACTCATATGGATTTATTGCGTCAAAATCCCATAAATCTTGGCACGGGCAATACAGTACTGATTACACCCGAGGATAAGAAGCATTGGCTGTCGTTTTGGCTTCAAGTCCCTTCATTGGACCTCGGACGTGCTTCTCTCCGTACCTCACTCGACTGCCGATAATAGGCAATATGTCGACTTGAATGCCTTCGATTTGATTGCATGGATATTTTACAGCGGAATCCTGTCCCTGAAAATGGCTTTTTGATACACCCATATCTTGTTGCAGAAGCAAATACGAGCAGACCGAACCCATTCGCTGCCGGTGCAGCCCGCCTCGATGCTCGTAGCCGGTCGTCTCGGCGTTTTGAGGCAGTCTTCTTTGCCCCGCTCCGCATTGCTTTATAAATTTCCCGGCGCTACTTAAGCCTTGTGTCGTAATCCATCACACACTGCCAGCGGCCGTCGCGCTTTTCATAAACCTCCGTGAATTTGCCTTTCACGATTGAGTCTTTCCCGTTCGTTGTGCTCTTTACGGTGTACGCGGCATGCACTACCGCCCTTTCGCCAAACACCATTGCGATCATGTCGTGGATTTCGCCGGACTCCTGCTTTGCCGGATTGGATCGTATCTCAGCCAAAGCCTGTGCCTTATTGAGTATTCTGCCGTCGATATTGATTACGAATTCCTTCGCGAGGAATTTGTCTATGGCCGCGGAGTCCTTCTTCATGTAGGCCGTGGCCCAATCCCGCGAGGTTTTATACAGCGCCTGCTCTTCGACGCCGTCCGCCGTGGCACCGGTTGCCGGAGCGTCGCTGTTCCATATGTCAAAAGCGCACTTCCAGGTTCCATCGGGCTGGCGCTTATAAACTCCGACCCATTTGTACGGATCGCTATCTGCAAGGAGATCTTTCGCCGTTGGTGTGCTCGTCCCCGTGCTTGTTCCTCTGGCGACCGCAAGGTCACCCGAGGATACTACTTCATCCACGGGAAGCAGAAAGTCCGTTTGGGTATAGTTGGCAAAGTTGTTTTTGGTCCATTTGATTATTTCTTCTTTGCCCTTAACCGGAACGCCGTTTGGCTGCAGCCGGATTGCGTCCTCCTGGTAGTATGCGGTTTCGAAAAAGCCCGCATCTTTTGCCATGGAAGCCTTTGGATACCCTGCCAGCAAATCCTTGACTGCCCGCACGTCGGCCGGGTCATTGACCTTTTGTGCGCAGGCAGAAACGAGCAAAAACATGGCACAAAGGACTACCACATATGCTGTTTTCATAGTTTTAGATCTCCCCAAAATGTTGGCTGCAATTGCTCAACTGTCCGCCTGTTCAGAAAAAGTCATTGTTTGATCCAAACGGTGGCAACAAATACATCCTGTCCCTTTGCATCTTTGCTTTTTTGAGTCACGGTTGCCATTTTGCCGTCTTTGGAGACGACGACGCGTTCTGTGGCTACTTGTTTGCCGTCTTTCTTGAGCACGCGGTCTTCGGTGAAGTCATCAATCCTGCGGGCTAAAATGGCGTCGAAGGACGGTTCTCCTGTTACAGGGTGGTCTTTGCCGTCGAATTGTACCGTAACCTCTACGTGTAGAGCCTTCCCTTCGACGCTTGTGGCATCGTAAACCATTTTGTAGCCCTTGCTTTGCGACGTGATTGTCGCCGATCCGCTCTTAAATGTCTGCGCCACACCTGTGACTTTGGTTTTGGAAGGATCCAATTTCCAATTACCGGAAAAATGGTCGGCTGCCCATAGCAACCCGGTCAAGCCAAATACTGCCAGCGAAAGCATTAGCTTGCGCATATGCACTTTCCTCCAGTTGAATGCTGCTTGTGTATTTCTAAAGAAAATTGGAATTGCTGCCAGGCGACTTGAGCATTAGCCGCGCTTGATTTCCCTAATCGCGCGGAAGGCGGAGCGATGAACAGGAACCGGAGCAATCAGTGCTGTCCCGTGTTCTTGAAGCTGTGCGTGTGATTCTTTATCAATACAGCAAAGGCCGGGCCATAGTCAACTGAGCATTTACACGGGCAATAGCAAGTTTCTTGGGGCCTGGAATCCTCAAGCCTTGGAGTTTCACTGGACTCCAAAGCTCGAAGAATCAAAGTGCATGCGGGAGCTTTTTTAAATTTCGAATCACTTCGGGTCTACTTCCCCTCGTCGGTCAGGTACATTCCCCCCCGCTTCGGATTAAGCCGAATATCCAAGCTACAATTTTTGCTTCTATTTTGGCTGGAGTTGGTTGAAGTTGGATAGGCCGAGATTCTCGCGGGCACAGTTTGGGACACGCCTGGGGTATTTGAGGCTTTTTCGGGGGTATTTCGGGAACGCTAAAACCTGCGTAAATGCTTGTCCGACGCGTTTGGAACTGGTGCCGGGGGGCGGAATTGAACCGTCGACACACGGATTTTCAGTCCGTTGCTCTACCGACTGAGCTACCCCGGCACTTCATCAAGGAATAAAACGGCTTTTTTTTATACCATTGGACGCAAAAAAAATCCACCCAAGATATTTTTTGATTCCGGATTCCGGATTCCGGATTCCGGATTTAAAACGGTTTTGGCTGCAGGTTTCAAGTCTGGAATCTCTTCTTATTTCTGGAATCGATCGGGATAGAATTCCGCCAGCAGCGGAGGGGCTGCGGGAGGGACGCCGTCCAGTTCTTCCAGGATTTCCATGGCGTTGACCAGCGCCTGGCCCCGGAAATGATTGTTCGTTATCGCATAGGTTTCTTCGGTGCTCTGCTGCACCTTGCGGATTTTTTCTGACAGCTGGCGGATTTCATCCTTCGTGTATAAATAATCGTACCGCGCGTCGCGGCCGGCATCCTCTTTGAACCAGTTGGCATAATTCCGCCCATGCAGGCGGAAATATCCCAGCCGCGCCGTCGCGTGATCTCCCGGCTTTATCGAATTCCCGATCAACGGCTGATCGACGTTGCAGAAGGCGACGCTGTGTTCCCGCAAAAATCCGTAAAAAGGCTCGTGATCCCAGCTGCCGTGCCGGACTTCGAGAGCAAGCGGAAAGTCCCGCAAATGGCGAAACAGCCTTTGCAGGTACTCCTGATTCTCCGGCGTGCAGCGAAACCTCCAGGGAAACTGGATCAACAGTGCACCCAGAACCCCGGCCTCCGCCAGCGGTGCCATTGAACTGCGCACCTCCGCGCAATCCGCGGCCAGCGATAATTCGTCTTCGGCCTTGCGCTCATGCGAAAGCCGCTGCCAGGCTTTGGCCGTAAACCGGAAGCTCGGATTATTCCGGACGCGGCGCGCCCATGCGGCTGCATCCTTTGGACGCGGCGGCGCATAAAACGAGCTGTTGATTTCGATGGTGTCACAATAATCGGCCAGATACGCCAGCGCGTCCAGCGACCCTCCCGCAGGATAGACGATCCCCTCCCAATCTTTGTAATTCCAGCCCGCAGGCCCGACGCGCAACGACGATTGGCGCCCGCCAGTTTGAAATAGGGAACCTTGCGTAAGGGACATGACTAAAAGGATTACAGATTACGAGATTCAAGATTGCAGGTACGTTACGAGCCTGGAACCTGCAACTTGGAACCTGCAAACCTGTAACCAGTTACTGGAGTATGACGCCGATGGGAGCGCCGGCTTTCATGTTCAGTGTTGCTGCAGCCGAGCCACCCTTTACGGCGATCTCAAGAAATCCTGCCGAACCGGGCACTACAATCACTTCTCCCGGCATTCCTTCGCCATAGGTTCTGCGCAATGCGGTGATTTCCCGCTGGCCGGCCAGAATTTTGAACGGCATGGATATGTCTTCGGGTTTCAGATTCGTTATCAAATTGCCAAAGTGATCAATGGCAAGAATCGTACCCTGAATTAATGCGTCCCGGACGCGTTTCAGGGGAGGTATCTGCAGCCGCACGGGAGATTGCAGCACCGGCCCGAGCTGATGCAATTCAATCTTCCGGCTGATCCACGCTGCAACCGGGGCAAAAACGTCTCGTCCATGAAAGGTGGCCGAAACCGGTTTGCGAAAATAATGGTCTGCGGTTATTTCATAAGCCACGAAATCCTCATTCGCTTCCATAATATAGGTGAGAATGCCGTTGTCCGGCGCGACAAAGTAATGGCCTGCTGCCGTGGCGGCCAGAGCCTTGCGCGAGGTTCCGACTCCCGGGTCCACGACTGCGAAATGAACTGTTCCCTGAGGGAAGCAGGAATAGGCTTGGCTCAGCGTGAAGGCGCCGGTGAAGATGTCCTGCGGTGGGACCTGATGGCTGATATCCACAAACGCCACGTCAGGGTTCAGGCTCAGCATGACTCCTTTTACTGCGCCCACGAAATAATCGCTCAATCCGAAGTCTGACAACAATGTTATGACTGGCATGACACCCTCCCATATCTATCGCTATCGGTATCGGTTTTTATGCTGCATCGGGATCTAAGCCGAAAACCGATTGCGATACCGATAGCGATTGCGATTCCGAACACTCTGGTTAGAGCCATCGTGTAACAACCCTTACTATGCTATTCTAGGACATGATGAAGGAAAGAATCTATCTGGATAATAGCGCGACTACTCGCGTGGATGAAAAGGTGCTGGAATCCATGCTGCCGTGTTTCCGCGAGAATTTCGGAAATGCCAGCTCTGTCCATATTTTCGGCCAGGAGGCGCGGGCAGTCGTGGAGGACGCCCGCCATTCTGTCGCCGAACTCCTGGGCGCCGACACGCGGGAAATTGTCTTCACTTCGGGCGGGACCGAATCCGATAATGCAGCCCTATGGGGCGTTTTTCGCAGCAGGTATCGCCCGGGCAACCATGTCATCACGACGAAGATCGAACACCCGGCGATTCTGGCTACCTGCAAAGCGCTCGAAAGCGCCGGCGCCGAAGTTACTTATGTTCCCGTCAACGCTTCCGGGCGAGTGGATCCGGGGGCGATTGAAGATGCCATGCGCGAGACCACGATCCTCGTTTCCGTGATGCACGCGAACAACGAAACCGGAGTTGTCCAGCCCATCGAGGAGATCGCTGCCATAGCCAGGACGCGCGGAATTTTGCTGCATACCGACGCCGTGCAATCCGTCGGGAAGATCCCCGCGAACGTGCGCGACCTCGGCGTCGATCTGCTTTCGCTGTCTGCTCACAAGTTTCACGGTCCGAAGGGAGTCGGAGCTCTTTATATTCGCAAGGGCACGAAAATTATTCCATTCATGACCGGCGGTTCGCATGAAAGGAAACGCCGTGCCGGCACGGAAAACGTTCCCGCGATTGCGGGGCTCGGAGCGGCCGCGCGGCTTGCCCGGGAGCGGCAGCCTGAGATGCGGGAGCAAATCGGCGCGCTGCGCGACAGCCTCGAAAGTCAGATATTGAGCCGGGTCCAGGGGGCGCACATCAACGGACACGCGCCGCGGCTGCCCAATATCAGCAATCTTTCCTTCGAGAATCTTGAAGGAGAGGCTGCCGTCATTGCTCTTGACCTTGAGGGAGTCGCCATATCCACCGGTTCCGCCTGTTCTTCAGGAGCTCTGGATCCCAGCCATGTCCTGACGGCGATGGGTTTGCGGCCTGAAGTCGTCCAGGTCATCCCTGCGTTTCAGTCTCTGCTACTACAACACCGGCGCAGAAGTGGATCGCGCGGTTCAGATCTTGGAGTCGGTGATCCAACGGTTGCGCAAGCTCTCCCGGCGCGTTTAGGCCTGGGCAACAGCTGACAGCTGACAGCTAT
The DNA here is from genome assembly GCA_963718845.1 of uncultured Acidobacteriota bacterium. Lineage (GTDB taxonomy): Bacteria > Acidobacteriota > UBA6911 > UBA6911 > UBA6911 > UBA6911. The sequence goes on from CAVRAD010000016.1 coordinate 101,510, forward strand.
TCATCCTATTTAGCTAATTAAATGAGAATTGGAGACGTTCTGGATTCACTTTTTGCTCCGGATTCTGATACCCTATCGAGCGTATGAATTCATTGCCTGTTGAAATAGAAGCCGTCGCCCCACCCCCTTATACTTTTGTGACTACAGAAGACTGTTTCCACAGGATGTTGGAACACCTGATGGCGTCCTCACGCCTGGCGATCGACATAGAAGCCGACAGCCTGTATCACTATTTTGAAAAAGTTTGCCTGATCCAGATCTCCACCGACAGCAATACCTACATCCTCGATCCTCTGGCAATCAAGAACGTGAACGAGCTGGCGCCATTGATGTGCAATCCATCGGTGGAAAAGGTATTCCACGCGTCTGGCTACGATACGTACTGTCTTCGCCGGGATTACGACTTTGCTTTTGTAAATATCTTCGATACGCACATCGCCGCGCAACTGCTGGGGTATGAATTCCTGGGCCTAAGCACTTTGATGGAAGAGTTCCTGGGAGTGCACCATTCCAAGCGAAGACAGCGCGATGACTGGTCGCGCAGGCCGTTGGATTTAGAGCAGCTGAATTATGCGGCCATGGATACACATCACCTGCTTCAAATAAGAGACCTGCTGGAAGCGGAGTTACGACTGAAGGGGCGCCTCGGCTGGGCGCAGGAGGAGTTTGAGACCGCTGCGTCCGCGGAAAGGCGCGAAAAGGAATTCGACCCTGAAGGATTTCGCCGGATAAAAGGAAACCGCGACCTTTCACTTCAGGATCAGGTCGTGCTGCGCGCCCTGTTCCTGTTTCGCGACGAAGTCGCGCGCAAAATGGATGTGCCGCCGTTTAAAGTTTTGAATAATTCGGTCCTGCTGGACCTGGCGCAGCGGCCCCCGGTTTCCCCGGAGGAGCTTAACAGGAGAAGAGGCGTTTCCAGCCGGGTCGCCCGGAAGCATTCTGCGCGCATTGTGAGCATCATCTCGGAAGCGCGCAAGCAGGACGTGTCGATTTTGGAAGCGCCGCAGCGCAACAATTGGAAATCTCCCGGCCGGGCGGCTAAGCTTCTCCTGGAGATGCTGAGACTCTGGCGGAATGAAAAGGCCAAGGAACTGGGTTTGCAGATTGGCGTCGTATTCCCGGCGAGCCTGCTGGAGCATATCGCGGCAACTCCTCCGGCGGATATGGGAGAGCTCGCAGCACTGCCTGGGATGCGGCAATGGCGCGTGCAGGAGTTCGGTGCGGAAATGCTTCAGCTCCTCCGGAATGGCGAATCGCAGGAAAAAGGGGAGGCTACCCTATTTCCACCATTGTAGAAAAGAACATGTGGGTCGGGGCTTCAGAGGCTGTCTCAAAACTCGCCCATTGAGCGGGCTTACAGCCCTTTTCCTGGGTGTCGCTAAATTCCTAGGGCTTCGCCCTAGGCTGATATAGCGCGCGCCTTCGGCGCTTAAATTGCTGTAAATTCAGGATCTTAAAGCGCCGAAGGCGCGATCCATACCAGCCTGGGGCAAAGCCCCAGGAAAAAGTCGTAAAAGAAAATCAAGGGCTGAAGGCCCGCCCAATGCGAGTTTTGAGACAGCCTCTTCAGCCCCGACACACAGGATTTGCTGGTTGCGGTGTTGCTGCGAAAACCAGTCGGCCGGCGAGACGCCTAATGCTGCATACTTTTTGCGCCCGCAGGGCGCCTTCGGAGTGCGGCAGCTGCCGCTTTCAATTGAGCCCTGGGAAAACTGGCATTTCGGGCCGTTTCCAAAGCGGCAGCAAGCTGCCGCACTCCGAAGGCGATCCCAGGAATCGTTTTTTTTCTCACGGCCTAACATAAGGGCTTGAGATCGTGATAAAGCGCATCCAACTCAAAACGAGGTGGCTGGTTCATCCGGTCACCATTTTCCTTTCCATCCAGGTCCTCTGGGTCCTTTTGATGATCGTCTGGATCCGGTGGTATTTGGAAAAAAACTCGCAGCTGCGCATGATGGCGGAGCGACTCAGGACCCAGGTTGAAGCGGATGGCCTGGGCTGGCTCCCACTTGTCGAAGGCGGCATCCTGCTCACCCTGATTCTCGCCGGCGCCACAGTGATTTTTATCTACTGGAATAAGCAGCACCGCCTCATCACTATGCAGCGCGCCTTCGTCGCCAACGTCACGCACGAACTCAAGTCTCCGGTCGCGTCGATTCAGCTGGCGCTGGAGACCATGGCGTTGCGGGATCTGTCTGATGAGAAGCGGGGGGAATTTGTCGCAATGATGCTCGACGACACCGACCGTCTCTCTACTCTGATCGATCGCATTCTGGGAGCCGCGCGGATCGAAAAGATGCGCGGCAAATACCGGGTGGAAACTGTAAGCATGCGGCATTATCTTGAGGAAATCCTGGCGGAAGACCGCCACCTGTATGAGAAAGAAGGCCGGACCATCGTTTTTGAGAAAGGGCGCGACGCCCATGTTGCCATTGATCGCTCTGCCATGCGCGTAGTACTTGCCAACCTTCTCGAAAATGCCGCGCGCTATTCTCCCCGCGATTCCCAAATTTGCCTGAGACTGAGCCGGGATCTGCGGAGTTGCCGCCTCGATGTCATCGACAGCGGCGTAGGAATTCCGGGAAAGGATCTCAAACAGGTTTTTAAAATGTTCTGGAGGGGCTCCGAAGGACGAACCTCGAACGTGCGCGGAACGGGCCTAGGCCTCTACATTGTGCGGAATATCGTGAAAGATCACCGTGGCAAAATCTGGGCTTCGAGCCAGGGGCCGGGGCGCGGATCGACTTTCAGCGTGCGTCTGCCGCGAGTCCGGAAATACTGGAACCCGGCTGCGCGCAGAAACAAAAGTTCACAAACCGAAAGCAGGTCCCGAAACCATTGAAAAAAGATCAAGAGCATCAATCCAGGATCCTCCTGGTCGAGGATGAATTAAATCTTGCCCGCCCGCTTCAGTTTAACCTGGAGCAGGAAGGCTACGACGTACGGCATACTCCGAGCGGGAAGGAAGCCCTCGCGCTTTACGGGCGAGAACCGTTCGACCTTCTCATCCTGGATCTCATGCTGGAAGAAATGGACGGATTTGAAGTCGCGCGCCAGATCCGGCAGCGTGATCCAAGGCTGCCCATTATCATGCTTACCGCCAGGTCGGCGGCGGAAGACCGCATTCACGGGCTCGAGCTGGGTGCGGACGACTATATGGTCAAACCGTTTCATTTGCGAGAACTGCTCTTGAGAGTGGAGCGGATGCTCAAACGCGCGACCTGGTTTGCCGACAAATCCCAGCCTTTACCCGCAATAACAATCGCCGGGTATCGAGTCGATCTTGAAAAACTCAGCGGCGAGGGCCCCCGCGGCTCGCTCCAGCTTACGGCGCTCGAGGCGGACTTGCTTGAAACGCTGACAGCGCAGCCCAATCGCGTGTTTTCGCGCGGCGAGCTTCTGGAAAAAGTATGGGGCTACCATTCCGAGGTGGAAACGCGGACAGTGGACAACTTTATCGCCCGCTTGCGGAAGTATTTCGAAGAGGAGCCGGATCAGCCAAGGCACTTCATCAGCTTGCGGGGCAAGGGATATATGTACGTGCCTTGATTCCTGATTCCTGATTCCTGATTCCGGACAATACCCGTTCGGGGTAACTATTCTTGAAATACTCAGCTAAATTCTGAATTAGCGTCCTTTGCCGGATACTGCTTTGTATCCGGAATCCGGAATCCGGAATCCGGAATCATTATGGTTCAGGACGTAGGTATCCAGGGAGAGGCCCAGGACATACCCTGCTTTACGCAAGCGCCGGCAATAATCATTGTCATCGCTGCCTCCGATCAATCCTTCATCCAGGGGGCCAATCGCCTCCACGGTGCGGCGCTTGAGCGCCATGCAGAACAATGCCAGCATTCCTTCGACCAATATGCCGGCCCGTGGGAAGTGATATTTAAGGATTCGATTGCGTTCGTGCAGGTCCTCGGTTAAAAAGCGCGGAATTTGCGTAACGATTTTTTCGCGGACTCTATCGATGCATTGCCAATCATTCGGGCTGGAGCCGAGCGGCCCCACAGCCCCGATGCGCGGATGGGTATCCAGGAACGCAGTCAGATTGCCGAGCCATCCCTGGGATATTTCAACGCCACTGTTCATGAAAATGACATAGGGATTCCGGCCCAACTGAACGCCCTGGTTGATGCCGGCGTGCCAGCCCCGGTTTTCCCGATTCCGGACGACCGTTATGTCACGTGCGTAGATCTTATCCAGGTCGGCGGTTTCATCCGTGGATGCGTTGTCGATGACATAGATGTGAAACGGCATATCCGCAAAACGGTAAATTCCTTCGAGCAGGTTTCGCGTGAAGGAATACCCATCGCATACGGGAATGATGATGTCTGCAGCAGTTTCCGGCAAATGAGCTCTCATGGTCCAGCCTTATCGTTAACACGAGAATTGTGTCTCGAAATACATATCGGCCATGAGAGAGAAACCTGAAACTATTTGATGCAGTTGAGGAGAGCGTTTCGTGCAGGCTGAATTTACTCGGATTCCCCAGGAGTCGCTTTGGGGGCATAGTAGCCTTTGCGCGCGCGGACGCGCACACCGCCGACATTGCAGCGAATATCGAGCGCGTGGTAACTGCCGTCCTTTTGGGCGTTTAAGCCGTAAGCCAGGCTATATTGTCCGAGGATGTCCTCTCGGATAGAGCGGAAGGCATCCCGAATTTCAGCCTGTTTGGCGTGAGGCGAAAAAAACGCGCCTCCCGTCTCTTCGGCGAATTTCTTCAGCACGCGGAAGCTTGATTCCTGTGTCTGCACTCCAATTCCGTAGATCAGCACATCGCTGCGCTGCGCCGCTTCGATCGCCTCTTCTCTGCGGACCTTGCTGCCGGTGTCATCGCCATCGGTGATGATTACCATCACTTTACGTCCCGTCTCGTGCTTGAGTTTTTCTTCAGCCGCAAGAAAGACCGCGTCGTAGAGAGATGTGCTGCCGCCGGCTCTCAGCTTGTCCATGCTACGCAGAAGGTCTTCGTAACTTTGCGTGAAGTCCTGAACCAGATTGACCTCGGAATCAAACTGTATGATCAACGCCAGATCCTTTTTGGGGCGCAGGATATCCTTGAAAAACTCCGCTGCCGTGGACTTCTCATAGTCCAGTTGGTCCTTGACGCTGCCGCTGGTGTCGATGAGCAATGCGATGGTTAAAGGCACATCGCTGCTTTTGCCGAGATCGCTGAAATATTCGATCTTTTGCGGCTTCTTGTTGTCGAACACCTGAAAATCGTCCGCTTTCAAACCGGGGACCGGCCGCCCGTCTTTGTCCGTCACCGTGAAGACGATATTCACCAGCCCGACTTCAGTGCGTATCGTTGTTTGAGGTTCCTGGGCGGAAACGCCGTCTTTCTCTGTCCCGATTACAGAGAAAACCAGCAGAACGCAGCAAAGGCAGAATGAAAAACGGGCGGATCTCATTTGTGTAAAGCCCATAGGAGAAAGACTAGACGCTTTCCCGAAAAAACAATATGCGCGAGCAACTGTCGCAGACATGGATGTTGTCGGTACGGTGCAGGTTGGCATACATCTGCGGCCGGATGCGGACATGACAGGCGCTACAGAGTTCATCTTTAGCTTCGGCCAGGGCAATCCCTTTGCGTGCTTCTGCGATGCGCCGATAGCGGGAAAGCAAGTCCGCGCTGATGCGGGACTCCATGAGGACTCTTTCCTGCCGCAGTCTTTCGAGATCCGCCTCCAGCAAAGGCGCAGAATCATTGGTTTTCCGGATGCTTTCCTGCAGCTCTGCCGACTTCTTTTTCACTTCCTGTTCCGCGCCCTTGAGACTTTTCTCCTTGTTTTCCATCTCTTCCATGATTTCCAGAATCTGGTCTTCATCGCCGCGGATCTGTCCCTCCGCTGTCTGGATTTCATGGAGCATGGCAGTATATTCCTTGTTCGTTTTGACTGCCATGAGCTGATCTTTGAGGCGTGAAAGCTTGCTCCGGCTCAGGTCTGCCTGTCCTTCGAGAGTGCGTCTATGGTTAACGAGTTCTTTCGATCGTGCGACGAGTTCCTCGTATTCCGCCCGGATGCGGTGGAGTTCGCGTTCAAACGTCTGGACGGAATCAGGTATGTCGGAGACTTGTTTTTGCAGACCGGCAATTCTTAACTCTAGGTCTTGAAGGGCTATCAGGTTCCGAAGTTCTGGATTCACCTGCTCGCCCCCTCCACACCGGTACCGCCGGAGGAGGGCTTTCCCCACACTTGATGTGGGCCTGCGTGCCTGCGGTCTTGTCTGGTGTAGCCGTTGAATTTCATATATCCCGGGCAATATACACTTTGCCGGCAGGCGCTGTCAACGATGCCGTGATGTCGCAGGCTGCAGGTTACAGGTTACAGGTTACGGGTTTCAGGTTTCAAGTTACAGGTTTCAGGTTACAAGTTACAGATTTCAACCTGCAACTTGTAACCTGCAACGTGTAACCTGTAACCGGGCAGGTTAGATAATTGAGCGATCTGTTGACCTTTTGTTCAAATCGCCGGAGAATCTGTCTGTTATGAGAGCGGTTGTACAGCGGGTAAGCCGGGCGGAAATGGTGATCGAGGATTCTTCGGTCGCCTGCATCGGAGAGGGAATTGTGGCTCTGGTGGCGATTTCCCGCCAGGATACGGAAAAAGACCTGCTTTGGATGGCAAAAAAAATTGTCGAACTGCGGATTTTTACGGATGACGCAGGAAAAATGAACCGGAGCCTGCAGGATATCAAAGGACAGCTGCTGATAGTATCGCAGTTCACTTTATACGGGGATTGCCGGAAAGGGCGGCGTCCATCGTACACGGATGCAGCTCCACCGGCAGATGCGGAGAGGTTGTACCACGAATTCGTCGCCATCGTTCGCCGGATAGTGCCGGATGTCCAGACCGGCCAATTCCAGGCCATGATGCAGGTCATGCTCACCAATGCGGGACCCGTAACGCTGATTCTCGACAGTCCCAGCCGATCCGACTTGATTAGTGGGCGCCTGCTTCCGTAAGATTAGAAGATTATGACGCTAAGCAGATTTACCATAAATGTAATTTTTGCCTGCGTGGTTGCGGCGTTGGCCTTGACCGCATTCACGTTCGTCTATTTGAATTCAGACCGGCGGGATATCCCGCCGGCAGAAACACGGAATTCGCCGGAAGCGACGATGCCTGCCAACAATCCGCCGATCGATGCGGCAGAGCGATTAGCGGCACTCGAGAAGATGAGCGCGCAGGATCCGCAAAATCCTGATCTTCAAACGCAAGTTGCGAATCTGTATTACGATCTCGGTCAATACGAAAAAGCGGCCGATTTCTATGAGCGGAGCTTGAAACTTCGTCCGAAAGACCCGAATGCCGAAACGGATCTTGCCGTGTGCTTGCATTACATTGGCCAGAGCGACAAGGCTTTGGAGACTCTGGATGCGGTCCTTGGGTATAGCCCGGGTTTCGTGCAAGCCATGTTCAATAAGGGAATCATTCTTGTCCAACGCCAAAAAAGATATAAAAGGCGCAATCCATATATGGGAAGATCTGTTGCGGTCTAATCCGGATTATCCGCAAAGATCGGAATTGGAACAGAGGATTCGCCAACTGAAAGGATCCGCGGAATAGTCGTCGGGATTTACAAAGCCTATGCTCTTCAATACTATTTCGAATTTTGGGGTTGGTCTTAATGACTTGGGTGTTCCGGCGCGTGCTGAATTTCTTTCTTGGCGCTTCAAAAGGCAGCCGGGCGAAGGACAATTCGGCGGGCGACTCGAAGCATATGGTGAAGGATCCGGTCTGTGGAATGTATATGGATTGCCGTCTTGCCGTCCGGCTGGATAAAAAAAGCGAAGAATTTTATTTTTGCTCTGAAGAATGCAAGCAAAAGTATTTAAACAAATCCACCGGATCGGGGACTGCTGAGTCTGCCGCTGTCCCGTTGATATTCGCCGGCAGGAACTCCGATTTAGTTAGTTGATTGTTAAATAACTGTTAAAAAACTGATTCATCGCCGTATAATGAGCTCTCCCAAGGTTCCTGAAACGTTTATACGGATGAGGTTCCGATAAATTTGGCAGAATCAAACAAGTCCACTCCCAAGAAGACGAAACGTTTCTCCGAGGAAATGATTCATGAATGCCTTTCCGTCATGGAATCGGGCACCATTGAAGACCTCTTCGAGATAATTCCCCGCATCGGAGTTCTGCGCGATCCCCGATTCACTGAGCCGCTGCTCGCGTTGCTGGGACACGAAAACGTCAAGCGGCGGGAATTTGCCGCGTATTCCATGGGCGCCATAGGGGACCGGTGCTTTCTCGAACCGCTGAAAAAAGCCTTTATCAAAGCGAAGCAGATCAAAGGCTTCGGCGCTCGTGAACTGCAGATAGCGATTATCGAGGCCATCGGTGCGATCGGGGATGATGCGGCGGTGGACTTTTTCCTTCCTGCCTTGAAGACATGCTGCGCCACTAAAGCTACCGAAGGCAAGCGCGCCAAAAACGCCGGGAAGATGAGTCAATGGATTATCGAATCGCTCGGCGCCATCGCCCAGCAGGGAGGAAGCCGGTCGCTTCAAGCTCTCGCGGAGCTTGCGACCCATGACGATCCTGAAATCCAGGCTCACGCTCTTTCGGAGCTTTCCGTAGCCTATTGGCACAGGCCGAACGAAGTCGAGGATTCCACGCTGAAGAAAATTGTCGAGCTGACCCGGCATCCGGAAGCTATCGTTGCCGAGTCGGCGCTGGCAGCCCTGCAGAATCTCGCCGACGTCGGATGCCGCCGCGCCGAAGCATTGTTCTCCTCCATGACAGAGGAATAGAATTCCTGCCTGAAAAATCCATTTCTTAAAATACCGCTTATTTCTTCTTCATGGATTGTTCGAGGGCTTGGATGATGGCTTTGGCGACTTCAATCTGATCGGGCTTTTGTCCGATCTCGAGATATTTCTTAAGAAACTTGACCGCCTCTTCTATGGTTTCCGGCTTTCCGGACAGGCTCATCCCCAGCTGATAATAGGCATCGGCAAAATTCGGGTCCGCGGCGATCGCCTTCCTGAAAGGCTTCGATCGCTTCATCCGTGCGTCCGCTGTTTGCGAGGTTGGCGCCCAGGTTGAAGTGGCTTTGCGCCGATCCTCCGGGATTCAGAGAAGCGGCTTTTTTAAAGGCTTCCAGCGATTCCGCGCTTTTCCCCATCTTGTCGAGAACGACGCCCATGTTCGTGTAGAAAATTCCGTCGTTGGGGTTGATGGCGATCGCTTTCTTGTAGGCTTCCAGAGCCTCATCCAGCTTGCCGAGATTCCGGTAGGACTCCGCCATGTTTGCCCAAAATATTGGCCTGCTGAGGATCCAGTGCGAGCGCCTTCTGGAATGCTTCGATCGCTTCCGAGTGTTTTCCAGCTTCGGCGAGCTTGCCTCCTTCATCGAACAAGGCTTGTACTTGCGCGGAGGCCTCGGTCCGCTTCTGGGTTTTTTCGGATTCTGCCTTGAGATTTTCATATTCCTCAGATGTCATTTCGAAGGGGAGTTTCTGATCCGGGCCCGGCTTGAGCTGCAGGTCGATCACCCGCTCTTCCTGAACGGTAGCTTTGATGTTGGTCTGGTAGGAGGGAGAGAATCCTTGAGCCCGCGCGGCTACATGATAAAGGCCATCCGGAAGGCCCATATAAAAGAAGGTTCCCTTCTTGTCGGTTTTGATCGTAAACGTACGGGACTTGACATCGATCCCTTGAATGATGACCGTGGCTTTCGCAATGGGCTGGTTCTTATCATCGGTGACTTTTCCCCTGAAAATCCGGACTTGCGCCACGGCCGGCAATGCCAGAAACAAGACAATGAAGCAAACAGCCGTAAAACTGAATTTGGACGACGAGAAATGCATGGCTCCTCCTTGCAGTTCTCCTGCAAATGACGTGTGCACGAAAGGAAACACCGCTATTCTATTGGTCCTTCCGCGTTCTGTCAACAAAGCCCGTGCGGCAGCGTCCCTAAAAGAACTCACGGCAAAAGCGTTTATTTATCTCAAGCCCAAATTGGGAATCAACTAGCACTACGTCTTCAGCCGCTCCAACATATGGGTCGGGGCTTCAGAGGCTGTCCAACGGTTGGTGAACGTTCGGAAGCCTTTCCCTGGGAGCGCCGTTGTCTCGCCTAATGCCGCATACTTTTTGCGCCCGCAGGGCGCTTTCGGAGTGCGGCAGCTTGCTGCCGCTTTAAAAAACGCTCAAAATCCTAGTTTTTTACCTCTTTATGAAAGCGGCAGCAAGCTGCCGCACTCCGAAAGCTTCGCCCTGCAAAAAGTATGCGGCATTGGGCGGGAGGCTCCCAGGTCGACAACCGTTGGACAGGCTCTCAAGCCCCGCCCCACCGGTAATGAAGATTCTCAGTTGCCGAGGAAGTTGCAGATTTTACTGGAATCGTGGGTAAGCGGCGCCGGGGGAAGGCTCCGGAGAAACATTCTCCCGTAGCTTTTGGTCAGGATGCGTTTGTCCAGCAGGGCCAGGATTCCGCGGTCTGTCTTGCTGCGGATCAGCCGTCCCATGCCCTGTTTCAGGAGAATGGTAGCGGTTGGGATCTGGTAGTCATAAAAGGCGTTGCCGCCCGATTCGTTAATCTGCGCGATGCGCGCGGCCGTCACGGGGTCGCTGGGGACGGAGAAGGGAAGCTTGTCGATGACCACGCAACTCAGCTGTTCCCCCTGCACATCGACGCCTTGCCAGAAGCTGCTTGTGGCGAACAGAACCGCATTCGGAGTATTGCGGAAGGAATCCAGAAGTCCGGATTTGCTTTTCTCTCCCTGGAGAAGAACCGGGAAAGGCAGACGGCTTTTCAGCGTCTGATACACCTGTTCCATCTGGCTGTAGCTGGTGAATAATACGAAAGCACGTCCCTGGCTCGCTTCAAGAATCGTCTCGAGCTCCTTGCAGGCATGCCGCACCCAGCCTTCCTCTCTTGGTTCCGGAATATTCTTGGGTACATACAGAATTGCCTGGGTGGCGAAATCGAAGTGCGAAGGGACGATCAGCTCGTGTGCCGCTTCGAGCCCCAGGCGCGATTTCACGAAGGAGAAATTCCCGCCGGTCGAAAGCGTCGCCGACGTCAGGATCGCCGTGTCTACCTGCGAAAACAGGCGATCGCCGAGAATGGCGGCAATGTTTATGGGGGACGCCCAGAGAAAAGTACCGCGGCCGCGGATCTCGCACCAGAACACATGCTCGCTGGACTCGGATTCGAGGATTGTTCCCAATTCGTTCTCCATCTCCAGGCTTCTGCGCGCCAGGGCGTCGATGCTTTCGCTCTGAACGGAGACATTGCTGAGAGAAGACCGGAGCACATTCAGCTGCATGCGCAGCGCCCGATAGGCGTCGCTGATGCTGTCGACGCCGTGGAGTCCGCGGCGAACGCCCAGTCCCGATCCAAGCGGCTGCAATACAAAACGGCCTTCCTTGCTTTGGAAACGCCCGAAAAACTCCTTGGCGCGCTCCGCCAGTTTCGCCAGCTGTTCGGTGAGGAATGCCGAAGCAGCCCCGGTTTCGGTCAGCGCCCGGTCGGCGTCGCGCACGAGCTCTTCGATCCTGTAGTTGCTGATCATCACGCCGAAGTACTGGGTGGCGACGTCTTCGATTTCGTGCGCCTCGTCAAACACAAGGACCGAATAATCGGGCAGAATCGAGGCGAAATCTCCCTGCCGCAATGCCAGGTCAGCGAAGAACAGGTGATGGTTTACGATGATGATATCGGATTCGAGGGCTTGCCGCCGGACCTTGGTGACAAAGCAGGTGTCGAAGTTGCGGCACTTCTGTCCCGAGCACGTTTCGCGGCGGGCGTCCAGCCGGTGCCACAGCAACGCATCGTCAGGCAGTTCCGTCAATTCGGCGCGATCGCCCGTCTCCGTCTTGTGCACCCACTTCTTAATCATCCTCAGATATTCCGGATCCTGCGGAGAGAAGAGATAGGTCTCGCTTTCGATCGCCTCGAGCTTATTCCAGCAGAGATAGTTACTGCGGCCTTTCATATAGCAGACGGAAAATTTTTGCCCCAGGGCTTTTTCGAGAAATGGGATGTCCCGAAAAAAAAGCTGCTCCTGCAGGTTTTTCGTGGCCGTGGAAACGATGACTCTTTTATTGGAAAAGATGAGCGGCAGCAGATATGCCAGCGTTTTTCCGGTGCCCGTGCCGGCTTCGACGCAGAGGTGACAGTTCTGCCCGATGGCGTCCGCCACGGCTTGAGCCATTTTTATCTGGCCGGGACGGTGTTCATAGAAGGGGTGATTGGCTGCAACGGCGCCGCTCGGGCCCAGGATCTGATCAATGTCATCGCAACAAGCCATTCGCAAATCTCCACAAAGCCCGCGAGAAATGCGGGCTTATGGAGTGTAACAAAGAGAGGGACGGAACACATCCTGTATCCTTCGCTCCGCATCCTGTATTCTATGGGCGACATGGAGGCGACGTGAGCAACGAAAATCCTGAAACAGCCATTCTGAGCCACGAGGAAATTTATCGCGGCAAAATCGTGACTTTGCATGTGGACACCATCCGGCAGGCTTCCGGAACAAGCACCATCCGGGAAGTGGTCCTGCATCCCGGTGGGGTGACGGCAATCCCCGTGCTCAAAGACGGCCGCCTTCTGCTGATCCGCCAATTCCGGTACCCGATCGGCAAATTCATACTGGAGTTGCCGGCCGGGAAACTGGACAGCGGACAGACTCCGCTGGAGACCATCGCGCGGGAAATTGAGGAGGAGACCGGCTATTGCGCCGGCACATTAACGCAGGAGTGCACTTTTTATACGACTCCCGGATTCAGCAATGAATCCATTCATCTGTTCTTGGCGCGCGACCTCACGTTGAAAGAGCAGCGCCTGGAGGAAGGCGAGCATATAACCGTCGTATCCTATTCTCTCGAGGAATGTCTGGAGAAAATCCGTACCGGGGAGATCAACGACGGCAAAACCATCCTCGGCATTCTCTGGTATCACCAAAAATATCAGACCCTTAATCCTTAGCTTGGGCAATAACTCGTTTCGGCATATTGGCGCGCATTGGGCGCAAAATTCATAAAATTGGATCTCGTCTTCATTTTTTGCCACGAATTACACGAATTTCACAAATTTAAAAAACAAAATTTAGTGAAATTCGTGTAATTCGTGGCTGCTTTTTTTTCTGCCCTTTCCAGATTTCAGAGAAGCGGAATCCGCTTCAAAACGGTTGCAGCAAAGTTAGTGGAGAGACAGTCTCTTCGGCTCCGACCCACATGTTCTTGTCTGCGGGGAGCGGCGCCCGCTGCAGAATTCCAGTTCGTAATTGGCTTTCTTATGGTACTATATTGCCCATGAGCAAAAATGCTGTTGGTTCGGATGTTGAGGCATATTGCACCAAGTGCAAGATAGTTTTAGCGCATTCCGTCGTAGCGATGGAGGGAGCCAAGCTGCGTCGTGTTCGCTGCAATACGTGCAATGGCGAGCACAACTATCGCGCTGCCAAGCCTGTGGCCAAGACTGCGACAAAACCCGCGGCCAAGACTGCGGCCAAAAAGGCGCCGAAAACGCCCAAAAAGGCAACCACCAAAAGGACTCGGCAATCCTGGGAAGAGGTGATGCAGGAAGCCGCCGCCAAGACCCACAAGAAATACAGCATGTCGGGCAATTATGGCGAAGGAGACTGGATCGAGCACGCCACTTTTGGGTTGGGCTGCGTCCAAACGTTTACCGCACCCAACAAAATAACGGTTCGCTTTGCCGATACAACCCGGATGCTTGTCTGCAATCGAAGCTAGGTGAAAACCGAAGCCTCTTTATCAAATTCACTTCTGGATACGCTAAAGATTCTTGTGCCGGGTGCGTCTAATCGCACTTTGCGCCAGATGCTTTCCCAGGGCAGGGTCAGCGTGAATGGTGCGCCCTGCGTACTTGCTTCCCGCAGCATTTCTCCCGGAGACGTTATCGAGATCGGCGCGCGCCAGGTGACGGCGAAAGCTTCAGGCGGATTGCAGGTCCTGTATGAAGATGGCGATCTTCTGATTGTGCATAAGCCGGCGGGTTTGTTGACTGTAGCAACTCTCGGCGAACGGGATCAAACGGCGTACGCGCATCTTCGGGAATACCTCCGGGAACATAATCCCAGGCAGAAACTTTATATCGTGCATCGGCTGGACAAACTCGCCAGCGGAGTCCTGGTTTTTGCCAAATCCGAAAGGGTGCAGTCCCTGCTGCAGGGCGTGTTCAGCCGCCATGATATTCAGCGCAAGTATTGGGCGATCGTTGAGGGGAGAGTGCAGAAAGATCAGGGGACCATCCGGAGCCATCTGGCGGAGGACCGTTCCATGCGCATGCATTCGACGCAAGACACAAGGAAAGGGAAGTCCGCCGTCACGCACTTCCGCGTTTTGAACCGTTTTCATAATCTTACTATGCTCGAAGTGACGCTGGAGACGGGCCGAAAGAACCAGATCCGTGTGCATTTGTCTGAGATGGGACATCCGATTGTCGGGGATCGTGCCTATGGCAGCACGCAGAATCCGCTCGGCAGGCTTGGATTGCATGCCTTCCATCTGGGATTCGTGCATCCGGTCCGAGGCACGCCACTGACTTTTCAGACAGACCCTCCCCCGGAATTCCGCCACTACCTGCCGGCTGATTCCTGATTCCTGATTCCTGATTCCGGACAATAACCGTTCGGGGCAACTATTCTTGAAATACTCAGCTAAATTCTGAATTTGCTTTCTTTGCCGGATACTGCTTTTTATCCGGAATCCGGAATCACGGAATCCGGAATCAGGAATCAAATGACGCGAGCAGATTCTCCAACTCGGTAATGCGGCTGATGTGATGGTGCGCGCCATTCTTTGGCGATCCTTCCCGAACCAGTACTGTAGTCATCCCGAGATCGGCGGCGGGAATAATATTAGCAATTGTATCCTCTATCAGGATGCATTCCTCGGGTCGGGCGGAGGCATAATCCAACGCTGTGAAATACGCGCGGCGGCCGGGCTTATTGACGAAGTCCAGCAGGTGGATGTCGATGATCGACTCGAAATGGCGCAGGATGCCGAGTCGCGAAAGGACCCGTCTGGCATGTTTTGCGTCGGCGTTTGTGAAGATGATCTTGCGCAGTTCCATGCGCTCCAGCATCCGATCGAGTTCTGGTTCGTATTGCAGATGCAGATGAAGCGGCAGATCATGAACGAAGTCGAGATATTCATCCGGGTCGATGGCGTAAAACCGGCGCAGCGCATTGAGCGTTGTGCCGAAAGTTTTTACAAAGCCGTCCCGCATACCGGTCACTTCGGCGGGCTTGATGTTGAGGCGTTCGACCATGTATTGGTTGATGCGGCCGCCGATCGCCTGCATCA
This sequence comes from uncultured Acidobacteriota bacterium, assembly GCA_963718845.1. Taxonomy (GTDB): domain Bacteria; phylum Acidobacteriota; class UBA6911; order UBA6911; family UBA6911; genus UBA6911. The sequence continues at coordinate 116,808 of CAVRAD010000016.1, forward strand.
CGCCGCTCGATTTTGGATAAAGCGTGTTATCGAGATCAAAGAATGCGCAGCGCAGAGCTCTTGCCAATTTCGGCCTCCAGGTTGGTTGATTCATGCAATTTCCCCAATGCCGACAGGATGGAGTAGCGGATATTGGGATTTTCTTTCTCCAGGTCGTCGATCAGGCGCCGCATGCGCTTGCGCTGGAGATTCTCCTGGGATCCGCAAAGACCGCAGGGGATGATGGGGTACGACTGGCAGGAGGCGAACGCTTCGATATCGGATTCCCAGCAATAGGCCAGGGGACGAATGACCGTGTTGCGTCCGTCCTCGCTGCGGAGTATGGGAGGCATGCTCCGGGGATTGCCTTCAAAGAAAACGTTGAGCAGAAAGGTTTGAACAGTATCGTCCGCATGATGGCCCAGCGCGATTTTTGTGCAGCCTTCCTCGACGGCAGCGTTGTAAAGGATACCCCGGCGCAGCCTGGAACAGAGGGAACATAGCGTCTCGCCCTCTTTCAGCGTTCTTTTGACGATCGAATACGTGTCCTTCTGAATAATGCGGAAAGGAACGCCGAGTTCTGAGAGATATTGGGAGAGAACATTTTCGGGAAAACCCGGCTGCATCTGATTCAGATTGACTGCCAGCAATTCAAACCGGACCGGGGCGCGCTTCTGCAGATCCAGCAGCAGGGTCAGGAGCGTATAGCTGTCCTTGCCGCCGCTCAGGCAGACCATGATGCGATCGCCGTCGACAATCATGTTGAAATCGGCGATGGCCTGTCCTACTCCGCGCAACAGCTTCTTCTTAAGCATCTGGTCTTTGTTTTTCATGCCTCATCTCTCGTTTCGACAGCCCAGAATTGTAACACACTCAAACCCGATCAGCTGGGAGCGCCGTTGTCTCGCCCAATGCCACGTCGTTTTTGCGGGGCGAAGCCTTTCGGAGTGCGGCAGCTTGCTGCCGCTTTCAAAGCCGGTCCACCGCAAATCTCAATCGTCAATCGTCAATCGTAAATCGTCAATGTTATACTTCTTTCATGAAATCCACTTGCGTGACTTTTCTCGGTACCGGCGACGCATTTTCCGCGGGCGGCCGGCACATGGCGGCCTATTTGATCGAGAGCCCGGAAGGTTCGCTGCTGCTTGACTGCGGGTCGACGATATTAGCGTCGTTGAACCGCCATGGTTTGTCGGCGGAGCAGATTGATACGGTCCTGCTCAGCCATTTTCACGGGGATCATTTCGGCGGATTGCCATTTCTTTTCCTGCACTACCTGTACATCGAGCCGCGCGTCAGGCCGCTGAGGATCGTTGGTCCTCCAGGAGTAGAGGACCGGGTCCGGTTGCTTTTCGGCGCTATGTATGCCGACACTGCTGCCGAACCGCTTCCATTTGCGCTCGAGTTCGTTGAGGTTCAGCCGCGCGAGACGATCCGGTTGGGAGGAATGCGGATTGATGCTTTCCGCGCCGTGCATCAAAATCAACCGCCCTCGCTTGGATTCGAAATAAAGGGAGGCGACTGGAAGATCGTATACACGGGCGACAGCGGGTGGATGGAGGAACTCGTCGAGCGTACGCAGAACGCCGATTTATTCCTATGTGAGTGCAGCTTTTTCGAAACGCGATACGAGACGCATCTGGATTATCCCCGCATCGCCGAAAACGCCGGCCGGTTCGGTGCGAAGAGACTGGTGCTGACGCATCTCGGCCGGGAGGTCCTGGCGCGTAGCGGAGAGGTGGCTCTGGAAATGGCGCACGACGGGCTGGTCATAAAACTTTAGGATGAAAACAGTTTCTTGATTTGTCGGACGCCGCTAGTTGTGGAGCGGGACGGCCATAGAGAATCCTTGAAGCAAACTCCGGATTTTGCTATACACTCCCTGCTGCAATGAAAGCCAGCGTAGCTCAGTTGGTAGAGCAACTGATTCGTAATCAGTAGGTCGCCGGTTCAAGTCCGGCCGCTGGCTCCAGTAGAATCAATAACTTACAGCCTCATCCTTTTCTTGAAACAGCCTTGGTGGCAGTATTTGGTGGCAGTTTATGTCCCATCCACCACAAAAACCAAAAAATCGGGCCGTGAATTCTGTCCCTAACCTCATTCCGAATATTGCAAATTTCGATACAAGATCCCATGCCGCGCCCAGAGATTCAGAACCCTTTGCGCGTAACTTCTGATCCAGTCAAATCTACCGGCCGACCCCTCGATTTATTTCCCTCAACACCCCCCGTGACAGGGCATTTCCCAATTTTTAAGCCACGATCTCGGTCCGACCTATATGGAGATGCGTCTTGGACTGTTTTGAACGATTCTTGAGCTTGGAAACAGCGCCTAGCGACATCCATGGACCTGCTGCCGGACTGATCCGATTTCCGGTTGATTTCGATAATGTAAAAGGGGCCCACAAAAGATGGGAGTGATAACTAAAAGGCACCCACCCCAACCAACCTTGCCGATACTATTCTGGATTACGCAAATAAAACAGAAAGGATCGGCGGACAGGATGATCGGGATGGATTAATACGAGCTTATCAGAACTGCAAAACAGAGTGTACGCAAAAACAATCAGAGCCATTGCCCGGGAATACGGGCAATGACGAAAAACAATCCGAAAAGACCTGGCGGGGCTTGAACCAAAATATCGGCGACAGAAAGAGCCGTTTGCCCCGGTAATGGGACCCTATGCGAGCATTGTCGAAGCATGGTTGAATCATGACCTGGAGGTTCCGCCAAAACAGCGGCATACGGCGCGGCGTGTTTATACGCGTCTTTTTGAGGAACATGGGTTTACAGGATCTGAGGTGACGGTCCGATTGTGGGTTCGGCAATGGAAGGAACGGCTGGGATATCGATCGAGAGATGCCGTAATCCCTCTGGATCCGGAATGCGCCCGGGAATCGGAAGTGGATTGGGGTACAGCCCAAGTCTGGATTACCGGGCAACTTGTAACGGTCAAGATTTTCTGCATGCGCACAGATATTCCGGCAAATCGTTTGTGCGCGCCTATCCCATGGAGCGGCAGGAGATGTTCTTTGATGCGCATATTTGGGCGTTTGCTTTCTTCGGGGTGTTTTCCCTGTCATCGTTTTCGATAATCTGAAAACGGCGGTTCGGACGGTCCTTCGGGGGAAGAACCGGATTGAACAGAATCAGTTCGTTAAGTTTCGCAGCTATTACACGTTTGAAGCCAGGTTCTGTAATCCCGCCAGCGGAAGAGAAAAGGGTGGCGTTGAGGGATTAGTGGGATTCGCCCGCCGCAACTTTCTGGTACCGCTACCAGATGTTGCCGACTATGCAGAACTGAACGGGCTTCTTGCGGAACGTTGCCTAGCTCATGGAACCGGAATCATAGCCGGCCGTGAAGACCGTCGAACCATCGACGAACGGCATGAAGATGAACGGTCTCGATTATTGCCGTTACCTCCGAAACCTTTTGAGAACATAAAACCGGTCCAGGCGCAGATCAGCCGGTATCAAACGGCCATGGCGGGGGATCGGAACCGCTACTCGGTGCCGAGCGCCTATGTTGGGCGGAATGTATGGGTTCATATGGGTTGTGACCGAATCAAGATATACGCCGATGACAAAGAGATTGCCGATCATCCGAGATTATTCAGCAACAGCAAATGGCAAATCGATCCCCATCACTATCTCGATTTAATCGCGGAACGGATCCAGGCATTTGAAAGCGCCCGGGCTATCCGACAATGGCGCCCGAGTTGGCCCGCAACCTATGAAACGATGCTTTCTATTTTAAGAAAGCGATTAGGCGACAACAAAGGCACTCGTGATTTTGTGCGTATTCTTCAGCTGCATAAGGATTACTCCTCGGAAGAAGTGGGCCGATCTGTCGAGCAAGCCCTGGAGTATTGCAGCTACAGTCACGATGCCGTCAAGCATCTGCTTTTGTCGCGAAGGACACCGGTGCAAACAAGCGTTCCACTCGATCCGGATTTAATACCCGGCATAACCGATCGATGGTACTCCCACTCGGGCCGTGTGCTCAGCCCCTCGGAAGTGGTACCGGCGCACTTCACCGTCTGCAGCCAGCGCCTTCCCTGCCTGCGCAGCCGCAGGGCCATGCCGCGGCCGTGCAATTCGAGATCGGGTGTGTCCAGATAGATGTTGCGCAGTTTGCGCGTCGGCAGCTTTTCCGCGCTTGCCAGCAGCGGATGGCGCAGGAGCGCGCGGCTGGCCGAATCGGTCAGGGCGAGCTTGAGTTCGATCTCCTCCGCCATCGATCGGGCGGGCTGCGCGCCGGGTCGTGTTGCCGCCCGCGCGCGCAGCCCGGTGCTCAGGCGGCCATGCCCGGATTGCCCTCGATGCCGATCAGCCGCGGCTGGTTCGGCCGCGGCGGCGCCACGCGCTTTCGCCTTCAGCCAGTTCGCCACGACGTCCCAGACGGGCTCGCCCGTGGCGCCTTCGGCCACCGGCGCCCAGCCGGCCACCTTGTAGCGCTTGTCCGGCTCGAGCGGCTTCGCCGCAGGCGCATGTCCTGGATGCGGCTGCCCATCTTGGCGTTCGGGTCGCAGGTGTAGCTCAGGCCGCCCACGCGGACCATGTCGCCGCCCTGCTGGTAGTAGGGGTCGGGATTGAACAGGTTGTCGCAGACGTCCTCGAGGATGGTCTTGATCGTCTCGCCGGTCATCTCGGTGAGCGTGGCGTGCGGGTAGGTGATCGCGGTCTGGTCCATCAGGTGTTCGCATGCGTGATCGGCTGGCCCGGCAGCAGCGTCGTGCCCCAGCGGAAGCCCGGCGAGAACGCGATCTCGGCGCCTTTGACCTCCATCAGCGCGTCGAGGATCAGCTGGTCGAGGTGCCGTTGAAGTTGCCGCGGCGGTAAAGCAGCCCCTCGGTGACCGCCAGCTTCTCCGCGAGCTTGGCCTTGTACGGGGCGCGCGACTTCTCGATCAAGGCCGGCCATGTCCGGGTCGGCGGGCAGCAGGTTGGAGAACACCGGCAGCAGCCGGTAGCGGAAATCGGCGATCTTGCCGCCGTTGACGTCGAAGTCGAGCACGCCGAGGAACTTGCCGTTGGAGCCGGCATTGGTCACCAGCGTCGTGCCGCCCTGGTTCTTCACCGGCACCGGCTGCGGGCACGCCGTCGTGGGTGTGGCCGCCAAGGATGGCATCGAGGCCGGTGACGCGGCTGGCCAGCTTCAGATCGACGTCCATGCCGTTGTGCGACAGCAGCACGACGACCTGTGCGCCCTCGCCGCGCGCCTCGTCGACCATCTTCTGCATCTCGTCGTCCTGGATGCCGAAGGTCCAGTCGGGGACCATGTAGCGCGGATTGGCGATCGGGCGTGTACGGAAACGCCTGGCCGATGATCGCCACCGGACGCCGTTGATCTCGCGCACGACGTACGGCTCGAACACCGGGTCGCTCGAAGTCGGTGGTCTTGACGTTCTGGGCGACGAACTCGATCTTGCCCTTGAAGTCCTTGTCGACGATCTCCTTGACCCGCTCGGCGCCGTAGGTGAACTCCCAGTGACCGGTCATCACGTCCACGCCGAGCAGCTTGCAGGCGTCGACCATGTCCTGGCCCTTGGTCCACAGCGCGGTCGCCGAACCCTGCCAGGTGTCGCCGCCGTCGAGCAGCAGCGCGCCGGGCCGCGCGGCCCGCAGCGTCTTCACCAGCGTGGCGAGATGGGCGAAGCCGCCGACCTTGCCGTAGGTTGGCGGCCTGCTCGAAGTCGAGGTAGGTGAAGGCGTGGGCTTCGGCGGCTGCCCGGCTGAATGCCGAAGGCCTTGAGCAGGTGCTCGCCGACCAGGTGCGGCGGCCTTGCCGCGCGCCTCGCCGATGCCCAGGTTGACGCTGGGCTCGCGGAAATAGATCGGCAGCAGTTGCGCGTGGCAGTCGGTGAAATGCAGCAGACTGCACGTTGCCGAAGCGCGGCACGTCGTAGAGCTTCGCCGCCCTCGCCGGCGAGCAGCGCGCGGCGATCCAGCGCCAGGCCGGCAGCCGAGGCGGCGGCCAGGAGCTGGAGGAATTCGCGGCGGTGCATCGACATCTGGGCTCTCCAAAGAAAAAGCCGCGGGCTGCGCTCGGGCGCAACCCGCGGCACATGCGTCGCGTTACTCCTTGTTGACCGGCGATGCGGGGTCCAGCAGGAGGGCGACCAGGTCCTTGATCTGCTCCTCGGTGAGCACGCCGAAGTGGCCGAAGCGCGGCATGTTCGAGCACAGGTTGTAGGCCTTCGAGTTGTAGATCTTGCCGTAGGTGTATTTCTGCGTCTCCGGCGTGTAGCCGCGGAGCTTGCCGTACTGGAGCAGGCTCGGGCCGATGGTGCCGAAGGCGAGTTCCTGGGGCTTCAACTGATGGCAGTTGTAGCAGTTGCCGCCGTTCGGGCGTCCGGCTTGTCGCGCCAGGTCATACCGCGGCCGCTCTGCGCCAGCACCTCGCCCTTCTTCCAGTCGCCCAGGTACTTGCCGTCGGCCGGCCATTTGATCGTGGACATCTGGTCTTTTTCGAGCTTGTCCAGGCCGTCCGGGCCGTCGTGGGGCGGCTTATCCGAATACTTGACGCACGCGGCCTGCACGGCATCCAGGTTCAGCCGGTCCAGCTTGGCGATGCCCTTTTCCTTGAAGTCGTGCTTGATCATCTCCACGGCCTTCTTGTCCAGGGCCGGGTTGTCTGCCGCGATCGCGCTCGCCGAGACCGCCGCAAATCCCGCGGTCAGACAGAGGGACAACATGTTTGCGGTTTTCATCATGGTCCTCCTCAGCGCTTGAACCCGGGGCCTTCGTACTTGCCACCGGCGGCGTTCGAGGCCAGGAAGCTCAAAAGCGCCGTGACCGTGTCCGAGCCGAACTGCGGCTCGGGGAAGCGTTGTTGGCGGAAGCAGTCGTTGATCCGCCACTGCATCGAGCGGAACAGGCCCTCCGAGATGCGGTAGGCCGGCCAGCTGCCATAGGCGCGCTGCGAGCCGATGTGGGTGGTCAGGTTCGGCAGGTCCTGCAGCCGGATGCGCCGCCCGTTTTCCGCGTGGCAGGTGGCGCAGGAGAAGTCGTAGGGTCCGGCGCGGTAGAAGAAGATGCGCTTGCCGAGTTCGACCATCTCCTTCTCCTGGGGATGCTTGAGCGGCGGATTGATGGTCATGCCCTTGGAGGCGCCGACCACGTAGGCGACCAGCGCGTTCAGGTCGGTCTTGCGGTCGTCGGTGTCGAACGGATCCTTGGTGAGATCCTCCGCCTTGAATCCCTGCAACGTCACCATGCAATGGACCAGCCGCGATTCCAGATCCTGCACCTTCTTCACGTCGGCGAAATAGCGCGGCATCTGCGCATACGCGCCCTTGACCACGCCCGGGCCGAGCCCGAGGTCGCACTTCTCCAGGGACTCGTTCTTTGGCCCGCCCTTCTTCTTCCAGATTTCTTCGCCCTTGGCTTCGTAGAGCTCGGCCGGGTTGTCGTCGGCCAGCATCTCGCGGTATTTCTCGATCTCGGCCATGGTGTTGTCCTTGGCCTCGCCGCCGCCCTGGGCAAAGACGGCGATCGGCAGCGCGAACAGCGCCGCTGCCAGCTTCAACGGCTTGAAACTCATGACGACCTCCCTTGCTGCGCGCGGGGCGACCGGGGAGCCGCCCCGCGACTTTTCGGATTGCCGCTCAGGCCGCGCCGATGGTGGCTTCGTCGGTGCGGGTGTCGCCCTTGTTGTCCTTCCAGGTGATCACCACCTTCTCGCCCGCCTTGGCGCCCTTGACCTTGAACCCGAAGACCGGGTTGCGGGACACGGAGGGCCCGATCTGCGCATCGAGCACGGTCTTGTCGCCGAGCTTGGCCACCAGGCTCTGGATGAAATGCGCCGGCACAAGTTCGCCGGTCTTGGCGTCCTTGCGCTGGCCGGTTTCCATCGCGTGGTTGACCAGGACGCGGATCTCCGCCACGTCACCCTGAACGGTGGCGCGAATCTTCATCGGATCTGCCATATCGAATTCCTCGCTCTAATCGTTGTCCGGATCCGCTCAGCCGCCGCAGCCGCCGATCGTGACCTTCACTTCCTTGGCGGTCGTGTAGAACTTTCCGTCCGCCTTGGCCACGACCTTGATGTTGGAGGTCTGGCCCATCTTGACCCGCAGCGACACCGAGGGCTCCGTCCCGTTCTGCAGGTCGAACGACGCCGCCAGCGGGGTCGGGTTCTTCTCGATGAACACCATGATCTGCTGGGTCTTCGGCACGTTACTGGCCACCTCGATCGGCACGACCGCGCCGTTCTCGGCGATGTCCGGCGCCTTGATGGTCACGTCCTTGCTGTTGGCCGCGCCGGATACGCCGGCTCCCTTGAGCGCGCCGTCGATGTCCTTGGCGTCGAAAGCCGCCTTGTTCCACTCGGCCGCGAAGACCTGGCCGGGCTTGAGCACGCCCGCCGCCAGCGCCGCCGCCAGCGCGCCGCTCGCGCCGGTGCCCTTGAGCAGCATCCTCCTCAGTTTATCCATACGTTTATCTCCATCGGATGACTCGGAAGTCCAGAATGTTGCGGGTCGGTTCGACCGCGGCGAAATCATACGCCTTACGCCATCCTTACGCATTCGACGGGAGAAAAAAACCGCTTGCGAGATCAGTATATTAGGAAGGTCTGAAACGCTGGCCGCGCGCGCCGTGCGGCAGATCCCGTCCCGGCGTCAGCGCGGCTCCGATCCCTCGTCGGCCGCGGGCGATGCCCCGGCGGTCCAGTGGCCGGACTTGCCGCCGTATTTTTCCAGCAGCCGCACCTGTCGACGCGCATGCCGCGGTCCGCGGCCTTGCACATGTCGTAGATCGTCAGCAGGCCGACGGCGGCCGCGGTGAGCGCTTCCATCTCGACGCCGGTGCGTCCGATGGTCTCGGCGGTCACCTCGATCGCGACGCAGGAGTCCGCCGCATCCAGGGCGAACTCCACGCTGACCCGGGTCAGCGCCAGGGGATGGCACAGCGGGATCAGTTCAGAAGTGCGCTTGGCCGCCTGGATCGCGGCGATCCGCGCCACGCCCAGGACGTCGCCCTTCCGGGCCGTTCCCGCCGCGGATCAGTTCCAGCGTCTCCGGCCGCATGCGGATGCGGCCCGCGGCGCGCGCGACGCGCCGGGTCTCGGGCTTGCCGGCCACATCCACCATGTGGGCTTCGCCGGCGGCGTCGAAGTGGGTCAGCGGCGATGTCATGACGAACCGGGTCCATTCCTGTGTTGTCGAAGGGGTTTTCCATGCAGGCGGCCGGCGCTGGCGCCGCCATTCGCTGCGGGCAATTCTAGCCCGCCCGGCAGTTATCATAGACAAATGAACTGGAAACCCCTGCTGCTGGCCTGTCTGGTTGCCGTCTCCCCGGTTTGGGCCGAAGGCCTGCCCGACTTGGGGGACTCGTCCTTCTCGGACCTCTCCCCTCAGATGGAGCGGAAGTTCGGCGAGTCGGTGATGCGCGAGATCCGCTACCGGGATCCCGCCTACGTTGGCGATCCGGAGATCCAGGCATACCTGAGCGATCTCGGCGGCCGGCTGGCCGCCCAGGCGCCGGGGCCGCGGCCGGACTTCGAGTTCTTCGCCGTGCGCGACCCCACCCTGAACGCCTTCGCCATGCCGGGCGGCTTCATCGGCGTGCATACCGGCCTGATCCTGGCGTCCCAGAACGAGTCGGAACTGGCCGGCGTGCTGGCCCACGAGATCGCCCACGTCACCCAGCGGCACATCGCGCGGCTGGTCGGGCAGCAGAAGACCGCCAGCTTGGCCTCGCTGGCGGCGATCGTCGTCGCCATACCGGCCGCCCGCAGCAACAGCCAGGTCGGCCAGGCCGCGGCGGCCGCCGGCCAGGCCGTGGGCATCCAGTCGCAGCTCAACTACACCCGGGACTTCGAGCGGGAGGCCGACCGGATCGGCATGCAGAGCGTGGACGCGGCCGGCTACGACGTACGCGGCATGGCGGCGTTTTTCGGGCGCCTGCAGCAGTTCGGCCGGCTCTACGAGAACAACGCCCCGGCCTACCTGCGCACCCACCCGCTGACCACCGAGCGCATCTCGGACATGGACAACCGCGCCGAGCAGAAGCCCTACCGCCAGGTAACCGAGTCGCTGTCCTTCCAGCTGGTGCGCGCCAAGCTGCGGGCCGAACAGGGCACGCAGGCGGAGGCGGTAGCCGATCTGCAGGCCCTGGTGCGCGACAGGAAGTACGCGTCCGAGGACGCCGCGCGCTACGGCCTGGCGCGGGCCTACCTGCGCGCCAGGGACTACCCGGCCGCGGACCGGGAACTGCTGCCTTGCGGCCATTGGCCGAGTCTTGCCGATGGCTAGAATCTCGCCGGCGAACTGCGCCTCGCGCAGGGTGACGCCGCCGGGGCGGTCAAGGTCTATCGGAAGGCGCGCCAGCGCTACCCGCGGGAGCGGGCCCTGATCTACGGCCAGGCCGAGGCGCTGCTGGCGGCCGGCCGGGCGCCGGAAGCGCAGCAGGTCGCCGGCGCGGAGCTGCGTGCCTTCCCCGACGATCCCGGGCTGTGGGAGCTGCAGGCCAGATCCTGATGCGGCAATGGGCAAGCGGGCGCTGCAGCACCGATCGCGCGCCGAGGTGATGCGATCCAGGGACAGCTCCGGCGTGATCGAAAGCTCCAGCCCGCCCGAAGGCCGGGGACGCCGATTTCTACGATAACTCGGCGGTCGATGCGCGCCTGCGGGAGCTGGGCGTGGCGCAGGCCGAGGAGGC
>CAVRAD010000017.1:0-596814 GCA_963718845.1 uncultured Acidobacteriota bacterium
GCGATTATAGTCTAGCGCTTATGTATCCGCGATTATTCACGACTGACTTTTTTGTGCTGCATACTTTCGGGGCGTTCCTGGCGGCTGCCTACCTGGCTGCGCTTTGGTGGCTGCTGCGCAGCGCAAAGCGCGAAGGGCTAAAAGGCGACAGCGTCGCCGGGCTTGGCTTGTGGGTTATCATTGGTGCGATCGTCGGCGCCAAAGCCCTGATGGTGGTCCGCTTCTATAGCGACTACCTTGCCAATCCGGCCGACCTGTGGTCGCTGGCCACACTTCAAAGCGCCGGGGATTTTTATGGCGGATTCATCGGCGCCATCCTGGCGTCCCTGATCTATTTTAAAAGCCACCCGGAACTGCCCGCATGGCAAACGGCCGACATCATCGCGCCCGCCATCGCGCTGGGACAGGCGATCGGCCGTATCGGATGCTTCATGGCGGGGGATGACTACGGGCGCGCGACGGATCTGCCGTGGGCCGTAGCATTCCATCATCCCGATGCCGCGGATATCGGCGGCGCTCCTCTCGGCATCCCGCTGCATCCGGTGCAATTGTATGAATCGCTGACCTGTCTGCTGCTGTTTTTCTTTCTGGTGCGATTGGCGCGGCATAAGAAATTCGATGGCGAAATCATTTTAGCCTATTCGAGTCTTTATGCTTTGGCGCGCTATTTCCTGGAATTTTTGCGCGGAGACGCCGACCGCGGATTCGCGCTGGGCGGGTTGCTGTCCACTTCGCAGGTGATTGCGGTCATCGTGTTGATTCTCTGCATTCCGCTCTTTATAAAACGCAAAAAGTCCTAAACCGCATTAAAATTGATAAACAAGATCGGGTCGGGGTCCATTGAGCGGGCTTTCAGCCCTTCATCTTCTTTTGCAATCTTTCCCTGGGGCGTTGCCCCAGGCTGGTATGGATCGCGCCTTCAGCGCTTTTAGCCTCTAATATTACAGCTGTTTAAGCGCCGAAGGCGCGATCCATACCAGCCTAGGGCAACGCCCTAGGTATTTAGCGACAAACGGATAAAGGGCTGCAAGCCCGCTCAATGGGTGAGTTTTGAAACGGTCTCTGGAGAGCCATCCGCACAAAAATGCAAGGGCGCTAACAAATCCTAATTGGGACAAGCGCGACCTCCACGTCCAGCTGCGTTGCTTTCTTTTGGCTTGGTCCTAGGCTTCCATGATGATATCGATGGGTTTGTCCATCGGGGACTGAATTTTGGCAGCGGCCTTTTTCCAGCGGCCGGACAGATAATACAAATAGCCGACCGCGGCTGTAACCGCAAAGCCGGCGGCCATCGCGATCCAGATGCCCTTAATGCCGAGAGGCGTGCGCTGCGATAAATACCAGGCCAGCGGGACGCGGACCAGCCATAGCGATATCAGCGTGAGCATCATCGGGATCACCGTTTGGCCCGCGCCATTCACCACGCCTGCCGAAACAAACATCAATGCGAACAGGAAATAGCAGGGAGCGACGATTCTCAAATATTCAACCCCGATGGCCAGCACCGGTTCGTGGTGAATAAACACCGAAAGGATCAATCGAGGAAAAGTGAACGCAAAAATTGCCACAACTCCCGAAATGACAGTTCCCAACAGGAGCGCCCACTTAAAAATTTCTTTCACGCGCTCGGGTTTCCTGGCGCCAAGATTTTGGCCGGTAAGAGCTGTTGCCGCCATTCCGATTGCGATGGCAGGCATCGTGGCCACCATATCGATTCTTCCGGCTGCGCCAAAAGCCGCAATTGCAGGAGCGCCAAAATGGTTTACATACGTGGTAACAAAAGCCTGTCCGATGGAAACCAGCGACTGCTGCACCGTTGCCGGGAACCCGATTTTGCACAGTAACCAGATGATGTGCTTGTCAAAAGCCGGCTTTTTCAGTTTGATGGCAACCAGATGATTTTTGCGGTTCAGATAAATCAAGGCAAACGACAGACTAATCCCCTGGGATATCACCGATGCCCATGCGGCTCCATTCAATCCCATCCTGGGGAAAGGTCCGATGCCCATGATCATTATGGGATCCAGGATCGCGTTCAGCACCACACCTCCGCCCATGAACATCAGGGGCGTCACCGTGTCGCCGATGCCGCGCAGAATCGAGGATATGGTGAACATGAGGAACAGCAGGATCGCGCCGCCGAGCGATATCCGCAGATAGCTTGCGGACATCGAAAAAATGGCTTCCGGCGTATTCATCATGCGCAGCAGGAAATTGCTCAACAGGATTCCGAGAACTGACAATAGGACGCTTATGACAATTCCGAGAGAAATGGAATTGTCGATCACCTTTTTCATCTGCTCATGATTCTTGGCGCCGTAATATTGAGCGACCAGCACGGACGTCGCCATCGTGAGGCCTGCGCCAATGCCGATCAGGATAAACATGATCGGGAAACTGACCGCAGCCGCGCCCAGGCCGTTCTCTCCTACAATATTGCCGACCCAGATCATGTTGATGATGCCGTAGCCGCTCTGGAGCGCGTTGCCCACAAGCATCGGAATCGAAAATCTCAAGAGGTGCCTGGGGATGCTGCCTGTCGTTAAATCTCTGCCGAATCTCGTTTCCATCGCGCTGGTCCGATCCATTCAAATCACTTAACTGACAAAATTAAGAGCATTCATTATAATCTTGGTTTCAGCAGAAGCAAGAAGGCAGATATGGGGCTGAGTGTTGGTCTGTGTCTCGGGGCTTCAGCCTCCTGGGAACGCCGGCGTCCCGCCTAATGCCGCATACTTTTTGCGCCCTCAGGGCGCCTTCGGAGTGCGGCAGCTTGCTGCCGCTTTCAATAAAGAGGTGAAAACCATGGATTTTGAGCGTTTTGAAAAGCGGCAGCAAGCTGCCGCACTCCGAAAGATTGGTGATGCTACAATATGGAATATGCCGTGGGTTTTTGTTTTAATGCGGAATAAATATGGGAGGAAGTATGAAAAAGAAAAGAATAGGCGTGTTATTGGCCGGCTGCGGCGTCAAGGATGGCAGCGAAATTCACGAAGCGACACTCACTCTCTATTTTTTGGACAAACAGGGAGCCGAAATCGTCTGTATGGCGCCCAACAAAGACCAGATGGATGTGGTAAATCACCTTACCGGCGCAGCCACATCCGAGAAGCGCAACGTGCTGGTTGAGGCGGCGCGCATCGCGCGCGGTAATATATCGGATGTGAAGAAGGTAAAAGCCGATGACTTAGATGCCATTATCATCCCGGGCGGTTTCGGCTCGGCAAAAAACCTGTGCACCTTTGCGGTGGACGGTACCGCCTGCCATGTCGACGAAGATGCCGCGCGGCTGCTCAAAGAGCTGCGCCGCAGCAAAAAGCCGATCGGCGCGCTCTGCATCGCACCTGCTGTGATCGCCCGATTGTTCGGATCCGAGCTCGCACCGGAAATCACGATCGGCAATGATCCGGGTACAGCGTCCGCGATGGAAAAAATGGGCGCGCGGCATAAGAACGCGCAGGTAGATGAAATCATCGTGGATAGCCGGAACAAAATCGTCACCACACCCTGTTACATGTTGGCGCAAAGTATCAAAGACGTCGGGGCGGGAGCGGAGAAGCTGGTGGCGAAGATAATGGAAATGATTCCGGATTCCTAATTCCTGATTCCGGATTCGAAATTTGGGCGACGGCGCATGAGTATTGTGGATACGATTTTGTTGGATTGGGATGGGACGCTGCTGGATTCGGCGCCGTTTGCATTTCTGGCTTTTCAGAAGGCTTTTGGGGAATTGGGGATTGCGCTGGATGTCGATGTTTATGAGCGGATCTATTCGCCTAACTGGTATGAGATGTATCGGGCGCTCCAATTGCCGGAGCATCGATGGGAGGATGCCGATGCTCTCTGGACGCGGCATTATGGGAAGACGACGGCGCCGCTGGTTGAGGGAAGCCGGGATGCCTTGGACGAATTGATGTGCCGAGGATATTGCCTCGGGATCGTCACGAGCGGGAGCCGGATACGAGTGTTGCACGAGTTAAAGACGCTCGGCCTTGAGGAAATATTTGGAATCGTTGTGTGCAGCGAGGATGTGGTAAACAAAAAGCCGCATCCGGAAGGTTTGGAGATCGCCATGAAACGCCTGGATAAGCGGCCGGAGAGCTGCTGCTACGTGGGAGACAGCCCGGTGGATATGGAGATGGGAAAGCGCGCCGGCATGCAGACCATCGGAATTATGGGCGGTTACCCGAGCAGCAAATCGCTTCCAAATACACATCCAGACTTCTGCTTTGAATCGATCGCGCAACTGCTGGTTCACTTTAGCCCTTAGGTCGGGGCTTCAGGAGTGGTCTCAAAAGCTGCTTATTGAGCGGGCCTTCAGCCCTTCATTTTCTTTTTCACCGTTTTCCTGAGGCTTCCGCCCCTAGCTGGTATGGAACGCGCCTTCGGCGCTCTGGTTTGGCTCTGAGCGCGTAAGCACTGGCCAACATGGAACAAAACAATAATTTAGCGCCCGAGGCGCTTCAGGGTATCCCGTTCCAGGGCATCCTCGATTTTTAACAGGGCTGCGTGTTCGGCGTCGGCTGCCAGGCCTGCCTCCAGCACGCGCTGCCTCTCGGCTGGCGCGCCGGACTCGCGATCGGCTTCGAGATAGGCCGCAATTGCTTCCTCCACGCTTGCCTTGTTCGCGGCCGTAAGGCGCGACAGCAGCGCGATTCCGCCATTATTCACGACGTAATTGATCACCGCCGTCACAATGATCTCGCGGCGCAGCGGGTGTTCGATAAAATTCCGGCTGAAATCCCGGCGCATGCGTTTGGGGAAATAGGCTTCCAGAAACGTCTGCGCACCAGGACTATCCGGAAGCCCGCTATGCAGGATCGCATCGTAGCCCCACATTTTGGCGTATCCCAAAAAGTCCGCAAGCACGGGCCGCGGCAATCCCCGCGATTTCTGATCGCTTGCCAGCATCGTGTCGCGGGAGGGAACCTGCGCGCTGACGCGGTCGATATGCAGACCTTGGATCATCTCGTCGATGACATCGACATACTCTTCATACCGCGCGGCACTGCGCAGCGCATCCAGGGAAAGCGCGCGCGATTGATTTTCATTGTCGGCCAGCACGAGCGCGGCAACTTCTTCGGCCATTTCCGCCAGAATCCGGTTGCGCTCCTCTTTGCTTTTGACAATCCCTTTTTTCACCAGCAAATCGAGCAGGATTTTGAGATTCACCTCGTGGTCGGACGTATCGACGCCGCCCGAGTTGTCGAGCGCGTCGGTATTGATGAGACCGCCGCGCATCCAGTATTCGATGCGGCCCATTTGCGTAAAGCCGCGATTTCCGCCTTCTCCCACGACGCGCGCGCGCACCTCGGTGGCGTTGATTCGAACCCGGTCGTTGGTGCGGTCGCCGACATCGGCGTCCGTTTCATTCGATGCCTTGACGTAGGTTCCGATGCCGCCGTTATAGAGCAGATCCACCGGAGCCGTCAGGATGCGCCGGACGAGCTCTTCGCCGCTTGCGCTTTCGCCCTCCAGGTGAAGCAGGGCGCGCATCTGCGGACTCAGGCGGATGGCACGCGCCGAGCGGTCAAATATGCCGCCGCCTTCGCTGATCGCCGAGCGGTCATAATCCAGCCAGCTCGAGCGCGGAAGATTGAACAGCCGCTCCCGCTCGCGAAAACTTTTGCCCGGATCCGGTTCCGGATCCATAAAAATATGAATATGGTTGAAGGCGGCGACAAGCTTTGTCGTTTTGCTTAACAGCATGCCGTTGCCGAAGACGTCTCCCGACATATCGCCGATGGCGCAGACGGTGAACGGCTCCTTTTGAATATCCATCCCGAGATTGCGGAAGAGATGCTTCACGCATTCCCACGCGCCGCGGGCGGTGATGCCGATCGCTTTGTGATCGTATCCTGTCCTGCCGCCCGAGGCGAACGCGTCTCCCAGCCAATAGCCGTACTCCAGCGAGATGCTGTTGGCCGTGTTCGAGAGATGCGCCGTGCCTTTGTCGGCGGCGACCACAAGATACGGATCGTCCGCGTCCTGGCGCACAACTTCCGGAGGATGAATGACGGTGCCGTCGACGATGTTGTCGGTGATGTCGAGCAGTCCGGAAATATATTCGCTGTAGCGGTGGATCAGATAGGCATCGAGCGCGGGGGGCGCAGGCACGTTCCCCTTCAGTACAAAGCCGCCTTTGGAGCCGACCGGCACGATGATCGTGTTCTTGAGCATCTGGGTCTGCATCAGGCCAAGGACCTCCGTGCGGAAGTCGTCATGCCGGTCGCTCCAGCGAATGCCGCCGCGCGCTACGCGCCCGCCGCGCAGATGAATGCCTTCGAGGCGGTTCGAATGCACATAAATTTCGACCATGGGGCGGGGCGCCGGCATGCCTTCGACATTCCGGCTGTCTATCTTGATGGAGAAGACGGGGCGTTCCGGAATCTGATAGAAATTCGTGCGCAGCGAACACCGGATGAGATTGTACAGGGCCCGCAGGACTTCATCTTCGGTAAGGCTAACCACAGACTCGAGCGCAGCATGGACAGCCTGTTCGGCCGCCTTCATTGCTTCCGGCCTGTTTCCGTCCAATGCCGGATCGAAGCGCGCGGCGAAGCAGTTAAACAGCGCCAGGGCTACGGCGCTGTTGTTCAAGAGCACCTGGTTCACCGTCTCCGCATTGTAGTGCGTGCGGATTTGCAGTAAATGGTTGCGCACCGTGCGCAGGATTTCCACTTCGCGCCAGGACAGGCCGACAGACAGGATCAAACCATTCAGCTCGTCGTCAGTCGCGCGCTCTTCATCCAATCTGCGCAATGCCTCGACGAACCGCTCCTCTCCGGACAATAGAGACGCGATCCGTTGCGCAGGCGCATGCACTTCAAGTCGATAGAGGTAGCCATTCCGGCCTTCGGGAAGTTCTAATGGGATGCGAATTTCGTCGGTCACCTCGAGTCCCAGGTTGTCCAGGGTCTTGAGCGTATCGGTGAGGCCGAGAGCGTGCATGGAATACAGGTGCAGCATGATGGATTCTGTCGAGCGGGGGACGGCGCGCACTTCGATGCGCTCCTCGAGGCTTTCCAGATGCTTCAGGTCATCCGGGACGATTTCCGGAGTCGTGACTTCACGGTACAAGCCGCTGCGGGTTTCGCGCGTGACATAGCGTTGAAACAGGCGGCGCGCTTCGCGTTCGCCGAATTTTGCGGCCAGAGCGGCCGACACGCGGTCCTCCCATGTGGCGACGAGCGGCGCCACGATGGAACGCACGGCGCCTTCCTCAAAGTGCTCCAGCCGATCCTGGTCAAAATAATAAAGCAGCAGGCTGACGGAGCCGCAGTCCGCAAAAGTATGAAAGGACACCGGGCCGAAGTTTGCCGAGAGCGCGCGGCGAATATCGTCCTCCAATCCATAGGAATGGCGCAGGCGGGAGAAGGCGATCGCCAGGACGATATATCCGGGGCCTCTGCGCGTGCGTATTTCGATCTCCTCGTCGCCGAGCATGAAAGCCACGGGCTCCAGGAGCGTCCTGAGATCGGCCGGTGACGCATAAAACAGTTCACGCATGGGCAGCTGGTTGAATGCCGCGACCAGCTCCCGATAAACATGCGAATGGGGTACGGCTCCGATGTCATTTAGAATCCACCGGATTTTTTCTCTCAGGATGGGGATCCTTTCGGCCCGCTGCACGAAAGTCCCGCGGGAAAAGCGGCCGAGCAGAAGGGAAGCGCCGGCAAAATTGCCCGCAGCGTCCCACTCGCGCAATACGATGTGGTCGAGGGGGTACAGATGATGAATCGCCGTTGAATTCCGGCAGAAATCAAGGCTGACGATTCCGGAATCCTCCGGCGTCGGGCGGATGCGGGGTTCCACTTCGTCCAGGAGGCCGGGAAATACCACCGGAAGCAGTTCCGGGTCATTAAAAACGCCGCTGACACTGTCGGCAATGCGCTGCAGGCGCCCATCCGGTTTTGCCGAATAGCGGGCGATGCCCAAAAAGACGTAGTTTTCATCCAGCAGCCATTCGACAAAATCCCGGGCCGATTCAAGTTCCGCGGTGTCTCCGGACTTGTGGCGCAGCTGGCGGGAAATCGCTTTTGTGGCGGCCGTCATTGCCTGGAAATCTTCAACGGCCAGGAAGACGCATTTCAATATGGAAAATATTTCGTGCTGGATCCTGCGCAGGCGTTCCTTCGAATCGACCGGCTCGATCTGGAAATGGCAATACGATTCCTTTGTGCCTTCCTCCTGCGGGTCGCCGATCCACACGATGCGTTCCCATTGTCGGCGCACCGTAAATACAGGATGCACGGCGGAAAAGACCCGCAGGCCGGATTTGCTGAAATAGTTTTTCAAGCTTTCGAAAATAAAGGGGCTGTCGAGCGTGTGCGTGCGCACTACGGTGGTTTCCAGAGGCAATCCGGCGCCGCCGCCAATCGCCAAAGCTTCCGGCTCGCTCGGATTGTAGACCGATACATGGATTCCAGGAGGGCCCTTGAAGAGTTGGATCGAAGAGGGCATCGCGTGCACTATGAAATTAAAGTGGCCCAGGAGGCGCTCGGCCAGGACTTCGGGCGGAAGCATGAACATGATGCGATCGGAAGCTTCCGCAATAATCACGGGCGCGAAGGAAAGAACCAGGTCTTTGTCTTTAGAAGGCGCCGTCCTTGCGAGGATTTCCATAATCTGAGAACGTATGTGCAGTTTTTTTTGCGGATCTTGCGTAATCATGGTTTTCAGGTCCTCCTTGGAGCGCCGTCATCTCGGCTAATGCTCCATTGTTTTTGCCCCAACACCGCGCCCAGAGGGCGCCTTCGGAGTGCGGCTGTTCGCTGCCGCTTTCGAAATCAGCCCAATATGCTTGTTTTTCAAGGGTTCTCTTAAAAGCGGCAGCAAGCTGCCGCACTCCAAAGGCTTCGCCTCCCAAAAACTATCTCAGTGTCACATAAACCTCGGGAAACGATTTGGATTTGCTTCATGCATTATTTCATAGACTACTTCAAAGATCTGCTCGCGATTCGGTTTGGAAAAATAGTCGCCGTCTGATCCATAGGCGGGCCGGTGCTCTTTGCCCGCGAGCGTGCGCGGCGCGCACTCGAGCCAGGCAAAGCCATTCTGTTCTTCCAGCACCTTCTGCATCATGTGTGCGGTGGCGCCGCCGGGACAGTCTTCATCCAAAAAGAGAATCCGGTTGGTCTTCCTGAGCGAATCAAAGATCACCCCGTGCACATCAAAAGGAATCAGCGTGCGCACATCGATCAGTTCCATCTCAATCCCAAAATTCTGCAGCTGCGCGGCAGCCTCCTGCGCGATCGGGCAGCAGGCGCCGTAGGTAACCACTGTGACATCGGTGCCTGCACGGATAATTTCCGGCACTCCCAAGGGAACCGTGAACTCTGCAATATTTTCAGGCATTTTAGCCTTTTTGCGGTAAGCATTCAAAACTTCGATTACAAGCGCGCTGTCGTCGGACTGAAGCATCGTGTTGTAGAAGCCTGCCGCCTGCGTGGCATCCCGCGGCACGCAGATATAGATGCCTTTGAGCAGGTTCAGTATTCCCGCCATCGGGGAACCGGAATGCCAGATGCCTTCCAGCCTGTGTCCGCGCGTCCGGATAATGACTGGGGCCTTCTGGCCGCCGCGCGTGCGCCAGCGCAGGGACGCGAGATCATCCGACAAGGTCTCGAGGGCATACAGCAGGTAATCGAGATATTGAATGTCCGCGATCGGCCTGAATCCGCGCAACGCCAGACCGATGGCCTGTCCCACGATGGTGGTTTCGCGTATGCCGGTATCCATAATGCGCAGCGCGCCGTATTTGGATTGCAGTCCGGAAAATCCCTGGTTGACGTCGCCGAGGCGGCCGATGTCTTCGCCCATCGCGGTTAAGCGCGGATAGCGTGCAAAGGCCGCGTCGAAGCAGGCGTTCAGGATTTCATAACCGTGCTTTTCGGGAGAAGCAGGAGAAATCAAAGGTTTCACTTCGGCAATTTGGAGCGCGGATTCAACGGATTCGCTGTAGAGGTCGGATCCGTAGCGTTTGGTGTTAATGCGCTCCTCGCCGCGCTTCCACTCCATCAGTTCGCGGCGTGCCGCCGAATCGGTTTCGTGCAGGGAATTGCATGCCTCGGCGGATGACGCCATCAGGTCGCGGCGGTTTGGATTTCTGAGCTGTTGGAGTGACTGAATCGCTTTTTCGATCTGCCCGGGAGCTGCGGCGGTGGCGAGATTATTTTGCAAAATAGTAAGCAGCACGCGCCGGTCCTCTTCGATGGGATGTGCGGAATGCAAGCCAGGCGCGATCGCGCGCATCCAGGACGCGCGCACGCTCCTGCTCCTCGAGTTCGTTCAGGTGTTCGGATGCTGCGATGGATTGTTCGACAATCCATTCTCTCATTGTATGGAGGCAATCATGGGCGCGCTCCCATTTGAGCCGTTCCGCGGGCTTATAGCGCTCCTGGCTGCCGGACGTCGAATGTCCCTGGGGTTGGGTCAGCTCGGTTACATGCACGATGGCAGGTTCGTGGGTGCGTCGGACGTCGTCTGCCGCTGCGCTAAATATGGCGCACAGTTCTTCATAATTCCATCCATGCGCTTTATGAAGGGCGATGCCGGGCTTGCCGTCATCGCGGCGCTGGAATCCATCCAGTATGTTGGAGATGTCGGCCTTGGCGATTTGCAATTCATTGGGGACCGAGATGCCGTAGCCGTCGTCCCAGATCGCCAGCAGCATCGGCACCTGCAGAACACCGATGGCGTTTATGGATTCCCAAAAAACTCCCTCCGCGCAGGCAGCGTTCCCGATGGTGCCGAAGGCGATTTCATTGCCGTTGCTGCTGAAGGTATTTTGAGCGTTCTGCAATTCAGAAAGGTGACGGTAGAGTTTGGAAGCGAGGGCGAGCCCGACAAGACGCGGCATCTGCGCGCCGGTAGGAGACAGGTCGGCGGAGGAGTTGAAGGTATTGCGCTGATCTTTCCAGCTGCCGTCGGCGTTGAGCAGTCGCGTGGCAAAGTGTCCGGTCATGGCTCGCCCGCCGAAATGCGGCTCCGCATCAAGATCGGCGTGGCCATAGAGTTGTGCGAAAAATTCTTCCAGGCCGAGAAGACCCAAAGCAAACATCAGGGTCTGATCGCGGTAATAGCCGGAACGGAAATCGCCTTTGCGAAAAGCGTGGGCAAGAGCCACCTGGGCGACTTCCTTGCCCTCGCCGAAAATGCCGAACTTGGCCTTGCCTGCAAAGACTTCCTGCCGAGCGATCATGCTGGCCAGGCGGCTGCGAAAAGCGATGCGGTAGTCTTCCAGGATAGTATCCGTGTCGAATCGGGGTAGATCCGTTCTCTTACTCACGTAATGATTGTATCAGGTTATCGCCTTGGATAAAGATTCTTCAATCCAAACGGCGCTCGAAGGGCGCTTTCGGAGTGCGGCAGCTCGCTGCCGCTTTTAAAAATTACCCGGGGTTCGCCTGAAAGCGGCAGCGAGCTGCCGCACTCCGAAAGCGCCCTTCGGGCGCGAAAAATATGCGGTGAAGCCCCGACCCACATGAGGGTGTGTATGAGATGTTCAGCGATTGAATAATATATAGCTTCTAAAATGCCGGGAATTCAATTGACAGCGAACCGAAGAGTGAAGGAAAATAATAGCTCCCCCTTGGGCAATCCATAGAGGTTGCACACGCTATTTCCTAGAGAGAAACTGTGGAATCTTCCGGCTTTGTTATTATCGACTCTGAGTTCCGTCCTCTATATGCCAACGAGGAATCCATCAAGATTCTTGGCTATCCCAATCTCTATGCGAATCTGGAATCCATGGATGGCGTCCTGACGCAGAAAGTCATTTCTTTCCTGCCGCGCGATCTCGGCGGTTCCCGAAGAGCGTGTGCTATCCAATTCCAGTCGGGGAGAAGACTCTATCACTGCCGCGCGTTTGTTGTGGAAGCTCACTGGAGCGCCGGTTCGCCTGAGACAAGAATTGCGCTGCTAATGGAGCGGGGCTTGCCGGAATCGTCCAGTACCGTGAAACAGAGGAGAATGTCGGCCGGGATGTATGAAGATCCTTTCAGTTTCACGCCGGATCCCAAATATTACCAGCGCAGCCGGAGTCACAACGATGTCTTCCGGTCTTTGCGCAACCTGGTGATGGAACGGCGAGGCGTCGGTGTGGTTCTGGCGCAGGCCGGAATGGGGAAAACGGCGTTGCTCGGATATCTTTCGGCGAGCCTGCGCAATGAGGCGGAAATTGCGGACATTCCGGGTTCCTTTGAAAATAATGCCGAGCTGGTGCGCTCGGTCATGGCAATTTTGGGTGTGAAAAGAATCAGCCGGAATCTTTCGGAAAATCTGAAGCTTTTCGAAGAGTGGCTGCTGCTAAGGAACCGGACGGACCAGAGAGTGGTGCTGATCTGCGACAATGCTCAGGATTTGGATGCGGAAACGATTCAGAACCTGAGTTCTCTATCTGAACTTGGAGGCTGGCAACAGAAGCTGCTGCAAATCATATTTGCCGGTAGACAGGAACTTGCGGCCAAACTCACGGAACCGAGCTTGGTTTCCCTCAGCAAAAGGATAAATGTCTTTTGCCGGCTGAGTCCTCTGGATCAGGGGGAGGTGCACAGTTATGTGTTGCATCGCTTGCGGATTGCCGGGTGCAACCGGCAGCTTTTCAGTGCGGCTGCGCTTTCCTCCGTATCCGTGTATTCGCGCGGAGTGCCGTTGAATATCAATATGATATGCAGGCACTGCCTATCGATGGCGACCAGTAATAATTTGCCGGTGATCGATGAAAGGACCGTCGCGGATTCCGCGTATGATCTGGTCTTGAGGACACAGCCGCCCGGGTCCTGGGATGATCCATCCGCGTTTTTGAGCGGAGAGGCGCAGCCGACATCCCCGCGCTACCTCGATCGCCGCGGCTTAACGCTAGTTCGCAAACCGTAGGAACGGGTTCCATTTTTTTGCGCCCGCAGGGCGCTTTCGGAGTGCGGCAGCTTGCTGCCGCTTTTTTGTTTTTCAAGGGTTCGCCTGAAAGCGGCAGCGAACAGCCGCCCATCTCCGAAAGCGCCCTGCAGGCGCATCTACCTTGATAGCTTCAGGATGTTGCGCGCTTCAATGACCTCCGCCATGTCGGGATCCGCCTGGTTCCAGTCGGCCAGAAATGCTTCGATTTCGCGCTGCGCGTCCTTGAGTGATCCTTTGTCTTTCAGCAGCTTCGCAAAATGAAAGCGGGCAAGCCCGTAATGCGGATTGTAGGTGAGCGCATCGCGATAGGCCTGCTCCGCCTCGGGCAATCGCCCTATTTTTTCGCAAATCTGCCCAATGGCGTCGAGAAAGAATGCCTGATCGTAGGGAGTGCTCCAATATCCCAGTTTCGCTTTTATCCACTTCAGATCGTTGATGGCTATCGTTGCTTCGTGAATTTTCCCATCCTCGGCGGATATCTTCGCGAGCAGGTGCAGATAGTATTTGTAGGCAGGTTTGTAGTTCATCGCGTTGATGGAGCCGGATTGCAGAATGGCGCGCAATTGGGCCAGAGCCTGACGGGCGGCGGGCATGTTTTGGCGGTCAACCTCAATCAGTCCTTTGATCCAGGTCAGTTCGTCGTGCGGTGCGTCATACTGAACGGAACCTGTAATTTTCATGCCCTGCTCGCACATGGATAGCGCCTGATTCAGCTCCTGTTTGTGAAAGTACAGATATGCCAGCGCCGCATAGTACTGGGCTTTCACTGTTGAATCCGATATGACGTCAAGAAAGGATTTCAGGTACTCCGCCGCGGCTTTGTCGCGTCCGCGCCGCATCTTAATGAAGGCAAGATTTCTGCTGGCATAGTACATCTGGGGATCCATCTGCATCGCCTTTGATTTCATCTCTTCGGCTTTGGCGTAATTGCCCCCCAGCATATACGCGTCCCCGAGGCTGTCGTAGGCGTTTGCGGAGGGATCCAACTCGAGGTAACGAAGGCAGGTGACGAGGGCCTGTGCATGATCGCCTCTCCACGAATAACAGTAGGCGAGATGGTTATAGGCAAGCTCGTATTTGTTGTCCAGGCTCAGGGCGTCTTTATATTTGCTGATGGCTTCGTCGACATCGGCGGTGTGGAAATACGATTCGGCCAATTCGTACAAATATTCCCTCTTGTAGGGCTGGAGGCCGATTAGTTTCTGCCACTGGACTCTCTCCTCGAACGGCATGCCGAAAACGCGGGCTAGAAAGGCTTCAACACGATACTGGTCGACTTCCGTCAGCGAACGCGCCTGCTTGCGCGCGGCCAGAATTTCCGACTGCGCCGCATCCCACTGGTTCTGGAACACGCGCACTTCGCCCAGCATGAGGCGGGCGAGGGCCAGGTTGGGATCGATTTCCAGCGCAGAGCGAAGCTCCCGCTCCGAGGAGTTCATGTCGTAGCGCTCCCAGGCCTTTGCCCCGCTAAAATAGTGGCGCAGCGCGTCCCATCGCGGCGACAGCAGCTGCACTGCGGTGCGATAGTCGGCCTGCCTTCCCGTTATGCGCCGCTCAGCAACCTGCGGATCATATTGCTTCAGCGTGTCGAGCGCCAGGGAGTCGATGCCTTTGTTCAGGAGGCCGTCGACACCGGGGAATCGGGACACATACACATTCTTCTTGCCTCGGACGGTCCACGTCAGCCTTACTTCCAGGTGGCCCAGGGAATCGTTGACATGGCCGGAAACCAGCACCGCGGGCTCGCGCAAATCCCACCGTTGCGGCAGCAATTTTTGCAGCAGCGATGAGGCGGTGGATTTGGATTGCTCCGCTTCCTTGCGGGACTTTTCTATTGTTAGAAGATGTTTGAATTCCTGGCGATCCACGACGGTGACATCGGGAAACTGGGAAAGAGTTCTCTTGAGAGCAAATCCGACCAGTTGAGCGTCCACAGATTGAGAGCCGCCGGTGAAATCTTCAAATGTAATGCAGGGGAGGTAGTTCGAAGTCCGGAGGAAAAAGAGGGCGGAAAATAGGGCAATGAGAATGGCGGCGCCGGCCGTGATGGCGATGTCTTTGCGGCTGCGCGGCAATGGCAGTCTGCGCAGAAATGCGCGGATCTGATGGACGGAGCTGGTTAGCGAAGTCTCCTGCAACAATCCGGAGTCCGGCAGCCTTTCTAGATGCTGCGCGATAGAGCGGCGCGCATCGCTTGCAATGCCGTGCTTCAGATCGAGATCGCGCTTCAGTCGCTTCAGATCGGCGCACAGATCGGCAGCAGTCTGATGTCTGAAATCTCGGTCCTTTTCAAGAAGCTTGGCGACAATGTCGTCCAGCCGCTTGGGAAGCTCGGAATTGAGCTGGGATGGAGCGATCGGCATACTTCGTCAGTATTTCCTGAAAAAGAACCTGCTGCGAGATGCCTCTGAAGGCCGGAATTCCAGTACAGAGCTGGTAGAGCACAGCGCCCAGGGAGAATAGATCTGTGCGCGCATCCATATCTTCGCCAAGAGCCTGCTCGGGAGACATGTAGGGCAACGTTCCAAGGGTTACATGCGGGGAGCTTATATATTCCTCAGCCGCAGGAAAAGATGGGGTATACGGGGCGTTTTGTTCGGGGCCTGCACTCTGTGCCGCTGCTGCGAGTTTTGCCAGGCCGAAATCCAGAATTTTGACAAGTCCGCGTTTCGTGACGAAGATATTCGCGGGTTTGATATCCCGGTGGATAATTCCCTTGGCGTGCGCGGCTTCCAGAGCGTCGGCTATCTGGAGGCCAATCCGAATGATTTGATCCGCAGGCATGGGTTTGCCCTGCATCATCATGCGCAGCGTTTGCCCTTCCAGCAGTTCCATGCTTATATAATGTCGGCCCTGGTGCTCCCCAATTTCGTAGATGGTGCAAATATTGGGATGATTCAAAGCCGAAGCGGAGCGCGCTTCGCGCTGGAAGCGCTGATGGTAGGAAGGATTGCCGGCAAGATTTTCGGGCAGCAGCTTCAACGCGACCTCGCGGCCCAATTTCGTGTCCCGGGCGCGGTACACCACACCCATCCCGCCAGCACCAAGCTTGTCCAGAAGCTCATAATGCGCAAGCATCTCGATCATCTAGCCAGTCTCCCTATGCTTGATTTTGAAATCTCCAGCAGCATATCTCAAAGCGCACCCAGACTCAAAAGCTCTAAATTCGATTTGCGGCGATTCACTAAGAAAATTGGGAAAAATCTTTAAAAGGGCAATGAAAACACTATACTGTGCATGCAGAAATAATAGGAAACTGGAATGCTGGGGGTAGCGGGATTTCCCTGGAACGCGGAGTGGGCGCCACAGGACTCGAACCTGTGACCCCTGCGGTGTGATCGCAGTGCTCTACCAGCTGAGCTAGGCGCCCGCGCGAGAAATTTTTAACATTCCAGTTACGATTTGTAAATAGGCATTCTACAAGGAGACAGATCAATGCTCAAAAAAGTGCGCGTATTCAGAACCTGGATTCCGTTTTTTTTCTGCGCAGCATTCCTTTCAGCGGCTGTCGCCCAGGACGAGACCCTGGAGGACTTCAAATATAAAGAGGACTACGATCGGATTCAGTCCATTGTAAAAACAGCCGACGTTGTCAAGCGCGCGGAACGCATGGTGACGCTTTACAGCGAAAGAAGGGATATGGACTCCAAACTGCGCGATTATGCCGACAATATTTTCGCGAAGGACATGGAAGCCCTGATGAAGCTGAACAATAATATCGCGATGAGAGGCCTATGTGAGCGCGTTTTGAAAGTTCGGCCAAGATTTGGGGAAGCATATCTGTTTTATGGGGTTGCGCTAAAAAGGGATAAGAAGATCGATGAAGCGCTCAAGGCATTTGCCAGAGCCTATGGAATCGACAATCCGCTAAAGGCGAAAGCCAAGCAGCAGTTGGATGTCACCTACAGAGCCACCGGAGGCAGCCTTTCAGGTCAGGAAAAACTAGTGAAGGATGCCATGAAAGACCTGAAATAGGAGGGGGAATCTACCCATAATGGATCCAGTAGCTACGGCCGATACTTGTAGAGGGCTACTGGAATGAGCATTGAAAAGCGGGCTACGTCTCCGTCTCGAAAAAAAATCAAAGGGTTTTACCTCGCGAATCGAATCGGCGATGGGGGAATGTCCGAGGTTTTTCTGGGCATTAATCCGAAAATCCGTGAGCGACGCGCATATAAGGTTTTGGGAAAGTGCGCTTTCCTGGGTCCGTCCACATATGCCAGATTCATGAATGAAGTCGATATAATCCGCAGTCTGGCGCATCCCGGCATTATCCGAATTCTGGATAGCGGAGTCCTGGATGACCGCTATTACTACTCCATGGAATACATGCCGGGCGGAAATCTGGCCCGGCGGCTCGAACATGGAAAGATTCCCATGGATTCGGCAATGCCGCTCTTTCTTTCAGTGTGTGCTGCGATGGCGTATGCACACGAAAGCGGCGTGACGCATCAAGACCTCAAACCTTCCAATATTCTTTTCAATGCAAAAGGGGAGGCTGTTGTCTCTGATTTTGGCATAGCCAAAGTATTGAATTTCGAAAAGATGTCTCTGCTGCCGTCCGGCGAATTAATGGGAACGATAGCGTATCTGGCGCCGGAACAACGTTTCAGTTCGAAGAAAGTCAGCCGCCGGACCGATGTGTATGCATTGGGAGCGATTTTGTATGAAATGTTGATGGGATTTCCTCCGCTTGGCAATTTTCCGAAGCCGGCGGACGCTAACCCGGATTTCCCGGAATCCCTGCAGTCTGTTTTATTGAAATGCCTGGCGCCGAATCCGGAAGAAAGGTTTGAAAACGCCGGCCGGTTGCAGCTCGAACTCGAGAACTGCTCCAATGTGCCGATTGGTGAAGTCGGGAGGCGAAACGCTGTTGCGGCACAAGCGAAGAAACCCTTCGCTAGGGGCGGCTTTATCTCTATGCCCCCGGATAACGCCGATCGGATTGAATCCTGGTTTAGCATTTTGCGCACCGGGAGCACTCGCGAACGACTAGCGGTTGTGAGGGAGATGGCGGATAAAATTTTACCTTCCGAGGCGAACGCTGTTATAAAGCTTTATCCGGAAGAAGGGGATCGCGTGCGTTGGGGCTTGATACGTGTTCTTGGCGAACTGAAAATGGAATTCGCGACTCCGATAATTTTGAATGATCTAAGAAATTCATTTCACACGGAATGCGCGATGGAAGCTCTGGGGAAAATCGGGTCCGACGGAGCGTTTATTGCGATTCGCGATTATATTACAGAGCATCCCGAAAGCGCCCTCATCGGGTTGCTGCCGCTGGCGAGGACAGGAAAAGACAAGGCGATACAATGCATACGGCCTTTTTTGAGTCATGAGACGGCAAATTTCAGGCAGGCTGCCGTCCAAGCGCTCGCCTCCATTTGTTCTGCTGAATCCCTTCAGATTCTGAAAGAACGGCTTTGCATCGAGTGCGATGAAAAAGTAAGCTCGTGTTTGTGCCAGGCCGTGCACTCTCTCCGAGCGTTGCTGTCTCCAGACATGGCGAGCCTTCAAAAAATCGTAAGTATTCCCCGCGCAAGTATCCTCGCCTAAGCCGCATATTTTCTGCAGGGCGAAGCCTTCGGAGATGGGCGGCTGTTCGCTGCCGCTTTTGAATGCGGCCTGGTGTGCCTGTTTTTCAAGGATTCTCTTGAAAGCGGCAGCAAGCTGCTCCACTCCAAAGGCTTCGCCTCTCGATAACTATGCGGTATTGGGTTAGACGGCGTCGCTCCTTCGCTCTGTGGCGTTTCCCTGCTGCAATTTGGAGGAGTGGGAAGGGGCGGCAGAGATCCGAGCGGAGCTGGACAGAAGTCCCTTACCGCTCCCCAGCCTGCATTTCTCTACCACCCCAGCTTACGAGTTAATTACTTTCCTGTTTTGCATAGTGTGATAACTATCACGGATTGAAAGATTAACGTTTGAAGACGCGCGGCGGCGGCGCCGCTGATTCACAAAACGGCGATATTTGCCGGAGCAGCGGATACACCAATATGAATGGATTTCAGGGAACGGTAAATATTAATCTGGAATATGCAATCTTCTATCTTCAATCCGCGCCGGACAGATTGAGTGCATAGACAAAATCGGGACGGCCATCGCCGCGCACATCACTGATACGAATATAGTAGGTCCCGGTTGTGTCGCACTCCTGCCTGTCACATAGGCCGGTCCGCCCGCCATTGCCGGGAAAACACACGTTGCCGACAGAACCAACAGCACCATCAGCCGCATTATTTTAAATCGTGTATTCATCGTATCCTTGGCAATGAAGTCAACGAACTGACCAGAGACACCAGATCGCTCACGGAAAGTGTACGTGCGCTTTTGTGGTCCTCGCAGCATTTTTTCGACTTCCAGTGTCACTTCGACCGTTGGAATGTTTGAATGGCGGACAAGATTTTTATTAGTGACCTTGTATTGATAAAAAAGATAGAAGACAATTTTCTAGCATTGGGTCTAAAAAGTGAAATATGGATTAGAGAGAAATTCTATGAAGAAAAGCAAGCAGACCTCCAACTTTACTGTTATATCGGATATGTGCCCGCTGAAGATCTGGGAATTTTAGTTAAAACGGTTTTCCAGCACGAAGTCACTCGTCAGTTTATCGAATCTAAGACCGAAGCACTGACAGCCATTCAAAACGGCGCAATGTTTGCAGCGGCATGTGATCAGATTCATTTATTGTTCAAAGAAATTGAGGGCGTTGTAAGAGAGAACAAAATCAAGATCCTCGGAATAAATCTGGAATCCCTTGAGGCGCTAGCATCCAAGAATCTGCATCGAGAACTGAATTAGGGGCATTTTGAGAGAGGGCGTATGGCATACAAAGGGGCTCGCAAGAGCCTTTTTGTATTGTTGCCTACTGCATGAAAAATGGTAAATGTAATAGTGGGTAAATTATGGATTGATTTGCTATTGCATTAGTTATCATAGAGATAGAACGTGGGGTGGTGGACGATGGGGGGATCGAACCCCCGACCTCCGCATTGCGAACGCGGCGCTCTCCCAGCTGAGCTAATCGCCCACAGTCTGCATAATGGGATCGAATTATCCCCGATGGTTCCGTTGCTGTCAATCGATTCTAAGAATCCCCATCAAAAAGCATGGATCAATTGTCAAAATAGAAAAACTCCGTGCTATACTAGGTTTTCCATTAAGTCTTGGTCTTCGGTTCAGTTTAACTCTATAGAGGATTAGAAGATTGCCTGGAAAGAAGAAAACTTCCCCAAAAACTGCGGCGCTGATCGACAAATTGCTAGAAGCGATTACGGATCAGTGGTATTTAAGCGTAAGCGACTACTACATTACCTGTGAAAAGAAAGCCGAGAATTCCGGCATTGATGCTCCGGAGGAGCTGAAACGCTTTCACGATGAAAGCGGTCACAGAATCAAATTCAACAAGGGCGATCTCGATTTCACATACGGTCTGTGTCTTATTTCAGACAGTGACAGCTGTGTTCTCGAGGCGAGCGTCAATAATAAAGTTCCGAACTTTAATTATGGCGAGCTTGTGCGTCGGATGGCTGAATACTATCAGGCGAATGAAAATAAGCCCATTGAAGGTTTTAAGAAATTAAGGAAAGTTCGAAACTGCGATATTTTCCACCTTCCCGAGGATTTAAACGGCAGCATTACGCTGGAAACGAGGGAAGGTAAAGCGGATATCGTGCGTCTTTCGTTTGGGATTGAAGATGAATTCCTGGACGAGCTAATTGCCGAACCGCCCAATTTCATGGAACTGATTCATCAATACTGCGTGGCGCCACTGCGGCGAATCTATGCCGAGGTGTACAGGATCAAGCGCAAGTAGGCGTTCCGGATAATAAGCGATGAATGGAGAGTGTCCCGGGAAAATCTATTTCCCGGGCTCCGTTTTTGGCTTCCGCAATAAAAATCTCCGACTAAATCTGCGTATGCTTCAAATATTTGAGGGAAATGGCGTTCACTATTTGGCCGGCGACAGGGCAGGATTCAGGGCAATTGAAAAAGGTCCGATGGACTTGCGAGTGCCTTCTTCCTCGAGTTTGGGAATAAACAGGGTGCTGCCTGAGAAAAGATTCTTCTTCGGATCCGAAGTGAAGAAGAAAATGAATCCATCGGATACCTTGCCGGGCTCCAATAGTTTGTTGGTCAAATCCTTTTCTGCGAAATCGGATAGGGGCGTTCCCAAATTGCGGGAAGCTGCTGTGGCTCGGTCTTTTTCCGGCATTTTGTCGAGCGATTTACCTTTGAATAAATCTTGGGCTAAAACAGCCGCCGGAATAGTAAACAGCTGCTGGGCGGATTCGGTAATAAGCACAATATTGCGCGTGCGGACCAATAGAAATTCCTTCGACGTATTTTGAATGATGACGTGCAAGGGAAAATAGCCTTGAGAGTTTAGCTTTTTGACGTCGAATGCTGCATACGATTTCTCGTCGGTGTCATAGGGGTCCGCAGCAATCGTTATGCCGCCCAGCGTGATTCGGGCCGGATAGGACTCTATCGGTAGAACTTTTACGGTCTTCATTTTGTAGTCGGAAGCCATCAGGGCGATAACACCGAAAACAAGCCACAGAACGATCAGCCGTTTTTTCATAGCATTATAATAGCACAACTCCTTCAGGCTCTCCAATATGTGGGTCGGGGCTTCAGAGGCTGTCTCAAAACTTGCCCATTGAGCGGGCTTACAGCCCTTTTCCTGGTTGTCGCTAAATTCCTAGGGCTTCGCCCTAGGCTGATATAGCGCGCGCCTTCGGCGCTTAAATTGCTGTAAATTTAGGATCTTAAAGCGCCGAAGGCGCGATCCATACCAGCCTGGGGCGAAGCCCCAGGAAAAAGTCGTAAAAGAAAATCAAGGGCTGAAGGCCCGCCCAATGCGAGTTTTGAGACAGCCTCTTCAGCCCCGACACTTTCCAATCAATCTTTGCTTCTCCAAAGCGTCGGGGCTGAAGCCCCAACCCACATGATTTGCTGGTTTATGATGACCGAATTGGTTGTGTTTGAATTTTTTTAGGGTTGCGAACCTGGAAATATTGACAACAATCGACTCAGATTCTATATATCATACGCGCTAAGAGTTTTGGCCATAATGATGGGATAGAAAAACATACTGAAGATATGACTCTTGAAGGAGAAAATAAATGAGCAAGATAATAGGTATAGACTTAGGAACGACAAACTCCGTAGTTGCGGTGATGGAGGGTGGAGAGGCGAAGGTTATCACGAATCCGGAAGGAAGCAGGCTCACACCTTCCGTTGTCGCGATGGGCAAGAACAACGAACGTTTTGTCGGACAGGTCGCCAAACGCCAGGCGGTCACAAATCCTGAAAACACAATATTTTCCATCAAGAGGTTTATGGGGCGCAAGCTGGCTGAAGTGGGCGAGGAAGCGAAGTTTGTGCCTTACAAGGTCGTATCCGGGCCAAACACGGACGCTCAGGTAAAGATGGGAGACAAGACCTACAATCCGCCGGAAATCTCGGCCATGATTCTGCAGAAAATGCGTCAGGCGGCAGAGGAATATCTGGGGGAAAAGGTCGAAAAGGCTGTTATTACGGTTCCTGCCTATTTTAATGACAGCCAGCGGCAGGCTACCAAGGATGCGGGCAGAATTGCAGGCCTGGATGTGGTTCGAATCGTGAATGAACCTACGGCTGCGGCCCTGGCATATGGTCTGGATAAAAAGAAGGATGAAACCATTGCTGTTTACGACTTTGGCGGCGGCACTTTCGATATTTCAATTCTGGAAGTTGGCGAAGGCGTTGTAGAGGTCAAATCGACCAACGGGGACACACACCTCGGGGGCGACAACATTGACCAGAAGCTGATGGACTGGATTATCGAGGAATTCAAGAAAGATCAGGGGATTGACCTATCCAAAGACAAAATGGCGCTGCAAAGGCTCCGGGAAGCTGCCGAAAAGGCCAAAATGGAGTTGTCAACCGTTATGGAAACGGAAGTCAGTCTGCCGTTTATTACCGCGGATGCTTCGGGGCCCAAGCATCTGAACATGAGGCTGAGCCGGGCGAAATTCGAGCAGATGGTGGAAGATATTCTTCAGAGGTCCATGCCGCCATTGAAGCAGGCGCTGTCGGATGCCGGCATGAAGCCCGGGGATATTGACGAAGTGGTGCTGGTTGGCGGATCCACGCGTATTCCGCGGGTGCAGCAGCTTGTGCGTGAATATTTCGGCAAGGAACCGCATAAGGGAGTGAATCCTGACGAAGTGGTTGCCGTGGGCGCGGCCATTCAGGCCGGAGTCCTCGCGGGGGACGTGAAGGATCTTCTGCTGCTGGATGTAACGCCGCTCTCTCTGGGGATCGAGACTCTGGGTGGAGTAAGCACCAAGCTCATCGATAGAAACACCACGATTCCTACCAGAAAATCCGAAATCTTCTCCACGGCGGCCGATAATCAAACATCGGTGGAGATTCATGTCCTGCAGGGTGAGCGGGCCATGGCCAGGGATAACAGAACTCTGGGCAAGTTCCACCTTGTGGGAATTCCTGCCGCTCCGCGCGGCGTGCCGCAGATCGAGGTGACCTTCGACATTGATGCAAACGGTATTGTGAATGTCTCGGCCAAGGATCTGGCGACAAGCAAGGAACAGAAAATCACAATTACCGCCTCCAGCGGTCTCAGCAAGGACGAAATTGACAAGATGACGAAGGACGCTCAGGCGCATGCGGATGAGGATCAGAAAAACCGCGAGACCATAGAGGGCAAAAACAAGCTGGACGGTCTCATTTACAATACGGAAAAAATCCTGAAGGAAAACAGGGAAAAAATTTCCGAAGCGGACGCTACCTCTTTGGACGCTGCCCTGGCGAACGCCAAGAAGGCTCTCGAGAGCTCTTCGGACGCAAGCGAACTCAATGCGGCCATCGATGAGCTGACAAAAGCCTCGCATCATCTTGCCGAGATCATGTATCAGAAAACTGCGGGACAGCAGGGGCCGCACGAAGGGCCAGGCGGCGGACCGGGCTTTTCAGGCTCCGGAGCGAAACCGGATTCCGGGAAGAAGGAAGATGAAGTGATCGATGCGGAATATGTCGACATGGATAAGAACGAGTAGTTGAAGATCACAGAGATTCCTGATTCCTGATTCCAGATTCCTGACTAAAGCAATTTCAGGTTTGGGTCACCTTCTTTTTAGGACTGATACGCCGACCGTATATTGTCAGGAATCAGGAATTAGGAATCCGGAATCGAAAATCAGGAATCTTTCGGGCGGCGCGAGTGAATTCTATGCCAAAAAAAGATGATTATTACGCCGTTCTGGGTGTTTCGCGCAACGCCAAAGAGCCGGAGATAAAAAAAGCGTACCGGCGCATGGCGAGAAAAAATCACCCGGACGTCAATCCGGGAGACAAGTCGGCCGAAGAACGATTTAAGAAGATGCAGGAAGCCTATGAGGTCCTGAGCGATCCCAAGAAACGGGCCATGTATGATCAGTATGGCTTCTACTCTGAAAACTTCAAGGAGCAGGCTGGTCCGCAGGGAAGAGGCCATTCGGGCGGTTTTGATTTTTCCGGAATGGATTTTGGCGCTGAGGGACAGAGCAGTTTCAGGGATGTCTTCTCGGAACTATTCGGCGGCGGAGCGGCACGTGGTCGTCCTGAAGGGCCGGCGAAGGGAGAAGATCTCGAGCACCACCTGAATATTACTTTTTTTGAGAGCATTCAGGGTTTGTCGACACGCATGGCGATCCATCGCAACAATAGCTGCGGATCATGCGAAGGATCGGGATTGGACCGGGCCTCGGTGCAACAGACGTGCTCTCGGTGTCAGGGCACGGGACAGGAAGGCAAAGCGCATGGATTTATGCGCTTCTCGAGCCCGTGCCGGATTTGCGCTGGAACGGGCCGGGTGGGAGGCCGATGCAAGAGCTGCGGCGGATCAGGAAGTGTTTCGGTTCAGGAAAGCATCACGGTGCGGATTCCTGCGGGAGCTGCGAACGGTTTCCGCATGCGGGTTCCCGGCAAAGGAAACGCCGGAAGGATGGGCGGACCTCCGGGGGATTTGTATTTGATCATTTCGGTGCGACCTCACGATTTTTTCCGGCGGGAGGGGAACGACATTGTGTGTATGGTGCCGATCACCATTACGGAAGCCGCCCTGGGCGCCAAAATCGAAGTGCCCTCCACCGACGGAAAGACACTCCTGCGCATTCCGCCCGGGACGCAAAGCGGACAGAAATTTCGCCTGAGGGGCAAGGGAGCTCCTTCGCTTCGAGGTGAAGCGCGGGGAAACCAGATTGTCGAGGTCCGGGTGATCGTGCCAAAGGTGGCCGATGAGCGCTCCAAAGAAATACTGAGAGAATTGGCTCATCTGAATCCGGAAGATCCGAGAGCAGGCATCTCTGAAACACGATCGGATGGAGAGTGATCCGTGAATCCACGAAAAAAGACGGGCTATATGATCAGTTCGGTGGCTGAATCCTATCAGATTCATCCGCAGACGCTTCGATTATATGAGCGGCTGGGTTTGCTGACGCCTTCGAGAAGCGACGGGAATACACGGCTCTACACCGAAGGCGATCTTCAACGGCTGGAAGTTATTCTGACGCTTACGCGAGAGCTCGGAGTGAACCTGGCCGGAGTAGAAGTCATCCTTACCATGCGGGAAAAAATGGAGCAACTGCAGAAGCAGGTTGAGGAAATGGTAGAATTTGTGCGCGAGCAAATTTCTCCTTCTATGGCGGGTTCACTTCGGAGTGCTCTCGTGCGCGTTCCGGCCGCCAAAATCGTGAGGACTTCCCGATGAGACCGATGAAGTTCGCGAATTTCTTTTGGCTCGGCATGCTGGCGTTTTGCACGCTGCCGGTGGGCGCGGCAGATAAAGCGCCGGTGTATACGCAGTCCTATGCCGTCCTGATCAAGGGGGAGCTCGCGGGGAATGAAAACGTCACCGAAACCGTGAATGAAGCCGGCGACGTCCTGTCCGCATCCGAGCATGAAATCTACGTCTCCGATGGTTTGGGCACCAAACGCATGGCGTTCGCTACGAAAATGCAATTGGCAAAAAAAACGTATGCTCCGGTCTCCTATTCCTATAAGTACACCTCGGGAGATGCGGGCGATTCCTACGAAGTCACGATCAAGGGCTCGCTGATCCGGCGCACCCTTACGAGGAGAGGGAGCGCCAGCGAAGTCACCGCTCCGATACAACCCAACACCGTCATCCTCGATTTCAACGTATACCACCACTATGATTATCTGGTGCGCCGGTATGACGCGGTCAAGGGCGGGCGCCAGATATTCAGCGACTTTGTTCCGCTGATAGGCAACGATATCCAGTTGGCGATGACCTTGATGGGGGATACGGAGCTGAAATACGAAAAGGGCTCTGTGGCAGTGAGCAGCTATAGTGTCGAGTTTGTGGGCATAGGCGGCGGCACCCTGTCCGTGGACAAAAATAAGCGCTTGGTGCGTCTGGTGATCCCGGCTCAGGATCTGGAAGTTGTGCGCAAAGACCTCCTGCCTGCCGGCAACGTCACGAATTGACTGTCAGCTCTCAGCGTTCAGCTATCAGTGATCAGCAGCTAGGTGGGTCGGGGCTTTAGAACAAGCGGATCCAAATTATATTTTACATGGCGAAGCTTTCGGAGATGTGCGGCTGTTCGCTGCCGCTTTCAATAAAGAGGTTAAGAAAGCCGATTTTGATCGCTTTTTTTTAAAGGGGCAGCAAGCTGCCGCACTCCGAAAGCGCCCTGAGGGCGCAAAAAGCATACAGCATTAGGCGGAACGCCGGCGCTCCCAGGTCGACAACCGTTAGACAGCCTCTTTCTCCCCGACTCACATGTCTTCCGTTGCTGAAAGCTGAACGCTGACAGCTAATAGCTACTCCTGATTCCCGCAGGTCGCCGGTTCCAGGATCTGCTTTTTTAGGAAGTGCTCCGTCTCCTCTGCCGTTACTATCCCGGATGTAACGTAGCTGTAAAGGATCAAAGTGCCGACAAATTCCTGTTTGGCGCCTTTGCGGAATGCGGTCACGCGCGCGGTCGGGCGTTTGGTTTTTGCGGCGCCTATTTCTTTGATGCCGAGCGTGAGCCGGATGGTGAGCGCGCATTCATCCGCTTCGTCGGCAGTGGATTTCTTGAGCGCCTGTTCGAAAATCGGCCCGAAGGTCCGATGTTGAGCTGCAATATCCCCGGGGATATCCGACGCAACGGGCATTTCGATCAGTTTCACGTTTTTATGTATCTGCACTTCGCGGCCAGTATTCTCCTGTGCCCAAACGCTCCACGAAAAAAACAGAAGTGCAAGCATCAAATGTGTCCGAATTTTAGGATATTGCATGTCTAAATCCTCTCAAATCAAGCTCCAGGGGGGTTATATGCGC
The DNA here is from genome assembly GCA_963718845.1 of uncultured Acidobacteriota bacterium. Lineage (GTDB taxonomy): Bacteria > Acidobacteriota > UBA6911 > UBA6911 > UBA6911 > UBA6911. The sequence goes on from CAVRAD010000017.1 coordinate 27,230, forward strand.
AGCAGAGCAGTAGCATAATCTGCAACGAACACCAAAATATCCGGTTCCGTGCGCACCGGCGGTCCACAGTCCCTCGGGGATTACGCATCCTCGGGCCGGATTGTATTTTGTTTCTCGGGATCGATGCGAAATAGACAATCGCCTGGTCTCCTATGGCAAATTAAAAAATTACCGGCTTTTGAGCATTCTTATAGCATAATCGGCCGTCGTTGCTGTAGGAATTATTGAGCAAAAATAGTAGCGAAAAGTTTTACCCGCACCGTGCAACCTGTGCCTACCAAGCGGCAGATTTCGTTATGCGGATCGCAACTGGCGGCGGATGATGGAGAACACTTTTTGGAAGACATAGCGCTGCGTCTGACGCTCCCGAGGGAACAGTTCGCGTATGCGATCCCCGACGCGGTCCAGCATGGCTTCGAACTGCGGAATCACCTGGGCGGTGCGCGTGGGATCGTAGGGCAGTTTTATGGAACTGCATCCCAGTTCGGAAAACAGCCGGATATAGCGGGCGGTTACCAGATCGGGGCACTGAATGCGTTTGTAGCATGCCTGGACCTCGAAACCCAACAGCGTATGAATGATTTTGGCTGAGTTCTTTCTTCCCAAAAGGCGGATGGATCGCGTTTGCCGTGTCAGAACCTCCCGGCGGTACAAATCTGCGAAATCGGTCACATTAATGGCAGTTTGAAGAATCTCCAGGTGAGAAATCTTTTGTTCCCGGGCAGCGGTGATTGCTTGTTTTTCTTTCATGGCGATGGCCTTGCTGCGCGTGTGCGCAACGTACGGCTGGCATTATACCTTACGGCATCTGAAACGCTGCGGTCGCGGCTCAATTGAAGCAGGTCTGGAGCCCGCAGTCGGAACATCAGGTTCTGTGAAATCGTGGGAGGTGTTTTGGGGTTTTTTACCAGATTCTGAACCACCGAATAGCTTTTTGTCCATGCCCGGCTTTGTCCTATTTCGCGCAGAATATCTTCCCCAACCCCGCGCATGGCGGCGATGGTTTCAACTTCATGATCTGTGAGCTTCGGGCTGCGAAGAACCGTGCGCGCAACTTCCTTGTTGGAATCCCGGATCAGCATGGAACGAATTTCACGGGTGCCGAAGAGCGCATAGCGGATCTTTTCGCGCATGGGCAGGCTGGAGATGCGCTTTACGATCTCAGCCTGGCGCGCCTCCGTTTCTTCCGGCAAGCCTTCCAGCGACAGATCTTCGGCGGGGAGCTCCAATTGCAGGTCCAGAGCGGAGGGCTGGACGGCTGCTGCTTCCGGAGCCTCTCCGACGGCGTACTCCTTTTTTTTGCCTTCTAAAAACTCAACTTCTATCTCGCGGACAAGCCGCAGGGCTTCGGGCGTAGCCGCGGGATTCTGCCGGATGCTCGCCAGAATGGCGGGATATGCGATAATCCGGACGCGGTTGTCGAGAATTGTTTCCAGCAGATGGGACGGAACGGTCTGCGCCAGAGATGCAATAAGCGCGTTCGGAGATGAAGGATTTGACAGAATCGCACGCAGCAGAAGATCGGACGGTGCCGCCCGTGAAAAGTATTCCAGTATCGAGGGATGGCAGCCGGGGATACTCAATTGAGCGAGAATCTCTTTCTGATCCCAAGCGCGGATAGTTTCTGCGGCTCGATCGGCAACGTGCGGATCGTTGTCCTTGAGAAGGAGGAGGAGCAGCTCCAGCAACTCTCCGGAGGGGATGGGGGCCATTCCCCCAGCGATCAGCATTCGTGTCTGCTTTGGAGCGGTTCCGGCCAGCAAAGATTGTTTCAGATTCCTTTGATCCATTCGCTAGCCCGCGGATTGGTCGAGATAGTCTTGTAGGTTTTTTTCGTTTATTAAAATCTTTACCACCTCTCCGGGCTTGCCGAGCGATTTTGCGGGCTTGCCATTGATCTTCAACTGAACGCCGCCGGCGTTCCCCGCGATTATGAAAAACTGCTCTGCCGCATACAGGCGCTGGACATCACCGGGATTCATCAATTTCCTGAAAGACCGGACACCGTCCTGCTCGATGGAAATCCAGCACTGCTGCGTAACTCCAACCTCCAGCTGGAGCGACGATTGAAGCGGCGGCGGTACGGAATCAGGGCTGGCTGCCGTTTGGGCAATAGTGGTCGGGGGCGCGGGCTCCGTTTGCGCCGTTTCAGGGATCAGCGGCGAAGATCCGGGAAGTGTGTCAACGGGAGCCGAGGATGGCTCTGCCGTTTGAATTCCTTCAGGCGAAGCTGATGTCGCAGATGGGGGCGGCGCAGGCTTTTGCGCGAGTTCATGCGGAATGCCGGCTGCCGGTCTACGAGAAAAGTAGGGTGAAAAAACGGCTGCGATCCAATTTCTGCTTAAGAAGATCCCAGTTGCGGATATCAGCAGCGCAAGACTCCAAATTAAAACAGGATTCGGTCTCAGCGAAGAGCTCGTTTGAGGGATATGCACCCGGGGTTTTGGCAGCTTATCCATGGGAGCCGCAACTTCCACTTCGTACCGTTGCATTATTTCCGGCTGATTCAGGTTCAGGCTTTCGCAATACGCTCTGAGAAAAGCCCGAGTATACATGCCGCCGGGCAGATCTCCATACCGGCCTTCCTCCAGGCTTTCGAGATAATGCAGATTTATGCGTGTGTCTGCAGCCACCTGAGCAAGCGAAGTATTCCGTTTTTCGCGTTCTGTTTTAAGATCCGCTGCAAGAGATCCCATGGCAAAATCAGAGTAGTGCAAAAAGGCTATTACTGCGATCAGAAAAGGTCCGTTTCTTCTTTGGAAACAACATTTTACTTGGAGACTGGCTTTTTGTCAATTAATTACAGGCACTTACAAGCGATTCGAGATTCCAGATGCCACTGATTCCGGATTCCGCATTCCGGATTCCGGTTGAAACCGCATCCTGCAATCTATCTGGAAATCAGGATTAAAGGGGTAAAGGGGTAAAGGGATAAAGGGATAAAGGGGCCGCAGAGCGGTCTGTGATTTTAGCCGGGCCTTTCAGTACCCGGAATAGGATGGCAGGCAGGTATTCCGTCGCGCGCGCGACGGTTGAACTCAAACGCCGCAGGCGCGATGCGCTGGGCATCAAATTAATAATCAGCCAGGAATCCGGAATCCGTGAATCCGGAATCCGGCCGGAACGAGGAATCAGAGGAATCTGGAATCCGGAATCCGTATGTGCTACGGTCACATCCTAAAATCGATTTTAATTCAGTGAATGGACTCATGTTTATCGACCAGGACTGGTGGGCCAGGATTTGGGGGAGCATCTCGGGCGGCATCTCCGCCTTCGGAGGCCTTGGAGTCCTGCTGCTTGCCATAGCCGATTCTTCCTTCCTCAGCGTTCCGGAGGGAAATGACTTGCTGATAGTTGTTCTTTCCGCCGGCAAACCGTGGAGCACCATGGCCTATTACGTGGCCATGACAACCATCGGATCGGTCCTTGGGTGTGTCCTCCTTTATTCTATCGGCCGCAAAGGAGGCAGTCCTCTGTTGAAGCGCAGATTCTCCCTAGGCCAGATCGAGCGTGCGGAAAAGCTTTTTAACCGCTATGGAACCCTGACTGTCTTAATTCCGAGCATCTTACCGCCGCCGCTTCCTTTCAAGATTTTCGTGCTCAGCGCGGGCGTATTCCGGATGAACATTTTTTCATTTCTTAGCGCGATTGTCATCGGAAGAACCATTCGCTATTCAATTTGGGGCGTGCTCGCAGTGCTTTACGGAAACCCTGTGAAGCGGTTCATGCAGCAGAATCTTAAGGAGGTGGGGATAGCTTTTATTGCCGCATTCATAGTAGTGAGCGCACTGGTTACCATCTATTGCATCCACCGCCTCAAAGCGACTAAAACCGACAAGTAGCCAGGTAGTGCATTCTTTTTGATTCCGGATTCCTGATTCCGGATTCCGGATTGCAGAATCCTTATTTCAGATTTGCTGGAAGGACGGAATGCTCTTCAGTCGTCACTAACGGGGGTTAGAGGGAAAGATGAAAGCCGCGGCAGCGACGATTGAATTCAACCGTCGCTCGCCCGACAGAACGCCTGACGGGCTGCCTATTCCGGGCCCTGAAAGGCCCGGCTAAATTCATCGGGCCGCTTCTGCAGCCCCCTATCCCTTTACCCCTTTAATCCTTTAATCCTTTAATCCTCTAATCCTACAGACTGCCGATGGTCGCGGTTGCCTGGCTTCTGTTAATTGACAAGTCCATTGCACTCTGTTAGATTTGCGCGTTTACATATGATTTGAGCTGTAATGAGAGAAATACTGGGAAGTCCACTATTTACAGCGAAACGGCGATGCCTCCCGTTTCTGGCATGCCTTGTATTGTCGATGCCGTGTCACTGGCGGCTTTTGGGTGCACGATAAAGAAAAACATTAAAATCGAGGTCCCCCAAAAGATCCTTCAGGCAAAGACAGCCAGTTTTGACGAACTCCTGGGCATGCTTCAGCGCTATGACAGAATTCACAGCCTGTCGAGCTTTCTCGATGTCACGTATTTTTCCGGCAAAAAGGAAAGCGGCGTCATTCAAGAGATAAAAAAGCAGCCCGGATATATTTTGCTCAGACGCCCGGATTCCACGATCCTGGTGGTTCAGAATTTTGTAACCAGAACAAGGGAATTGGAAGTGCTTTCGGTAGCAGATGATTTATCCATCTATTATCGAAGAGAAAACGCGCTGTATGTCGGAAAGAACAGCGCGAAAAATCTGATGGTGGAAAACGGCGCCAATTCGTCCGAATTTCACCGTGCCGATTCGCGGCGGGCATATCTACGAGGCTATTTTCCCGCAAAGCATACAGATCGATGCTCCCGGATTTCTGTATTCCATGGAAGAGGAGACTGATCCGGGAGCAAAGTATTATGTCCTGAGTGTTTACAGAGAAGGCGCCACAAAGAGAATTCACCCAGTCCGCAAAATATGGATTGAGCGTTCCAGTCTATCTGTCGCCCGCCAGCAGGTTTATCTCGATGAAGGACAGCTTGTGAGTGACATCCTATATTCGGACGAAACTGAGGTGGAAGGCTTGAAGCTGCCGCTTCGAATCCACATAGACCGGCCTATGGACGGGTATGCACTGAATCTGGAATTTAAAAGCTGGCGGATCGATCCTGACTTGCCGGATAATGCATTTTCTTTGAAACTTCCCGGAGGGAGTTCAAGTCATTCATCTTATAGAGAAATGAAGAGCTGAGGCTTTATCGATGGAAAATCTTATTGCCGCAAATATTCGCTCCCGTCCCACGCGCACATTTATCAGCATCCTGGCCGTAGCGCTGGGCGTTGTTCTTATGCTGGTAATTGGCGGTATCGTATCCGGCACCCTCAATGACTATCTGGGACGCACGGTTGCGGTGGGCGCTGACTTTATCCTTCAGCCTGCGGGATCCTCAGTCCTTTATGCATTCAGCGATGCCTCGCTGAATCGAAACTCGCGGGCACCATGCAGCAGGTTTCCGGGCATTGAATCCGTAACGCCCGTTTTATCCAAATTCAGCCCCGCCCATTTCGGCCTGGTATTCGGAATTGATTTGGATAGCTACAATAAATTCCCGGGCCGCCTGCAGATGATTTCCGGCCGAGCCTCTTTGAAGGGCGACGAAGCGATCATCGATCAAATTCTGGCTGAAGCCAAAAAGCTGAAGCCAGGAATGACGATGAACATCCTGGATCATGATTTTACGATAACGGGGATCTGCCGCTCGGGCGCGGTGGTTCGGGTTTTTCTGCCACTTGAAACACTGCAAAAGCTGCTTGGTACGACCGATCGGGTGACGGTGCTGTTTGCCAAGGCGGCGCCCAATGTGCCTGTAGAAGAAGTGTATCAAAACCTGCGGAACAGTTCCCTCACTATTCTCTTCTCAGGGCTTCGGATCCGAACCTGCTTTTGGCGGAAACTCGATTGCCGGGGCTGAAGGAATTCCGGATTGCAGTGGTAGCGGTCTCCATGTTGTTGAGCTTTATGGTAATTCTGCTGGCGATGTACACGACTATATTTGAGCGCACGCGCGAGATTGGGATTCTAAAGGCTTTGGGAGCGTCTCGGAATTTTATAGTTGGCATGATTCTAAAAGAATCTGTTATGATATGTGGCTTGGGCGCGCTGATGGGAATATGTATCAGCGAAATAATTCGCAAAGTGGTTATTCTCATGTCTCCGACTTTGCAGGTATCCATGACATTCGGGGATCTGCTAAGCGGCATGGTTTTAGGAATCACGGCGGGCATCCTGGGTGCATTATACCCGGCATACAAGGCGGCCAGGATGGATCCGGTAAAAGCGCTGAGCTACGAATAGAGAATTGGAGTATATGGAGAAAGTACCCTCAAGTGTTGCGATAAAGACTGTTAATCTGAGTATGACGTACAGATCCGGAAAGCTGAATGTGCCGGCACTGCAGAGCGTCAACTTTACCGTCCAACATGGTGAGTTTATCGCAATCATGGGACCATCCGGATGCGGGAAATCGACGCTGCTTCATTTGTTGGGAGGATTACTGCAACCGACGCATGGCAGTATATTCATAGACGGAATTGACATTTCCACGCTCAGCGATTCAGAACGCACTGCTATTCGGCGCGACAAAATCGGATATGTCTTTCAGCGCTTTAATCTTCTCCCAACGCTTACTGCCAAGGGAAATATCGAGCTGGCAAAAAAAATCCACGGCAACGGGGCTCTCGGTACAAACGGAGTGGACCACATCCTGGGCATGCTCGGGCTTACCGAAAAGATCCAATTCCGGCCTTCCGAGCTCTCCGGCGGCGAACAACAGCGCGTAGCGATTGCGCGCGCGGTAGTCAATCGGCCGTCGATCGTTCTAGCCGATGAGCCGACGGGCAGCCTTGATTCACACAACTCCGGTAAAGTGCTGGAGATGCTCCGCGAACTGAATGTCAAACTGGGACAGACTATTGTCATGATTACACACGATGCCGATGCGGCTTCAACCGCCAGCCGTGTGATTGAGATGAAGGATGGGCAGATTTTGAATCCGACTTCCCACTTCGCTCTGAGCCATAGCCTAAGAGAAACAGCGGAAAATTCATGACAAATTTCAGGAGGAGTGCCCACAATATTTTTGTGTGGTCGTACGAGCGCGGAACTCTCCCGTACGATATTCTTTGCGCTCTCATCCTGGCGTTTGTTTTCTCTGTGCCTCCCAGCTGCTTTGTGGCGAAAAAAACCGGAAATCTGAATACATCCCATCAGAACACAACGGGCTCCACTCAAAACGAAAAAACCGCTGAACGTCCATGAATAAAGGCCGCAGGTCGTTTTGTACTCCATTAGCCGCACCCATACTCAAGGCCGTGCTTGTTCTGTCGCTCGGCTTTGCCGTATCGGCTTTCGGACAGCAGGACAAAGTGGACCCTGAACTGCAGCGGATCCTGAAGAAAATGGACGCAGTGGCAGGTAATTTCCGCACCTTTGGCGCAAAATTCAATCAAAAAAACTATACGGCGGTCTTGAAGGAATTCAGCGCCCCGGACACCGGAGAGTTCTACTACGCGCGCGCTAAAGACGGATCCGTGAGCATGCGTCACGAAATCATGAATCCCGGGAAGAGAATCCTCACTATAAAAGGCGACACTCTGACCGTCTATCGCCCTGCCATCAAGGAAGCGCAGGTTGCCAGTCGCGAAAAAATGCGCGATATCGTGGAATATCTCGCTCTGGGCATAGGACAGTCTTCCACAAAGCTGCGTGAAAAATTCAAAATTTCCTACAAGGGCGCGGAATCGATTGACAATGTGAAATGCGCGATCCTGGTTTTCGTGCCGAAAGACGCCAAAACAGCCGGGCATCTGGCATCCATAACGATCTGGCTTAAGGAAAGCAGTGCAACTCCGGCGCGCTATAAGTTTGAAGAGCCGAGCGAAGACTATCTCCTGATAAGCTTTTCCGCAGAAAAGATCAACGCGAACATCCCCAAATCAAAATTTGAACAGAAACTGCCCAGTGGCGTGGAAATCCAGAAACTTTAGTTTACTTCCCTTTGTTTGGGCAGCTCTTTCCATGTGTAGTAGATGCGGTTGATTACCGTCCAGTTGCCCAGAACAGCCAGGATCCAGAGAACGGCTTCCATGCGGTTGGCAAGACCGCCGATGATAAGAAGCACAATTCTTTCAGGCCTTTCCATGAACCCGACTTTGCATTTTGGGATCAGAGATTCGGCGCGGGCCCGGGCATAGCTGGTCAGGACGGATCCCATAATAACGACACCGACGAGCACTACATAGGCCAGCATCTGCTTTCTGGCGTAATAGACGACTAAACCTTGAAGGATGATGACGTCGGAATAGCGATCGATGACCGAATCGTAGAAGGCGCCGAAGGTGGACTCGGTGCCGCTGACGCGCGCCACCTCTCCATCCAGCATGTCGAAAAGGCCCGCCAGGATAATGACTAGGCCTCCCATGAAGAAATGGCCAAAGCCGAATTCCCAGGCAGCCCAGAAGCTGATCAGGACTCCCATGAACGTAAGAATATTCGGGTTGATTTTGAGGCGGGTTAGAACCCAAACAATCCGGTCGAGCACAAATTTGCCGCCCCGGCCAATCACGTCGCTAAACATGGCGTAAGGCTAGACAGATTCAAAATTCTTGTCAAGTTCAAAACACACGGACACGGAAGGTCAAGTACTTCTTGGGATCCTGCCTCAAGTCATAGATAAGTTTGCTGATCTCAGCGGTCGACTGGTCCAGATTATTGTAAAGCCCGGGATCCTTCAACAGCTTGCCCATCGTGCCCTTGCCCTGCTGGATCTCTTCAACCAGCGAGGCAAAACGGGAAAGGGCTTTTCGGCTGCTTTCGTAGAGTTCTTCATCTTTTGAAAGCTTGCCGAGTGTCCCTTCGCCGCGTTCTATTCGGGTCATCATCAGGTCCGCCTTCTTCAGGGTATCGGTGGCGGAATTGTAGAAGGAAGGATCGTTGATGAGCTTGCCCATTGTGCCATTGCCGTTCTGAATGCTGTCGGCGATCTTATTGAACTTCTCGAAGGAATCGATCAGCTTCTGGTATAGCGCCGGATCGTTGATCGCTCTGCCGACGGTGCCTTTCCCGCTATGCAATTCCTGAATAAGCTTCGTTGTCTCCGAAAATGTTTCGCCGGCCTTGCGCATCGTCTGGCGAAGCTCTTCCACAGTGTCGGCTACGTTTACCCCGATTTTTTCAGGATTAATCTTTTTAGTGATGGTTTTGAACTGCTCCGAAAGAACGCCGAAGTTGGCGACGACATCGTTTGCCCCGGTCATGATCTCACGAAATCCTGGACGCTGAAGGCTTTCAATCACGTAATATTCCCCGCGCCGCGGAGGCCGATCGCCTAAAGCCCCGGGTGAAATATCAATGAAGGAATCGCCGATCAGCCCCCTGGATGAGATACTGACTTCCGAATCAGCGCCTATCCGGCTGATATATTGTTCGCGAATTTCAAGCTGCACTTCCACCATCCGTATGCCCATTTTGAGGCTGCGGATGTTGACCTGTAATTCATTGATCATTTTTTGGGAAGCCGGAAGCTTTTTTTGGAGCTCTTGTATTTCCCGGTCCGTTTCTTCAATGCTGCGGTAAATCAGGGCGTTTCCGGAATATGTTTCAGGCGGGACAATAGAAACACTGCGGACGCGGCCTATTTCAATTCCGGCCAGCCAGACAGGAGCGCCAGGTTTTAGACCTCCCACATCGGTCAAATAGGTCACGGCTTTTGCTGATCGCTTAAACCAATTGAGGCCCCAGCTTTGTTGGAGGATCAGAACAGCGAGCAGAAAGAGGGCAAACATTACGAAAATACCCACTTTCAGCTGAGCCAAAGCTATTTGCTTTTTAGGTGGCATAAAACTCCTTTCGTCGAACGCCGCGGTGGCGCCCGATCAAGCGCTTTGTATTGCCCTTATCCGGAAATGCATCGATGTTTTGGCACATACCCCAAAGGTCTATGAAGTAAAAGCCCGGACATAGGGCATAGTGGAATGCATCATCTCGTGATAATCACCTTCAAAACAAATAGATCCATTCTGAAGCATGATGAATCTGGTGTTGAGAAGGTCGGCGGCCTCGGCGGCCGGCTGGAAAGTGACGTTGCCGTCCTTATCGGCCATGGCATATTCCGACGCAATAGTTGAAGCCGCGTTGAGATCATGCGTGACGAATATGCTGGTCACGCCTTCCATATCCCGCAACTTGATCATCAGTTCAACGATGGACCTCTTGGTTATGGGATCCAAGCCTGCGGTTGGCTCATCATAGAGCACAACCTTTGGCGTCCCGACCAACGCTCTGGCAATCCCTACCCGGCGTTTCATCCCGCCGGAGAGTTCGCCCGGCATTTTGTCGATGGCCTCTTCGAGGCCTACGAATCCCAGAAGCTGCAGGATCTCGGCGTTGATCTCCTCCTCGTTTAATTTCCCTTCTTCGGAGAGGCGATACCCTACATTTTCTCTCACGCTGAGCGAATCGAACAACGCGCCTTCCTGAAAAATCATGCCTATGCGGCCACGGACCTGCACAAGCTCGCGCTCGCTCATTTTCGTGATGTCCTGGTCCTGGATCAATATCTGCCCTGAGTCAGGCCGAATTAAGCCGAGAATCAGCTTCAGGATAGTGGATTTGCCCGATCCGCTTTCGCCCAGGATAATCTTGGTTTCCCCGGGCTTAATATTGAAGCTGACGTCCTTAAGAACGGCTTCATCGTCGAAAGATTTGTGAACCTGCCGAAATTCGATCATGGATTAATCAGAGGGGAAAAGTAGATGATCAGATTATTCAAAAAGAAATCGGAGGCGATGATCATTATCGAGCTGCTGACCACCGCCTGCGTCGTGGATCGCCCAACCCCTTCGGTTCCACCATGCGTGCGCAATCCGACATAACAGCCGGTCATCGCGATAATAAATCCGAACACAAGCGGCTTGAACAGGGTCCCCACCACGTCGGAAAACTCCAGGGCGTTTATCGCATCGGACCAGAATTGGTTTGAGCTTATGAGCAGTTTGTAGGATGCGATGATCCATCCTCCCGCCAAGCCGGCGGCATTGCACAGAATGGTGAGCAGCGGGAGCATCACTAGCATTGAAATCATCCGCGGGGTCACTAACCGGCGGGTAGGGTCCGTCCCCAGGGCTCGCATCGCATTTATCTGTTCCGACACAACCATAGAGCCCAATTCAGATGCGATGCCGGAGGCGACACGACCCGAGAGCATGAGGGCAGACAGCACGGGGCCCAGTTCGCGGATCAGGGTCAGGGAAACGAGCTGTCCGGTCATACTGACAGCGCCATATCTGCGCAGCGCGCTTTCGGACTGGATGGCAAGGACTGCGCCCGTGAAGAACCCAGTCAGGATAACAATTGTGAGAGAACCGACTCCCATGCGCTCCATCTGCAGGATGATTTCTCGCCAGTAAATCGGCCGGCTGAAAAGATTCGCAATGGCTCGAGCGGACAGAAGAGTGTAGGATTGAATTTCCCAGATTGTTTTAGTAAGAAAGCGAAGTGGAAATTCCAACGCTCTTTTCAAAGTGCTTTGCATAGCAATCGATTTAACCCCGCGAAAGTGTATTGGGCGCTGCTTCCATAAGTCAAGGACTAATCTAGTGTGGATCTCCGCTAAAGGTTTGTACGAAAATAACTTGGCATTGAGACGCATTTTCCTGCCGCAACTGCGGCAGATGGGAGCTTTGAACCGCAGAATGCTTAAAGTACAATTCGTGTGAAAGGGAAAAATATGCTTCGATTTTTAACGGCTGGTGAGTCTCACGGAATATGTCTGACCGGTATAGTCGAAGGATTGCCTGGCGGACTTTTGATCGACACTGCGTTTATTAACGACCAGCTCCGCAGACGCCAGCTCGGCTACGGGAGGGGCGGGCGGATGAAAATCGAGCAGGATAGTGTGACCATCACAGCCGGAGTCCGGCACGGATTGACTTTGGGAAGTCCCATAGCATTCACAATTGAAAACAGAGACTGGGACCACTGGCAAGTGCCAATGTCGGCCGAACCCGTTCCCGAGGGATCAGATCTTCGGCAGGTGACGCATCCGCGGCCGGGGCATGCGGATTTGGCCGGCGCTTTAAAGTATCAGACCCAAGACGTGCGCAATGTGCTTGAACGGGCCAGCGCGCGTGAAACAGCCGCGCGTGTGGCGGTCGGGGCATTCTGCCGCTTGTTTCTGTCTCAATTTGGCATACGGGCAGGGAGCCACACCGTGGCAATCGGTGCGGAGAGGATCGGGGAAGAGCACACGCACGTGGCCGCAGAAAAAATCTTTGCGCTGGATCCGGAGTCAGGGGTGCGTTGCGCCGATCCTGATGCCGCACAGCGTATGATGGCGAGTATCGACCGGGCCGCATCTGCCGGCGATACCTTGGGCGGAATCTCGGAGATCGTGGCGGTTTCCATCCCGCCCGGTCTGGGATCGCATATCCAGTGGGATAGGAGAATGGACGCGCAAATCGCCCAGGCTATGATGAGCATTCCTGCGGTGAAAGCCGTAGAGATCGGCAACGGTATGTCTGCGGCGCGCATGGCCGGCTCGGCGGTTCACGACGAAATATTCCATGATGCGCAGAAAAGGAAATTTTTTCGGAAAACAAACAACGCAGGAGGCCTGGAGGGGGGTATAACGAACGGAGAAGAGATTCGGGTAACGATATTCATCAAACCTATTCCTACCTTGCGCCAGGCTCTCAACTCCGTCGATATCCGTTCCAAAAATGTTTCCAAGGCTTCTGTGGAAAGGAGCGATACCTGTGTCGTTCCGGCGGCGGGTGTCGTAGCTGAAGGCATGCTCGCAATTGTTCTGACAAAGGCCTTTCTCGAAAAGTTCGGAGGCGATTCGCTGGATGAAGTCCAAAGGAATTACGCGGGCTATCAACGCTGCCTGAGCGAATATTAGGCTGTATTCTCTGATTCCAGATTCCAATTCCAGATTCCAGATGAAATGCGGGCAACAAATCTCTTCTAGCTTGTAATGGATCTCGAATTTCCAACCCTATCGTTTTTCATCTGGAATCTGGAATTTGGAATCTGGAATCTGGAATCAGCAGGGTATTGCTACTTTACAGGTTATTCTGCCTCCATTAAAATTGAATAGTTATGAAACTGCCGATTTTGAAATATGGAGCGCCGGAACTAAGAGTCGTTAGCAAGGCGGTGGAGTCTTTTGGCGCAGCAATCGAAGAAATCATCAAAAACATGGTTGAAACCATGTATGCATACCCTGGAATCGGCCTGGCTGCCTCTCAAGTTGGTATTAACCTCCGTCTTACCACGATAGATCTTTCTGTCGGGGAAGAGCCGGGCAAACTCATTGTCCTCTGCAATCCGGAAATCGTCCTGGCCGAGGGGATCCAGAAAAATGACGAAGGCTGCCTGAGCGTTCCTGATTTTAGCGAAACCGTTTCGCGTCCACAGAAAATGGTCGTTCGCGGCAGGAATGAAAAGGGGGAGGAAATTCAAATAGAAGCCGACGGGCTTTTGGCACGGTGCCTCAGCCACGAAATTGACCACCTGAACGGCGTCCTCTTTGTTGATCACCTCAGCTCTCTGAAAAAAAGCCTGATCCGAAACAAAATCAAAAAGCTGGCAAGAGCCGGCGAATGGTAACAATGCGCGTTGTTTTTCTCGGAACCCCGCAATTTGCAGTTCCGGCGTTCCGTATGCTGCTGGAGCATTCCTACGAAATATGCGGCGTTTTCACGCAGCCGGATAAACCATCAGGTCGCGGGCAAAGGATGCAGCCTGGGCCCGTCAAAGTTTTGGCGCAGGAGCGCGGCATCCCCGTTTTCCAGCCGGTTCGTATCCGCAATGAAGAAAATCGCCAAATCATAGAGGGGCTTCAGCCGGATTTCATCGTTGTGGCCGCGTATGGTCAGATATTGCCCGGATGGATGTTGCGTGCCGCGCGCATTGCACCTGTGAACATTCATGCTTCTATGCTTCCTCGCTATCGTGGCGCCGCGCCGGTGGCCTGGCCGATCATCCATGGCGATACGACCACGGGTGTCACGACCATGCTGATGCATGAAGCGCTGGATGCCGGAGCAATTCTGCTGCAGCAGGAGGTTCCAATTGCCAATCATACGACCACCGGCGAACTCACCGCGGAGCTTTCGGAGATAGGGGCAAAACTGCTGATTCAAACCCTGGACGGACTGCAAAAAGACACCATTAGGCCTGTCCTGCAGGACGAGAACCGGGTCAGTTGGGCACCCCGCATCACCAAGGAGATGTCCGAAATAGCGTGGCACAAGCGAGCCCTGGACATACACAACCAGATTCGCGGAATGAATCCGTGGCCCTTTGCCTGCGCCGATTTCCGTAAAGAACATCTGCGTATCTGGCGCAGTATGCCTGCGCCAGGCTCGACGGTCTCCGGCATGGCGCCGGGAACATTCCTTGGCCCGTCGCGCACCGGGTTTTATGCGCAGTGCGGAGAGGGAACGGTCCTGGAGGTTCTGGAAGTGCAATTGCCTGCAAAAGGCAAGGTGACCGGCCGGGAGTTTGCTAACGGCGCGCGTCTGAGTCCGGGCGAAATTATTTTTCAATAATTCTATGCGGATAAAAATATCCCCTGCGCGCACAACTTGCTATCAGCTTCTCTGTGATATCGAATCGCGCCGTGTCTACAGCGATGATGCGTTAAACTCCGAAAGAATGCTTGGCCTTGAAATCCGCGACAGGCATCTCACAACCGAGATTGTATACGGAACTCTGCGTTGGCAGGCGCTGCTGGATTATGTTTTGTCCGGTGCAAGCACCCGGCCATGGCCGAAAGTTCAAACGGGCGCGAAAATTCTGCTGCGCATGAGCCTGTATCAAATGTGGAAGATGGACCGGATCCCTGAATATGCATTGGTGAACGATGCGGTAGAGTTGGCCAAGAGGGAATTGGGGCAGGGGATCGACGGTTATGTGAATGGTATTCTGCGGAACCTGACTCGAGCGCATCCCTGGAAAGAACATGATTTCCTGCGCCGGGTGCCCCAATGGATTCAGGTTTCGCTGCCCGAGTGGCTTTACAAACGGTGGCACGCGCGGTTCGGTGAAAGTGAGGCGCTGGATTTTGCTCTTTCGCTCAATCAGCCGCCGCAGGCTGCGGTGCGAGCTTTGAATGAAACGAAGAACGAAGCCGCGTTCCCATTTGCCGTCATGAATTCTCATATCGTGCCCGGGGCTTTCATCAGGACGGACGCGGCCGATGCCGGCACGGAGGAACTTCACGATTCGCGCGCATTTCAATTTCAGGATGAGGCGTCGCAACTGATTCCGCATTTGCTGCATCCGCAGCGGGGATGGAAGATCTGGGATGCATGCGCGGCACCGGGCGGCAAAACCGGCATCTTGGGAAAATTCTGTGGAGATTCCGGACGCATCATCGCAAGCGATTTGAGACGCGAAAAAATCGCCCGGATGGTGCAATTTCTAAAAAACTCCGGTATGCAAACAACGGATGTGCTTGTCGCGGATGCCCGCCAGCCCGCTCCATTCCGCAGCTGTTTCGATGCCGTGCTTGCCGATGTTCCATGTTCCGGATTGGGGACGTTGCGAAGGAATCCCGAGATCAAATGGCAGTTCCAAAAAAGAGAATTCGCGGGTCTGCAGGAAACCCAAACGCGAATACTGCACAATGTGTCCCGCGCGGTCCGCGTGGGAGGCTGGCTGCTTTATTCCACCTGTTCCACGGAACCGGAAGAAAACGAGCAGGTCATCAAGGCATTTTTGGATACGCATCCTGGCTTTTGCCTTCAAACGCCGGAGTATCCGCCAGGCATAGAGAAATGGACCGGCCGCGATTCAATGGTCCGGACTTTTCCGGGCAAGCATTTGTGGGATGGCTTTTTTGCGTCGCTGATGATGCGCCGTTCCTGAGCGATTCATGAAGATCCATGCGCCTTGAATCCATTATTTTGCTGTGTTACCCTTCTGCGAATTGCAGGCATTAGGTTCTGGCGAGGCGTCGAGTTGAGACAAATAATGGAAATAGCGCCTTCCATATTGGCGGCTGATTTTGCCAATCTGGGACGTGAAATTGAAAGAGTGGAGAGGGGCGGGGCGGATCTCATTCATATCGATGTTATGGATGGCCATTTTGTCCCCAACATAACGATTGGCCCGCCGGCGGTCGCATCGATCCGCAAAGTCACGCGCTTGCCGCTGGATGCGCATCTGATGATCGAAAATCCCGATCGATACATCGACGATTTCGTGCGTGCCGGAGCCAATTGGATTTCTGTTCATGTGGAGGCTGATATTCATCTCGATCGGACTCTGCGCTACCTGAAGGAAAGCGGTGTCAAGGCGGGAGTGGCCATTAATCCGGGAACTTCGCTGGCGTTGCTTCAGGAAATCCTGCCCCTGGCTGACTTTGTCCTGATCATGACCGTGAATCCCGGATTCGGCGGCCAGAAATTCATACCGTCTTCTCTGGACAAGATCAGAAGGCTCAGAGAATTAATTGCATCCAATGACTATAAAGCGCGTATAGAGGTTGATGGAGGCATCGGTCCGGAAAATCTGCGGGAAGTTCTCATGGCCGGAGCGGAGATTATTGTCGCAGGATCCGCCATTTTTGATCCTCGAAAGGATGCGTCCGAAGCGGTTAGGGAATTAAAAGGGATCGCCGAGCAACAGCTGAGAGACGGAAGCGTGCACTGACGGGTCTCTCGGGCCGTCCTTGGCCTTCCGCAAAAACAGGAGTTCATTGAGCGATGAAATATACAATACGCTCCGTATTTCTATGTGCCATCCTGATCTGTTCCTGGGGATGCGACCAGAAAAGCGCGAAGCTTCAGAAAAGCGTGATTCCTCCTGATAAAACGCTCTTTGAAACCGGATCGGACTACCTCAAAAACGGCCATTATATAAAGGCGCGTCTGGCATTCCAGAATTTGATGATGACGTATCCGGACAGCGAAATGGCGCCTGACGCCCACTTCGGCATGGGGGATTCGTTTTATGAGGAAGGCGGGACGGAAAACCTGATGCAGGCCGAAAATCAGTTCAAGGATTTCATCGTTTTTTACCCCGCGCACCCCAAAGCCGCCGATGCACAAATGAAAACCATTGCCATAAATATGAAAATGATGGGAGCGCCGGACCGCGATCAGCACTATGCGTACAGGGCGCTGCAGAATATAAAAACCTTTCTCCAGCAGTTTCCGGACAGCGATTTCACGCCCGATCGTGAAGAAGTATAAGACGGACGTTGAGGAGAACATCGCCCAGGGCGATCTTGGAGTCGGGAAATTTTATGAGGAAAAGGGCAACCTGGCGGGGGCCCGGGGCCGATATAAGGAAATCCTGGATAACTATCCGGATTTCTCGGATATGGCCGAGATCTTGTTCCGAATGGCAAGCGTGCTGGAAAAGTCAAAAAATCCTGATGAAGCGGCCATATATTTCGGAAAGATTGTCAGCGAATATCCATTCAGCAAGCGCACGGAGGAGGCCAAGGCAAAGCTCATTGCGATGGGCAAGCCATTGCCTGACGTCAATGCGCGGCTTTCTGCGGCCAATCTGGCAAAGGTAAGACAGCCGGAAGGCTTCTCGCCCTTGAAGCCGTTTATCGATTTCGGCAAAGCGCTCGGATTTGTTTCTCCGCCGGACCGTTACGAAGAAGCCAAAAAGATTGTTGACGCGGAAAAGGTAAAAGTTGCCGAGGCGGCCGCCAAAGAATGCCGAATCGCAAAAGATAGCGGACGACATCCTGATCGAAAGCGAAATCAGGAAAAGCGCCTCGGGAGAGACAAAGGATTCCACGGTGCTGAGAAACAATTCGGGTACTGCATCGCAAAGCGATGCCGATAAGAAAAAGGAAGAGCAAAAGAACAAAAAGCGGTATACCAAAAAAACTTCGTGAGCTTGCGATGACCCTTAAAACTCCTTGTTGCCGATGACAGCGCCAACACACAAACGATCGTGGGACTGGCTTTCAGTGATGAAGACGCAATTGTGGAATCCGTGTCCGATGGCGAAAAGGTGATGGAAGCGGTGAGAAATTTCAGGCCGGATGTCGTTCTCGCCGACAGCTTTATGCCCGGATGCAGCGGGTATGAGATCTGCGCGCGCATCAAGGAGGATCCGGAGCTGGAGATCCACTGCGGTCGTTTTATTGGCGGGAGCATTCGAGCCGTTTGATGAGGTGGAGGCGTCGCGGTCGCGGTGCGACGGGCATCTGACAAAGCCTTTTAATACCTCGGATCTTCTGCAGACTGTTCATTCCCTTGCAGAGGAAGCGCTGGCGGACACAACAGAAGGAAATTGAGACGGAGAACGCTCGAATGGAGACTCAGGGCAATGAGACGGGTGAGAGCGGTGAGGCCGACGGGATCGAATAGCTTCCGATTGCGCAGTCTTGTCAGTCCCGATGTCTGCGATTCCTTTTTGGGATCCGATAGAATCCTGGATTTGTTCGACAGCGATCAACTGAGTACGGCAAAAGCGGCGATGACCGCAAGCGTGCGGAGATCTGAGATTCAGGCTCTGCAAAATGCGCCTTCGTCTGGATCCCCTGCCACTCTGGACGTTATGTTTTCGGAAAATACGCTGAACGGTATCGTGGATACTGTGATTCGCCGCATGTCGGCGGAGGCAATCCGCGAGGTGGCGTGGGAAGTCGTTCCGGAGCTTTCGGAGAGCATCATACGACGCACCATGGAAGAACAGAGCAAATCCTGAAGCCACGGGTCTGAAGCTAACTTCACGCCGATAGACTCCTAGACTAAGCCTTCCGATTCGAATAAAATTCCTGCTTTTATTCTTCCGTACCCTTCAATACTGAAAAGAGGTCAGGAAATGCCCCGTGAATTGCTGGCAAAATCGTACGAACCGAACGAATTCGAACAAAAATGGTACGGCTTTTGGGAAAAGGAAGGATTTTTCCTGGCGGATGCCGACTCCGAAAAAGCCCCGCTTTTCCATCGTGATCCCCCCGCCGAACGTGACCGGTTCGTTGCACATGGGGCACGCGTTGCAGCACACGCTGCATGACATCCTGGTGCGATGGAAGAGAATGAGCGGATTCAACACGCTCTGGCTGCCCGGCACCGATCATGCCAGCATTGCCGTCCACTATGTTCTGGACAAGCAGATGGAAAAAGAGAAGAAAAGCCGTTTTGACCTGGGACGGGAAAAGTTCATGAAGCTTGCCTGGGAGTGGAAAAGGACGAGCGGCGGGACGATTCTCAACCAGATGCGGCGCATGGGCGTTTCGTGCGACTGGAGCCGGGAGCGATTCACGATGGACGAACAGCTGTCGCGCGCCGTCGTGGAAGTTTTCGTCCGGCTGTATGAAGAAGGGCTTGATCTATCGCGGGGAATATATCGTCAACTGGTGCCCGCGCTGCAAGACGGCAATATCGGACCTGGAGGTGGTATACAAGCCTAGCGCGGGCAAGCTCTGGCACATCAAGTATCCGGTTGTCGGCGGCAATGAATTTGTCACGGTCGCGACGACGCGGCCGGAAACCATGCTCGGCGATACGGCGGTAGCGGTCCACCCGGAGGACGAAAGATACAGGCACCTGGTTGGCAAGAAAGTGCTGCTGCCGGTGATGAACCGGGAAATTCCGATCATCGCCGACGCTTTCGTGGACCGTGAATTCGGCACAGGTGCCGTGAAGGTGACGCCGGCGCACGATCCGAATGACTATGAAGCCGGCCTGCGACACGGTCTGCCAGAAAATAACAGTGATTGATGATGGCGGAATCATGACGCGAAGCCGCCGGGGACTATAAAGGAATGGACCGGTTCGCCTGCCGCAGGAAGCTGGTCGAGCAGCTCTCCACCGAAGAATATCTGCTCAAGATTGAAGACTATGAGCACAACGTCGGGCAATGCGACCGCTGCTCGACCGTCGTGGAACCGAAGATTTCGCTCCAGTGGTATCTGAAGGTCGAAACGCTGGCAAAGCCGGCGATTGATGTCGTGGAAAACGGCCGGATCCAGTTCGTCCCGGACAATTTTAAAAAGCGATATTTTGAATGGATGTACAACATCCACGACTGGTGCATTTCGCGCCAGCTCTGGTGGGGACACCGGATTCCGGCCTGGTATTGCGATGGCTGCGGCGAAATAGTTGTTTCGCGCACAACGCCGTGCGCATGCCCGAAATGCCAGGGCGCGCTGCGCGCGGAAAGCGACATCCTGGATACCTGGTTCAGTTCGGCGCTCTGGCCTTTTTCAACCCTGGGATGGCCGGAGGACACCAAGGATCTGCGGGCTTTTTATCCGACGGACGTCCTGATCACGGGGCCGGACATCATATTTTTCTGGGTCGCGCGCATGATCATGATGGGGCTCAAGTTTGCCGGGGATATTCCTTTCAGCCAGGTGCATATCAACGGAATCGTGCGGGACGCCAACCGCAAGAAAATGAGCAAAACCAAGGGCAATATCATCGAGCCTCTGCAGCTGATCGATGAGTATGGGGCGGATGCCGTCCGATTTACGCTGTCCTCCATGGCGGTTCCCGGGACCGATATTCCTTTTTCCACCGATCGCATGAAAGGATATAGCGCCTTTGCCAACAAGGTGTGGAATGCCGCGCGATTCGTGCTGATGAACCTGAGGGAAGAGGACCGCGCATGTCGACCCGGAGAACATCGACGCGTTGATCGCGAAAAATGAGGGCAGGCATGCCGCTGGAGGATCGGTGGATCCTGCACCGGATGAATGCGGTTTCCGCCGAAATATCCGAAGCGCTGGACAAATTCCGTTTTCATGAAGCCTCGGCTCTGATTTATCAGTTCATCTGGCACGAGCTGTGCGACTGGTATATCGAACTGGTGAAGCCGGTTTTGACCAATCCCTCCGTCCCGGAGGAGGAGCGGGGATCGCGGATCCGGGTTCTCGTGCACGTAATGGACTATGCGCTGCGGATGCTGCATCCGTTCATGCCTTTCATCACCGAGGAAATCTGGCAGAAAATGCCGCACGAAGGGGAATCCATCATGATGCAGGAATTTCCGGCAGCCGCGGAAAGTGCTGGAGAACCCAGCAGCGGCACAGAAGATGCAGGACCTGATGGAACTGATCGGGGCGATGCGGGCTTTGCGCGCAGAAATGAATATCGATCCCAAGCGCACGCTGGATGCGGCGCTGTTGATCAGGTCGGAGGAAGATCAAAGCCCTGGTTTCGGAGAATCTGGCGAAGATACAGGCGCTGGCGCGTCTGAAAAGCGTCCTGTTGCCGGAGACGCTTTCAGGCAAGTATCTGAGAGGCGTCTCGAAACTGGGCGAGTTCGGATTGGACATTCACGAAGCCCTCAATATCGGCAACGAACGGGAACGGTTGCAGAAAGAAATCGCGCGCACAGGGGAAGAGATCGACAAGGTGTGGAAAAAGCTGAACAGCCCGGAATTTGTATCGCGGGCGCCTGAGGACATTGTTGCTGAAATTCGGTCGCGCCACGATGAATTGTGCGAGAAGTTGCGCAAACTTGAATCGAACCTGAACCACCTGCCAGTTGAATGACATGTCTGTACTGATGCATCCGACGATCCTGGATGATTTGGGACGTGTAGGGGATATCGGGCTTCCCGTGCGCGCGGATCCGCAGTTCCAGGAGGAAGTGGAACAGTGCCGGCGCTGGGGATTCAAAATCGGGTCCTCCGGAGATCAAGTCCATCTGATCTTTGATCACGAACAGCTTGTGCCCCGGTGGATTCAGGAGGAAACCCCGGCCATTGCGTGGGAAAATCTCTGCGCCAAAGGCTTCTTGCGGCTTGAGTCGACCAATAAGGAAGCCCACACGCTGGCCGAGCAGGGCGCTGCAAGCGGGACCCTGGTATACGCGGAGGAGCAGACGGGAGGTAGGGGCCGGCAGGGGCGCACCTGGCATTCGCCCGCAGGCACGGGGCTATACTGCACACTGATAGTGCGACCGAAACAGGCGCGCAGAATTCTGGCCGATCCTGACGCACGTTGCTTCCATCGCCCTGGTTGATGCCATAAAGGAGCTTGCCGCGCTGAGGCTCCTTGCTTTGCCGCCTGGATGTCGACATCAAGTGGCCTAATGACGTGCTGCTTTCGCGGCAAAAAATGCGCGGGTATTTTGCTCGAAGCTTTATCGGATGGCGCGGAAAATGCAGCCGCGTTGGTGGGTTTCGGCATCAACGTCCACAAAGGAAGCGTGCCCGAAGATCTGTCGCGGGAGGCTGCGTGCCTGGATGAAATGGCGAACACGATTGTTCCGCGGCGGCAGCTCCTCGTTCTCTACCTTAAATATTTTCAGATCTGCTATCGTATGTTTGAACAGGGAAGGCACGAGGAAGTGCTCAATCGATGGAAAAGCGCTTCTTCCATGTGGCAGGACACGCCGGTTTTTATCGGCAAAGGAGACGCACGCCGGGAGGCCGTTACGTGCGGATTGAACGATTTGGGAGCCCTTAGAGTCCGCTCTGCGGATGGAAGGCTGGAAACGCTGTTTGCAGAAGATGTCAGCGTTTCCCGGAGGAGACCCTGATTTCGCCAGCCTTTGAGTTTTCGCGTCACGGAATTATCGGGTTCATTCCCGTAAGGAGACGGCATGCTGTTTAAGCGGTCCGCAAAAGAAACGCCCGAAAAAAAGATCGGGTTGTTCGAGAGAATGAAAAAGGCTCTCGTCGCAACCAAAGAAAATCTTGTGAGCAAAATCGAGGCCGTCCTTTCGTCCCGGACCGCAATCGACGAGGAAGCTCTGGATGAGCTCGAAGGCACGCTGCTGGGCGCGGACCTGGGCGTTCGTGTCACGGAACGCATCATGAACGCGATTCGGCAGCAGTACAAAAAAGGGCTTATCCAGACGCCGGAAGACGCAAAAAATGAAATCCGCACACAGCTCCTTTCCATTCTCAGGCCGCCGGCGGTCTCCGAGGATCAGGACTCCAAGGGAGGTGTGCAGGTGTGGATGGTGGTTGGAGTAAACGGCACGGGCAAAACAACCACTGTCGGCAAGCTGGCTGCGCGCCTTTCCGGAGAAGGGAAAAAGGTACTTGTGTGCGCGGCAGACACATTCCGGCCTGCGGCAATCGAGCAGCTGACCGTTTGGGCGGAGCGTTCAGGCGCAGACCTAATCAAAAGCAAAATCGGCGTGGACCCTTCTGCCGTGCTTCACGACGCGTTGTCTGCGGCCTTGGCCCGCAACAGCGATGTCGTCATGGTGGATACGGCAGGGCGGTTGCATACCAAGAGCCACTTGATGCTGGAGTTGGAGAAGATGCGCCGAGTGGCGGCCCGCAAGATCCCGGGCGCGCCGCACGAAGTGCTGCTGGTGGTCGACGCAACCACGGGGCAGAACGGACTCGCCCAAGCGCGTGAGTTCATGAAGCTCATGGGCATAACCGGTCTTATCGTTACGAAACTCGACGGGACGGCTAAGGGAGGCATATTATTCAGCATCTCGGAAGAGCTTGGCATTCCTGTGCAGTTCATAGGAATAGGAGAATCGCTGGAGGACCTGGTGGATTTTTCGCCCGAGATTTTCATAGATTCGCTCTTTAGCGAACAGAATCAGAACAGCTGATTCCAGATTCCAAATTCCAGATTCCAGACTAAAAACCCAAATCCGGAATCAGGAGTCTGGAATCTGGAATCTCGAATCTGGAATCATATTATGACGGAAGGACTTGTCATTCTTCATGACGCTGCCCGAGCAAAATGGCTCCGTTTTGAAGAGCCCTGCCGGATAATCAGCGCCCGCAGCACGGATGAAGTATTGCCCGCATTGAACACGGTTGAAGGATTGGTGCGCGTTCATGGCTGGCATGCCGCGGGATTTCTAAGCTACGAAGCCGGGAGTGCATTTGATGCTGCGCTGCGCTCGCAAGTCGTAAGAGATTTTCCGTTGCTATGGTTCGGGCTGTATGCGAAACCTGTGGAAACAGACCTGCCCGACCCGAATTATGCGGCATACGCGCTGGCCGATCCTGAACCATGCATCAGCCGGGCGGAGTATGATAAGGCGATTGGGCGCGTTAAGCGATACATCGAATCGGGCGACACCTATCAAGTCAATTATACTCTGCGACTGCATGCTGCATTTCACGGCGATCCGTGGCATTTATTCCTAGCGATGGTGCGCGCGCAGTCGGCAGGCTATGCCGCATATGTCGATACGGGGCGCTATGCCCTATGCTCTGCTTCGCCCGAACTCTTCTTCCGGTTCGAAAGCGGTCTCCTGACCTGCAAGCCCATGAAAGGAACAGTTCATCGTGGGCGTACGCTGGATGAGGATAAGGCGCTGTCTTCATGGCTGCAAAAATCCGAAAAGAATCGCGCAGAGAACCTGATGATCGTGGATATGATTCGCAACGATCTGGGACGCATCGCGGATTTCGGGAGTGTTCGCGTTCCAGTGATGTTCGAAGTGGAACGGCATCCGACGCTCTGGCAGATGACATCGACGGTCACGGCGCGTTGCAGCAGACCTTTGACGGAAATAATGACGGCGCTATTCCCCTGTGCCTCGATTACAGGAGCGCCAAAGGTCCGGACTTCTGGAATCATCGCCGAACTGGAATCGGCCCCCCGGCGCATTTATACGGGCAGCATTGGCTTTATAGCTCCCGATGCCGCCGCTCAATTCAATGTGGCAATTCGCACGGCTGTGGTGGATCGCAGCAGTGGGCAGGTTGAATACGGCTCGGGCGGCGGCATTGTCTGGGATTCTGCGAGCAAAGACGAGTACACCGAGGCTTTGTTGAAGGCGCGCGTGTTGACGGAGCAGCGCCCTGTGTTCTCACTGTTGGAAACAATTCGCTGGACTCGGGAGGATTCGTATTTTCTGCTCGAATACCATCTCCTGCGGCTGGCCGCTTCTGCCGAGTATTTTGGCTATTCCGTGGATTTGTCCCGAATCCGGCAGCGGCTTTTGGATCAGGCGGCCGAATTTGGCTGTGAACCGCGGCGCGTTCGTTTGCTCGTTGCACGGGACGGTGCCATAGAAATCCAGGCGGACAGCTTGAACGAAATGTCGGACCGGCCGCTGCGTATAGCCCTTGCCCGCGAGCCCGTCAATTCGGCAGAAGTGTTTCTCTATCATAAAACCACAAACCGGCTGATTTACGAGAACGCACGAAATTCCCGCCCGGATTGCGATGACGTATTGTTGTGGAACGAGAAGGATGAATTAACCGAATCCTGCATTGCCAACATCGTGGTTGAGATGGATGGGGGGTTGTATACGCCGCCGGTCGATTGCGGATTGCTGGCGGGCACATTTCGCGCATGGCTGCTCGACCAGGGCAAAATCGGGGAGCGCCGGCTGAAAATCGGTGATCTGGCGCGGTGCTCTAAAATCCACCTGGTCAATTCCGTCCGCAAGTGGCAGGAAGCAGATTTGATTCCGATTCCTGATTCCTGATTCCGGACTAAAACCACAACACAGGATTCGAGAGTCTGGATTCCGGAATCAAGACAAGAAGCTCAAGCCCGAAATTCAAAATCAGAAATCAGGAATTCGGAATCCCAATTCGAAGCTTTTATCAGGAATCCGGAATCAGGAATCCGGAATCAATAGTGCTTCGGCGTCGAGCAGGGTCATGCGCCTCTGCTCGATTTCGAGGATGCCCTGTGCGCGAAGGCGCGCGATGGTACGGGTCACGGTTTCCCTGGAGGTTCCCACCATTTCCGCCAGTTCCTGGTGCGTTATCTTGAGATCTATGATGGTGCCATGCGCATCGCGTATCCCGTGTTTTTTGGCGAGCTCATAAATCCCCAAGCGAATCCGCGCGTCTGCAGTGCTGGAACTCAGGCTCTGCGTTTGCCAGACTTGGCGCAACCGGGCACAAAGCACCTGGATGATCTGCAGCATAACCTTTTCATTATGCATCAGGTGTTTGTGAAAATCGGCGCCACTTACGGAAATGATTTTGGCATCCTCCATGGCGGAAACGGTAGCTGGGGATGTCTTGCCGTCCAGGAGAGACATTTCTCCGAAAAAATCACCTACCCGATGGATCGCCAGGATGGTTTCTCTTCCAGCCGCGCTTGCCTTGGATACCTTTACTTTTCCCGAAAGCACCAGATACATATAACTGCCGGTTTCCTCTTCCAGAAAAATAATCTGGCCCTTGCGGTACGCGCGAACCGAGAAAATAGGCTGCAACTGATTAAATTCACTGTCCGAGAGCGTGGAAAAAAGAGGAACTTTGCGAATCATTTCAACTTTCATCGCAACCTCATGCGTGTGTAGTCTGTCTGTCCCTGCCCACCGGGTGCGTTTGAACGGCGCCTCCGCATAAATCGAAATAATGCGGCGCCCGCGCCGGCCAATATGGCAAGGACACACAGCAGGATTACAAAGAAGAGGGAGTTCACAACCGTATGCAGGATACGGACAGGAACGCCCCACGCGACGCGCGTTTGTTTCGGCTTTTCAAAAATCCATCGCACCGCATAACTGTGGCTGATGGAGCGGAGCACCTTGTCGGCGGATCCAGGATCCATCCGGCCTTTTAGAATTGCGACAATCGGCCCCGCTCTTTTCAGGTAGATCTTGTCCCCGCCCTTTTCAGGAAAGGATGACGCGGAGAAATTGGCAAAGTATTCTTCGCCGACTTCGGGCGTGGGGAAATTGAGTACAGTGAGGGTTCCGATCTGAGTATCCAACGCATACCTGGCTTGAACGATTTCCGCGTCGAAATTCAGCTTCAGGGAATTGAAAGCCTGAGTTCCGGAGTAGGACTCGAAGGATTTCAAGCCTGGGAAATACTTCAAACTTGAAGCGTCATAGCCGGTCGCGGGAAGGTGAGTGATCAGAGAGGGCGGTTTCTGTTCGCGCGGACCGAGGCGATTGCTTACCGAAACGGCCACTCGCCTCAGCAGGTCTTCCGATGCATTGCGCCCGTCGATTCGAACCCAATATCTGGCCTGAAAAAACCGAATGCTCGTAGAACTTTGCGAAAACGCATCGCCGGGCGGGCCTTCCTGTATGTTCGAAGTGCTGAGCAGAGTCAAGAGGCTGTAGGCGGCCCGGAAATCCATGAGTGTTGTGACCGCTATGGATACCTCGCCTGATTTGCCGACAGAGTAAATGCGCTGTGCGTACTTTTCAAATCCCACATCCGAGATCAGTCGTCCCTCTTCTATGCGGGCGAGTCGTGCAGGTTCATCGAAGGATATCTCTAAAAGTACTTTCTGGAGTTCGGGAAACTCGGAAACAGCCGGAAAAGGGACGAAGGCAGTACTCGCCGGCACAACCATCGAAACAGAAAACAGGAAGCTGCAAAAGAGGAATATGGGGAGTCTCATTTAGGGCCCGTGTGACCGATTCTGCGCTACATCGCTTCCAAGCGTCTTCATGTAGTCTTCGATGCCCGAAAATAGGGCTTTGACCAGCCGTTCCTGATTTGGAGCTTTTTTCAAAAGCTTCTCGTCTCTGGGATTGCTGATGAAGGCGACTTCGGTGAGGATGGAGGGCATATTCGCCCCGATCAGAACGATGAAGGGAGCGCTGCGCACACCCCGGTTCTGTGCGGTAGGAAACATCTTTCTGGCCCCGGAATACAGTTTTGTTTGGATACGCGAAGCCAGTTCCTTGGACTCGGTCGATTTGTCCGCCTGTGCGATTTTCTTTATCAGATCCTCTAATTCGCTGATGCTGCCGGTGGAAGTGGCGTTTTCTCTGGAAGCGATCTCGCGCTCGGCGTCTGTTTTGGCAAAATTCAGGTAATAGGTCTCCACTCCGCTGGTCGAGCGGCGGCGGCTCGAGTTGGCATGAATGGAAATAAAGAGATCCGCGCGAAACTGGTTGGCGATTGCGGACCGCTCTTCAAGTGCAATGAACCTGTCGTCGCTGCGCGTCAAGATCACCTGCGCTCCAAGTTTTTCCTGCAGGACACTCTGAAGCTCGAGCGCAATCGAAAGAACGAGATCTTTCTCAAGCAGGCCTCCCGGGCCAATCGTGCCCTGATCATGGCCGCCATGTCCTGGATCTATGACAATCCGGCCGATCTTCAGCCCAAGCATGCGAGTCATGGTGCGGTCGCCGAGACTTGTCGGCTCCGCCGCCCTGGAGACGCTTGGCGACGCCAATTTTTCCGGTTCCGCCTTTTTGACCGCGGCCTTGCTTTCAGAAGTGGCGGTGGCGGGAGCCGGGGAAGCAGATGGGGTCGTTTTGGCCGGGCCAGAACGGTTTTCGTCAGCCAGCGGAACACCGATTGAAGATTGCGAGCTTTGCGCTGATGCAACCGGTTGATTTGCTGCCGGCTTCGGCAGAGTTTGTTCCGACTTTTTAATTTTAGCTGCTTCCTCAGGTGGAGGTACTTTGACGGCGGCTGCCTTGGGAGGCGCAGGAGGTTCCAGCTTCGCCGTTTTGGATGCAATGGATGGAACGTCCTGCCGGCGCAGATCGATAACTATGCGGAATGGATCATGCAATTCGGATACAGCAGCATCCCCTTTTGTCAAAAGGTCCAAGACCACGCGAACCGCATTCGGGCTGTTTTGCGAAATGCGGACTTGCTGGAGGAAGGCATCATCGATGGCGAGGATGTGCGAACCCAACTCGCTGCTAAGCCTTGCCCCGGAAATGTCAAAATAGATTCTGTCGGGATTGGATAAACGCCCTTTGGTATAGGAGGCATTCGAATCCAGGTCGATCATTACACGGGTGTAATCGCTGGTAGACCAATGGCGGACGCTCTGAATAACAGAGGCTGCAGCTTGAGCAGTTTTAATCACAGGGGGCGTCACGGCCACAGGAGCCTTCGGAACCGGAGGTGGGAGTCGGGGAGGCGACACCGGCGTTGGAGCGGGCGTGGAAATTTTTCGGCCGGCCAGTTCCCTGGAAGCGTGAGAGTTTTTATAGTTTGTCTTGAGAAACCTATACGTATTTTGGGCCG
Source organism: uncultured Acidobacteriota bacterium (assembly GCA_963718845.1). Lineage (GTDB taxonomy): Bacteria > Acidobacteriota > UBA6911 > UBA6911 > UBA6911 > UBA6911. Next base: position 56,045 of record CAVRAD010000017.1, read on the forward strand.
CCATTTCGTCGTTGAGCGGCTTGAAATAGATATCTCCCATGCGCAGAAGCGCATCAGGGCAGTTCTGGTTGCCGCTATAATCTCTAATCAGCAGCTGAAAACGCTTTACAGCTGTTCTGTAAAAATCCAGATCGGCGAATTTATCGCCCATTTCCTGGTAGAGCAGTCCTTCTTCGTAGATGGCGTCGCCTGTGCGGCTGTAATGCGGATCGCGCACATGTACTTTGTGATAAGTCCTGGCGCACTCGAGATATAGGCTGAGAGCCGGCAGATTTGCCTGAGATATTTCATCTTTCATTCGCCGGGCGTCCTGAAAAGCCCGGGCAGCGCCCGCTGAATCCCATTGATTCCCCTGGGCCGGCAACAACGGCAGAGCTGAAAGGAAAGCTATATAAATAATGGCACGCGAAAAACCTGCAACGCGTCGGGGGTGCTTCATAAGAAGCATATTAAATACCCGTGTATCCCGTGTCAAGTCCTAATAGTTAGAACCTATTGATAATTAAGGTATTAGCGCGACGGCGGAATGTTTGTAAGGTGCAATATTCCCGATTCGTCGACAAACCGAAAGACCGGCGGGTGCTTCTCGCCTTCTTCGTCCTGCATTTTTGCAGTATTTTTGCCGTACAGTGCGGTAATAGTTTGAACGTAGTCTTTGGTTTCTCTGATTTCGGGCACCCGGCCGAGGCGCTGCACCAGATTTTCACCTGCGTTATAGGCTGCAAGGCTTAATTCCACGTCATTCTTGAAACTGTCCATGAGAAAACGGAAATGCTTAACGCCTCCTTGAATATTTTGCTCAGGGTCAAAACTGTTGCGGACTCCCAATCGTTGAGCGGTTGCCGGCATCAACTGCATCAGCCCGCGAGCTCCTTTAGGCGAGACGGCTTTGGCATTAAATCGCGATTCTGTTGCAATAATGGAGTGTATCAAAGAAGGATCCAGCCCATAATCGCCGGCATATTTTTCGATGATTGCGTTGTAGGCTTCCTCTTTTTTAGGGGGCAAGGGGGGCACCACAGGCGGAACCTGGCCGGTGACTATTAAATCGGGCGTGTGCTGGACTGGGGGAATGTTTGTGTAGACTTGCGTGCCGTCTTCATCGACATAAGAATAACGATCTTGTTGGCCCCATACGTTACCGGAAAAAACTCCGGTGGAAATCACAAGCAGCATTGCCGAAAAAAAATGGTTACGGTGATTCATGCGATTAGTGCCCTTGAAACATGCAAACAAAGTAGTTATCGGCTAAATCGTCCAAATTCTATAATAATCTTATTTAGTCAAAGACTCAAAGAATCTACTCATTACGATCGGATAACAGGGCCTGAATAACGGCATAGCTGTGCTCGATCGCTTCGGCCAATTTTGAGTGATCTTTCCCCCCTGCTTCTGCAAGCTCAGGCTTTCCGCCTCCCGCACCTCCGACCAGGGGTGCAATTTGCTTTATGACCTGGCCGGCTGAAACACGTTTGCATATATCGGGGGTGACCATAACCACCAGCGCCGCCTTCTCCTCATTCGGGGCGCCAAGTATGACAATGCCGGAACCGATCGTTTGTTTGAGCTCATCCGCGACGTTCCGGAGGCTGGCGCGGTCCGTTTCGGGCAGTGTGGCGGCCAGTACCTTAACGCCTTTTATATCCTTTATGCGGTCCAGCATGGAGCTAACGCCAGCCCGTGCGGATTGAGTCTTCAAATCCAAAATCTGGTGCTGAAGATCGCGGACCTGCGCCTGCAATTTTTCGACCAACCCAGGTATATCGTGGCGTGACACCTTGTGTTGCGTTTGAACAGAATCCAGGATCTGTTCATCGCTGCGGAATCGCTCCAGCGAGGCGGGCCCAGTGACAGCCTCGATCCTTCGAATACCGGCCGCGATACCGGATTCACCTGCAACCTTGAACAGGCCGATAGTCCCGGTAGCGGATACATGCGTTCCGCCACAAAGCTCCTTGCTGAATCCGGCAACTTCAACGACCCTGACTTCCTCCTGATATTTTTCGCCAAAGAGAGCCATTGCGCCCGATTTCATGGCGCTGTCCAGATCCATGACAGACGTTTGAACGTCAGAGTTCATCCAGATCTGTTCGTTTACCAGATCCTCAATCTTCCGTATTTCGGCTTTGGTCAGGGGAGCATAATGCGTAAAATCGAACCGCAGGCGTTCCGGAGAAACCAGGGACCCTGCTTGTTTCACATGATTTCCAAGCGTTTTTTGCAGCGCAGCCTGCAACAGATGAGTGGCCGTGTGATTTTTCATCGTAAGCCGGCGCTTATCCAGGTCAACGGCAGCTTCAACGTCATCGCCTTCGTGAAGAACGCCCGTTTCCATCTGCACAACATGGGCCAGAAGCGTTCCTCTATAGACCGTGTCTGTCACTTTGGCTCTGGAACCGTCTTTTGCCAAAGATCCTGTATCCCCAACCTGTCCCCCGGATTCTGCATAGAAGGGAGTCGAGTCCAGTACTACCTCGCCCACGTCCCCTGCCTTGATGCTTTTCGATCGCTTGCCATCCACAATAATAGCCCGAATCGTTGCCTTTGTAGAACTCTCAATGTCGTACCCTACAAAACTTGTTTTGCCTTCCAGGATCGCCTGAGTAACCTGCTCCTCTACTTTGCCGGAAAAATAGTCCTGGCGCGAACGTTCACGTTGTGCTTTAAATGCTTTGTTGAAACCTGCTTCATCAACAGTTAATCCATTCTCCCTGGCAAGATCTTCTATGATTTCCAGCGGCAATCCGCGGGTGTCATATAAAAAGAAGGCATCCTCCCCGGTCATAGTCCTGGAGCCGGCAGCCTTCAGCTTTCGGGCGCGATCGTTGAAATCCTTAAGTCCTTCTCCGAGAGTCCCGGCGAAGGAATCCTCTTCCTGCCGGATCACCCTGGCTATTGTTTCCCTGGCGGAAATCAGCTCGGGATAGCCATCTTTCATGAATTCGATAACTTTTCCGGCCATTCGGTAGATGAAGGGTTCGTCAATGCCCAACCTTTTGCCATGCACCATGGCGCGCCGCATGATTTTGCGCAGTACATACCCACGCTTATCGTTTCCGGGATACTGACCGTCGCCGACGACAAATGTGGCGGCCCGGGCATGATCCGCAATGATGCGCATGGAGATATCGTCGTTGGGATCGGCTCCATAATCGGTATTGCAAATGCCGGATATTTCATGAAGAAGCGGCTGGAAAAGATCGGTATCATAATTTGAGGTTTTGCTCTGCAGGATGGTCGTAATCCGCTCAAATCCCATACCCGTATCAATGGACGGCGAGGGCAGGGGATTCAACGTGTTGCCGGAATCGCGATTATACTGCATGAAGACCAGGTTCCAGACCTCCACCCAACGTCCGCAGGAACAGGTGAGATCGCAGTCTCCGTGACCGGGGATCGGGCTTTTGCCAAAATCATAATGCACTTCCGAGCAGGGGCCGCAGGGTCCGGTGTCACCCATGGACCAGAAATTATCGGCTTCGCCAAGACGCATAATCTTACTTTCCGGAATGCCTTCCTGCGCATGCCAGATTTTCCATGCGTCGTCGTCGTCGCGGAACACTGTAATCCTCAGTCTTTCAGGATCGAGTCCGAAATTTGTGGTTAAAAGCTCCCATGCGAAATGGATGGCTTCCTTTTTAAAATAATTGCCAAACGAGAAGTTTCCCAGCATCTCAAAAAAAGTATGGTGCCGGTTGGAACGGCCTACATCCTTGAAATCGTTGTGCTTTCCGCTTACCCGCATGCATTTCTGGCTGGAAGTCGCACGTTTATAGGGACGGTTTTCGTTTCCCAGAAAGACATCCTTGAACTGGTTCATCCCCGCGTTGGTAAAAAGCAGCGTAGGATCGTTGAAAGGGATCAACGATGAACTGGGGACGATTTTGTGATCAGCCTGTTCGAAATATTTAAGAAATGCTGCCCGGATCTGGTTGCTGCTAATCAATGGACTCTCCTGTCTCAAAGTGCTTCAGGACTGCGTCGGGGATGACTCCTCGTAATGCTCTGAAAATAGCCGCTTCATCAAATCCACGGTGTTGCAAGTGTAGAATGAGCTTTCGCACGCCCTTGAGATCGGCCGGCAGTCCGCTTTTGCCGTACCGTTTGTGCACATACTCCAGGATGCCCGATTCTTCACAACCCGACTCCATGCGAACTTTTTCCAATGCGCGCTCGACAATCGCGCCACCGACATGATGCGCAAGCAGCGCATTCTGTACTCTGGCTGAACTCCATCCGTGCTGCCGGATGTGCCGGAGAGCAAAATTATACGCATAATCGGGGTCGTTGAGAAGGTTCAGTCGCTCCAAATGCTGGAGTGCGGATTCCACCTGCTGTTCATCGGCAAACTCCGCAAGTTTCGTCTCGAGATCCATGCGGCTGTATGCGCGGCGCGCTAAAAGAGCGCCGGCTTTTTTCAAAAGCAGTTTGTGAATGTCGATATCCATAAACCCGCTGGCCCGGGGAATCATACTACCTTGCGATATCCCGTTCCATGGATTCTATAGCAGCGTCTTTGGTGGTGTAGATTCCCTGCACGCGCAGCTTGAACTCCTCGGGGTTTGTCGCATAGCTCAGCGCGTCTTCCAGCGTGATTCGGCCTGCTTTGTAGTGCTCGTAGATGGACTGGTCAAAAGTCTGCATGCCGTATTGGGATGTTCCTGCGGCAATCGCTTCGTGAAGCAGACGGGTTTTATCGGGATCCATAATGCAGCTGTTGATAAGGTCGGTTGCGCGCATGATCTCGATGGCGGGAACGCGTCCGGGACCATCCGATCTTTTCATGAGGCGCATGGAGATCACCGCGCGCAGCACCATCGACAATTGAAGCCGTATCTGTTTCTGCTGGTGAATGGGAAACACCGAGGCGATACGGTTGATGGTTTCCACTGCGTCCAGAGTGTGCAGCGTGCTGAAAACAAGATGCCCGGTCTCGGCCGCAACGAGTGCGGTTTCAATCGTTTCCATATCGCGCATTTCGCCGACCAGGATGACGTCGGGATCCTGTCGCAGGGAGCTGCGCAAGGCGGCGGCAAAACTCTGAGCGTCGACGCCGATTTCGCGCTGGCTGATGATACTCATGCGATCGGTATAGGAAAATTCTATCGGGTCTTCGATCGTGATGATATGCCGCATCGTGCGCTCATTGATGTAATTGAGCATCGAGGTAATCGTGGTTGATTTTCCAGAGCCTGTCGTGCCGGTGACCAGCACGAGACCTCTGGGTTCCCGTGCGATCTTTTCCAGGATGCCGGGAAGGCAGAGATCTTCAAAGCTTTGGATTTGGTTTGGAATAGCGCGGATGGCAACGGAGACCTGTCCGCGCTGCTGAAAGACATTCACGCGGAATCGCCCCAACCCGCGCACCCCATAGCTCAAGTCAATTTCCGCCTGATCCCGGAATCGCTCTTTCTGTTTATTGTTCATAATGGAAAAGGCCATCATGAGGGAATCTTCCTTGTCCAGCTTGCCCTGGTCGCCGAGCGGAACCAGCTCTCCGTTAATGCGCAGGTGCGGGAAGCAGCCGACTTTTAAATGCAAGTCAGATGCGCCTTTGGAAATCATCACGCGGAGGAGAGAATCGAGATTCATAGGGATCCTTTTTCAAAAATAGCCATGCCTTCAATCGCGCCATTGTCGGCCATAAGGGCAACCCCGGACGCTGTACTTTAGCGGCAGGAGTTCATCCCCATAAGTATCGGCCTGAGGATCGGCAGACGATAGAATTCTTCGCCTGGGTTTTTGCCGGCTTGGGGTGCGGTGCGGATGGAATTGCGGGTAATTCTTCGTCATATGGGTCGGGGCTTCAGCTCCGACACGTTGGAAATTAAGCATTCTCGGAAAGTGTCGGGGCTGAAGAGGCTGCCTCAAAACTCGCATTGGGCGGGCCTTCAGCCCTTGATTTTCTTTTATGACTTTTTCCTGGGGCTTCGCCCCAGGCCGGTATGGATCGCGCCTTCGGCGCTTTAAGATCCTAAATTTACAGCAATTTAAGCGCCGAAGGCGCGCTCTATATCAGCCTAGGGCGAAGCCCTAGGAATTTAGCGACAACCAGGAAAAGGGCTGTAAGCCCGCTAAATGGGCGAGTTTTGAGACAGCCTCTGAAGCCCCGACCCACATGTGAAGGGGTGAAGGCAATGAAGCGGATAATTCAGAGTGTTGGATGGCGAGCGAATTCGTTGGAGCCAAAGGGCTTTCACCTTGACTGGCATTGCTGCTTTCCGTAAGATTCCAGTCTTATGAAAATTGAACCTATGCCGGAAGCGTTGCAGGAGAATCAGCAGGCCAGACCGGGCGCGGGTAGGGCGATGACGTTTGCCTCGTGCGTCGCGGGAGCCCTCATCCCCGGACTTGGGCATGCCTTGCTTCGCAAATGGGATCGAGCGCTGGTGTTTTTCGGTTGCATTACGGTGATGTTTATCCTCGGCCTTCAATTGGACGGCAGGATAGTCAGCCCTGAACTAGGGAGTCTGTTTCCGATTCTGAAATTCATAGCCGAAGCCGGATCGGGATTGCTTTATTGGATTTCATTGCTGCGGGGTTTTGGCGTCGGGGACCCTACGGCCTACACCTATGATTATGCAAATGTATTCATTTATGTCGCCGGGCTCCTAAATATGCTTGTCGTAGTGGATGTATTCGATATAGCCATGGACAGAAAGCAATGAAGAATCATTTTGTTTTATTATTGGTTTTCAGCATTCTGACGTCGCTGGTTCTTACCTTTATCGCCCGGAATGGGTCCAGAGAGCGCCTCAGGTATTTCCTGATGCTTTTCTGTTCTTTTACTGTCCTCTCCATAGTGGCCAGCTGGCTGATGTACCTGTTCCCTCGTTAGACATAAGCCACGCGTCCCGGTTTCGGCAGGCACAGATGAATTTATCCGGAAGAACCGCAATTGTTACGGGAGCCGCCAGAGGCATTGGCCGTGCCATTTGTCTGGAACTTGGGCGCTGCGGGTGCAATATCGCCTTCAGCTATCTGAAAAGCAAACTCCAGGCGGAGCAGCTGTCCGACGAACTTGCCGCCTTGGGCAGAGAAGTCTTAAGCGTTCAGGCCAGCGTTGCCGATTTCGGTTCGGCGCACGACATGGTTCAGGAAGTGCAAAGGCGGTTTGGCTCAGTCGATTACCTGGTCAACAATGCCGGCGTGGTCAAAGACAAGCTGCTGTTGCGCATGAATGAGGGCGACTGGGACGAAGTGGTCGATACAAACCTCAAGGGCGCATTTAACTTTTCCAAAGCCGTTTCTTCGATCATGGCAAAGGCACGATTCGGGTCCATCCTGAACATCACATCGGTAAGCGGACTGATAGGAAATCCCGGACAAGCCAACTATGCCGCATCCAAAGCCGGTCTGATCGGGCTGACAAAATCACTAGCCAAGGAATTCGCCGGCCGGAACATTACGGTGAATGCTCTGGCGCTTGGTTTTGTAGACACGGAAATGACGCGCACATCTGTCCGAGAATCATAGGGCAATGGCCGAAGAAACCATTCCCCTGGGACGATTTGGAACTCCGGAGGAAGTTGCGCGCATAGCGGCTTTCCTTCTTTCGGAAAACGCCCGATATATTACGGGTCAGGTGATTCAGGTTGATGGCGGCCTTGCCATATAGTCTATAATCCCCCACAAATATTTTGCCGCAATTGACGTTTTTATTGGCACCTGCCCCGGCACGGCCGTTAGATCTACGGAGAGGCGTTCTTCCAGGGCTACTTTTGATGGGCGCCTGCAATCACAAAACGGCATGGGCAGCGGCTCGGAAATTTTGGATCTTCTATCCTTTGTTCTCTCACGCGGCAACGGCAGCGATTCCGCGCGCTCAGCGTCGGGGCGGTTACTGCACTATTTTGGCTCAGCTCAGGATCTGGCGAACGCGACACTGGAGGAGATTCGACGCGCCGGCAACATTTCATTGCGCCAGGCGGAATCTATTTATTATGCGCTGCAGTTGGGGAAACAGGTGTGCTCGGTTCCGCTCAAGCCTGGAGAACGTTTTTCAAACAGCAGGGAATTGTATCAGCGATACCGGGCGCGATTTTTTACGGCGCAGAAAGAGCATTTCTTTTCTTTGCATCTGAATTCAAAGAATCAGCTGATTCGTGAAGTGCTGATTTCCATCGGAAGCCTGAGCTCATCCGTCGTGCATCCGCGGGAAGTATTCGCCCCCGCCGTGCGCGACAGCACCGCCGCGTTAATCTTCATGCACAACCACCCCTCCGGAGACCCGGCGCCCAGCAAAGAAGACAAGGACTGCACGCAAAGGCTGAGCCATGCGGGGCAAATCCTCGGCATCCGCGTTTTGGATCATATCGTCATGGGCCACAATGACTACTACAGCTTCGCGGATGCCGGCTTCCTGAATGGACGGAATGTCCGGCGTGCTTCCAATGTAATCCTTCCGCTGCTCCCACATGTGGGTCGGGGCTTCAATCCCGACGCTTTCCGAAATACAGAATCGCTAAAGCGAAGTTGGCCGCAGAGCGGCCGGCTGATTTTAGCCCGGCCTTTCAAGGCCGGGGATAGCGGAAGTCATCAATGTCCGTCGCGGTCAGCGACGGCTGATTTCAACCGTCGCTGACCGCGACGGGATCTCTCTGTGTGCGCTGTTCCGGGCCTTGAAAGGCCCGGCTAAACTCATCCGACCGCTCTGCGGTCCGGAAACAGAATCTCCAAAGCGTCGGGGCTGAAGCCCCGACCCACAGGTTGGAGATGCTGGCGGCCAATTGGCCCTGTCTGTATAATGCTTTTGGGGTGAATAATGAAAAATCTGTTTTTTCTGGATGTCGATACCCAACGGGATTTTATGCTGCCTACCGGAGCACTCTATGTTCCGGGCGCGGAGCGAATTCTTCCAAAATTGCGCCGCCTTTTTGACTTCGCCCGGAAAAACGAAATATCCATTCTCTCGTCGGCAGATGCCCATGTGGCGGATGATCCGGAATTCAAGCAGTTTCCCCCTCATTGTGTGCAGGGAACCGAAGGTCAGCGCAAGGTGGATGAAACGCTTCTTCCCCGGCCTCTGATTTTCTCGCATCAGCCGGTCGATCGCAATTTGTCGGAGGCGGTGCGGAGACATCAGCAGATCATCGTGGAAAAACAGTCGCTGGATCTTTTTAGCAATCCAATAGCAGAACGCCTGACGCGCGTTTTGCCCCCGCGCGCCATCGTATTTGGAGTCGCTACCGAATACTGCGTCAAAATGGCCTGCCTTGGCCTTCGACGCCTGGGCGTTCAGACCGTCCTCATCACGGACGCGGTGCGCGCACTCGCACCCAAGACCGAGAAAGAAGCGGTTGAGGAAATGCGCCGGGCAGGCGTTGAGTTTATAATCCTGGAAGCTCTCCTGGGCGCAGGCTCCTAATTAACGATCCTGGATTTCGGGACCATACGATAAGGTGTTGCATAGTGGGGAGCGGGCTTTATTTTCACATGCCGTTTTGCCGGTCGCGATGCAGTTACTGCCACTTCATAAGTTTGCCATACGATCGTGCACTAGCGAGCCGGTATGACCATGCGGTCCTGCGCGAAATAGAGAGTCATCCGGAGGCAAAAGCAGATGGCCGCGATGTCGATTCGATATATTTTGGGGGCGGAACTCCAAGCATCCTGGCTGAAAAGCATATCCTTGGGATTTTGCAGGCATGCCGCTGCATATTTCGAGTTCAGGACGATTGTGAAATATCGCTGGAGGCGAATCCTGGCACTATTTCAAAAATAAAAATTGCAGCCTACCGAAAGAGTGGTATACGCAGGATTTCCATGGGAGCACAAACCTTCTCGGATCGGGAATTGTCTGCCATCGGACGCGCGCATTCCTCGGCGATGGTATTGGATTCATTGCGGCGGCTGAGAGAAGGCGGTTTTGAAAACATCAACCTGGATTTGATGCTCGGGCTTCCATACCAGACGAGAGTGAGTTGGAAACATAACCTGGAGACTGTCGCGGATTTGGACATTCCGCACGTTTCGGTTTATATGCTGGATTTGGACGATCCTTGCCCGCTTCAAACCAGGGTTGAAGAGGGGGCTGTATTCCTTCCGGAGGATGATCTCGTTTCGGACCTGTATCTTGAAACGATCGAATTCCTCGCTTCATGCGGATATCAGCAGTATGAAATCAGCAACTTTGCCCGCTCCGGTTATGCATGCCGACACAATTTGAAGTATTGGAAACGGGAGCCGGTTTACAGTTTCGGTTTGGGAAGCCACTCGTTTGACGGAAATAAGCGATGGGCAAATACATCCCAAATGGACGACTATCTCGCAGCGGTTGAAGCCGGCAAGGATCCCAGGGCCTGGCAGGAATCCATTAATGCTGAGAATGCTCTCCAGGAAACACTCTTCCTCGGCCTTCGGCTGACTGAAGGCGTAGACTGGAAAGGTCTCCAAAACTCCTATGGGGCGGAGAGCCTTTCAACGTATGAAGGCGCGCTCGAGGATTGGCTCCAACAGGGACTGGCCCAAAAGACCGGGGATGTGGTGAGTCTTACCGCTTCAGGGATGCTGCTATCCAATGAAGTGTTTCAACAATTTGTTTAACGGGGGCTGAATGCTTAATTCAATCATCGATCTCAGAAGCGACACGGTTACCAAGCCCACGGATGAAATGAGAGCGGCGATGGCTGCCGCCGAAGTTGGCGACGATGTTTATATGGATGATCCGACGGTTAACAAACTCCAGAAAAGAGCCGCGGAAATTTTCAAAAAAGAGGCCGCACTTTTTGTCCCTTCCGGGACCATGGGCAATCAGATCGCTATTCGAGTTCACACAAACCCCGGCCAGGAAGTGATTACAGAAGCGAATGCCCATATCTACGAATTTGAAATGGCGGCGATGGCTGTAATCAGCGGAACCCTCGCCCGTCCGGTTCCTTCCCAAAACGGGATCATGGAATGGGAAGCGATTCGTAAAGCCATTCGCCCCAAAATATATTACAGAGCGCAAACCGGGCTGATTGCTCTGGAGAATACGCATAACATGGCGGGCGGAACGGTGTACGCGAAGGAGCAAATGGATGATATCTGCGATCACGCGCATGAAGCCGGTTTGCCCGTCCATCTCGACGGCGCTCGAATCTTCAATGCCGCGACCGCGCTACACACCGACGTGGCAGAATTGGCTCAGCACTGCGATTCGGTCATGTTCTGTCTTTCAAAAGGCCTTTCTGCCCCTGTGGGCTCCATGCTGGCGGGATCGCATTCCTTTATAGAAAGGGCGCGTAGCATTCGCAAACTATTGGGCGGAGGCATGCGACAGGTCGGCGTGCTTGCCGCTGCGGGTTTGATTGCACTGGAGAAAATGCCGGCACGATTGGCCGAAGACCACCGGAATGCGCGGTTACTGGCGGAGTTGCTGCAAAAAGTGGCGGCACTGGATGTGGAACCCGGAGAAGGTGCGCAGCAATATCCTGATGGTGGGAATTGCCCGAACGGGTCTCGATAGCAGCGTGTTGACCGAGCGACTCAAAGACGCGGGAGTACTGGTCTCGGCGCTCGATGCCACCCGATTGCGGCTGGTAACACACAACGACGTAAGCCGCGAAGAGATACTCCAGGCGGCAGAGGTTATGGCATATTGCGTAGGTGCGGGAAGGGTGTAAGTTATTTGGCACTTTGCGGTGGTTAATTTGGCGTGCTTCATGGCATGCTTGGGCGTTTTTGAAAGATCGATACAAGCAGTCTTCACAGTGGGAATCTATGGAAAAGGTAAAGATTGGAATCATCGGTGGCAGCGGGTTGTACGATATGCCGGGATTGACAGAACGAAAGGAAATTGCGATTGAAACTCCCTTCGGCAATCCTTCGGATCATTTCATAATCGGGTCTCTTTCGGGCGCGCGCGTCGCTTTTCTTGCCCGGCACGGCAGGGGGCATCGCCTCATGCCCTCAGAGCTGAATTTTCGTGCCAATATCTATGCCTTCAAGCTCCTTGGAGTCGAGCGCATTTTATCTGTCAGCGCAGTCGGTTCTTTAAAGGAGGAGATCGAGCCTTTGGACATTGTCTTGCCGGATCAGTTCGTGGATCGGACCCGAGGACGGATCTCAAGTTTCTTTGGCAACGGCCTCGTAGCGCATATTGCCTTTGGCGATCCGATTTGTCCTGATCTTCTGGCGCAGGTCCACAACGCTTCCGCCAAGGCGGGCATAGAGGCCAAAAAGGGAGGCGCCTATCTTTGCATGGAAGGGCCGGCTTTTTCGACCAGGGCGGAATCCAAACTCTATCGCAGCTGGGGCATGGACGTCATCGGCATGACCAACCTGCAGGAAGCCAAACTGGCCAGAGAAGCGGAAATCTGCTACGTCACGATTGCGCTCGTTACCGATTATGATTGCTGGCACGAATCGCACGAAACGGTGAGCGCGGATATGATCATCGGCAACCTGCAAAAGAATGTCCGGGCGGCGCAGTCGATCATTGCGCGAACGGTGCAGGATCTGAATTACACAAGAAATTGCCAGTGCGGCGAAGCGCTTAAATACGCCCTGATTACCGATAAGGCGTCGATACCATCCGAGGCAAAGAAGAGACTCGAAGGCATCGCGGGCAAATATCTATAAGAATGCGATGGACGGCTTTTACATACGGAGTTGATACAAGACATGGGGATACTGGTTGTTGGAACGGTGGCGCTTGATTCTGTCAAGACTCCTTCCGGAACGCGAGCGGATGTTTTAGGCGGTTCGGCAATGTATTTCAGCGTTGCGGCGAGCTACTTTTCGCACGTCAGCATAGTGGCCGTCGTTGGGGAGGATTTCCCGGAAGAGCATATAGCCTTTTTGCAGAGAAAGGGAATCGACACTTCAGGGCTAGAGCGCCAGAAGGGCAATACCTTCAGGTGGAAAGGGGAATATGGCTCCGACCTGAATACATGCACGACGCTGGACACGCAACTCAACGTCTTGGTCGATTTTTCGCCGAAACTGCTGAGCACGCATCGTGCGCAGGAATACCTTTTCCTGGGCAATATCGATCCGGGATTGCAGCGTACGGTCCTGGAGCAGGTGAATCGGCCCAAGCTTGTCGCTTGCGATACCATGAATTACTGGATCAATGGCTCCAGAGAATCTCTATTAAAAACGCTCTCCCAAATAGATCTCTTGATCATAAACGATGCTGAAGCGCGGCAGCTTTCCGATGAGACCAATCTCGTTCGAGCTGCGCGCCGCATTCTCGCACTGGGACCGAGGGCGCTGGTGATAAAGAGGGGAGAACACGGAGCCCTGCTGTTCAACTCTAATTCAATTTTTATCGCGCCGGCATATCCCTTGGAGGAGGTTATGGATCCAACGGGCGCGGGCGATTCATTCGCGGGAGGCCTGATGGGATATCTCGCCGCCTCGGGTGTTTCCAATGATGCGGCTCTGCGGAAGGCAGTTGTATTCGGTTCCGTAATGGCTTCCTTTAATGTCATGGATTTTGGCCCCCGAAAACTTGGAGATCTCACCTTCCCCGAAATAGAGTCCCGATTCAGGGAATTCCATAAGCTATCCTTCTTCGAAGATATTGCGGTGGCGTCCGCGGAAGCTGAAGAACTGCTGTGAGGAAAATCCGATGCGCTTCCTGAGAGTGCAGAGAGCTATTCTGGCGGCATGTGCGGTGCTGTGCCTGGGCGCCGCGAGTTTTGCGGCACAATCCGCACCTGCGCAAGCCAAAAAGAAAGTGAGCACCATCGACGATGCCAAGATTTACCGGGAAGCGATGGCATGGTTTAAAAAGGCTGAGGCAATGATTGGGACGGCGCAGGAAAATAGCGAGGAGCAGGCGGATTTATTCCGCAAGGCGCTCCAGATCAAACCTGATTTTCTCGAAGCGCACTATAATCTCGGCCTGATTTACGCCAACCAGAAGAAGATGAAGGAGGCTGCCGCCGAATTTGAGGCGGTGCTGAAGATAGAGCCGAAATTTGAGCAGAATATTCACGTGCTTCTGGCCACCGCCTATGAGGAATCCGGAAACACAGGCGCGGCAATCGCCGCGCTTAAAAAGGCGCTTCTCGGCAATCCCAAGGATTTGAAATTATTGAGGACTCTGGCATACCTCGAGTTCAACAATAAGGAAGACGCCGCCGCAATAAAAAATTCTGCAGCAGATTATCGAGGCGGAACCGAACGACCTTTCTTCCCATATGGATCTGGCGATGCTGTTTCAGAGAAACAACGGAATCGAGAACGCGGCCCGCCATTTGCAGGAGGCATTGCGCATCGACCCCAAAAATTATGAAGCGCATTGCAGTCTTGCCGCTATCTACATGCAGCAGAATCAGAACGACAAGGCGGCGGTTGAATTCGAAGCCGCCAATGAAATAAAGCCAGGCAATGCCGAACTGCTGGAAAAACTGGGAGATGTGTACGCGCTCCAGCAACGGCATGGCAAGGCGGCTATTGTCTATAAAGCGGCGCTGGACAAAGTCTCGGACCGAAGCGCTCTTTTCGCCAAGTACGGCTTCAGCCTGGCAAACCTCGACCGAGCGGAAGAGGCCGCCGTGGCACTGGAAAGCGCCGCAAAACTCAATGATAAAAATCCCGATATATTCTTTCTGCTTGGCGATTTGTACAGCGATCTGAAGAAATCCGATGAAGCTGCCGCTGCCTACAGAAAATCGCTGGAAATAAATCCCAAGCAAAAAGGAGTGCATTTCAACCTGGGCACGCTGTTGGCGGGACAGAAGAAGTTTGATGAGGCGATGGCCGAATTGAAACTGGCGCTGACACTGGACCCCAACTACTCTGCCGCATGGTCCAATCTGGCGCTGGTCGCAGAGAATCTCGAACTGGACAAGGAAGCCATCCAGGCTCATGAGAAAGTGGTCGCGCTGGGAAAAGGCCAGGCGCTGAATTATTTCCATCTGGGCGTTTTATACGCGAAAGCAAACCAGGCGGATCCTGCAATTGCTGCTTTTGCCCGAGCCATCGAACTCGAGCCGGACAAATATCGCGCTCTGTTAAAGGAAGAATTGAAGAAAGTTCACTCGGTCCTGGACCCCGTCAGATATAAAGAAAGTTTTACCCGTCTTCTTAACGATCCAGCAAAACAATAATAGATTCCTGATTCCGGATTCCGGATTCCTGATTTCGGATCCTTGAAATTGAGATTAGGGTTTTCTGTCTGGAATCTGGAATCTGGAATCTGGAATCGTTTTTAAGAAGTCCGATAGTTCCTGTTGCGACAATTCGTAGAGGTTCTGGGGATTCCCCGGCGGCTGGTATTTCCAGCGTTTATGGCCCCACAACCACGACTCCGGCTGTTCGCGGATGATCTGTTCAAGGATTTCGTTGAATTTGCGTGTGCCGGCCTCGAGGTCGTGCTGCATGTCTCCGGTTCGCGATATTTCAATGGGCTGGAAGGAACTTAATACGATAGCGGCCGTTGCGCGTCGGGATCAGGTATCCGGGAAGCACCGGAGCTTCGCTATGCAAAGCCAGCAACGCCATGCCCGTTGTCGTAGCCGCCGGAATGCCGAAGAAATCGACGAACAAACCTTCCTGAAGACTCGTGTTTTGATCGATTAAAATCCCGGCCGCTCCTTTGGATTTCAGGTCCTTCAAAATGGGGCGTGCGGAATTCTTCTTGGTTATCACTCGGTTTCCTTTGGATTCGCGAAGCAACCGCATATAGCGATCAAGAAAAGCGTTATCCAGAGGGCGCGTGACGAAGCTCAACGGATATCCGTGAAGAGCGTGCGCTGCGGGCAGCAACTCCCACGCGCTGAAGTGACCCGTGAGGTAGAGAATCCCTTTCCCTTTAGCGCAGGCTGTCCGGTAATTATTTAATCCATACTCCGAATCATAGGCCACAAGAGATGAAATATTGCCTGGCGTAAGATCCGGCAGGCGGCTGATTTCCAGCAAATTCATGGCCGTGTTCTGAAAACTCTTCCGGGCTATGCGGTTTCTTGCGGACTGCGACAACTGCGGGAAAGCTATTTTTAGGTTTACGCGCGCAATATGCCGATGCCTGGAGTCCAGATAATAGGCGCCGGTCGCCAGCATTTTTATGGTTGCAGCGCCGAGAGGACGCGGGAGTATGTGCAGAGTAAAGGTTGCCAATCGTACGAGCGCATATATCAGATAGGATAGCAATTTGTGGCGCTCCCGGGCGATGCTATACTTTGAAATCATCCGTTACTATATCGTGACACGCGGCATTATGCCTTTGGAAATCGTTATTTTCAATCATAACGACTACGCGATAGAAGTCGATGGCATGTCGATCCGGTATATCCCGAATGTTTGCCGGCGGGATGATGGTTCCCGCCTGGTTTTTTGAGATTAGCTTGAATGCCGCACTCCCGGCCGAAGGTTCTCGCTATGGTTCTTCGCATTAAAATAGACCCGCCCTACTGTGACGTCCTTGACTCTATCCTGGCGTTCTCCAGTTTTTCGGAGGCTGAGAAAACGATACAGCATCTCGATTATTTATGCCGGAATTATCAGTTGGCGAGCGATAAGAAAGGCATGGATTATTGCCGGCGTATTGCGGCTTTGGGTCGGCAAAGAGCGGAACTTATAAGCCGCAATGCGCGGGTGAAGTTGCAGAAGCGATTGCAGAAAAAGGAAATCGCACAATGGTTCGGAATATGGCTGGAAACGCCATCCATTTTCAAAGACTGGCTTTCAATGCGTAAAAGCACTGAAGAATTTCAGAAATTGTTGGAATCAGAGGCAATGTCTAAATAGCAAACGGGAGATGCGTATGCCTCCGGAACCCGGAACTCAAAGCGACCATGATTCTTTCGTTGATGTGTTGCACTCAGAAATTGTTACCGAAAGCGAAAACCTGACTGCATGGATTAAACAGATCAGCGATCAGGGAGCCATCGAAAGCCTGTTTGCGCTGGAGTCTTGGTTAAAGAGTATCCGGTCCTTTTTCAGGACAGAGCATCTGCCCTTGAGTGCTGCGGAGAAGGCGGAACTTGCCCGACGAAATTTTGCAGCTGAAATAGGAGTGGTGCGCCAGGCAATTCAGGTATGCGAGATTCATGCCTGCAACGTGATGAAGCCGGGCATGGGAGGCAAGCTCGAATTCGAAGAGTTTATAGAAATCCAGATGCGAAAAGACCGCATGCCGGATTTTAGCCTCAGCCGAATGGTAGAACAGTTGACGCCGAGAGACAGCGTTGCCCAATTGCTGGCATTTTTAAACGACTTGCGGGTTACAATAGATGCGTTCAAAGACAAAACAGGCATGGATTACCAGTTTTTTCTCAGTTTGGGGAGGTTTTTTGACCGGGAACTGAAAAGCTGCCGATACATCGATATGCTGCTGAGCCAGCACTTGAGAATTCAATATGATCTCGTCGAAAATAAACACCTTTCCAGCG
This sequence comes from uncultured Acidobacteriota bacterium, assembly GCA_963718845.1. Taxonomy (GTDB): domain Bacteria; phylum Acidobacteriota; class UBA6911; order UBA6911; family UBA6911; genus UBA6911. The sequence continues at coordinate 73,372 of CAVRAD010000017.1, forward strand.
TATTGCATCGCATTTCGGAGGAGGCGGTTCGCCGCAACGTTGCAATCGCGCTGCTGTATCTCTTCCGTTTTTTAAAATATCTGAGATTTGTGGCAACGGATCTCACCAGGGATCAGCCTTTGCAGAAGCATCTCGTGATTTTTTCTCTGCTGCATGAGGAGATGGGCAGGCTTTCCGACTTCCTCCGGGCCCGTTTTCTCAGAAACAAAGTGGCCGACCACCCTCTGCAGAATGCCGCCGAACTGGTCGCCTACTCACTGAAAACAGAAATGCAGAGAGTCATGGATCGCGAGCTTATTTTCATATGCCGAGAAACGGATCCGGCGCCCATTTACATGCATATAGAAAACGCCCACGGCCTGCTGCGCAATTACTGTCAGAGCGGCATCCTTACATTCATTCAAGCGGTCGACAAGGGATTCAATGCGGCGGTCCTGTTTCCATCCAGGGGCGAGAGCCTCTCTGCCGCCGAAAAACTGCGCCAGGAGTTGTGGGATCTGCGGCAATGGCTAACCGACGTGTTGGCGAACAAGGAGGAACTTGATTCCCAAAGCATTATTGAGCGGTTGGTTTCGTTTAAAGAAAACTCGCTTCGATCCCTCATGTACCGTGACTGGGCCGAATTCGAAACGTTTTCCGACGCTCTGTCCATTGCAACCAACTTCATTGAGATACGCACGCTCATACGAAAATTTGTCAGTTTCCTCGAGATACTGATTCAGGAGGTATCCAAGCGAAACGTCTTCCAGGACAAGTCCCTCCAACACTGATAAAGATTCCGGATTCCGGATTCCGGATTAATTTGCTTTTGTCTGGAATCTGCAACCTTGAATATTCCTATAGGCCTCTTGAGCACATAGCCGGCCCATTTATCCGGAATCCGGAATCCGGAATCTGATATCTGGCATCTCGAATCAATATTCTGCTACCATAACAACTCACTACCTTAACAAGGATTAGCGCATGGAAGATTTGATATCGAACAGCCTTCCTGGAATGAGAGATCTGCTGCCGGAGGAAATGGGACGCTGGCAGCTGGTTGAAGAGCATGCCCGGCAGGTCTTCGCTCAGTATGGCTTTGCAGAAATTCGGACATCGATCCTGGAGCCGACCGAATTGTTTGCGCGGGGCATTGGGGACGATACCGACATCGTTGGAAAGGAAATGTACACTTTCCAGGACCGCAGCAAGCGGTCTGTGACGCTCCGCCCGGAAGCGACGGCATCGGTGGTGCGTGCCTACCTGCAGAACGCCATGTATCGCAGCGGAGGCGTTACAAAGCTGTACTACATGGGACCGATGTTTCGCCACGAGAAGAAACAGAAAGGGCGTTGGCGTCAATTCTATCAAATAGGCGCGGAAGCTCTCGGTTCCGATCATCCTGCCATGGATGCCGAAATGATTGAAATGGCCTTGTGGTTTCTCCAATCTCTGGGCGTGGAAGCGCGCCTTCTTCTGAACTCCGTAGGATGTCGCGATTGCAGGCCCCGCTATATTGATCTGCTCCGGTCGGATTTGAACAAATGCGTCTCTGATTTGTGCGAAGACTGCCAGCGCCGCGCATCAACAAACAGTCTGCGGGTTTTCGACTGCAAGGTTGAACACTGCCAGCCGTTCATTGAAACGCTGCCGGTCATTTCTGATCATCTGTGCGCGGCATGCGCGGAGCATTTCTGCAAAGTGAAGGCTTGTCTCGACGAAGCGGGCATCTCCTATACCTTCGTTCCGAGGCTGGTGCGGGGACTCGACTATTACATTCGGACGGCTTTTGAGATCGTCAGCGGGGAACTGGGGGCGCAAAACGCGCTGGCCGGCGGGGGCCGCTATGACGGTCTGTCGGAAGCCTTAGGCGGTCCTCCCGTGCATGCTCTTGGATTTGCGCTAGGATTGGACCGCCTCGTAATGATATTGCCGGAAGAGCAAAGTGCAAAGAGCCAACGGAAACCGGAATTGTTCCTTGCGCACATGGGTGAAGCTGCGCTTAAAAAAGTGTCCGAAATTGCGCGTGACCTTCGGCATCAGGGCTTTTCATGCTATCTCGATTTCTCCGCGGGAACGATGAAGAGCCAGATTCGCTTGGCCAACAGACTCGGCGCCAGACACGTGCTGATCGTCGGAGACGATGAGCTGGCTCGCGGCGTGGCTTCTATGAAGTGCCTGGATGATTCCCGCCAATGGGAAATTGCAATTCCTGATATTGGCGGTTACCTCAATCGATTCCGGATTCCAGATTCCAGATTCCAGACAAAAACACCTCTCGAATCTGAAATCCCGAATCTCGAATCTGAAATCCGGAATCCGGAATCCGGAATCCGGAATCAAAGCTCATGAGCAAAATCCGCGTACTGCCGGAAATTCTTGCGAACAAAATCGCTGCGGGTGAAATTGTCGAACGGCCGGCCTCGGTCGTGAAAGAACTGCTGGAAAATTCCATCGACGCCCAGAGCGGGGCCATTTATGTCAGTGTGCTTACGGGAGGGAAGAGGTTCATCCAGGTGCGGGACGACGGCGAAGGGATGAGCCAGGATGACGCGATCCTCGCGTTTGAACACCATGCCACCAGCAAGCTTCAGACGGCCGAGGATCTCGGATCTATTGCGACCCTGGGTTTCAGGGGAGAAGCGCTCCCATCCATTGCCTCGATATCGAGATTGACGCTTAAAACGCGCTCTTCGGACTCCGATTCTATTTCCGGAACCGAACTCGAGATAAATGGGGGCGTTATGCGCGCGGTCAAGCCTGTCTCCTGGAACAAAGGGACCGAGATTACGGTGCGTGATCTATTTTTCAATGTTCCTGCGCGGAGAAAGTTTCTCCGGTCCAACGATACAGAACTCGGCCATATCGCGAGACTTGTGACGCACTATGCTCTGGCGCATCCCGAAATTCGCTTTACGCTGGAAAGCGAAGGACGGGCGCTCATCGATGCTGTCGCGGTCTCAAGCTTTAAAGAGCGCCTATACCAGATATTTGGGGATGGATTTCTTGAAAATCTCGTGGAGATTTCCGGTCAATCAGGGTTGACCAGAGTTCATGGTTTTGCGTCACGCCCGCACGAACAGCGTACCAATGCGTACTCGCAGTTTTTCTATGTAAACCGGCGCATGGTGCGCGACAAGGTACTTGCCAGCGCGATCCGTCAGGCGTATCGCAATTGCATGCCTTCTTCCGCCTATCCGGTGGTGATCCTCTTTCTTGAGCTGCCCTACGACGAAGTGGATGTCAATGCCCATCCGGCCAAAACCGAGATCCGGTTCCGGGAACAAAATCTGGTGCATGCGCTGGTGATGGGGGCTATTGAGCAGTGCGCTGATTCAGAGCAGCGCAATACCCGCATATGCGCACACGCCGGTGCAAGGCCCGCAATTTTATCCTAGCCCGATGCTGGGAACGGCGCCGGAAACGGCTTTTTTGCGAAGAGAGGATCTGTTCGACTTAACGCCGCCCGCAGCTTCCGCTAATCCATTGCAGCGTGCGCTCAATTATCCGTTCCGCGACTTGCCGTCTGAATTCTCCGGCAAAAGGGAAGATCACTTTCCCATGCGCGTTTTGCCCGATATGCTTCTTAACTCAGAGCGGCAAGACAAAAGCGCTTTTCAACCGGCGGCCGTGCGCATACTCGGTCAGCTTCAGGACAGCTATATCATCGCCTGTGACAATCAGGGCCTTTTGATTATTGACCAGCACGTGGCGCACGAACGCATCCTTTATGAAAAAATTGCCAAAGCAATGCAGGGAAATTCGGTAGAAACACAGGGATTGCTCGTTCCGCTTTCGCTGGAGCTTTCTCCTCAGCAGGCCGCTTTGCTTGAAGAGGTTATGCCCGAGTTGAACAGGAACGGCTTCCAGATAGAGCCGTTTGGCGGCAGATCCGTATTAATCCGGTCGGCTCCGGCTGTCGCCGGCGATTTGGATATCTGCAAGCTCTTGTCCGAAATACTCGAAGGCATGGAATCGGAAGAAAGAACGCTGGATGTCGACAGAATACGAGACCGAATTGCAGTCGGCACGGCATGTCGAGCCGCTATTAAAGTGAATACGCCGCTTGCCCTGCCAAAGATGCAGTGGTTGCTGGATGAGCTGGCGCAGACGCGTATCCCGACCAACTGCCCCCATGGCCGGCCTATCCTGCTTCGCTTTACCACGTATGAAATCGAAAGAAATTTCGGACGCATCTGAACGCGGATTCCGGATTCCGGAAAAAACAAACCATATCGAATCTCTAATCTGGAATCTCCAATATGTAGGGAGATCCACCGGCTCTGCCGGTGAGGCAGCAATAGTTTGACAAATACTGGAGTAGTGCTCTGCCGAAGTGATATTTATTCCGGAATCCGGAATCCGGAATCAGGAATCGATTTTGTTGTAGTGGCGATGGCGCCAAGCCGGCGGAATTTTTGATAGCGCTGCTGGCGAAGCTCGGACGGGGACTTGCGCAGCATCGATTCCAGGCATGGTCTCAACTGTTTGTCCAGCAGATCCGCAGCCGCGTCGTGATCCAGCTGGGCGCCGCCTGCGGGTTCGGGCACGATTTCATCAATGACTCCCAGCTCTTTAAGGTCGGCGGCGGTAATCTTCAGCGCAGCGGCCGCAACTTCGACGTGTTCCTGGTCTTTCCAGAGGATAGCGGAGCAGCCCTCGGGCGTGATGACGGTGTAGATGGCATTTTCCTGCATCAGAATGTGGTTTCCTACGGCTATGCCCAGCGCGCCGCCACTGCCGCCCTCTCCAATAACACATACGATCACGGGGACTTCGAGGCGGGCCATTTCGCGAAGATTGTAGGCAATGGCTTCCGCCTGGCCGCGCTCTTCGGCTCCAAGCCCGGGATAGGCGCCCGGCGTATCCACAAAGCAGAAAATGGGCCGGGAAAACTTATCGGCAAGCTTCATGGCCCGGATGGCCTTGCGATATCCCTCGGGCTGAGCGCACCCGAAATTCCTGAGCTGCCGCTGTTTAAGATCGCGTCCTTTTTGATGTCCCACAACCATGACCGGAGTGCCATGGAAAACGGCCATTCCTGTTATAATTGCCGGATCGTCGCCAAAACGGCGGTCGCCGTGGATTTCCGAAAAGCTCTGAAAAAGCCTCTGGACATAATCCATCGTATAGGGACGCGCATCATGGCGCGCCAGGAGAGTTCTTTTATACGCCAGGCTTTCATTTTCTTTGCGGAGGCGTTCTACTTCTGCCCGCAAATGATCAAGTTCGTTCTGTAGCGGTTCCATCCCATCCATACAAAACCCCGTGAAAAATGCGGGTTAATTCACTACCTGAACGCATCCGGCTCCGCAAATACTCTCGATTTGCCGTATCAGGTCAGTGCTCGATTTCACCTTTACAAAGTCAGACGATTGGATGTTAACACGGAAAACCGATGGATCATACAGTTCCAGATCCACTCCGGTGTCGCCACGGTTGCTTTCAAGGAGGCGGTGGAGCGAGAATGCGGATTCAGGAGACAAGCTGGAAAGGCAGGCGCGGATACAGCAGCGTTTTAGCGCTTCGCTCTGCAATGCCGGACAGAGGCTGAAATTCGGCGGCGATAATTTTGCAGCTCTTTTCATTCTCGGACTCAAATTTCCCCGATACCAGAATTGGAAAATCAGCTGCCACAAAAGATTCGAATTTAGGGTAGGCGTTGGGAAAAACCACGGTCTCAATCGCTCCCGTTAGGTCCTCCAGCGAAAAAATTGCCATCAAGTCGCCTTTTTTGGTTCGACGGGTGCGGAGATCCGTGATGATGCCTGCCACTTTGCAGTCTCCGGTTTTGCTTTCGCCGATCAACTCCGCGATGCTCTTTTTGCTGAAGCGGGCAACTTCAGAGGCGAATCGGTCCAGCGGATGTCCCGAAACATAAAATCCCAGAGTTTCCTTCTCGAGCGCCAGGCGCTCTTCCAGCGGCCATTCCGGTAAATCCGGGGGCGCGGGTTCCGGTATGGCAGACTGTCCGGCGGACAGGCTGGCAAATAGCCCCTTCTGCCCGCTTTCGCGGTCCCGCCGCGCCTTCTGGCCGTACTCGATGGCAACATCGATCATCGCCATGCATTGCGACCGTTTCCAGCCGAGCGAATCCAGGGCGCCGCTTTTCACGAGGCCTTCGAGCACACGCTTGTTCAGAGACCGTGAGTCCACTTCTTCGCAGAACTGGAAGAGACTCCGGAAACGTCCCTCCTGGTTGCGGTATTGCAGAATGGAGCGGATGGCTCCTTCCCCAACATTGCGGATCGCCAGCATGCCGAAGCGGATGCTTCCTCCGGTGGAGTGAAAATCCAGCACGCTTTCGTTTATATCGGGCGGCAGAACAGGAATTCCCATGCCCTTACATTCGGCAATATACATCACGATTTTTTCCGTGTTGCCGATTTCACTCGACAGCAGAGCCGCCATGAACTGCACCGGGTAATGGACCTTCAGATACGCCGTCTGATAGGCGAGCAGGGCGTAGGCCGTACTGTGGGATTTATTGAATCCATATTGGGCAAATTGCTCCATGAGGTCAAAAACCTGAATGGCCGCTTTATCGGGGATCTTGTTTTTGCGGGCACCCTCGATAAATTTATCGCGCATGGACCCCATGACGGAGGACAGCTTTTTGCCCATGGCCTTGCGGAGGATATCCGCCTCTCCAAGAGAAAAACCGGCCATCTTGCTGGCGATCTGCATCACCTGTTCTTGATAGACGATGACGCCATAGGTTTCTTTTAGAATGTCTTCGAGCGCCGGATGCGGATAGCGCACTTCAATGCTGCCTTGCTTGCGCTTGATAAAATCCGGAATCATATCCATTGGACCGGGGCGATACAGCGCATTCAATGCGATGAGATCCTCAAAGCGCTCCGGCTTCAAACGGCGCAGTTCGGCTTTCATTCCGCCGCTTTCAAACTGGAAAATACCGTTCGTTTTGCCTTCCGAAAAAAGCTCAAAAACCTTGGGATCGGTCAATGGAATCGCGTCCAGGTTCAGATCGATCTGCTTTTCTTCCCGAATGCGGCGCACGGCATTGTCGATCACCGTCAGCGTCGTCAGAGCGAGGAAATCCATTTTGAAAAGACCAATCGTTTCCAGATCCTTCATGCTGTACTGGGTGGTAATTTCCTCCTTGTTCGTCTTTTGCAGCGGAACAAGTTCCACCAGTGGTTTTGGTGCGATGACCACACCGGCCGCATGCGTAGAAGAATGGCGCGAAAGACCTTCGAGTCGCTTGGCAATCTCGATCAGATTGGCGATCTGGGGATTTTTCATTTCTTCTTTGAGGCGAGGCTCCTGATCGAAGGGCTTTATCGATGGTTGCGTTCAGCTCATCCGGAATGAGCTTGGCAATACGATCGACGTCGCCATAGGGAATATCCAGACTCCTGCCGACATCACGGATCACGCCCTTAGCCGCCATCGTGCCGAATGTAATGATCTGGCACACGCTATCCCGGCCGTATTTCTTCGCAACGTACTCGATGACTTCGGCCCGACGGTTCATGCAAAAATCCATGTCGATGTCGGGCGGAGCGATGCGTTCAGGGTTCAGGAAGCGTTCAAAAAAGAGTTCGTACTGCAGCGGATCGATATCGGTGATGCGCATGCTGTAGGCCACCAGGCTGCCGACGACGGAGCCGCGGCCCGGACCGACCGGAATCGCATGATCTCTGGCGTACTTGATCAAATCCCAGACAATCAGGAAATAGCTCGAAAAGTTCATGCGATGGATCATATCTATTTCAAAAGAAAGACGCTGCTCATAGGCCGAAAGAGAATATTTCAGGTGCCCGGCATCCGAAAGAGCCCTGGAGATGGATGCGCCTATCCTCGAAGCCTGAACGCACGGTCTTTTCGAAATAGCTGTCCGCCGTAAATCCCGGAGGCACTTCAAAGGGCGGGAGCGGCTGCGTGGTTTCAATTTGCAGATTGCAGCGCTCCGCAATGCGAACGGTGTTGTGCATCGCCTCCGGAACGTGGCCCCAGAGCTGATGCATCTCGTCTGGAGATTTGAAATAAAACTGATCCGATTCATAGCGCATGCGGTCCGGCTGGGAGACAACCTTGCCTGTGCCGATGCACAGCAGCACGTCATGCGCTACGCTGTCTTCGCGGCGCAGATAATGGGAGTCATTCGTGCAGACAAGAGGGATTCCTGTTTTTTGCGCCATCTCGATGATGGCGGGGTTTATGCGCCGCTGTGCCGGCAAGATTGTGGTCCTGCAGCTCGAGATAAAAATTTTCCGGACCAAAAATATCCCGGAGTTCCAGCGCTTCCGCCAAAGCCGCATCCGGCTGCTCCATGAGCAGCTTCTGCGGGACCGCTCCCTTCAGGCATGCAGACAGGGCGATCAGGCCGCCGCTGTACTGCGCCAGCAATTCCTTATCGATCCGGGGCTTGTAATAGAAACCTTGGAGAAATCCATAGGACGCGAGGCGGCTGAGATTGTGATAGCCGTCCAGATTTTCGGCGAGCAGGACCAGGTGATTGGACTGGTCTCCGCCGCCGGTTTTTTTGTGACGGCTTTCCTTGGCTACGTAGATTTCGCAGCCCAGGATCGGCTTCAGTCCCTTCTTGCGGGCGATGCCGTAAAACTGGATGGCACCAAACAGATTTCCGTGATCCGTCAGGGCCAGGGAGGACATTCCCATAGCCAGGGCCGTATCGACAAGGTTTTCGATTTTGGAGGCCCCGTCGAGCAGGCTGAAATCCGAATGGTTGTGCAGATGCACAAAGGGTGGCTTTTCCGGCACGGTTTACTCCCATTCAATGGTGCTGGGAGGTTTGGATGTAATATCGTAGACGACCCGGTTGATGCCGCGCACTTCGTTGACAATGCGCGTTGAAATTATTTCAAGGACCTCGTAGGGAATCTTGGCCCAATCTGCAGTCATGCCGTCCATGCTGGTGACAATGCGCAGGGCGGCGACGTTTTCGTATGTCCTGTCATCCCCCATAACGCCCACACTCCGGATTGGCAGCAGGACGACGAAAGCCTGCCATAATTCGCGCTCTAGTTTCGCGTTTTCAATTTCTTCCTGCACAATCGCATCGGCATTCCGGAGCAGCGCAAGCCGCTCTTCCGTTACAGATCCGAGGATCCGGACGGCCAGTCCGGGCCCCGGGAAGGGCTGGCGATACACAAATCGCGGTTCCACCCCGAGCTCTTCGCCTACTTTGCGCACTTCATCCTTGAAGAGTTCGCGCAGCGGCTCAATCAGATTCAGCTTCATGTCCTTCGGCAGTCCACCGACATTGTGGTGCGACTTGATGACTGCGGAGGGTCCCCGCACCGAAGTGGATTCAATGACGTCGGGATACAACGTTCCCTGCACGAGGAATGGCGGATTTCCCAGCCCGCTCGCCTGTTCTTCGAAAACCCGGATGAATTCCTCGCCAATGATCTTGCGCTTTTTCTCCGGATCTTCGACATCGCACAATCGCGAAAGGAAGCGCTCGCGCGCATCGACCCCGATGACTTTGAGATGCAGGCGGCCAAGGAAATCGGACAGCACCGATTCGAATTCGTTTTTGCGCAGCAGGCCGTTATCCACAAAGATGCAGGTAAGTCGATCGCCGATCGCTTTGTGCACCAGAAGCGCGGCAACCGTGGAATCCACGCCCCCGCTGAGTCCGCAAATGGCACGTCTGTCGCCGATCTCGCGCGGATATGGCGGCCACCGAGGATTCAATAAACGCGGACATGGTCCAATCGCGCTTGCAGCCGCAGGCATGCGTCAGGAAGTTTTCGAGAATTTTCGTTCCGTTGTGCGTATGAACAACTTCGGGATGGAACTGCAAACCCCAGATCTTTCGGGCCGGATCGCCGGCCGCTGCAATCATGCTGCCGGACCGGGCCAGAATCCTAAATCCCTGCGGCAGCGCGTCGACTCTGTCGCCATGACTCATCCATCCCTGAAATTGCGCAGGGACATTTTCCCAAAGCATGTCGGTCGCCGCCACATCTACGAGAGCCTTGCCAAACTCGCGCCGGTCACCACCGGGAATTACCCGGCCTCCGAGGCTGTGGGAGATCAATTGCAGGCCATAACAGATTCCCAGTGTCGGCAGCCCGAGAGTGAAAAACTCGGGAGGAAGGGAAGGACTCCCCTCCCGGCAAACAGAATCGGGGCTTCCAGACAAAATAATCCCGCAGGGTTTGGACGCTTGGATTTTTTCCATAGCTGCGTAATAGGGCGCGATTTCGCAATATACGGATAGCTCGCGGACACGGCGCCCGATCAACTGCGTGTACTGAGAACCAAAATCAAGGATTAGAATATTTTCGCGGTAAATGAGCTTGCTCCAGGCTCAAAATTGGTTGTAATTTGCGGACGTCATAAAGTATCGCAGGCATGTGGCAAATTCAACGGAAACTAACCGAAAAACCATGCGGCAGCGGACGAAGCTGCAAAAGAATAAGGCTGCGCATATTATTTGCGACGGTGCACAGCACTCGAAGTCCGCGCTAGTCATAGAAGGGTTGCGGATGCAGTACTATCTCCTGATTTACCACGTAGTCGAAGACTATGTTACGCGCAGGATACCCTTTCGCGAAGAGCACCTACGGCTTGCGCGGGAGGCACATAGCCGCGGTCAACTTGATTTTGGCGGCGCTTTGGCCGATCCCGTCGACAAAGCCCTGCTTGTGTTTCGCTGCGAGGACCCGGGACCGTCGATGCGTTTGTCCGCGCTGATCCATATGTGCAAAACGGCTTGGTTTTGCAGTGGGAAATTCGTCCCTGGACCGTTGTAATTAAATAATTTGTCGGTGCATGCTACCCCATTGGACCATTCAGAGGAATAACAATGAAGAAGCTAGCTTATATTATAATATATATTGTAACACTTGAAGTATTATGCTTCCGCGTCGGGTGATGCCCTCCTGATCGGCGGAGCGCGTTTCTGCCTCAAAACCCAAGCTGGTGATTGCGATTGTTGCGGATCAATTCCGATACGAGTATCTGCTGCGCTTCAAAAATGATTACAGTGCCGGCCTCCAGCAACTTATGACAAAGGGGGCTGTATTCACCAATGCCCGCTATGAGCATTTTCCAACATATACAGCCGTTGGGCATGCGGCTTTGCTTACGGGTGCGTATCCTTCTGTCAGCGGCATTGTCGGAAACGAATGGTATGACCGGTACAGCGGAAAGTCGGTGCAATCTGCCGCCGACGATTCTGTCCAGCTTGTAGGAGGAGCGGCGGGGCCGGGTGCCTCTCCGCGCAATCTGCTGGTGAGCACCTTGGGGACGAGATGAAAATAGCGTCCAGGGCAGAGCAAAGTGTTCGGAATATCTCTTAAGGATTACAGCGGCATATTGGCGACGGGCCACATGGCAGATGCGGTGTACTGGTTTGATGCCAGAGGCGGAAATTTTGTCAGCAGCACCTATTATCAGCCGGAGTTACCGGGATGGATGAAAGCGTTCAACGCAAGACGCATGCCGGATCGGTACAAAGGAGCGGAATGGTTTGGAACCAAGCTGCCCGGAGAGGTAGGTCCAAGGCTGTATGGCATGCTGCAGAGCACGCCATTTGGAAACGAATTGATCGAAGAGGCCGCCGAAGAGGTCATTCAAGTGCGGAAAATCTGGGGCGCGGATCGCAGACGGATCTGCTTGTGCTCAGTTTTTCTTCAAATGATTATGTCGGCCATCAAAGTGGCCCGGATTCGCCGCAAGTTCGGGACATTTCGATTGCGACGGATCGGCTTTTGGGGAAGTTGTTCAGGTTTGTGGATGCGCACGTGGGGATGAACAATGTGACGGTTGTGTTTACCTGCGGATCATGGAGTAGCTCCGATGCCGGAGACAAATGCGGAACGCAAGATGCCCGGGCGGGAGGGGCAATTTTCCCGAAGTTCGGGACGCAGTGCAAAAGACGCTCGCCAAAAGTACGGCGAGGGCAAATGGATTGCCGCCATGCCGGAAGATGCCATATACCTGAACTGGGATCTGATCGCGAGAAAAACTGGCGCATCGAGCGATGTCGCCAAGTGACGGCGGCGCAGGCAGCGCTTAGCAGTGCCTCACGTCTTCCGGGTATATACAAGAGAGCAGATGATCAGCGGCGATGCGGCAGGACGACGTCGTGGGGCGCCGGGTAATGAAGAGTTATTCGCAGCGGCGAGGGGCCGACCTGTATGTTCTGCTGGAGCCGTATTATATTTTTGATGAAAATAAGCACGACCCATGGGACCGCTTTCGGCTATGATACTCACGTCCCGCTGATATTTCATGGGGCCGGGCATCAAGGCCGGGCAAGTTCAATGCCACGATTGCCATGAACGATGTTGCGCCGACGCTGGCGACAATTCTGGAAATTGAAATACCCAGCGGATCGGAAGGAAGAATCCTCGAGGAAATGTTTGAGGCAAAATAAGCATGGCCGGTTAGGGGGCGGGAGCACCGCCCCCCCGGCAGCCTGAGCCTCATATTTTTATTCAGGATTAGAGAATCAGTTTGTTGAGCGGATATTCGATGATTCCCTGGGCGCCCGCCCTCTTCAGATCGGGTATCATCCGTTTCACTACCTTTTCTTCCACCACGACTTCAAGCGCCATCCATCCGGGAATGGTCAGGGGGCTGACTGTCGGCTGTTTCAGCGAAGGAAGAATGCTCATCATTTGGACAGATCGCTCTCTTTCAGGTTCATCTTGAGGCCGACCATTCCTTCGGCCGCAAGCGCCCCTTTAAGCAGGATGGCGATATTTTCCATTTTTTCCCGTTTCCACGGATCATTCCAGGATTTCTTGTTGGCAATGAAGCGGGTTGTGGAAGACAGGATATCCTCCACAATGCGGAGCTGGTTTGCCTTAAGAGATCTCCCCGTTTCCGTAAGCTCAACGATGGCATCGACCAGGATACCCGCCTTGGCTTCTGTCGCGCCCCAGGAGTATTCCACCTTGGCTTTCACGCCTCTTTTTGCCAGGTATTTCTTGACGTAACTGACAAGTTCCGTGGCGACGGTTTTTCCCTGCAGTCCTTTAACGACCGTATTTTGGACGATTCCGGAACGGCCAGCACCCAGCGCACCGGCTTAAATCCGGATTTTCCATACACGAGCTCGCATATTTGTTTTACGTGAACTCCGGTTTCCAGGATCCAATCCTGGCCGGTGATTCCGGCGTCAAACAGGCCGTCCTGCACATATTTCCCCATTTCCTGGGAGCGGACCAGCATGATCTCGATTTCATCATCATCGCAATAGGGGAAATAGGAACGGTCGCTGGAACCAATGCGGATTCCCGCCTTGCGGAACAGCTCCACGGTCGATTCCTGCAGGCTTCCCTTGGGCAATCCCAGCTTGAGTACTTTTTTAGAGCTCGACATGACATCTCCTTGCGTCATTTAAAGTCCCGGCAATTCCGGCAAAGCGGAAAGAATAATACCGGCGCGATCAGATTTCCATGGGATTTAATGCATGGAATCGCGCATGAGAGCCGGCTGGACCTGTCGGCAGTCGAAAAGCGTGTTCCGTGCAAAGGGCATTTCTTATTCAGCAAAGCTCGGTGTATGCTGTTTCTCCTGAAGCGGCTCGGAGGTTGAATGGAAATTCTTGCGGCGGCAATTTTGGGCATCATTCAAGGGATTACGGAATTCCTTCCGATCAGCAGTTCGGCGCATCTTATCCTGGTGCCATGGTTCCTTGGGTGGAAACCGGAAGGGATTGCCTTTGACGTGTCTCTTCACGTCGGGACTGCCCTAGCTGTAATCGCGTTTTTTTGGAGAGACTGGATCCGTTTAGCCCGCGAGTTGATTCTCGGCCTGAGAGAAGGGAAGCCACTGGGAAATCCTGACCGCCGCCTTGCCTGGTTTCTGGTTGTTGGCACGTTGCCCGCTTTGGTGGCCGGGCTCGCTTTCGAAACGATGGTCGAAAAGCACTTGCGTTCTCCTCTGATCATCGTCTTTACTCTGCCCATCTTCGCTATTTTCCTTTTTGGGGCCGAGAGAAAGAGCCGTCAGGACCGCGCCATCGAAAACTTCACATGGGCCGACTCTCTAAGCATCGGCTTCAGCCAGGCGCTGGCGCTGATCCCAGGGGTTTCCCGAAGCGGCATAACCATGACAACGGCGATGCTGCGCAACAGCACGCGAACCAGCGCGGCGCGTTTTTCGTTTATGTTGTCGACCCCGGTCATCGCTGGGGCCGGCATCCTGGAGATTTTGCGTCTGGCCAAAGTGGTGCTGCATCCTGCCGAATCTATGCCGGCCGTGAATTGGAGTGCGATGGGCGTCGGATTCGTGTGTGCGGCGATATCCGGGTTTCTCTGCATCCGGTATTTTCTTCGCTATATTCAGACAAAAAGTTTTACGCCTTTCGTAGTATATCGTTTTTTGCTGGCCGGACTTGTATTGAGCTACTACCTGAAATTCTGACCGCTTCAAGGTTTCGCGGAACTGCTTTTTTTTCTCCGCTTAATTTCTGCCACTATTTCCTGAATGCGCCGTTCCATACCCTGATCTGTGGGATGGTAGTATTGCCGGTCCCGCAGGGAATCGGGCAGGCACTCCATATCCGCAACTTTTTCCTTCAAATTGTGCGCGTATTGATAGCCTTGACCGTAGCCGAGATCCTTCATCAGGCTCGTGGGAGCGTTCCGAATGTGCAGAGGCGGCGGTTCATTGAAGGTGCGTTGAACGTCGGAAGCGACTGCGGAATACGCGGTGTATAGGGCATTGGATTTCGGCGCCAGCGAAAGATAGACGGCCGCCTGAGCAAGTGCCAGTTTGCATTCGGGCAGGCCAACAAGCCGAACGGCCTCGACAGCGTTCAAGGCGACATTCAAGGCCCGCACGTCCGCAAGACCGACATCTTCCGAGGCAAACCGCACCATGCGGCGCGCGATATAAATGGGATCCTCGCCGGCTTCCAGCATGCGCCCCAGCCAATACAGGGATGCATCCGGATCGCTGTTGCGCAGGGATTTGTGCAGGGCAGAGATAAGGTTGTAGTGTTGCTCGCCGGCCTTGTCATACTGCAGGATTTTTTTCTGCAGCGCGGATTCCAGGTCAGCCGTCGTCAGAGTTGGCGTGCAGTCGGATTCCTTCCGCAGTGCAAGCGAAATAGACAGTTCGAAAATATTGAGGGCGATGCGGGCATCTCCATTGGCGTAGATTGCCAGCTGGTTCAATACATCGTCGGGAACCGTGATCTCTACATTTCCAAGCCCCCGCTCTTTGTCGCTGAGGGCTCGCCGCAGGATCTCGCAGATTTCAGGGGGTTGCAGCGGATTGAGTACATACACTTTGCAACGCGAAAGCAGTGGTCCGATGACTTCAAAGGAAGGATTCTCGGTAGTGGCGCCGATCAGGACGATTACGCCTGACTCCACGTAGGGCAGAAAGGCGTCCTGCTGAGCTTTGTTAAATCGATGGATTTCATCGACAAACAAAACCATTCGGCCCTGCCCCTTTTTAAAATAGGATTGGGCCTCGGCCATCACGGTTTTAATTTCTTTGATGCCGGATAAAACCGCGCTGTAGGAGACGAATGGAGACTTGGTCTGCCTGGCCATAATGCGCGCAAGCGTCGTTTTCCCTGTCCCCGGCGGTCCCCAAAGAAGGATGGAAGTCAGCTGGTCCTGTTCAACCATCATGCGCAGAACTTTGCTTGGGCCGATTAAGTGGTCTTGTCCGACAATCTCGTCGAGAATGCGCGGGCGCAGTCGTTCGGCAAGCGGGGATTCAGGCGTCACAGGAATCTCTGCAGGTTCAGGAAAGAGTGATTGGGTCATAGGTTGCTCCGGCAGCGCGGGCTAGCCTGCATTTCTCACGGGGTTTTGTCACGAGGCGGCGCAGACGGGCGTGGATACAAGGCGCGCGACCGAGGGCCCCGCAGACGTACTCGACAGTACGTCGAGGAGCCCGACGGAGCGCAACGCAGTAGACATGCCCGGATCCGTCGCCGCAGTAGAAAGCTCGTGAGAAATGCGGGTTCGGGAAAAAACATCGCGCGGTCTCTATCCCTTCGTGCGCTGGCGCGATGCCTCAAATAGGATAATCGCGCCCGCCATTGCCACATTCAGCGATTCTACGTTTTCAGCCATCGGTATTCGAATGGCCGGGAGTTCGATACACTCTTCATTCGTGATGCCGTTGCCTTCATTGCCCAGAAGAATCGCGCTTGGAGATCGCAAATCCACGTGCGTGTATGCGAGGCCCTGCAGGATATCCGTGCGGTACGCTCGAATCGAGTGGCGGGCACAATAGTCCAGGAATTCGCTCATTTCCGCATGTTCCACGATCGGGATGCGAAAAATCGTTCCCGCGCTCGCTCGGATTGCCTTCGGATTGCGCGGTGAAACCGTTTTGGGGCCGATGCACACCAAAGATGCACCGGCGGCGGCAGCGGTGCGAATGATGGTACCCAGATTGCCGGGATCCTGGATGCCGCAGGCAAACAGAACCAGCGCATTTTGCCCCGGTACGGCGTCATCCAGCGTCCGTTCAGGAAAAGCCACCAGAGCCATGGCCCCCTGCGGCGCGCGAACATCGGACACCGACCGAAAGAGGCTTTCGCTTGTCCTGCAGATGCGCACGTTTCGATGGAGCCAGCTATCGAGCAGCGCCGCTTCCTTGCTGGAACTACCAAAGCCTTCAGAAAGAAGGACCG
Source organism: uncultured Acidobacteriota bacterium (assembly GCA_963718845.1). Taxonomy (GTDB): domain Bacteria; phylum Acidobacteriota; class UBA6911; order UBA6911; family UBA6911; genus UBA6911. The sequence continues at coordinate 89,963 of CAVRAD010000017.1, forward strand.
TGTCGATCCGGCAACCGCACGTGTCGACCTCCTGCAGCACGCGAATCCCCTCGGCGACAACTAAGTCCGCTGGTGCCCTGCGTGATCCCGAGGAGATCAGCCGAATCGTCTTAAAAAGAGCGTTTTCCCTGCTTGTCAGTTGTGCGATGACCATCGTTTTATCAGGCGGATATGGATTCAACTCTTCCGTGAAACACACTGCCGAACAGCACGCGTTCCACCGGGAAATTGCTGTTATGCAGGATCTTTTGGGCCAGGTCCCGTGCGGCTGCATCCTGCTCCGGAGCATCAACTTTATTTATGAAGGGAATGATTTTCGTTCTCGGCCCGCAATCCTTACACACGCCGTGCGTATGCATGAAAATGTCCGCAGCCAGTTGAGGCGTCAGGCATTCTCCTGCGAGTGCAGGAAAATGCTCCGCAAAAATTTCCCAGCGAAAAATAACTTCAGGACCCAGCGGGCGATACAGGCAATCACTTCCGATAACGGGGACAAGATACTCCGCATTTTGCATTAAAACCGGTTCGGAGTCTCTGGGCATCTTGATGGAAAAACTTGCGCATCCATCGGCTTCATTCAGCAAGATTGCGAAGCACTTGCGGTCCAACGCATTGGCAAAATCAGGAGGAACGCCGCGCAAAAGGGTAGGGCTCAAGTAATACCGCGTCACGGCCAGCATGAAGGGCCGATTTGGACAGCAGGTCACAATGCTATCCAGCATTTGCCTTAGAAGATCGACGTTGTCACTGGAAATAACCGCAAATCCGGCGCTTGGATCCGGAGGATGGATTCTTGTAGTCGCCGTATAGAGAGCTGTTCCCTGGGTTGAGTATTCCTGCATTAGTTTGTGGATCAAGGCGGTTTTTCCGCCACCGCCCACAAAATTTACCAGGGTGTGGGGATTGAATGCGAACTGCTCCGAAAACATTCGATAATCCTCAATCATATATTGAACCGGCGGGCGGCTCTTCCTTATAGGCCGGGACGATTATGGATACTTTCTCGTTCATGAGAACTCGGTTTCAATGGCAGCAAGCTGCTGAAAATCATTTTGGTTGCGCAAAAATATGTACACAATGCCGCCGGGAAGGGAAGAGAGAATAATCACTATCGAGGATAGCAGGCCGAGCGCGACACAGGATTCCGGGGCAACGCCGATGGCCCCAAAAAGGCTCTTAAAGGCGACTTCGCGCAATCCCATCCCATTCAGGCTGATCGGGATCATTGAAATAAGCGTAATAACCGGCATAAAAACAAAAAACCAGAGCGGCGACACGTGGAGTCGAAGTCCTATAGCCATAATCCACGATACGGTAATAACCAGCAATTGATTCACGAAAGATATCATGAGAGCGCCGAGCAGCAGCAGCGGGCGCTTTCCCATAACCTGAAATGCGTTGGAAATCATGTCAATTTTAGCCGCAATTTTACCCATATGCAGTCGGTGCAACACACGGATGAGCCGGCGATGAAAATATGGCGCAAAGATTGCGATGTTGCCGGCTACAAATGCGGCGAGGGCGCTCCAGATGATCAGGGAAACGGGAATGCCGGGCACGCCGACGGGATGAATCAGAATTGCGGCGCAGGCAATGATCAGCATTGCAAGCATTCCGGCATCCCGGTCCAGGAATGTTGCGGCAAAGCTTTGGGCGTACATCTTGGATGGCCGTCCTGCATAATAGATCTTTACCACGTCCCCGCCGACCACCGTGGGTAAGGTCAGGTTGAAAAACAGGCCGATGCAATAAATGCCGAACAGGCGCGTCATGGAAAGAACAGGCATCAAGGGCCGCATCAGCATGCGCCAACGATAAATGCAGATATAGTGGGCTACCCAAATGGTGAGGAATCCAAAGATTAGAATATCCGGTCTGGCATTTTTTATGGTGAAACCAAACTGTTTGAAGTCAATGTCTTTGAAAATATATAGGAATAGAAGCGCGGTGACTGCTATTTTGGCAAAAGCAAATAGTTTGGATTTCATGATATCGGGCGATCCTTGGCGGATTTGATTATGGCGCCGGGGCGGTTGGAAATCAGGAGCAACTCTTCTTCCTGTGATTGACCCGCGTTCAACAAAGTGCCCAAACGCACGGCAAATCTCGGACGCCGGGCAAGAATATAAAGATCCCGGTCCCTGCTTCCGGCAAAGCTGTTATACGCTTTTTGCGTTAATATGCAAAACACTCGTTTCCGGGACATCAACCTGCGCCGCATTTGGGCTGCGTTGTTTTCCTCAAAAATCGGGCGATGCAAATAAAACACCATGCTGGGCAGGGCGGTACGAAAATACCCTGCTTCATCGGCCGCGTCCAGCTGTGTTTCGATTATTCGGCATAAATCCTTGACAGGGCGAAATCGTTCCAGCGCCGGCAGATAGATCGTTGCGCACATCATGTACATAATCCAAAGCACAGCCAGAAGAACTGAAAAGCACTGTACGAGATTCCTGCCGAATAGGCTCCGGATAAACAGGATGAATCCTGCAACGAGGAGAAGCAATAGGATATAGGGCAATACAGGAAGAATGTCCGGCATGAAAAAGCGAAAAACATAGAAAGTAAAAAAGGCAAAGGCAAAGAGCACAACAGCCTGAAAACTGAAGGCCCAGATCCACCACGACGTATGAGACGCACGCATGGGGAAGACGGAGCTTTCGGATGCAGGCATTGCGATCGCGCTTTGCGTTCCTGGATAGCGGATCGCGTCGTTCTTCTTCATCGCCCTATCCAGAAGACATGCGATTATGAGTGCGGCCACAGGATATATGGGCGCGATAGCGGACTCCTGCTTGTCTTTCGACAGCGAGAAAAAAACAAAAGTCAAAACACACCAGATAACGGGCAGCCCGAAAGACAGGTTTTTCAAAGGCTGTTCAGATTTGCGGTATTTCCAGAGCAGGCAGAAGGCACACAACGCCAGAACCGACCAGGGGAAGAAATCTGTTGCACCGACGCCAATATAATAAAACAGACCGCGCGAAGATCCCGGCGTCGCGGATGCCAAACGCCCCAGACCATCTCCAGGAAAAAGAGGAGCGATATAGGTCCATCCGTGCCTGTTAAAAATGAGAAGATACCATGGAAGAACGATGGCAAGAAAGACGGTCGCCCCCGATAGAAGGTGCGTCTCGCTAAGCTTGAGCTTCCGGCTCCATACTGCCCAAATCAAACAAGCGCCTGCGGGAATCAAAAGCGCTGCGGGACCTTTTGTCAGGAATCCGAAACCCGCGAACAAGTAGGTGCAAAGCCAGAAATGCGTTTTGCGGGTACGCAACGCACGCAGCAGAAAAAACAGCGTTGCCATCAGGAAGAACAAAAGGAAAATGTCAATGGGCAGGCGGCGCGCCAGGATAAAAATGCGCGCTGTGGCGGCGGTGATCATGGCGGCGATGAGAGCCGCGCGCGGATTGTAGAGGAGTCGGGCTATACCGTAGGTAAAGAGAATGACTCCGATTGCGGCAAGAGCTCCCGGCAGACGTGCGGCAAATTCGCTGATGCCGAATGCCTTATAGGAAGCCGCAATAATCCAGTATGTGAGGGGCGGATTCTGAACTCGTGGTTTGAAATTAAAATGCGGCGCCAGATAATCTCCGGTGGCCAGCATTTCGCGCGCAGTTTCGGCGTAAACGGCCTCACTTGCGTCCCAGATTGAAGAAGTGCCCAGGTTGACCAGGTAGGGCAGAGAAATAATCAGCAGCAGAATAGCGTGGATCATTGGAGAATTTGGAGCATTTGGAATACGAAGTCGCATGAAAATTCCTAAATCTGCCCTTGTTTTGTCTCAGCGCTGGATGCGCGGGAGACCTATCTAAAAAAGAGATTTTTGTATTTCCTCGAGAACTTCGTCGGTTGACCGCCTGCGCGCATGACCGGTGAGATCGATCTCTTTCCGTTCGAGACGTTCCAATATTTCATTCGCTCTATGCAATACTTCGCGCGGCATTCCGGCGAGGCGCGCGACCTCGATGCCGTAGCTTTTGTCGGCGACTCCGGGTGTCACGCGGCGCAGAAATACAATCTCCTTGCCTACTTCCTGGATCGCCATGCAGTAATTCTTGACGCCGGAGTGCACTTCGGACATTTTGGTCAATTCATGATAATGCGTGGCAAATAGCGTCTTTGCTTTGGGAACGGGATTTTGCACGAGGTATTCTGCAATGGCCCACGCCAGAGAAAGGCCATCGAACGTGGCCGTCCCGCGCCCCACTTCATCCAGAAGGATCAAGCTGCGATGGGTGGCTGTATTTAGAATATTGGCCGTTTCTATCATTTCGACCATGAACGTAGAGCGCCCGCGCGCCAGATTGTCGGAAGCGCCGACTCGCGTATAGATTCTGTCCACACATCCGAGGCGCGCTTCTTTTGCGGGAACAAATGATCCCATCTGTGCGAGGATGACGATCAGTGCCGTTTGCCGGAGATACGTCGATTTCCCCCCCATGTTCGGACCGGTGAGGATCGTAAGCTGGTCGGTCGTGGCATTCAGGTATAAATCGTTGGGGATAAAAGGCTGGCTTTGCAACTCAACGACAGGGTGCCGTCCCTGTCGTATGTAAATCTCATCGCCATCGGTAATAACCGGGCGCACATAGTCATTTTTGAGGGCAACCTCCGCCAGCGATGCATAGGCATCCAACTCTCCCAAAAGCCGGGCGGTTGCCTGCACGCGCAATCCCTGGATCGCAACAGACTTGCGGACCTGCACGTAAAGCTCTTTTTCCAGAACGGCGATGCGCTCCTCGGCCCCGAGGACTTTTTCTTCATACTGCTGCAGCTCTTCCGTTACGAAGCGCTCGCAGTTCACCAGCGTCTGTTTGCGCATGTAGTTTGCAGGCACAAGGTGCAGGTTTGCATTGGTGACTTCGATGAAGTAGCCGAAGACCTGGTTGAATTTGACCTTAAGCGAAGAGATGCCGGTTTTCTGGCGCTCCCGCGCCTCCATCGACGCGATAAATCCTTTGCCGCTGTGACGGATGGCGCGCAATTCATCCAGTTCCGGTGAATAGCCTGCCCGGATAATTCCGGGATCATTGGCTGAGGCAGGCGGATCATCCGCTAAAGACGTTTCTATCAGGGCGACAACATCCTCGAGATCATCCAGCTGCTCGCGAATTTCGCACAGGCGCGGAGCCGACAGCTCCTGCAAAAGGAGGCGGATGGAAGGGACGATGCGCTGCGAATCACGCAGCGCAAGAAGCTCCCGCGGGCCCGCAACACCAACCAGGACGCGGCTGATGAGTCGCTCGAGGTCATGGATCTCTGCCAGCCTGGCGCGCAGTCGGCCATGCGCCGGCACGTTGGCGATTAGGGCCTGCACCACACTCTGACGCCGATCGAGTTCCTGGAGATCCAAAAGAGGAAGCAGCAACCAGGACTTTAGCAATCGGGCGCCCATGCCGGTTCGCGTCTGGTCGAGGAACGACAGGAGCGATCCCTTGGGGGATCCATCCAGGGTGCGAATCAGCTCGAGGTTCGCGATCGTCGATGCATCCAGCTTCATGAAATCGGAAGGTTCAAAGAAGCGCAGGGTTGCCACTTTCCCGAGCGACGCGAGATGAGAATCACGGAGATAGTGAATAAGCGCTCCGGCCGCGCAAACGGAAAGGGATTGATCGGTGGCACCCAGGCCGTCAAGGCTTGCCAGGTTGAAATGCTCCATTAGCAGCCGCTGCGCGTAGTCCGCGTTGAACGCCCAATCATCGATCGGGCTGGAGACCCATTCCTCCGACCAATCCCCGAGGATTTTCTGACGCATGTCGCCGCTGCCGTGCTCCGGAAGTACAAGTCTCTTTGGGGGAAAATCGGGTTAATTCATCGATGGTTTTGAGCCACGCATCTTCTCCGAAGAATTGCGTGGCCATAAAATCCGCGGTCGATAGATCCATGAAAGCGAGCCCGGCTCCTTGATCCGTTCTATAGAGGCATCCCAGATAATTGTGATCTTTTGGCTCCAGGAGCATTTCCTCGACCACGGTGCCGGGAGTCAGAATCCGCGTGACCTCGCGGCGCACCAGTTTTTTTGTCGTACGGGGGTCTTCGACCTGCTCGCAAATGGCAATCTTGTGCCCCTTTTTCATCAGACGGGCGATATAGCCATCCACGGAGTGGTAGGGAACGCCACACATGGGGATGGGCGATCCGCTTTTATCTTTGTTGCGCGAGGTGAGAGTGATCTCGAGTTCTCGGGAAGCCAGGACCGCGTCTTCATAAAACATCTCGTAGAAATCACCCAGGCGGAAAAATACCAGCTTGCCGGGGAAGCGGCGTTTGACCTCATGGTACTGCTTCATCATGGGTGTGAGGTCTTCCATCACGCTCTTTCTATTTCTTCAGGCACATTGCGAAAATGCCGAGGGCTCTCTAAGCAGCCTGTGCTACCAGATTCAATGCGAGGGCGAAGATCAAACAAAAGCCAGGGACTTAAAGATTCATTCTTCCCGGGTAACACCCGGGCATAAGTCCTTGTATATAAAGAAGCTGCAGTATATAATGCCCTTTCTGCGATTGTCAATGATGATGCCACCTGGTTTTATCCCGAGAATTCTAGCCTTCGATACTTCATCCGTGCGCGGAAGTGTAGCTCTGCTGGAAGGCAAGGAAATGCGCGCTGAAATCCGGTTGCACTCGGTGGAGACGCATTCCAAGGAACTGCTTCGTTCCATTGATTTCCTGCTTGAGCGGATCGGATGGAACCTCGGGCGATCTGAATCTCGTGGCAGTGGGAAACGGCCCCGGATCATTCACCGGAATCCGGATTGGTGTTGCCACGGCTTTGGGAATTGCGCATTCGCTATCAATTCCCTTTGTTGAGATCTCGGGGCTGGATGCTTTAGCGCATCAGGTTTCGCATTTAGACGGCCGCATCGCAGCTCTAATGGACGCGCATCGGGCCCAGGCCTATTACGCGGAATACGTGGCAAAAAAGGGACGAATCCGGCCTGTTCACAAATCGGTGCTTATGGACATTTCCGCTCTTGAACATCTGCTCCGCAACAGGCATTTATATCTTGTTGGGGATCCTGACATTTGCAAACTGGTAGGATCCAGTTCTTCGACATGGTCCAGTGCTGTTTCCGCGAACCTGTTTTTGGCACCCGAAATCGGAAGGCTGGCTCTTTGTTCGAAGCGAAAATGGCGGTCGGGCGATGCCATTACAGCTGAGCCGATGTATATAAGGCCTCCGGATGCTCTCAAAAAAAAGAGTAAATAGCTTCGAGATGGTTTCAAACTGTTACCTTGCGCGGCTTACAGCAGAGGATGCTTCTTTGCTGCAGCCCCTTGAAGAAGAGGTTCAGCTTGCTTTTTGGGGCGTCGAGAATTATCAGCGCTTTCTTGAAGAATTGCCGGAATACTTTGGCTGCAAAGCCGTCATGCTTGCTGATTCCGGCAAGGAAACCTTTGTCGGCTTTTTCCTGGCGCGCTCAGTGTATGAAGATCTGGAGATTTTGAAAGCTTGGCGTGATTCTAGACTGCCAGCGGCAGGGAATTGGCACTCAATTGATGGAAAATGCGTATGCAGAGGGTATTCGCCGCGGATGCAATCGCTGCTTCCTTGAAGTGCGCAAATCGAACCAAAACGCCATTCAATTTTATTACAGTCACGATTTCAGGATTGCCGGGACGAGGCTTAACTACTACACCGACCCTGTCGAAGATGCGTGGATTATGGAAAGAGCCTTGTAAACGGGCCGGAAAACAAACGGTGTTTGTCAATCGCGTGAAGGAGTGATAGTATCGCGCTGATTTTCTGGCGGGAATTTAGAAAAAGGAGAGCCCTGTTATGAAGGATGAAACTAATCCACCAAGCGAAAGTGCGATGACGCCCGAGCCTAAGGCGGGATGGCCCTCCTACACCATGGTCGAAGACCGGATGAAGAAGATCTACTTCGACTTCTACCAGGAAACGTATAAAAAATCCAAAATCGATCGAAAGACCAAAGAACTCATTGCGATCGCCGCGTCCCTGGGATTCAAATGCCAGGGTTGTCTGAACGGGCACATCAAAAAAGCAAAAAAATTCGGCGCTACGCCGCAGGAAATCAGCGAAGCAATTGTCATTGCCATGGGAGTAGCGGCCGCGTCCGTTGTGGACCTGACCGACATTGCAGCGGAGCATCTTCAAATAAAACACTTCGAATAACGACTCGAATGCCATCAAGATCGAGGGAAGAAATAAGAGTTGTAGCTTGCCTCTTCCTCGTGCTTTTTCTGGGCGTTGCCGACAATCAAATCCTCAGCCCTCTCCTTCCCGCTATTCGAGCCCAATTCGGAAAATCATCATCCGAAATGGGATATCTATTTTCGGGATATTCCTTCTGCGCCGGTTTATCGGTTCTTATCTGGGGCCCGCTTTCGGATGCGTTTGGCCGCAAACGAGGATTGCTCTGCGGGTTGGCTGTTTTTGCAGCGGGTTCTTTGATTTCCTTCCTTTCCACCGGTTTTTTTATGCTGCTCGCCGGAAGGATTGTTACAGGCATGGGAGCGAGCATGCTTAGCCTGAACAGCATCGCGTACGCCGCGGACTTTTTCCCGTATGAAAATAGAGGGTGGGCGATGGGCTCGATTCTGTCGTCTTATTTTGCCGCCTTGATTTTTGGCATACCTCTAGGTTCCTGGCTTGCGGATGCGTTCGGTTGGAAGACGGTATTTGGTGCCATTGGAGGCATTGCGCTTTCGCTTTTTTTTATGAGTTATTGCCTGATTCCAACAAGGCCCGGGGCGCACAAAAGACCCGTTAAACCGGTCCGAGACTACGTCCGGCAGTATGTCGGATTTCTGAGATCGCAGAGCTCCGTCGCCGCCCTGTTTTGTTCATTTTTCGCCTCTGCCGGAACCATGGGATTTCTGTATTTCCTTCCGTCATGGCTCCATGATGCGTTTGGAATTTCCAGCAGCAAAACCGGCCTCGTATTTCTGGCATCGGGGGCTGCTGCCCTGTTTGCCTCCCCTTTTGCAGGATCGATTGCGGACAAGATAGGCAAGCGCACCCAATTCCTATACAGCAGCGCGGCGCTTGCGCTGTTTCTGTTTGTTCTGCCTCGAGTGTTTTGGGGAATACCTCTTTTTGTGCGTTATTGGAATCATCAGCCTTGCCGCGGCTTTTCGGCAGGGTCCTATGGAAGCCGTGCTGACAGAGATTGCGGGCGCTTCATCCCGAGGGATGTTTGTCGCGCTTAAAAATTCATTTTCGCAGCTTGGCATAGGTGTGGCAAGCATGCTCTCGGGCATTCTTTTTGAGACATCCGGCTACAGTGCCGTTTGCCTTCTGGGCTCAACTTTGAGCCTGCTGGCGGCTGTCAGCATGCTTTTTACTTTCAGAGAACGGAATTTGTGATTGAAGAATTTCTGAAAGCATGAAAAAAGCTTTGGCGGCGGTTGCAATTTGGCTAGAATACTAGTTGCTCTGATACCTATGTGTGTGTTGGTTATCGTTTTCCTCCAAGGAGGTATGTTTTGAAATCTGCAAAATATTTTTTGTTGATGATCGGCGTTTTATTATCACTGGCAGGATGCGGCGAAAAGAAGCCAGAAGTTAAAAGCGCCGCAGAAAGCATGGAAAAAAACAGGGTGGTGCGTATCATCACCGATGCCGTCAATGCGCCTTTTGAATACGGATCCGGAACGGGCGTCCAGGGTTTTGATGTTGATCTCGGGAACCAAATAGCCAAGGATCTTGGAATTGAAGTAAAATGGTCCAAGGTCAGCGGCTACGAGCGTTTATTTGAGTTGCTCAAAAACGGAGATGCGGAGATCATGCTTTCCTCGATTGCGGTGGATCCTGCCAGGGAGGCGGATTTCGCGTTTTCTTCGCCGTATTACGAGAGTGGAGATGTGATTGCGCATCAGCGCAGCAAATTTGACATAAAAGATCTCGCGAGCCTTTCAGGGAAAAAGGTAGGGGTTGCTACCGGACGGCCGGGAGATTCTTTCATGGCTACGCAAAAAGTCGCAACAAGCGTTACTATCAAGAAATATCCCACGATGGATGACGCTTTGGGCGCTCTAAACCGGACAGAAATCGATGCGGTGGTCGGGGATAGCCCCCTCATTACGTACAGCAGCTTTAAAAATTATCCAAACACGACCGCGCTGCCGCTTCTGATCAATAAATACAAATATGCCGCCGTGGTGCGCAAGAACGAAACGGAGCTTCTGGCGAAAATTAACGCGACTATCGACCGATTGAAAGCCGCCGGAGAACTTAAGAAATACGATGAAACATGGCTCGGAAGTGTAATAAAGGACGCTGGGAAGCAGCGGGAAGCGGATCTCGAAGAGGAAAGGCTCAAGAAAGCTCCGAAATCCATCAGCGTCAGCATTCAAAAAATAAGCGGAAACTTCAGCATGGACCGTCTGGATGGTTTTGTGCTCGTACTTGATGGCCCGGGGAGATACCAGTCAACCCCGATCCTGACTGATGGGAACAGAGGGAACTGCAAGTTTACGACGCCGGTTCCCACGGGCGAATACAAGCTGGCAATGAGCATCTTTAAAATGGTCACGACTGTTACGGTGCCGGACCTTTCGAAAAGCTCCCTGGTGATGGACATGCGCGTGTCTTCCGGCGGCATATCCATTACGCTCAAGTAAGGGAAATGAAACGATCGGATCGATCGAAGAAGAGATAAGACATGGCAAAGCAACATCCGGTGAGGCTTTTAATCATTGCGGTTCTGCTATCGAGTTCCGCGACCATCATAGCTTTGCGGTGGGATCTTATCCCCGGATTCAGCAGAAAAGAGGTGCCCGTGCCGGCTTTTGCCTCTGCGCCGGCCGGGCAGCCTACACTGAGCAGCGAAGAAGAAACCAATGTTCGAGTCTACAAGATGGTCAGCCCCGGAGTGGTAAACATTACTTCGACCGTGGTTGAATATGACTTTTATTATCGGCCCTATGCAACCGAAGGCAGCACCGGCAGCGGCTGCGTCCTGGACACCGATGGAAATATCCTTACCAATTATCACGTAATACAAGCCTCCGAAAGCCTGGAAGTGACTCTTTCGGATGAAACGAAATATCACGCCAAAGTTGTCGGCGTGGATAAGCAAAACGACCTCGCAGTCATCCGCATCGCAGACGCCCCCAAGGCGCGTCTGCATCCCATTACCCTGGGTGATTCCAACGCGTTGAGTGTGGGGCAAAAGGTCCTTGCCATTGGAAATCCCCTGGGCCTTCAGAACACGCTTACCATCGGCATCGTGAGCTCATTGGGCAGAAGAATACAAACTGAAAGCGGCGAACTTGTCGACAACGTTATTCAAACGGATGCCGCGATCAATCCCGGGAATTCCGGGGGCCCGCTCCTGAACACAACGGGAGAAATGATAGGGATCAACACTCTGATATTTTCTATCCGGGGCGGCGGGAATATCGGGATTGGTTTCGCGATTCCGGCGAACACGATTCGCCGTGTGGCCAGCGAATTGATTCGAGAAAAACGCATCGTGCGCCCGTGGTTTGGTGTGGAAGGATACACTTTAAATGAGGATCTCGCCGATGCGCTGAATCTTCCCGTCAAAACCGGGATCCTGGTAGCACGCGTTATGCGCGGCAGCTCAGCAGACGGTGCCGGGATTCAGGGAGCAACCGAGATCGCCGTTCTCTATAATCGCCGGTTTCTCGTCGGAGGCGATATCATCACCGAAATTGAGGGCAAGCCGGTTGCCTCACTCGAGGAATTGCGGCTGATGCTGGAATCAAAGCGCCCCGGAAATACTGTGAACATAACACTATACAGAAGCCGCTCCAAAATCCAAAAATCGGTTCCTTTAGTGGAAGCTCCGCGGCAGCGCGCTTTAAGCTTTTAGATGCCGAGAGGTTTTGCGATTTCCCCTGCCACGAAAAAATCAATCCGGTCCATTTTCCCGCCGATTGTACTGTTGTGCCTTGTTTGCGCTTCACTTTCAGCCAAGGAGGATCCTGAGCTCACAAAGGTTGCGGAAGGCATTTATGCGAGAATTGTGAGTCCTGATGACAACGCGGTAGGGAACGCCGGTGTTGCGGTCCTGGATCAGTCGGTCCTGGTTTTCGATGCGCACTTCACTCCGGAAGCCGGGGCATCGCTGCTTGCGGCCATACGGTCCGTCACACCCCATTCCGTGCGTTATATCGTCAATAGCCACTGGCATGCCGATCACACGCACGGGAACCAGGCGTTTGCCGGAGCCCAGCTAATCAGCAGTTCGAGCGCCCGGCGCGATATGCTGCAAAACGATTTGCCCTCTCTGAACCGGACTGTCCTCATTGCGCAGAAGCAGCTTGAAAAGCTGCGCCAGGCCATGAGCAAAGAACCCGACACAGCGGAGCGGCAGAAGATGCGCGAACAGATCAAAGCGCGAGAAGAGTATATTCAGACCATGACGCGCCTGAATATAACCGTTCCGGTCATCACGGTGGACGAAAACACCGTGATCCGTGAAGGCAAACAGGAGGCGCGCATTCTGTTCCTGGGCGCTGGCCATACCGACGGAGACATCGTTCTGTTTCTTCCCGCGCAAAAAGTCGTATTCGCAGGGGATCTGTTTTTCAACAATGCGATTCCTAACGTGCAGGATGCCAGCATCCTGGAATGGATGAAAACTCTCAGCGGACTCTTAAAGCTGGATGCGGACACGTTTGTGCCCGGACACGGTCCCATCGGATCGAAAAAGGATGTCCAGGCGTTTTTGCGCTATCTGGAAGATCTCAAATCACTCGTCTCTCCTGCGGTGGAAAGAGGCGACAGTCTGGAGCAGACTACGCGGGATCTCCTGCTTCCCGCGAAATATTCCTCCTACCAATTCCAGAACTTTTTTCCCTCGAATGTGCAGAAGATGTATACAGAGCTCAAAGCCCTGCAGATTGGATCGTCGCCCGCAATAGATGCGCCTAAAGCAGAACAGCGCCAGCCCTGACGCCGCCCCTTCTATTACTCGGACAGGCTCCTAGCCCGCATTTCTCACGGGCTAGAAAATGATCTTTGGAATTTAGCATCTTGTGCTAAGCTGAATTTCCCATGAACGAGCAACTCTTGACATCAGAACTGTGTCCCCACTGCAACGGTTCCGGATGGGAACCTGCAGAAGATGGCGCGAAAGTGCGCCGCTGCCGCTGCCTGGGATCGGCGCGCGTGGAAAGGCTTCTTGCGGAAGCAAGAATTCCCAAACGCTACGAGCATTGTGATTTGGAATCGTATCTGCCGAATCACGAATCGCAAAAGAATGCCAAAATCTTCGTGCAGCGTTTTTTGGATAAATATCCGCAAATCGATGTCGGACTGCTTTTCCTGGGAAACTGCGGTGTGGGGAAAACCCATCTGGCGGTGGCGCTTTTAAAGCGCGTGATTGTGGAAAAAGGGGATGGCGGCATTTTCTATGACTTTCGCGATCTTTTAAGAGAAATCCAGGCGAGCTGGAATTCCGTCTCGCAAGCTTCCGAATTGGAAGTGTTACGGCCGGTCCTGGAAGCCAAGGTTCTGGTGCTTGATGAGCTCGGAGCCAACAAGCCGACGGAGTGGGTTCGGGATACGATCGCACATATCATTAATTGCCGCTACAACGACAAGAAGCTAACGATTCTCACGTCGAACTATCTGGATACACCCGCGAAACCGGGAGAGGAAGCCCTTACCGACCGCATCGGCGTGCGTTTGCGCTCGCGCTTGTACGAGATGTGCCGGGAAGTGGAGATCCGCGGCGTGGATTTCCGGAAGGAAATTAAAAAGGCTACGTTTCGCTATTGAAAGGTCTGTGCCGCTAATACACGGCAATGATCGGGGACGTCTTGCTCACGACTTCTCCCACACGCATCGCGCTGCAACCGGCTTTTATAAGCAACTCGCAGGCGCGCTCGGCTGATTGTGGCTTCAGCGCGGCGAGCAATCCCCCGGAAGTTTGCGGATCAAACAGGAGTTGTTGCACCTCTGCCGGGACGGCATCCTCAAAGCGGGCGCAATCCCCGACGAAATCGCGGTTCTTTTTCAGTCCACCGGCAATGAACCCGCGGCGTATGCATTCGATAGCGCCATCCAGAGGCTCGATTTCCACGCTATTTAGCCGCAGACTGACGCAACTGGCGGCCGCCATTTCCCATGCATGGCCCAGGAAACCGAAACCGGTAATATCGGTAACCGAGTGAACGGCATCGCCAAGGAGCATTAGTGCCGCGGCGGCATCTTTATTGAGTTGGCTCATGGCACGTGTCGCGACGTCCATCCATGCCGGGGCCGCCTGTCCCGCGCGTATTGCCGTCGAAATAACGCCGGTCCCCAGCGGCTTGGTCAGAAGCAGCACGTCCCCGGGCTGCGCGCCCGCATTTGCCCAGATGCGCTTCGGATCGATGGTTCCCGTGACCGCATACCCGAATTTTACCTCGGCGTCGCGCACCATGTGCCCACCGACCACGGTACATTGCGCCTCGATCATCTTATCCAGGCCACCGATCAAAATACGTTCCAAAACGTCCAGATCGCCATTTTCGGGATAGCATACGATCGATAATGCCGTTATTGGGCGACCACCCATGGCATAAACGTCTGAAAGGGAATTGGCGGCCGCTATCTGACCATATTGATAGGGATCGTCGATTATTGGCGTGAAAAAATCGGTCGTTTGAACGAGAGCTAATCCATCCTGCAGAAGATAAATGCCAGCATCATCCTTATGCCTGAAACCAACAAGGAGCCGCGCATCTTCCTGCCGTGGAAGCTTGGATAAAATTCTGTCCAGCACCGCAGGACTCATTTTGCTGGCTCAGCCGGCAGAACTGCTGAACTCCGTCAGTCTTCTTTTATCGGGGCCTTGTGTCACAATTGTCTATCCTGGACTTGTTTTAAAAGGGAATATCGCTGTCGGTGATGCCGGCGTCACCAAAAGGCTGATCAGGCTCAGCGGCAACGTTGCCTATGGGTTCCATGGGATGGGCCCCGGCTTCCACGGTCTGACCGCGACTGCCTAGCAGGACAATCTGAGACGCGGTTATTTCCGGCTTGGAGCGCTTGTTTCCATCGCGGTCGGTAAATTCACGATAATGGATTCGGCCTTCGATATACACCTGGCGTCCCTTGGTAAGAAACCTTTTGCTCAAATCAGCCAATTTGTTCCATGCGGTGATGTTGTGCCAGTCGGTGCGTTCCTGGCGCGCTCCGCTTTTGTCTGTCCAGTTTTCACTGGTTGCAAGGCTAAATGTCGCCACCTGACTGCCTTCGGGAGTGTAGCGAATTTCTGGATCTCTTCCCAAATGCCCAATGAGCAATATTTTATTCAATGAACTCATGCCATTTTCCTTTTGTATGCCCGGTTCAGCGCGTCTTTTTGCGCACATCCTTTGCCGGCGGTTTTGTCAGTTTAACACCAAGGTTCTGCAGTTCTGTTTTTGCCAGACTCGCTTCGGAAGATGCCGGATATCTATCGATGATTTCCTTCAGGTCCGCGATAGCGTTTTCGCTTTCTTTCGTGGCCAATTCGGCTTTTGCCCTCTTATACAAAGCACTGGCACAGAGGTCCGAGTCGGAATAATCCGTTAAAATTCTCGTGTATGCGGCAATAGCCTGCTGCATTTTTGCCTGATAGTAGTACGCTTCGCCGATACCGTATTGGGCGGCAGCGGCTTTACCGCCTCCCGGTGCGCTGCTGAGATACGATGCGAAGCCCTGAACTGCGAGGTCATAATTGCCGCGAACGAGATCGCCGGATGCCCGATCATAGGTGGATTCGGGAGACAAGTCTCCCCCGGGCGCGGTCGCCGCGGCCAGGGGCTTGGATTGCAGTTTCACCTCGGCAATTTGTTGCGCAAGAACTGAAACGCGCGTTGAAGCATCGTCGATTTTTCCGGAGAGGGTGCGAATTTCCTGCAACAGTGTCTGATCGGTAGAACGGATACCGGAAGTCTGGATCTCAAGAGCTCTCGACACCTTGTCCAGGACCACTTGCGATCTGGCCACCTGATCATTCAGCTGCACTACAAGGCTTTTGAGACCTTCCAGCCTTTCGTTGTAATTCTTGTCAAATTCGCGAATCTGATTTTGCAGAGCAAGAACATCACTCTGAAGCCTCACTAATTCTTCTTTCGTACCGGCCATTGCCGAAGGCAGAGAGGCAAAAAAAATACTTAGGAGGAAAATGCTGATGTTGCGCTTCATGAATTCTCTCCTTCCGAAATTTCCAAGTATTAGCGCATCACGATATGCGCGCGACGATTCATTTGCCAGCATTCTTCGTTATGCTCCTCGCAGAAGTTTTGCTCCTCGCCATAACTGATAGTGTCTATCCGGCCGGAGTCGATGCCCTGGCCAACAAGAAAATCCTTGGCCGAACCGGCCCGTCGATCTCCCAGCGCGAGGTTATACTTTTCCGAACCGCGTTCGTCGCAATGCCCCTCAATCGTAATGCGAAGGGAGGGACGCTGTTTGAGGGCACGGGCAGCGGCCTGGAGAATGGCCCGCGCATCTTCTCGAATGCTGTACTGGTCGTAGTCGAAGAATACGTCCTTGATATTTGCGGAAAAGAATTCCGAGTCACTGATGGAAGATAAGGGTGGAGGCGTTACGGCGGATGGAGCCGTAACGGTCACCCGGGCTTCCGCGACCGAAGTGCCGCCGGGTCCGGTGGCTCTCGCCATATAGGTGGTGGACGCAGACGGCCGGATTTCACGGCTTCCGGACGGCTCGACGGTGCCCACACCATTGTCAATAGTCACGCCGGTAGCATCGGTCGAATTCCACGATAGTGTCGAGGCTTGGCCTTTCTCAATCG
Organism: uncultured Acidobacteriota bacterium; assembly: GCA_963718845.1. Taxonomy (GTDB): domain Bacteria; phylum Acidobacteriota; class UBA6911; order UBA6911; family UBA6911; genus UBA6911. The sequence continues at coordinate 106,699 of CAVRAD010000017.1, forward strand.
CCGCGGGAGAGATACCAAGAGTGATTACAGGTGAAGCCGCCGCAGGTGCTCCCGGTGTGGTCGATTCAATGCTGGCTTTAGGTTGTGGATCGGGTGCCGGCGCTTTTTTTTTGCAACCGGATCCCAAAATGAACAATGCCAATAAGACAGTGGCCGTGATACCCAGCGGGTAGAATGATCGTTTCATTGGGCTCCTCCTTCTCTTGCCTCTCGTTATTTAAAATCTTAATGAATAGCAGCGTTTTTGCTTCTGACGGAATTGCGTCTTTTCAGTATAGCACGCGGGCGCGCGCATACAAATAAGTCCTCCCGCATGACTCAATTCTTTGTTTCCCTGCGGAAATATCCGCTCCATGCGGGGCTGGTATTGGTTCCCTGCCGCGTGATCATACGCGGCTCCGAATCGTCCAGCAGCATGATATAGATCTGCGTGTTGCCGCTGCGATTCGATTGAAAGACTAGATGTCTGCTGTCCGGCGCCCAGGAAGGATTCTCGTTGCTGCCGCTGTTGCTTGTCAGTTGACGGACCTTGCCGCTGCTTGCTTCGGCGATAAAAAGGTCATAGCGGGTGCTTAAATGAGGCTTCCAGTGAAAGGCGATCCATTTCCCATCCGGCGACCAGGAAGGCGAATCGGAATCTCCGCCCTCTTTGATTACTTTACGCACGTTGGCGCCATCCGCGTCACAAATGTATACCTGACTTCCGATGCCCTCGCTGCCCGAGGCGTAGGCGATCTGTTTGCCTGAGGGGGACCATGTAGGCGAGGTTTCGAGCGCAGGATTATTGGAGATGTTGCGACGATTGGAGCCATCCAGTTTGGAGATGAAAATGTCGGTATCGCCTCGGGGTGTTCTTAGGGCATACGCGATTTCCGTCCCGTCCGGAGAAATCGACGGAGTGGATGCGAACGAGTTGAATATCGGGAAGGCAAACCGCGAACCGTCGGTATAGGAAAAGATGTTTATCTCCCATTTACGGGTGCGCGCGCTCGTAAAAGCGAGCTTGGAATTATCCGGGGCCCAATTCGGGAAAAGATTGAGGGAGCCGTTTTGGGTAAAGGCATACGGGTTGTACCCGTCATAATCCATCAAATAAATTTCTTTTGCTTTTCCTTTGCGCACAACATAGGAGATCTTGGTCGAGGCGATTCCTCTCGATGCTCCCGCGGAAAGCTTATAGACAATTTCATCTGCCCATCGGTGCGCGATACCCCGAATCTGATCCGCATTCCCGCGAAAATCGGTGCCAAAGCTGATGGTCCTCTGCTTCATATCGATAATGCGCACCTCGGCCCGCACTATTCCATCCCGCAGATCCAAGGTCGCCGTAGTCAGGAAGCTTACTTTAAAGGGCAGCGTGTTCCAGGCATCGTAATTGATATCTTCGATGCGGTTGACCGGCTGCGGCGGGTAAAAACTTTTCGCCGCTAATGTGAAGAATCCGCAAAACGAGAGGTCGTCCCAGAGAACCTGGTTGAAAGTTTTGAGAGCATCCGCAAGCTCGGCGGATTTTCCTGAGGTTGCCGGCTGCGCATCGGCAACGGCCAGGTTGATTTCTTCAGACGCTCTCGGATGAATCATGATCGCGGGCGTTTCCTGCGCATGCAAAACAGGCAGGGTGCAGCTGAGAATTAGCAGAGCGAGAAGAAATACTTTGGCGCGCATTGTGTCCCTCGGGCTGAAAAAAATCATGGGTTCGGTGGGTAAACGAACTGAGCCATAAATTGTATCCGTCTTCCGCGGAATTCCTGGGGCGGCGGAGGCAACGGGTCCACCTGCAGCGCGCGGATGGCGCGTTCCGCCGTTAAATCCATTTGCGGATTTCCCGACGATTTTTCCTGGCGAATTCCGTTAACGGTACCATCTGCGGCAATGAAAAAGCTATAGGTCATTTCGACGCGCACGCCTTCCGCAGGACGAATCCAATTGTCGCTGATCCGGGATTCCACAGCGCGGGCATACCAGGAATCGCCAAATCCTCCTGATCCCGATCCGATGGAGATCCCGTTGCCCCCTCCAATTCCTCCGCCGCTGCCGCCGCTGCGTCCGCCGACGCCTCCTGAACCCGGTTCGGGCGCCACGGGAATGAGGTTGGATTTCGGAAGGATTTTTGCCGGCGCGTTTGCGTCTTTTTTATCCGGCTTGTTCTTTTTGGGTTCAACGGTTTGCGGCAGCGGGATCGCCTTTGACTGATCTCGGGGTGTCTCCTCCAAAAGCGCCGGCGGTTTCGGGACGAGAGAGGGCTTTATCATTCCCATCCCTCCGGAAAACTCATCCACCACGCCCACGGTCGAAACATCGCCCCCGGTTCCGCCTCCGGCGCCGCTGCCGATCTGAATCACAGTGGATGGAAGAACATAGCCGCCGTAGATCAAGAGCAGAAATGCGGCGACATGCGCGAGTAGGGACGCAAGAAAGGGTCGCCCGAATTTTTCTTCCATCAGAGGAATATCCAAGGTGGTTACCGGGCGAGTGCGGTTCATACTCATCGCTCCATTTTCATGGCGTTGCATTCTTCCGGGATTCATTGAAGGGCTTAGTCACCAGTTTGATCTCGCTGAAACCGGCTCCCCGGATTGCGTCAATCACAGATACGATGTATTTCCATTTGACGTCTTTATCCGCCCGAAGAAAAATGGAATCCTTGGGGCTTTTGGCATCTTTTTTCAGACGATTCGGAATTGCGGCTAAATTAATGGCGTCCGAGCCGTAATAAACGAGTCCTTCGCGACTGATGGAAATGATAATCCGTCTCTTCGGGATTCACATCTTTTACGTACTTTGTCTCCGGAAGTTCCACATCGATGCCCGTCTGCAGCATGGGCGCCGTAACCATGAAGATGATGAGCAACACGAGCATCACGTCCACAAGCGGAGTGACATTGATCTCCGAAAGGGAAGTGGAGGTGCGTCCCTGTGCTGTGGTAAAAGCCATCAGCTGAAACTCCGTTCGACGAGATTCAAAAACTCCGACGAAAAATCATCCATCTCCGCTGCGATGTTTTTCATCCTGGCGATGAAGTGATTGTAGGCGATGACGGCAGGAATCGCGGCAAACAGTCCTGCCGCCGTTGTAAAAAGGGCCTCGGCGATACCCGGTGCCACAGCCTGGATGGATGCGGTCTTTTCAAAGCCAAGGCTCGTGAACGCGTTGATGATACCGACGACCGTGCCCAGGAGCCCAATGAACGGCGTCACGGATCCGGTCGTTGCAAGCCAGCTCATGCTCCTTTCAATAAGCGAAAGCTCCGCGGTGGACGCTCTCTGAAGCGCGCGCTGTATCCCGACAAGCTGCCGATCGGTCAATACGGGATGGTCGGGATTTTTGGGATTCAGCGACTGAATCGTCGTATTGAGTTCCTGGTACCCGGCAGTGAATATGCCCGCATAGTGGAGTGCCACGGTACAGAGCGCAGGCGGAGGCGACTTCGCTCAGGCGCGAGCGCTCTTTCGAAACAGGTCCACGAAAGCCTGGCTTTTTTGCGCGATCTGTTTAAAGGTCAGCCATTTCCGGAAAATGATGGACCAGGAAAGCAGGGAAAAGAGCAGCAGCAGCAGCAGGATGACCCACGCAAATCCGCTGGTATGGGCAAGAAGCCCAAATAAGGATCCCCCAAAGGGTGCCGCGGCAACTGTTTCAAGCGGAACAACGTTTAGAGCGATGATGTCAGTTCCTCCAGTGAAATTTTAGCCTCAAAGCGGAGAAGTATCACAGCCCTCAATTCAAGTCAATCGATTTAGGATGATTTCATCTCGTGCAATTCAGAATAGGAGGGTGCTGCATAAAGGCTTGGCGGTCTGATACAAGATGCTCGATCTGCGGATTTCTCCAACTTCCCCTGTTTTTGCCAAGACTTCCTATGTTAGACTCAAACCGTGATATTTCCCCGTGCAAGGGTCGAAAAAATGCTTCGTGTACTAAGAATCCGCAATCTGGCACTGATACGTGATCTGGAAATCGAATTTGACCGCGGATTAAACCTTCTGACCGGAGAAACCGGGTCCGGAAAATCTATTTTGGTGGATGCACTGGGCTTGCTGCTGGGGCAAGATCGTCCCAGGAAATGATACGGTCGGATTGCGATACCGCAATGCTGGAAGGATGTTCGAGATTGAGTCTCACGGCGGTGTTTCCGGATGCTCGTCGGATGCAGGATTTGAAGGAGAGGACCGTTCGCTGCTGATCCGCCGGGAAATATCCTCGTCCGGCCGCAACCGGATATTCATCAATAGTCACCTGGCAACGCTGTCGCTGTTGAAATCGATCGGAGAAAAGCTGGCGGACATCCATGGGCAGCAGGATCAGAGGTCCCTTCTGGATTTGTCCACACACCGGGAATGGCTCGATTACTTCGGAAATAATGAACGCTGCTCTGAAAGAAGTCCAGGAAAACTACCGGAAGGTTAGCGCGACGGCCCGGCAAATCGAGGCCATGGAGTCCAACGAGCAGGAGCGCCTGCGGCGCATCGACATACTTCAGTATCAGATCGATGAAATTCGCGGCGTCAATCCGGGGCCGGATGAAAAGGAGGAACTGGAGAATGAGCGAAATATTCTGACCAACCGCGAAAAGATCCTGGCCTCCGCCACAGAAGCTTATGGGATTCTATATGAGAGCGAAGCCTCCATTCTACATGCAGATAAACCGTTTGGAGAAAATCCTGGAGGAACTGAACCCGTTTGACAAAAGCTGGGGCGCCCATCGTGAAGCGCTGCAGGACTGCAAATACAGACTCCAGGACCTGGCATACATGGCAAGGGATTATGCCGCCGAAGCGATTTCAGCCCTGAGCGTTTGGAGCAGGTGCATCAGCGGCTATATGCGCTGGAAAAGTTAACCAAAAAATATGGAGCTTCCTGCCGGGACATTCTCGAGTTTCTGGACAGCTGCCAGAGCGAGCTGGATCAGATTCTGGCGTATGCCGATCGCTCGGAACAGCTTTCCAGACAGTTCGATGCCGAGATGGATGACTATCGCCGGAGCGCGGAAAAGCTTTCCGCCAAACGCCGCCGGGATGCCGACGAAGTTCCAATCGGAGATCGAGAGCCGAGTTTAAGGCACTTGCCATGGAGCGGATGCAGATGCACGTGCAATTCGACCCGCATGACGGCAAAAAGGAGCCATCGCGGCTTCCGGCCGCCTATGGACTCCACGGCATCGACCGTGTAGAGTTTTTAATCGCCCCGAACAGAGGCGAGGAGATTCGTCCGCTGGCAAAGATCGCGTCGGGCGGCGAATTGTCGCGGCTGATGCTGGCCATCAAGTCGCTGTGCCGGAATGAAGAAGCGGACAAGACGTTTGTTTTCGATGAAGTGGACGCGGGAATAGGCGGCCGCGTTGCGGAAGCGGTCGGGAGACGGCTGCGGAGTATATGCTGAGGATAACCAGGTTCTTTGCGTGACACATCTGCCGCAGATCGCCGCGTTTGCCCGATGCCATTTCAGCGTGCAAAAAGAGGTCATCGACGGCCGGACCGAAACCATAGTGAAATGCTTTGAACGAAGCGGAACGAATCCAGGAGCTTTCCAGAATGCTGGGCGGGGAAACAATCACGCAAACGGCGCGCGATCATGCGCAGGAGATGCTGGAATACGCCATGAGAGCCGGGAAAGAAGCAATAGCAGTCGCATATGGCGAAGCGTTATTTTATCGAAACATTCGGTTGCCAGATGAACGATCTGGATTCCGAAAAGATAGCGGGCAGCCTATCCCACAGCGGGATGGAGCCGGCCGCGGATGTCCTCCGAAGCGGATGTCATCATTCTGAACACATGCAGCGTCCGGGAAAAAGCTGTCCAGAAGGTGTATACCAGGCTGGGAGAGATCAAGCAGTACAAAGCGCGCCGGAAAGACATTCTTGTTGGCGTCGTCGGATGCATGGCGCAACTCGAGAAGGACAGGATACTGAAACGAGCCCCGTATCGTGAACATCCTGGCGGGCCCGCAAAAAGGGCACGTTATGGGTCAACTTGTCGAACTCGGCGAAAACTCCCCGGGCCGATCGTGGATATGCGAACCGATGAGGCGCCCAGCCCGCTTCAGACGCCCATATCCTGCGCGGCAGTCCCTGGCGCGCAAGCGTGACCATCAGCGAAGGCTGCAACCGTCAATGCGCTTTTTGCGTTGTTCCTCTTGCACGCGGCAAAGAGAGGGTGCGGGACAGCGCCGACATTCTTCGCGAGGTCGAGGACCTTGCCGCAAAGGGGTATAGTCGAAATCATTCTTTTGGGACAAACCGTAAATTCTTATCGGGACCGGTCGGCCAAGACGTGTGAGTTTCGCGGAATTGCTGCGGCGCGTGGCCGGAATCGAGGGCATCAGACGCATCCGTTTTACTTCCCCTCATCCGAGCGATTTCTCGGATGAACTGCTGGAAGTCATGGTTTCCTGCCCGCCGGTCTGCAATCATATTCACCTTCCCGTTCAAAGCGGTTCCACGCGTGATTCTTAAGGCAATGCGGCGCGGCTATACACGGGAAAGCTACTTGAAGATCATCCGAAAAATTCAGAATGCGCCGCGCGCAATCGCAATATCCACCGATCATCATTGTCAGGTTTTCCGGGCGAAGTCCGAATCGGATTTTCAGGATACTCTCAGTCTTCTCGATGAGGTACAATACGATAGTGCTTTTTCCTTCAAATATTCGCCGAGGCCTCATACCGCGGCCTTGGACTTTCCGGGTGAAATACCGGAAGAGGAGAAGGGAAGACGACTCGATCAGATTCAGCAGAAGCAGAAGCTGATCCAATACAACAGAAATGCTGCCTATCTGGGCCGGCAATTGGAAGTGCTCGTGGAGGGCAACGCTCGAAGCCGATTTCGCTTCATGGGACGGCTAAGCAAACAACAAAATCGTCAATTTTGACGGGCCTGATGCGCTGATAGGCCGGTTTATTCAAGTGGAAATTACGGGATTCAGCCCAAACAGCCTGAAGGGGGTTTGGATTCAGATCCGCCGGACCGGGGGGAGAAATCATGAAGGAAATTGAGTTTAAAATAAAAGGTCTGATGATGGACCCGCTCACCAATTCTCCCATTGTTGTTCTGCAGCAGGCTTCCAGCGATACGCTTCTTCCGATCTGGGTTGGGATTTTCGAAGCCAATGCCATAGCGCTGCAGATCGAAAAGGTGGACACGCCGCGTCCCATGACCCACGATCTGATCAAGGGTCTCCTGAACCACCTCGACGTAAAGGTAACCAAGATCGTGGTCACGGAACTCAAGGACAATACTTTTTATGCATTGATTTTCCTGAACGCCGGAGGGAAAGTCATCACGGTGGACTCCAGACCCTCCGACGCAATTGCTCTGGCTTTGCGCACGGATTCTCCATTTTTGTAACGGAAGATGTCCTGTCCAAATCCTCCAGCACCGCTGCGAATACTATTATCCGCTCAGCGCAGCACTCCTGAAGACATCAAAAAGTGGCTCGAAAATTTCAACCCGGAAGATCTCGGCAAATATAAGATGTAGCGTTTGCGGAGCAGAGAATCCATCCGTCATTCAGATGCATCCAGGCGAACCGGATAAAACCCTGCATGTTTTCAGGCATCCACCATCTAGCCGCATTTCTACTGAGTTGACATAATATATCTTATCAGAAGTCGATGTAGTATGCGGCATTTTGCTGTCCGAGCGGCGCCGGTTCTATGCAAAAAGAGCCTTTGTTTGCAATAGGTTGTGTAATTATCCCGCTAGGCTGTGTTAGTCTTTTGCCTGAAATGATACGGACTCTTAGCCGACTATTATATCGCGCAATCATTCCGCCTTTCCTTATCGCGCTTCTCGTCTTGACTTTCGTGCTGTTCTTCGAGTTCATCGGTAGTCGTTCCGAGCTTCTGCTTAGCGGAAATGCTTCTCTCGCAATTATTCTATCCGTCGCCGCCGCGGTGCTTCCCGGAATCCTTATATTTTCGCTGCCGCTGGCCTATCTTATCGGAATATTGATCGGATTCAGCGGCCTCTCGGGTGAAAGCCAGATCACGGCCTTGCGCGCCTGCGGCATCCCCGTTCGCTCCTATGCTGCGGTTTGTCCTGCTCTTCGGGGTGGCCGTGGGCGGCGTCACTGCCCTTTTGTCCCTCGTGATCCTGCCCAGGGCAAATTTGTTTGTCAGCAAGATGATGAATGATGTGAACCTTTCGCTGGCAACCTCCATGGTGCGGCCTCGTGTCTTTAATGAGGAGTTTCCAGGCGTTGTTTTTTACGTAGACGACTTGTCTTCCGACAAGCAGCATTGGAATAGGGTTTTTCTCGCGGATAATTCCGATCCAAAATCGCCGCGCGCGATCATTGCCCGCTACGGATCATGGGTCGGCGATTCTTCAAAGGAAAGACTTCAGCTTCATCTCGATCAGGGCGCAAGCTACTGCGGTCAAAACCGAGGAGCCAAACAAGGACGACATGATCCGGTTTTCCTCCCTGGAGATCCCCATCAGATTGAAGAAAAGCGCCGATACCGCACCGAAGACCGAGCTGACGCCCAAGAAGGTTGCGGAGCAAAAAACAGGATTTTTATGGCGCAATTTCCGCAAGTCTCCGCAAAATCTGAAAATCATTCAGCTCGTGGAACTGCACAAGCGGATGGCGCTGCCTTTTGCGGTTTTCCCGTTTGCGATGCTCGGCCTTGCACTGGCGGCGGGCCCTGCAAAAGGAAGCCGAACCTCCGGGTTTGCGCTCAGCCTTTTAACCGTATTGTCTTTTATGTCCTTTTTTTTAATGGACTTCGACTCGCTCAAGTGGGAAAAATCAGCCCATTTTGGGGGGCTTGGAGCGCCAATATTCTTTTGTCGGCGATGGGCTTGATCCTATTCTCCAAGGTGGAACATGGCTTCAGATTCATGCAACACGTATCAAGATTTCTGTGGCATTTTAGCATGGATACTCTAATTCCAAAGGTTGCCGCGCGGCAAGATCGCACCGTCACTCTGCGGCGGTGGATCGTCCTAAATCGTCCGGCAGATATGCCCGTTTCAGGTTTCCCAAAGTCCTTGACTTCTATATCTCCAGGGGATTTTTCGTTTATTTCTTCTGGGCCTTGATAACCTGCGGCACTTTGTTTGTGCTGCTCACCCTGTTCGATTTGCTGGACGATATCATTCGAAACAACATCTCGCATTTACAGCGTCCTGGATTATTTCACCTTTCTCACGCCGCAAATATTGATGATTGTCGTGCCGGTTTCGATTCTGCTTGCCATCCTGATAAATTTCGGGATTCTGGAAAAAAATTCGGAGATTACCGCCATTAAAGCGGGCGGATGGAGCTTGTACCGTATTTCTCTTCCCATTTTTCTTATATGCCGCCGGATTCTGCGGCAGCATATTTTTGCTGCAGGACTACATTCTTCCCTACGCAAACATGCGCCAGGAAAACATACGCAATATGATAAAGGGCCGGCCTCCTCAAACGTCCAGTCGCATGCAGAGAAAGTGGATTTTCGGGGAATCGGGACGGATTTATAACTATGCGTATTTCGACAGCAACCAGGACTCGTTTGTAAATCTCAACGTCTTCGACACGGACCTGGCAGGGGTTCAAATCCGCAGGCGGATCTACGCCTCTCGCGCTCATATCGACAATGCCGGAGTTTGGATTTTAGAAGACGGCTGGATTCGGGATTACATGTCCGCAAAATCCGGATTCAGAAAAATTTAAGAGCGAAAGTATCCGCTTTCCGGAAAAGGCGGGATATTTTGAACGCGAGATATTTCAGCCGAAGGAATCGTCGAAACTGAAATATTTCGAATTAAACAGCTATATCAACTATCTAAAAAAATCGGGCTACAATGCGACGGAACTCCAGGTCGAGCTTCATAAGAAAATTGCTTTTCCTCTGAGTTGCCTTATCATGGCGCTGCTGGGAATTCCGTTCTCTTTCTCCATGGGCAAAAAAGGGGCATTCTACGGTATTGGAATTAGCATTGGCATCGCCATTGCCTTTTGGGGAATTTCGGGAGTATTTGAAACCCTGGGTGCGTACGGTCTTCTGGTTCCCGTTTTGGCCGCATGGGCGCCCAATATACGTTTTCGGTGCCTCCGGGTTTGCCTTGCTTTTTTCCATACGAACCTGACGCCAGCATTCAGGCCCTCGGATGGAACCTGTTATACACCTGCTTTAAGCGCTCTCGCGTAATATGCGTATATATCTGGGTCGTGGATATATCGGAATGACCCAGCATGAGCTGCACCGAACGAAGATCCGCTCCGTTTTCGAGCAAGTGCGTGGCAAAGCTGTGCCGGAGCATGTGGGGAGCTAATGGCTTTTTTATGTTTGCCTTAAGACCGTACTGCCGAATAATTTTCCAAAAGCCCTGGCGGCTCATGCGTGCGCTTCTGCCGGTCACAAAGAGATAGTTGCTTTTTCTTTTGTTGAGCAGTGGTGGACCGGTATTTGCGCATATATTCCTCCACCCTCGATTGCGCGGTTGAACCGATGGGTACGATTCTTTCTTTGCTCCCCTTCCCCATGCACGAGATGATTCCCAAATTGAGGTCCACCTGCGTCATGTTGAGTTGGATCAGTTCGCTGACGCGAAGGCCCGAAGCATAGAGGATTTCGAGCATCGCGCGATCCCTGCTTCCCAGCGGCGTGTCCATTTCCGGCGCGGCCAGCAGGTTCTCCACTTCCTCTTTGTTTAAAAACCTGGGCAGCGGTTTAAGAGATCTCGGCGTCTCAAGCTGTTCCGTGGGATCTGCGGAGATAATTCGATCTCCCAGGAGGAACCGGAAAAAGCTGCGGGCTGCGTTGAGAGCTCTGCCCGTTGATCTGGCCGAAAGCCCCTCGCTCAGCAAATGCCGGCTCCAGCCGAGAATATCTTCCCTCCCAAGCTGAGTGATATCCCAGCCCTGTTTCCGGCAGAATTCGAAAAGCGTTTCCAAGTCATGGGAATAGGCCGTTACGGTATTCGGCGAGTGCCCTTTTTCTATGCGCAAGAAATTTTTGAACTCGGCCAAATAGTCGCGGCTCATCGGATCTTCCTCAACAGCAGAGCAGCCAAGCGATATACCTCTTTTGCTTCATGAACGCGGAATATTCGATACAGCGGAAAAAGAGATGCAAAACCGATGAGAATCGCCAGTCCGAGCCTGAGATGCCGGCCCGAGGACATCAGATGCCGGAAAAAGCGCTCCCGTGCCATAAAACGCCAGCAGGGCCAGTGTTCCCATAGCGGTCGAAGCCAGCGCGATTCGGAGATAAGCGCCAGCTTGCGGCATGCCTCCGGAAACACCGGTCCGGCGCCGCAAATGATTCAATAGCAGCGCCAGATTCAGCCAGGAAGCGGCAGACGTAGCTAACGGCAGTCCAAGAAATCCGAAGGGAATAAAGAATGCAAAATTGAGAGCAATTTTGACCGCTACACTGATCAGGCTTATTCGAACCGGCGTGCGGGCATCATCCAATGCATAAAAAACCGGAACCAGTATTTTGACTGCCGAGTATGAAAACAATCCCAGAGCGTACAGCAAAACAACCTGGCTGGTCTTCTGCGTATGCTCGGGAAGAAAGAGCCCTCCTTCAAAAAGCAATTGGACGATCTCACGGCGAAATACCATCAAACCGATCGTTGCCGGAAATGCGAGGCAGGCTGCAAGTTTCAGACTGGCATCAACAGCCCGGCAAAGCTTGTCCTTCGCATTCAATGCCGCATACTGCGAAACCGTCGTCATTGTGCCTGTGGCAATGGCAATCCCGAAAACGCCGATGGGGAATTGGATCAGCCGGAAGCCGTAGTTCAGCCACGATACGGGCCCATTCCCAAAAACGGAGGCGATCTGAGAGTCGACCACAATATTGATTTGCATAGCCGACAGGCCGACCACGGCCGGAAGCATAAGGTGCGCGATATGCCGAATTCCCGGATCAGAAAAATCAAGGACGAAGCGATAGCGGAAACCGGCGGCATACGCGGAGGGCATCATAACAAAAAACTGGCTTGCCCCTCCAACCAGAGCGCCGATGGCCATGGAAACAATGGGGTGCAGGCCCCAATGCGACATTAAAGGCGACAGAAAAATTCCCGCCAGGATGCAGCAAATATTGAACGCCGATGAAGCCATGGCCGGAACAAAATACCGGCCACAGGCGTTGAGCAACCCCATTGCAGCCGCAGCCAGAGACATCCATAGAAGAAACGGCGACATGATTCGAGTCATTTGCACCGTTAATTCAAACTTTTCAGGGATGGATGCGTATCCTGAGGCCAGCAAATAAACAAAAAACTTGGCGCCGAAAAAAACAATCAGAGTCAGGGCGCCCACAATCACCAACAGAGCGCTCAGCACGCGATTGGCAAGCAGCCACGCCTGTTCTTTGCCATCCTGAGTCATACGCCGGATGAATGTCGGCACAAACGCGGAACTCAACGCTCCTTCGGCGAAAAGATCGCGCAGCAGATTTGGGATTCTATACGCGACATTGAAGGCATCCGTGTGAAGCCCGGCGCCGAAATATCTGGCAAGGACTACTTCACGCGCAAGTCCGAGGAAACGGCTGATCAATACCGCAATGCCGACCGAAAAAGCGGCACGGGTGATGCTGCTTTCCGGCGCACGCAATCCTTCCGGCTCCTGGCCCTCCGAATGGTTCGTGAAATCCAAAACAGCCTCTCCTTGACGCCCGCGGGTGCCTAATACTACCATACCTAACTATGAAGGTTTCCCAAATCGCTCAAATAATCGGATGCCGGTGGATTGGAGATACGGATGAGGAGATTGTTCGCGTGGCAGGTATTGATGAAGCCTGCCCGGGAGATCTCACATTCGTTTCAAACCGGAAGTACATCAGCCATATTGCAAATACCCGCGCGTCCGCAATCATTCTTGGAGAGGATATTCCTCCGGTGCCGATTCCGAGCCTGCGCGCGGACGACCCTTATCTCGCGTTTGCCCGTGCCCTCGAGATTTTCTTCGTGCCTGTGCCGCCGGATCCCGGCATACATCCAACCGCTATAATCGGCGACGATGTTCAAATCGGCGTGAATGCGAGCATCGGAGCATACTCGGTGATCGGCAAAGGATGCCGCATAGGCTGCGGGGTCGTTATCCATCCGCATGTGGTGCTGTATCCCGGTGTGACGGTCGGGGATGCATCCGTTCTCCACGCTTCCGTGATTGTTCGCGAAGGGTGCCGGATTGGCGATCGCGTCATCCTGCAGAATGGAGCCGTAATTGGCAGCGATGGATTTGGCTTCGCTCCCACCAAAGACGGGATCTTTTACAAGATCTGTCAGAGCGGCTGCGTTGTGATTGAAGACGACGTTGAAGTGGGAGCCAATACGACAATCGATCGCGCGGCCGTTGGGGATACCGTTATTCGCCGCGGCGCAAAACTGGACAACCTGGTTCAGATAGGCCATGGTTCCCGCGTGGGGGAGCACTCTGTTCTGGCGGCGCAGGTCGGAGTTGCAGGATCCACCCATATCGGGAATGGCGTGTGGGTCGGAGGACAGGCTGGATTTGCCGGCCACATGGAGGTCGGTGACAAGGCTGTCATCACGGCGCAGAGCGGAACCTCCCACGATATTCCAGCCGGATCGGTGATGTCCGGTTCTCCGGCCTTTGAAAATGCAACGTGGCGGCGCGCGGTTACCGCGTTTACCAAATTGCCGAATCTGGTCCGCAAGGTGCGCGATCTCGAGCGTGAACTGCAGAAGCTTAAAACGGCGCCACAGAACGATACCCATAAAAAATTTGAATGAAATCCGACCGGCTGCCGATAAGAACGTCAGGCTATTCGAGAAGCTAAACTCAGCCTGTGGTCCGATACGTTCCGGCTTGCCGGGGCGCCGGGCCCAGGCTGGGGAAAACACTTCTTCCCCACGCAAATCCTCTCCAAAATGAACCTAACCCGCATTTCGGCCATTTAGGTAATGTTCGGCGCCCGGTTTTGATGTATTATCAAGTGTTCTTTATTCACGACGGCAGCGAATGCTTAATGCAGGAGATTATTAATGTCCACTAAATATGTCTATTTATTTGCTAACGGAAAAGCCGATGGCAACGGAGAAATGAAGGATCTTCTCGGGGGAAAAGGGGCCGGCCTGGCAGAAATGACCAATGCAGGCTTGCCGGTGCCTCCGGGTTTTACCATAACGACACAAGCCTGTAACTCATACTATTCCGGGAAATCGCAATTCCCCGAAGGGATGTGGAACCAGGTTATTTCCGCGCTCAAAAAAGTGGAAAATTCCACAGGGAAGGAATTCGGCAGCATTTCGAATCCGTTGCTGGTCTCCGTAAGATCCGGCGCCAAGTTTTCCATGCCCGGAATGATGGACACTGTCTTGAATCTTGGTCTCAATGACGAAACCGTCCGTAGCCTTGCCAGTCTGACCTCGAATGAAAGATTCGCATTGGATGCCTATCGCAGATTCATCCAGATGTTCGGCAAGATCGTGCTGGGAGTGGATGGAGACTTGTTTGAGCATGCTTTGGGCAAAATAAAGAAATCATGCGGCGCAAAGGCAGACACGGATCTCCGCTCCGAAAATCTTGCGGCCGTGTGCCGGGAGTTTAAAAAAATCGTTCGTTCGGAAACCGGCGCTGATTTTCCCGCCGATCCGTATCAGCAGCTTGAAGAATCCATCAAAGCCGTTTTTCGATCATGGAACGGAGATCGTGCCATCGCCTACCGGCGGCGAGAAAAAATTCCCGACACTCTAGGAACCGCCGTCAATGTAGTCACAATGGTTTTCGGCAATATGGGGGATGATTGCGGTACGGGCGTCGCTTTTACCCGAAATCCTGCCACCGGAGAAAAGAAGCTGTTCGGCGATTACCTCGCCAACGCGCAAGGCGAAGATGTCGTGGCAGGCATTCGGACGCCGAAGCATATCGACGAACTCAAAGAAGATATGCCCCAGATTTATGACCAGTTTGTTCAGGTCGCCGATAAACTCGAACGCCATTACCGCGATCTTCAAGATCTGGAATTCACGGTTGAGCGCGGGAAGCTCTGGATGCTGCAGACCAGGAATGGCAAGCGCACGGGCCCCGCGGGCGTCAGGATTGCCGTTGAAATGGTGAAAGAGGGATTGATCGACGAGCGCACCGCTATCATGCGGATTCCTGCCGGTGATCTCGACCAGCTTTTGCATAAAATGATCGATCCTAAAGCCAAATTGAAGGTATTGGCTAAGGGAATAAATGCGAGTCCGGGAGCCGCTTCAGGTCGAGTGGTCTTTACGCCCAAAGAGGCTGAACTATGGAAGGAAAAGGGCGAACGGGTGATTCTGGTAAGGCGCGAGACTTCCCCGGAAGATGTTCGCGGCATGGACGCGGCTCAAGCGATCCTCACATCTACCGGAGGCCCCACAAGCCATGCGGCGGTTGTAGCGCGCGGTTGGGGCAAGCCCTGTATCGTGGGAGCCGGAGAGATTGCAATCGACTACGCACGCAATGAATTCACCGTGAACGGTGTGCGTGTGGTCCGCGGCGATTGGATCACTGTTGATGGAACGAGCGGACACGTGATCCTGGGCCAGGCTCCCTTGATCGATCCCGAATTGGGCGACGATTTCCACCAGCTGATGCAGTGGGCCGACAAGGTCCGCAGGATGAAAGTCCGCACAAATGCCGACACCCCCGCGGATGCCGCCATAGCCCGATCCTTCGGCGCCGAAGGCATTGGTTTGTGCCGGACGGAGCATATGTTTTTTGCCGGAGATCGAATCGACTATGTGCGCCAGATGATCCTCGGCTCGCTGGATTACAAACGGCTTGAGCGCGAACTGAATGCATTGGAGCTCGAACTGAGTCGTGCGGCTTCGCCCAAGAAACGCAAGGAGATTCAGGAAAGCCGCAATAAGCTTAAAAAGGATATAGAAGAGCCCAAGCGTTTGTACAAAGGAGGGCTCAGTGAGTTGATCAAGCTCCAGCGCAAGGATTTTGAAGGAATATTCAAGGCCATGAACGGGCTGCCCGTTACCATTCGGACACTGGATCCGCCGCTTCATGAATTCCTGCCGCACGGGGAAGAAGAAACGCGCAAGCTGGCGCGCAAACTGAAGGTGAACGCCAAACATCTTTGGGATACAGTGCAGTCCCTGCATGAGGCCAATCCCATGCTTGGTCATCGCGGATGCCGCCTTGGCGTTGTCTTTCCGGAAATAACCGAGATGCAGGCGCAGGCGATTTTCCAGGCGGCCGTCAATGTGCAAAAAAGAGGGATTAAGGTGCTGCCTGAGGTTATGATCCCGCTGGTTGCGGATGTAAAGGAACTGAAACTGCAGAGCGATACAGTGCGCAGGGTCGCCGCGGAAGTCTTCGGCAAAGCCAATCAAAAAGTCGAATATCTGGTTGGCACGATGATTGAATTGCCACGCGCCGCCCTAACAGCCGACCGCATTGCCGAAGTAGCGGAGTTCTTCTCGTTTGGCACAAACGATCTCACTCAAACCACCTATGGGATTTCCCGGGACGATTCGGGCAAGTTCCTGCCCTTTTATATTGAGAACCGTATTTTCAAGGATGATCCGTTCCAGGTCCTGGATCAGGAAGGCGTCGGTCAGCTAGTGCAGATGGGAACGGAGCGCGGAAGAAAAACAAGGCCGGAGCTGAAGGTCGGTATCTGCGGAGAACACGGCGGAGAGCCCTCTTCCGTTATTTTCTGCCACCGGGTAGGACTCAACTATGTTTCCTGCTCGCCGTACCGCGTGCCCATTGCGCGTCTTGCTGCAGCGCAGGCGGCGCTGGGATCCGAGCAGACTATTTCGCACACCGCATAAAAAAAGGGCGATTGACGCTAGGAAGGACACGCACGTGTTCTCCATCGTCAATCGCCCAATCTGCTTTTCTAATCGTAGTATTCCGTTCCCAGATGCGTAATCAGCTCTTCTCCCTTTAAAAAGCGCAGGGTGTTTTTGAGCTTCATCAGCTGAATGAACAGGTCGTGCTCCGGGTACAGTTCCGGTGCGCACATCGGGCTCTTGAAATAGAACGACAGCCATTCCTGAATGCCGCTCATGCCGCATCGGCTGGCAAGATCAAGGAACATCACCAGATCCAATACGATCGGCGCCGCCAGGATGGAATCCCTGCAGAGGAAGTCGACTTTGATCTGCATGGGATATCCGAGCCATCCGAAAATGTCGATGTTATCCCATCCTTCCTTGTTGTCTCCACGCGGCGGATAGTAATTGATGCGGACCTTGTGCGTATAGTTGGAGTATAAATCCGGATACAGCTGCGGTTGGAGTATATGCTCGAGGACGGAAAGCTTGCTTTCTTCTTTGGTCTTGAACGCTTCCGGATCGTCCAGGACTTCTCCGTCCCGGTTTCCCAGAATGTTCGTCGAAAACCATCCATTAAGTCCAATTAGCCTGGCCTTCAAACCCGGGGCGAGAATGGTTTTCATGAGGGTTTGCCCGGTCTTGAAGTCTTTGCCGCAAATGGGAACGCTCAAATCCTTGGCAAGCTGCATAAGAGCCGGAATGTCCCCCGAGAGATTGGGAGCGCCGTTCGCGTAAGGGACACCGGATTTGATCGCCGCATAGGCATAAATCATGCTTGGCGCGATATCGGGATCGTTCTTCACTAATCCCTGCTCAAAGCTTTCAATTGTTTGATGCACGGCAGAGGGCTTCAGAAAGATTTCTGTGCTTCCGCACCAGACCATGACAGTGCGCGACAGGTTGTGCTTCTTCTGAAAGTTTTTAATATCGTCTCGAAGCTGGTTGGCAAGTTCCATTTTGTTGGCAGCTTTTTTGACGTTTGATCCGTCCAGCCGGCGAACATAGGCCTTGTCAAAGACTGCAGGCATCGGGCTGATTTCTTCCAGGGCGGGACGGATACTGTCAATCAGACTCCGTTCCAGGACTCCGGCTGTGGATGCGGCCTGGTAGATATTATCGGAGAATAAATCCCATCCTCCAAACACCAGGTCCTCAAGAGTAGCAAGTGATATGAATTCATTAATTTTAGGGATGCGATTGTCCGTGCGTTTGCCCAAACGGATGGTCCCCATTTGAGTCAGCGATCCAATGGGCTTCGCATACCCTTTTTTAATAGCTTCCACTCCTGCAATAAACGTCGAGGTGACGGCGCCCATTCCAGGAAGCATGACACCCAGTTTCCCTTGCGCAGGCTCGATTTTCTGTCCTTTGGAGATCATCTTTCTTTCCTCAAATTGGATGGCGCCGGCGGGCATCATCCGGATTGTTGTAAATCTACTTACTTTTCGATCACGATTTTGGAAATATCAGCGACGCTGATAAAAAGCTGTGAAATGCACTGCAACAGGGCGATCCTGTTTTTTCGAATCGCCGCATCCTCGGCCATGACCATGACTGCTTTAAAAAATTCGTCGACCACGCCCCGCATGGAGGCGAACGCACGCAGCGCAGCGCCGTAGTCATGGCTTTTGCCTGCAGCCTGAACTTCGGGCTGTACGCGCCGATAGCCCTGCCATAAGGCCAGCTCCGCCGGATCCTGAAGCAGAGACTCCTCGAGATCGCCGCCGTTCTGTCCCGCCTGAGTTACTATGTTTACTATACGCTTAAAGTTCGATGCCAGAGATAAGAAGTCCGGCTCATCCCGCAGTGCCTGCAGGGCGCGCAGTCTTTGCAGCGCGTCCAGCGGATCATCAAAGCCGGCCGCAAGAACGGCATTGACGCAATCATAGGCAAATCCCATTTCTTCGAACAGAAAGCGCAGGCGTCCTTCGAAAAACTCCCGCAAATCTCCGGCTGTCTGATCCGATGCGCGGCCGTGGGTATCCAGGCTCCATTGGATCAGAGCGTCCAAAGAGACACTCAGTCCATGGTCAAAAATAATCTTCAAGATGCCATTTCCCTGGCGCCGGACGGCAAAGGGATCTCCTGAACCTGAAGGGATCAGCCCTACGCCGAAGCAGCCGCACACCGTGTCAACGCGATCCAGCAGCGCCAGAATCGCGCCGGTAGCGGAAGTCGGTGAGGGTGCATTCGAAGACTTCGGGCAGTATTGTTCGTAAATGGCGCGCCATACCGGCTCCGGATATCCCTCGGCACGCGCATAAAGACCGCCGACAACTCCCTGCAAATCCGTAAACTCCTTGACCATTTCGGTGATCAAATCGCATTTGCACAAACGGGCTGCGCTTTCCAGGTCCGCCAATAGGTCCACCCTGCCGAGAACCGGAGCAACTTTGGGCAGCAAGGCGAGCAATCGCTGGGTCTTGTCGTAGTACGAACCGAGCTTTTCCTGGAACAGCACGTTTTTGAGAGAGGATTCGCGGTTTCCAAGTAAGATTTTGCGATCGGTATCCCAGAAAAAGGCTGCGTCCGCAAGCCTGGCGCGCAATACCCTTTCGTGGCCCGTCCGGATGTTGCCTTTGGCATCCGATTGAAGATTCACGACCGCCAGAAAAACCGGCAGCAACTCTTGTTTGTCGTTCAGGACGGAAAAATATTTCTGATGCTCCCGCATGACTGTAATAAGGATCTCTTGGGGCAGAGAAAGAAAACGCCGTTCGAATGATCCCCGGATGACCGAGGGCATCTCATTCAGGTTCACCACCGTTTTCAGCAGCTCAGGATCATCCAAGAGTTGCCCCCCGCAAGCTAGCGCCTCACGCTCGAGCGCAGACCCAATGCGAGCCAGGCGCTCCCGCGGATCCACCAAAACGGAATTTTCGCGCAACTTTTGCTTCAAAGAATCAAACGAAGAAACCACGATTCTGGGTTTGCCCAGAAACCGGTGCCCGACCGTGAAGTGCGATGATGCGATATCGGCGATTTTAAAGCGGACGCGCGCCCCGCCGAAAAGGGCTACAATCCAGCGCAGCGGCCGAACAAACCGAAAATTGTCGGCACTCCAGTGCATTGTTTTGGGAAACTGGATTTTCCCAATAACGGACGGCAGCAGCGTTTCGAGGATTTTGTGGGTTTTCTCGCCACGAACCTTGCGTTCAATGGAAAGATATTCGCCTTTTGGAGTTTGAACGATTTTAAGCTGTGACGCGTGCACGCCGTTTTTCTGCGCGAAGGCCAGCGCCGCCCTTGTCGGCGCACCCGCGTCGTCGTACGCAACGCTCTTGGGCGGCCCCACAATGGATTCGACCAGATCATCCTGACACACCGGAATATCCCGTATTGCCGCGATTATACGGCGCGGTGTGTACAAGCGCTCAGACTCACCCACGGACAGCCGCTGCGCCTTGAGCGACTCCACCAATAAATCCACCAATTGACGCGCTGCGTCTTCAATCATTGAAGCCGGAATTTCTTCGACTCCAAGCTCCACAACAAGTTCCGATTTTTCCATATCCGATAACTAAGCCGGCTCGGGTTGCACTATTTTGCGCGCTTCGAGCAGCGGAAATCCCTGCTTCTCCCGGCTTGCGAGGTAGCGCCTGGCCACTTCACATGCGAGTTGTCTCACGCGCGCGATAATGCCCACGCGCTCTGTGACGCTGATAGCGCCCCGGGAATCCAGCAGATTAAATGTGTGCGAGCATTTAAGACAATAATCGTAGGCAGGAAGCACCAAATCCATGTTCAGCAATCGCTTGCTTTCTTCTTCATACAGAGAAAAAAGTTTGAACAGCATATCGACATTGGCTGCCTCAAAATTGTATCGCGAAAATTCGATTTCCTCACGATGTCGAATATCCCGATACGTGACTGTGTTGGACCACTGCAGGTCATAGATGCTGTCCACCTGTGCGATAAATGTCCCGATGCGCTCAAGTCCGTAGGTGATTTCAGCGCTGATGGGCTCCAAATCGATGCCGCCAGCCTGTTGAAAATATGTGAACTGCGTTATCTCCAAACCGTCCAGCAATACCTGCCAACCGATTCCCCACGCTCCCAAAGTGGGGGATTCCCAATTGTCTTCTTCAAATCGCAGATCATGCTCTTTCAAATCAATGCCAAGCGCAGACAGGCTTTGCAGATAGAGATCCTGTACATTTTTGGGTGCAGGTTTCAGGATCACCTGATACTGGTGGTGCTTTTGCACGCGGTTGGGATTGTCGCCATAGCGCCCATCCGTCGGACGCCGGGAGGGCATGACATACGCAACGCGGTAAGGCTCCGGCCCCAGCACCCGCAAAAATGTTTCAGGCGCCATCGTGCCTGCGCCCACTTCCACATCATAGGGCTGCTGCAAAACGCACCCCTGCCGGTCCCAGAACCGCTCCAGAGTCAAAATAATTTGCTGTATATTTTTCGGTCGCATCATTTTTCTACGGGCTTTGAAGAGCTTCTCTTAAAATCCGATAGGATTTTAGCTGCTTTTCCAGGTGCAAAGCCAGGAGCCGTTGGGATAGCCGCTCGATTTCCCTGGCGGCGTCCCTCGAAAGAGGGCTCGCCACAAATTGTTCCGGCGGAAGCTTTGCTATTAATGTTAAAGCCGCGGCTGCAGGCGCCCCAATCCTCATTCCCCGTCCTTGAGCGCAGGCATCGCACCGGGCTTGACCGACTTCAATCCATGCGAAAAACCCATCATCTTTAACACACTTGCCACAATTTGAGCAATAGGCATAATTGGGAAATAATCCGCTCAATTTAAGGCACCAGATCTCAAAATAGTGCACCAGAGCGGGGGTGATGCCATTTTTTGCCCCCGCCTCCATGATACCCAATATAAGCCTAAATAACGGGTAGTTAGGCTGGTTGTCTTGAACTATTTCATTAGCTATTTCCGCAAAATAACTATACGCGTAGATCTGCTCAAGACTGGGATTAATTCCCAAGTAGGAGCGAATGAGTTCAGCGTGACGTATCTGGCTGAGGTCTTGACCTTCTCTTCCATAGAACTCCAAACGGATGTGATTAAACGGTTCAAGCGAAGCCGGCAAAACGGCTTTTGGGCTTCTTTACTCCCTTGCCAACCGCCCGTATTTTCCCAAATTCCTTTGTGATAAATACGATGATGCGATCCGAATCGGAAAGCGCATATTGACGGAGAACTATGGCTTCAGCCTCATATACAGGCATAACGGGTGCGAATAAAGGATGCGGCTGCAGCGTGTTAAAAGACCTTGACTGCGCTTGCTGATGCCATCCTCCAGCCGCCCTTCAGAATACTCAGCGATGCTGCATGGAATCGGCGAGCGTCAATTCTTCTCCCGGTTTTTTTCGGCGCAATACACCATAAATCCGGGAAACGGGTCCGGAGATCACATAGGCAACTGCAAGGGCAAGTAGCGTCGGCTTTGACAGGTAGACTATCAGCGCGAGCAGCAATGCTATTACCAGGATGGTAAGGTGCGACTTTTTTCCCAGGGTCAGGTGTTTCATGCTGCTATATCGGATCGTGCTTATCATCAGAAATGCCAGCAAAAACACCGCCGCAACCATCAGATTGGATCCCACGGGATTCCGGATCGGGTCCGAAAAGAAATGGACGATTGCGGCTACCGCCCCGCCTCCTGCGGGAATGGGCAGGCCGACGAAATGCTTAAGATTTCCGGCTTGCACATTAAAACGGGCCAGGCGCATGGCACCGCAAATCGTGAAAGTAAAAGCTGCAATCCATGCCAGACTGTAATCAACGGTAGACAGACCCCAAACAAGTGCAAGCACGGAGGGCGCGATCCCAAAAGAGATAACGTCGGCCAGGGAATCCAGCTGCAATCCAAACTCTGTGCTGGAATTTGTCAGCCGGGCGATGCGCCCGTCGAGCATATCCAGAATTATGGCGATTCCGATTGCGTGCGCAGCCTGTCCGAAATTGCCGTACATGGTTGCCAGAATTGCATAATAGCCGCAAAAAATATTCCCCACGGTGAAAAGGCTTGGCAGCACAAACACTCTGCGCCCCAGACGCCTGCGTCGTGGAACCGCGTCACCGGATAGTTTTTCTTCGGCCGGCTCTTTCATTCATAGTCTCCAAGAACGGAATTGCCGCCCTTCACACGGTCGCCGATTTTGACGTGAATCCTGACACGTTCCGGAAGCGCTATGTCCACTCTGGATCCGAAACGGATCAAACCGATCAATTCTCCGCGCTCCAGGCTTTCTCCCGGTTTCTTCCAGCATATCACACGTCGGGCAATCAACCCAGCGATCTGCCGCACTACCAGTGTCATGTCCTGGCCGTAAATAGTGAGGATATTCTGCTCGTTGACCTTGGAGGCTTCCTCATCGTAGGCAACTTTGAACTTGCCTCGCATATATTCGAGCTGTTCCAATCGGCCGGATATCGGGGAGCGGTTCACATGCACGTTGAATATATTTAAAAATATACTGACAGTCTTCGTTCCATCAGGACCCTGCGAAATCTTGACTACCTTCCCATCTGCGGGAGAAACGACCAGGTTTCTTCCCTGCGGAATTTCGCGCTTGGGATTTCGAAAGAAATAGCAAATAAAGGACGCAAGGATGAAACAAATCAGCGCCAAGAATGGATGGCCTGAAACCACGAAAAGCAGGGTTGCTATCAGCACAGGAATGCAAAATTTATAAGCGTCACGCGCCATTATCGATCCTTTGATATTCGCTGAGTCGGGATGCAAATCGCCCACAGGAGCGGATGTCCCGAATCGAATACAAATACAGTTTCAGCACCGTTTGGTCCTCAAACGTAACAGGCGCACTATCCCGCTAGCTGGACCCCGATTTCATCTGTTTTCGCGCCTTCTGGACCATCGAATACATCTGGTCCTTAAGTATCAGTTTTTTCTTTTTAAGCAGTTTCTCCTGCACTTGTTCTTCCGCACTTAAAAAATGCTTGTTCGTCAAATCTTCCAGCTTATCGGCGTAGTCTTGATGCTCGGCTGCCAGCCGCCGGAACTCCACATTATCTTTTAGCAATCGCTCCCGGAGTTCCTCCTCACGCATCAGCACACTCATAAGCGTTTCCTCCCGCGCATCACACCCGCTTTAGCCAGCCAGGCGTTTAGGTTAAAAGCCGCTTTTGAAATAAGACATTTTTGCGTCAAATAATAGTTCTAGCCCTCTGAAATCCTCTGTTCTGTTCTTTGCCGGAATCTTTCCTCGCCCAAGCGCACCAGGCGCCGCACCAATTGGCTGAAAGGCACACCACTTGCCGCCCAGAGCTTCGTATACATGCTTATCGGCGTGAATCCCGGCATTGTATTTATTTCATTGATCCATACTTGACCGGACTCGCGCTCCAGAAAGAAATCAACGCGCGCCAAACCGGTGCCGTCAATTGCTTTGAAAGAGCGCAATGCCAGCTCCCTGATCTCCTCCGCTTTCGCCTCTTCTATGCGCGCCGGAATCTCCAGCCTGCTGTCCGGGTTCTGATATTTGGCTTTATAGTCGTAAAATTCGTGAGCCGAAAACACCTCCCCGACGACCGATGCTTTAGGATTTTCGTTCCCAAGGATCGCGCATTCCAGCTCGCGCCCGTCAATTCCCTTTTCTATTAAAATTTTTCGGTCAAATTGCGCCGAGTGTCTCAGCGCACCCTCAAATTCGCCGCCTGAATGAATTTTGCATATGCCTACCGACGAACCCAGATTGGCCGGCTTTGAAAACATGGGATAGCCGAATTCTGCGGCCGTCAGCTGTTTCAGAAATGCCATGTTTTTTTCCAGATCGCGCGTGAAAACGGTTCGGAAGGGCGCCACCGGAAGCCGCGCCTGCAAAAAAAGCCTCTTCATGATATCTTTGTCCATCCCGACAGCAGAGGCAAGGACGCCACAGCCGATATACGGCAGTCCCGCGATTTCGAGCAACCCTTGAATGGTGCCGTCTTCGCCATAGGGACCGTGCAGCAACGGGAAAATGATTTCCGGATATCTACGCGAATCGCGGCCCTCGGCAGGCAACGTCGTCGATACTCTCATGCCGGAACCATCGGCTACAAGAGCCGGACTTAAATAAACTCGGGATTGCACATCCAGGGGCAGCATGGCACGCATTTCGGATATATTTGCAATCGTGCCCGTTTTGGTGATGCCGAAAACCGTAATTTCGAATTCTTCCGGATCCAGCGCATTGATAACGGATGCGGCAGACGTTATGGAGACTTCGTGTTCGCCGGATCTTCCGCCGAAAATAATGCCGAGCCTAATTTTTTGATCCTTTGCCATTCTTGCCGTTTCCCTCGGGAGCTATCTCGTTCTCAGCATGCCTTTGATAGGCCTTTATAATCAAACGCACCAGGTGGTGGCGCACCACATCGTTTTCGTTGAAGTAGCAGAAGGAGAGTCCTGCGATATCGCCGAGGATATTTTTGGCTTCAATCAGGCCGGAATTTCGCCCGGATGGCAAATCGATCTGCGTAACATCTCCCGTAATAACAGCCTTGGATCGCATACCGATTCGGGTCAGAAACATTTTCATCTGTTCCGACGTTGTATTCTGGGCTTCATCCAGAATGATGAACGCATCGTTCAGCGTTCTACCTCTCATAAAAGCGAGCGGCGCAATTTCGATCGTGCCCTCTTCAATATAGCGTTGAGTTTTTTCGCTATCCAGAAGGTAGTAGAGTGCGTCATAGAGAGGCCGCAAGTACGGATTGATTTTTTCTTCAATATCCCCGGGCAGGAATCCAAGGCGCTCTCCGGCTTCAACCGCGGGTCTTGTAAGGACGATGCGAGAAACACTTTTTTCAAACAGGTGTGAAATCGCCATCGCAACAGCCAGAAACGTTTTCCCTGTGCCACCGGGCCCGATGCCAAACACGATATCGTTATTTCGAATGGCTTCGACATAGCGCCGCTGATTAGGGCTCTTGGGCGTTACCTGGCGCTTTCCCGTAGTCAGCAGTTGCATCTTCGGAAAAAAATCGTGAAGAGAAAGGGCGGCATCGGCCGCGATTTGCTTAAATGCTGATTTGAGATCCCCATTGGTTATGGCATGGCCTTTGTCGACTAACGCGGAGAAATCGACCAGGATCGATTCCAGCGATGCGACATCCTCTTCCTCCCCGTCGATGATCAGTGAAGAATCTCGAGCCTGAATGGCAACGCCGAATAGATCTTCCAGAAACCTGACGTTTTCGTCGAAGGGCCCGAATAATAGCTGCAGACTACGGTCGGATAGGAGAACTTTTCTCATCTAAAGATCCGGTCCAATCTCATATAGGGAAAAAACGGCAGAGGTAGAGTTCCAACACCTGCAAGGACGGGCATAAAGCTGAGCTGTAGTCGCACACGCATGTCAGGATTTAAATTCTAGGTCTGCCGGGAACTTAAGTCAATCATAAAATATAATTTGACATGTATCTTAAATGCTTGTAAAGTAAGGGGTTTTAAAGGACTCGGGCGTCCCGCGGTCTTGGATATATGGTATAAACCTGAAGGAGTTACTTAGGATGGCGAATCATGCCTCGGCCCTCAAGGCGCATCGACAGAATCTAAAGCATCGAGCCACAAATCGAAGCAATCGCAGCAGTTTGAGAACTTCCCTGAAACAGTTCAACGATCAGCTGGAAGCGGGAAAATCAGAGGAAGCGAAGAATTCCCTGTCTGCGCTCTATGCTATCGTGGACAAATCAAAGCAGAAGAAAGCGATCAGCAAAAACGCGGCAAGCCGGCAAAAATCCCGACTTACCAAAAGACTGAATGCAGCATCTGCCGCCTCCAACAAGGCCTAAGCTGGTGGGACTAGGAGCCAGAATCGGGAATTCTTTATTCCAGGATTCTGGCTTGAACTCCTCCATCCATGTCTGCGTTGATCTCCACTTAAACCAGAGCGCAAATAAGATTCTCCAACAGCATACGCCCGTCCGCTGAAGTGGACTTCAGCTTCCTGTCGATTTCGGCGAGACGCAGGTGCATCGCCTGCATTTTGCCGGCGTCCGCGGCGCCAGCCTGGCGCAGGAATTGATCCAGCATGAACGGCGGGATTTGCGCAGCCCCTGCTATCTCGCGCGCATTGGCTCTTTTGGCAAGATAATCCTTTGCTATCAGCACCTGTCTGCAGTGGCGTGCCAGCATGGCAACCACAACCAGAGGATGTTCACCCATCCCCAGCAGATTCGCCAACGATCGCAGCGCTTCATTGCGGTCTGCCCGCCCCACCGCATTTATTAATTCAAAAATGCTCTGTTGGCGGCTTCCGCTAATAAGGGTCTCCACCGCATTGTCGGAAATATTTTTTTCTTCACCCGCATATAACAGCAGCTTTTCCAGTTCCGCGGCTACCATGTGCAGATCGGATCCGGCCAATTCCACAACTTTCTTAATGGCGGTGACGGAGCACCGGAATCCCTGTTTCCGGATATAGGCCGCTGCCCATTTTTCCAGTGCGGCATCCTTCAGTTTGGGAAACTCAGCCACGCAATATTTATCCTGCAGCGCCTTGTAGAATTTTTTTCTCCGATCGAAGTCTTCGGCAAAAAACACCAGCATGCTGCGCGGAGAGATTCCCGGCAGGGCGTCAAGCAGCGCATCTTGGTCGGAATCCGGCAGATTGTTTGCTTCAGTGACAAGCACCAGTCTTTTTTTTGATAGCATCGGGAAGGTATTTGCCGCACCGATGATTATGTCTGCGGAACCATCGCCCGCACAGAATTCAGAGAAGTCAAAAGCTAAGGCGCCAGGCGACAAGACCGTGCGTTTTACCAGATCCAGCGCACGCTGACATTGATACAGTTCCGGTCCCAGGATCAGGCATACACGAATTCCTGCATCCGTACGCAGGCAATTTTCCAGATCTTCCAAAGATTGAATTCTCAAGGTGCCGACCGTTCCAGGATTGTGCTGGCCAGACTTGCTGCAAAATGAAGCGCAAGCCGCTCGAGAGCAGGGTTCTCTTCCGAAAAGAAATCCCGTACGTTTGCGTTCAGAACGTAAGGTTCACGATACAGGAAACTGTCATTCTGCCAGAGCACTGCCGAATCTTTCTGACGTACGAGCTTTGCGCTGATTTCCACTGAGATCATAAAAGTGCCCCGTAGGTCTGGGAGTCGACCTTTTGTGTTCCAAAAGTTACCGGCGTCGAGGTGAGGCTCACAATCTCGCCCATGAGCACAGAATCAACGCCTGCGCTGCTGGAATTGACGGGAATCTTTGTGCGCAGCGAAAACTCCTTTAGCACGGCCTTCGAAATGATCTGTTCAATTCGATACTGGCTCGTTAAATTCCGGAATGTGGGAATGCCCAGCGATTCAATCCCATTCGGCATTTTCCCGCCGGAGCCGCGCACGCGATACCCGCAGGAATTGCATATCAGAAGAATGCACAGCACCAAGAGCAATTTCTTCACGAGGCTCGAATCAACGGATTTCCCTTTTCTGTTGTTCATCAGTCGCACGTCCAAGCCAAATACATCCTATGTGAGTACAAATTCCCCGACCTTCGCGCCCCATCCTGATTTTTTAAGTCCCGCCTGCGGTTTCCGCTACACGCGGGAAAGACGAATCTGCTTTTGTGCCTGATACTTGCCCTTGCGATCCGCATACGAAGTGAGGCATTGTGTTTCCGCGCGCATGAATATCAACTGACCAATACCTTCTCCGGAGTAGACTGTGGCCGGGACGGGAGCCGCATTAACCAATGCCAGGGTAAGATAGCCTTCCCATTCCGGTTCCAGGGGTGTGACGTTGACGATCACTCCGCACCGCGCGTACGTCGATTTGCCCTGACATGTCACGATAACGTCCCTCGGGATGCGAAAATATTCAAGGGATCTTGCCAGGATAAAGGAGTTTGCGGGAATCCGGCACGTGCGTCCGCTATAGGTCTTAAAGCGGACCGCATCCATTTTTTTCGGATCCACCGTCTCGCTGCCGTCAAAGTCGGGAATTAGATATTCGCTAAACAGACGGAAATCATATCCATAGGAAGACGCGCCAAAAGAAATTTTTCCCTTTCGCGGTCGCTGATCCGCAAAAGGCTCAATCATTCCATGGCTTTTCGCCATTTTTTTAATCCACGCATCGGGCAACACAGCCATGAAGCACTCCTTGGCAAGTTTCAGTCAATTCCGGAAAACTCAAGGATTTTCAGAGATCTCCGAAGATGCGCGAGTCTATCATCGGGGCATGATCCTGTAAATAGAAATGGCTTGACAGCCATTTGGACCACAAGTAAAATGCCATCACTAACTTATGGGAGGTCGGCGTGATAAAGCAGGACATCGTAAACCGTGTTTCGGAACAGTTGAATATCACCAAAGTAAAAGCGGAAATTGCGGTGGAATCTGTCTTCAATTCTCTCAAAAATGCACTGAAGCGTGGTGAAAGGATTGAGTTGAGGGGATTTGGAGTATTTATCGTCAAACCGAGAAAAAGCGGCGTAGGCCGAAATCCTCGGACAGGAGAAGAAGTGGCAATTCCTCCCGGCAAGACCATACGTTTTAAGCCCGGCAAAGAAATACGCGCCGATAAAATCGTGCGTAGCGTTTTAGGATAAGCGGCATTTCATCACATCCTCAGAAAGCCTCATATTGTTGTGAGCAGTAACCTTCCGGAATCCCCTGATGTGTCTTATCTGCCGGACAAGCCCGAAGTCACGTCCCAATTTTTTTCAGCGAAACCCGTTACGAAATGAATGGCTCATCGCTGTTATTCTTTTTTGCCTCACGCTGATCAGCACCTCTTTCGCGGGAATGTTTTATAGCATCGGAGACATTGGCTTTACGGCAGCTCTCCGGATCTTCTTGCGCAAGCCTGGAATTATCCTCTATGGATTATCATTTTCCATCCCATTGATCTCGATTTTGCTGGCGCACGAACTGGGGCATTTCTTTGCCTGCCGGTTTTACCGAATGAACTGCACTCCGCCATTTTTTATTCCGGTGCCCGTTTCCATCACGGGAACGATGGGCGCATTTATACGAATTAAATCGCCATTTCTCAACAAGCGCGCTCTTTTTGATATCGGCGTTGCCGGTCCGCTTGCCGGATTCGTCTTTGTGCTGCCGCTTCTTTTCCTTGGGATCAGTAGTTCACGGCTCATTCCAAAAGGCGCATTTCCGCCGGGGGGGCTGAGCTTTGGCGAACCCCTGATTTTTCGCTGGGTGGGCGCTCTCCTTCTCGGATATTCACCCGACAGGCAGGATATGATTGCGCATCCGATCGCAATGGCCGCGTGGGTTGGCCTCCTTGCCACAAGCCTGAACCTCTTGCCTATCTGGCAACTGGACGGAGGGCATATTGCCTATGCCATACTGGGACGCTCGCGCCAGCAGCAGCTCTCGATAGCGGGCATGGCGTTTCTGGTGCTTCTGAACCTTTGGGAATGGCGAACTCCATCCTATCTTTTCTTTGCCTTGTTGCTTCTGATCGTTGGCTGGCGCGTACGCTTCTATCATCCGCGGACGCTGTTTGAAGAAGAGCCGCTTGGGCGAGGCAGGATTATCGTGGGTCTGCTGGCGCTTCTTATCCTCATCATTTCGTTTATTCCCGTACCGGTATCCTTCGGGTAAACGGAATAGCTCAAGGGGCTCCGCCTGCGCGCCTTCGCGTGGATATGGCGGATGGGCTGCTGTTGCGGCTTTAATTCCCTACTTGATCTGCACGAGTTCCCTGTCCGCCGACTGATTCCCCTCTGCGCTGCGCGATCGAACGCGATTTGCCGCAACGGGATCCACGTTCAGATCATGAGTATAGCTTTCAAGCGGCAAGGGTTTGTGATTGGCGTAGACCGCGTGCCGTCCGTGCTTTTTGTACCAGTCTGCCGTCGTAGCATTCATGTGCACTTTTTCTATGATATTCCGCCAGCCAATGCCGGTGTTGTAAGCACAGAAGGAAATCTCCCCTTCCTGCGTTCCGTAGGGGATAATGCACATCTCAGTGCGCCGGAAATCGTACGTAAACAGGTCCTGGAACCACATGCCGGCTACAAAAAGGAAATTCCATGGATCCTTTCTTCTTTCCAGTCCTTTCCCGTAGCTCTTGCCGGTTGCGCCCATGGTCTTGTCGAATTTCTTGAGGATATCCATCAGGCTCAGGCTCTTGGGGGATTTGAAGGGATCGTAATTCCGCAGCAGCGCCAGCGCCATTAAAAAATTTGAAAAGGATTTTCCCCTCCCCGCATCCGTAACCCGCTGGGTATCCTGTGCCAGGCGCGGAACGTTGACGAACTCGGGAACCATGGCTTTTTCTTTGGTTTCCTTATTGATCATAAATCCGGTGCCGATGCCGCAGTCAGGATGGCAGCTGCAGCACAGATGGCCCCAGCTGGCTTGAGGACCATGCACGAGGTCCGCAAAATCGGAAAAGACACTCATCATTGAAATCGGGAACCAATCCCGCATCGGTTCGGAAATTCCGAGGTGCGCTTTTACGTCCCGAGCCATATGCGAGAGCGTATAGCGCTCTCGGAAACGCCTTTCATCGGAGATCTCTTCATCCCTGCCCGTAAAAGATACCGGCTGAAAAGAAACAAAGGCGATTTTCTTCGGATTATCCATGGCAAACTGGACAATCGGCCCCACCTGATCGTTATTCACGCCATTGAGCAGCGTTGTCACCAGCACGATGTCGACGCCCGCGCTGTGCAGATTGTTTATGGCGCGCAGCTTGACATCAAACAGATTGGAGATCTTACGATGGCTGTTCGCGTCATTGCCGATTCCGTCAAACTGGAGATATACATAGCGCAGCCCGGCTTCATACGCCCGCTTTGCCAGGCTCTCGTCCTTCGCAAACTCGATGCCGTTGGTCGCAGCTTGAACGCTGTTGAATCCTACTTTCCTGGCATAGGCAATTGCATCAATGAAGTAAGGAGAGATCGTGGGTTCGCCGCCCGAAAACTGCACGGACATCTGGCGGCGCGGTTTTACCGTCACGGCCCGATCCAGAATTCTTTTCACTTCTTCCCAGTTCAACTCGCAAACAAAACCGACCTGGTTGGCGTCCGTGAAGCAGGGGTCGCACATCATGTTGCAGCGATTCGTAAGGTCTACCGTCAGAACCGCGCCGCGTCCATACTTCACGGTGCTCGCCCCGTGATTATGCAGCGAATCGTCGTTGTGAGCCTCGATATCACGGCCCGGATACAGATCTTCGATGCGTTGCTGAAATTTGCTGTCCACCGACAGGATGTCTTCGAATTTACCGTGAATGGGGCATTCCTTCACCATCCATATCTGTCCGTCCCGTTCGAGAATGGTTGCCTTGATTTCCCCCACACCCTTCTCTATTACGGCCCGGTAATCTACTTCATCATTGAGAATTTTCTTTCGTGCCTCTATTACGCACTTTGGGCAAAGCGAATCGGTGGTGCGGGGAAAGCCCAACGGAGGTTTGGTTTTCTGACCGGATTTCAATAGAGGTTTATCAGACCATTTGGGGATGAAAGAAGGATGCTCACTTCTGGCAAAAAAGCGGACGACATTGAATGTCATTCCTGCTGCAACAGTGAGGATTTTCTCCAAATATTTTACAGGCCTATGCATTTCCATCTCTCCTCAACATATATGCGAAATACCTCCCGCTGCGGGCGTTCCGTCCCTGCGATAAAAACCCCTGCTCAACCGGATAGCGCAACGCCATCTCAGCCGATGCATTGCGGCTCCCAGCTTGTGGATCCCCAATACATAGTCAGGTACGTAGCATCGAAATATATCACGAACGATGATGCGATGAAGACAAAAAATGATGCTCCAATCGTCCCTGCCATTGCCCAATCGGAAGCTATCTCCTTCATAAGCAGCACTTAGAGAAAGGCTCTCTAATTACTCAGGCAGACCCGGCATGGCTTTTAAAGCTTTAATACTATATAGTGAAGTCAAAATAAACGCAGAGCGGGCGCCAACAGACGATAGCCCCTGAACCTAGGCATGGAGGAACCATGAGCAAGACTAAGCAAGTTTTAAAACCATCACCCGACAAAGCGGCAAAGAAATTCTCAATTCCCGTTTCACACGACGAATTACACCAGGCTGTTGATAGTATTCTGGAAACTCCACCCTTATCAAAAGCTTTCGGGGATTGCCTCTTGCTATCTTTTTGGACTGTTAAAGTCGGGAGTAAGGCGAGGCAAATTGATTTCGCTCGTGCCATGTCTCGTTTTTTGGATACCTGGACGCAACTGGGAAGAAAAGAATAAAAGCTGGTGCCGAAGGGGGGACTCGAACCCCCACGAGCTTAAGCCCACTAGACCCTGAACCTAGCGCGTCTGCCAATTCCGCCACTTCGGCAACCTGAGCAAGTTATCTTATGTAGGAGTGCGGGGCTTGTCAAGCCAATGCCTCATGCTATTCGATTCTAATTCAAAAGAGTTGCGCGCCCATGAAGCCCAGTATCAGGGGCATCAGCGTTCCCATGCGGTATGGACGAGGCACCAGGTCTTTGGATCCTCCAAGCTGGAGCTTATCGATATTAAGTCCGAGGTCTTTCGCCCTGGTCATAGCCGCTGCGCCTTTATCGCCTTCCCCGATCCTGTTTAGAACAAGTCCCAAAAGAAACTGCAGCATGCCGTTTTTGGGATGAGCTTTGGCCACACCTTCCAGCGCACTGGCGGCGGCGGCATCATTGCCTTGCAGGTGCCAGGCAATGCTCAGATTCATGGTCGCCGTTACGTCTGAACGAGCAAGGTTTCTTGCTTCCATAAAAGCATTCAGGGCCTGCGCGCTATCCCCGTTGCGCAGATAGGCCACTCCGATATTGTTGAGCACTCTGAGCGATCTTGAAGCAGATAAAACGACTGAAAGGGATTGAATCGCCTGCACGGGCCTCCCCTGTTGCACATAGCAGGTACCCAGCATAAACTCGTACTCCATACTTTCTTCTCCGGCACCACGGGACAAATGGATCAGCGCGTTACTCCAGTCCCCTTGTTGGAAGTAAAGCGTACCCAACTGAAAGTGCGCTTCCGGAAATTCTCCAAATCCCTCAACGGCCTTCTGAAGCAATCGGATCTGATTGTTTCTGCCGCTTGCGCTAAAACTTTGAATAAAGGAAGCATAGGCTGCGTTTGGAATCTTTCGTGTCCGCCGGCTGAAATTCTCCCGCGTTACGCCTTTCTGCAATCCGGTATTGCTCAATAGCAGCCAGGCCAGCTCGTTTTCCATTTGCGCCAATGCCGACATGGGACCATTCGCTGTAATTTCGCCGCCGAGTTTCAAATTCTTTACGTCAAGAATTCTAAGCGCTACTTTTAGATTGCGTTCAGATCCGGAAAATTCTCCCAAAATAATCAGATCGGCTTTTGCCGCTTGAGCGACACGAATCATGCTGCCGTGGCTCAAATGGGCGTCCGGGGGTAAATCCAAATTTTCAACCAGCTGAAAGCGTTCGTTGCGCGCCACCACCTTTATGCCGGGGCTGCGGAGTTGTTCGGAAATGGAAAGCGCGATCCCCTCGCTCAACCATGAGAGAGTCATGGCGGCCGGAGGAGGATTGAGAGGGAAAAAGAGAATTTTTGCCGGATTCTCCGCAAATGCCGAGGAAATCCAACAGAAGAAAACAAACGCAACCTTTATCGTGATGGTTCGCAATTTTACGTCTCCCGAGTAGTGCGCGGGCATGTTCGCAATCAAACTCATAACTTGCATGGCAACGACGGCCTTTCACGGATATAATACCTATTGGACGCTGAAAAAGCAGCGGTAACGACTTTTATCCGGTGACGGTTTTTGAACCATATTATTGATTTGTTGCTCCAATAGATAAGAATGAATGGGATTATTGAAGACTCTCAAAGCATGCGAAAAAGAATCGGGCGAATGAAAACAATTAAATATATCGGCGTTATCGTATGGTTCCTGGCCTTCTGCTCTCTCGCTTTGAGTGAGGAATTAGGCACGTACCGGCTGCTTTCTATTTCAGAGTCAGAAAAGCTGATTCTTGTCTCTGAGATACCCGGGAAAGCCAAATTCCTCCTGGATGCGTCTTCCGCCAAAATCACCCTCGACGGCAATCCTGCGGAATATAAATCACTAAAAACCTTCTCCCTGATTCAGTTGAAAATGGAACGTCGCAAGCTAATGAAAATCGGGATAGCACTGGACGGCGTGGCAATCGAAATTCGTATTAGTTCCAGCGAAAAAGCCAGCTAAATTTCCTTTCACGCTATGGGCGGTATACAGGTTGCGCCCTGAATGGTCGAGCAACACAGACACGCCCGGATATCCAGCCGCGGTAGGAAGCCAGGCAGAATTGCTGGCCTCATACGCCTGAGAAACTGAAAGAATTACGATTTATCCGGGAAAAAGTTTTGTGGACGTAACTGCCAGTTGTTGAATCAGCCCCCAAAACAGCATCATGCCGACGGTGGGAAGCAGCAGGAACCAGATCATTACATGGCTGGACCACGGGATGCATATCCTGCTTGTATCCTCGTTTGCTTCGATAATCATCGTCTTGATAACTCTCGCATAGTAATAGACAGCAACAACGCTGTTTA
This sequence comes from uncultured Acidobacteriota bacterium, assembly GCA_963718845.1. Classification (GTDB taxonomy): domain Bacteria; phylum Acidobacteriota; class UBA6911; order UBA6911; family UBA6911; genus UBA6911. The sequence goes on from CAVRAD010000017.1 coordinate 141,894, forward strand.
GTGCGCCCACGACGGCAAACCATGCCAGATTTCTATTGACCGCGGCGCCGAATACGTACAGTTTCCCAAAAAATCCGGCAAATGGAGGTATTCCCATTAAAGAGAGCATAAAGATGGTCATCGCGATGGTGAGGAATGGCGAGCGCCGGTAAAGCCCGCGATAGTCCTTCAAATCAAAACTTCCCGTGCGATTATATATTTCGATGACAATTAAAAACGCACCCAGATTCATGAACAGGTAGGTGATCAGGTAGACCAATACAGACTGAAGTCCCTGAACGGTCAGAACGACTACCCCCATCAGGATATAGCCCGCATGGGCAATAGAGGAATAGGCCAGCATGCGTTTCATATTGTCCTGGCGCAGGGCCGCTATATTGCCCAGCGTCATCGTAATGATGGAAATGACTACCACCATGTGCTGCCAGCTAACAAAACTCAAGGTCGTCCAATGGTCCAATCCCGCAACGTTTGAGAATCCCGTGAAAAAAAAGCGGATCAGGATCGCAAAACCCGCGGCCTTCGGCCCGACGCTTAGAAAAGCCGTTACCGGCGTCGGCGCTCCCGTGTAAACATCCGGGCACCAGAAATGAAAGGGTACCGCTGCTGTTTTAAAGCCAAAACCGGCCAGAACAAATACCGTAGCCACAAGAAGGATCAAAGTGTTTTGCCCTGCTGCGGGGCTGGTGGTCAGTATATCTCGAAAAACGGCAATCTTGGTTGTTCCCGTCAATCCGTAAATAATCGTGAACCCGTACAGCATGGTGCCGGTGGCAATGGTGCCGAACAACAGGTATTTCAGCGAGGCTTCGTTGGATTGACGGTCATTTTTCAGATAGCCCACCATGATGTAGCTGGCAATCGAAACCATTTCGAGCGAGATGTAGAGCATCAGCATATCGATGCTCGAAGCCAACAGCATCATGCCCAGCGTTGCCGCCAGCAGAAGCGCATAAAACTCGCCCATGTGGCTGCGGGAAAATTCCTGCGACTTGGGAGCTGCCAGGAGTATCACAAACGACGTCAGAATCAGAAAGCACTTGAAGAACGCGGCCATCGGGTCCACCGCCAGGACACCGAAAAATGTGGAGCCCTGAGGTTCGGCGAAAAGCAAAATACTGGCCGCGAAGGCCGAAAGCAATCCAAGTGCCGCGATGAGAAATGTTACCTGCCTGCGAATCCTTGGGAATGCAAGATCCCCGACGACCACGCAAAGGATAGCCGCGGTGAGTATCAGCTCCGGATACAACTTCTTAAGATCCCATAAAATCTGTGGATTCATGACTACCCCTTGAGCGTATCCGCGCGGTCCAAATTGACTGATTTGATAATTCGATACATTGACAAAATGATGGCGAGACCGACGGCCGCTTCCGCCGCGGCAACCACGATGATGAAAATCACAAATATCTGGCCATCCAGATTGTGTGCGGAGAACCTCGAAAAGGCGACCAGATTGAGGTTGGCGGAATTCAGAATAAGCTCCACGCCCATCAGGACGTTCACCGCATTCTTGCGCGCGAAAACGGCCATAATTCCAAGGGAAAAGAGTGCGGCGCTTACGATGAGAAAATGGCTAAGTCCAATCATTCCGATCTTCTCCTGACAATTTTTGCGGCACCAATCAATGCGATCAGCAGCAGAATGCTCGCGACTTCAAACGGAAGAATGTAATCCTTCATGAGAAGCTCCCCGATGGCGGCCGTCGTAGGCGCAACGTCGCTCTGCACATTGCTATGCCATTGTGTGCGCAGCATGACCGTTGTCAGCATGGAAAACACGACCACCACAACCAGCAACGCGGGGAAAAACTGGTAGGTCTCGGATTTCAGGTTCAAGTCATACAGTTTGTGCGTGAGCATAACGCCAAACAGCAGCAGAACCAGAATGCCTCCGACATAGATCACCATCTGCGTGGCAGCGAGGAAGTCCGCCCCAAGAAAAGCATACAGTCCCGCAACGCCAAAAAAGGTAAAAAGGAGCGCAAAGACGGAGCGGATGAGGTTTCGAGCGAAAACCACGACGGCAGCGGAGGCGATCGTCATGGTCGCGAAAAAGTAAAAAACGATCTGGGTGAAAAGGTTTTTATCCATAGCGATTTCAGAATGAGGCTGTAGTTGGCTCCGCAGGCGCACGGACGCTTAAGGGCTTCTCTTTGGCAAACTGGTAGATGTGGTCTTTTATGTCATAGACGGAATATTCATAGGCCGGCGTCATCTGGAGGCAGTGCGTGGGACATGAAAAAGTGCACAGCGCACAATAGCAGCAAAGCGCCATATCAATATCGTAGATATAGGTGCGAAGCTTTATGGGGGTTCCGTCGGATGCCAGGATTTCCGGTTCATCCTTGCCACGCTTTTCGGTTTTAATGGTGATGCATCGTGTGGGGCAGACCCGCGCACACTGGCTGCAGCCGATGCAATCCTCGATTTTGTTGAACAGCTTGGCGCGCGCGCGCTCAGGCATCGTCCATTTTTCCGTCGGATATTGAAGAGTGACGGATCGCGTAAAGAAATGCCGGCACGCAACCCACATCGAGTTCAGCACCGTTATGATTCCAAGCCAGATGTCCTTAAAGTAAGACAGCATACGAATCCTCAAAAATCTTCTATCACCGAACAGCCAGCCAACCAACCCCGAGAACAAGAGCAAAAGAAATGGGCAAAAGCACCTTCCAGCTCAGGTACATGAGCTGATCGACGCGCAACCGGGGCACGGACCAACGCAGCCACATTTGCACGAAAATGATGCCGAAAGCCTTCAGGAAAAACAGGATAGGTCCGGGAATTAGCTGAGAACCGCCCGGCAGTACCGGTGTCCAGCCTCCAAGGAAAAGCGTTGTGGCGACGCAGGCCACCAGCAGCATGTTGGCGTATTCCGCCAGAAAGAAAAATGCGAAACGCATTCCCGAATATTCGGTATGAAAGCCGGCCACAAGCTCTGATTCCGCCTCGGGGATATCGAACGGAGTTCGATTCACTTCCGCCAGGGAGGCAATGAAATAGATGAAAAACGCCAGGAAGGTAAACGGGTTACGGAAAAGAAACCAGTTTTGAATGCCTCCATTCTGCGCGTTGACGATGTCGACCATCGACAGGCTTCCCACGGGAATAATGACCGTCATGATGGCAACGGCGGCGGGGATTTCGTAGCTGATGATCTGTGCTGCAGCCCGCATGCCGCCGTAGAGCGAATATTTGTTATTGGACGCCCAGCCGGCCATAATGATCCCCACTACGGAAAGGCTCCCGAGCGCGACGACATACAGAATCCCAATATTCAAATCCGTGACAAATGAAGAAACGCCAAAAGGAATAACCACATAAGCCGCAAACGCGCCGAGGAAAACTATAAACGGCGCCATTTTGAACAGCAGCTTATCCGTGGCATCCGGAACGATGTCTTCCTTCAGCAGAAGCTTGAGCGCATCCGCCAGGGTCTGAGCCCAGCCGTGCCAGCCGCCGACATACATGGGGCCCAGCCTGTCCTGAATGTGCGCAGAGATCTTCCGCTCAAGCCAGACAAGGAAAAGCACGGCGAGAGCCATAAGCGCAAAGAAAAGGAGGCAGCTCACCAGAATCGGGATCAGCAGCCGCCAGATCTCCGGTAGCGTGTCGTATTTCGGTATTCGTTGCAGAAGCTGAGCAATGGATTGCATCCGGACTTTCCCCTGCTATCGGTCAATTTCACCGAGAACAATATCAATACTGCCGAGGATGGCGATAATATCCGCGATCATGGTTCCTCTGCTTGCTTCCCTGAAAGCGCTCATGACCGTGAAACAAGGCGATTTAACTTTTACCCGATATGGCTTTGTGCTGCCATCGCTGACAATATAATAGCCAAGTTCGCCGCGCGGACACTCGGTGCGCATATAAACTTCTCCGGCAGGCGGTTTCACGCGCTTGGGTATCGATTCATGCACATCGCCCGGCGTCAATCTGGCAACGGCCTGCCGGATGATCTTGCAGCTTTCCCTGACCTCGCGGATGCGGACCATGTATCTGTCCCAGCAGGATCCCACGGGGCCATATTCCCCCAATCCCACAGGCACATCGAAGTCAAAATCTTCATATCCGAGGTACGGTTCGTCCTTTCGAACGTCGAACTTGATGCCACTGCCCCGCAGATTGGGGCCTGTCACGCCGTAGCTTTTTGCGGTTTCAGGAGAAATGATTCCTACGTTAGCCGTTCGTCGGATGAAAATAAAATTGTCGGATAGAAGCTTATTCAGATTGTCGACCTGGGGTTCGAAATAATCTATAAACTCGATCAGCCTCTTTTCAAATCCAGGCTTGATATCGAACATCAAGCCGCCGATCCAATTGTAGTTGTAGAGCAGGCGCGCCCCGCACGTCTCCTCAAAAAAATCCAGGATCGTTTCGCGGTCTCGGAAGCACCACATAAAGGGGGTGAAGGAACCGATATCATTGCCATAGGTGCCGGCTGCAATTAAATGGCTGGAGATGCGGTCCAGTTCGGCCATGATAATCCTAAGGCAGCGCACCCGGTTATTGACATGGATTCCCATGAGCTTTTCAACCGTCAGGACATAGCCGAGTTCCATGTTCATCGCGGCGCAATAGTCCATCCGGTCCGTGAACGGCACTACCCCGGGATACTCGACGTTCTCCACCGTCTTTTCAAAACAGCGGTGAAGATAGCCGATGTGGGGAATCGCATCCGCAACGATTTCACCGTCCGTTTTAAGCTCCAACCGCAACACTCCGTGCGTCGAAGGGTGCTGCGGGCCCATATTCAGCGTCATTATTTCGCCGCTATACTCTGATTGCATCTGCTCTCCTAAACAGGCATATCCCGATAAATCTTCGGAGGCGCATAATCCTTGCGCAACGGATATCCCTCCCAATCGTCCGGGCACAGGATGCGCCGCATATCGCTGTGTCCCTCGAAGACGACGCCGAACATATCAAAGGCTTCACGCTCATGCCAGTTGGCGACTTTCCATACGGATTCCACGGTAGAAATAACAGGAGTTTCTCTGGGCAATCGGCATTTCAGCGTGTAGCGATGGTGGTGCTGCATCGAATACAGGATATAGACAATCTCGATGCGATCCTTGTAATCCACTCCGCCCAGAAGCTCGAGATGGTCCATATCCAAGGTGTCTTCCGTTCGCATGAAGCGGCAAATTTCGAGGATGGCTGCCGGTTCGACGGCACTCCACGGATTCATCGCTTCCAGCTGTGATTCCAGGACACGGGCGCTGAATTTCTCCGTCAGAAATGCTGCAATTTCCTGTGGTCTCACACGGCACCTTCCTTGGGCTTTTTGGCTATGGTTTCACTCTTAATCTTATTCTGCAGTTTGATGATTCCTTCAAGCAGCGATTCCGGACGGGGCGGACACCCGGGGACATACACGTCGACAGGAATAATCTGATCCACACCTTTGAGAACATGATAGCCATATTGCCAGTAAGGTCCGCCCTTATTGGCGCAGCTTCCCATCGAGATGACGTATTTAGGCGAAGCCATCTGGTCATAAAGCCGCTTGAGACGCGTGGCCATTTTCAGCGATACGGTTCCCGCGACTATCATCACATCCGCCTGCCGCGGCGTGCCGCGAAACACTTCGGCTCCAAACCGGGCAAGGTCGTACCGTGCGGCGCCGCTGGCCATCATTTCAATGGCGCAGCATGCCAATCCGAACGATAGTGGCCACGGAGACGAAGAACGGGCCCAGTTGAATATCCAGTCCATCGATGTAATGAAGACATTCTCTTCAAATTTACCCTCCAATACGCCCATTCCGTACTCCCCAAGTCATTGCACGGCACAGCGAAGCCCGGATGCTCGGCTAATCCTTCAGCGCATCCAGATCTTCCGGCTTGATCCACTCCAGATCGCCCTTTTTCCAGACATAGGCAAGTCCGACCATCAAAATTCCTATGAAGATCAGGCCTTCGATGAAAGCAAAGAGCCCCAGTCTTTTAAAAACAACCGCCCACGGTAAAAGGAAAACGATTTCAACATCGAAAATAATAAATATCAGCGCGATAACATAGAACCGGATATTAAATCGGATCCAGGCGGATCCTTCGGGCACTTCTCCACATTCATAGGGCATGTATTTATCGACACCTGCCACGCCCTTGGATCGGATCAAACGGGAGAAAATGAGAACCGCCGCAAGGATGACAAATCCGACAACAAGGAAAACCAGGACACTCGCAAATCCCCAGAGCATAAACAGACTCCCCATCAATCACACGCCAGTAATCCAATCATGGCGTGAGGGTGTTACCTTAATCATCCACCAGCACTATTTCAAGCAATTCTTGACTTCTAATTTTATCCGGCAATAGCGCTTAAGGAGAAAATGCATTGAATCCAAGCGACCGCCCTGTGGAAAATCCGACGAAAGCGTTTGCGTTAATCGGTCCATTGCGTCCAAGCCTGCAGCCTGCTCTTGAGCTTTGCCATAAACATATCCGCCACGGTCCCGTCTATGACGCGATGGTCGAAGGTAAGCGAAAGGCAAACCATGGAACGGATCGCGATCGCATCGCCAATCACCACGGGACGCTTTTCAATGCCGCCAATTCCCAAAATAGCGACCTGGGGCTGGTTAATGATGGGAGTGGCAAAAAGAGCGCCAAAACTTCCGGGGTTAGTCATGCTGATGGTCCCATTTTGTACGTCGTCCGGTTTAAGTTTTTTGTTGCGTGCTCTCTCCGCCAGATCATGGATTGCAAGAGCCAGCCCCGTGAAGCTTTTGAGATGCGCATCCCGAATGACCGGGACAATAAGGCCCGAATCCAGGGCAACCGCTATTCCCAGGTTGATAGGTTTTTTATACAGGATATTTTCGCCCACCACGGAAGTATTGAAAATCGGAAATTCCCGAACGTTATCAATGAGTGCTTTGGAAAAAAACGGCGTATAGGTAAGAGGCACTCCTTCCCTTTTTTCAAATTCCGCTTTTTGGGCATCGCGCAGCCGGACAACCGAGCTGACATCGACTTCAAAGACCGTGTTTACATGAGCCGACGTCCTCCGGCTAAGGATCATATGCGCAGAGATTGCCTTGCGCATCGGGCTCATGGGCACGCTTTCGCTCTCACCCATAAACCTGGGTCCGCCTGCTGCTCCCACGCCCGCGGCTGCAGCCGGCTCGCGCATGGAAGACTCCATGGTCGTGGGCGAGCTCTTGCCTGACGGCTACGGGCGCCACGGGTTCAACGGGAGCAGGCTCCCGTTCCGAACGCTTGGCGAGATAGGCAAGCAAATCATCCCTGGTAATTCGTCCTTCCAGTCCCGTACCGTGAACTCCCGAAAGATCTACGTTGTTCTCCCGTGCCAGCCTGCGAACCAGAGGCGATGTCCGTATGTCCTGAACTCGTATTTCGGCCGGCGCGGTCGCCATGGATTGAACCGGAGGCGGTTCCAATTTCGGCGTTTCCTCAGCCGTCGATAAAGGCAGGCTTAAGGAATCACCGCCGGCCACAGGGGGAGTCGGAACAGGCGTTTTCTCTTTGGAGGATGAGGCCGCCGTCTGGGGTTCCGCAGCATCCATGCCGTTGATAGTGGCCACCACTGTATTGATTTGAATCGTTTTTCCCGCGGGAACCAGGATTGCCGTCAAGATGCCGGAAGCGGGTGCCGGGATTTCCGAATCGACCTTGTCCGTTGAGATTTCAAACAACGGCTCGTCTCGTGTAACCGGATCTCCCACTTTCTTCAACCATTTTGTCAGAGTGCCTTCAAAAACGGATTCTCCCATTTGAGGCATTATCACTTTCGTAGTCATGAAACCCTGTACCTCCCAGAAATATAACCCCGCATACTAAACAGGTCCGCCCCCGCCGCCACAAATCCGCAAAAATGAAGCGGTGCAATCAGACAACAACCCGTTCCTGAACACCGCCGGCTTCCGCACCCGACAACTCATCCAAGAACGCATCCGGACTCATCGGGATCATGGTGCGGTAAAACACGGAGGCAAAGCTCGGGATATAGCGCCCCGCAACTTCGGCCAAATCAATAGCGCGCGACAACTCCTGCTGTATCGAGGTAACGCCTCTGCCCACGATGCCGCAGGGGACAATCATTTTATAAAAAGAAAGATCTGTATTGACGTTCAGAGCAAATCCGTGACGCGTAATCCAGCGGCTTATATGAACGCCCATAGCCGCAATTTTTCCCTTATCTGTCCAAACGCCGGTGAACCGGGCATCGCGTCCCGCTGGAATGCCGTAGTAGGCCAGGAGATCGATCAGCGATTCCTCGAGATTCCGCATATAGCGATGGACATCACGTTCTCCGGGATGCAGGGAAAGGAGCGGATATCCCACCAGCTGGCCCGGACCATGAAACGTGATATCTCCGCCCCGATCGACATTGCATACAGCGACGCCCTGCGATTTCAAATCATCGTCTCGCGCCAGCAAATGCTCCATTGAGGCATTGCGTCCCAATGTGATGGTCGGCGGATGCTCCAACAGTAACAGCACGTCCCTGCCAAATCCGCGCTTTTTAAGCTCGCAGACCTTCATCTGCAGGTCGAGCGCCTGCGCATATGGAACACGACCATACCACACGGCAATGCAATCTTTGGATTCGCTCACGTGCCTGTTAAATATGGATGGCAGCGCCGCTATACAGGGCATGCGCTGCTTCCATGATTCCCTCCGAAATGGTGGGATGAGGGTGAATCATATGGGACAGGTCGGCTGCAGTGCCTTCAAGCCCGATCAGGCTAGTCCCTTCCGTAATCATTTCCGTAACATACGGACCAATCATGTGGATTCCCAGAATCTGCTTGTATTTTTTTTCGCTGACCAGTTTCACAAATCCTTCGCTTTCCCCTAGAATTGCCGCCTTTCCTATCGCCGCGAAGGGGAACTTGCTGGTAATCACATCAAATCCCCTCTCTCGCGCCGCAGCCTCGGTCAGGCCAACTCTGGCGACTTCAGGATTGCAGAAAATACAGGCAGGCGCCAAATCGTAGTTCAGCGGTTCCGGATGGTCGCCGGCAATATGTCGCATAGCAAGCATGCCTTCATGGGATGCAACGTGCGCCAGGGCGGGCGTTGGCACGACGTCGCCTATCGCGAAAATCCCCGGAATGTTTGTCTGCATATTTTTGTCAACGGTGACATATTCCCGCGTCATTGCAACATGCAGTTTTTCAAGCCCGATGTCTCCGCTCAGCGGGCGGCGCCCTACGGCAATCAATATCTTTTCCGCGACCAGTTTTTTTAACTCCCCGGCACCGTCCGAGATTTGTACCTCAGCGGAACCATCCACAGTCCTGATTTCATCGATGCGCACGTTTGTTAAAAACTTGATGCGTTTTCTTGTCAGGATTTTGACGATCTCATCGGATATTTCATGGTCCTCGAGGGGCAGGATCCGCGGTTGCATTTCCAGGACCGTCACAGCAGATCCAAATTTCGCAAACATCGAAGCGAATTCCACGCCAAGCGCGCCGGCTCCAATCACCAGGAGGGATTTGGGCACACTCTCCAAATCAAGAATTTCCCTGTTGGTCAGGATGGTTTGTCCATCCATGGAGAGCCCCGGTAATAGCCTCGCTTCCGCACCGGTTGCAATGACGATGTTCCGCGCGCGGATTTCTGCCGGCTGATCTCCATCTACCTGCACGATTCCCGGGGCGCTCAGCGTCCCAATGCCATGGAATGTGGTGATTTTATTTTTCTTCATCAAAAAATCAGTACCCATCGATAGCTTTTTTACCAGCTTATCTTTGCGCGCTTTTACAAGACGGAAATCAAGATTGATGTCTTTGTAGAGGATCCCAAACTCTTTCCCGTTAAGCGCTTTTTCGTAGAGCTCGGCATTCAGCAATAGCGCTTTCGTTGGAATGCACCCCCAATGCAGGCACGTGCCGCCGAACCTGGAGTATTTTTCAACAAGAGCAACTCGCAGGCCCAGCTGGCTGCCCTTGATCGCAGCCACGTATCCGCCCGGCCCGCTTCCGATAATCGCCACATCATAGAGATCGGAATCCATACTCAAGGGTCACCTCATAGGTTCATGCTATGGTTTAGAATACATGATCGTTCACATCGAAGAACGGGAATGACCAACTCTTTTTATAATATTCATCGCAAGGAGCGTAATTCCGCGATTCCTCTTTTGGAAGGCTCATAGGAGCCATTCCTTCCCATAACCTGAGCAAATACAGCGTTTGCATAGTACCTCGCGATGCCGAGGAGTCAAGCGAGCATGGCGCGGCGGATGCCCGATGCCGCATCCTTTTTGCGCCCGCAGGGCGCCTTTGGAGATGGGCGGCTGTTCGATGCCGCTTTTAAAAACGCTCAAAATCCATGTTTTTCACCTTTTTATTGAAAGCGGCAGCAAGCTGCCGCACTCCGAAGGCGCCCTGCGGGCGCAAAAAGTATGCGGCAAAAAGCCGTGTTTATTGGGTATTCAATGCGCCTCCTGTATGATAGCTTCTAGCCATGTCAAAAGATATTTATGAAGAGATCGTGGCACTGCGTTCCAAAGGCATTCCTGCCGCTCTGGCAACAATTATTGCGCGCAAGGGTGCAACTCCCCGCAAAGACTCCACTAAGATGCTTATCTATGCGGACGGCCGCCAATTGGGCACGATTGGCGGGGGATCCATCGAGGCGGAAGTCTGTCGCGAAGCCTTGCAGATACTGGAAATAGGAAAGCCCAAACTGCTGACTCTGGATCTCAGCGCGGTTGACCCTGAAGAGAGCGCACTCGTTTGCGGAGGTTCTATGGAGGTCTATGTTGAACCGGTTCTGCCGGATCCGACTCTTTTTATTTTTGGCGCCGGACATGTAAGCAAAGCCATAGCGGAAGTCGCCCGCATGATCGGCTTCAAAGTTGCCGTCATCGATGACCGCCCCAAATACGCCAACCCGGAGCGCTTTCCGTATGCGGATGCTTTTTATGTCGACAGTTGGGAGGCATCGCTGCAAAAAATCGAGGTCAGCGAAATGTCCTATCTTTTTATCGCAACGCGCAGTCATCAGCTTGACCTTGACTGCCTTAGGTTTGCAGTTCAGTCTCCGGCAAAATATATCGGCATGCTGGGAAGCAATAAAAAAAATAGAGCGCTGCTCGAACTGCTGGAAAAAGAAGGCATCGATCCATCTAAATTTGATCGCATCTCTGTGCCTGTTGGATTGGATATTGGGTCCGAAACCCCCGAGGAGATCGCTGTCAGCATCGCTGCCGAGCTGATTGCGATCAGAAAAAAACAGAACATCCGTTTGATGAAAGAAGCATTGCGCAAAGTCAAAAATGGTGTGCCATCGAATGTTTGATAGGCCTGGTTTTTATAGGGGTTTTATTCAAATCTGATGCGCATTTCAGCCTAATAGCTGATCCATTCGATACACCATTCCTTCCCGGGTGTAGGAAGCAAGTTCCACGACTCCTGTATCCATCCGGATCGCATCTTCCGGGCAGGCTTCCACGCAAAAGCCGCAAAAGACGCAGACTCCGATATCGATATCGAAACTTCTGGGCATTTTTTCGATATTCGGGTCAAGCTGTTCGGTTGCGACTATGTGGATACAGTGTGCGGGGCATATCGTTTCACACATCATGCAGGCCACGCATCGAGGCGATCCATCCGTGCGCTTTGTTAAGCGATGGCGGGTCCTCAATCTTCGGGCATACGGGCGGCGTTCTTCGGGATATTCGATTGTAACGGTGTTTCCCTTGCCTACCTTCCCACCAAACCCGCGCACGATGTGCCGCGGGAAATTAACCAAGAAGTGCTTGGCCGTTATGGCGAGGCCGCGCACCACTTCTCCGATATAGAGGCGTTCGATGAAACCGAGTGGGCGTTGATTCATATCCTAGGCCAGGGATTTAAGCCATGCGAAACTTCGTACGCATGGAACTATTTCTAAACATTCTAACCTATACCAGCGAACCGGTCTTATTTCATTAAATCTTATCTGCAGAGAAGCCAAGAGGATTGCGCCTCTCTTCCGCAATTTATGAGGCTGCATTACCGGCCGTTTCCTGAATCTCCTTAATGCGCTGCCGCACGCGATTGCTGTGTTCGTCCTCTTGTCCGGCAAAACTAAGGAGAATCCATTTGCCTTGCGTTTCGGAAAATCTCTCGGCGTATATCCTGAAAAAATCTGAAGTCTTGCGATTTAAATCAAGAATAAGGTCAACGCAAGCCTGTGCATCCCATCGAGCGCCTCCCTCCTCTTCACGCGCCGAAACGTCGGGAATCAAAGCCTCCAGTTCGTTGGGATCGAAATGAAGAAAAATCGGGGCGCGATCAAGATATTTTTCTTGGCCCACCAACTCTTCAAGCTGCCGGCTTAGATCGGCGATATGTTTTTCTTCCTCCTGAATCATCCGCTCAAAGATCTCCTTCCCGCCGGCGTCCTGATTGCGTTTTGCCGACTCCCGATAAAACTCAAGGAACCGCGCTTCCACGCATAAAATCATATTCAAGGCATCTCGGGCAAAGATGCGCTGCGTATCCTGCTTTGGGATTTCAACCGCCGGACGATGCTCGCGACAATCCTCGCAAAAGCCGTAGGTCTGGAATCGGTGGTGCAGCGGCTGAAAGCGATATTTTTGAATAATTTCATCCTGAATCCTGTCCAGGGCGGGGCAGGCATACTCAATAGTCTTGTGGCACTCCACGCAGACAATATGATGGTGTGAAGGGTGCTGATAGTTATGTTCGAACCGCGTCACCCCGTCTCCGAGGTTTACCTCTCTTGCGATGCCGCATGCGGTAAGCGATTTCAAGCGTTCGAAAAACCGTCACGACTCCAACCCGTTTGTCTTTCTTTTTTACCAGCGCGTAAATATCATCAACACTAAGATGCCCCTCCACATTAAGGAACGTTTCCAGTATCAAATCCTTCTGGTACGTTTTCTTGAGTCCGTTCTGGCGCAGGTGTGCGTGGAAAAGCTCGGCTTCTTCCTTCAATTTTCGCATCGCCATTCGCGTAATCCTCCTAGGCTATTTTCGGCATTTGGCCAGGAATGTAAAGCTTATGCGGTGGCGCTGGCTATCCGACACTTCGAATCCGTTACTCTCGAGCAAATGTCTCAATTCGTTTTCGTCGAAAAAACCAAACCGTATAAACTTCTCGAGAATGAAAGCAACGCCAGCTGATCGGGCGGGTCGTATCGTTGTCTGCACGCAGAGAAAAGCGTCGTGCGCAAGAACCCGGGCCATTTCTTTGAGCGCAAGTTCGGGTTTGTCAAAAAGGTGCAACGCACCGCAGCAATTCATATACTGAAATGAGCCGTCCACAAAAGGCATCGCAAAAGCCGTAGCCCGGATCAGCAGAATATTGTGAATCCCTTCCTTCTGCAGCGCTTTTTGCGCATGACGAAGCATTGGCCAGGACAGGTCAAGGCCGACAACGAGACCTTGCGAATTGCGCGCGAGTGGCCGCGTGAAGACTCCCGGGCCGCAGGCCAGATCGAGGGCTCGACCATGGATTCTGTTCCGGGCCAAATCGCAAAACCGTCTGCATTTCCCTGCTGAACGATCGGGAGCTTGCCAGGTAATACCCGATCCGGCGCCAAATTTTTTCATAAACGGACACGACCAGCGGCGTTTGCATCACGCGCTGAAAGGGCGTGATTACTTCATCCGCCTCGCGTTCCATCATATCCAAAATGCCCATCTTTATCGGATAGACGGCGTGGCAACTGTTGCACGCAAGGCCATTGCCTTGAGTTTTGCAGATTTGGATTTGTGCAGCGCGGGCAGCGCATGTATGGAAGAATTTTTTCAAGCATGGATCGCCTATGTCGGTCGCGTCAGGATTTCCGGTCCGTTTCCGGTTATTGCGACCGTATGTTCAAAATGAGCAGAAGGCATCCCGTCAGCGGTAACGACAGTCCACCCGTCGGACAGGACTTGAACCTTGTCTGTGCCCATATTCACCATCGGTTCGATCGCCAGAACCAGCCCTTCTCGGAGCGTGATGCCGCGCCCATTCACAACGTAATTGAGCACCATGGGATCCTCGTGCAAGTGCTTTCCGATTCCATGTCCACCAAATTCCTTCACGAGAGAAAAACTATTGCCTTCAGCATGTGTTTGAATTGCCCGGGAAAGATCCGAAAGGTGGTTGCCCGGAACCATCTGTTCTATTCCCAGATATAGGCATTCTTCCGTAATTTGCAGCAGCTTTTTGGTTTCTTCGGGGATCTGCCCGATCGGCACGGTTATGGCGCCATCCCCAAAATAGCCCTTATACATGACTCCGAAATCAAGTCCTACAATATCGCCTTCCTTCAGTTTTATTTCGCCTGGAATGCCATGAACTACCTGATGATTGATGGAGGTGCAGAGCGCCCCGGGATAGCCGCGGTATCCTTTAAAAGCAGGCTGGGCTCCGTACCGCGCCGTCTTTTCTTCTGCCAGCTTGTCCAGTTCCCGAGTGAAAATTCCAGGTCTGCAAAAGCGGCGCAGTTCTTCCAAGACCACGGCCACTATGCGGCTGGATTCCCTCATAATTTCAATTTCGCGCTTTGACTTCAGGGAGATCATTATTCCTTTAGCGATCCAATTCTCCCGCAATCATGTTGATGGAGCCGAAAGTAGCGACTATATCCGCAACCATATAGCCTTTGAGCATTGTATGCAGCCCCGCCATGGCAAAGAAGCACGGCGGTCGCACGCGAACGCGGTAGGGCTTGTCTGTTCCATCACTGACAACATAGAAGCCCAACTCCCCGTTGGCTCCTTCCACGGCAAAGTAAGTGTCCCCTTTGGGCGGCCGGATCCCGTGTGCGTTCATGATAATTTTGAAGTGATTCATCAAACCTTCGATATTTCCGTACGTGTCCGCCTTATTCGGCAACGCGACTCGTTTTTCGCCTGCCATAATCCGCTCGTAGAATGGCCGCTCCGATCCTTCCAGCGTGGGCTCCACGGTGCTGACGCTATCCACAAGTCCAGCCGTATTTCCCAATTTTGCCTGATCCACCAGGTCAAAAGAATTCATCGATTTTCCGTTCATGTCGACAGTGACCGGTCCGTCCGGAATCTGCTTCAAACACTGACGAATGATCCGGATGCTCTGCCTCATTTCCTCCATGCGCACAAGATACCGGTCGTAATTATCCCCGCGCTCCCCGAGAGGAACATCAAACTCCACCCGATCATACACAAAATACGGGAACGCTTTGCGCACATCGTAGGATATGCCCGAAGAGCGGGCGAGCGGGCCCGTTATCGCAAAAGAGAGGGCGTTCTCTTTAGTCAATATGCCCACATCCCGCGTCCGATCAACGAAGATCCTGTTCCGGGTCAGGAGCTTGTCTACTTCATGAATCTCTTTCTCGGTTTTTTGCAGCGCGCCTTCCAGCCTCTCTGCCAATCCTTCAGGCAGATCGCCTTTAACGCCACCGATGCGCCCGTACGAAATTGTAAGCCGGGCACCCGTCACATCCTCGATGATCTCGTAGAGATATTCCCTGGCTTTCATCAAATACAGAAAAGCGGTCATGGCTCCCAATTCCATGGCCGAAGCGGCGATGCAAGTAAGATGATCGGTTATGCGCGAAACCTCGCCCATGACGACACGGATGTAGCTGCAGCGCTCCGTGATCTCAATTCCGAGCAATTTCTCAACCGCGGCGCAATACCCGAAATTGTTGATGAGTGGCGATACATAGTTCAGTCGATCCGTGTATGGAATTGCCTGCGTCCAACTCGAGTTTTCGCAGCTTTTTTCAAAGGCGCGATGGAGATATCCAATCTCGGCTTCCACATCGACGACCGTTTCTCCCTCCAACTCGGTGATCAGCCGGATTACTCCGTGCATCGCAGGATGGGAAGGCCCGATATTGATTAGCATGCTCTTCGTTTCCCTGTTGCCGGCAGCTGAAATCATAGATTCCCCAACAGCGCGTGCTTCTGGTTTTCAATTTTTGACTGAAGCTTCATGAGCCCATCGAGAACGGCTTCCGGCCGCGGCGGACAACCCGGGATATAAATATCGACAGGCAAAATCGTATCGATTCCCTGCACGGTGGCATAATTATCGTAAAATCCTCCCGTGCAAGTGCACACTCCGAAGGCCACCACCCACTTCGGCTCGCACATCTGGTCATAGACCCGGCGAAGAATAGGAGCTATTTTATGGCTAACGGTTCCAACAACCAGGAGCACGTCGGCCTGCCTCGGGGAAAAGCGCGGCAGGCCCGCGCCGAAGCGGTCCATGTCATAATGCCCGGATGCAGCCGACATATATTCCATGCCGCAGCAGGCCGTTACAAAGGGATAAACAAAAATGGAATACTTGCGGGCCCAGGCTACTGCAGACTCCAGCGTGGAGGTGAGGAATCCCGGCCCCTCGGACGGCATTTTTTCCATTTCACTTCTCCATTTCTCAATTCATGAGAGCAACGCTATTTGGACAAATCCCATACTTTCACTATATCCAATCATACACCGTTCCGTACAGATGAATCAGGTTTCTATCTGTCGCCTCTCAGGACTCTTCAACTTCAACTTCGACAAACTCAATCTGCCCAACCAGGCTTGCCGGGCGTTTTCGCAGCTTGATTTTTACGCGACGTACCGGGAAGGAGCGCAGCACTGCCCGCACAATCCTGTACGCGAGGGTTTCCAGCAGAGTATAGTCTCCCTCGTTTGCCGTCTGCTGCACCGTCGACAAAACCTGACAGTAGTCGATGGATTTTTCCAGAGAGTCCGTGGCCGCAGCCGCTTCAAAATCTCCCCATAGGGATAAGTCCGCCTGGCACTCCTGGGGCGCACTTTTTTCTTCAGGGCTGGTTCCAATGCGCGGATACAGCTTCACTCCGGCCAGCGTAATCTGATCCTGCGATGTCTTATAAACCAAGCCCGCTCCGCCTAAAAAAGAATGGCATAGTTATTATCGCCCAGTGAGAATTCGTCGGCAACCTCTTCTGGCACTCGGACAGACCCTGAAAACCAAAAAAAATGCGGGTCTATCGGACCCGCATCCCTCCCTCATGCGAGCGGATGATTCGCATCATGCTTCGAAAGACTCGCCGCAGCCGCAGGCATCTTTGGCATTTGGATTGTCAAATTTAAACCCGGATCCGTTCTCGCCATCTATGTAATCCACTTCTGTTCCGTTCAGATACAGCATCGAGCGCGAATCAATAAATACTTTGAGCCCTTCCATATCAATAACCTTGTCGTCTTCTTTCGATTCCTTCTCCAGAGTCATCTGATATTGAAATCCGGAGCAGCCTCCACCAAGAACGGCGATCCTAAGGCCCGCTTCCTCCTTTTGTTCCGAGAGGAAGGCTTTGACCTTAGCGATTGCTTCGGGCGTCAGGGTAACCATTATATTTCCTTTCTTTATTGGAAAGTGCATCAGGGTCTGCGGAGAATTCGAGAAACAGCGGAAGGAATTTCTTTTTTGAGTGAATTAAAACATTCTTCGATTATTTTAGGTCCGCTTGCCGCCACCTGGCCCAGCGCTCTCATGGCAAGTACCCGGCAGACGCGATTGTCATCTTCCAGGCGGGCAATCAGATCGGGCAAGAAACCGCGCGACTTCATCGGATAGCGCGAACCAAGCTTCCCTAATGCAAAAAGAAGATTCCACCGGACATAAGCGGACTCGTCCGCCATCATTTCTCTGAGCCTTGCAACTACGCGCAGAAGTCTGGCGGGATGTGACTCGGAGAGTTGAGCCAGGGCTACCGCAGCTCTTCCCCTGACGCTTCTGTCCCTATCCTCGAGCATCCCGAGAAGCTCTTCCAGACGCCTCGGATGATCTACGACCGTCTTTGCGGCATCGGAGGCCCGGAGTTTTGCCAGAGGAATCCGGCTCTTCTTCCGGTTGCGCACAACGCTGTGATGAATTCTTGGTCCCGTCATAATCGATCGCGTTTCGTGGATTGCTCTTCCCGCCAAATGGCGTTTGCAGCATCCAACCGCTATGCCCTTTGATCACTCGATAACTCAGCGGCAATGATCATCAGGACACGCTGATTTTCGTTGGCAGTATGACTCGGCAGATCCTCCATGTCAATCATCGAGGATGGCGGCGCGCATCCGTCTGCGCTGCGCATAAAGACGCCATCTCAAGAGACCGGAGGTTTTTGAAGAACGGCAAGACGGTCGCGATATTTGGACCGGATCGAGATAAAGTCCGCGTGTTCTATGCGCAGCTCGTCGGCGATCTGGCTGATCTCATTGTCTTCGACCGTGGAGACTAAATGTTCGGCGGCCGCGACGGCATAAAGGCAATCCAATAGAGCCATCCTCTCCTCGTGGCGGGAAGCTGCCTTGAACTCCCGGCTGACCAAAAAATTCTCAGTGCTTCCAAATAGAATGTTTTGCGTCTTTGCCATCTGGACAACCAGGATCGCCTGCTCCTCCGGCAGACCGCCCCTATCCATGATGATGTGTTCCATGGTCTGCGTCTCTTCCAGACTGATTTGCAGATCAGAGCGCGCTACACGTGCAAGCAAATAAGCGAAGCCGGCCAGAAACTTGGCGCGATCCGGTTGCAGCTGGTCCAGAGCCTGCACAATTTTCCGAACGGTTTCCGTCTCGTGAGAGTTTTTGCGGTTTTCTTCCAGGTTTATTTTAAAAAAGCTGAATATAGACATAAAAATATAATGGCATATTTGGCATCACCTGAACATCGCAAAGCATTCTGAATCCCTATGCGAAGTCTTTTGTTTGTGTTATATAAAATGCAGAGGACCTGATGATATCTGACGATCCGCCTTTTGAAAACAATCCGCCCGCAGTTCTACATGGCGATCATGGCAATAGAGAACACGCAGCCCCTGCATCCGGAAAAGCTGAAACTGCTGAGCCCATCGAGGGCGGAGCCCTGCGTGTCGTAGACAATATGGAAGCGAGCCTCGGCGTTCCGACAGCAACATCCTATCGGTCCGTTCCGGTCAAGCTCCTGGAGGAAAATCGCCGGATTATCAATGAGCATCTGGAAGCCGCTGCCCGCAAGAAAGTGTCCTTTACGCACATTATATCCTGGGCAATAGTTCGGGCGCTTCCGGGTTCCCCTGAAATCAATTCTTCTTTTGAACTCGTGAACGGCAATCCTCATCTCAGGAAAAAACGTTCGATTAATCTGGGCATCGCGGTCGACTACTCTCGAAAGGACGGAACGCGCACCCTGATTGTTCCCAATATAAAAAAAGTCGACACGATGTCTTTCGCAGAGTATTTGCATGCGTACGACGAAATCATCGAAAGAGTGCGCAACAGCATTATTTCTCCGTCGGATTTTCAGGACACTACGATCTCCCTCACTAATCCCGGGACCGTTGGAACGCATTCTTCGGTCCCCCGCCTTATGAAAGGCCAGGGTGCGGTTATTGGCACGGGAAATATCGAGTATCCGGCGGAATACCATGCCTGGGCTCCCCGAGCGCTGTCGAGTTTGGGCTTAAGCAAGGTCATGACGATCAGCTGTACGTATGATCACCGGATTATTCAGGGAGCGCAATCCGGCGAATTTCTCGGTCGCGTCAAGGATCTCCTCCTGGGCCAGGATTCTTTTTATGAACGGATCTTTAAGGATTTGCGCATTCCCGCCATCCCCGTACAATGGGCTCGCGACCACCATCCTTCGCTGATGGGGATGTCCCCGGTGCGCGAAGACCTGGAAAAGCAAATTGGCGTTTTGCGCCTGATCAATTTGTATCGCGTGCGCGGGCATCTGATCGCTACGCTCGATCCCCTGGCGGAATATCAGTTGTATCATTCCGAACTGGACCCGGCGAATTTTGGGCTGACGATTTGGGATCTTGATCGCGAGTTTTCCACCGGCGGCTTGGGTGACATGCAGCGCGGAACTCTGCGACAGATACTGTCCATCCTTCGCGAAGCCTACTGCAAAAATATCGGAGTGGAATACCGCCACATACAGGATCCCGACGAAAAAAACTGGATCCAGGACCGCATAGAGCCGGAACAATCGAGAACGCCGCTCGACGCTCCAACCCGGCGAGGAATCCTCGAATACCTCGCGGCCGCTGAGGGGTTTGAACGATACCTTCACACCAAATTCATCGGGCATAAGCGTTTCAGCATCGAGGGCGCGGAGACTGTCATTCCGGTTCTGGCGACAATACTTTCCGAAGCCGCCAATTCCCACGTCAAAGAAGCAGTCCTTGGAATGGCGCATCGCGGACGATTAAACGTATTTGCCAATATTGTCGGCATGCCGCTCGCCAAAATTCTCTCGGAATTTGAGGAAATAGCAGATCCTTTGACGCCTCACGGATCCGGCGACGTGCGATACCATCTTGGAGCTTCAGGCGAGTTTTGCTCGCGCGCAGGCCAAAAAATTCTTGTTTCGGTCGCTCCAAATCCGAGCCATCTTGAATGGGTAAATCCTGTGATTGAGGGCATTGTACGCGCCAAGCAGGACAGGCGCGGAGATGCGATGCGCGAACAGGTACTGCCCGTTCTGGTCCACGGCGATGCAGCATTTGCGGGCCAGGGAGTGGTTTGGGAAACTATAAACCTTTCCCAGTTGTATGGATACCGGACCGGCGGCACCATCCACATCATTATCAACAATCAGATCGGGTTTACGACGCCACCGGAATTGGCGCGCTCATCCCCTTATGCCACCGACCTGGCGCGGTCGGTGCAGGCGCCGATATTTCATGTCAATGGCGATGATCCTGATTCCACAGTACGCATGGCAGCCTTGGCCTTCGCGTATCGGCGCCGTTTTAATAAGGATGTCGTGTTGGATATTTTCTGTTATCGGCGCCACGGCCACAATGAAGCGGATGAACCCGGGTATACGCAGCCGCTTCTCTATAAAAAAATCAAAGAAAGACCGTCTGTTCTGACTCTCTATGCCCAAAAGCTCGAGCGCGCAGCTGTCAGCGAGCCCGGCGCATTGGAGTCGCTGCGGAAGCAAAACCACGAGCGGCTGGAAGCGGCCTATGTTCAGAGCCAAAAAGGGGGATCAGCATTTTCGGCCGGATGTGCCACTTGCCGTTACCGAAGAGGATCTTCGTGAATTTCAGCCTTCCGGCGAAACCGGGGTCGGGATGGAGTTGCTTCGCAAAACAGCCTTGGCTTTGTCGACCGTCCCTGAAGGGTTTCGTTTGCATCCAAAGCTGACAAATTTCATGGCCAAGCGGCGCGAACTCGCCGATGGGAGCCCGGCAATCGACTGGAGCTATGCGGAAGCACTCGCATTCGGCACCCTCGTTTATGAAGGCAATCCTGTACGTCTGAGCGGCCAGGATTGCGCGCGCGGCACTTTCAGTCAAAGGCATGCGGTGCTCTCCGATCTGGAAACAGGAGCGCAGTACGTCCCCTTGCAGCATATAAGCAGTGACCAGGCTCGCTTTGATGTATTTGATAGTCTTTTATCCGAAGCTGCGGTGCTCGGTTTTGAGTTTGGCTATAGCGCCGCCGATCCCCTGGCGCTGGTTCTGTGGGAGGCTCAATTTGGAGATTTCGCCAATTCCGCCCAGGTAATCATCGACAACTTTATCTCCAGTTCCGAAGTCAAATGGCAGCAGCGCTGCGATCTTGTACTCCTCCTCCCTCATGGATTTGAAGGCCAGGGCCCCGAGCATTCCAGCGCCCGGCTGGAGCGATTCATCACGCTATGCGCCGAAAACAACATGCGCATTTGCTGCCCGACAACGCCATCCCAATACTTCCATCTGCTGCGCAGGCAGATGCGCGACGCGCAGCAGATTCCCTTGATAGCGATGACGCCCAAAAGCATCCTGCGCCACCCGAAAGCCGTTTCACACCCGGAGGAGCTAGCCAACGGAAAGTTTGAACCGGTACTTGAGGATTCAGCCATCCCGGACGCACGGTCCGTTCAACGTCTTCTGCTTTGTACCGGAAAGGTGTATTACGATCTTCTTGCCGAAAGGGAAAAGCGCGAGAGTTTCAGTACGGCAATTGTGCGCATCGAACAGATCTATCCCTATCCGGAATGGCATCTCTTAAAGACGCTGGAAACATACCGGCGCGTGCGCGAGGTTTTCTGGGTCCAGGAGGAACCCCAAAACATGGGAGCCTGGCACTTCATCTGCAGGCGCATCACTCCCATGCTGCCGATTGGTTGCGATTTTCGCTACGTGGGGCGCCCAGAAAGAGCGAGTCCTGCCTCCGGCTCATTCAAAATCTACCGGCAGGAGCAGGAAGCCTTTGTGAGCGCCGCATTTGATATAAATACGGACGAGCTTTAAGTGCCCGTGCGGCAATCTTTTGTCTCATCATGAGGAAGATCGCGTGAAGATCGGAATTACCTGTTACCCAACCTACGGCGGAAGTGGCATCGTGGCCACGGAATTAGGCAAGGAACTGGCAGACAGAGGACATGAGATACATTTCATCAGCTATGCTCTCCCGATGCGCCTGAACCAACCGCTGGCAAATATTCATTTTCACGAAGTGGAAGTTCCCGCCTACCCGCTTTTTGACCATCCTCCGTATACTCTGGTTCTCGCAACTAAAATGGCTGAAATAGCGGAATCGCAGAATCTCGATCTATTGCACTGCCACTATGCCATCCCGCATTCCGTAAGTGCTTTTCTGGCAAAATCCATGTTGCACCCGCGCAAGCTTCCCGTCGTTACGACCCTGCATGGAACGGATATTACGCTGGTCGGCTCGGACCGTTCATACCTTCCTATCACGCGCTTTTCCATCGATCAATCCGACGGAGTGACGGCCGTGTCGCGATTTCTGAAAGAAGAGACTGTCAACGTCATTGGCGCCAAGAACGACATTGAAGTCATCTATAATTTTGTCAATTGTGAGAAATACAAACCTTCCAAAAACAAGGCACTGAGAAATCATTTCGCGCGCCCTGACGAGAGAATCCTTATTCACGTATCAAACTTCAGACCCGTCAAAAGGCCAACGGATGTTGTGGCCATTTTTACGCTTGTGCAGCAGGAAATCCCGTCCGTCCTGCTCATGGTTGGAGACGGCCCTGAGCGCAGCAACGCGGAATGGGCGGCACGCAATAGCGGCATGGATCAGAAAGTGCATTTCCTGGGCAAGCAGGAAAACATTGAAGAGTTGATAGGCATTTCCGACCTGCTTCTGCTGCCCAGTGAAACCGAATCCTTCGGGCTGGTCGCCCTGGAAGCAATGGCTTGCGAAGTGCCGGTTGTTGCCTCGAAAGTTGGGGGATTGCCCGAGGTCGTCACCGATGGAGAGAACGGATTCCTTGTTGAACCGCGCGATACCGTGCAAATGGCGGCGCGCGCGCTTTCCATTCTGGCCGACAACAGCACCCGAAAGGAAATGGGAAAGCGGGCCAGAGCAAAAGCCGAAGATCAATTCTGTTCCGCTAAAATCATTGCCTTGTATGAAAATTATTATCAGAAGATCATAGACAAAGCCTAATCCGATGGCAGGCTTTGCTGCGCGGTTCTGCCGGGTATAGGGACAAAAGCATTCCGGGCATTGTGATGAAATGCGCAACGCACAATGCCCGGATGAACGGTCGATACCACGTCAAGATTTCTTTTCTCCAATCCTTGGAGAATTTATTTGAGCTTTATGCTGATGCTGTTGCGCAGCACGAAAATCAATGCTTGTTCGGCATCAAATTTCACTTCTTTTCCGCGAGTGACGACCACAGCAGCGCCTCCCGCTCCACCGCCCACAGCGGCTCCAATGGCAGCACCCTTGCCGCCCCCGGCAATTGCGCCAATAACGGCTCCAATGCCGGCTCCAAGGCCGACCTTTGTCGCATCCTTCTTTTTTGTGGATTCCGCTTCAAATTTCAGGGTCTCGGTTTGCAGCGGATAGGTTTGCTTCGCGACAGTCAGGCTTGTCAGTTGAATTGACATGCTGGCGAGCCCCTCAACTTTGCCCGATCGCGTAACGTTCGATAGTTTGCCGTCAAGCACACTCCCACGAGGCGCAACCACGGCACCGTCCACAATAATGTCTTTGTCGAGGATTGCGCTAAAGGTATCCCCTGTCTTATTGACGGCTGAATCCAAAGCTTGATCCAACCGCACCTCAAACTTAGTGCCCTCGGCTAGGGTGGCAAACGTCGGTTCCGGCGGTTTTGGCGGCGCCGCTGGTTCTGCGGGTTTGGGTGCCGCCACGGGCGCATTCTCTACCGCAGGCGCTACAGTCTCGGGCTTCGGCGCGCTCTTAACAACCTTTTTTGTTGTTCCTGCGGCTGTCTGTGCAGGTTGCAGGGTCGTACCAGGCTTGGCAGCCTCGGGCGCAGGGATGGTCTCCGGGACAACCGGTTGCGCCTGAGGTTGAGAAGCTGTTTGCTGTGTTTCTGCCGGAGGTTGCGGTGCGGCATTTTCTTGATCCTTTTTAGTGCATCCGGCAAAACCGATCAGCAGCAACATACAAAAGGCATATTTAGCAATTGACATGGCAAGTTCTCCTTTAAAACATTAGCTTCATGTATCATTTTAGCATGGCTGCGTGGACGGCAAAAGGAGTGGTTGTGAAACTGTCAAAGCGTTGCGGTGTCCTGATGATTCTCGGTTTTCTTTCCATTCCCGCCCTTTGGGCACGTGATATCCCTCCTATTGTTACTACAGATTGGCTCGAACAAAATTTAAAAGATTCGCGAATTAGCATCTTCGATATTCGGACCGCTGCACAGTACCAAAAGGGACACATCCCCCGATCGGTCAACACGCCCTTAAGCCTCTGGGCTCCTACCAGCAATGCTCTCTCGCTTGAGCTGCCATCCGATGAAGCGCTTCGAGACATTTTGGGGAAAGCGGGAATATCGCACGCATCCCTAATTGTCATTGTGACGCGAACAGAAACAGATTTCGGTCGCGCGGACGCAACTCGCGTTGTATGGACCTGCAACGTGGCAGGTCTTGAGAATGTGGCGGTACTCGACGGCGGCTTTAGCAAATGGGCGCGGGAAAACAGACCCTTATCCACCGACAGTGCCGCAGTCCAGGCCTTGACCTATTCCGGGACGATGGACCGTTCCTCGGTGGCGTCAAAGGCTTACGTATTGAACAAAATTAAAAAGGTCATCATCGCGGACAACAGGACCCCCGAGGACTATTTTGGCATTTCCTCGGAATCAGGTCATATTAAGGGCGCGGTCAACTTGCCGACTCCCTGGGCCTTTGCCGCCGATGGAACCTTTAGAAATAAAGAGGAACTGAGCTCCATGGCTGCTGGCGTATTGGGCTCCGATAATTCCAAACAAATCGTGGTCTACTGCGGAGTGGGCGGATACGCCTCTACGTGGTGGTTTTTGCTGACGCAGGTATTGGGATATAAAAATGTGAAGCTGTATGACGGATCTTTTGAGGAGTGGTCCAAAGATCCCAAGGCGCCGGTGCAGTCCTACCGCTGGCATTAACCCGGATTATTCATGAAGCTTCTACTGCGACGGCGGATCCGGGCATGTCTACTGCGTTGCGCTCGGTCGGATTCCTCGACGTACTGTCGAGTACGCCTTCGGAATCCTCCCGTCGCGCGCCCTGTATCCATGCCCGTCTGCGCCGCCTCGCGACGAACCTTCATGAATAATCCGGGTTAAAAGCTTAAGACGAAGCCTTTTCCTCATTAAACGCTCCCCCATCAACTCCTTCTAGTACTCGGACAGACTCCTAGCACACAGGGAGCTATTTGTGTTAGCCTGCGGCGGTCCGAAAGAAATTTATTATCCGGATGATCGGCCCTTCGATTTCCTTCAAATATGAGGATCAGATGTCAAGTTCACTCACGCATCGCCCTTTTCTGCCGTGGTTGCTGCTTTTATTTTTTGGCAGCGGTTTTGCAGCCCTTATTTATGAAATCGTCTGGCTTCAGCTGTTGGAGCTGATAATAGGATCCTCGGGGGTCTCGCTGGGCGTATTGCTGGGGGCCTTTATGGGGGGCATGTGCCTGGGCAGCCTGCTGCTGCCGCGTTTGATCTCTTCCACCTACAATCCTCTTCGCATCTATGCGTTTCTGGAAATCGCGATCGGGCTTTTTGGAATTCTTGTTCTGTATGGCACGCCGTATGTGGCAGATCTCTGTACCAGCCTCCTCGGGCCGGGGATTTTTTCGCGCGCATTGATAGCCGCCGTTTGTCTGGTGATACCGGCGTCCTTAATGGGAGCGACACTTCCGGTTGTGGCCAGATCTGTAGAGGCAACACCAGAAGGAATTTCCTGGATGGGTTTTTTTTACGGTGGCAATATTGCCGGATCGGTTTTTGGCTGCCTGCTGGCAGGATTTTATCTGCTGCGCCTCCATGATATGCCCACGGCCACGTATGCGGCCGTCGCGCTCAATTTTGCAGTTGCCTTGGTCGCACTCGCGCTTGCCCGGAAAACCGCCCCGGCTCCTCCCCCGGATACGCTTTTGCCGGAAATTGAAACGCAATCCCCTTATCGAGGCCTCGTTTATTTGACGATCGCTTTATCCGGGTTGAGCGCGCTTGGAGCGGAAGTGGTCTGGACCCGTCTCCTCTCGTTGCTCCTGGGAGGAACGGTATATTCTTTTTCCATAATTCTGGCAGTCTTTTTGATAGGGCTTGGGCTCGGCAGCGGCGCAGGATCCGTCCTGGCGCGCACGGTTTCAAGTCCAAGGTTTGCCCTGGCTCTTTGCCAGATGGCCGTTGCTGTAGCTGTATCCTGGGCTGCTTTCGCTATTTCCAAATCGCTCCCCTATTGGCCGGTTAATCCCGGCATGTACACAAATGATTGGGGGCCGTGGCATATTTTCCAACTGGATTTCCTCAGGACTGCGTGGATGGTACTTCCGGCTTCCCTGCTTTGGGGCGCCAGCTTCCCTCTTGCCGTCGCGGCAATTGCGGTGCGGGGCCGGGATCCGGGACGCTTGGTCGGAGCCGTTTATGCGGCTAATACCCTGGGTGCGATCTTGGGCTCGCTCGGATTCAGCTTGTATGTCATTCCCTTCTTTGGCACTCAATGGGCGGAAAAATCCCTAATCGCAATCGCAGTCGCTTCGGCAATTGTCGCACTTTTTTCCTGTTTATTCGCAAGGTCACGGAACAACGCAGAAAACGCTAGAGTTCCCCGCATCACTTTTTCTCACCTCGTCTATACAGTTCTTGCCCTGATGGTTTCGGTTTTTCTTGTACAGACAGTGTCCGCTATTCCATGGATGCTGGTCGCATGGGGAAGGTACGCTGCAACCTATATGGCGCATGCGGAACCCGAAATCATCAAAGAAGGCCGGAAGGCCATCAAGGGCAGCAGTCCGTCGAAATGGTATTGCACCTATATGCGTGAAGGGATGAATGTTTCGGTGGCTGTCACACAAACAGCTGCAGGCGTGCGATTTTTTCATGGAGCCGGTAAAGTTCAGGCTTCCAGCCAGCCGCAGGATATGAGGCTTCAGCGGATGCTGGGCAATCTTTCCGCTTTGACCTGCAAAAATCCCGATCAGGTTAAAGACGTGCTGGTGGTTGCCTGTGGAGCGGGAGTTACAGCAGGCTCCTTTGTGCCCTATCCCAGCGTTAAACGCATCGTCATCTGTGATATTGAGCCTCTTGTGCCGAAGGTCGTCGCACCGATGTTCCACAAAGAAAATTATGGGATCGTCACCGGAATCGACAAAACAAACCCTCATTTTGTTCAAGGCAAAGAAGTGTCCGTTATTTATGACGATGGTCGCCACTATATTCGCACCCTGCCTAAGGACGCCAGATTTGATGTGATTACATCCGACCCGATTGATCCGTGGGTCAAAGGAAGCGCTGCGCTCAATACAATTGAGTATTATGAGATGTGCAAAAGACATCTCAAGCCCGGCGGCGTGATGAGTTTATGGATGCCTCTATACGAGAGCAATCTCGCTTCGGCCAAAAGCCTGATCGCAACATTTTTTCAGGTCTTCCCCAACGGTTTGATTTTCAGCAACGATGCGCAGTTCGAAGGGTACGATGCCGTCCTGCTCGGGCAGGCGGAACCTTCCGCAATAAATGTGGACAACCTGCAGCAACTGCTCGCGCGGGAGGACTACGCCCAGGTCCGGTCTTCTCTATTGGAAGTAGGCTTTGGATCCGATAATGCCTGGGTTGGCAGTTTCAATCAGGACGTTGCCACCAGCCTGCTTGCCACCTTTGCGGGCCGGGCCTCCAACATGAGCACCTGGACCCAAAACGCGCAGATCAATCGGGATAGCAACCTGCGCCTGCAATACCTGGCTGGAATGTATTTCAATTCCTATCTCAGCACAACAATTCTTCAGAATATTCTGTCTCATTACAGTTTTCCGCAAGATCTCTTTGTGGGTTCCGGCCAGAATATTATGAATTTAAAAGAAGCATTGAGGTATCAGGGGCGCTGGGAAAAGTGAAGCGCGGAAAAGACAGCCGCACGGAGCGTTATCCTGATAGAGAATATCCTCCATTAGGTTTAATATAGGGAAATTCCTGCAACCGGAAGGAGCGCCGCGGTGGCTTCTGCTGTGCTATCTGAAAAAACCATCAAGGAGTTAACGGACTATTTCCATTCCTTGAAGCAACCGTTCCCGGACCGATTGCTGGAAGCTCTCGACCAGGATTCGCGTGCCGGTGCGCGGCAACTGGCACGCACCCTCAGGGAACAAAAGCGGAAAACTCAAAAAGAAGCCCAGAGGCTTCAATGGATGCTTCACTATGAAAAGGAACTCTGGCAAGAGGGTTTTCGCTTCATCGCGGGCGTCGATGAAGCCGGGATGGCGCCTCTTGCCGGCCCCGTGGTCGCGGCGGCGGTAATTCTTCCCATCCGCTATACGCTGACCGGACTTGACGACTCCAAAAAGATATCTGATCAGCAAAAGCGCCAGGCACTGGCGCGGCAAATCAAGAGCGATGCGATAGCCTGGGCTGTGGGGCGGGTGGAAGTGGGTGAAATTGACAGGATCAACATCTATCAGTCGGGGCTTTTAGCAATGCAGCGGGCGGTTGGCGGACTCAGCACGCAACCGGATTTTGTGCTTGTCGATGCGCGCACGATTCCTCACTGTGAGCCTCCACAACGAGGAATAGTTCATGGTGACGCTCTTTCTGCGAGTATTGCGGCAGCTTCCATCCTGGCCAAAACCACGCGCGACGATCACATGATCGAAATGGATCGCATCTATGCGGGCTACGGTTTCGCTTCCCACAAGGGCTACCCTACGCCCGAACATCTGCGCGTACTAAAGGAGCGAGGCCCGCTGCCTATTCACAGGCGCACTTTTGCACCCGTCCGCGAACTCCTTCATTTGGACCCGGTGCAGGAAAATCTTTTCGAATAGCAATTCAAAACAGGAGAATCAACTATGAGCAAGCGAGAAGCAAAAAGCACCACGCGAAGGGGATTTGTGAAAACAGTTGCCACAGGCAGCGCCGTGGTTGCCGTTACGGGAGCGCTGACTTCGGGTTGTTCTTTGCAGGCACAAAAAAAACCGCAGTCTCTGGAATCAAGGCTCGAAGCCCTCGAAAAACGCCTCCAGCAAGTCGAGGATGTTCAGGCGATCAACCGATTGCAGTATGCGTACAACTATTACGTCGAACATATGATGAAACAGGAGATTATCGACTGTTTCGCCGATCGTCCCGATGTGCTTCTGGATTGGCTGGAAGGAAAGTGGAAAGGCAAAGCCGGAGTACGGAAATATTTCGATGTGAACCAGGTACCCCCCGTTGGATTCCAGCATCAGCTCATCCCTTCCGCCGGTCTGATAACCGTCGATCCAAATGGAAATGCGGCCAAGGGTAGATGGTATGCCTTCGGCGGCGTCATGATGCCTGCGCCGTCAAAAGAGGGAGAGAAACCCTCGTTCAGCCGATCGTTTATAAATGGAATTTATGAAATAAGCTATGTCAAGGAAGATGGCATTTGGAAAATTCTCAGCATCAGCTGGGTTATTCCCTATGGCGTCAGAATACAGGATGGATGGATAATGCCGGAAGATATTGCCGGCCCCATGCTGAAAGGCCAGTCAGGAGCGCCGGGACCGCAGATGATCGCCGACATTCCTATGGACAAAAATGACCTTCGCTATGTCACGGGATATATTTTCCCACATCACTTCAAACATCCGGTGACCGGCAAATCCAGCAGCGAAGCTACACGAAACGCGCGCTTGAAACCAATAAAAGCCTAGTCCGCAGGCTAGGAGTCTGAGTTTTGGAGGCTTTCCATTAAGCCTCCAAAACTCCGTCAACCTTTATTAGGGTTTCAGAACCGGCTTCAGTGTTTTTCCCTTCTCAGAATCTTCCGCCGCTTCGTTAATCTGTTCCAGCGAGTAAAACTTTATCAATCGATCGAATGGGAATTTCCCCTGCTTATAGAGATCGATCAACTGCGGAATGAACAGTTCCGGGTTGCAGTCTCCCTCGATCACGCCTCTTACTGTGCGCGCATCCAGAAGAGTCTGCATATCCAGGCTGGCTTCCACGCCCATGGGCGCTACGCCGATCAGTCCGCAAGTGCCCCCCAACATGAGGCAATCCACCGCCTGGCGAAGGACTTCGGGATTTCCAGTGCATTCCAGAGTGTATTCAATTCCCCCACCGGTCAGTTTTTGAATTTCCTCGACCGCATTGAGTTTTCCGGAATTGATGCTATGCGTTGCTCCAAATTGCATGGCCAGCTTCAATCTTTCGTCCACAATATCGAGTGCGATGATTTTTGTGCAGCCGCATACCACTGCTGCCATGATAGCGCTCAATCCCACGGATCCGATTCCGAAAATCGCAATGGCGGAACCGGGGGATGGTTTCAATGTGTTCATTACCGCACCCGCGCCCGTCTGGATTCCGCATCCCAAGGGGCTGAGTATTTCCAACGGAACATCGTCCGGTACCTTTACCACACTGCGATCGCTGACCAGTGCGTACGTGGCAAACGACGATTGTCCGAAAAACGAACCATGGACGGGTTTGCCATCTTTTTTCATGGTCGTGGATCCATCTGCGCGCCTGCCGCCGAAGTTCAGTTTTTTGAAATCAGCACACCAGGCAGGCTTCCCGCTCTTACACATCCTGCACACACCACAGGAAGTAAAACTTGTCGCCACATGGTCGCCCGGTTTTACCTTCGTGACTTGATTTCCGACTTTTTCTACAATCCCCGCGCCTTCATGACCCAGTACGGCCGGAATCGGCATCGGCAAAAATCCCATGCGGGCTACCAAGTCCGTATGGCAAAGCCCTGTGCTGACTATGCGCACCAAAACCTCACTAGCCCTCGGTTCTTCAAGCTCAATTTCTTCGATGACAAAAGGGCCTTTTGCCTCCCGAACCACGGCTGCTTTGATCTTCATGATAAACCTCCGTATTATTGTTAATATTCCCGCCGCTCGAATCCGCAGAATGCCGTCTGCGGCGATCTACTTATAGGACATTCTGTTTTTGGACACAAGCATAGATTGACACCTGCAGTGTACAGGATTAATTTACAGGTGTGGACTCAAAAGGCCGCCCGGGGGCAGGCACACTTGACAAGAGAGGGAAAATGAAGACTAAAGCTTTTGTTTTAATGATTTTAATGCTGCCTTTCATCTCAATAATTATCGGTTCTTCAACGGCTTCAGCCAAGGAAGACATCGTACTTCCAAATATTCCGCGAATAACCGCGGAAGAACTTCGGCAAATGGTCGACAAAGGGGCTGATTTGGTCGTTATCGACACCCGGGACAGCGGCAGCTATGATGCAGGACACATCAAGAGCGCAATCAATATTTACTATGATCCGACTTCCGATCCCACCGAAAGGCAAATGATGTTGATGGCGCTTCCGATGGACAAACTGCTGGTCACCTACTGCGACTGCACCGATGACGCAAACAGCGCAAAAATGGCGGATGAGCTCTACAAGCTCGGCTACGATCGCGACAAGCTGAAAGCTCTGGCAGGCGGATCCCTGAAGTGGGTCGAACTGAAGTACCCGATGGTGGCAAAACAGTAAAAAATTACAAATTACGAGTTACGAATGACGAATTAAAAGCTTAAAACGTCATTCGTAACTCGCTATTTATAAATCGTAATTCCCCAAATGACGAATTGCGTTTTTCATTCGTAATTCGTAATTCGTAATTCGCTAAACTCCCCAGCCCACGCCTGCACGGGCGACAGATGCGCCGGAAACATCGACGATGGCCGCGCCTCCGTCGACCATAAGAACGGCGCCGGTGATAAACGCGGAATCATCACTTGCCAGGAACGAACAGGCACCGGTGATTTCGGACGGATCCGCGGCCCTGCGCAGCGGCACGCTTTCCGCAAGCACTTCAAATGCATCCCTTTTGATTGCCTTGGTCAGGCCTTCCATTGCATGGGTAAGCATCTCGGTCCTGGTTGCGCCCGGGCACACCACGTTGCTTCGGATCTTCTGCGGCCCGTATTCCAGTGCAGCCTGCAACGCCAGCTGGATAAGTCCGCCCTTGGATGCGCAATAGGCGGGCATGGACGGCAGGCAGCGCACGCCGGCCAGCGACGCGATATTGACGATGGATCCGCCGCCCTGCTTGATCATGCTGGGGATGGCTGCGCGCATACACAGGAAGGGACCATTCAGGTTCACGTCCAGAATCTTCTTCCACAGTTCGATGTCAATGTCCACGATGCTCCCGCCGGGGTCAATGCCGGCGTTGTTTACCAGGACATCAATCTTACCCCCGAATTTCACCGTTTCTGCAACCATCTTCTGAACGTCGTCCCAGCTGGTCACATCCCCTACACAGGTTGCCACCATGCCGGATTTCAAACCGTGGGCTACGCCTTCGAGCAGGTCCTTGCGAACATCGCTGATTACTATCTTCGCTCCGTCATCGACAAATCGTTTTGCAATCTCAGCGCCTATGCCCCTGGCACCGCCGGTAATAAGTGCTACCTTCCCGTCAAGTCTCATAGTGTTGTCTCCCTATTTAATGCCTTGTAATAGAGCTCTAATTGAAAGCTCCAATGATGCGGAGCCTGCGCCAATGTCAGACTTCGGCCAACGCCTTTATCCAATTACGACGCGATTTTTAGCACATTCCACTCCGGGACTCAAGCAAGGAAAAACTTAGGGCGACAGGCTGCCGGCCAATCCTCCAAATTGCGCTTCTGGTCACAGTTGTGTTAAAAAGGAACCCATATTAAAAGGGAGGATACACATCATGAGGCCACTCCAGACCGACCTGTCCATTTTTAAAAAGCTGAATCTCGAACGGCCGCCCCTGGGCATCAAGTTCCTTTTCTTTAAACCTGAGACGATAGAACCGCTGCCATCGCAGAAATCACTCTCTCTGTGCGAAATGCTTGTCGAAGCACACCAATCAAATACGCCCTTTTATTTTGACAGGGGATATCAGGAAACGTGTGTCGGGAAGATTCTTCTGGGCATGCAGGATATGGAGCCGTTTGCTGAAAGCGGACAAATAGGCGAAAAACTCCAAATATTCCAGGAAGCTCGTGCCAATTATGCCTTGTATCAGCACGTTCCCAAATTTGACAGGAATGTGGTGAACTATGTGGCCTTTGCTCCACTGGATGCGCTGACATTTGAACCGGATCTTTTGATACTTGCGGCAGACGCAAGCCAGGCAGAGATTGTGCTGCGATCCATGACGTATTCGACAGGCGAAATGTACAATTCTCGAACCACTCCGGTTATGGGCTGTGCGTGGCTGTTCGTGTACCCTTTTCAGAGTGGCAAAGTGAATTTTATTGTTCCAGCCATGGTTCACGGCATGAAGGGCCGCGAGTTGTTCCCCCAGGAGTCCATCGTAATTTCCATTCCATATCACTGGATTCCGACAATGGCCCGCAACCTCGGGGAAATGACATGGCATCTTCCTTCGCACAGTGGCAAAAAACAATATCTGGACGAATTTGGAGCCATAATGGGCGAATTATCCCGGAAGATGCAGGACTTATAAAATTCCCATTTTTGAGTTAATTTATACTTTGAGGGATATGCATGATTAAATTCCTGCTCTGGTGCATTTTATTTGTGTTGTGCTGGCCTGTGGCCATTCTGGCGCTGGTTCTTTACCCGATCGTTTGGCTGCTTACGTTGCCATTCCGCATCGTCGGAATCGCGGTTGGCGGAGTGCTTACGCTGATCTGGTCTCTTATTACATTGCCGGGCCGCGTTTTGCGCAAAATTTAGTTTCCAAAGAATACGTATTCCCGTTTGTTTCGGATTGTCGGCGCTGCATGGTATCTTTTTCATTTGAAAGGAATTCGAAGATGCAAGCACGCAAAATCGGTGACGGTGTTTGGTGGGTCGGCGCCATAGATTGGGATCGGCGCATTTTTGACGGCCTCATACCGCTTCCGGATGGCACGAGTTATAACGCCTATTTTGTCCAGGGAGCCAAAAAGAACGCACTGATCGATGCGGTGGACCCGGCGATGAAAAAGGTTCTATTTGAGCGACTGAAGAGCCTGAATATTACGGCGATCGATTACGTCATTGCCAATCATGCGGAGCAGGATCACTCCGGCTGCATTCCCGATATACTGGCTGCGTTTCCGATGGCCAAGGTTCTATCGAGCGACAAATGCAAAGCTCTTCTGATGGATTTGCTCGGCGTACCCGAAGACCGGATCCTGATCGTCAAGGACGGGGATAAGCTTGATCTCGGTGAAAAAACCTTGCAGTTCCATTATTTCCCCTGGGTCCACTGGCCCGAAACAATGCTGACTTGGCTTTCCGAACAAAAGATTCTATTTACCTGCGATTTGTTCGGCTCGCACCTCGCCGCATCTGAATTGTTTGTTTCTGACGAAGCCGCTCTGCTCCAATCCGCAAAAAGGTATTATGCCGAAATCATGATGCCCTTTCGCACATCGATCGAGATGAACTTCGGCAAAGTCAACCAGTCTGGGCGCAGAGATCATCGCTCCCAGTCACGGCCCCATCCACAAAAGGCCCGGCTTGATTCTTGACGCGTATCGCGACTGGATTTCGGGACCTCCCAAGAATACGATTGTAGTTCCGTACATCTCGATGCATGACAGCACCCGCCTGATGGTGGAGCACTTCATGGAAGCGTGCGCCGAACGCAATCTCCGGGCGGAGCAGTTCGACCTAACAGATCCCGATATCGGAAAACTTGCGATGCTTCTTGTGGATGCCGCCGGCATTGTCTTCGGTTCCCCTATGGTCCTTGCCGGCCCGCACCCGAAGGTCGCATATGCCGCACTTCTGGCAAACGCTCTTCGCCCTAAAGCAACTTTTGCCTCGGTGATTGGTTCGTTCGGATGGGGCGGCCGCCTCGTCGAAACGCTGCAGGCTTTGATGCCAAACCTAAAAGTCGATCTCCTACCGCCCGTCCTGGCAAAAGGATTGCCAAAGGCTAAAGATTACGCCGCTATCGATGCGCTGGCCGAATCAATTCGGGGCCGGATCACACAACCAAAGGAGCAAGCGAAAATGCAAAACGAATCCTCCGGAAAATATGTCTGCCCTGTCTGCCGTTACATCTATGACCCTGCCAAGGGAGACCCGGCAGGGGGCATTCCTCCCGGCACCCCATTTGACAAAATTCCGGACAATTGGGTCTGCCCGATCTGCCGTGTTTCAAAAAAGATGTTCAAGACGGTTTAGATACCAGGCTTTCGCCCGATTATAGCTCGATTTCGGCCTTACCTCGCTCGAACCATCGATACAAAATCGGCAAAACGATCAGCGTCAGAATTGTTGACGTCAGCAATCCACCCACGACCACAGTGGCGAGCGGCCGTTGGACTTCCGATCCCGGACCGTTGGCATACAGCATCGGAATCAGGCTGAAGATGGCAATCGAGGCCGTCATCAGTACGGGCCGCAGCCTGTCATGGCATCCTTTCACAACAGCCTCATCCACTGAAACCCCTTCCTCTCGGAGTTGGATAATGCGCGAAACAAGCACCACGCCATTGAGAACCGCAACCCCGAAGAGCACGACAAAGCCCACGGAGGCAGGGACGGAAAGGTAGAGCCCCGAAATATAGAGCGCAAAGACGCCACCGATAAGAGCGAAGGGCAGGTTGAATATGACCAGCATGGCCAACCGCATCGATCGGAACGTCACGAACAGGAGCAGGAGTATCAGGCCTACTGCGATCGGGCCGATGATCATCAGCCGGCTCATCGCGCGCTGCTGATTTTCAAACTGTCCTCCCCATGTGGTGAAATAACCCGGCGGCAGATTGACTCGATTCCGGAGGGCTTCCTTGGCTTCCGCGACATACGTGCCGATATCTCTGTCGTAAATGTTAATCTCGATGCCGATGCGGCGCAATCCATTCTCCCGGCTCACCTGCACCGGACCTTGCGTAACTTCGATATTCGCCAACTGACTTAACGGCACATTGTATCCGTCGTGGGTCGGGACAAGCGTGTTGCCGATGGTTTGGACCGAGTCTCGGTACTCCCACGGGTATCGGACTGAAACCTCGAATGCGCGGTTCTCCTCGTAGAACTTCGTCGCCGTTTTCCCTCCAACGGACATCTCAATGATGCGCAGCACATCGCTCGCGTTCACTCCGTGGCGGGCGATTTTGTTCCTATCAATATTGATGGAAAGGTAGGGTTGTCCATCAATCCGTTCCACTACCAGATCCGCCGTGCCGCGAATGCCGCTAAGAACGGCCCCGATTTGGTCAGCCTTCGTCTTGAGGACCTCCATATCGTCGCCAAAAAGCTTCACGATCAGCTGCGCTCGGGTTCCGGCCACAAGCTCGTCGATACGGCATTGTATGGGCTGGCTGAAGCTGAACGCGATCCCCGGGATTGTGGAGACAGCGTCCCTCATCTTGTCGATCATGTCATCCCGATCCGCCGCCGTTTTCCACTCCGATCGCGGTTTGAATATTCCGGTGAATCCGGTTTTGTCGACACCCCTCGCCTCGATCGCAATGCCGGTCTGTCCCGTCCGCGAAATGACGGTCGTCAGTTCCGGGAACTGTTTGAGCTTCTTCTCGACGAGATTCGTGAGGTCAAGGGCCTTTGCGAGGGAGATGCCGGGCAAGAGCTGAACGTCCATATCGAATGCGCCCTCATCCATGATCGGAATGAATTCCGTCCCGAGCCGCGTTACAACGAAAAGCGTCGCAATCAACGCTGCGCAGGCGCCGGAAAGCACAAGCAATCGCTTCCTCAGCGCCCAGGCGAGGAGCGGCCTGTACACTGCCCTGGCCGCCCGCATGACGAAGCTATCCTTTTCCGGGCCCGGGCGCAATACGAGCGCGCACAGCACCGGGATGACGAAAATCGACAGCACAAGCGAGGAAAGCAGCGCAATGGCCACCGTGAGCGCCAGCGGACCGAACATTTTCCCTTCCAGTCCTTCCAGGGAAAGGATGGGAAGAAACGTCGTCGCGATGATCAGCTCGCCGAAAATGCTGGGTTTGCGGACCTCAAGCACCGCCTTCAGCACGGTCGATAGTTTGTGTCCGGCGCTCCCCTTCTCGCTCAAATGCCGTTGCACGTTCTCGACTTGGATGATGGTTGCGTCGATGATCATCCCGATTGAGATCGCCAATCCACCCAGCGACATGAGGTTTGCATCCAGCCCCACGTTTTTCATCACGATGAAGGTAAGAAAAAGCGAAAGAGGCAGTGCGAGAATAACGACAGCGGCGCCACGCAAACTCTGCAGCATGAAATAGAGAACAACCAAGACCAGAATCGATCCCTCCACCAGCGCCCTGGTAACGGTGCCCACGCTGCTCGAGACAATATCGGAGCGGTCGTAATAGGGGACGATCTTGATCCCGGAGGGGAGAATGTTGTTGTCATTGATCTCCGCGACTTTGCTCTTCACGCGTTCGACAACGGCGCGGCCGTTCTCTCCGCGCAGCATCATCACAATGCCGCCAACAGCCTCTCCTTCCCCGTTCATAAGCGCGGCTCCCTGGCGCACTGCCTCGCCGATCCGAACCTCCGCAACGTCGCGGACGAAGACCGGAGTGCCGGCGCGCGCGGTCAGAACGATGTTCTTGAGATCATCCTCCGATTTCAGCAGCCCGACGCCGCGCACGATGTACTGCTCATCGAAGCGGTCGAGAATGTTGCCGCCCACGTTTTCATTATTCTGCTCGATCGAGCGATAGACATCATCGAGCGAAAGGTTGTACGCGATCAGTTTCGCGGGATTGACCACCACCTGGTACTGTTTGAAATATCCTCCGAAGGAGTTGATCTCATTGACACCCGCCACGCTCTTCAGCAGCGGCGTCACCACCCACTCCTGAAGCGTGCGCAGGTCGGTCAGGTACTTCATTCTTTGCCCGGGATCTGCCGGAACTTCTCCCGCGAGGGTGTACTGGTAAATTTCGCCCATCGCCGTAGCAATCGGTCCCATGCTTACCGTCACCGATTCGGGCACATTCGCCTTGGCCTCATCCAGCCGCTGGAAAACCAGCTGGCGCGCAAAGTAGATGTCCACGCTGTCCTGGAAGACAATCGTGACGACAGAGAGGCCGAACTTTGTGATGGAACGCATTTGAACCACATCGGGCAGTCCCCTCATGGCGTTTTCGATCGGGTAGGTGACGAACCGCTCGATCTCCAGCGCCGATAGACCCGGCGCCGTGCTCAGGATTTCGACTTGAACGTTCGTGACATCGGGAAAGGCGTCGATGGGGAGATTCATGTAGGAGTAAACGCCAAAAGCCGCCATCACAAGTACGCCAAGGAGCACGAAATTCCTGTTTTTCAGTGTCTGTGCGATAATCGCCTCAAGCATCTCTTATCCTTCCTCTTCGAAAATCCTATTCCTCTTCTTTAAACTGGCGGCTCGGGCATTGCGCGATGTAGCGCTCATTCTTCCTCGCCGATCAGGTGCCGCAGAAAGGTGGTTTTCAGAATGAAACTTCCCTGCGATGCCACTGGCTCTCCCGGCTTGAGCCCGGACCGTATCTCGGTGTACCCTTGACTCTCCAGGCCCGTCTGGACCTCTCGCCTCTGGAACTCGCTTTCTGACTTTTTCACAAAGATAACTGGCCGGCCTTCCATCTGCTGTATGGACGAACTCCTGTACCGCCAGCATGGGTGCTGTCTGCTCAACGGGGATTTCGATCGTTGCGAACATTTCCAATTTAAGCAGCCCGCTTTTGTTCTGGACCAGGCATCGCACTTTTGCGGTACGCGACTTCGGATCTAAAGTGTCCGCTATATAAGCGATCTTGCCCACGAACGTCTCCTCCGGGTAGGATGCTACCCGCATCCGGACATTCTTGCCGATTCGAATTTGGGCGAGATCCTTTTCATATACATCCGCCATGACCCAAAGAGAGGATAGGTCGGTAATCGTGAGCAACTCCGTTTCCGGCCCCACAACTTCACTTCCAACGGCATGGAGACTCGTGACAACACCGGAAAAAGGCGCTTTTAAAACACTGTGAGAAACGGAGTGGCCGGAAGCGGCCTGTTTTGCCGGCAGGTTCTCCAGATCCTGATCCGTCCATCCGAAACGGCGAATCTGCTCCGCGATTTTAGCCACGGTCGCCCGCATGCCGTCCGCTTTCGCCTCGGCATCCTTGACCTCAGCCTCGCGGAGATCGTGCGTAGTTTGGGCTACCGCGCCGGCGCGCAACATCTCCCGGCTCCGTTCCAGAATTTTTTTCCTGACTTCGAGATCAGTGAGGCTTCGCTGCAGTTCAGCCCGGGCGCTGAGAAATTCGCCGATGGCCAGTCCAAGATCGATATTGTCATATTCTATCAAGGGAGCGCCGGCCGAAACGCGATCGCCCAATCGCGCATAGATCTTTTCAATGAGGCCTCGCGCCAGAGGCCGGATATGAGCGACGCGGCCGGGATCTTCGCTGACGATTCCGGTCGCCGTAAGTGTTACCTCGAGGCTGCGAAGAGCCGCCGGTTCCACGGTTATGCCAACATCTCGCTGGGATTCAGGGCTGATTTGCACCACATCAGGGGGCGCTTCCGAATCGGTGGCCTTGTTTGATTTGGAAACGGTCTCCGTCGAAGACTGCAGCGGCAGACTCTTTCCACCGAATCTGGCATAGAGAAAGGCGCCGAGAACAATGCCTACAGCCAGGGGAATGAGCAGCAGGGCGATGCCGGAAATACTCTTGAAGCGTTGGGTTTGTTTTGCTTTGTTCTCTTCCATTATTCGACTCCTAATCCTATGGCACTTGCCAGTTCATACAAGCTGATGCGTTCATCGAATTGGGCTTGGTTGTATATGCGGAGAGCGTCTCGATAGGCTCTTTGAGCATCCAGATAATCAATGAGAGTGGCGCCTCCGAGATTATAGGATGCGAGAGTCACACTGCTGGCTTCCTCGGCTTTCTTCAAATGCTGCGTCCTGATGTAATCAACGCGCTGGCCGTTGATTTCCATGGCGTTATAGGCCTGCTGAACATCCAGCTCGATCTCTTTTTGAATGACGGCGTCAAGGTTGACCGCTCGCCTCTGCTTCGGCGTCCGCCCGAAGAATTCCTCCCTCGTTCCGATCGAAGATTTTCAACGGTACCGTGACGCCGAGGACGAAGCTGTTGTCGCTTAGGTTCCTCTTATAGCCTCCTCCCACGGTAATATTGGCGGATCGAATTGCGCGCTGCAGCCTTGTTTCAGTATCAGCCCGATTTTTCTCCCGGAGGGCCAAGAGCCATATCCGGCCGCTTCTCCAAAGCAATTCGTCGCAGTTCATTCAGCGGCGCTTTCGGAGGCAGTCCCGGTTCGGAAATACGGCTGTCAACCGGCAGGGTTCCGACCACATCGACATCCATGGAAAGGTCCGGCGCATTCAGCAAAGCCAGCAACGAGCTTTTTGCATTGCGCAGCATGAGGTCGGCTTGAAAAACATCATCCTGAAACCGAAGCCTTTCCACTTCAATGCGGCTCAGGTCAAGCGCAGATATGTCCCCTTGCGTATAGCGTACGCGGTTGAGCTCGATCATTCTCTCCGCCTGCTCCAATATCAAGCCCGACACTTCCAGGTTGGATTTTGCCAGAACTATGCTGGAGAACACCCGTTTGACATCCAGTTCGATCCGGCGGACCCGGTCCCGGTAAGCCAGCTTTTGCGCTTCTATGGCCTGCTGTGCTGCCTCGGTGCGCAGCTGCCGGCGCCCACCTCTTTCGATTTCATAGTCAAATCGGAGTGCAATCGCCTGGTTGCTGAAAAACGGTCCCGGGTTTTCGCGGATGGGGTAATCTTCCATATCCAGACTGATGGCGGGATTCAACCGTTTGCTTGCAGCCATCGCATCGCCTTCAAGTGCCTGAACTTCATTCTTGGCGGCTGCCAAGGCCGGATTTCGCATAATCGTCAGGCGAATAGCCTCTTCCAGAGCAAGTCTGGGGGCGATAGCAAAATCCTCCGCATGGAGGGGAGATGCGCTTAGAATGATACTAACGCAAAGAAACGCGCGCACAAGCGAACTGAGAGGTGTCATACAGGTTCTCCAATACAGGAATGAAAAGGTCATTGCCGGGAAGGAAAGGACTTAGCCTAGCAGCGCAGTGGTGCAAATGCAGCGAGAGTGCTCGGCACGTCAATGTCATTGATCATGCGAGATCGGTGGTTTGAGGATGAAAGGGTCGCCGGGATTTGAGGACTCAGATATGCGTCCGCGAGCGAGTCCGGAACAATAGTAGCGTAGGATTCTAAAAGGGCTCCTCGCTCTTTCGGCGCGAGGAAATAATCCGTGCAATTGAGGCAATCTCCAACTGCTGTTAATCCATTGTCCGGATGTTGCTCGCTTCGATTATTGATACCGGAGGATGCACAACACATGGCGTTGATCTCTTCGATCTCTATGTGGCCACCCGGCCCGATACAGAGTACTGAAGCCGAAACAGGGAAGAGGAGCAAAATGATGGCGAGGCCGACGGTAACATCGAAACTCAATGAACCAGGTAAGCCCTTAAAAGATCTTTTCATAGCAGAAGGATGAATCAGAGAATTGGCGTCCCCAACGGGATTCGAACCCGTGTTGCCGCATTGAAAGCGCGGTGTCCTAGGCCAACTAGACGATAGGGACGCAGTCAAAAGAGGATGAATTCTTGCACATTTGCCCCGCGATTTCAAGATCTTGAGATTCCCCTTGTATATATTTCAGATAATAAGCCCACCGTTAGTAGGATAGCCCGTGTGCAATAATAATCCTGCTGGCAAAGGCGTTGGCACAGAGCGAAGTATGAAATAGAATAACTCCGTACTCGAGCAGGTACAGACGCATACTTTATGTTCGCACCATCGAACTTCAAGGAACTCATAAGACACGGGCATCCAGGCAGGTATCGTCTGCACGGTCCGGCATCCTATATTTTTGCCCTGCTGGCGGTTGCAGCCGCCGCACTGTTGCGTACGTGGCTTTCCGGCGCTTTAAGCTCAACGCCGTTTCTTGCGTTTTATCCCGCCCTTGTTATAGCCGCAGCCTTTGGGGGATTTGGGCCAGGATTGCTCGCCGTCCTTGTTTCATGGTTGTGCGTTACTCTCTTTTTTGACACTACGCCCGGATACATAGGGCTCAGCAATCCTGCCGAACTCCAACGCCTCCTTGTTTTCCTAGCCGGCGGGCTTGGAGTCAGCTGGGTTTCCGAATCCCAGTTGCGCGGCCAGGAGCGTCTGTTGAAGCAGGCTGGAGAAATCGAAAGGGATATTGCCCGGCTGAAACAAACGGAACAGGCACTGCGCCACAGCGAAGAGGATCTGCTTCGTACTAGCCGTGAATTAGAGCGCTCCAATAAGGACCTGGAATCGTTCGCCTATATTGCCAGCCACGATCTTCAGGAGCCTTTGCGCACGATCACGGGATTCCTGCAGCTTCTGGAACAGAAAGTCGGCAACCAGCTCGATGACAAAGCCAACCAATACATTCACTATGCGGTCGATGGCTCCAAACGAATGCACGAGATGATTACGGATCTTCTTTCATACTCCAGGGTGAGCATGCAGCCATTCTCACCCAAGCGGGTCAATCTCAGAGAAACATTGGAACATGCACTGTCTCAGATAAGAAAAAGCATCGAAGATTCAGGTGCGACCATCACCATTAAAGAGTTGCCGTCCGTTCGTGCGGACGCATCGCAAATGCTGCAGGTTTTTCAAAACCTGATTGGAAACGCCCTAAAGTTCGGCTCTGAACGCCCTCTCGAGATTCAGGTGGAGGCAAGGCAGGACCAGGGATTCTGGCTGCTATCGATCAAAGACAACGGCATTGGACTGGACTTGAAACAGCGGGAAAAGATTTTCAAGATCTTTCAGCGTCTGCACTCACGCCAGAGGTATCCTGGAAGCGGCATCGGGCTTTCAATCTGCAAAAAAATCATCGAGCGGCACGGCGGCAGCATCTGGGTGGAATCCGTCGTGGATGCAGGGAGCACATTTTATTTCACGCTTCCATCTGATTGAACATCATTCATGGTCCGTATTATTATTAGTCCCACGACGGTAAGAACGCTATGATTAAAGGGGTGTCTGTTCA
The DNA here is from genome assembly GCA_963718845.1 of uncultured Acidobacteriota bacterium. Lineage (GTDB taxonomy): Bacteria > Acidobacteriota > UBA6911 > UBA6911 > UBA6911 > UBA6911. The sequence goes on from CAVRAD010000017.1 coordinate 185,191, forward strand.
TATAAACGGATGACTATCCCTCAAAGGAGAAACAATATGCGCAAATCGTGCACCGTGATTATTTTTGTTCTATTCTTTGCGGTTACAACTCTGGGACAAGAAAAGGAAGAGCAAAGACTTAAGGAATGCGGCACTGTGATGAGCGAAATTCTGAATATTCCCGACGGCATTCCCCGGGACTTGCTGGATAAGGCCGAATGTGCGGTCGTTTTCCCGTCCGTGAAAAAGGTGGCCATCGGCATCGGCGGGAGCTACGGCCGTGGCGCGCTGATCTGCCGTGGCGGCGCAAACTACACGGGGCCGTGGGGGACGCCTGCAATGTATGCCCTGGAGGGCGGAAACATAGGCTTCCAGCTTGGCGGACAAGCGACAGATTTTGTTCTTCTGATTATGAATCCCAGAGGCGCCAAATCCATCCTCGGCAGCAAAGTGAAACTGGGCGGCGATGCTGCGGCAGCCGCGGGGCCTAAGGGACGCACCATGTCTGCAGCCACAGATGTGGTCATGAAGGCGGAAATTTTGAGTTACTCCCGATCAAGGGGGCTCTTCGCCGGAGTTTCTCTTGAGGGTTCAACGCTGCGCTCGGATGGCGGTGCAAACAAAAACCTCTATAGAAAAGAGTTAAGCGCCGCAGACATCGTGCTCAAAGGAGCGGTGAAACCTCCTGCTGCCGCCGATTCTTTGACCTCCATACTCAACAAGAAATCGCCCATGAACCGTTCTGACAAAAAATAGCAGGCGCGCATATGCATCGGGCATGACACAGCAGCAACAGCGCATCCATAAGGGCTCTTCGGGGCATAGCCGATGTCATAGAGCGCACTATTAATCCAAATGATCTATCATGAGGAGACTCAACGCGTCACAGGAGAAAAATCATGCAGAGACTACGCTCAATATTCGCAGTGGGGATGTTCACATTTCTCTTGCTACCCCTCTCGGCGGCAGATGATGAGCTTAGGGTAAAAGTTTATGGAGATCATTCATTCCAACATAACCGCGTGGCATACTCCAACGTAGTCATGTTTTCTGACACCAGCTCGGACCCCACAACGCTGGATGAAGCCTTGGGGCTAACAGATTCTCATAAATTTACACTCATCAGTGAGGATGGATATTTATTGCGTCAGGGATCTGTACTCTCAGGAGTTGTTAGCGGAGCCTATAAAGAAGTAGTGCTGCAGGAGACTAACTCAAAAGGAAAGACGAAGAAGCATAAGTTCAAGTTTTTCGACACCAAGTGGACATCGCCGGATCAGCTTCGCTGAAAAATTCCCTCCCTCACTATCTCACCACGCGTCCTAACATATAAGCCACAGAAAGTTGGCCTTGATTCCAATCCAGGAACTTTTCGATAAAAGCACAACCGGTCCTCTGCGGCTAAATGTGCGTATCAGATCGATGAGGTTTAGTTTCTCCGTCTCCTCGCGGGCGACCCTTCCGCTTCACACGCGCGAAAAGACCCAAGGCAAATTTCTCCAGATGGCTGACTCCCCTGCTAGATCTTATTTTCTTTCCCTCTATGGCTTCAGGGTCGAGCAAGACTCCTGTCAAGTCCACTCCTCTCAAATTGACATTCTTGAAGCTGGCACCGATTAGATTCGCCTTGCGCAATTTAGTATCGCGCAGGATCGCGCCACTCAGATCAGCCCCGTTTAGAATGGAACCGCTTAGGTCTGCCTCACTGAGATCCGCCTGCTGAAGATTCGTAGAACTGAGATCCGCGTGTCTCAGATTCGCATGATGGAGGTTTGCCCGGCTTAGGTCGGCATGCCTGATGTCCGCATAGCTCAGGTTTGCGAAACTCAGGTTTGCTTCCACGAGTTCCACCCCTAATAGATCAGGACGGATGCTCGGATTCTCTAGCCTCAATTGATTCCATGAGACCATGCTCCGCGATGCAAGTGCAGTTATCAGCGTTTTCATGTGCTCTTTGTTGGCCATTATCGAGCTCCTGAGCGCGACCAATCAGGATTCAACTAATATACACAATAATCTCTCCCTTGAGCTAAAGCAATTATTTGCCCATGTTACGGGAATCAATTCGGCGTTATGGTGCAATAGGTGTGAAATGATTGCCTCTAAATGTCTTGCAGAGATTGACACCATGGTCGGACTGTAGAACTCAGAAAGAGCCTCATACGGAGATCTGTCAGACTCATCGACACACTCATATTGAAGAATTGTTTCAGTATGGCCAGAGGTCAAAGGAATTTCTAATGATAGCTCTTCCGATGGGCAGGATTCATCACTGTCGGGATTCCTTACAAGTTTTGCAGAATATTATGGAGAGATCTCTGGTATTACAGAAGAACTATTGACTATATCCCTGCAATAGATGTAGGAATATAGACACACGTACAAGCCAAAGAAGACGAACAAGATCCCTATTGCTCCAACTCCCGTTCCATGATCCGCTTTCCGCACTATTGAGGAAACCAAGTGCGGCTAAACCTCAAGTTGCAAAGTTTTGATTAATTTAGACAGCATCCAATCTGGAGGATATTTCACATGCGCAAACTAATGCTTTTGCTGGCTGTTTTAGGATTTGTCGGTACGCCGTGGGCAGCGGATCCGCTGCTGGGCATATGGAAACTCAACGCAGCCAAATCGAAATTTTCTCCGATTCTTCTGGCACTCGAAAAGGATGTGGCGCCCAAGGAAACAACCATGGTGATTCAAAACCTTGGCACCGAACAGATCGAGATCACCGAAACGGGTACAAGAATAGATGGGTCGACTGTTTCCCAGAAATACAGACAGCCCAGACAAGGCGGAACAGTGGAGAGTTCTCTCGCCAAAGGCATATCTTTTATCCATACGGTGATCAGCGAGAGCGAAAGGGTTGGCACAATTCTGCAAGATGGCAAGCAAAGCCAGATGATCCACTGGGTAGTCAGCCAGGACGGCAAGAACCTTATGAGCACGAGAAGGGCCATGGATGAAAAGGGAAAACCTGTTGAACATATAGCCGTGTACGACAGGCAATAGTGAACCGCCCGGCCCAAATATTTCTGCATCATGAGCCAGCAAAAAGACCTTACCCGGCGAGAGATTCTCAGGGGCGTTGCGTCCATGATTCCAGTCGGTCTTTTCGCTCATCTGCAGCAAGCAGAGCGGGATGAACGCCCCACGTTATCAGTCAACGTGGATGTGGTGAATGTTTTCGTGACAGTCCGGGATAAGAAGGGCCGCCTCATCAAAGATTTATCGCAGGAAGACTTTACAATCTGGGAAGACGGTCGCATACAGAACATTCAATACTTTGCTCAGGAAAGCGATCTTCCTCTGACCGTTGGCTTGATTGTAGACACAACTCCCAGCGAAACGAAGATGCTGGAAGAGGAACGGGAAGCCAGCCGCATTTTCTTGAACAAAATGCTCCGCCCGGACAAAGACAGCGCATTCTTAGTCCAATATGCGAATGAGGATGGAATTATTTCAGGGCTTGACCTCCTCCCGCGAGGAGCTTGAAAGAGGACTGGATCTACTGCGGCCGCACTCGTTGATGCCCAGTCAAACGGTGCTGGCCGATGCCATCTGCGTGGTGTCGAACAAAATCATGAAAGCACAAGAGGGCCGAAAGGCACTCATTCTATTGGGCGATGGCGGCCATTGCGGAAACCGTCGGGAAGAGGCAATCACTGCGGCGCAGATGGCGGATACCTTGATATATGGAATTCTCATTTACGATAGAAATTTCGGGGGAATGGCCGGCAGCGGAGGTGGATGGTCACCGATGGGCGGTCCAGGCTACAATGGACCAGGCTTCAGCGGGTACGACCGTACCGCGGATAGGGAAAATCTAAAAACAATCTCAGCTCAAACCGGCGGCGCCTATTTTGAAGTCACGAATAAAGCGACGCTGGGATTGATTTATGAGACGATTGAAGAAGAACTACGCAGCCAATACAGTCTGGGATACGTACCGGATGCGCAGGCGCGGAACGGTTATCGGAAAATAAAAATCGGCGTGCAGAAGAAGGGATTGGTAGTCCACGGTCGGCGAGGCTATTTCTCGAACATAAGCAAAACGAAGGTAGGCCGGAGCAAGCAAAGCTAAGGATGGGTACCACCAAAAGACCGACACACCACCATCATTTCAGTGCAAGCGGGAATCCAGTACGGGAAGGAACGCAGGGGAAACAATGGCAAACTCGGATACAGCAGCCTGGAAACTCACGCAGGTCGGCGTTGTTGTTAAGGACGTCAAGCAGGTAGCAGAACGGCTGGCACTCCTAGGAATCGGGCCTTTTCAAGAGATGAAGCTGCCCACGGATAGGCAGGAGCTATTTCGCGGCAAACCGGTCCTCGCCGACGCTACGATCATGGGGACGACATTGGGAGGGACGCAGCTCGAGCTGATACAGCCCCTCGCCGCGGAGTCGCCGCACCGGGAGTTTCTTGAGACCAAAGGCGAAGGCATTCAGCACATCATGGTTGCCGTGGATGACATTGAAATGGAGATCAAGCGGCTAACGGACAAAGGCTGCACCGTTTTGCTTGACATCCGCATGCCAGGAGGCCATCACGGCGCCTATATCGATCTGCACGCAGGTGGCATTATCATAGAAATGTTTCAGAAGAGACCAGATCAAGCCTGACCACCAGCCCGCATTTCTCACGGGGTTTCGTAGCGAGGCGGCGCAGACGGGCATGGATACAAGGCGCACGACCGAGGGCCCTGCAGACGTACTCAACAGTACGTCGAGGAGCCCGACGGAGCGCAACGCAGTAGACATGCCCGGATCCGCCGCCGCAGTAGAAAGCCCGTGAGAAATGCGGGCTAGACCAGTACCGAGCATCCGGCACAAATCAAGCGATAGAGCCGGATAGGTGGTTGTTGTTATTGGGTAAAATGGTGAGCCGTGCTGGACTCGAACCAGCGACCCTCTGCTTAAAAGGCAGATGCTCTGCCGACTGAGCTAACGGCCCACATATCCGATGATTTCCTGCAGTCGCGTTTCCAGGCTAATAGCCTTAGAACCGCTCTGCAACGTCGGGAAGATTAGCACGCTTGCGGAAGGTTTCAAAGGCAGTTCTGAGAATTTTGTGTGTAGCCGCGCAACAGTTGGCCGGGGGATAGGAGTCCTATTAAAATTTGCATTCCGGATCGCGCAGAGACTCTGTTTCATTATCCAGCGCGGTCAAGATCTCCAATTGCCGGTCGGTTGCCTTTGTCACAAGCAGCATTAGCTCGTGGACCTTTTTCAGGGCATGTACCACAATTTCCAGATTTTTGCAGGATTCAATAGCATACACGCGCTGGCCGACGAAAGCCTGGCTTTCGACATCCCGCTCGATTGTCCTGATGTTGAGCCCCCACTTCCCTTCAATCCGAGAATAGCCAAAGTAGCTGTCGGCAACAATTCCGCCGAGGTTTGTCGAATGGATTTTTTCAGGGCACCAGACTGAGGTCTCCAAACCCAGACTCTTGAAATTCCGGCTGATATCGCCAACCGTCTTGCCGAATTCCCGCATGCCCGTGTTTAGATTTTCCGAAATGCGCTTCCTCAATTCTTCGTAAGAAATATCGCTCATGACAAAAAACTCCCCGAAGGAATAATAGACGTTTCCTATTTTTTAATAAGGTTCACTCTTCCAGTGACCGACCGTATGTGCAGGATTTGCATGCCCGCGCCCAGTCGCCCGCGCGCAGAACGCCCCGGACCATATCTCAATTCCTGGATCTCAAGCGGGAAATCGGTTCGCAGCAGGCCGCTTGAACAGGAGATGTCGACCAGGGCATTAAGATCGGATGAGGCCGAAACATCAATGCTCCCGCTGATCGAGGAAAACATCATATTGCCGCGGTCTTGAGTCTTCCCGATGTCTACGTTGATATTCCCACTGAAAGACATGGCGCTCACGAGTCCCTTGACGTCCTTTAAGGCCACGCTCCCCCGCACGCTTTCCGCCCTAAGACGGCCGGCAACACCCTCTATATGCACATTTCCGCTGAAAGAGAAAATACGCGTGAAATTGTATTCGATGGCTTGTGGCACGCGGACTTCGAAATCGATGCGTGCGTTGCTTCCCGGGAACCGTGTCGGGCGAATACGTATATCGATCCGATTCCCTGTGCTGTTATCGACAACCTCGATCAGATCACTGCCGTCACCCTTTTTGTTGCCCACAATTTCGATGCTGTTCCCTTTGAAACCCTTTACCCGAATGTCTCCCAAGACATTTTCGATAAAAACTTGCCCTCCGGGCACAAGGGTATAATCACTGCGGAAATCCTTGGCCCCAGCCAGCTGGAAGCTGAAAAGAACTGTCAGGCCGATCATGCACATTCGTGCCATCACAACGATCCTTTGACGAGTCTCGATGAGTCTCGTCGAATCTGATTGATGACTTCAATATTTTCACAGCTTCCGCATGACTACAAATAATTATTTTGAAAGAAGCACGCCACCCACTATGAAGACGCCACCGATTAACACGAATTATAAATCCATTATTAATTCAGTGAAATCCGTGGCTGCTTTGTACTAGCCGTGTTTCGGCTTCATGCAAGCCAGGATTCAAGGTGTGAGTGCGGAGATACGATAATGGTTTCCTTGCGATCGGGACCGGTTGAAACAACCGAGACTTCCGTATCCACAAGATCTGCGAGTCTCTTTAAATAATCCTGCGCGATTGCCGGCAATTCGTCAAAGCTTTGAATACCGGCCGTCTTTTGATTCCATCCCTTTAGGGTGAGATACTCCGGTTGGCATTCTTCCAGAACATGAATGTCCGGCGGGAACGAGCGAAGCAGGCTGCCTTTGTAGCGATATCCGGTGCAAATTTTAATTTCGGTCAGCTCATCGAGAACATCCATCTTGGTGATCGCCAAGGAGCCCAGATTATTGATCAGACGCGAATATCGAACCACAACGGCATCGAACCATCCGCAGCGGCGCGGTCTTCCTGTGGAAGCCCCGTATTCCTGCCCCTTCTTCCGGATTTGATCGCCAATGGCATCGGGCAGTTCCGTTGGAAACGGCCCTTCGCCGACGCGCGTTGTGTAGGCTTTGGCGATGCCAATCACTCCGTCGATTCGTGTCGGGCCAACACCTGTCCCGGTGCACGCTCCGCCGGCAGCAGCACTCGACGCCGTGACAAACGGGTAGGTTCCATGATCCACATCCAGCAGAGTTCCCTGTGCTCCTTCAAACAACACGCTCTGGCCTTCGTCTATTTTGAGGTTCAGGAACTCCGCAATATCCACAATGTATCCGGATAATTCTTCACCCACAGACCGGACTTTTTCATAGATCTCTTCAACATTGAGAGAGTCTGCAGTGGAAGGAAAAGCCGCTTGCTTTATTTTGATATTTTCTTCCAGGTGCCGACGCAATACCTGAGGATTAGACAAGTCGCAGAAGCGCAATCCCCTGCGGGCCATCTTGTCTTCGTAGGCCGGACCGATTCCGCGATTGGTGGTTCCAATCCGTCCCTGCCCTCTCCTCTCCTCATCACCCTTTTCCGCCAACCGGTGATATTCCAGGATTACGTGCGCGCGGTTGCTGATGAAGAGCCTGTCCTGGCAGAAAATTCCTTCCGCCGCCAAATCCGCCATTTCCTTTTTGAGCGCGAACGGATCTATCACAACCCCGTTGCCAATCGCGCAGAGTTTTCCCGGGTGCAGGATGCCGGAGGGTATTAAATGCAGAACGTACTTTTTGCCATGGATGATGACCGTATGGCCCGCATTGTTTCCGCCCTGATAGCGAGCGACAACATCGAAGCGGTCCGTCAGGAGGTCAACGATCTTACCTTTGCCTTCGTCGCCCCATTGGGCGCCCACGATTACCAGATTTGCCATGAGAAAAGGTTCCAGGCGTCGGACTGCCGGTTATGCATGCGGCTCGCAGCTTTCACAGCGTGTCGTCCACTGCACACAAAACATGCCGGAAACATGCATCCGGTAGCAAACGCAAATGGCTGTTTTAAATAGAAGTTACCGCAATAATCCGATGCCGGATTACAGGTGGTTGTCAATCATCTTGGAGATCGCACCCTTGGTGGTGTTTCCCACGATCTGTTCCTTGACGACGCCATCCTTGAAAAGCAACAAGGTCGGGATGCCTTTGATATTGTATTTCCCGGATGTCAGCGTATTTTCATCCACGTTGAGCTTTACTATTCTTGCCTGACCTTCATATATTTCTGCAATCGCTTCCACTACAGGAGCAAGCATCCGGCAGGGCGCGCACCAGGCTGCCCAAAAGTCAACGAGGACCGGCACCGTAGAGTTCAGAACTTCCGCTTCAAAATTTTGATCCCCGACCTCTCCAACTTTTCCGCTCATCGTATAAATTCTCCCAAAGATATTGAAGGCAACCCCACGCCCCGTTAGAATAGAAAATCATTATGGGAGCGCCTTCTCGCCTTGTCAAGTTCAATGAGCCAAGCCCCAAAAAGCGGTTTGGGCAGCATTTTCTTAGAGATAAAGGAGTTGTAAACCGCATTGTACAGTGGATCCAGCCGGCTTCGAACGACCTGTTTTTGGATATCGGAGCAGGAGACGGAGCTTTGTCTCTTCGCCTTGCGCCCGAAGTTCCCCGCCTTTTGGCGATAGAGATCGATGCGGACTGTATTCCACACCTGGAAAATGCCCTAGCCTCGTTTCCATCTGCAACCGTGATTGCCGGAGATGTCCTTAAGTTGGACTTGGCGGAGATTATTTCTCCCTATCTGAAGCCGGACACGCGGCTGCGCATTGCCGGGAACCTGCCCTATAATATTTCGACCGTCATTATAGAAAAGCTGCTCCGCAGCGACCTGCCTATCCATGATTTGGCTTTTATGGTCCAGCTCGAAGTCGCACAACGCATCACTTCGCGGCCCGGAACAAAAGACTATGGCTATTTTTCTCTGGTCTGCCAGCATCATTCTGACGTTCGATTGGGATTCAAGGTATCGCCGGCGTGCTTTGTGCCCCGTCCCAAGGTCAGGTCCGCAATGGTATCCTTTCGCTTGAAGCCGAAGATATGGGATTCCGCTCTCGAATCGGACTTTGAGGCTATGGGCAAGGCAGCGTTCAGCTACCGACGAAAAACGTTGGAGAATTCTCTATCGAGACACCCGGTCCTGGGAAAGAGATCCTCTCTGCTTCTAACGCGGGCGGGCATAAATGGAGCTAGGAGAGCAGAGGAACTCTCCGTTCTAGAATATGAGCATTTGGCTCAAACCTATCACACGTTGCCCAGGACTGGCGACGAATAGCGCAATGGCAATTGCGTATGCAATTGTTGATTTGCGGCAGCCTCCGTACTGGGCTATACTTCGCCATTAAATCCTAAATGCTAAAAATCATGGCTGACGATCGGATGGAAATTATCCCCCTTGGGGGACTTGGGGAATTCGGCATGAACATGATGGCGATCCGCTATCACGACGATATCCTTATCGTCGATGCCGGATTGATGTTTCCCAGAGATGAACTCCTGGGCGTTGATTTCGTAATCCCCGATTTCGCCTACCTTCTGGAAAACCGAGAAAAGGTGCGTGGCGTCATCGTAACGCATGGCCATGAGGATCACATCGGCGCCCTAGCCTATTTGCTGAGAGAACTCCCGATTCCTATCTACGGCACCCGCCTGACCCTTGGCTTTGCCAAAGGGCGGCTGGAGGAAAACGGAGTGCTGGAACAGGCGCAACTGCATTTCGTCGAAGCCCGTCAAACGCTGGATTTCGGGGAGATCCATGCGGAAATTCTGAGCATGACGCATAGCATCGCCGACAGCATTGGAGTGGCGGTCTCGACACCGGTGGGAACAATTATTCACACCGGAGATTTTAAGCTGGACCAGTCCCCCCTCAATCGCAATCTGACGGATTATGCCAGGCTTTCGGCTCTGGGGGAGCGTGGAGTATTAGCCCTGTTCAGCGACAGCACCAACAGCGAGCGCCCCGGCTTTACTCCATCGGAAATGCTCGTCCGGAGCCACATTGAGCAGATCTTCCACCTATGCCGCAATAAAATCATCGTCGCCTGTTTTGCGTCGAGCATTCATCGCATTCAGATAATTCTGGATCTTGCGAGAGACTTTGGCCGCCGCGTCATTACCGTCGGCCGGAGCATGAAAGAAAATATCGTCATTGCATCGGATCTGGGGTATCTGAACGTGCCTTCCGGAGTTATGGCCGATACCGCAGACTCCAAAACGCTTGCCGACGACAAGCAGGTTATTTTGAGTACGGGAAGCCAGGGAGAACCTCTGGCGGCGCTGACACGCCTGGCTTTTGGCAAACATAAGGATTTTTCAGTCCAGGAAGGGGATTCCGTCATTATCAGCGCCCGAGTCATCCCGGGGAACGAAAGCTCCGTCTCGCGCCTGGTGAATCATTTCTGCCGCCGCGGCGCCAGAGTCTACGACGAAAGCCAGTGGACGACGCACGTATCCGGACACGCCAGCCAGGAAGAGCTGAAGCTTATGCTCAACCTGACGCGCCCCAAGTATTTCATTCCCATCCACGGGGAATACCGCCAGCTGTATGCGCATACACTGCTTGCCCGTGAAGTGGGAATTCCAAGCGAAAGAATCATTCTGGCGGAAACAGGGGATGTGCTCGTTCTAACCCCGGATTCGGTGCGCATTGAGGGGAAAGCTCCCGTCGGCCGCCGCTTTATAGATGTGGGAGGCGTGGCGGAGCCGGATGAGATAGTGGTCCGCGATCGCCAGCACATCTCCGAGGAGGGTGTTGTTTTGGCAGTCGTGGCCATCAATAAAGCGACCGGAAAAGTGGAAGGGGTGCCGGAGCTGGTAAGCCGGGGCCACATGCAGGAAGAAGACAGCGCCGCATTCCTGGCAGAGGCGCGCGACATCATAATTGCAGCCCTGGAGGAGTGCACCAGCGAAGAGCGAGAGGATTCTCCGGTGCTCACAGAGGTTGTGCGCAGGGAGCTTAAAAGGTATTTCCGCAAGCGAACCGGGACACGGCCGATGATTGTGCCGGTGATATACGAAATTTAACATGTGTCATAGGAATTCCCATGCCGGGTGAAGCGAGCGCAAAAAAACATGAATTCATTGGGGTTTGCATACTGATCATTGCGGTATTGCTGCTGCTTTGCCTGCTCTCGTACAATCCGCATGATTCAAGTCTGAATGCTTTGTCTCTCAAGCCGTCGATAGACAACAAAATAGGAAAAATCGGCGCATACGCCAGCGATTTCCTTTTTCAGACGTTCGGCTTCCCCGCTTTCCTGTTGCTGGCGCCGCTTCTTATCATGAGCTGGAAGTTCACGTTTGGGCGGCAGGTCTCCGCACCGTATCTCAGGGCTTTCGGTTTTATTCTTTTGCTTGCATCGCTTGCAGCCGGCCTCCAGTTGCTTCCGCTATCATTGCCGGATGTAAACTTCATGCCCGGCGGCGTCACAGGTGTTTTGATCGTGCGATACTCTTCTTCCGAACCTGAACCAAACCGGCACCGTTATCGTTGTTGCAGGAGCCCTGATATTGGGTATATTGGCGTCGACCACCCTTTCGCTTGAAAAGATCTTCACGCGTATCGCCACCGAGGCCGTCCATGCCTCGCCTGCGTCTCTGGGAACGTTTCCAGGAGTGGCGCCGTGATCGCAAGCCGGTTCGCACCGTTGTCAATATCAAACCTGCCGCCAATCCGCCTTTGGATCTGACTCCCCGGCCGGCTCCTGTAAAATCGCCTCCTTCCGTAGTCGAACATCGACCAGTGCCGACGCCAGCCCCATCCCGCGATCAGGAGAGTTCCCATCCGCCGGCGTCGGGACCGGATCGCACGCGCTCCCGCAAATTTCATCTCCCGCCCGTGGATCTGCTCAGTCCGCCGGACAACCCCTTCCCGGTCGACGAAGCGGTCCTCATGGAAAGCGCGCGCATGATATCGGAAAAATGCGCGGAATTTGACGTCAACGGCAGCATCACGCAGATCCATCCCGGCCCGGTTGTGACAACCTTCGAATTCAAGCCGGACGCCGGCATCAAATATTCCAGAATTACCGGCCTGGTAGACGATCTGTGCCTTGGCATCAAGGCGGAATCCGTTCGCATCGACCGGATTCCAGGGAAAGCGACCGTCGGCATCGAAGTCCCCAACCGCCATCGCGAACTCATCATGCTGCGGGAGCTGGTCGAATCGGATGTCTTCATCAAATCACCATCCAGGCTGACACTGGCTTTGGGAAAGCTGATCAACGGGAACCCCTTTGTCACCGATCTGGCAGCGCATGCCGCATCTCCTCATCGCCGGGGCGACAGGAGCCGGCAAAAGCGTCGCACTCAATTGCATGATCACCTCGATTTTGTACAAGGCTACGCCCGAGGAGGTCCGCTTCATTTTCATCGATCCCAAGCGGCTGGAGCTTGGCCTCTATGCGGATATCCCGCATCTCCTGACACCCATCGTGACGGATCCCGCCGAAGCCGCCAATGCGCTGCGCTGGGCAACAAACGAGATGGAAGGCCGCTATAAAAAGCTCGCGTTGCGCGGCGTGAGAAATATCGATCAGTACAACAAACTGATCCGTTCTTCCGGAGCGCAGTTATCTCTGCTGGATGACAAGCCGGAAGGCGAATATGAAAAACCACTGTCCTATCTGGTGCTGGTCATAGACGAATTGGCGGATCTGATGATGGTTTCTTCCAGAGAAGTCGAAGAGTCCATTTCCCGCCTGGCCGCCATGGCGCGCGCCGTCGGCATCCATCTGATCCTCGCCACCCAGCGCCCCTCGGTAGACGTAATTACCGGCATCATCAAAGCCAATTTCCCTTGCCGTATTGCGTTTAAGGTCGCTTCCAAGGTTGATTCCCGCACCATCATTGACTCCAACGGCGCCGAACAGCTTCTCGGAAACGGCGATATGCTTTTTGTGCCTCCGGGCACCTCGCGCCTCATCCGCGTTCACGGCGCGTATGTGAGCGAAAAGGAAGCACAGGCGATAGTGGAAAATCTGCGCAAACAAGGCCGGCCTGCCTACGATGAGTCGGTGCTGAATTATGGCCGGGAGGAGGTGGATGAGGCTGGAAATCCCATCGATCCTGGAATGCAGGATATCCTGTATAAGGATGCCGTCCGCGTCGTGGTCAGCGAGGGCCGCGCTTCAACATCGCTGCTCCAAAGAAGATTAAGCATCGGCTATGGCCGGGCAGCCAAACTGATCGATATGATGTTTCTCAATAACATCGTGGGACCTGCCGATGGCTCCAAGCCACGGGATGTGCTGGTCGGTCTGGATTTCCTGGACCGTCTGAACGCGGAGTAGATCTCGCATCAGGTGCCAAGAACAAATCAAAAATTATCTAAAGGACCGCATGGTTATCGTTTCCATGACATCCTGGGAAGCCGGCGTCTCGCCTAATGCCGCATACTTTTTGCGGGGCGAAGCTTTCGGATACAGCTTGCTGCCGCTTTTAAAAACGCTCAAAATCCATGTTTTTCACCTCTTTGTTGAAAGCGGCAGCAAGCTGCCGCACTCCGAAGGCGCCCTGCGGGCGCAAATAGCATGCGGGATTAGCCGAGACAGCGACGTTCCTGGGAGTGCCTTGCATCCGCCTTGGGAGATCCTTGACTTGCCCTTGCTGTTTGTTAAACTTGAGTTAGATGTTCACTATTGCCGCCTGGCAAGCGAGGCGTTAACGTGAAAAAGGATTTTAGATTAGCATCCTGGATGATACTGGCTCTTCTGGGATTTTTCTCGTTTTCGCTTAAAGCACAGAATCCAAAACCTGCCGCCCCTCCCGTGTTTAAGGTAGATGTTGACATGGTATTCGTGAAGGTTTCGGTCACGGATCCTCTAAACCGTTATGTAACAGGACTTGAAAATGAGCACTTCAAGGTTTATGAGGACAACATCGAGCAGACCATTTCGCATTTCAACCAGGAAGCAGCTCCGATAAGCGCCGGGATTATCTTCGACGTCAGCGCCAGCATGAAGGACAACAACAATATCAGGAAGGCAAAGAACGCGATTACCCGTTTTCTGCAATCCGGGAATCCGGCCGATGAATATTTCCTGATCACTTTTAACAATAAAACCAATCTTGCCCAATCTTTTACCGATCAGAGCTCTTCTCTGGAGAACGAAGCTGCTTTTCAGAAGGCGGGAGGCACGACCGCCTTGTACGATGCCGTCTATATGGGCTTAGACCAGATCAAAAGGGGCGCGCATGAAAAAAAAGCACTGATAGTTATCAGCGACGGCGAAGACAACAGCAGCCGCTACACGTCCGCGGAAATTCGCGAATTTGCCAAGGAAATGGATGTTCAGGTTTATGCCATAGGACAAATTGGCCCCTTGGGGACGGGCAGCAGCGAGCTTCAGCGCATCGTGAAGATCAGCGGCGGAAGAGCTTTTTTCCCGAACAACTTCAATGAACTCGACTATTACATCGACCTCATACATGCGGAACTCCGCAGTCAATATGTGCTGGGATATATGCCTACCAACAGGGCTCACGATGGGAAGTGGCGGCGAATACGAATCAAGCTCGATGCCCCTCAAGGTCTTCCCAAGTTGATCCTCCATGCCAGAGAGGGGTACTATGCCCCAAAACTTTAAGCGCTCCCGGATTCCGACGCGCAGCAGTTCTCTTCTCCGTTGTCTTGCTGTTATATTTTTCTTATTCGATAGGCATTTACTGCCAAGAGGCTGAGGAACCAGTTCAACGGGAACCATCGAAGCGAACCAAGCCGGAACTTGAGCCCGGCACAACCCGTGAAGCTGCCGAACCGAAGGGCTATAAGATAGGGGTTAATGTCGATCTTGTGCTGATGTATACGACTGTCTACGACAAAATCGGCCGATTTGTCAGCGGGCTCAAGCAGGAAAATTTCAGGATATTTGAAGACGGCGTGCAGCAGACAATCTTGTCTTTTTCACAGGAGGACGTTCCCGTCAGCATGGGAATTCTTTTGGATCTTAGCGGCAGCATGCGGGGCAAGATTGAGCAGGTCAATAAAGCGGCGGAGGCTTTTATACGAGCGAGCAACCCTCAAGACCAGGTGTTTCTGATCGGCTTCAACGAAGATGTGGAGCTGCTGCAGGATTTCACCAGCGATATCGATGAAATTGCGGATGCGCTTGAAAACACCGTCGTCATGGGCTCCACCGCGATTTATGACGCGGTCTATCTGGGAGTTCAGAAAGCGCATACCGGAACCAGACCCAAAAAAGCCATCGTCCTGATAACGGACGGCGTGGATCGTGAGAGCTATTACACATTAGATGAGATGGTATCCAAGGTGCAGGAATCGGATGTTCAGGTTTTCGTGGTTGGTTTTCTGGATCCGATTAAGAAAAAGGGACTTTTTTCCGGCTTTTCGAAAAGCGTTCCCGAAAAAGCTCATGACGCCCTCATCCGGATTGCCGAAGAAACCGGCGGCAAGGCATTCTTCCCCAACCAGGTCAGCGAAATACACAGTATTGTTTCTGAAATAGCCAGTGAGCTCCGGAACCAGTACAGCATCGGGTACTTCTCATCCAACGGCGCACAAGATGGGTCCTTTCGCAGGGTCAAGATTGAAATCGCCGGCGCTAATACGGCAGGCAATAAGTTGCGCCATCGCCGGGGTTATTTTGCGCCCAAGGCCGATGTCACGCAAAAGTTGGAGCGGTCCTCAAGCGTATCCGGCAGAGCCTTTTCCTCTAGCAATCCCTGATGCATGTTTCTATAATGACTTCGTGCCCAAAAATTCAAAAAACAAGTCAAGAGAAACGGAAGCGCTCAAGAAGATCGCATCCATGGTCAACCGCTCCCTGGATCTCAATTCCATCCTGAGTTCATCCCTAGAAGAGATTCTGGAGTCTCTCGGAATGGCTGCCGGAGTGTTCCGCCTTCGGGCGACTCCGGAGGCTTTGCCGAAAACTGTTTGTCGCGGATTGAGCAGGAATATTATCTCCATCCTGGAGGAGAGCTGCTCAGACAATGACGCACAGCGGCCATTGCCGGCGATGCCTTCCGGGGATACGCTGCCATGGGGCTCGGGCCCCATAGTGGAAGCCCTGCAAAAAGAGGGATTGCAGTTTTCGGGACCCTATGCCATTCGCTCAGGCAATCGTATCCTGGGATTTCTTGGACTTGCAGGCAAGGACTCCAAAGGTGTTTCCGTTGCCCAGGAGGAATTTCTGCATGCTCTTGCCGAAATTCTCGGAGTCGCTATCGTCAATGCCCAGCTTCGCGAACAGTCCAACAAGCTTTCAGAAGACCTTATCGCATTGCAGGAAGTGAATAAGATCATCTCTCAGGGATTCAACCTTGAGGACATCATCTACAGGATTGTGATTGAGGGCAAGCGCCTCGCCAAAACCAGCCAGTGCCACCTCTTCAAGCTCGACGACAAGCTTCAATGTCTTGTCGGCTCCGCGTCCACGCAGGCGGAAAACCTAGACATTCGAACGGTTAACATCCCGTTTTCAGAAGCATCCACGGCGGTCACGGCATTAATGGATAAGCGCGTAATCGTAGTGGAAGACATTCTCCGTGATGCGCCCCGGGACAGCCGAACTGATGGAATCGCTGGGCTGGCGTGCCGCGATTTTCGCTCCCCTTCTGACCAAAGAGCGCGCCATCGGAGTGCTGGTATGCAGCGATGCTTCACGCGATCGAAAATTTACCGAAGAGGAAATTCTTCGCGCCGAGGCTCTGGCGCATCAGGCTGCTATCGCTCTCGAAAACGCCGAACTGTTCCAGGTCATTTCGCGCAGCCAGAGGGAATGGGAAACAACATTCGACGCGATGCAGGATTGCGTTTCGGTCCATGACACTACGGGCAAGGTCATCCGCGCGAACGTTGCTTTGGCCCGCAGGCTGAAAACCATACCGCAAAAAGTCATCGGCAGATACTGCTCCGAAATTTATGACCCGGAATCGTCCAGCGCGAAAATGTGCCGCCACACGCGTTCTCTAAATCCGAAGCCATTATCGTTGAGGAATTGGCTCTCCCCGTTATGGAGGGCGTATTCCAGCTATCGGTCAGCCCCTGGTACGATAAAAACAACCGCCTGGTCGGGTCCATTCACGTTGCCAAGGATATCAGCAATGAGAAGCAGCTGCAGCAGCAGCTGATTCAATCGGAAAAACTGTCCGCCATTGGCGAGCTTATTTCAGGCATCGCCCATGAATTGAACAATCCGCTCACCGGCGTCATGGGATACTCCCAGCTCCTGCAGCTGCGCAAGGACCTGGACGACCGCGCCAAGGACAGTCTTCTAAAAATCAACAATCTGGCGCTGCGCTGCCAGAAGATCGTTCAGAATCTGCTTTCGTTCGCCCGCAAACAGAAGCCCGAGAGAACGCTTTCGGATATCAACGAAATTCTGGAAAAAACAGTCGAGTTGAGAAGCTATGAGCTGCAGGTGAATAACATTGAGATCACTCGCGAACTGGACCGGCACCTGCCCAAAACAATTGCGGATGCCCACCAACTGCAGCAAGTGTTTCTGAACATACTGACAAATGCGGAGCAGGCGATGCTGGAAGCGCATGGCAAAGGACAGCTTACAATCCGCACCCGCTCGGACGCGAACAATGCGCGCATTATTGTTGAAGTCATCGGATGACGGGCCGGGGATCGCGGAGAACTATCTTCCAAAGATCTTTGATCCTTTTTTCACAACCAAAGAAGTGGGAAAGGGTACCGGGCTGGGCCTTAGTTTATCCTACGGGATGATCAAGGAGCATGGAGGGAACATCTTTGCCC
Organism: uncultured Acidobacteriota bacterium; assembly: GCA_963718845.1. Lineage (GTDB taxonomy): Bacteria > Acidobacteriota > UBA6911 > UBA6911 > UBA6911 > UBA6911. The sequence continues at coordinate 202,861 of CAVRAD010000017.1, forward strand.
GAAGCAATCTGGGAGCCGGCGCCACATTTGTCATAGAGCTGCCCGTCATCACACATCTGCAGCATGAATCCCGGCCGACGCCGGATCTGACGCCTCAAGCGCTGCAATTTGAAAAGCTCGTGCGCGGCAAACGCATTCTTGTTGTCGATGACGAGAAATACATTCTCGAGTTCTTCGTTGAGATTTTCCAGACTCTGCCGCTGCAGGTCGACACCGCGGGCAACGGCAGGGCCGCCATGCAGAAGATACAGGTGGGCGAATATGATCTCATCATAAGCGATTTTAAAATGCCGCAGATGAGCGGCAGGGATCTGTTCAACTGGATAAAGGAAAACCGCCCGCATCTTGCAAGTCGCATTATCTTTGTTACCGGAGATACCGTCAGCGCGGATACGCGCTCGTTTTTCGAAGACAACAAAAACCGTTTTCTCGCAAAACCTTTTAAAATTGAGGAAGTAAAGGAAGTCATTCAGCAGGCGCTGGAAGCCGTCTCATAACCTTAATGATCCGAGATTCGAAATTCAAGATTCTAGATGGTAAATTTCAGATTAAGCCCTTGCACCGCGATCTTCAATCTCGAATTTCGAATCTCGAATCAATTCAGGTTTATGCTTTGAATTGGCTGGTTTCGCTGTCGGTCAAGACTTCATTCCCCGAACCCGTCCGGTATCCTTCAAGATCAAGCGTCACATACTTGTATCCCAGGCCTTTGAACAAAGCCGCCAGCCTGGCGGCGGTCTCGGGCTGCAACGCTTTCCGGAGGTCTTCCTTTCCAAATTCCAGGCGCACAAGCTGTTCATGGTGCCGCACGCGAAAGATGCGGAAGCGCATCTCTCTCAGGATCTCTTCTCCCTGATCCACGAGCTTCAGCTTTTCTTCCGTGATTGGCACGCCGTACGGGAATCGTGAAGCGAGACAGGCGGAAGCAGGCTGATCGGCCGTAGGAAGGCCGGCGCGTCGAGAAAGCTCTCGTATTTCACTCTTATTCAGCCCCACTTCCATCAGGGGGCTGCGGACATGGTGTTCCTCTCCCGCTTTTCTTCCGGGCCGGAAATCTCCGAGATCATCCGCATTCAGACCATCCAGAATAACAGCCGAGCCGGATTCTGCAGCCACAGCTCGAAGCTGGGAAAAAAGCTCATCCTTGCAGTAATAGCAGCGGTTATATGGATTGGCGCTGTACTCGGCGCGGTTCATTTCCCCGGAATATACGGTTCTGTGCGCCATTCCTGTTTTACGCACAACTTCGGAAGCCATTTTGCGCTGGTGTGAAGGGACAGAAGCGCTTTCCGCGGTGACCGCAAGAGCCCGCGCGCCCAGTACCGCATGCGCCTTATATGCCAGGTAGGTGCTGTCCACGCCTCCGCTGAATGCCACTATCACGGGCGCCAGCTCTTTCAGCAGATCTTCAAGTCTGCGTTCTTTTTCTTCCAAGTTCATGGGTACCCTATATTACGATTCCACTGCGGCTGCCGGCAGGAAGGACAGGCGAGCTATTTCATAATGGCAAGAAATTAAAGGTCATCCTCTTTGTCGTCTTCGTCTTCGAACGTATCTTCGTCGCCCCATTCTTCTTCCTCTTCGGTTTCGTCGAAGCGGAATTCGTCATCTTCTTCGTCATCGATGAGCGCAAGGTCGAATTCCACCGGCTCAATGGAAATCACCTCAAGCTCAACACCGCATTCCGGGCAAGTAATGATTTCTCCCACGTCCTCGAATTCTTCATCGATAACGGCTTCGCATTCCGGACAGTAGCTCACAATTTACCTCCCAAAAAAGCGTCCCCGGAGACCGAAAAGATCTATCTCTCTTGGCGCACCAGCAATTATTAGCATCCGCTATTTGCCAGGTCAAATCATTTTGTCCAAGCAGGGTTTCTTTGAGACCTCACAGCCAATGTGCTACCATTTTGACGTAACAAGCGTCAAGAAAGTTTCATCAAACCTTCACGCAACCGGGGCTTTCATAATGAATCCTGCAAAGTTCATTCGCATTGTTTTGCTGCTCGTCCTTGCCCTCTCGATCTTCAGTGCGGTCCGAGACGCTCGCGTGACCCTTTCTGCTTCACCCGCTGTCTTGGCGCAGCAGGAAACCGAGAACCAGAATCCGCCCCGGAAACGTCAGAAAACTTCTCCTGAAAATCAAGAAGATCAGGAGATCCTGAAAGGATCCGACTCTATCTCAGTCTCCGTGGATCTTGTCTCCCTCCAGGTATTGGTGACAGATACACAGGGCAATGTTCTCACGGGATTAAAGCCTGAAAACTTTACCATCTATGAAGACAACGTCAAGCAGGAGATTTTGAATTTTTCTCCTATCGAATCCAACGTAACCGCGGTGATACTGGTCGAGTACAGCAACAATATCGTCCCTTTCATCGAAGATGTCTGGAACGCCATGGCCACCTTTGCCAACAGTCTCCGTAAAGAGGACTGGGTCGCAGTGATCGGATACGATATGCGGCCGACAATTCTATGTGACTTTAGCAGGGATCGGAGAGAACTTGATGATGCGCTAAGCCGCTTCCGGTATCCCGCCACTTCTTACAGCAACCTGTCGGATGCACTCATCGACACCCTAGACCGGACTCAGGAAATCGAGGGCAAAGTGGCAGTTATTTTGCTTAGCACGGGGCTGGATACTTTTAGCCGGCACACCTATGATGAAGCACTTGACAAGTGCAAACAGGCAAACGCTTCCATCTATGCCATCAGTCTCGGCCAATACTACCGCCTGCGCCTGGAATCTCGGGGTTATCTCAGCAATGACGCCAGAATGACACTCCTGATGGCCGACAACCGGCTTAGATCCTTTGCTGACCTGAGCGGGGGTGCCGCCTATTTCCCGCGCTTCCAATCGGAACTCCCAAGCATTTTCAAAAACATTTCCCAAATGTTGCGAAGTCAATTCAGCATCGCCTATTCCTCTACGAATACAAATAAGGACGGAAAATTTCGAAAAATCCGCGTAGACGTGAATACTCCGCTTACCGACACCAAGGGAAAGCCGCTCAAATTAAAGGCAATCACACGCAAGGGCTATAAGGCCGCGGAGCCATAGTCGGGAGATTATCTTAGATAAATAGGTTTAAACATAGGCGAAAAATACATGCAGCCCAACCGTCACGTGCATCAGACGCTCCAGCACCCGCCTGATTCCTCATGGGCAAAATTCTGCCCGCGCTGCGGCTGTACCCTCGAAGAGCGTTTTCTTGAGGCCGAGCAGCACATACGGAAAGTCTGTTCGGGATGCAGCTTTATCTTTTACCTCAATCCAAAAGTGGTTGCCGGCGCCGTTCCGCGCCAGGAAGACCGGGTTTGGTTGGTTCGCAGGAGCATCGAGCCTGCCTCCGGCAGATGGACTTTTCCGGGAGGATACGTAGATCTGGGTGAAACCATTGCCGAGGCTGCCATCCGCGAAACGCAGGAGGAGACATTACTCCATATTCGCCTGGATGGTCTCTTGAATGTTTATTCCTACGCGAATGTGGGCATTGTTCTGGTTGTGTATCGAGCGACTGTTGTGGGCGGCGTTGCAGGCCCAACGCCGGAAAGCCAGGAAGTCCGGGCCTTTCGAATAGAGGACATTCCCTGGGCTGATCTGGCATTCCCCTCCACGCGCGAGGCATTGACCGACTACGTCAGCTCCGACAAAAAGTCAAAATAGCTATTTGTTTTCGCGTCCCACTATCACCCGATTTACGACACTGTCATGCCCGGCTTTGCACCTTCATCCACATCGAGGAGATAGATTCCGGCTCCATCTCCCGCCGCGAGGACCATACCCTCAGAAACTCCAAATTTCATCTTTCGCGGCATCAGATTCGCAACTACCACGACGAGGCGTCCTGTCAGCCGCGCAGGTTCATAGGATTCCTTTATGCCGGCAAAAACCGTCCTCGTTTCCGAACCTAGCGAAAGAGTAAGCTTGAGCAGTTTTTGCGCACCTTCGACCGGCTCGGCCTTCTCAATTCTGGCGATGCGCAGATCGATCTTTTTAAACTCCTCAATCGTTATCTGCGGTGTCCCGTCCTGAGACCGTTCCTTTTGAGCCTCGGATTTTTCAACTCTTGCCGTCGGCCCCGATTTTTGAGCTGTTTCCAGCGTTTGCCCGTTATCCTCGATTAAGCTATCAATTTGTTTTGTTTCAACCCTGGTCATGAGATGCTGAAACGGCTTAATGAAACGCCCGACAAGTGGCCGTATTTCGCCCCAAGCCATCTCCTGCTCCTCAAGGTTCAGGAAGCCCTGCACATCCGAAGCTAGCTTCGGCAGGATAGGCTTCAGATAAATTGTGAAGATTCGAAACAGGTTGATGCACATCGAGCAGACCTGGTGAAGCTCTTCCGACCGGTCGTCAGCCTTTGCCAGATCCCAAGGCTTATGATCATTCACATACTGATTCGCAGAATCCACGAAAGCCATGATTTCCCGGACTGCCTTGCCATAGTCGCGCGCCTCATAGTAGTCACCGATTCTCGCCCAGGTGTCTGCGGATTGCAGGGTATCTAAAAGCTCCAGCGGCGGCAGCTGCTCGCTCAGTCTGCCTCCAAACTTCTTGGTGATGAAGCCGGCAGTCCGGCTCGCAAGGTTGATGAACTTCCCGACCAGATCGCTGTTTACGCGGGCAAGAAAGTCGCTGAAGTTTAAATCGATATCGCTCATCGAGGCGTTCAGCTTTGCCGCATAATAATAGCGAAGGTATTCGGGATTCAGAAACCTGAGATAGCTTTCCGCTGTAATGAAAGTCCCTTTGGACTTTGACATTTTCTCGCCATTGACAGTTAAAAAACCATGCACAAAAACACCCGACGGAGTGCGATACCCGGCAAAGCGCAATCCGGCAGGCCAGAAGAGGGCATGAAAATATAAGATGTCCTTTCCGATAAAATGGTAGAGCTCCGTGTCGTTCGAGCCCGCATTCCCCTCTCCCTCGCCCCGCCAGAATTCGTCGAAGTCGATACCCTTTTTGTCGCATAAATTCTTAAAACTCCCCATGTATCCGATCGGAGCATCCAGCCAGACATAGAAATATTTGCCGCTGGCACCCGGGATTTCGAAGCCGAAATAGGGGGCATCTCTGGATATATCCCAATCCTTGAGCCCCGCATGCAGCCACTCATCCAGCTTATTGGCCGCTTCATTCTGAAGTGTGCCGGAACGCGTCCATTTCCGAAGGAATTCCGCGCATTCCGTAAGTTTGAAAAACAGATGCTCGGATTCCTTGAGCACCGGCTTAGCTCCCGAAACCTGAGAATAAGGATTTTCTAGATCCGTAGGCTGGTAGGCTGCTCCGCAGCTGTCACAGGAATCGCCATACTGATCTGGAGCGTGACACCGGGGGCACGTGCCCCGGATATATCGATCCGGCAGATACATTCCCTTCACCGGGTCATAGAACTGCTGGATGCTACGTTCTTCAATCATGCCGGCCGCTTTTAACTTGAGATAGATATCGTTTGCGTACTGGCGTGTTTCGTCAGAATGCGTGGTGTAATAGCTGTCAAAACCGATATGAAACGCTTCAAAATCGCGAACATGCTCGGCATAAATGCGCTTGATCAGCGTTTCGGGAGCGATTCCTTCCGCTTCCGCGCGCAGCATGATGGGAGTGCCGTGAGTATCATCAGCACAGACAAAGTAACACTCATTCCCGCGCATCTTTTGATAGCGCACCCAGATATCTGTTTGAACATGCTCGACAAGATGTCCCAAATGAATGCTTCCGTTGGCATAGGGAAGTGCGGCTGTAACAAGAATTTTTCGTGGCATAACCTGATATGCACCCTTCAAGCTGAATTACGAATTACGAATGACGAATGACGAATGACGAATTGAAATATACTTTCAGACAGAGGTGCCTCCCCTACTAAGGTCATATGTTCTCATTCGTAATTCGTCATTTGTAAACTATAACTTCACCTGTTCCACTACGGTAATGCCGTACCCGTGAAGGCCGACAATCTTTTTGGGATGATTCGTGAGCAGGCGAATCCTATGCACACCAAGGGCTCTAAGAATTTGAGCCCCTATGCCGTAGCTTCGCAGATCAATGCCTGTAGTCGCGGCGGGATTTTGGCTAACAGAATCCGCACCGGCATCGTGCAGGGCATAGGATTTGATTTCGTTGACGAGGTTGCTGCCCTTGTCTTCCTGCCTGAGGTACACCAAAACGCCTTTGCCCGCCACTTGGATACTCTTGAGTGCCGAGCGCAATTCGTTGTGCCCGCCGCTTCGCAATGAATGGAAAACGTCATCCACCGTCGATTGCGAGTGGACGCGAACCATGACCGGCTCATCGGAAGCAACCTCTCCCTTTACTAGGGCAATGTGATGATCCTGGTCCAGCAGGTTTTCAAATACCACTATTTTGAAATCACCGAACTCGGTCGGGAAGGCTGCTTCGGCCACCGGCTGAACAAATGTTTCGTTCTTGAGCCTGTATGCAATGATATCCGCCACAGTGACTATCTTCAGAGCATGATGGCGCGCCACCTGCATTAACTCGGGAACCCGGGCCATGGTTCCGTCTTCGTTCATGACTTCGCAAATAACGCCTGCCGGATACAAGCCGGCTAATCTGGCCAGGTCCACGGAAGCTTCCGTTTGCCCTGCTCTCATAAGAACTCCCCCGGAGCGCGCTCTCAATGGGAAAATATGTCCCGGGCGTGCCAGGTCTGAAGGAACTGTCTTGGGATCAATTGCGGTAAGAATTGTTTTGGCGCGGTCGGCTGCCGAGATACCGGTGGTTACGCCGTAGCGCGCTTCTATGGATACGGTGAAGGCTGTTCCAAATTTGCTGGTGTTTTCCCCAACCATCATAGGGATCTGGAGCACATCGAGCTGTTCGCCCGTCATGGCAAGGCAGATCAGGCCGCGCCCGTATTTGGCCATGAAGTTGATCATCTCCGGCGTTGTCTTGACTGCCGCCGCCGTTAGATCGCCTTCATTTTCCCGATCCTCATCATCGACGACAATGACGATCCGGCCCTGGCGCATATCTTCAATGGCTTCCTCAACAGAATTGAATCCCAAAGCACACCTCTTTCTAAAGAACACTCATTGTAACCACCAAGCGGGCCGGACGGCAAAAAAAAATTATGGTTTGCAGCTGGCAATAGACGCAATGGCTGCTAAATTGAAGTACTATGGCAGGCTGAAACTGGATGCGACGCGCCTATGATCCGAGCAACTGCGGTATACCTGTTCCTGGGCCTTTACATTGCGCTTATAGCGCCTGTTGCCATGCTTTGGGTGCTTATAGCCCGAAATCCCCACCTGCTCTATGTCCTGGCCCGCTTCTGCATCCGCACCGCAGGTTGGTTAGCCGGCATCCGCATCGTCGTACAGGGGCGCGAAAACATTTTGCCGGGCAAAAACTATGTCTTTCTCTCAAACCACCAGGGTAATTCCGATGGTCCTGTGCTGTGCCACGTCATTCCGCGGGATTGCCGGGCTTTAGTTAAACAGGAAATGATGCAGCTGCCCATCCTCTCTCTCGTCCTAAAACAGGCGCAATTTGTTCCGATCGAACGTTTGAATCCAAAGAAAGCCCAGATGGGCATCGAGCTCGGGGCAAAACGGTTGAGAGAAGGAAAATCCTTTTTCGCATTTCCAGAAGGTACGCGGAGCAGAGATGGACGATTGGGCGACTTTAAAAAGGGCGTGTTTATCATGGCGATTAAAGCCGGGGCCCCCATCCTGCCGGTCACAATTCTGGGCAGCGACGCTATTCAGCGCCCGAGGCAATACCGGATTAATCCCGGAACCATTCGCGTGGTGTTTCATGACCCGATTTCAACAGAGGGGATGGACTTCGAAGATCGGAATCGGCTCATTCAGCATACGCGGGAGGCTATTGCCTCAGGACTTCCGGTAAGCCTGTCCGAGTAATAGAAGGAGCCGCGCGCATGGCATCTGCCGCAACTGCGCGACCGCGGGGAGCCTTTGGATTGCGGCAGCAAGCTCTGAACCTTACACGCATCTTGCTCATTGCAGACAAGAACATGTGGGTCGGGGCTTCAGAGACTGTCTCAAAACTCGCCCATTGAGCGGGCTTACAGCCCTTTTCCTGGTTGTCGCTAAATTCCTAGGGCTTCGCCCTAGGCTGATATAGCGCGCGCCTTCGGCGCTTAAATTGCTGTAAATTTAGGATCTTAAAGCGCCGAAGGCGCGATCCATCCAGCCTGGGGCAACGCCCCAGGAAGAGATTGGAAAAGAAAAAGAAGGGCTGAAGGCCCGCTCAATGCTAGTTTTGAGACGGCCTCTGAAGCCCCGACCCACATGATTTGCTGGTTTATGATGACGGAAATGCGTATAAGGTTCAGAGCTTGCTGCCGAAGGCTTCGCCTCGGAAAAAACCATGCGCTAGCGGGCTCGCATTGCACAATGCATCAAAGAGGCAAAGCAGTACATCTTGAACAAAAGGCCGAGTATTCGGCAAACGGGATACGCGCTATGACTAGACAAATGGAAACATCCGCGGAACAGACAAAGAATCCATTAAAAGAAATCATTCAGCCCTTCATTGATGTTGTGCGCGCTCCAAGGGCGCTTTGGGGCGTAAATCTATCGTACCTCATCGAAGGATTCTGCTACTTCGGAGTGCTGGGCTACCTTGCCATGTACTTCAACGAGTACGTCGGACTTTCAGACACTCAGGCAGGCCCCATGGTCGGAGTGCTGACCTGGGGTATTACGCTCTCGATGTTTTTTTTCGGCGGACGCGTCGACACGTGGGGAGTCCGAAGGGCGCTCCTTGTATCGATTTGTCTTATGATCATCGGGCGAGCGGCGATGGCCGCCGGACCCTCTCTCGGGCTAACAGGCGGCTTATGGTCGCCGTTATTTTTCAATTCGCTGGCAGCCCTGCTCTTTGTCGTTTTGGGATATGGTTTATATCAACCCGCAGCCTACGCTGCCGTCAGGCAGTTCACTACGCCAAAGACTGCAAGCATGGGCTACGCCATGCTCTACGCCCTTATGAACCTTGGAGGCTGGCTGCCTACGTGGTTCGCACCGATCCGGAAGTCGGTGGGAATATCCGGAGCCTACTGGGTTTATACCGGATTTACAGTGCTGGGGCTCCTATTGCTCACCGCGATCCTTTCGCGTAAAACCGTGGAACGCGCCATCATGGATGCGCGCGCCGCAACGGGCAAGGCTGAAGCAAAACCCGCCAATATTACTGCTGCGCCTAAAGAGCCGTTTTCGATCCTGAAGTGGTTGAAGGCCCATCCTCTCGCGGACCCGAAGTTTGCGTTTTTCATCTTTGCTCTCATGCCGGTTCAGACTCTGTTTGCGCACAACTGGCTTACGCTCCCGATGTATGTCGAGCGCGCATTTCGCGGAACCTGGATCGGGGACCATTTCGAGGCGGCGACAAACTTCAATCCTATACTGATCTTCATCCTGGTGCCCATCGTCGCTGCCCTTACGCAGAAGCGAAATGTCTACACCATGATGATCGCCGGCACCGCGATTATGGCGGTGCCTACATTCCTTCTGGCGATCGGCCCGACCCTCTGGACGTTGGTTGGATATTTGGTGCTGATGACGGTTGGAGAGGCAATGTGGCAGCCGAGATTCCTGCAGTACGCGGCGGAAATTGCCCCCGAAGGGCGCACCGGGGCATACATGGGGGTCGCGCAGTTCCCGTGGTTCCTGACCAAAGTCGTCACGAGCCTCTATTCCGGCTGGTTCCTGACACGCTACTGTCCCAAGGAAGGCCCCACAAGCACAGAGACGATGTGGTTTGTTTATGGCCTCATCGCAGTTTTGTCTACGGTGCTGCTGATTCTGGCAAAAGGTTGGCTTGGCAAGGATTTTAAAACTAAAGCGGAATAAGGTGGAACCACTGATCCCTTAAAACCGAACAGTTTCCTAGCGTGGAGGATTCTCCAGTTTTTTGCCTTTGATCCAGCGAAGAGTGTTCGATTTATCGGTGGTGATGCTGGTGAGGGTTTGGTTGAACTTGCGGACCCTGTGGCTGAGCATCAGCGGATTGCCCTCCTGATCCAGGAACCAGCGTTCTTCCTTCCGATCATCCATGACCTTGATAACCGGCAATATTTGGGACACGCGATTCACCTCAACGGCGAGCGTGTCATCGCCCATATAGGCAAAAAGCCCCGGGGATCCATTGATCAGGCACTTTGCCTTCTTGTTCGCTTTCAGATCTCGAAAGATCTTCCGGCTCAGCCATAGAGTGGTGGAACGATCTCCCCGGGTATCGGATCCGGATCTGAACAGGCTCGAATTGACATATGCCTTTGCATCCTCGATGTCCTGGCCCGGCATAAAAACCGTCCCTTGCGCGGATGCGTCTTCCCATTCCATATATCGATCAGGCACAAACTGGGCGATTCGGACCACAAAATCCGCATTGTAGTCCAGATGCTGAATCTTCCACACCAGAACGGTGTCTTGGCCGAAAGCGGGCAGCTCTTTTTCGCCGGGTGCATCCGCGGCAACGCCTGCACGGCAGACCAGGATTATGAACAGAGCGATCGAGAAGCGGCGCGAACGAATTTGCATATTAAAAACCCTGGTTCTTCAAGTACTCTGAAGTCAACCCCGATCCCGGTTTTTCTCCCTGCAACAATCCCAGCTGAAAAAATCGCTCAAAATATCTTCCCAGCACATCCACTTCAAGGTTGACCGGATCGCCTGCATTCAATTCGCGGAGGTTAGTCCATTCGAAGGTATGCGGAATGACCGCCACAGAAAACGCTGATGGCTCGAGCGCTGCTATTGTCAGGCTTATTCCGTTGATCGCGATAGAACCCTTGTAGACAAAATAGCGCTCCAATTCTTTTGGATAGCTAAAAGTCGTTACAAATCCCATACCGCTCGCCTTTTTTGACATTAGCCTTCCGATTCCATCCACATGCCCCAGCACAAAGTGTCCGCCCAGTCGATCTCCAATCACCAGCGACCGTTCAAGATTTACCCGCGCACCGGGTTTTGCCAATTTAAAATTACTGAGTCGAAGCGTTTCGGCGGAAATATCACAGAGAAACGAACCGGATAGCATTTGCGTAGCGGTAAGACACACTCCGTTGACAGAAACAGAGTCGCCGATCTTCAGGCCGGACAAGACCTGCCTGGCCGCAATCGTTATCTTTGCGCCTTCAGCAGCAATGCGCAGTTCCTGAATAACGCCCAATTCTTCAATGATTCCGGTGAACACCTTTTTACTCCTGTATTCTGCCTGGAGATTTTGCGCGCGTACGCCCTTCCTTCAAATTTTTCGGCGGTGCCGTTTGAAAGCGCAAAATGCGTTCAACTTCCAGGGCCGTCAAGTGGCGGTACCCTCCCACGGCCAAACCTTCAGCGGTAAGGAACCCGATTCGTATGCGCCGCAGCTTGAGAACCGGATGGCCGACCGCTTCAAACATATCGCGAATCTGCCGGTTCTTTCCCTGAAACAGCGTCACTTCGTACCAGGTATTGGCGCCTTCTTTCATCGGCTCGATTTTGCATCGTGCCAGTTGCACCCCAGTCCTGAGACGCAAGCCGTCCCGCATCTGCGCCAAATCGGAGGCATTGGGCACCGAACGGACTTTGACCTGGTAGACCTTGGGCATGTGCTTTCCAGCCGCTGTAACGATTTTGGAGAAGTCTCCGTCGTTCGTGAGCAGAATGAGTCCTTCCGTGTCGTAATCGAGGCGCCCTACCGGATATATCCTTTTCTTTTCAGCCACCAGATCGATGACCTTTACCCTGCCCTGCGGATCCGCCACGGTAGAAATGACCTGTTTGGGTTTATTCAGAAGAAGGTAGATTTTCTGCGGCACCCCCGGGATTCGCTTCCCGTCGACTTTAACATGGTCTCTGCTGAGGTCGGCCTTTGCGCCCAGTTGCGTTACAACCTGTCCGTTGACGGTTACTCTGCCCTCCTGGATCAGCAGTTCCGCTTTCCGGCGCGATGTCACGCCGGCTGTCGCAATAATTTTTTGCAGTCTCTCCTCAGTAGGCATGTACTATCACAGTTGCTCACCGGCAATTTGAGCAAACTCCTCCAGCGTAGGCAAATCCGCAAGGCCGTTAAGGCCGAAATGAATTAGAAATTCCTTTGAAGTTCCGTACAAGATTGGGCGTCCTACCACGGCTTTCCGTCCGAGAATCGCCACCATCTTCCGCTCCAGCAGTGTTTGCAGTGCGGTCGATGATTTCTTGCCGCGAATGGCCAGAATTTCGGCCAGCGTTACGGGCTGTTTATAGGCGATGACCGCCAGCGTTTCCAAAGCCGCCATGGAAAGCTTCGCGTTTGGCCGCGTCTTAAGATAGGCGCGAATCTCTTCATGATATTGCGGCCGCGTCGTCATGCGATACCCGCCTGCCACTTCACGGATAATCATGCCGCCGGGGCGCTCGTTAAAGGTTTCCATCAGGGCATTCAGAGCCTGTTCGATAGTCGCACGACTCTCGTCGGGAAAAACATCCTTGAACTGCTCTATTTTTACAGGATCATCTGCAACGTAGATGATTGCTTCCATAATGGCCTGCATTTCGTTGGTGTCCATAAGCTCAGGGTTTTTCCTTCCATTTGGTGATCTGAATTTCGTCGAAAGCCCTTTTCTGATAGAGCATTACTTCGCGCAGGCGCACCATTTCCAGCAAAGCCAGGAAGGTGACTATGAGATGGCGCTTGGAGCGGGCTTCCGTAAAGAAAGATGAGAACATGAGTTTGTCGTGCACCAGGAAGCGCGTTCGAATATCCGCAAGCTTCTGCTCGATGGTCACATCCTCTTGCGCAACCTCCATGACGCGCGTTTCTTCAAAACGCTGCACGACATCACGAAATGCTCGTAGGAGATCGAAAAGCGTTACGGCAACCACTTCATTGCCGTCGTCCAGCACGTCTACGGGCGGTTTGTTCCAGACAGCGTTTTCCACCTCCTCGCGGGTGTAGAGCATTTCAGCGGCATTTTTGAATTTTTGATGCTCCAGCAGTTGGTAGACCAGCTCGTTTCTCGGATCTTCCTGCTGCTCCTCTGCCGTGCCAGCCTTTGGCTCTTGAGGCACAAGCATCCGCGATTTAATGTAAATCAAGGTGGCGGCCATCATCAGCCATTCACCGGCCACGTTGATGTTCAGGTCCTGCATGATCGCGAGATATTCCAGATACTGTTCCGTAATATGGGCAATCGGAATGTTCCAGATATCGACTTCTTCTTTTTTAATCAAATGCAGAAGAAGATCCAGCGGCCCCTCAAAGGCCTCAAGGTGGATGGTTATGCCCGATCCTTCCGCGGAAGGCTGGGGATCGATATTCTGGTTCTCGCTGGGTTCCATCATCGGGCAACACTCTAAAATGCGGGCAATAAGGCCATTACAAATCTCAATACGGGATTCAGGACGACGTTGAAAGCGCCAAAAAACATAAGTGCATACAAGATCAGAAACCCATAGGAACCCATCCGTTCGAGCACCGCCCCAGCGCCAGGGGGAAGTATTCCATAGAGTATCCAGTGCCCGTCGAGCGGAGGGATCGGGATAAGATTAAAGAACGCCAGCAACACGTTGATAATCACCACATAAAAAAAAATCAGTAGCACGGGCTCCCAAAGCGATCCTTTGCTTAGCATGTCCATGCCAATAAAAGGTGAAACAAGCTTGAGGATATGCAACAGGCAAAAAGCAACGCATGCGGCCAGAAGATTCGAAGCCGGCCCGGCAAGAGAAATATACATCTGATCCCTGTGCGGATGGCGCAGATGAGCGGGATTAATAGGCACCGGCTTCGCCCAGCCGATGAGCGGGAAATGGGTAAAAAATTGCAGCAATGGAAACAGAATAGTCCCGATGGGATCGATATGCGCGATGGGATTGAGCGTTACTCGCCCTAAGTACCGCGCGGTGTAATCTCCCAGCCGGTCCGCCATCCAGGCGTGCGCGGCTTCATGGATGCTTAGCGAAAAAAGCAAAACCGCAAACTGGATCGCAATTGTAGCAATGTCAATATTTCTAAATAGATCCACTCGATAAATCCGGTCCAGGCAAACTAATGCCTATTATGTTCTTGAGATTCAAATTTTTACTATAGCACACGCCGGAATCTCAGCCACAGCTTTCCTTCGCCGTCTCAGGTTCCAAGTTACGGATTACAGGTTTCAAGTTTTCAGGTTGCAGGTTACAAGTTAAAGGCTAACCTGCAGCTTGAAACCTGCAACTTGAAACCTGCAACTTGGAACCTGCAACTTGGAACCTGCAACTTGGAACCTGAAACCTGCAACTCCAGGCGCGTCATTTGCCTTGCAAGCGCTTTTGCGTAAATGCTAGACTTTTCACTTCTTAGGTGGGGTCAAATGAGCTGGATCTTAACCATAACAATCGCTCTGTATTTTCTGGGTTTGATTCATTCTGTCATCGGCTTTTACCGGAAACGCCAGATATTTGTGCAGTTAGCACTGGGAATAGTGGCATGCGGCTTCGTGTGCCACACGCTGTTTCTAGTGCTCCTGAGCATTGAGCGCTTCCACTTTCCCATCGGCAATTTGCCCGAGTCCCTCTGCTTCTTTGCCTGGTTCATTTCTTTGACTTTCATGGTGGCAAATCTCCGCTACCGCATCAACGCTCTTGGGGCTTTTGTTCTTCCGCTGGTTTCGCTTCTGACCATTATTTCCCAAGTCATCTGGGAGGAAAATCATTCCATCCCTCCCAGTTTCAGGAGCGGCTGGGTTTATTTTCATAGCAGTATCGCGTTCCTGGCATATGCCGCGTTTTTTTTAACCTTTGTATCCGCGATCCTTTACCTGATTCAGGAAAAGGAACTAAAGGATAAGAATTTCCGGTTTTTATATTTCCGCTTGCCATCCCTCCAGGTGTGCACCGAGTTGTTGCGTCGTTCCCTTTTTGTGGGCTTTGTAGGCATGAGCCTTACCATAATTACGGGAGCCTTCTACGCGCAGCAGGCCTGGGGACGATTTTGGAGTTGGGATCCGAAAGAAACGGCGGCACTGATAACCTGGGCGATCTACCTCATCCTCGTATTCTACTGCCTGTCTTCCAAATGGCACGGAAGACGGGCGGCCTATATCAGCATTATCGGTTTTGCGTCAACGCTGTTCACTTTCTGTGTGAATTGGGGCCTGCATAAAAATCCTTAATGCAGGAACCCGGCGTCTTCACGCCTGAAAAATGGGCAGGCAATAATCCCTTGTAGGTTGCAGATGTTTAATCTGGTACTAGTTGGCTTAAATCACAGGACGGCAAAGATCGATATCCGGCAACAGGCCGCCTTCGGCGCCGAGCAACTCTCGGAAGGCCTGAAACGACTCTCGGCTTTCCCCGAAATCCTGGAATCGATGATCATTTCGACCTGCAACCGCGTCGAGATCCTTTCCTGTGTGAAGCAGCGCTCTGAAGGCATCGACACCATCGAATCCTTTCTCTCGGAATGCAGCAGCATCCCTTTACCGCAGCTGCAGCCCAAGCTTTATCGCTATAGCGATGAACAGGCCGTGCGTCACTTATTCCGCGTCGCCAGCTCCCTCGATTCGATGATCCTGGGGGAACCGCAGATCCTGGGGCAAATTAAATCCTGCTTCACCGCAGCCTCCGATGTGCGCACGGTAGGGACGTATCTGAACAACCTGCTGCAGGCGGCTTTCCGCACGGCGAAGCGCGTGCGCACGGAAACGAGCATCGGAGAGTATCCGGTCTCAGTCAGTTCGGCCGCCGTAGAGCTTGTGCGAAAGATTTTTGGCGATCTGCAAAAGACAAGCATTTTGATCGTGGGCGCGGGAAAGATGGGCGAAGCTGCCATCCGCCACCTCGCGGATACCGGAGCGCAGTCGATTTATGTCGCCAATCGCAGCCCCGAGGCTGCCCGGGAACTCGCCCTGAAGTTTCGCGGGACCGCCGTTCCCTTCGACGAATTGCGCCAATGGATTTCCCGCTCTGACATCGTCATTACCTCGACGGGAGCGCCGGAGACACTTATAGGATTGCCGCTGGTGCAGCAGATCATGCATGATCGCAAACATAATCCCCTCGTTTTCATCGACATCTCTGTGCCTCGGAACGTCGATCCTGAAATAGGGACGATCGAAAATGTTTTTTGCTATGACATAGACGACCTGGGAGCGGTCGTTGAGGCAAATCTTCATGAACGAGTGAAGGCGGCATCCGCGGCTGAAAAGATTGTCGACCATGAAGTTCAAGCGTTTTACACGAAGCTGAAATCGATGGATGTGGGGCCTGTAGTGCAGCAGGTTCAGGGCCATATCGAGGAAATCTGTAAGACGGAACTGCAGCGCTATGTACGAAAGATCGGCCCTCAAGAAGCCAAACAGGTTCAGGAACTCGAGCACATGATTTCTCGCATAGCCGCCAAAATTGCCCATCCACTGGTTGTGCAGTTGAGGAACGCACAGGAATCTCCAAGCGAGTCGGCATATGCCGATCTGATCAAACGCATTTTTAAAATGAAGGATTCCGAGTAGGCCGCGCAAAAGCGCTGCCTGCCGGGGCCTTTAGTTTTCAGGTATTCTCATGATAGTTATCGGAACTCGCGGAAGCGCTCTTGCGCTGGCGCAAACGGAACAAATGAAGGCCATGCTGCTCGGCAGTTTTCCGGATACTGGAATTGCCGTGCGGATAATTAAAACATCGGCGGACAAAGACACAACCACATCCATTCGATCCGGCTCCGCCGTCGGAGTTTTTGTAAAAGAGCTGGAACAGGCTTTGCTATCCGGCGAAATCGATATTGCGGTGCACAGCATGAAGGACGTTCCAACGAACGTTGCGACAGGCTTGCAGATCGTCGCAATTCCGCAACGCGAGGATGCCCGGGACGCCTTCATTTCTCATGCCGCGAAAAATCTCTTTGAACTACCGCCTGGATCCCTGGTGGGCACAGGCAGCGTGCGTCGGCAGGCACAGATCCTGGCGCTCCGGCCGGATCTCAAGGTCCAGGACATCCGCGGCAATCTTGACACGCGCCTGAATAAACTGCGTGATGGAACCGTGGACGCGCTCATTCTTGCGTGCGCGGGACTGAACCGGCTCGGCTATCAGAGCCGGATTTCCGCAGCGTTTGATTATGCCGAGATGCTGCCGGCTCCCGGACAGGGAGCCCTCGCGGTGGAAATGCGCGCCGATGACTTCCGCATTCGAACTGTTGCGGCTGCGTTGAACCACACGCCTTCGTCCATAGCCGTTTTGGCCGAGCGCAGTTTTCTCCACCACATGGGAGGAGGATGCAACGTCCCGGTAGCCGTCTATGCCCACATCAAGGGCAACAGGATTTATATAGAAGGGCTGGCGGCGTCGGCCGATGGCAGAAGAATTGTGAGAGAATCTGTGGAACAAAGCCTGGAATCGGCCCAGGAAAACGCAATCGCTCTCGCCGAGCGAATCCTCAATCTGGGCGGACGCGAAATTCTCGCGGAAATCTCATTGACTTGATATGCCTAATGGATCCTTTTCATCCAAACCGCTTGCTAACCGCACCATCCTTGTAGCGTGCAGTCCGAAAAAACTGGCTGAATTGGTATCCGGGATTGAAGCAATGGGCGGAAACGCTCTGTCCCTTCCTGTCATCGAAGTGCGCGAAACCGAAGACAAGCGACCGCTGGATGAAGCCCTGGCCTCCCTGAAAGAGTATGCCTGGATCATCTTTACCAGCGCCTACGGAGTGCGATATTTTGTTCAGCGGTTGAGACAAATCGGGATCAAGCTGCCCCCTGACAGCATGCCAAGAATCTGCGCCATCGGCCCCGCCACCGCAAGAGAGGTTCAGGAATCAGGCTATCGTGTG
Source organism: uncultured Acidobacteriota bacterium (assembly GCA_963718845.1). Taxonomy (GTDB): domain Bacteria; phylum Acidobacteriota; class UBA6911; order UBA6911; family UBA6911; genus UBA6911. The sequence goes on from CAVRAD010000017.1 coordinate 220,630, forward strand.
GAACTGATCCCGGAAAAATATGTTGCCGAGGGTCTCGTCGAAGCTTTGGGAAAATACCACGGCGGCTTGCAGTCGCTTGCCGGGCGCCGCGTCCTGATTCCGAGGGCAGAGGAAGCACGCGCAGTGCTGCCCGAGGCGTTGACCGCAGCAGGAATTCGCGTGGATGCGGTTCCCTGCTATCAAACCGTCCGCGCAAAACCCGCTCCGGAGATCCTTCAGCAGTTAAGAGACAAGAAACCCGACATGCTCGTTTTCACGAGCTCTTCCGCAATAAAAAGTTTTGTCGATGCCCTGGGAAAAGATGCGGGCATCCGAATGCTTCTGAAATCAGCGGTCGCCGTACTCGGCCCGATTACTGGAAATGCCGCCGCATTGTTCGGCCAAAATCGCAGTTGTCTTGCCCAGAGAAAATACCATCGCATCGCTGCTTGAGGCTATTGGCGAGTTTTACGGAAGCCACCCGTAAAAACCTGCAGTCCAGGCACCAAATCATTAAAATTTTGCGGGAGCATATCAGAATCAAGGAGAATTTCATCCGCGATACATAGTATTATCTGCCTTTCGCAGCCTATGGACGACAAACAATAGACGATCGGTTCCAAGGAGGACTTCTGTGCCGAAACGCAATGATATTAAAAAAGTGCTAATCATAGGATCAGGCCCCATTGTCATAGGGCAAGCATGCGAGTTTGATTATTCCGGCACGCAGGCCTGCAAGGCTTTGCGCAAACTGGGCTATCAGATCGTGCTCGTGAATTCCAATCCGGCCACGATTATGACAGACCCCGGCATGGCCGATGCCACCTACATAGAACCGCTGAACGTAAAGTCGATCGAAAAAATAATCGCGCAGGAACGGCCCGACGCATTGCTGCCGAACCTTGGCGGACAGACAGGCCTGAATCTCTCCTCCCAGCTCGCCAAAGAAGGAATTCTGGAAAAATACGGAGTCCAGATCATCGGGGTTAAGGCAGATGCCATCGAGCGCGGAGAAGACCGCCAGGCATTCAAGAACACAATGACGCAGCTGGGTATCGAAATGCCCCGAAGCGAAATCGCCCTGAGTCTTGAGGAAGCAGAAGACATCCTCAAGAGAATTGATCTGCCCTGCGTCATACGGCCTGCGTATACCATGGGCGGAACCGGCGGCGGTCTCGTCTACAATCTCGAAGAATTCCGGGTGGTGGTCAACCGAGGTCTTTCCGCAAGTCTCGTCGGACAGGTTCTTATAGAAGAATCCGTTGAGGGCTGGGAAGAGCTCGAACTGGAAGTCGTGCGGGATGCCAAGGGCCAGAAAATCACTGTCTGCTTTATCGAGAACATCGACGCCATGGGGGTCCACACCGGCGACTCGTTTTGTTGTGCTCCTATGCTGACAATAGACAAAACACTTCAAGCAACACTTCAAGAATATTCCTACGCCATAGTGGACGCCATCGGAGTCATCGGCGGAACCAATATCCAGTTCGCGCATGATCCCAAGACCGGGCGTGTCGTCGTGATTGAGATCAACCCACGAACTTCCCGCTCTTCTGCTCTGGCGTCCAAGGCGACAGGCTTTCCGATTGCCATGGTTTCTTCCATGCTCGCCGGTGGACTTACGCTGGACGAAATTCCCTACTGGCGCGAAGGAACCCTCGAAAAGTACACGCCGTGGGGCGACTATGTCGTCATCAAATTCGCCCGCTGGGCATTCGAAAAGTTCAAGGGCGCCGAAGACCGCCTCGGCACCCAGATGCGCGCCGTCGGCGAAGTCATGAGCATCGGCAAGAACTATAAAGAAGCTTTCCAGAAATCGATCCGGTCACTTGAAAACGGAAGGCTCGGGCTGGGTTTTGCCAAGGATTTCAACAAAAAATCCCTGGAAGATCTTATGGGCATGCTGTGGTATCCCACGAGCGAACGGCAGTTCATCATGTACGAAGCCCTGCGCAAGGGCGCGACGGTTGAGGAGCTGTACGAAAGGACGTACATCAAGCCCTGGTTTATTCAGCAGATGAAGGAACTGGTCGACCTCGAAGAAGAAATCCTGAAATACAAAGGCTCCGGTCTTCCGGACGCGCTATTGACCCGGGCGAAAAAGGACGGATTTGCCGATGGGTATCTTTCCAAGCTGCTGGAAATTGCCGGAAGCAAACATCCGCAACCGCCGCATCGAGCTGGGAGTGGTGGAAGCATGGGAACCGGTGCCCGTTTCAGGCGTCGAAAATGCGGCCTATTATTATTCGACTTACAACGCCCCCGACAAGGTGCAGGTGAGCGCGCGCAAGAAGGTCATGGTGCTGGGCGGCGGCCCCAACCGCATTGGCCAGGGCATTGAGTTTGACTACTGCTGCGTGCACGCCGCTTTCGCGCTGCGCGATCTCGGCTATGAGACCATCATGGTCAACTGCAATCCCGAAACCGTGTCCACCGACTACGACACTTCGGACAAGCTGTACTTCGAACCGCTCACGGTTGAGGATGTTTTAAGCATCTACTACAAGGAAAAGCCGGAAGGGGTCATTGTTCAGTTCGGCGGGCAAACGCCGCTCAATATCTGCAAGGCGCTGGAGAAGGCGGGCGTTAAAATTCTCGGGACATCAACGGATGCCATTGACCTCGCGGAGGACCGCGACAGGTTCCGGATCATGATGCAGAAGCTCGGGATTCCTCAACCGGAGTCCGGCATGGCCCACAATCTCGAGGAGGCAATTGCCATCGCGGAGAGAATCGGATATCCGCTCATGGTGCGCCCCTCCTATGTCCTGGGGGGCCGCGGCATGGAGGTTGTGCACGATGCGGAAGATCTCACGTTGTATGTATCCCGAGCCGTGGAAATCTGGCCCGACCTGCCGATTCTCATAGACAAGTTCCTGGAAAATGCGCTTGAAGTCGAGGCGGACGCGATTTCGGACGGTTCTGACGCCTTCATTCCCGCCATCATGGAACACATCGAACTGGCCGGGATTCATTCGGGCGACTCCGCCTGCGTGTTGCCTTCTGTCAGCATTCCCGAAAAGCACAGGAAGACGATTGAGGAATACACCAAGAGAATCGCCATTGAATTGAAGGTCCTTGGATTAATCAACATCCAATACGCGATTGCCAACGACAAGGTATACATCCTCGAAGCCAATCCGCGCGCTTCACGAACGGTCCCGCTCGTATCAAAGGTCTGCAACATCCAGATGGTCCGGATTGCCACGCAGCTCATGCTGGGCAAGGAGATGAGCACGCTGAATCTCTCTCATAAAAAGATACCCCACTACGGCGTAAAAGAAGCCGTGTTCCCGTTCAACATGTTCCACGAAGTCGACCCGATCCTCGGCCCCGAAATGCGCTCCACGGGAGAAGTCCTTGGAATGGCCGATTCTTTCGAACTCGCTTTCTACAAGGCGCAGGAGGCCGCGCAGCAACTGCTGCCCCAGGACGGGACCGTGCTCCTGTCGGTAACGGATCCGGATAAAAAGGAGGCGCTGGAAGTAGCGGGCGAATTCGCCAAACTCGGCTTCAAGTTGAGAGCCACGGAAGGGACGCAGCAATACCTCGCAGCGCATGGCGTGGATATGTGAAAAGATTCTAAAGATGCATGCGGGCCGCCCGAACATCGCGGACGCGATCAAAAATGGCGAAATTCAACTCGTCATCAACACGCCCATCGGCAAGCGCGGAGTCACGGATGATTCCTATATCCGCAAGACGGCGATCAAGTACAAAATCCCGTACATGACCACGATGGCCGCGGCTAAAGCCGCGGCGAAAGGAATAGCGGCGCATAGGCACAAAGAAGCCGAGGTGTTTTCGCTGCAGCGCTACCATGCGGGAATCAAGTGATTAACCGATGACGATGGACGATTGGAAGCTCCAATCGTCCATCGTCATTTTAGTGCATTGTTGAGATCTTCGATAAGATCGTCGGCGTTTTCTATGCCGACGGAGAGCCGCAGCAAGGAATCGGAAATTCCAATCCTGTTTCTTTCATCCGCGGAAATCTTGCTGTGCGATGTCTGCGCCGGGCAGCAGATAAGCGTTTCCACTCCACCCAGACTCACCGCCGGCGTGATAAGTTTCAATTTTCGTAAAAATGCCTGGGCCGGCGCCACTGCCGGATTTATTTCAAACGAGAGCATGCCTCCGAAATCCTTCATCTGCGTCCTGGCAATTGCGTGCCCTTTAAAATTCGGCAGGCCAGGATAATTCACGCTGCGCACGGCCCTATGTGAAACGAGAAAGGACGCTATTTTAAAAGCGTTTGCCGACTGTCGTTCAACTCTCACTGCGAGAGTCTTAAGGCTGCGCTCCAGAAGGTAACAGGTAATTGCGTTCAGGCATCCGCCCAGATTGCGCGCCATGACGCGCATTTGATCGGTTAGGGGGCGCGAAGACAGTGTGATGCCGCAGCTAATATCGCTGTGCCCGCCCAGATACTTGGTGCCGCTGTGCACAACCACGTCGATTCCGAGTTCAATCGGCTTCTGATTGATGGGAGAGGCAAAAGTATTATCGATTACGGTAGTGATTCCCTTTTTTCTTGCGAATTCTGCGACACTCCCGATATCAAGGATGCCCAACAAGGGATTCGTGGGTGATTCGATGACGATGATTTTGGTTTCCGGCTGTATGGCGGCAGCCACAGCATCCGCGTTTGTGGCGGCAAAAGAATAACGTATGCCAAAGCGCTCCAATATATCGGTGGCGAACGCATGCGTCCCGCCATAGAGTTCATCGAGCATCACGACGTGATCGCCATTTCGCGCGAGCGCAAGCACCGCCGTGCTGATTGCAGCCATGCCGGAGCTGAAAAGGAGTCCGTCTTCAGCACCCTCCAGAACGCACAGCTTCTTTACGATCGCATCCTGATTGGGGGTATTGAAATACCGCGGATACAGGGTCTCTTCCCGATCGAGGTACTCATACGACGAAGATGTAAAAATGGGAGTGTTGACGCCCCGAGTTATAGTATCTCTATACTTTCCACTGTGAACACATGCCGTCTCAGCTTTCATAACCCTCTCCTTGGCTGCAGCAAATCATGCTTATTCTCTTCAATCGTCAATCGTCATTCGTCAATCTATTTTCTTCCACACCTGGATCGCCTTCGCGCCGTAAGTGGGACACGCGACTTGACACGCACCGCATCCATTGCACTTTTTCCAGTCCACGATGGGATAGGCGATATATTGCTCTTCATCCCAATGAATGCGTACCGCGTCGAAGGGACAGGCACGCACGCAGGCGTCACAATCCCGCTGCCCTTGCGCCAGCACACACAGCGATCCGTCCATCAGCGCTTCACCGATCACGTAGCGCTGTTTTTCCGGCAATTCCAAGGCTTGAATCGCGCCGCTCGGGCAGACTTGCGTACACGCCGTACAGTCCTCAAGGCAATATTTTTTTTCATAGCGAAGGATCGGAGCAAGCAAACCCGCAGCTCCCGCCCGTCCGACATCGGCGTGAATGATCTTTGCCGGGCACGAGCGCACACAATTGCCGCAACGAAGACAAAGGCCGTTAAAAATGCTTTCCGCTCTTGCGCCCGGCGGACGCAGCGGTGCGTTCTCTCGCCGCGCTGCCCCCAGCTCCTGGCCAGCAATGCGATGGCGAGTCCGGCAGCCGCTACAATAAACGATCTGCGCCCCTCAACAGCGGGCGCCGATGCATCCTTTCGCCCGGCTTCGAGCCATTTTTTAGTCGATGCCAGCAAATCCAGCGTGCCGCCGAGAGGACACAATCGGGCACACCAGACAGGCCCCTGAAGTGAAGCTCAACACTATCAGGAGAGCCAATCCGAAAACGGCCAGGACCGCGGAGAGTACGCTGCCTGCGGTGCGGATGGCAAAGGAGCTGCTGAAAACTGCCAGGGGATCCATCCACAATAGCAACGGGTATCCGACTACGGAGCCGGCCAAGGTCAAAATCGCCACGTACCTGCCGAGGTTTGGGCATCGCGCCCACCACCGGATTTATTCAAACCGATTTTCGAAACTCCGTCGAGCAGAAGCCCCACCGGACAGGCATATTTACAGAACCACCGGCGGCGGAAGATCGCGATCGCGGCGAAAACTAAACCGGCCCCTAATCCGAAGCTAACAGATCGAAGCGCAATGGCGTCGCAGATTGCAGCAAACGGACTGAGCTGAACAACGATATTTGGATGCGCCTTTCCAGAAGGCCGGAGGCCACAACAGCAGGCCTGCCGCTGCAAAGCATACGGTTTGAACAAGCCGGTGCTTCTTTACCCTCATCCTAAATAAGCCCCTTGCCGACGCAGGGCTTTTTGCAGCGTACCGACGTTGACGTTACGCACTCTGCATTTATCCTGGATGCTCAACGCAGCCGCAATCCCTGCCGCCTGCCCCGTCACCCAGCACACCGGGATCAACCGGGTCGTGTCTGCAACCTGGAAATCGGCCGAAATGCAGCGGCCCGCCGCAAGCAGGTTTTCTAACTTTGCCGGCACCAGGCAGCCGTAAGGAATCTGAAATTCCGGAACGCTGCCGAAGCCTCCGCTGTACCCGATGACATCGTTATGCTTGGCGCCTGCTTTGACTTCGCCAAATGTCAGCTTTTTCGCGCCCGCCAGCAGCCGCGTTAGCCGCACTCCCATCTGCGGCGCAGTTTCGACCAGATAGGCATTTTCGGCGCCGGCTTTCTTCCTCGCTCTTTCCACGTTATGCCAGATCGCCCGCCGATGCTTGAGTTCCAGGCTGCTCAGCTCGGCAACATCCAAACCATCCGCAACCGGGCCTTTCATATTGAGCCAGTTGACATCGGGCGCTGGCGTTGGGCTTCCGACGTGTCCAGCCAGTTCGGCGACCGGAGCGCCCATGTTTGGCCGGCCCCTCTGCGGTTTGCCTCTGGTCCCCGTGGCGTATTCGCGATTTTCGCCGATCACATCTTCGACATCGACGTTGCCGATTCTGCTCACGAGGCCGATGTTGTCCTTAACCTTTTCGAAGGCCGCTCCGGCCGCGGCATAGATATCGCCGTCACCCGATGCATCCACTACCACGTCTGCGAGAATCGCCTGTCGCCCGGACTTGCTTTCGAAAACAGCTCCGCGCACGGCGCCACGCGCATCGATAATGGCATCTACGCCCCAGCAGTCGAGATATGCGCTCATGCCAGAAGTCAGCACCATATCCGCCAAAACATATTTGAATGCTTCCGCATCGACGGTCGGATACACAGGAGCTTTTTTGCGATCGATAATTCCATACTTGAGCGCATCCAGACGCTTCATCATTTCTTCGCCGATGCCAAGGATGACCTGGCGGTTGTTCCGGTCATATAAGGGGAAAATGGCAAGCACCAGTCCTCCGGTCGCCAGGCCGCCTAGATACCCATACCGCTCTACCAGGGTGACATCCACACCCAAGCGCCTTGCGGACAGAGCAGCGGCAGTTCCTGCCGGTCCGCCACCCACGACCAGCACGCCCGTCTTTCTTAAAATGGATAGCTCGCGCTGCGGCTGAATGACTTTGCCGTCCACTATAGTCGCCGGCCTTTTTGCAGCGGATGGCCCCTGCGCCTGCGGCCCGCGTACCGCCTGGGGCTTGCTCTGGTCTGCCAGGACAGACGAAAGAGGAGTCATTGTTCCGGCTACGACCAGACCGCCGGTTGCGATGGAACGCATTAATTCTCTTCGAGTAAGTTCTTTTGACATGGTGATCATTCTCCAGAAGCGACAATTCATCCTAGCGCAAGGAGAGGATTAACTCAAAGATACAAACACTCCTAGGCTCAAATTTTCCAAGTATCTTGTATACTAGGGCATCTGACAAAGGGAGGCCTATGGCGAATCCGCTTTTCGAGAGAAAACCGCTTGCTCTGCTGCTGGAAGAAATGAAAGGGGAAAACCGGCTGCGACGCATTCTCGGTCCCGTGACGCTTACGAGTCTCGGAGTCGGCGCAATTATCGGGACCGGCATTTTTGTTCTTACGGGCGTGGGAGCGCACGATAAGGCCGGCCCGGCGTTGACACTCTCGTTTGCGCTTGCCGGAATTGCATGCGTTTTTGCAGCATTGTGCTATGCCGAATTTGCATCCATGGTTCCCGTAGCGGGTTCCGCGTACACGTATGCGTATGCGACGCTAGGAGAGCTTTTCGCGTGGATTATCGGTTGGGATCTGGTTTTGGAATATGCGGTTGGATCTTCGACTGTCGCACACGGCTGGTCCGCTCATTTCCACGATCTTCTGAAGAGTTTCGGCATCCAGATGCCGTATAAATTCAGCAGCGCTCCATTCGACTTTAATCCTGAAACAGGGCGCTTCTTTGCGACCGGCGCTTACTTCGATGTCATGGCGATAGTGATCACTGTGATTATCACAGCCATACTCGTCAAAGGGATTCGCGAAAGCGCAGGCTTCAACACTGGCATGGTCGTGGTCAAGTTGGCCATTGTCCTTTTTGTCATTGTCGTGGGAAGTTTCTATGTCGACCCCGCCAACTGGGTCCCTTTCGCCCCCTATGGGTACACCGGACTGAGTTTCTTCGGACATACTCTATTTGGGCAGACCGGCCAGGGAGGCGCCCCGCTGGGCGCCCTTGCAGGCGCGGCCATTATATTTTTTGCCTATATCGGCTTTGATTCGGTATCCACCCATGCCGAAGAGGCAAAGAATCCCCGGCGCGACGTTCCTATCGGCATCATCGCTTCTTTGATCATTTGCACCATTCTATACATTGTCGTTTCCGCCATTCTGACGGGCATGGTCCGCTACGACCAGATCGACATCAATGCGCCTGTCGCCGATGCGTTCCGGCAAAAGGGGCTGCCTTGGGCACGGCGCCTTATCGATATCGGCGCTATTACCGGAATTACTTCTGTTCTGCTCGTGATGATGCTGAGCCAGCCTCGCGTGCTGCTCGCCATGGCAAGGGATGGAATGGTTCCGCCCAAATTTTTCGGCGCCGTTCACGAAAAGTTCCGCACGCCATGGAAATCGACAATTCTTGTAGGCATCTTCGTATCTGCTATGTCGGCATTTCTGCCCCTGAGAATACTGGCCGAGCTTACAAATATCGGCACCCTGCTGGCGTTCGTCATAGTCTGTTCCGCGGTGCTCGTCATGCGCTACAAGCATCCCGAAGCCGAGCGCCCGTTTCGCGCCCCGTTCGTGCCGCTTGTCCCCATTCTTGGAATTCTTTCCTGTCTGGTATTGATGTTTTCCCTGCCGCCGGAAAACTGGTGGCGCCTGCTTATCTGGCTTGGTCTGGGCTTCATCATTTATTTCAGCTACGGCCGACGCCATAGCGTTCTGGCGAAAATGCGCGCGGAAGCAAACAAAAAATAGCGGTACCTGGTAATACTGTCCCCATTTTTAGAGGGACAGCATAGCCAAAATGGCTCAAATCTCTTGCGGCTTTACCTGACATTCAGATCCTTGATCATAACGACGTCGCTTGAAGTGGAACAGCGCACCACCGCCAGATTTTTGCCGTCAGGCGACATAGCGACTCCCGGACAGTTTGATTAGCTCGCTGTCAAATCTAGTCAACTGTTTGGCTTCGCCGCCGTCCATGTTCCTTTGCCAAACGTTCGATACACCATTGACGCTCCTTGAATATAAAAAGGCGCTGCCATCGGGCGTCCATTGCAGGGGCGCACCCCATTTCGGGTCTACTTTGGCGGTTTTAACTGCCTTCCCTCCCGCCGCTGGGATTAGCACAACCTTTTGAGAATCATCTATGATTTCGACCCATTTCCCGTCCGGCGAGATCCGCGAGATACCATGCCGGTCCCACAGGCGGACGGGATTGCTGCCGTCGATCGACATTCTCCATACTCCTAAACCTTTGGGGTCGTTTGAACCGTAAGTCAGCCACGTCCCGTCCGGAGAGCACGACGGCAAAAATTCGCCTACTCCGTTTGTCAGCTGTCTTGCGTCGCTGCCGTCAAGTTTGGATCGCCAGATGTGTGGATTCCCCGCCTGGTAGGAGAGATACACGAGATGCCGGCCGTCGCCACAGACAGCCGCAGTAGCTCCGAATTCCGACATAAGTTGGCGCGGCGGGTTGCCATCTGTGGCTGTGATCCAGAGCTGGCTGTTTAGGCTATCCGGATCCGCTTTGCCAAATAGGAGGCTGCCCCCGGGAGTCCAGGCTAGGCTGCTGAATGCGCCGGTCTGATGGCCTTTTGTGATCTGGCGCGCCCTCGCGGGATCGCCGATGGGAACCACCCAGATATGAGCGATGGCTTCTTGCTGCACTGCGACCAACGTGCCACCGTCACCGTTGAGGCTGAGACTTGAGTAGCTGTTCAGGTCATTTGTGATCTTGCGGGCATTACCTTCCGGGTAAGAAAGATACCAAACCTGGTCATTGTTCTCCCGTTCCACTATCTCAGAGATGAGCCCACGGCCGTCGGGCAGCCAACGCAGATCCCCCAAAAACCGCCATGTGTGCGATCCAATCCGGCGCGCTTTCCCGCCTTCTACGGCAATGGCCTCCAGGCTAGTGGAAGATCCTCCTTGGAACGACATCACGCCATAGGCTATGGTTTTACCGTCAGGCGACCAGGCCGCCCCCCTGATTACTTCAGGGTACTTGCGAACTGCAATCTGTCGCTCATCCGTACCATCGATGTTGAGGATGGACAATTCACTTCCATTCCCCTTTTCCCTCGTAAGCGCTATACGTTTTTCGTCCGGTGACAAAGATCCGCCGGAAATAGTCCCTAAATCAATCAGTTTCCTGGGATTTCCACCGAGGAACGGCATCGTGTACAGTGAAATTGAAGATGTCCCCCCTGCGGCGAACGCATACCCTAACGAATTGCCATCGCGAGAAAATTGCGGGGTGAGAAAGCTTCCTTCTGCAGGAGGCAGGATCTGAACGTTGCTCCCGGTAGCGACGTGCCGGATCCAGAGACTGCTTTTCCCCTCGTCGGTAATGACATGGGCGACGTACTTTCCGTCAGGCGAAATCGCGGCTGCGCTCTCCTTTCCGGAATCGGTCAGGCGCGTGATCTCCATGCGCTCGAAGGGTTGCGGTATGGGCCAGCGATAAAGTATCAAGGCTACAGCCACCGTCAGCACGATCACAGCTGCGATGGTGAGCCAGCGCCACACACCCTTGAAGGCAAGCGCAGCAGCCGTTCCGGTTGCCGCAACACGGTTCGAGCCGCTGTCACGCTTCAGGCGCTTGAGCGCCGCCTGCATCTCTGCGGCGCTCTGGCAACGCACTTCGCGATCTTTCTCCAATGCTGCGGTGATGATCGGCTCGAATTGTATAGGAAAATCCGGCCTCAGCTGCAGCGGGGACGCCGGCGTGCGGTTGAGGATGGCATCGAACACCATCGCCTTTGTGTTGCCCCGGAACGGCGATAAACCAGTGGCCATCTCATAGAGTACCACTCCGAACGAAAACAGATCGGTGCGCGCATCCAGTTCTTCGCCTCGCGCCTGCTCAGGAGACATGTACGCTACAGTGCCCAGAGCCATGCCGGGAGTGGTAATCAATTCGTCCGACATCGGCGTTGTCGTCATGTCGTTGCCCGCCGCTGCCATCGGTATGTTTTTCCGCAGCTGCTTGGCGAGTCCGAAATCCATGATCTTGGCATGGCCTCCCGTCGTGACAAAGATATTCGCCGGCTTAATGTCGCGATGCACGATGCCTCGAGCATGCGCGGCTTCCAGAGCGTCTGCGATTTGAATCGCAAGTTCCAGAAACATATCGAGTTTTATGCGGGTTCCGGCAATGACTTCTGCCAGGGTTTGCCCCTCAAGGTATTCCATAGCTAGAAAAAGCCGACCTTCCGACTCGCCGATCTCGTACAGGGTGCAGATGTTAGCGTGGTTGAGGGCCGCGGCGGCACGCGCTTCCACCATTAAGCGCTCTCTGAATTCCGGTTGCCGCACGTATTCCGCAAGAAGGAACTTCAGCGCCACAAGACGCCGAAGGATCGTATCCTCCGCTTTATAAACAACTCCCACCCCGCCGCTGCCGAGAATTCCAAGGACCTTGTATTTGCCGGAAAGTATGGTTCCGGAAACCAACTCGGCCTTTTGGCCTTCCTCCGGCGGTGCCGACAGATCGGAAAGACCCGGCGCAATCATCTTCATTGAGACAGCATCGAGAAAACCGCCGCGTTGCTCTCTGTTCAGAAGCAAAGATTCCACTTCATCTTTCAGCGTAAGATCGCCGCCTGCGGCTTCGCTCAGGAAAGCCGCCCGTTGAGCTGGTTCCCGCTCCAATGCTTCGTTATAGAGTTCCTCGATTTTTTTCCAGCGGCCGGGTTCCATAGAGCCTATGCTGCAAAATAAACTTGATGTGTTTACGATTTAGCGCCGGCCTGGCTGCCGGCCTTCTTTCTGCATTTCTCGCCAAAGCCAGGTTTTTGCAAGATCCCAATCGCGCCAGATGGTATCCGCCGAAACCTTCAGCACCTCTGCGGCTTCGTCCAGGGTCAGTCCGCCGAAGAACCGCAACTCGACCACCCGCGCCTTCCTGGGGTCGATCTTTGCCAAAGCCTCGAGGGCATCGTCAAGCCTGAGGATATCCGCTGGGGGTTCAGGGGCAAAGTCATCGGCTTCGCTCAACGACACATGGAGAAACTGGCCGCCTCGCTTTTGGGAGCCCTGGGATCGAGCCAGATGTATCAATACCTGCCGCATCAATTTTGCTGAAATCGCAAAAAAGTGGAGGCGGTCCTGCCAGTTCACCTGTCCTGCATGGAGCAGCTGAAGGTAGACCTCGTGGACCAAAGCCGTGGTCTGTAAGACATTGTCTGCGCCCTGGCGCGCCATATGGGTATGTGCCTGCTTCCGCAGCTTGTCATAGACCAGGGGAACAAGACGATCCATAGCACCCCGATCACCATTGCGCCAGGCAAGAAGCAACTGCGTGATTTCCTGCGGAGCGTGTTTCGTCACAGGAAGCCTTCTTTTTTCCAAAATAGAAAAGCAGGGAATGTATGAAAAGTATTATATCTCATTTAAACGCCAGCGGTTGTCCAAAATCCCAAAATAATTACAGAGCGATGCAGAAAATGGGGACCGATTTGCCTATTACCTTTTAGAGGCGCAAATAAATCACGCGTTATCGGGGAAGAGCTCCGAGATAAGTTGGTAGGAGCCTAGAGCGGGCCCATTGCCACAAATTACGCGCTTAACAGAATAGAAGTATTCAGTTCAAGGAGGAGACTATGAGAAGTAAAAATAGTGGTTAGTTTTGTTTGCCGTAATGTTGGCCATGCAGTGTTGCCATCAAATCGTTTGGCTGGTTCGGGGAAAAAGGCAAACTAACAGCAGCGACATGGATTGGAGTCTAAACTCACAGATGATAGCCTACATGATAACGGTCGGCTTCCCCGACGGTTACTAGCGCCCGTCATGGGATGTAAAAGATATTTTATCAAGCTCGATCGGACAATGGGAGGCCTTATCCCCAACGATGCTCCCGTGAACCCGGTAGGACGTGTGAAGGGATCAGAAGGGCGATGCCAGATTCGAAAGCACATCATGAAGCTAATAAGCCAAATGGATGGTTCCCTTGCTTGGATAAAATCTGGGCGAAATAGGTATCAAAGATATGAAGATAGGAGTATATTATGAAATCAGAATGGCAACATTACTGTTTGTTGTTCAGCACCGAGGTACACTCAAGCGGACCGACTGCAATACGGTTAAAGCTAGCGTTGCAACTGAGTATTTATCCAATCCTGACATGATACCAATTATGTGCATACCCAGGAGGTAACTGCTACCGGGTGCTCATGCAGGAACCTTGCCAAGAAGCTCCATAATTTGCATAAGACCCAAAGACTATCAAGAAATCAACAAGGCCGCCCCGAAGTGTCTGCACCTAAACAATCAAAGGGCAGACACTTCGGGGCGGCCTTGCGGGAAAGATTGTTACACGCACAGTCACAAGAGCACGAAACGTTCCATATTGCTCCAGTTCCCTCCTCCACGCTCCGCTTTCCGCGCGATTAGGGAAACCAAGCGCGGCTAAACCCCAAGTTGGTAGGTATTGACCTTAGACTTTTGACCCAAATTTCAAGCTTTACAGAATAGAAGCATTCAATTCACGGAGGAGACTATGGAATACATCAAAAAGATTCCACTTTGGATCATGATGACCTTCATCCTTTCCCTGGTAATCAGCAGTATGGCATTCACAAAAGAGGCAATTACAAAAGATCCCGGCGTGACGGTGAGAATCCTGGCCAAGGGTGCGCCGATTCACGGCGCTAACGGCGTCATGTTCGACAGCAAAGATCGGCTATATATAGCCAGTGTTTTTGGCAACGAGATCATTGTCATGGATCCCCGATCCGGAACGATTCTCCAAAAGCTCGGCCCCAGCGAGCCTTTTGTTGAAACTCCGGACGACCTCACTTTCGGCCCCAAAGGCACACCCTATGAGGGCTATCTTTACTGGACGTCCATTGTGAGCGGTTGGGTAAACCAGCTGTCCCCGGACGGTATTCTGAAAAGGCAGTTTGTGGCAGTGGGCGTCAATCCAATTACTTTCACCGATGATGGCCGCCTGTTTGTTGCGTTGGACTTTTATGGAGACGGACTATATGAGTTGGATCCGGATCTTGAGGACGATCCCCGGCCAATAATCGTGTCAACTCCAGAGAATCCGTTTCCTTTGGGATTCCTGAATGGCATGGATATCGGGCCTGATGGATATCTCTATGGTCCACTCTGGATTCCGAGCATGGTGGTCCGGATTAACATTGATACAGGCGCCCTTCAGGTGATAACCAGCGGCTTGGCCAATCCTGCGGCTGTGAAGTTCAACTCCAAGGGGGAGCTATACGTAGCGGAGCAGACGTCAGGAGAGGTTTCACGCATCGATATTAATACGGGAGCTAAACATGTGGTAGCAACCGGGCTTCAAGGATTGGATAACATCGCGTTCGACTCCCGGGATCGATTGTATGTCTCTCACGCACTTGATGGATCCATTAGCGAGATCCTTCCAAACGGAAGGACACGGACAGTTAGCAAGGGTGGCATGATCGCACCCGGAGGCATTGCAGTAAAAGCTAATCCGGATGGAGGAGAGTCCGTATTTGTGGCTGATTATTGGACGCTTCGTGAAATCAATGGGGTGACCGGAAAACAAGAATCGGTTGAGCGCCACAAAATAGCTGTTCCCGGCACGATGATCACTCCAGCGACAGTTGCGGTTGACGGCGATAACTTTTTGTTATCGAGCTTTGACTCCGTGCAGGTCTGGGATCCCGCCACCCGTGAACCGCTTGAGTATTACAATGATTTTGGCATCCCAATGAACGCTATCCGTTTCCAGGGCGATCTCGTGGTCGCAGATGCTGGTGGCATGCAAGTAGTGCGCCAGACCCCATCAGGGCGTATCACACTGGCCAATTATACGAATGGGATTTATGTGCCTATGGGTTTCGCAGCAACAGAAGATGATCTGTGGGTCAGTGACTGGGCTACCGGTTGCGTGTGGCAGCTCTATGATGACGGGGAGATTCTCCCATCCCCGCGCCTGGTTGCCTGGGGCCTTTCCAATCCAGAGGGATTGGCTTTGGACAGCGACGGGAATCTCCTGGTAGTCGAGAGTGGGGCTGGCCGTCTTTCGCGCATCAATCTGGCGGCAGGATCGGTTGAAGCTGTTGCCGAGGGCTTGGAAGTTGGCTATTTTTTCATGCCCTCGTATCCCATGATCTTCTTTAATGGTGTAGCGGTTGGCCCGTCCGGTGCGATCTACGTCACGGGTGACAGGGCAAATGTTCTATATCGCATCGAAATCCATAAAGACAGATGTTCTATATCGCATCGAAATCCAAAGGTGAAACCACATCACTGAAATCTCGCTATAAGGGCCGCTCTCCGGGGCGGCTCTTTTACTCTTAAATAACGGGGACGGCCCCAATTCTGGCAAGCATCAATTCTCCCCGATCTGATACAGCAAATTATCATCCACCTTATACAACAGCGGAGCGACTTGAATCTTTGGGTAGCGCTTGCGCAGACGTTGGGTTTCACTAAGTACAAAATCCACTTCGTTGCCGATCTCGAACATGGGAGCGAGTTGCATGAAATGTTCTTCTGCCTGCCCGCGTTCCCAGCCTGCGTTTTCAATTAATCCCTGTATAAATATTTCTTTGCGAGCCACGAGATTGACCATGCCGCATTGGTCGTGCGCGATCAATGCAATACTTTTCGCCCCGCCCGCGCCGATAGCGTACGAAACTTTGAACTCGCTGTAGCGTAAATTCGCGCCGCCCGAGCGGATGATGTACGCAAAGTTATCGGGGATGCGCAGATGCTTGCGATTATCCATGCACATACCGATGAGCAATTGCGCCTGATTGTAAGTTGCGTATGGATGGTCGAGGTTGTGATATTCCAATAAAAGCCCAATGGGCGTGTTGCGATATTGGGGAAGAATATCCTGTTCAGTGGCAACGGGCAATAAACGCTTCATGAAATTAAACTCTCCAAAGCCATTATAAGCCTGTCGATACTAGCAGGCGGCAACAATACGAGACCAGACTAAATCACGCCTGATCTCTTTTCTCTTTTCAATGTTGTTTTATCAAATTGTTTGAATACACCTGTAATGCAGAAGGACGGCACTAAGGCACAATTGTCCAGTTCTGGTCCGCTACTGTCGGCAAGTTGCCGCCTCCCAGGACCTTTACTCCATCCAGATACCAGACATAGTTTTCCCCGATGGATGCATTGCGCCACAAAATGTCCGGCTTACTGTCTTTGTTGAAGTCCCCTGCTCCAACGACCTTCCAGTTCTGGTCCGCTACCGTCGGCAAGTTGCCGCCTCCCAGGACCGTTACTCCATCCAGATACCAGACATAGTTTTCCCCAGTGGATGCATTACGCCAAAGAATGTCCGACCTACTGTCTTTGTTGAAGTCTGATATCCCGACCACCTTCCAGTTCTGATCCGCTACCGTCGGCAAGTTGCCGCCGCCTAAGACCGTTACTCCATCCAGGTACCAGACATAGTTTTCCCCAGTAGATACATTACGCCAAAGAATGTCCGACCTACTGTCTTTGTTGAAGTCTGATGCCCCGACCACTTTCCAATTCTGATTCGTTACCATCGGCAAGTTGCCGCCTCCCAGGACCGTCACTCCATCCATGTACCACACATAGTTATCTCCCGTCGCTGCGTAGCGCCACAGAATGTCCGGCTTGCCGTCGTTGTTGAAGTCCGCTACTCCGACAACCTTCCAGTTCTGGTCCGCTACCATTGGCAGATTGCCGCCTCCCAGGACCGTCACTCCATCCATGTACCAGACATAGTTTTCCCCAGTGGATGCATTGCGCCAGAGGATGTCGGGCTTGCCATCGCCGTTAATGGAAGAATTCTTTTTGAATGTTGCGGTCATACTCAAATCAGAAGTCATGGTCACAGGGCAATTCAGGCCGTAACTCGCGCATACGCCGCTCCAGTTGCTGAATGTCGAACCGCTCGCGGCCGTTGCAGTCAATGTAATGGACGTGTCGCTACCAAACATGGCAGTACAGGCAGTGCCGCAATTGATGCCGCCTGTATTGACAGTCACTGTTCCTGAACCGTCGCCTGAATGGGCAATGGTGAGCCGATACTGCAGAAGTGCAAACTGGACCACAACGGATTTATCCGCATCCATAACCAGCGTGCAAGTGCTGCCTTGCTGTCCTGCACACGCGCCGCCCCAAAGACCAAATTGATAGCCATAAGCGGCATTCGCAGTCAGGACTATTGATGTCCCGCTTACATAGTATTCAGAGCAATCGCTTCCACAATTGATGCCGTTTGGCAGAGATGTTACGGCGCCTCCGCTTCCAGCGGTTAAACGGAGCACCCGATGCGCGAGAGGACTTGGATTAACCGTGAATGATGTGCCGGTATGCCTGGCGTTGCCCATGAATTGACCCCACAACACCGGTCCGTAGCTGGGTCCGCCTAGATCATAAACCCACACTTTATAGTAATAGCCGGAGTAAAGTCCGATATCAGCGCCCCAGTAATTGCCAGTTATAATGATTTCATTGCGGCCGTCTGCGTCGATATCCGCGATTGCTGGAACCGCACCTGGTCCAATTGGCAAGGTTTTTGGGAAGTGCGGATGTAAGACGCCATTGCGGCTGTAAACAAGTACAAGGCCAGTCATATCGGTTGACTCATCATCATATTCTCGTAGAGTTAGGACAATATCCGGCAAACCGTCGCCATCTGCGTCCCCTATGACCGGAGCTGAATTGCCAATTTGATAACCGCTCGGCAGCATAACAGGCCAGCCTGGGTAATTTGTGCCATCGCCACGAACTACATTTATCGCGCCTTCTGGATAACCTGTGTGATCTGTCATTTGTGTCTTTTCTGTCTGGACTATGATTTCCTGCACACTATCACCATCTAAATCTGCCAGAGCTGGTATGGTCCCGTTAAAAGTATTTCCAGCCAGTGGTATAGAACGCTTAAGCGCGCCGCTGCCGCTAAATATGAGTGCTTCAGCATGCTGAGTCCAATACGAACCTGTTTTGCCGATGACAACAATTTCAGACTGTCCGTCGCCATCAACATCACCAACGGCAACGGAGGCAAAAAGATAACCAGTGAATGTTGCAGGAAATCCCACCACGGGAGTTCCATCATGGTGGTATGCGTACAGATAGCCCTCCCCATTGATATTCCCTAAACCCTCGATGATTTCAAGATCACCATCCCCATCGAGATTGACTATTGCGGGCGTATTACTATAAAGGAAATTGTCTGCAACCGGCCATCCAGCGAGAGCGGTGCCATTCGCCTTAAATCCATTAAGATTAAGGTCTCCCTGCACAACGAAAATCTCGTCTAAGCCGTCGCCGTCAACATCGGCAAGAGCCGGCGAGCTTGACATAGTATAAAGATGCTGGTTAATAGGCCATCCGGGAAGCATGGAACCAATTCCATCAACAGCAAGAATATTTCTTACACTGGCCATCGCTATTTCATTGCCCACACTTGTTGTAGAGAGTTCTCCCGCGGTCGGGTGGGATGGCCCGCCCGTTTCGAACGGCCAACCGGGAAGAGTTGCTCCCGCGCTATCCCATGCATTCAATGGTCCCGCATAAAGGCTGGTGGTAAAAATCTGAAATCCGGCTTTGCCGTTTACATTTGCTATAAGTGTGTGCATCGCTCCACCACCGCCGCCGCTAGCATGAAATGCTTTCACCGGAAAACCCGCCTGCAGATCGGGATCGACATGGACTGTTACATTGTCATCGTTCGAAAAAGTGAGCGTAAAATCCCCACCGGACGAGGGTGTCCAGGAGCCCGTATAGACTCCATCACCGGCAAACAAATCATTGCCCTGACCGTTGTCGAGTAACGTCACGGTTTCGCCCGCAGGCGACACCGTTACGGCAACCTCGCCATTCGGGCCAGTACAATTGATGTGCAATGCACTAATTTCGATCGGCACACCCACCGCTGTCATCAAGGAAGGGCCAATGGGCCGAAGCCTTCCAAGTACTGTGGAGTTACCGCAGGCAAGAGCACCATATGCGTTCAGTCGCCGTCCCGTAATTGTTGTTTCCACCAATCCTTCTTTAACATCCGCACCTGCGAGTATTCTGTTCCTGACGCTAAGCCAATCCGAACCGGGATAGTATGCATGGATCAGTCCCACAACACCTGCTACCATAGGTGCAGCCATAGAAGATCCGCTCATAGTCGCATAGCTCCCGAAGCCAACGGGCACCGTACTGATAATTCCCTGCCCTGGAGCACCAATGTGTACTACCTGTTTGCCATAGTTTGAAAAATTAGAGAGGTTGTCAACTGCACCTGTTGATGCGACACAAACTACGTTTGGCAGATTATACGAACACGGTACTATTTGACGATAGGCATTATCGCCGGGAAGTTCCGCATCTCCCGCTGCAGCAATAAATAGAATCCCTCGCTGGCGCTGCGCATCAATCGCGTCGCGTAGCGCTTGGGAATACTCCCCCCAAAAGCCCCAGCTATTGTTGCTTGCGACAATATTGACGCCGCGGTCTTTCATTTCTGCCAAATAATCGAGACATTCAATAGCCCCGCCCGTAGTGCCGAAGCCCTCATAGTCCAGGAACTTGCAGGCAAGAATGCGCGTTGTCCAGTTTACGCCTGTGATCCCGATAGAATTATTGCCAGCAGCTCCGATTATTCCGGCAACATGCGTGCCATGAGAATCGTCATCCATTGGATTTGAGTTCCCATCGACGACATTAATTCCATGGCAATCGTCCACGTAGCCATTGCCATCGTCATCAATGCCGTTGTTGTTACAATCCGCTTCATTGCGGAACATATTGTCTGCAAGATCAGGGTGTGTGTAATCAACACCAGTATCAATGACGGCCACCACGGCGTTTCCGCCCCCGGTGGTTAACTCCCAGGCTGCCAACGCATGGATATCAGCGCCGGCAACGCCATACTCCACCGTATTATAAAGCCCCCATTGTAAAGGGAATTGAGGGTCATTCGGCATCGCTTGAGCCGCTACTCTAAAGTTAGGTTCAGCATATAAAACATCGGGGCACTCACTAAATTTCTTCACCGCATCATGCACGCTCATGCCGCGGGGAATTTTAACTAACTCGGTTCCCTTTATATGTTTGAATTCCTTGACTGCTTTTGTGCCCAGTCGGGCGTGGATTAATGAGCGAGAATGCCTGGAAACAGCATTGCGATATCGGACGAGTATTTCACCCGACACCTGTTGATAAGGCGACCTGGACACCTCTTCGAGCTGAAAGCCATTCTGTATAGCCGCTTCACCTGATGACCCTGCCGCGGGAGATTTGGCAAATGCGGCCATGGCGAAGACAAGGAATGCGAAAGAACCTGATGCCAGTTTGACATAACGCAAATTCATGCGAACCCCATCACCAAAGAATCGCTTAATTCAGATCCAAGGCAGTCAAACCCTAGATGTTACCTTGGCTTACCTGAGCAGGACATTCATGATCATTTCATATTGAGACGTGGATTTTACAGCGAAACTGCATAAAAGACATATTGTTTAAGTAAATATGCTGTATATGTGAACTAGCTTTATAGAAATATGAACACGTTCCGCGATGGCGCTACTGGCAAAACGCAGAGTGCAACAGGATAGGGCGTTTAAGCAGCATTACGAATAAAGGCAACTAAAGGCATACGAGTGGGACGTCCCCTTTCTCCGCCTCTCCCCGCATTCTGACTCCTGGCTTATGACTTCTGGATTCTGGATTCTGACTCCTGGCTTCTAACCCGCTACTAAGGCTATAATGCATGCAAACTTGGGAGAAAGTATGCGCCTGGCCAAATTATTCCTGATACTTGTCGGATGTCTCATTACTGCCGTTGCTGCCGAAAATGATTGGCCCATGTGGGGAGGCACTCCGCAGAGGAATATGTTCTCGCCGCTCAAGAATCTTCCATCAATCTGGGATATCCAATCCGGAAAAAATATTAAGTGGAAAGCTGAACTCGGATCGACCTCGTACGGCAATCCAACCATTGCGGACGGAAAAGTTTTCTTGGGAACCAATAACGACACTCCCAGGAATCCCGAAATCTCCGGCGACAAGGGCGTTCTGATCTGTTTCCGTGAAGCGGACGGCCAGTTCCTCTGGCAGGCGGTCAGCGACAAGTTGGAATCCGGCTATGACTGGCCCGAACAGGGCGTCTGCTCTTCTCCCGCAGTTGAAGGGAAAAAACTTTATTATGTGACAAACCGCGGCGAGCTGGTCAGCCTCGATACGGAAGGGTTTCTGGACGGGAAAAACGACGGGGCGTTTCAGGATGAAACCTACAAGGGCAAAACCGACGCGGACGTCCTCTGGAAGCTGGACATGATGAAAGAGCTGGGCGTTTTTCCGCATAATATGTCCAACTCTTCGCCTGCTATCTGGGGGGATTTGATATTCGTCGAAACCTCCAACGGCCAGGACGATAATAACGAGAAAATTCCAGCTCCTAATGCTCCGAGTTTCATCGCGGTAAATAAAAATACAGGCAAGCTCGTGTGGCAGGACAACTCACCCGGAAGTCGCATTCTGCACGGCCAATGGGCCTCCCCCGCTCTCGGTGAGGTCGCCGGCGCGATGCAGGTCTTCTTCCCGGGAGGAGACGGCTGGCTGTATGGCTTCGACGCGTTAAGCGGCAAAAAAGTATGGAGTTTCAATCTGAATCCGAAGGACGCGGTGTGGCCCAAGACTCTCAACTACGTCATCTCGACCCCTGTTTTTCATGATGGCCGTGTTTTCCTTGCGGTCGGGCAGGACCCGGAAAATGGAGAAGGCATCGGCCACATGTACAGCATCGACCCAAGCAAGAACGGGGATATCACAGAGACCGGTCGCGTCTGGCAATACGACAAAATCCGACGCTCCGTCTCTACGGCCGCCATCGCCGACGGTCTCCTCTACATTTCCGACTTCACGGGATTCCTGCACTGCGTGGATGCCGCTTCAGGAAAGCCATACTGGACCTATGACATGCTCGCCGCCATTTGGGGATCTCCTTTTTCGGCCGATGGAAAAGTTTACCTCGGCGATGAAGACGGCGATCTGGCGATTTTCCAAACAGGCAAAGAGCTCAAGAAAATTGCCGAAATAAACATGGGCAACGCTATTTATGGAACGCCGGTGGCCGCCAACGGCGTGCTTTATATCATGACTCGCGCCGCTCTTTACGCAATCAGCAACTAAATTACGAATAACGGATTATGAATTGAAACATCCATTCAGCGTCTGGCTACTTGCCTTTTTAATTCGTCACTCGTCACTCGTCATTCGTAATTCGCTATTCTTGGTGTGCGTATTTGCTGCATCGGTCTCCCCTGCCAATCAAGTTGTTGATTGGCTCATGTTTCGAGGCACGCCTGCACTGACGGGCGTGACCACCGCCGCGCTGCCCAAAACACTTAAATTGCGGTGGAGCTTTCAGGCGAAAGATTCCATCGAGTCTTCCGCGGCCATTGCAGGCGGAACTGTTTTTGTCGGATCGATGGACGCATCCCTGTACGCCGTCAATCTCGCAACCGGCAAACAGGTCTGGCGGTATACGACTTTAGATCCCATCCAGGAATCCTCTCCGTGCGCCTACAAGGATCTGGTTTATGTCGGAGATCTTAACGGCACCCTGCATGCGGTGGATGCCGCGACGGGCAAGGCTCGCTGGACTTTCAAAGCGGATGGCGAAATCAAGTCTTCCCCGAATTGCTACCTGGATCGCGTCTATTTCGGTTCCTACGATCAAAACCTCTATTGCCTTAAAGCGGCAACGGGAGAACTCATCTGGAAATTCTCCGCAGAAGGACCGATCCATTGCACGCCCGCGATCGACAAGGGACACGTTTATGTTTCCGGGTGCGATGAGACTTTCCGCGCGATCGATGCGGCAACCGGAAAGCAGCTCTATTCATTCCCGCTCGGCGCCTATGCCGGAGCATCCGTCGCCCTTTTCGAAAACCGTGCCTACGTAGGAACTTTTGGCAATGAAGTGCTGGGCCTTGATCTCCAGCAGCGGGCGATTGAATGGACCTACCGGCATCCAACGCGCAGCTTTCCCTACTATTCTTCCGCTGCAGTCACCAGCGACCGCGTCATTGTTGGCGGCCGGGATAAGATTGTGCATTGCCTCCACCGCTTGTCCGGAAAAGAGATCTGGTCCTTCACTACGCGTGCGCGCGTAGAGTCGTCGCCGCTCGTCACGGGGAACCGCGTATTTATTGGCTCAAACGATGGGCTGCTTTACGAATTGGACCTTGTTTCGGGCAAAAAGACCTGGGAATTTACAGCGGGCGCGCCCCTTTCGGCTTCGCCCGCCGCTGGCAAGGGTTCTCTTGTCATCGGGTCCCAGGACGGCATGCTGTATTGTTTCGGGGAATGAATATGAGGATTGCGTGCATTACAGCCGGGGCGGGACGCATGTACTGCGGCAGCTGCCTGCGCGACAATGCCCTGGCCAGCGCCCTGTTGGCCGCAGGCCACGATGTCCTGTTGATCCCGACCTATACGCCGACGCGCACGGATGAAACCAATGTCAGCATGCCCCGCGTGTTTCTCGGCGGAATAAATGTGTATCTGCAGCAGCACTTCGCACTTTTTCGCCGCTCACCGGACATGTTGGACCGGCTTTGGGATTTCAATCCTCTCTTGAAGCTGGTCACACGACTCGGGGTCAGCGTGAATCCGACGGACCTCGGCAGTCTGACCGTTTCCATGCTGCAGGGCACGAAAGGATTTCTCAAAAAAGAGGTCCGGAAGCTTGTTCGATTTCTCCAAGAACTATCGCCTGAGGTCATCAACCTGCCCAATTCCCTGCTCACTTCCCTGGCTCCCGCCATCAAGGCCGAAATGAAAGTGCCGGTATGCTGCACGCTGCAGGGGGAGGATTTATTTCTTGGATCGCTGCGCGAGCCTTATCGCAAAGAATCCCTTCAGCTGATTCGCGAAAACGCAGCGTACGTGGATGCCTTCATAGCCGTAAGCCATTTCGGCGCCCGCAGCATGGCCGAGTACCTTGGCATAGACCGTGATCGTATCCACGTAGTGCCGTTGGGAATGAGCTTTGACGGATTCGAGTGCGGCAATGCAAGGGATGCCGAACCGTTCACGATCGGCTACCTTGCGCGCATCGCGCCGGAAAAGGGCTTGCACTTTCTTTGCGACGCCTATCGCCTCCTGAGATCCCGTAGCGGGCTCTCCCCCAGCCGCTTGTGGGCGGCGGGCTACCTTGCTCCAGAACAGAATTCCTATCTCTCGGGCATACGAAGGAACATGGGTTCCTGGGGATTGTCCGATCAATTCACCTATCACGGAGAACTGGACCGCCGCGACAAGGTGAATTATCTGAAAAACCTCAGCGTTTTTTCCGTGCCTGAAACGTATGATGATCCCAAGGGGTTGTTCTTGCTGGAAGCTCTCGCCTGTGGAATCCCCGTCGTACAACCGCGGCGCGGTGCTTTTGTCGAGATAGTGGAGACAACCGGAGGCGGACTTCTGGTGGAACCGGATAAACCGGAAGCCCTGGCAGATGGATTGCTGGAGCTCTGGCAAGATCCGCAACGGAGAATCGCGCTGGGAAATCAAGGAAGCCGGGCTGTGCGCGAACATTACAATGCGAACAGGATGGCGGACGCCGCCCTGGCAATTTATCGATCTGTTATTTAAGCTGGATATCTAATGCTTGAAGTTCGGAACCTCTCAAAAGAATACCCGGCGCCCGGAGGACAACTTCTGGTGCTCTCAGAAATAAGCCTCACGCTAAAGGAAGGGGATGCCGTCTCCATCATAGGACCCTCCGGCAGCGGCAAAAGCTCTTTGTTGTACATCCTGGGTGCCATGGAAACTCCGACTTCGGGCTCGGTGCACCTGGAGGGCAGGAATCCCCACGAACTGGACGACAAAAACCTGGCGGCCTTCCGCAATGAAAAAATCGGCTTCGTCTTCCAGGATCATCATCTGCTCCCGCAATGCACCGTTTTGGAAAACGTTCTTGTCCCCACGCTCGTTGCGGATTCGGGCAATTCCGTGCAGCAAAGGGCGGTTGAACTGCTTGAACGGGTCGGATTGAGTTCCAGGCGGGATCACCGTCCGCATCAATTGTCGGGCGGCGAAAAACAGCGTGTGGCTCTGGCGCGCGCCTTGATCATGAAACCACGGCTCATTCTTTGCGACGAGCCCACCGGCAATCTGGATCATGATTCCACAAACGCCGTCATGTCCCTGCTGTTCGATCTTCACAAGATCCAGCAAGGCATTCTGATTGTCGTCACGCACAATATGGAATTAGCGCAGAATTTCAGCCTGAAATATAAACTAACCGATACGCGCCTGCACCGGGTCTGAACCATGCGCACGCGATCCGCATCCAGGCATCCCATGGCATCCAGATGAAACGAAGCCATCTTTTGCTGCGCAACCTGAAATACTACCGGCGTACGAATCTGCCCGTCATCGCGGGCGTGGCTATAGCGGTTGCCGTTTTGTCGGGAGCGCTGCTGGTGGGCCAGTCGGTGCGAGCCAGTCTGCGCCGTCTTTTATATGAACGCATCGGCACCACGGAATATCTTGTAACGGCAGAACACTTTTTCAGTGAAAGACTTGCGTCCCCTCTCAATTCGGGCATAGACAGCTGTCCGATCATCTATCTTAAGGGCGTGGTGATCCACGAACCGACAGGCGTGCGGAGTCACCAAGTCAATGTTTATGGAGTTGACGATCGATTCTGGAAATTCCATGGCGTGGATGTCCCCGCCTTCCCCGACGATCGGGCCGCCTATGTCGGAGATTCGCTTGCCCGGCACTTGAATAGTAAAACGGAGGACGCCCTTTTGCTGCGGGTGGAAATTCCGCAGGCAATACCCAGAGAATGGCTCTACGGCCGACGCGACGATGGGGGAAGAACGCTGCGATTGAATTGCCGACGCCTTCTGCCCGGAGCACAATTGGGCGATTTTTCGCTGCGCCCCACTCAGGGGAGCGTTCATTCCATTTTCGTGCCCTTGAAGCGACTCCAGAAGGACCTTGCGCAGCGGGCGCAAGTCAACGCCATATTATGGGCGCGGCCGGCAATGGGAAATGGGCTGGAATCGATCTCAAGCCTTTTGAAGAAGAGCTGCACTCTGCAGGATCTTGCGATTCGGATTCGGACTCTCACCTCGGGAAATGGGTTTTCACTGGAGAGCAACAGCATCATCCTGGACTCTGCAACCGCGCAGGCAGCGAGTCAGACAGCGGCCGCCATGGGGATGGAATCCTCCCCTGTGTATACGTATCTTGCGAATTCCATCCGGGCTGGAGGGCGTGAAATCCCATACTCCGTGATCACTGCGGCCGATATTGGCACGGGCGCGCTTCGCTCGCTTAGGGAAATTAAGGGCGCGTCTTTGTCGATTGCGCCCGACGGATCCGAGTGAATCGATCTGGCTTACAGAATGGGCACAGAGACGGCTCGGAATTTCCCAAGGAGCATCCGTAGAAATCGATTACTATCTGTGGCAGCAGGAAGGGAAACTGGAAACGAGAACCGCTCGGTTCCAACTTGCCGGCATTCTTGCGGACTCCGCCGACATTGACACTACGCTTGCGCCACACATACCCGGCGTTACCGACGCCAGAAGCATCAATGCCTGGGATCCTCCTTTCCCGCTGGACATCGGAAGGATTCGCCCGGCAGATGAAGAATACTGGCACCGATACAAAGCCACTCCAAAAGCTTTTATAGCGCTCGCAAGAGGGCAAGAACTCTGGGAGAGCCGATTCGGGAAACTCACCGCCCTGCGCATTGCCCTGCCCGCCGGCAAAGATCTGCCAACAGTTCAGAGCCAATTTTCTCAAGCCCTTCTCCGTCAGTTGAATCCGCAGTCCGCCGGTTTTACGTTAAGCGCCGTCAGAGATCGAGGGTTGGCCGCATCGCAGGGGTCCACGGATTTTGGGGAATATTTTGTTTATTTCAGTTTTTTCCTGATCGCGGCGGCCATTCTGCTTGCCGCTTTATTTTTTAGACTGATGATAGAGCAGCGCGTGCGGGAGATCGGCATCCTGCGCGCCTGCGGCTTCTCCACGGCATTGTTGCAGCGCAATTTCTTTTATGAGGGCGCTCTCCTGTCGATCATCGGCAGTATCCTGGGTCTGCTGGGATCGATTATCTATGGATGGCTGATGGTTTTTGGCCTGCGCACATGGTGGACAGATGCCGTGGGGACCCGCCGGATTTTCCTTCATATTTCCTGGATGGAACTGTTGATTGGGTGCGTTTGCGGCGTCGTTTTTTCCATGGCATCTCTTGCGTGGACATTGCGCACCCTGCGCACAAACTCTCCCCGCGCATGCTATTGACGGGAATTCTGGAATCTGTTGCTGTCCAGAAGCGCCGGGTTCGCATTCTTGCGTTCACTTCCCTCTGCGCGCTGTTTGCGGCCCTATTCCTTCTGGCCGCGTCCATACAGGAGAAAGTATCGCAGCTTCAGGGCTTTTTCGGCGCAGGATTCCTGTTTCTCGTAGCGATACTATGCGCAACAGCGCTTTACCTGCGCCGCGCTCGTCCCATCCCCGTTGAGGGAAAAGGCTGGCCCGCCTTTATGAAAATGGGGCTGCGAAATGCGACGCACCGGCCGGGCCGCAGTTTGTTCTGCGCCAGCCTGATTGCCGCAGCCACTTTTATCGTCGTTTCGATGGAGGCGTTTCGTCAGGACGGTCAAAGCGTTTCGCTGGAACACAATTCCGGGAACCGGCGGCTTTCCTCTGCTTGCGGAGTCCACCCTCCCTATTCTCTATGACCTCAACAGCACCGCGGGACAAGATGCGATCGGGCTTTCGCCCGAACAGGCGCAGGCATTTCGCAACGCGTTCACTTCATTCCCTTTCGCAAGCGCCCGGGCGATGATGCCAGTTGTCTGAATCTCTATGCTCCGCAGGAACCTGAAATCCTGGGGGCCCCGAAAGCCTTCGGCGCTGCCGGCAGGTTTTCCTTTCAAAGCTCTCTTGCGGCAAAACCCGAGCATAAAAGAAATCCATGGCTGCTTCTTGATGCCTATCCTCAGGAGCCCTTCATCCCTGCGATCGCGGATGCAAACACCCTTCAGTACATACTCCATCTCTCGCTTGGAAGTGAACTCGTGATACACACGGCCAAGGACCGGCCCGATTCGATTGAAATTTGTCGCCACTTTAAAAGACAGCATCCTTCAGGGAAAATTGATTATTTCCGAGTCGAATTTTCTACGCGCTTTCCCGTCACAGGAGGGATATAGGTTTTTTCTTCTCGATGCAATGCCGGCAGGCGCAGCCGCCTTGGCTCCCCAACTGCAGGAAGGATTGGCTGACTATGGTTTTGCCGTGGAGTCCTCGCGGGATCGCCTGGCCGCGTATCATCAGGTTGAAAACACGTACCTATCCACGTTTCAATCCCTGGGCACCCTCGGTCTCATCCTGGGAACCGTAGGCTTGGCGACGATTTTGCTGCGGAATGTGCTTGAAAGACGCCAGGAGCTGGCTCTTTTGCGGGCGGTCGGATACCGCAGCGGGATTATTTCCGTAATCATCCTGGTTGAGAATGTATTCCTGATGGTCTGGGGACTCGTCTCCGGCGTATTGTGCGCTCTTGTCGCCATTCTGCCGGCGATACACGCGCGAGGCGCGTCGATTCCCTTCACCAGGACAGCATTGATTGTGTTCGCAGTCTTGGCTGCAGGACTGATTTCGTCCTTGATTGCGCTTCTCGCGGCTCGCCGCGCACCCCTGCTGACAGCCTTGCGTTCCGAATTAGGCATCTCAGTATGAATTACTTTTCTCGAGACAATAAATGAAAAACATTCCCATAGCACCGGTACTGGTTGGACGAGGAATGGCCGGCAAAGCGATCTTGCGCAGCCTGGACATCGTTTCGCATGTTGATCTCGAATTGCAGCTGCTGCCCGTGCGCATAGCCGATCGCGGCACCCCATTAAAATCCTATCTCGCCGAAGACGCGCTCAACGTCCTCTTCCTTGCCAATCCCAGCGGATTGCATGCGCAGTCCATACTGGAGGGAATTCAGGCCGGCTTCACCGCGATTGCCGCGGATAAGCCTGTCTGCGTCCGCCCTGAAGAAATCTCCCTATTGCGCAACACCGCATGCCTTCGTCACGGTCTTTCATGGCTACCGGGCTATGTGGGGCCCCAGAACGATAAAGCAGATGATCGAAGGCGGCGAATTGGGCGACGTTTTCGCATTCGAATCGCGCTATTGGCAATCCTCCGGCGCACAGATGGCGTTGAAGGCCGATCCTGCGAAAGAATCGTGGAAAAATGATATTCCGCTGAACGGCCCGCATGATGCATTGACGGATCTTGGAAGCCACGTGGTGGACATCTGTCACTACCTGATGGGGGCCAGAGCGACGGAAAGCCGCTGCTGGCTGTCATACCGGAATGCTCCGCGCCCAACACCGGGATACTCATGTGCACCTGCAGCTTGGATTTTCCGGATCCCGGCATGCACTTGCTTCCATATCCAAAACCGTTCATGGCGCGACCAATGATTTTGAATTTACGGTTGTCGGCACCCGGGGATCAGCTACCTGGAGATTTTTGCGACCCGACGAAGTCGAGTGTGGATCCGGAAGCCGGTCGTCTTTCATTCGCCGTGAAGCTCCCGGCGAATCCAGCGAGACAAAGCCGTTCCACGGCCTGGGCTGGCTTGAAGGATATGTGGAAATCACGAGGCAAACGCTGCGCCGGGCTTCCGGGCTTCCTTTACGAAGTTCCCGTTCTTAGCGAGTCCCTGGATGTGATGGATGTTCTGCTCAACACGGGATTGAAAAATAGCCTCGGTAGTTCAGAAGGTTCGCAGCGAGAGCGCAGAGGGCGTGGCGACAAGGCGGCACGGAAGGATTCGCATGCTACTCGACAGTACGTCGAGCGAATCCCGACCGAGTTCGCAATGCCGTAGACATCTCGGATCCGCTCCGCAGTAGAAGCTTCATCGAATAGTCCTGGCACGAACCTGTCCGAGTACTGGAAGGGCTTCTTCTGTACTCTGATATGCTCTTAACGCCGAATCTATTCCTTTATATGCTCTACCGGAATTTTTCGGTCGCGATATCCCGGAAGCGATCCCTGCACGCTTCCTGCGTTTCGGCGGAGGACCTGTCGACAAATTCATGAATTGTTTCAAAACCGGCCGCAAATTTCAGGCTGCAATGGCCATCCGCGATGAGAACGCTCCCCTCGACCGGATTGATTTCGGCGGTAACGATGGCGATCGGAACCGAGAGATCCGATTCGTCTTTAAGAATGATTTTATGGGGAATAAACGATTCCTGGCGGAGTATCCAGAGAAACCTGTCTATGACAGCAGCCCTCGCCTCATTGGGCGCATAAACAACGGCGTGCGCCCGCTGATTATAGGCATATTCCACAATTTCGAAAAGTTTGCGATCTCGCTGGCCGGGGTTCACATCATGAAATATGCAGGCCTTCATTAGAATCTCCCGCTACTGGATAGAATAATCAGCCGAAGCGCTACCGCACCGAGATCAGTAAATGATTTTCAATCCAAACTGAATCAGTCTCGGATTTTGCGCGGAGTTTATCCGACCGAAAGTCGGAAGATCCGAGGAAATTATCCGGCAGGTCAAAATTGGGTGATTGAACGCATTGAAAAACTCCACCCTGAATTGAAGATTCAAGCCTTCGCGCACTTTGGTGTCTTTCATCACCGAAGCACTGAAGTCACAATAGCCGGGGCCATCCAGGATATTGCGTCCGGAATTGCCGAAACTCCCGTAATCCGCGATTACAAAAGCGCTGGTATCGAACCAGGCGTCGGGGCCGGGATTGCGGCAGTTTGCCGGAGGAAATCCGGTTGGGACGATTATTGGCGCCGAAACCAAGGCTTGCCATGCCCGTATTGCTGTTGTCATTTTCGGGAAGCAGTGCGACCGTGAAGGGGCGTCCGCTCTGCAATGTTATGATGCCGTAGGTCGACCACCCGGAAAATATCTCTGAGATGAAATTCCGGTTGGAGAGAAATCGCCGTCCATTTCCGAATGGCAGGTCCAGCGAATATCCCATGGAAAACCTGTGCCGCAGATCAAAGTTGGAGCGCCCTCTCTCAGCCCGAGGATTGGCGCTGTTCTGCGGAAAGTTGGAATCGCCATAGCTCGAGAAAAACGTCGAGTTGTCATCCAGCGATTTGCCGTAGGTATAGGAAATGATGGCCGATGCACCCGCGCGCAAACGCTGCTGGAATTGAGCCTGCAAACTGTTGTAGGACGAGTTGCCGCGGGACTCGATATACACGATATCCGCAAATTGCGGCACAGGTCTCGGATTAGGACGAACAGGACTCGCCGCAGGCTGATTGATATCCCTCGCAGAGATTATTATTGGTGCCCTTCGAGCCGACATAGGCGATTTCGATGTGGCTGTCCGTGCCCAACTGCCTTTTAAAAGTCAGGTTCCACTGCTGCACATAGGGTGTGCGCAAATTTCTGTCATACCCCATCGCCGATCCCGGAATGCTTAGCGGGTAGCTCGCCGGGAACGGATCATTTAAAGTCAGGGGATAGCCCGGAAACGGGAAATACATTTTGAAATCGTAATATGGCTGGTTGAAGTAAAGCCCCTCGCCCGGAGCGAGGGAAGACTGGTCGAAATAAACTCCGTAGCCGGCATGCAGCATGGTTTTATCTGCGGCATCCAGCGACCAGGCAATTCCGACACGCGGAGCCCAATTGTTCCTGTCAGGCTAAAAAGCCCCGCGCGGCACACCGTTTTCACCCACGGGAACAAGGCTTTGTGAAACCGGATCGTAGGTGGTTGCCCGGTCATACCGATCTACCGGCGGCGTGTTGTATTCGTATCGCACCCCGAGCTGCAGTGTCAGGTTTCTTCGCAGGCGGTAGCTGTCCTGCAAGAAAAAGTTCCAGCTCGTGGCGCGCAGGTACTGCGGATTATCAAGCTGTGCGCCGCCGGAATAGGTCACAAATCCCAGCAGCATATCGGCCAGTCCGTTGCCTGTAACCTGCCCGTAATCC
Organism: uncultured Acidobacteriota bacterium; assembly: GCA_963718845.1. Taxonomy (GTDB): domain Bacteria; phylum Acidobacteriota; class UBA6911; order UBA6911; family UBA6911; genus UBA6911. Next base: position 253,092 of record CAVRAD010000017.1, read on the forward strand.
GAAAAGGCAAGAAAACCGCGCGCTTGAACATCTCTGAACGCATTCTGCTGCAATCTGCGGATATCGAATCCGAAGCGGAACAGATGTTTCGCCTTGGAATAGGTCATCGTATCGGTCACTTGAAATACATTGGTGACACTATGCTGCGGATTGTTGTATTCGTCGCCGATAGGGGAATATCCGGAAATCGTAATGAAGCTCAATCCGTAGTCGCGGGGATTCGACGAGAGTTCCGGGATTCCGACAGCTTCATTCAGGCTGCCATTGCGGCTTTCCTGAAAACTTCCCGCCGCGACTCTGTTCAAAGCAAATCGCAGCTGGTTAATGAGATCGCAGGAGAAAGTATGATCCTGTCCCAACATGAAATTCTGCGCCCGGCGCGGCACGTGCACCCCATACCCGGGAATGCTCGCATAGGTTCTCCCGGAGAAAGGCTCATACAAATCGCTGTCGGCAAAGCTGTATCGGGCAATCAGGCTGGATTTGGTGGTGATGGCATGATCCACGCGCACATCAAAGCGGTCGTCTCGGTCCCGCCGAACCGGAGAGGAAACATAATTCTGACCCGGCACTGGCGATTGGGTATCGGATACAGATCCGCGATAGCCTTTCCGACACTGTTGACCAGTTCGCTCGGAATCTGGTCGTTTTCGAACGGGCTCTGCGTATACGGGTTGATCGGGGGAGGAAAGATGCTCTGAGAAAAATCGCCGTCGCGCTCCAGCTCCGTCGGCACATTGGTGACCCGCGTGACGCCCTCCCGCGCCCGGCGCCCTTCATAGTCCAGGAAGAAAAAGGTGCGGTCCTTCCGCACCGGTCCCCCGAGGGAAAAGCCAAACTGGTTCCGCTGATACCGCGCCTCGCCGCTTTCGGCGTTCTCAAAATAGTTCTTGGCATCCAATGCCGCGTTGCGAAAGAACTCATACGCGGTCCCGTGAAACCCGTTCGTGCCGGACTTCAGAGCGATACTCACCTGTGCGCCCCCGCTTCGGCCATAGGACGCATCATACGTGCTGGTGAGGATTTCGAACTCGCGGATAGCGTCGACCGGGGGATTTATAGAGACGCCGTTCAATTTCGGATCGTTGTTGAAAGCCCCGTCCAGCATGAAGTTGTTCGAGTCTTCGCGGGCGCCGCTAACATTGACGGCAAATTCCCCGCGCACGGTACCCGGCGAACCCTGGCGCCGCCGGCGCAGTGCCCGGCACCAGAAGGCTTAACTGAAGGAAATTCCGTCCATCCAGAGGGAAGCGCGTTATTTGATGGTTTTCAATCACGGTCCCGCTATGCGTCGTATCCGGTTCAACGAGATCGCGTCTTGCGGTTACAATCATTTCTTCCGCGGGACCGCCAGGATCCATATGGATGTTCAGCCGCAAGCTCTGGCCAACCGACAGCTGAATTCCGCTTTCGACGTATTTGCGAAATCCCGAGTGCTCCACTTCCATGCGATACGAACCCGGTTTAAGTGTTGAAAAAGCATATTCTCCGGCCGGCCCGCTGGATGCCTGCAGCGTCGCGTTGGTTTCCTCATTCACGGCATGAATCAGCGCATCGGGAATCGGAGCTCCGGAGCTATCCGCCAATTGCCCGCGGATAGTCGCCTGCGGCGTTTGCGAAAACGCAGTCATCGGCAGCAGCGCAGTCAGAATCAATATAAAAACGTATGCCCCGATAACAGGAAACCTGCGCCGCCCATCGGGGCACACGCCCTCCGCACATTTCATATTTTCTATGATAGTGCATTCGTGTCCTTAGCTCGCTTCCTTGATATTGTTGGCCGCTGTTTTGGAGGTTGCTCCAAAATCCTTAATACTCGTTGCGGCGCACCCGCTCCGCAGCCTTGCTTTGGACGATACCGCGTCACCCAGGCGATCCAGAGCGCGGCAGAAAGCAGCAACGCCGCTCCGCCGAAATCATAAACGCGGCGCCGGGCCACCGCAGCTTTGTGCTGCCGCTCCAATTCCGGCTGCAAAATCTTTTGTATCTCAGCATCCGTGGTCGCTTTTTCGCGCAATTCAGTAGCGTACGTCGTATCTCTACGGGACACTTGCCGCGCATGGATATAGGTTCCCAGCAGCCCGGTCGCAGAGGCCAGCATAATCAAGAGAACCAGGATGCCTGTCCATGTTCGCACGATCGCCTCCCACCGTCGAGGCGGAGTTTTTATCTGAACTGTTTTTGTGGGACCGTCCCGCAGCGCTATAAACTTTTTGTGCTGCGGGCAAAATTCATAGCAGCGGGCGCATGCCACGCAAAATGCTCGATCGGCTCGCAGTTCGCGGATAGCCCCAAACGGGCAGGCATCCGCGCATAATCCGCAGTCCAGTTCCTTGTCCGGGCTGATTCGGATATTTTTCCAGGAAACTCGGGACAGGATGGAAAGTATGCCGCCATAGGGACACAGCCAGCGGCAATACGGCCTGCCGATAAACATCCCGGCCAAAAGGAATGCCACACCGATGGCCACCATGTGAAAGGGTCCGGTGCGCCGAAAAATTGAGATGAACGGGTCCCAGTCACAAATAATAAAGCGCTGGTCTATTTTCAGTTGCCAGGATCCCACGTGCAGCTGCAATCCCCATCCTGCGAACAAAACGGCCAGCCCGAGATATACAAACTGCAGATAGCGCAGCGCTCTGTCGAGACGCAAAGGCACGCGCAAGGGCTTTACTACAACAAGATCCTGAATAGCGCCCAACGGACACACGCCGCTGCAAAATATGCGCCCGAAAAAAAGCGTTGCCACAAGCGGGAGAAAAAATAGTGCGAGGATGCTGAAAGAAACGAAATAGCGGGAATCCGTCAGACACAGGACAATGTTTTGTATAGAGCCGACCGAGCAGATGCATCCTTTGCGATAAAAACCGAAATAGGCGACGCTGGCGAGGCTCAGCAGCGCAATGCCTCTTCTGCTGCGCCGTTTGTATGCAAGCCAGGCGGCCACACCCAATGCGACGGCCAGAAACACGACATCCAAACTGCGCAGCCAGTCGGCCACAGGTTCCGGATGGACGGGCGTCGGGAAACTATGTGTGCCGCCGAAATCCGGCGGTTTTTTTTGGTATTGAGCAATCAGGTTCATGGGCGCGGCGAGCAGTGTGAGGAGCAAACACCACGACCTGTTTGCGGTACTACAAACCTTACGGAGTTTGAATTTGGCGAGGGGGGGAATTCGCATGCGTTATGCCGTATTCCCTGCTTCGCCGTGGCCCTGCTCTGGAGGCAGTCCCGGCGTCGAAATTCGCACGATCGCATTTTGCGGACAGGCAATCTGAATCGAGCAGGAGTCACATTCCAGGCATCGGTTATAGCGGACTTCCAACCGAAGGGCGCCGTTGCCGGCTGGCGGTTTGCATGCTTTCACGCATTTGCCGCAGCCGTCGCAGAGCGATTCGTCAACCACGTATTCATAATAGTTATTGTTGGGATCCTCTTCGTCGATTTTTCCGACGACGCGCCTTTTCAGCGCATCCTGCGGGCAGACCTTCCCCGTTGGAAGACCCTTTTCATCCGGCTGGCTCGTTACATCATAGTAGGCAGGGCAAAGCTGGCAATAGCCGCACTCCTTGAACACGTTTACAGCCTTTACGGCGGAGTGGCTCAGCGTACAGGACGTGCGGCACAGATCACAGGCAACACATTTCGCAGGATCCACTTGGAACACGGTGTTGCTCGCCGCGCGGCGAGCCAGCACGGCCGCAGCGCCCCCGATTCCGACAATTCCGACGATGCGAAGAGAACGATCCATAAATTCGCGCCTGCTGGATTTTTCACTCATTTCTGCGCCAAGCCTCCGGGTTGAGTCTTTACGGAAAAAACCTTGACCGCCAAACGGATCGGGTCCGCCACAACAATACGCCCCTTGGAGTCGACGGCAAGGTGCAGATGGATGCATTGGGGATCGAAATGCTCAGGACCGATCAGTGCGAGCAGTTTTCCGCCGGCATCGAAAACTTTAACGCGGGCAATGACTTTTTCCGCGGTGATGATATTTCCGTCCGGTGCGACGGCAATGTTCACAGGGTTGCAGCAGCCGACAAAGTCCTCCGGATTCCTGAGCCCGAATTTCCCGAAATAACCCGCGGGCGTTCCATCCAGAATCCACGAGGAAACGCGGTGTCGCCCTGAATCCGTTGCCCGAACGGTTCCTTTGCCGTCCACATCCATATCCAGAGATCGGTTGGGAAGCATAAAGCCGCGCGTTTTATTTTGCGTGCCTATCTCGCCGATCAGCTTTCCGGTCTCCGTGTACCGGCGGATACAGCGTGCGGAGGCATCCGCAACAAGAATTTCGGATCCGGAGATCTTGATTGCGGTGATGCTGGCGGACTTGCCGCTCTCACCTACCGCAAAACCTCCCTCCCGGATTCCCGCTGCGCTATAGATCTCCACATGCCCGGCTCCGCCTAAATAGACACGCTCGCCGCCACCGATCGCCATGCATAGAGCGCCTTCAGGCGCTTTCCAGCTCCGAACGAATATTCCTTTGGAATCGAAAGCACGCACTTCTCCATCGCCCAGAACATGGATCTGGTCCGCAGAACCGACGGCGACTGCGGAAATAGAGCGCCGGAAGCGCTGCTCCGGATTGGCAGCTCCCAATACGAGCGTTGGAGCATATTCAAGATCAAGGCGAGGCGGCAGGCGTCCCGCTTCTGCTCTGAAAAATCCATTTGAACCAGAGAGGCATTCTGCGGCGTGCTTTTTTGCCGATTCGCTTTTGGCCCCCAATACCGTACCCGCAAAGGAAGCGAAAGCACCTACGACCGCGGCCGGCGCAAACGACGCATTCCCGCAAGCGCTCTAAAACTTTTCGCCTGATTTTCCGTCCTTTTGTTTCGGATCCGAAGTGCTCACTACTTTTTCCCGCCTCCTGATCGGCCCACCTGGAGACATACCATCTGGCTCATATCGCGAATGATCAGCTTGCCATCGGAAAGGGCCATCGGCCCCCAAACATCCTCTCCATTCAGGATTTGTGCCGACGCCAGCTCAATATATTCTTTTGTGCTGGCTTCGACCAGGCGAAGCATTCCTGTATTTCCGTCCAGGATAAAAAACATCCCATCGGCCAGCAAAAATCCACCGAGGTTAAAAGTCCTGGAGGCTTCTGCATTTCCCGATACGACGGGACTTTGCCATACGACCTTCCCGTCAAGATTAAGACAAGTGAACCTTCCTCTGGTCTTGCTGCTGACGGCAAACAGATGATTCTGAAAAAGAATGGGCGTCTGGGCTTCTGAATTGAACTGCGTGCTGGTGAGCGAAAATAGCTTGCGCGCGGAAAATCCCGCCGCGCCCTTTTCCACCTGATACATGGCGCTGCCGGCCTCATATCCGCTCGTCACAAAAACTCTGCCGTCTCCGATAGAAACCGGCGAAGGCACAGCCACAATTCTGGCCGTAAACGGAACGCTCCACAGCAACTGTCCATCCGATGCAGCAATCCCCATCAGGTTTTTCATCGAAAGGTAGAGGTACTGTTTGACGCCGCCGATCGTTGCCGGCATCAAAGATGAATGCGACATCAGCTCCTTGCCGGGATTGGGCGTGCGCCAGATTTCTTTCCCGGTGGCCTGATCGAAAGCAATGATGAGGGCATCCCCTCCCGTTGCCAGAAGGACACGGTCGCCATCAATCAGCGGATTCTGTCCCGCATACCATCCGGGGATTGTAGCCTTGTAATCCTGGACCAGGTTCTTTTGCCAGATCAATTTTGCCCGGTTTTGGCATCCAATGCGTGAAACCGGCATTTGGGATCAAGGGAAAAAACGAGCTTCTGACCTATGGCCGGAACCGTACGGGTAATGCCATGGTTCGGCCGCACCTCGACCGGATAGCTCCACTGCCAGATGTCTTTTCCATCTGCCAGAGAAATGCAGCGGATCAGATGCTCTTTCTTTTTGTCGTTATAGTCGTTCAGATAGATTCGGCCGTCCTTGATAGCCGCACCGGCGTACCCTTCACAGACAGGCGTCTTCCACAGGACTTTGGGTCCCTGTGACGGCCAACTCCGAAGAAGTCCGGTTTCCGAAGAAATATTATTCCGGTCGGTGCCTCTAAACTGCGGCCAATCTCCGCCGGATGCCGAAATGGAAATCAATACCAGAACACTTAAGATGGAAGATCGGGAAAACATAATTCTTCTCTTTTCGAAATATTTCGCCATTAAATATACCAAACCTGGAGTCAACGGTCCGATGTTTTTGAGACAGGGGGCGGGAATTCCACATCAAAGACAACAGAAGCATCCGTCACTTCGCCATTTTTCGTGGCCGGCAGAAATACCCAGCTGTTTTTTACTCCCTCCAAAGCTCTTTTATCCAAACTCCGCTCCAGCCCTTTCACAATTTTCAGATCCTGGATCCCGCCACTCTTATTGATAATTCCAGCAATCTTTACCTTTCCATACGTCCGCGATTTTCGGGCTTCATCTGAAATGAGTATTTCTGGCCGCTCCAATATTTTGGGCGAATTAACGCCCTCCGCCGAAATCAATCCCAGCCAATCTTTGTCCCATTCGGACGTGCCGTCGGTACTCTTGACCGTGCCCAATTCTGAAATATTTGCCTCTTCCAGGGATGCTGCCGCATCCGGGTTCTCAAGATCCAAGCCGCTGATCTTTGCTGCGAGCTGTTCAAAAATGCTATTTTCAAGAGCCTGCAGATAAAATCGTTTGGCACCGATACGAACGCTTATTTCTTCAATTTTATCCTGCTCACGAAAAATACCTATAATTGAAAGGCCTGCGAAGGAACGACCTTTCAGCAGAAAAGAGGCAGAATATTTTTGAAATTCACCGCGCGCGTTTTTGCCTTCCAATTCATAAACCTGGCCGATATAGAGGTTCCCCAAGGCACTTTTATAAATGAACTCATTGGGTTGAAGCACAACAACAAAATCCGAAAAATTGATGAAGTTCACGATAAACTTGCGATCGGATGCGATTTCCGCGGTAATTGCATAGCGTGCATTCACAAATGCGAAGGCTTTACGATCGGCGCCCGCCGTTGTCTGCGGCAAAGCCAGCAGCATAAGAAGCACCACAGTACCCGAAACCCGTTTGAGAATAGTCTGTCTCATTGATTTTTAGAGTTCCCCGGTCGGACATTATCCGGAACTATAGTTGAAGTCCGCCCTATGAATTCAACTATCAGGCCCTCGTGCTCAAATTCTTCTTTAAATAATCGATGACCGCAACCGGAGTCGGATCTGTGTTGTTTAGATACGCCAGATACAGGCTCACAAAATCACCCATATAAATTACGGAAAGGACTCGCGCCAGAAGCGATGACCCTTCGCTCCAGACTTCTTGCACAGTTCCGGCTTTGGTAGCGATTAGATCGCGCGTCAGATCAAATCTTCTCTGGATCTGAGGGTGGTCGCCTTTATCCCGAAGCATCACAACTCCAATCCGCCGGAGCACTTCTTCCGGATAAAGCCAACCGACAAGCTCATTGTGATTCATTTCAGGCAAACCATGATGGGACGCCAGATTCTTGGCATTTTCCGCTATTTGCGAACGCCATCGATACGCAGCGGATTCCATAATTCCATTGGAACCATAAACAGTGACCACTTTGCCGAATAGAGCGCTTGCGAGTTTTTTGGCTGGATTGGATGATTCCGGACCTGCCATGCCGTAGCGATCCCGTAGAACTTTTAGCAGCTCAATAGTTTCCTGTATGGACGCAGACATGTCCGGCATAATCTGCATTGCCTGCATGGCAGCCAACAGAGCGATGAGAGAATGCCCTAAAGCGGCGCGCGGCGGAAGGCCACCCGGGAGCCGAAGCAACGGATGCGCGTTTTCAGTAGCCAGGGCTTCCAGTTTCCCGCCCGAAGTAAGGCACACAACAAAAGCCTTGGCCCGTCGAGCGCGTTCATACGCACTCAGCGTTTCCTCCGTATTCCCGGAGTAGCTGCAGGCAAAAACCAAGGTGGATTCATCTACGAAACCAGGAAGATCATAATTGCGGTTCACAATCACGGGATACTTCAACTGCGATTCGGCAATCGATCGCACCAAATCTCCCCCCATGGCAGATCCGCCGAGTCCTGTCACAACAATTGCTTTTGTTCCCTTTGGCACCGGCAGAGAAATACTCCGTCCTGCCACGGCGGCGCTCTGAACTTGCTCCGGAAATGATTCCAGCAGAGATTTCATTGATTGAGGATCTATAGAAACGCAGAGATCCGGCTGGTCGAGAATTGACATGTCGTTCCTCATTTATAATTGGAGCAGGTTGAAGCACTGATTTCGGAAATCGATTACATCCAGTGGTTTGGTAAAGAAGAGATCAGCTCCAGAATCCAGGATGCGATCTCTTACGGCGGGATTATGATCTCCGGAAATCGCAACTATTTTTATATTTTGTGTACTGGAGTTTATTTTCAGCTTCTGACAAACGTCAAAACCATTCATTCCCGGCATCATGAGGTCCAGAATCAAAAGATCGGGCCTGAATTCCCCGATCATCAGCAGTGCAGCCACGCCGCTTTGAGCACGAACTATATTAATTTCGTCCTCGCCGGACTTCAGCAAATCCTCCAACATATCTAGTATATCGCTCTCATCGTCCACTATCATTGCAAGCGGGGGGTTTTGCATAAGGCCTTCGGGAAGCGGCATGCTGAATTCCTTCATGAACGCAATCAAATCTTCGCGCCGGACACGCCTGTGTCCGCCTGGAGTCTGGAATGCTTTAAGCCTCTTCCCCTTAATCCAGTTTTGAATGGTTGTGGGATTGACGCCACAGATCTGGCTGATTTCAAAAGTTGTGTAAAACAACTGCTTCAGCGCCGTTTTTTGGGTATTGGATGATCCTGATTTTGTAGTATTCAACTTTCGAAAACCCCAAATATGTAGTCCAATTATGTATCAATTGCCGGCCGGGTCAAGCAATTCCGGATCTATAAAATCCTCATACCAAACTTAAGGTATCACTTGAAATGCCGCCATTAATCTCTTTTGGATCAACAATTTTAGCTATTACCAGAGTCATGTCGTCATCTCTCTCTTCGCCAAATGTCCACGCAAGAACTTTCGAGACGATGATTTCCTTTAACGCAGTGGCGTCCATGTGGCGATTTTCCTCGATGATCTGAGCAAGCCTGTGCTCACCAAATTCCTCTCCATACTCATTAACGCTTTCTATAATCCCGTCCGTATAGGCGACAAATATATCCCCTGTTTTTGCGCAAACCGTCTCCTCTTCATATTTGGAATCCGCAAAAATTCCCACGACCGTTCCTCCTGCGCTCAACCTGCGCATCTTGCCTCCGTTAAAATACAGGGGAGGATTATGGCCGGCATTACAGTACGTGAGCGTTTTCAGTAGATCGTCGTAGAGAGCATAGAAAAATGTGGCGAATTTATTTGCTGCCGTATAGCTGTAAATCTGGCTATTAAGGCTTTCAACGACTCCGGCAACAATTCTTGCGCCATTCAGTCCGGGATTTCGTTTTATGTTCGTGGCATTGCTTCTAAGGGTAGCCTGCAGGTTTGCCATCAGCAAGGCCGCCGAAATTCCTTTCCCGCAAATATCTCCCAAAGCAATACCGAGTTCATTGTCTCCTAGAGGCAAGAAGTCATAATAATCTCCGCTGACGGTCCTGGCCGGCAGACAGATTCCCGTCACATCCATGCCAGCCATCTTCGGCACTTGATTAGGGAAAAGTTGTTCCTGGACTTCCTTGGCGATCTCAAGTTCACGTTCAAGTCTTTCTTTTTGAACGAGCTCCTTGACGAGATGCTGCACATATTCCGTCATCTGATTGAATGATGCGGCCAGCGCTCCAAGTTGATCATCCGATCGAACAATGATTCGCTGACTGAAATCGCCTCGCTTCACAAACTCGGTTCCACGATCCAGACTGTGGACAGCGTTTGTAATGGATTTTGTAAGCAGAATCCCGATCACAATCGAGGCCGCCTCTACGATCAAAAAAAACACGAAAATAATCTGTAAAACGCCAAAAATCATCTTCCCCGTGGTGTTTTCAGAGCGGAAGAGGTTATGTATCAGGCTTGTTGTGGACAATTCCACCAGAAGGACTTGAGAATTGGTCAATTCAATCTCCATTCCGCTGGACCACGACACGGGAAAAAGAAAAATCGGATAGGGCGGACCGGGCAACGATGCGCGGCTTTCAGTATCAAAGGTGGAATCGATTATGTTTTCCGGAAGTATATCGGCATTTTGAAGTATGCCCCCGATGCCAGGACGGGCTACATGCTTGGCAAGTATCATATCCTGTCCTAATGCAGCCTTTAATCTATCCAGAATATAGCGATCTAAAGGAACCGAAACCTCGAGACTGAAGGAGAGGTCCTGTTGAAAGTCGCTGGACACGAAGCTCTTGAGAAACAATTGTTGCCTGCTGTTGGGTAGCTGCGCATCCTCGATGACAAGTCCGCTGAACTCTCGGTTCCCAAGCCAGCGAGGCGGTTCATATTCCTTTGCTCCTCCGACCGTGGAACCCCGATTAATAAAAACAAGCCTTTGGCTCGTGACTGGATCCCTATACAAAAGAGTTATGGATGAAGAAGGATATGCCGCCAGCAGATATTTTGCGCCGGAATCCAACTCCTCTTGAAGCTTTGTGGGATCCGGAGCGGGAGTCTGTGACAGAAGCTCCTGCAATCTCTCCCGGAAGGATAAATTGAAGGCATGAATCTGGGCGGAATGAATTCCAATCTGGTTTGAGATTAAATAATGGCTCAGCTGGTAATAAAAAAGCAGGGCGGATATCCAGAAGATAAAAATTACCAGAAAAACAGGAATTGCTCCGATGAAAACATGCGCCAGAAACAGGCGTCGTTTGATTTTCCAGAGCAGCTTGTTTCTCGTAAACTTGAAGAGTTTCCAGAGATATACGACAGCCAGGAAAACAACGAGCAGATCGAGTGCAAGGCTGAGCCACGGCGTGAAGCGCATCATCCAGGGTGAGAAAAACAGCGTCTTCAGAACCCATAGGAAGACTGCAGCCAGGGCGAAAATACCCATGCGGGATTTTGAGAACCGCAATCTCACGGTTCCCTCCACGAACCCAATAAAGTCATGGCTGCCTTTCTCTAGTCAGACTGACCGTGCATCCTCACTACGACGGCTTTATCCAGCTGGAAAATTCTTTTTGCGATCTCCGAAAGATCGTTTTCATTGACGTTTTGCAGAGCTGCCGGAAAATCCTGAAATCCGCCGATTCCCTTGCCTGCCAGCAGATTGACAAGGATTTTACGAATCTGCTCGGATCTGTCCTGATTGAGAATACCGTACATTCCCACGGCTGCATTGACGGCTGACCTGCAGTCTCTATAGCTATTGGGGCCGGCAGCAATGCTCAGCAGCCCTTCTCGAATCGCATTAAGGACTATCGCCTCATTTTCAGGATTGGTGGTTGCGCATGCAACCAGACTGCCTCCCCGCAGCCTCGGTTCATAGCGGACCGAAACCTTATGCGCAGCTCCCAATTTGTATCTAATTTCCTGCGATAACCTGCCCAGGTTCCCCGCCAGGTTTTCAAGCACCGTGACGGCATAGCGATCCTCATCATCCACCGGCGGGGCTTGAAATCCAATAAAAATCAGACTTTGATTTTTCTTCCAGCCTTGCGCTATCGCTTCCCCTTTGGTCAAGGGCTTCACCCACGCTTCCGGGATCCTGAAATCCTGCATCCGGGATCCGCTGAATTCTTTTACAAAATGGAGGGCAAGGTTGGTTCCTTTAGTGTCGCCAATGATCACTACGAAAGGCTTTCGGTTTCTTACATATTCGTTGTACCAGCCCAGCAGGGCGTCCGGCGTAATCCCCGCCAAACCGGCCTCTGTTCCCAGACCGTTGGCTGAATAGGAAGAGCCCGGGAATAATGCCTGATACACCAAATCCAGTGCATTAGCCTCGGACGCCTTGCGGCGCATCCCCTCTCTGATCTGAACGTTTTTTTGCCGATCGAGAGCTTCTTTGCCGAAAACCGGCGCCTTGATGGCTTGCTTCAACAGATTAAAGCCGGCATCAAAATTTCCGGACACGATAGAAAAGTTGAATCCAAAATAGTCATCCGTGACCACAGGCTCAACCTGTCCACCGTAAAGCTCAAGCTGGTGCGAAAAACGGCTGGCCTGCATTTCCGGAGAACCCTGCGCCATCAGATCCGTCATGAGCCTTGTGATGCCGGCGTTGTCCCTGTTCTCGGCAATCTTGCCTCCCGCAAAAAATATGCCCATCGTAATGATCGGGGCTGTGTGATCCTCACGAATAAACATTTCTGGACCACGAAGGATTGATGCGATCTGAAAGGGGTATTGAATTTCGCTGAATCTGAAGCTTTCGGCATTTTGTGGAATCTTCAGGAAAAGAGAGATTTCCTTGTCCCGTTTTTCCTGCAGCTGATCGGCCGCAGGCTCCAAAAGCCCTTCGAGCGTTTGCCGGATACCCTCGATTGTTGGATTGCGCTGCTCAATGGCAGCTACAGGCAAGTATTCGAGCAAAGCGCAATTTTCGAGGCGCAAGTATTTATTTGCGACTCGCTTCACGTCGGCGGGACTCACTTTTTTCAAATCGGATGCAAAGCGGGCCCTGCCCTTCCAGTCTCCGAGGAATTCGAAATGCGCCAGTGCTTCGGCTCTCCCTGATACCCGATCCATGTGTTTCCAATGCTCAATTTCCAATTGAGCAACGGCTCGGGCCAAATCAGCCTCACGCAGCTCCTGCCGTTTCAGCAGCTCAATTTCTGTTAGAACTGCTATCTGGCTTCGGTCAATATCATTGGGATCCATTTCCACCCGTATCAGAAGACAGTCGAAACTCCGGTTGTTCAGAAAGACTGTTTCTTCGCCCAGATCAGACGCTCCTGATCCCGCAGCCGGTATTTCAGAATAGATCCTTCCCCAATGCCCAAAACAGCGCTCAGCACCTCGAGCGCGCGATAATCCTGCGAGTTCTCCGGAGCCGTTCGAAAACCAAATAGAACCTGTGGAATCGCGACATCACCCCGCAGCAGACGGTACCGGAAGCCGTTTTGAGCTGCCTTCTGAGAACCCGGCCCGGCTTTCGAAGTAGCCGCGAGCTTGCCATAAATGCGAACGATTTCATTAAGAGTTTCGCTGGAACGGATGTCTCCCGACAGAACCAGCGTCATTCTCGAAGGCGTATAAAACGCCCTATAAAATGCGGCTATTTCTTCGGATTTGAGGCCGTTCAATCCGCTTGCGGCCATTTCTCCGTATTTCCCCATGCGAGTGGGATTAAAAGCCAATTCGAGAAGCTTTTCTCTGGATAACTCGTTCGGATCGTCCAGAGCACTGCGTGCCGCGTTCATCAAGAGATTCGCCTCCGGCACCCAATCGCCTGCTTCAAAGGACGGATTCAGAAGCGCCTCAGCCTGCAGGTTCAAGGCCTTTTTCCATTGAACAGCGGGAGCAACGATTTCAAATTGCGTATCCTCATAATTCACTGCCGTTCGCAGCAATCCACCAAGAGCATAAATGTTTTGCTCGAGAGTTCCGGCGCTTTTGTTTGCGGGCCTTCTGCAAACCAATGAAGGAATCAACCGCGCCGTTCCACGGCCCCCAGGCGTCTCGTTCAGAAAGCCTGCCCGAATGTAAGTTTGAATGGAGACCACCTGATTGGACTTGAATTCCTCGACAAGAATTGTCAAACCGTTCTTAAGCACCACTTTGTTTACATACGGAGTCTCCTCAAATAGCACAGCCTGCTCGAGGAAAGGCGCGCGATTACGGACGGGCGCAGACCTTTGTGGACTCGGGCGCGACTGCGAAAAACAGACAGGCAGCAAAATCAGAACAGCTGCCAGCATTCGGATCCTGGATGCGGATTTTCTAACCATTGCGCATTCTCCTGATCTCTAAAAGATGCCCGACTGCCCTAAATAATATCAGATTGTGTATGGAACCGCTTCAATATGAGAGATCGAACGTCACCGCCAAATGGACCCATTGATTCCAAACGCACCGGCTTTGAACTGACTTCGGAGAAAGCGATTATGTGGGAAAACCGCAGAAAAAAAGTGCAGTACCAAAAGAACAGAAGATGAGTATTCGAAGGAGCCTGCTTCGCATTGCAAAGGGGTTCGTCAAAAAAAATGGGCGATTGACAATTCATCATCATCAATCGCCCATTATTAATCGCAAGGCAGAACTATCGAACTGAAAGCTCGATTTCTACGCGGCGGTTGAGAGTGCGTCCGGCAGCGTTTTTGTTATCACCCACCGGATTATTTACGCCACCATCGGTGATGGTCATGCGGGAAATCTCCACTCCCTGTGTTTCGAGATAGGCCGCTACAGCCTTGGCACGCTTTTCGCCAAGACCTTTTTTGCCTGTTTCAAGCTTGGAGCCATCTGTGAAGCCGATGACGTTGGCGCGCAGTTTCGGATCATTTTTCATCCTCACGGCAAGATCATCCAGAATCGCCTTGGCACAGTTGTCTACGCGATCTTTGGCAGGCGCGAAATATCCGCACTTGTCTTTGGTAATGCTCAACCGCTCGGAAACATTAATCGTCATGCTGCAGGATGCTTTTAGCCCGCGGCCATCATCAACGGTCACGGTTGCAGTATAGCTTCCGGCCCTAACATCCGTAGCGTTAAAGGTGGCCGTTTCGCCCGAACCCTTTATGGCGCCGCCGGTCGAAGACCAGCTGTAGGTCAGCTTGTCGCCATCCGGATCGGAAGCTTTGGCTCGCAGCTCAATGGAACCGCCGGAAGCCACGTCCATGGTAGTTGTCTGGCATTCTATCGCCGGAGGCTTGTTCGGAATGATTCTTTCGCGAACCGTTCCGGCAGACGAAGCGCTTGCGGAAGCTTCGCCATCGCTTACGGAACACTGAACGTTGTACGTACCGGGCTTTCGTCCTTCAGAACCGAAGGTAACCTGCGGACCTGCGGCAGCAAGACTCTGTCCGGCTACCGACCACGCATAGGTCAACGGATCATTGTTGCCGTCCGATGCAATACATCGAAGATTTGCGCTCTCTCCCTGCGTAACCGCAAACGAGTTGGGTTCTACGGTAACGGTGGGCGCAATGTTTCTTTTTAGTACCGTGATTTCGGCGGTGCAACTGGCCTCGTGCTTATTACTGTCGGTAACGGTATTCGTCACCGTATACTTGCCGGGCGCCAGCCCTGTTGCGTTAAAGGTTGCTGTGTCGCCTTTTCCGTCAATCTTTCCACCGGAAGCATTCCAGGAATAGGTCAAAACATCGCCATCGGGGTCTACCGCGCTCGCGCGCACGGTCGTCGTATCGCCCTGGAGTATGGATGCTTTTGCCACCGCACAGGTTACGGTAGGAGGATCATTTTTGCGGCTGCCCATCGTTACCTGGGCGACAAAACCGCTCTTTTCCATTATACCGTTCGAATCTGTCTGATGCAGGGTAACCTGATATCCGGCGCCCAATGAGGCCCATTCTGCGGGGAAAAATCGCATCCCTACAATGACATCAACCGGGCTCTTGGGATTCAGTCCTTCCGAAGAACCGCCATAGTACTTCCTGCCATCAAGTTCCGCGATTACACGAATGGCCCTATGAACCGCCATTTCAGCGCCGCCGCGAAAAATAAACTCGTTCTGCAGGGTGGCCAATTGCCAGGGAATACTCTCTATTTCGGAGGGACTGGCGACAAGATTGGTGCCCATATTAAAATGGAACCGCACTGTGTCCGCTACGGTTTTTGAAAGCAACCAGGCGAATCCGCCCGCATACGCACCGGAGGATAACCCTTTGTTGAGTCCGTCGATATCCCGATTCACGGGGATTGTGCCGAAACCGGTCAGAGCCATGCTCAGATTGTCGCCTCTGCGCTCGGAAAGAATATTGAATTTAATACCAAGATGCACGTCGCTGATTCCGTTCGCACTTGGAACATCTATGAATGGCGCCACCTGGGTAAACGAAATGACTCCATCGGGTGTCATTGCCGGGATTGGCGTACTATAGCCACGATAGGTTGCTATATTGTCCGCCGTAATGCGACGCTGAACATCCCATGTCCCAAAGACCTCAAAACGGTCTACTAGACCGAAGGCTCCACCGACAGGAATCCGTCCAACTGTCAATTTGCCAGGAGACCGATGAAACATGTCATAGCCGGCCGTAAAGTTGAATTCGCCCTGTCTCAGGTTCTCGGCATCCCAAGCCTTGAATAGTCCTGATGTGCCATCAAGGCTGGCCGCCTTCCACTTCAGGTTGTTTTCCTGCTGGGCAAAGCCTGAAAAAGCAAATAGAAATACAACAACTAGCGCCGTAGTGATTCGTACACACCTGCTGTTCATGTTAGCCTCTCCACTCTGCTAGATCTCAATAGTTGAATAACTGAACAACATCCAAATACAATAGCCACAAAATCTTATTGGGATTTCTCCCAAAGCCTGCAAATACATAATTATTTGGCTAAATCGATATTTAGTATATCACTTGTATTATAAATACTTCAAACCTTTATAAAACATTTTTCCGATATTTTTTCGGTGCCTAAAGGCTGCGTCTTAAGCGTTTTAGTCTCGGAATCCATCCGCTTTTCCATATCTCCCGGCCGGCATGAAAAAACCTTCTCCTTTTATTCATTAATCAGCCTTGCACTGCATAGAGTAATGCGCTATGATTCGGCGCCTTTGAAGAGGTGGGGTCGTAGTTCAGTTGGTTAGAACGCCGGCCTGTCACGCCGGAGGTCGCGAGTTCGAGTCTCGTCGGCCCCGCCACCTTTCCTGAGCAAACGCAATCATTTAGCGCCGTGACAGATTTTAGCTTTTCCGCTAATTGGTTGACTTTGCCCGTGTCTTTTGTCCGAAAACTGCTACAATCTTCGGGCTGCTTCAAATAAGTCTTGCCTCACTAACAATATTATATCGCTCAAATACAGACCGGGGTTTATGCCCGGTTATCTTCATTGCAACACGTTCCGGAGGGCATTCGCATTACTCCCTCAATTTTCTCGCGTCGATCAGCGCGTACAGGTCCATTCAGTCGATCAGGTTTTTTGCAATTTTTTCTTGGTGCGCCGTGCTGTTCCTTCCAAACGAAATATTCAAGTTGCCTATATGCCTCGGTTATTGTCTATTTTTCATAGCTTGTAAGGGGTAATTCAATTACTCGGTATTGGGGATCAACCTGGCCGGGCAAAGTTGTTATGGTTTTTTCCCCATTCTCTGCTTCAGATCTAAAACCAGATTCCTTGGGTTTGAGCGCCATTCTCCAGTTGTATTAGACCAAAGAGGCGTGTCATCTGACGCTTTCGTAATCCTGATGTAATGCTTTGTGCCTGTCGTTCCAACGATTGAACCACCCGATCCAATCACGGTAAAATCATCCGATCTTGTGGAAAGCACGATCACAACATCAGCCTTTTCTTTCTCCTGTACAAACTCAAAGCGGCCCCACCTTTTCAGCTCATTGTAAAAGTCATCGAAATGTCTTGCAGTGGCTCCTTCATTTATCAGGCATGCCGCCTTTGCATTTAAAAGGAATCCTGGCACAGGAGCTTGGGCGAAGGAGTAAAAGGAAGAGGATATCAAAAGCAGAAATACTATCGGTTTCATCATGCCTCCGATCATTCTACTGTTTTGAGATCCGATATTAATAACATCAGTCACTTACGCCAGGCTTCCAATAAGCGCATTTCTCGTTCTTTGCTCACAGCTAAAACGCGTTGCGCTTGAGCAGCAATACGCCGCTGGCAAACGTTCCAAAACTGCCCAACTATAATTAGATAGTTCTGCCTAAATCTACTAGTGCTGCTTGGCCGGTTGGCCTTGATCGCGGGCAGCAGCCGAGGAAACCGGCTATAAAGCCGCGCCTCCGCACAAACAGACAACGTATTGCGGCAGTCATTGCTATGAGGCTTTCGCGGCAATCCGGCCCAAATTTATCGCCTTCGGATCCACCAACTGTCCTTTAACATAGCGGTGGAGAACGCTACCGACCAGCGAGTTCGTGATAGTGGAATCCCCTAGGCCAGCCGGGCAAAACAAATAGATCTCAATATGCCTTACAATTCACCACAGGATACTTGTTTTGTTTTTGTCCACGACTTCACCTACTGATCTGCGAAGATCTGCCGCAACAGGCAACGGAAATACTGAATATCCCACAAATCGCAGCTGTCTCACCAGGGTTTACATATCAATGGGTTAGTTGCTATTTCTTTAAGTCTGTCACGCCGGAAGTCGCGCGTGTTCGAGTCTCTTCGGCCCCGCCACCCTTCCTGATATAATTGCAGTGGGACAGCCTGCAATCGTTAGCCCCACTCTCATCCACCCGATCATTTTTGTCTGCGCCTGACCGGGCATTCAGCTCAGCAATTCCTGGACTCGCATTAAACGATCCCGGACTTTTACGCCATTATTGCATTGAATAGTGCATGCTTCGCAATCGCTGCACCGTATGCTGCGAATATTCCTGGGAAGATCCCAGAACGCTTCGCGCGCCTGATGAAAATTGCCGGCAAAGTCATTGTAGGACAAAATCCGCAGCTCATCCGCAACCGGCACTCCTTTAGGGCATTTCCCTTTGCACTCGAAACACATGCGGCAATACAGTTCCCGAATCTGCTCACTGCGAGTGAAAAGCAGCTTTTCATCTTCCGGAGTGAACGATTCCTTCATAGCCCGGAAATTAGCCTCAACCTCTTCAACGGTCTCCGCAAATGGAACCGTCGTAGATATTCCGGGATTTCTCAGCACCCATTTAATGGCCGCAAGCCCGCCTTCATTGCTCAAATGATTCCCTTTGTCCCCCTTCGGCGTAGCCGTCGCAATCACAACTTTCATTGCTATGACGCCGATCCCTGCTTTTTGAAGCCTTGCGATAGCCGCATCTCTGAATGGGGCTCCGATGGCGTAGCTGTAGGTAGTCTGCACCGCATCAAATTTGCCGACCTTCAGGATGAAATCCACCATAGCATTCGGATCGTGTGTGCTGACTCCTATGAAGCGGGTTTTTCCCTGCTTCTTAACCAGTTCCATCGTTTCGATCATTTCATCCGTAATTTCCTGCGGCGTGTGTCTGGAGTGCTGGTGATATATATCGAGGTGATCTGTACCCAGGGTCTTCAGGCTCGTTTCAATATCCTCCAGTATTTTCGCCTTCGTGTTGGAGTAGGTTTTGCTAGCCAGAACGATCCTGTCTCTCTTTCCCTGCAAAAACTTTCCAAGATCTGCTCGCTCTTGCCCTGTCCATAGATACGGGCTGTGTCAAAGTAGTTAACCCCAAGGTCGAAAGCACGCGCAAGGATATCGGGATCGGGAATCGACCCTGCACCGCATCCGACCGCCGTAACCTTCAGACCTGTTTTTCCCATAGTGCGATACACTACATCGGCCGGCGCCGGAGAAAACAACTCAGGGCTTCGTGAGACGAGTCCCGCGGCGGGAAGCATTATTCCAGCCTGTAAAAACGTTCTTCGTGATGGATTGCGCTTCATGACGACTCCTATCTCATAGGATTCAATTGTCTGGTGTTTCCTCTGCTTTTCTACTGATTCTAATGACAACAGAGATCAGACAGAAGGGAAATCTTGCACGGGGAAGGAATTGGCAACAATGGAAATGCTCAGCCGCCGAGGCTGATCATTTCCATTTTTTTGCGCTGCCCGGGTTCGTATTCGCCTGAATTCATAGCTTCCAGTCTCTCTTCTGAATACCGGTCTTTGCGCCCGCTCCATGCGGAATGAATGCAGGAAATCAGAGCCTCATCGTCGGCGCCGCTTCTCATCAGGCTCTTAAGATCGCAGCTCTTATCCGCGAAGAGGCACATCACAAGCTTGCCGTCTGCCGTAAGCCTGGCTCGAGTGCACCCGACACAAAACGGTTCTGTGACAGATGCAATCACACCCACATTCCCTATGCCGTCGAGGAATTGGTAATTGACGGCGGGGGCGCTTTCGTCGTGCCGCCCAATTTCCTTCAAGGGATACCGGGCATGAATCGTATTCAGGATTTCGGCTTTAGCGACCATCCTTGATGATACCCAATTATTGGAATTGCCTACATCCATATACTCAATAAATCGGATCCAGAAGCCGTTCTTCCTGGAGAACTCCACCAATTCAAGGATATCGGTCATCATTGACGCCGCGCTGGATCACGGAGTTAATCTTCATCGGTTTCATCCCCTGTCGTCGCGCAGCGGAGAGCCCTTCCAGAACATTGGCCAGATCGTCCCGCCGAGTCATCAGCTTGAATTTTTCGGGATTGATGGTGTCGAGACTTACATTGATCCGCTTCAATCCGGCCCGGACCAATGCGACCGCCTTTTCGCTTAGCATGGAAGCGTTTGTTGTGAGAGAAAGGTCCTTTAATCCTTCAAGCCCGGCCAGTTGAGACACGAGAAATTCCAGCCCATGCCGCAAAAGCGGTTCTCCGCCCGTAATCCTGATTTCTTCACTCCCAAGCGGATAAAAAGCTTTGAAAGGCGTGCGACTTCTTCAAATGTCAGGATTTCGCTGCGGTCAATCCATTCGTACTTGTCTAGAGGCATGCAGTAGCTGCACCGGAAATTGCACCTGTCCGTTACGGAAATGCGAAAATCCCTTCAACGCCCGTCCCAGCACCGTCATTCAAATTCTCCCGATTCATGCTCATCGCTTCCATCTCCAGGTCAGGTTCTCGTAATACTTTTTTCTGCTCAAAATAATCATAACATGGCTCACCCGGCCTGTTGAGAGCATTTCGCACATAAACAGAGAGCGCCCTTTCCGGAACGACTCCGTGCTTTCATTTTCAGGAGCCCCGGGGTATCATGCATACGCTATGAACTGGAAGCTTCGCGAGGATATTTGAAGGAATCCGCCGCCCCGTCTATTCAGCAGCCCTGATTCTGCCTTTTTTGTGCGCATATCACGCCGGAATTTTCGTGTTGCGGACAACCTATATCAATGGTGCGGACGCTCTGATTATCCGGATACTTAGCATGTTCTCCGTCAATTCCATGCTCAGGTAGGCACTGGTTCTGGTGATCTGTTTCACCGTCTGGCAGCTGCGCTCGCGGGCAAGCTGGAATATCAGGGCCGGCCATGCTTCTGCTTTATTTCCTGGAAAGTGTGTGTTTTGCACTGATTCTGTTTTTTTCCTTCGGCTGGCTGAATACGCATCTTCCCCTGGCCATGAGTGCAGCCCACCGCGGCCTTTCCGACCTGGTGCTTTATTGTGGAGCCGGGATATACGAAGAGCTCGTATTTCGCGGATTTATCCTCAGCATTTTAATTGCGGTTTTCCGGCCCGTCTTTCCGCAGCAGAAAGCGGCCACGACCGTGGCAGCCCTGCTGGGCGCATTGCTCTTTTCGATATTTCACTACATGGGAGCCTTCGGGAGACGCTTTCTCCCTCGGCAGTTTCATCCAGCGAATCCTCGCTGGTCTTTATTTTTCCATTCTGTTTGTAACGCGCGGCTTTGGTGTGACGGCTGCGGCGCACGCAATCTATGATATTTTCGTGGGGATCATAAACGCATAACTACGGAGGCCTGTTTTGCCCGAGACAATTGAACGCTACACCGCGCATCACCCACATTATCTTCGATAACGACGGGCTTCTGCTTGATACGGAGCCTTTTTACACAAAAGCGCATGAGGCCTTGAGGCAAACAGGTATGGCAAGGTCTTCGACTGGACGGTGAAATCGAAAATGATCGGGCTGCGTGCCGAGGATTCGGCCGATGTAGTCATCCGCGCCCTGCAGTTGCCGCTTTCGGTTGCGGAGTATCTGCAAGAGCGCAAGCACCTGCTGGAAGTCATGTTTCCCCAGGCAGAGCCCATGCCGGGAGCGGTGAGGTTATCCATGCATCTGCGTGAAGCCGGGATACCGCAAGCCGTGGCAACAAGTTCTGATCGTTTTTATTTTGACCTGAAAATTACCCGTCATCAGGAGTGGTTTACAATATTTCAATGCGTTGTGTCGGAGACGATCCGGAAATCCGCGGGGAAGCCCGCTCCGGACATTTTTTTGCTGGCGGCAAAAAGGCTGAGGCGGATCCCGAACACTGCCTCGTTTTTGAAGATTCGCCTGCCGGGGTCGAAGCCGCGCGCGCGCCCGGCATGTTCGCCATCGCCGTACCGGATCCGCACATGGAGGACATCGCCTAGTCCGGAGCTCACCAGATTATCCGGAATTTGAATGAGCTCGATCCAGCCCGCTCGGCATTCCCCCATTCAAGTAATTTGGTGCAGGCTTCGAAAAAAAAGAAGCAGGCCACGATTAAACACCAATTCCACAATGAGCTTGAAGCGTAGGCGGGCCTCCCCATACCTTTTTTCTTTATGTAAAAATCCAATTAGACGCACTACATAAATTATTCGAGATACTCCGCAATCCGACGCGCGGCGATACGATCACCGCCCAGGCCTAATTCCTCTGCCGGGCCCGGGCTTTCCCATATGCATGCCAGGCTCTCCTGCAAATTCCCTCGTACAGTTCCACCGCCGGAATATGGACATGTTGAAGGTATTTTCGAATTGCATCTCCCAGGATAGGGTATTCCCTGAAATTACTCCGGTCGGCAATAGATCAGCGGTCTTCTATTGGCGATACAGTCTGACAGGATACCAAAGCCCGGCTTGGAAATCACCGCATCCATCGAAGCCAGATGTCGGAAAAAATAATCTGTCCCGCGATGCAAAGCGTGGATATTTCTTCGATGCCATTCCAGAGGCCGGACCGTAAAGAATTCATAATCCCTGATCCGCTCGATTTTTGCAGAGCCTCCTCGGTCCAATCCAGGGTTGTGAAGGACAAAAGGACCCATTTCTTTCCGGGATCACATCGAGTAAGACGGGCAATCACGTTTCTGCGGCTATTCCCAGGAGACGTCACCAGGGGAATATCCTCAATGCGAGGGAACGCCTGCATCGTTTCGCAAAACGGGAGCCTGAGAAGCAGGTCCGTTTTGGCATGTTCCTCATGGAGGACATCCACAATCTTTTGCCATCCGGCATCCTGAGCAACAAAATCCGAATAGATCCAGTCCCACGCAAAGTTTCCGACCGCCAGCCGCGGGATCCCGATCCGCGCGGCCGCCTCAATGGGAAGAGCCGGGATATCGACGACAACTAAACCGATTCCCCGCTCTTTAAGATCGCCGCTTCGAGCGCCACATGCTCCTTCCGCTGAGAATAAAGCCTGATTCTCTCAAGCGTGGACGCAGCGTCGACGCGTATCGAATCGACCTGAATCATCCCGACATCAAAGGACTCCGCTCGAATGGAATTCCGCCTCAAATCGATTTGATTCGATAAAAAAATTTACAGGCAGGTCGCTGACAACGTGGACATTCAGGTGCGGGAATAGCGCATTAATGGCCTGAATGATATTGCAGGACCGGACGCCATGGCCATAGCCATGAGAGTTATGTAATAGGCAATGGAAGAGCTGTGGGATATTTCCACTATGCTTTTGAAGAATACAAATCCAGCCAGCGTTCGGATCTCAACCCGGCCATACAACCGAAACCCGCAGCGGTGATGGCCTGACGATAGTATCTATCGTGAACATCCCCGGCCGCAAAAACTCCGTCCATGCTCGTTTCAACCCCGTTCCGTGCGACGATATACCCCTGCTCATCCAGCGCGAGGACGCCTTTCAGGAATTCAGTATTAGGATGGTGCCCGATCGCCATAAAAATGCCGGAGACAGGGGCCCTCCATTCTTTGCCTGTGATCACGTCTTTGAGTGCGGCAGCCTGAAGCGAACTGTCGCCTTCGTATCCCGTTACCACCGTATTCCATAGAAAATGGATTTTAGGATGATCCGCCGCTCGTTTCTGCATGATTTTGCTGGCCCGCAACGTGTCTCTCCGATGCACTACGGTGACCTTCGAAGCATGGTGCGCCAGTGTCAGCGCCTCCTCGATTGCCGTGTCTCCCCCTCCAACGACCAGGACTTCCTGGTTCCGGAAGAATAGCCCGTCGCATACGGCACACGCCGAGAGCCCCCGATTCCGGAACTTGGATTCGTCGGGAAGATGCAGCCATTGTGCTGTCGCGCCCGTAGCGATAATCACCGACCGGCTCTCATGCCATCCGGAGGCGGAGCGCAATCGAAAAGGTCCTCCCGGGCGAAAGTCCACTTCCTCGGCGTCCTCATCGACCATCTCCGTCCCGAAACGCAAGGCCTGCCTTTTCATGAGTTCCATCAGATCGGGACCCTGCACGCCCTCCGGAAAACCGGGAAAATTCTCCACTTCGGTGGTAAACATGAGCTGCCCGCCGGGCATCTGGTCCGCTTTTGCCTCGGATGCCAGCATCATGGGCAGAAGCCCGGCTCGCGCCGTATAGATAGCCGCCGTATATCCGGCGGGTCCTGAACCAACAATGATCACATTACGCATAGGAACACACCACGCTTCCCGTTCTTGAACTGCTTCAATCGTCTCGTCATCGGGGTTCCATCCGCTGATCGTATTCTCCGACTTTGCCTGTTTGAGCCAATCGCGCTTGTATATGCTCCATGATAGCGTACAGCTGATCGCGCGAGGTCTTGGACTTGGCAACGATCACGATCGATGGCTTGTTGGAAGATGCCCGCACAAGTCCCCAGCTGTCGTCATTCAAAACAAAGCGGACCCCATTGACAGTTACCAGCTCTTTGATCTTTTGCCCCCCGATTAGAGAACCCTGGTCTTTATCCGTTGCATACAGCGTTACTATCTGGTCCACAACTCTATACTTTTCATCGTCGGCACAGAAGACTCCCAGGGTCGGAGACTGCCACGTTTTGGGCAATGCATCCACCATCGAAGACAGAGAAACGCCGGTGTCTACCAGCATGCCCAAAAGATTTGCCGTCGATAGAAGCGCATCATCGTATCCTCTCCCGAAGGGTCGTTAAAAAACCAATGCCCGCTCTTTTCAAACCCTGCAAGGGCGTGCGTTTCGGCGACTTTGGACTTAATATAGGAGTGCCCCGTTTTCCAGGTGATCACACCGCAATTGTGTTTTTTAAGGATTGGATCGTCATAAAACAATCCTGTGCTCTTAACGTCGATTACGATGCTGCGATTGGGAAACTTCGGGCATATATGCCGGGCAAGCAACAAGCCCAGCTTGTCCGAAAAAACCTCATGCCCCTTATCGTCGACCACTCCGATACGATCTCCGTCCCCGTCAATTCCAATGCCGACATCCGCTCCATGCGCGAGAGTCGCTTCGCTGATACTTTTCAGGAAAGCGACATCTTCAGGATTAGGATTGTGGTGCGGGAATTCCCAGTCGGCTTCACAATGAAGCTCAACGAGATTGCAGCCCAGAGCCTGCAATACGGACGGGGCGAAACGGCCGGCAGTTCCGTTGCCGGCCGCAAATACAACTTTCAAAGGCCGCGCGAGCGTCCCCATTTTCAGGATATCTTTCAAGTACAGGTCGAAAAGTCCCTCGGCAGGCTTATATTCGCCACAGCCGGCTGCAAAATCGCCTTTCTCGACAATGCTGCGCATATGCTGGATTTCATCCGGTCCCAGGGTGGGACGAGAGACCGTTCGCAAGCTTGATACCGGTCCAGCCATTTTCATTGTGACTTGCGGTTATTGCGGCACCTCCCTGGGACATTGAAAGTGATGCTGGGCAAAATATACCATCGGTGTAAGTGCAAGCCCGATATCGATCACATCCACGCCGCTGGAAAGAAGCCCGACGATAAGAGCAAAGCTCAAATTCTGGCTATAGGCTCTAAAATCATGGCCGACAACAACCTGATTTGTTCCCAGGACTCTTCTTAAATAGGTCCCATAGCTCTTTCCCATGATCAGAAAGCCGTTCGGATTGATCTCTTTGCCCAAGAGCCAGCGAAGGTCGTATTCCCTGAATCCGTTGGGCGCTATGAGCGTATTCTCAAAATATTGAAATGAATTGAACGGAACTTGCGTTTTGATTTCCCATCGCATGTCGTCTTATTCCCATCGCCTTTTTACTGTTGTTCTTCATGTCAGTTTGCTTCGACTGGCTTCATTCTACCGGCTGCATTACCCTGAGGAAAGCCTAACCGGAAGATGTGAACAGAGACATCGATGCGTCAATAGAGATTTGGGCGCCGCAAGACAGCTTTTAGTCCATCTGAGGGAAGCCCCGCAAAAATTATTCTGAGCCTGTTTTCTTTCCGTTTTCACATTAGCTGCTATGAAAGGGGTCCCTTCTATGGAAAAGAACACATCGATGCACATTCGAGAATATGGCGGTTTGCTGGCCACGCCCGAAAAAAAAGCTCTGCTTTGGCTTGCACAAAAAACTCCGCGCTATATTCACTCGGACCATCTCACCTTATTGGGTCTGGCTGCCATGCTGCTCGCCGGCGCAAGTTATTGGGCTGCCAGCTATGAACAAATGTGCGCTAATCCTGGTTGTGGTATCCTCTGGCCGCAAACTGGTTATGGAGACAGCCTGGACGGGACCCTGGCACGGGTTCGCAATTGTCAAAGGCCGAGGTATGGCTACTATGTCGATCATGTTATCGACTTGATAGGCACGACCGCGCTTCTGGGCGGGCTTGCTGTCTCCGGCTATATGAACCACACAATCGACGCTAATGCTTCTGGCGGCATTTGTATTGGTCGAAGCAGAAGTATATCTGGCGACTCACGTACAGCAGGTTTTCCGGCTCTCCTGTTTTTTCGTCGGGCCTACTGAATTGCCATTTCTTTTGGCGATCGGGAACGCTCTATCTGCTGTATAAGCCTAGGGATTTATTTGGGCGGGAAGGGGCCATTCCTGCTGTTTGACGTAGGTGGCGTTTGTTGCAATTGCCGGGCCTTGGCGGCATTTCTCTATTCGGCCATCCGGAATGCGCGCCTTCTGTATCGCGCAGAACCGCGAGTTTGCTGATGCCGTCAGCTAATGCCGGTGACACTTCTGCGCTATGGGGGAGGAGATGGGCATTTTGTCGCATATACCGTCCGTAGTGAAACGCTGGCTTGCCTTTAATTTTGTAGGCGCCATGGGGATCCTTGTGCAAATAGGGATGCTATGGGGCTCACCTCCGGCGCTGCACCTGCGTTATTTGATCGCTACCGCCTTGGCAGTTGAAGCGGCGGTGCTGCACAACTTTTTCTGGCACGAACGATGGACCTGGGCCGACCGGGTTGCGAGACACAACGCCGGTGTATTCTCCGGCTTCTTTGTATTTCCATCCCACAAACGGAACCCTGTCCATTGCGGGCAATCTAATCCTGATGACGTTGTTGGTAGAAAAGTCAGGCTTCCACTATCATGCACGCAAATGCTCTCTCCATCGCGGTATGTTCCATTTCTTAATTTTATATTAGGCGACCGCCTCGTTTTCCGTTCTGGCGGAACAGCTTCTCAAAAAGAGGATACAACCATGCCCCAATGAAACCAAGGGAGTTACAGCTTTCGTCTTGTTTCTGGCCACGGCAGGCTCTATTATTGTGCGCAGCGCGGGCACATGCGGCCGAGCTGCAGCCGCAAACGGTGAAAGCCTGGCAATCCTACGTGGAAATAGCGGAGCTCCGCATTGGAAAAGAATTATCATCTCAAAAAGGATTTTTGGCCCTCGACTTCCAGGACCGCTCTGAGTCCTCCAAGGAAAGGCAGTCGGCTCCTTTCCGGGAATATCCCGATCAAGCAGATGCCGGTTGGGGATGAACAAAACCCACGGCATTCATGTCCCCGATGGCATGGTCCATCACTGGAGAGGCAGTGTTTTTATCCCGGGAGTTCCGCTCGATTTTGTGTTTTCCAGGGTCACCAACCCCGGCAAAGAAGACACGCACCAGGAAGACGTATTGGATTCTCGCGTACTGGAGAGCACGCCGGGGCAGCTCAAGTTGTATCTCAAACTGCAACGCTCTAAAATCGTAACGGTGATTTACAACACGGAGCATCTTGTCCGTTACCAACGGCATGGGAACGCGCAGGCTTTCAGCAGCAGCATCGCAACAAAAATTTCTGAAATCGAGCGCCTGAATGGCACTACGGAGCGGGAGAAACCCGAAGGCCATGATCGGGGCTTTCTCTGGCGCATGAATTCCTACTGGCGGTATCAGCAGGTCCCGGGCGGTGTGATTGTCGAATGCGAGTCCATGACGCTGAGCCGCTCCATCCCGTCTTTTCTTGAGTTCATGGTCCGCCCGATAATCAACAAAGTAGCGAGGGAATCCATGAACCGCACGCTTCAATCGATGAAAGCCCGCATACTGCGATCCTATACATCGCGGGCCGACAGCGGGCATTCAAGCGGAATACGCAAGTTATTGTTTATCCAGCGCTGCCCTGGCAGCCACGGGCTCGATGATCAAAAAGGCTACCAATGCCCCCATGGCAACCGCTATTAGTAGATGTAGCTATGATTGCATGCAGGTGTGAAGGCGCGCGTGCGCAGACGACCAGCATAAATATGAAGAGGCAATCCGCCCCGCGCATCCACGGGGCGGCTCTGCGGCGCTGTTCTGCAAGTTCGGAAACATAGTATCTCGAAGTAAACCAGAGGTGGAGCCGAAGGTTTGCCGCGATCCCGACTGCAATAAGTGCCGGAAAAAACAACAAAGACCCTTCGATTCCGCCCAACCATTGCTTCACTCTCCACAGGGGGTAAAGCATCGCATAGTATCCGAACCCTGCACACGCCTGATGGAACTGCCACCACCAGAATGGCTTGGCTGATAGAACGGCCGGTTGTTCAACAGGCGCGACTCAAGAGGTTCTCCAGCTCAGCCAGCAGATCCCGCGTACTCGGCATAGCGCTCTGATGGACTCTTTTTCAGGCAGCGCAGGACTATGCGGGCAAAATCGCCGGGCACTGAAGGATTTGTTTTGGAAATATCCGGGAACTTCGGCTTCGAGAATGCGCGCCATCACCGACATCGAATCCGCCGCCTTAAACGGATGTATGCCGGAAGCCATCTCATACAGCATGATGCCAAAAGAAAAGATATCGGTGTTTCGGTCAACCCCGGAACCATGCAGTTGCTCAGGTGAAGCATAGGCAGGCGTTCCAAGGAATACACCCGATTGCGTCAGGCGCGGACTAGCGGCGACTCCTTCCTTGGGTTCCACCCGGGCCAGGCCAAAATCGAGAATTTTGACGATTCCGGATTCTGTTCGGACAACATTCTCGGGTTTCAGATCGCGATGCACGATGCCCTCTTCGTGGGCCGCGACAAGACCGCGTGCGATCTGAATCGCAATATCCAGTACTTGATCAAAAGGGAGCCTTCCTTTGGACATGATTTGACACAGTGTGGGACCCTGAATATATTCCGAAACGATGAAGACACTGTCATCAAACTCTTCCAGCGCGTAAACGGTGGCTATACTGGGGTGGGAAAGTCTGGCCGCCGCACGTGCTTCCCTTTTCAAACGCTCGCGTTGCTGCGCATCCCTGGTGTAGTTGGGCGCCAGCATTTTAATGGCGACAGGCCGGTCCAGCCGCATGTCACGCGCCAAATACACAACGCCCATTCCACCTCTTCCGATTTCACTCCCTACCTGAATAAGGCCCCAGTTGGCTGCCAATCGGCGTGTCGGCCGCCTGAGCATCAAAGAGTTCGGGAACAGCCTCATGCGCCGGCTTTTCGAGAAAACTGCCGCGAGAATCGCTGGCCAGAAGATCCTCCACTTCCTTTTTCAGACTCGGATCGCCGCGGCAGGAATCATCGAGAAAAGCGGCTCGCTCCGCCGGGCTTTTTTCATAAGCCGCCTCAAATAATTCCTTGAGCAGCTGCCAGCGCTCAGGATTCATCCATTTGCTCCATTTCTCTCTTCAACCACGCCCTCGCCATGCTCCACGCCCGCTTTATGGAAGCAGGAGACGTGCCCAGTTCTTCTGCCGTTTCTTCAACGGTAAGCCCTCCGAAAAATCGAAGCTCAACGATACGGACAAGTTGAGGATCCATTTTGGACAAACGCCCCAGGGCTTCGTGCAATGCGAGCATGTCGAACGACGCATCTTTGCCTGGCGCACGAACGTCGCTCAGGCTCACCCGTACCTGCGATCCGCCTCGTTTCGCCGCCGCACGCGCACGCGCTCTTTCCACCAGAATTTCCCGCATCGATCCCGCGGCAATGGCACAGAAATGAGCTCGGTTGTGCCAGACTGGCGTTTTCTCCTTCATCAGTCTCAGATAGGCTTCGTGCACCAGAGCCGTCGCCTGAATCGTTCGCCCGGCCCTCTCGCGCGCCATGTATCTCCGAGCGAGTTTTCGCAGCTCGTCATAGACGACAGGCATCACCCTCGAAAGGTTCAACGGCTGTGCAGCGTTTTCGCCCGAAGGCATTTCCTTCTCAGATTTCATTTTCATGGCCTCTGGTTTTAGGCAATATTCTAATCCAAAAGCTTTCCCGGTGCATTTCGATAAATAATTTATTTCCTCGGACCGGAACGCCATCAAACATCCAACAATCCGCCGTGCGTAACCGAGATCCTTGTGATACTCTGGTCCTGTTTTAAATCTCAACCATCAAGCATCAGTAGAGGAGGAATAATCGTGAAAAAGGACGAGTTTTGTGACTATGCTTTGAGCGCCTTCCGCCCCGCCGAATCTCTGCTGAAGATGATTCCCGCCGACAAGCTGGACTGGAAGCCGGGCCCGAATTTTATGACTATGGGACAGTTGATTTGCCATCTGGGCGATGGGATCGGAACAGAACTGCGCATGCTGGTGAACAACAGCTGGCCTAAACCAGAGGAAATGAGCGAAGCCATGAAGCAGGGCCAGATGCCCTCATGCACGGTGCCGGAAGCACTGGCGAAGCTCGAGAAGGACAAAACCACGCTGCGTGACGTTCTCGCCGGCGTCACCGAAGAGGATTTTGCCAACAAAATCGTGTCTGTTCCCTGGGGATGGAAAGCTAACTTGGAAAAAATGTCGCTCGATTTCCGGGAACATTTTGTTAACCACAAAATGCAGCTGTTTACATATCTGAAGCTGCTCGGATTCCCGGTAAATACCGAGACGCTTTATTTCGGATAGAGGATACGTGAATCCCTTGCGCCTTCGAGTCTTTGAGTCGCTGCAGCCCGTCCTGCATCTAGGGCTCAAAGAGCAGGGCTCAAAGACTCGAAGCCCCGGGCAATACTCATAATCGCGGCGATTTGCCTGTGCGGGGTCTTATCCGCGTTCTCTGCTTCGCCCGGCGATCTTTGGGCCGACAAAACTCTGAAATCGCTTTCCTTAAGAGACAAAATTGCCCAACTGATACTGGTCCGGGTTCCAGGAAAATTTTTAAACCGCCGCAGCGAGGGTTTCCAGGCAATTCAAAATGAAATAAGGAGGAATCATATCGGTGGACTGGTTCTGTTCGCCGGCAGCATTTACGAATCCACCGTTCTCCTGAACGATCTTCAAAGCATATCCGGGCTACCGCTCCTGGTCGCAGGAGACTTTGAACGCGGCGCGGCCTTCCGCATCGCGGATACGACCTCTTTCCCTGGACGATGGCACTGGGAGCCACCGGTTCCGAACAATTCGCCTATCAACAGGGAGTCGTCACTGCCCGGGAATCCAGAGCGCTGGGAGTGCACTGGATCTTCGCGCCCGTAATGGATGTAAACAATAACCCCAATAATCCCGTAATAAATATCCGCGCTTTCGGCGAAGATCCGCAGCTCGTTGCCCGGCTTGGTTCGGCGTTCATTCGAGGCGCAAAAACAGGGGGCGTTCTAACTACAGCCAAACATTTCCCGGGTCATGGCGATACGGCTACGGATTCTCATTTGGGTATGGCGGTGGTACCTTCCGATCTGGCCAGGCTGCAATCAGTGGAGCTGGCGCCCTTCCGAAGTGCCATCGAGGCGGGCGTGGATTCCATAATGACCGCGCACGTTGCGGTCCCCAACGTGACCGGAGAATCCCAATTGCCGGCCACTCTCTCTCCAAAATTTTGAGCGGTCTATTGCGTGATACGCTCCAATTCAAAGGACTCGTGGTCACCGATGCGCTGGAAATGGGTGGCATCACGAACCGGTTTTGGGGCGGCCTGGCGGCAGTGCGCGCTATTCAGGCGGGCGCCGATGTCCTGATTCTGCCTCAAAATGTTACAGTCGCTATTAATGAAGTGGAGCGCGCGGTTCGCCGCGGAGATATTTCCGAAAGCCGGATCAATGAATCGGCGGGCAAACTTTTAAGGGCCAAAAGCCGCCTCGGCCTCCATCGCCTGCGCACCGTTTCCATCAAACGAATAGGCGAGATCATAGCATCGCCAGAAAATACGAAATTAGCCCAGGATATTGCCGATCAATCGGTCACCGTCCTGAAAGACGATCAACAACTGCTCCCTATTGATCCCACACGGTATGCGCGCGTCTTCAGTCTTGTTCTTACGCCTGATCTTGAATCGGCGCCGGGAGCGGTTTTTCAGACTGAAATGCGCCAACGGTTTCCTCTAACAAGGACGATTTGGGCTAACGCGCGGGTTTCCGATGAGCTGCTGGCCTCTATTGACAAAGCGGCATCCGAGACCGACCTGATTGTGTGCTCCACTTTCATCCGGCTGGTCTCCGGCCAGGCCGCTGCCGCAGTATCCGGATGTCCAGCGCAATATCCTTCAAAAGCTGCAGGCCACCAACAAGCCTTTGATCTGGGTCGCTTTTGGAAATCCCTACATCCTCCCGCTTGCGCCTCGAATCGGCACATACCTGTGCACTTTCAGCTATTCCGATGTTTCGCAAGTGGCCGCGGCAAAAGCTCTCGCCGGTGAGATTGGAATCATGGGAAGGATGCCTGTATCCATCCCCGGTTTTTCCAAATCAGGAGAGGGACGCACCATTCCAAAATTGGAAATGATCCTGAAACCGGCATCCTCTGGGGATCTGGAGCATGCGCAGGAGGGGCTTGCGAAGAGCGCCCGCCTGTTGGATTCTTTTATCGAAGATGAAATATTTCCCGGCGCCGTGCTGCTCGTCGGTCAGCAAGGCAAAATTTTATTGAACCGTGCGTCCGGCAGAACAGGATATTCGGGCGATTCGCCCAAGACCTCCTCCGATACCGCATATGAGAATATTTCATTATCAGAGTCCGTAAGCATCGCATCCGCTGCCATGTTCGCGATAGATTCGGGCAGCCTTCTTCTCGAAGCTCCTTTCAAAGATTACCTGCCTGAATTAAACGATAGGGAAATCGGAAAACTGTGCTTCCGGGATTTGCTGAGATCCAGGACAAACAAAGAACAAAAAGGAAAGCCGGTAGAAGAAGAAATTTTGCGCCGCATCCTATCCAGAGCGACAGGTGTCCCGATGGAACGATATCTTGCCGAACGCTTGTTCATTCCGCTCGGCATGAAAAATACAGGGCATACATTGCCCGGCGCTTTTCGTCGCGGCGTCGAGCTCTCCCCGAAATCCCGGATTGCGGGACTATTCAGCAGCGCGCAGGATCTTGGGATTTTTGCCCAGATGCTCCTGAATCGAGGGATATACAACCATCGCCGCTATTTCAAGTTTGAAACAGTCGACACGTTCACCGGATCTGAAATTCTATGGTCCAAACCCTCTGCCTCGGATTGGACAGCGAAAGTTTTTTCGCCAAAAGCTTTTGGACATTTCTCAGACTCCGGGTCTCTCCTATGGATGGATCCGTCCAGCAAGCTTTTTATTGTTTTGCTGGCCAACGGCAGGCCGGATAACGGAAGCATTTCGGAAGCTCAAAGGAAAATCTGTGAATCCGTCATTTCAGCCCTTCAAGATTAGCGATTTCCAATCGTCAATCGCAAACCGTCAATCGTAAATCATGCTTCCTCTGCCCATCGATCCTCATCTCCCGAAAATTATTTCTGTCTTGCGCTCCGCCAATGCACTGATTCTCACAGCGCCGCCCGGCGCCGGAAAGACGACGCGCATTCCTCGAGCGCTCTATGATGCGGGATTTGCGGAAAATGGCGAAATTTTGATACTTGAGCCCAGAAGGCTTGCAGCGCGTCTCGCAGCAACCAGGGTCGCAGAGGAATTTGGCGAGAAGCCGGGCAAGACGGTCGGATACTCCATTCGCTTTGAAAACGTTGCCGGCCCGTCAACGCGCATCCGATTCATGACCGAAGCCATACTGGCGCGCAGAATAGTTCACGACGCCAACCTGAATGGCGTTTCCACGGTAATCCTGGACGAGTTTCATGAAAGACACCTCGCAACGGATCTGGCGCTTGCATTCCTCAAGCAGCTGCAGGATCGAAACCACGAACTGAAACTCCTGGTGATGTCGGCTACCATGGACGCGTCTCTTCTGGCCGCCTATCTTCCGGATTCGCAGCTTTTATCCGCCGGAGAATCTCCGTACGATCTCGAAATCGAATATGAGGCAAAGCCCGACCATCGTCCTTTGCACGAAAGAGTTGCCGCTGCCGTTTCCAGATTGCTGCGCGACGGTCTTGAGGGCGACATACTGGTTTTTCTTCCAGGTGCTGCGGAAATACGCCGTTCTGCGGAAGCGCTGCAGCCCGCGACCGCGCGCCTGGGAATTTCATTGCACTTACTGCACGGCGACCTTCCCGTTTCGGAGCAACGACGTGCCATTGAACCGGCCGCGAGCACCAAAGTGATCCTGGCTACGAATGTTGCAGAGACCTCGATCACAATTCCCGGGATTGCGGCGGTAATTGACTCGGGGTTCGCACGCGTTGCCGGCCATTCTCCCTGGAGCGGCTTTCCAACCCTCGCCACAGCGAGGATCAGCAAATCCTCTGCCGCCCAACGCGCCGGTCGCGCCGGCCGCACGCAGGCAGGTCGTGTTATCCGGCTTTACACGCAACAGGATTTCCTGTCCCGCCCGGAACACGACACACCCGAGATCAAACGGGTGGATCTGGCCGAGACATCTCTTCTGCTTCATGGCGCAGGAATTCGGGATATAGCCTCATTTGCCTGGTTTGAACCGCCGGCCGTGTCTGCCATCGAGGCAGCGGAAGCATTGTTGGCTAAACTGGGAGCCATCACCGAAGAAGGGCGGATTTCCGATTTGGGCAGTCGCATGCTGCAGCTGCCTGTGCACCCAAGGCTGGCACGCCTCATCATGGAGGGAGTAAAGCGGCATATTGCGGAATCCAGCACGCTGTTGGCAGCGCTTCTGTCGGAACGCGATATCCGACTGGATGTGCGGACCCATCTGGCCGAACCTCAGTTGAAGGTTCAAAAACATGTCTCAGGACCATCCGACCTTCTTGAATTGCTCGACAGGTTTCAGGAAGCGGAGAGTGCCCGCTTTGATTCGGATCGGGTTTTCGCTCTTGGGCTCGACGCCAGGGCCGTCCATGCTGTCCGGCGCAGCCAGCGCCAGTTGCACAGAATAGTGTCCGCCCATAGGCTCGCGCCTGCCCCTCCATCCGCGGCAAGCGAAACGGATGAAGCGCTTCTGATTTCAGTTTTATCCGCGTTTCCCGACCGCGTCGCTAAACGCCGCAAGGCCGGCGCACGCGAGCTTTTGTTGGCGGGGGGCGGGTCCGCGATTCTTTCGCCGGCCAGTGTCGTCCGGGAACCCTCGTTTGTCGTTGCCGTCGATGCGGAGGAGCAAAAAGGAAAAGCTCGCCTCAAAAGCTTCCGGCCCAACAATCCGGCTTGCGTCGGCAATTGAGGTGGAATGGCTTGCCGGCCTGTTCCCCGGGTCCATTTCTCAAAAAACAGAGTTGGTTTGGAATGAACGCGCCGGAAGGGTGGACGAAATCCGACGGACGTCCTACGAACAGGTTGCCCTGGAAGAAACCGCAAGGACAGCTACACCTACTGAAGAAACCTCCCATCTTCTTTCATCTGCGGTTTTAAGCAGGGAGCCTCTCCCGTTTCAGGACGTCTCTTCTCTTCAGGCATTTCGGTCGAGACTGGCCCTGGTCTCGCAGTGTTTCCCTCAGGAGAATCTGACGCAGGTGGCAGAACAGGAAATTCGTGCAGCAGTAGAGTTGTTGTGCGCCGGGAAACGCAGTCTGGCGGAATTGGCTGCTTCATCGATTGTGGATGCTCTAATGGATGGGCTGACAGACCGTCAGCGCGCGCTCCTCCGGCGGGAAACGCCGGAGCGCATCAAACTGAAATCCGGACGCACCGTCAGAGTCCATTATGAGAATGCGGGATTTCCGTGGATCGAATCCCGTCTACAGGATTTTTTTGGCACGTATTCCTCACCGGTCATTTGCGCAGGACGGATTCCCTTAACCGTCCACCTGCTTGCACCCAATGGGCGCGCCGTGCAGGTAACAAAGGATCTCGCCGGATTTTGGGGAAATCATTACCCGGCTATCCGCCGAGAGCTGCAGCGGCGATACCCGAAACATTCCTGGCCTGAACCGGAGAATTTAAAAACTAGGAAGCCGGTTCCGTGAAATAAAAGCGTTTGGACCGGGGCAGTTTTTCCCTGATGCCGAGCAGAAGAAACGTCAATCCCATCAAAACAAAAACGGCGAGTCGCAAATAGTTCAGTTCGAGTTTCTCGAATTCGAATCGCGATCCCAGCCTCCAGGCTCCCCACGCGACGGCTTGAGTAGGCACCACCGTCCAGATCGCGACATAGAACCATGCCTTTTCCGCGCCTTCATTGAGGGTGCGGCGCCGTGCCCGCGGAACCCGGTTCAGGAAAGCGATCAGGACAATGGCCAGGGCAAGAGGGTAATAGAGATAGGAATAGAGATCGGCGAGAAGCCATTTCCCGGTTATTACAGACAGAATGACCCCCATGAGATTCAAGGCAAACGGAACGATCAGATCAATCCATGCTGCTGTATAACAGATCATGCGATAGGGCAGGTTCCGCTGGTCCTCTCCATAGTATCGTATATAGGGTTGATGTTCCACGCCCGGCAACCGGCCGGCAAAGCCGCGCCAGAGGCACACCGCAACAACAATCGTCAGCCAGATTCCGTGTCTTCGGTCCGGGCCGTGCAGATACAGGTCGTAGGTCAAATGCCCCGGCAAAATGAAGAAGACCCAGATCCAGACAGGCAGATGGAGTACCCTGTAATATGTCTTATTCCGTTCTCGTTCGACTACCTTTTTCATAATGATTTAATGTCAACCTCCAGGTCTTGGGTAATTTTAAGCGGCTCGGTTCCAGGAGCAAAACGAACAGCCTTTCCGATGGTTACCGAAACGGCACCAGGCCGGGCCACCATTTTGCCCGCCTTCTTAAGCTCGAACAGGCCATCGATCCTGATCGGCACTACGGGTATGTTGAGATTGGCTGTCAGCAAGCCTATGCCTGCGCGAAAGGGGGACAGTGTTCCATCCTGCGTCCTCTTCCCCTCCGGAAAAACCAGAATGGAACAGCCTCTGTCCACGGATTCACCGGCAAAGGCAAAACTCTGGCGGAATCCGGTTTTCTGAGGCAGCGGGAACACGTTGAACAGGGAAACCACCAGCGCGTAGGACATTTTTTCGATGCAGCGTCTCAGGAAGCCCATTGTCCGGGGCGGGTCTCGCATCTCCTGCAGCATTTCTCCAAGCATGGCTACAGCGAGATTGTGCCTGAACCGCATCGGCAGCGCCGCCAGAATAAAGCCGATGTCAACCTGGGTAACATGATTGGCCACAAATAAAAAGGGGCCCGTCCAGATGCTTTAGATTTTCGCGCCCTCGAATTACTGGACGCGCCATCAGCATCGTAGCCGGCCAGGACAACAGGTAATAGACTGCTATACGAAGAGCTGCAAAAAACGCGGATTG
The DNA here is from genome assembly GCA_963718845.1 of uncultured Acidobacteriota bacterium. GTDB lineage: Bacteria > Acidobacteriota > UBA6911 > UBA6911 > UBA6911 > UBA6911. The sequence goes on from CAVRAD010000017.1 coordinate 290,690, forward strand.
AGTCCAGCGCGGATAGTGGAAAATCGTGCGCTGTCGCGCTGGTTCGTCGAGCATATTTTCTAAGTCGCCGATCGTGCTTGCGGAAGTAAACCGCGATTCATTCAGATCCAGCTGAAATCTATCTTCGAGGGCGCCGAGCAATTCCACTCTTTCAATTGAGCTCAAATTCAGATCCTTTGTCAGGTTGCTCGCGCTCGAAATTCCTTCGACCCTTCGTCCAGTGATGCGCAGGATCAGGTCGGTCAGCATTTCCCCGCTCGCTTCTCCTCGCGCCGTCTCCTCAAAACGGTTATTAATGAATCCCTGAATGACCTTAATTTGCGGCTTTTGGGTGGAAGTGCGCGGGAAATCCTCATCCGGCCACACGAGAAACCGCCGTATGCGTTGAAAATCTGCCAGCGATTTGTTTGCCTCTTCAATCACGGGTTCCGGGGCCTGGTCCCTGTTTCGCAAAATAAGGACGGCGCAGGCTTCGGAATTTCCCTCACGCTGCAATTCCAGCACAACACAGTCGCGCACCTCAGGCTGACGTCGAAGGGCGATTTCCAGATCTTCGGGATAGATGTTCATTCCCTCGGGGCTGACAATCACATTTTTCCGGCGGCCTTTGAAATATAGGTTCCCCTGCTCATCGAGAGCGCCGATGTCGCCGGTATGAAACCAGCCTTCCTCTCCCGGCACGGATTTCATTTCGCGCCCCTGAAAATAGTTCTTTGCGATGCTATCGCCGCGGACCAGAATCTCTCCATCGTGAGCCAGCTTGACTTCGCGCCCCGGAAGAATCTTTCCGATGGATCCCTTTCCCATCCGGAATGGATGATTGATGCTTATCAGCGAAGTGGTTTCCGTCAGACCGTAGCCCTGAATAACGGCAAATCCGAGGCGTCCCCAGAATTGGTCGGTTCTGTCGTGAAGGCTGGCGCCGCCCGAAATAAAAGCCCAGAACTTCCAGCCGAACTGTCGGTGCACGCGGCGGAAGCGCCACCACCGTTTGATAAAATGAGTTCCGGCGGCGCTGTCGAATTCTCTCCGAAATCTTTCCAACAAGCCTGAAGTTTCCAGGTCGCGTTCCAATTTAGCCTGAAGCGTTTCCATAACTCGCGGCACAGTCACAAGCACGGAAACTTTTTCTTTCTTGATTGTGCGGATAATCTCGGAAGGATTGAGTGTGTCGTGAAATATTACGGTGCTTCCCAATAGCTGCGGTATGAAAAGTCCCAGGAACTGGCCGAACACATGGCTGAGAGGAAGCACATTAAGAAAACGCAACGGGTGAACCAACCGCTCATATTTCAAATATTTGGCAATCTCGCGCTCCAGGGGTACGAGATTTGTCAGAATGTTTTTGTGAGAAAGAACGACTCCCTTCGGATCCGCCGTGGTGCCTGAGGTAAAAACAATTTCGACTGTATCTTCGCTCCTCAGATCAGGCAGAAGCCCCGGAGATGTGCTGTGTGGCGCCATCAGGTCCGGCAAATCCTCGAAAGCAATAACGGGTATGGATGGGTCAATCTGAGGCTGCTCCCGAGAAGCGATGCAGAGCTTTGGCTCGACCTGGCTACAGACGCGCTGGACAAACTCCAACGCCGCTGTGCGATCCATGGGAACCACAACGGCACCGCGCAGGACGCAGGCAAAAAAGGAGACAACCCATTCGGCGCAATCGTCTCCCCATAGAACAATTCGGTCTCCCCGCGTGATACCCCGTTGGTGCAGTTCTTCCGCCAACTGGCAGGCGGACTCCGCCACGCGGCGATAAGACCACCGAAGAACCCGATAGCCTCTGCGGTACACAAAGGCTGTCTCTGAACCCCGTCGACGAAAATTTTCAACAATTTGGATCAGCGTTTGTTCTTTCATCGTCGGTTTTATAGATGAGTAGCAGGCAATAGACAATTCTGACTGCTGTGTTTTTTTAATCTAGACAGGTCGGACGTCCGAAGCGTCAATTTCCACGGAAACAGACTGGCGTATCAAATCCACCTGAATAACAAAACGGAATTTCCCCCGCTTCTCCACCAGCAATCCACGGATTCCCTTCAACGGACCGGCAATCACTTCTACGCGGCTCCCTACTTGTACATACGGGTAGGGATCGATAGCGATGCTGGCCTCCAGGAATCTTCGAACTGAGAGAATCTGCTCTTCCGGAACCGGATTTGCGTGCCCCTCAAAGCCCACAAATCGCACAGCGCCCGGCACATTTAAGATCCGAAAGCGATTCTCAGGCGTATCCACATAATTCACAAAAAGGTATCCAGGGAATAGCGGAACCCAAATCTTCTTTTTCCGGTCTTTCCAGCGGCTGAGAATTTCCCGCATAGGCAGAAATACCTCAATCCTCCGGTCCGTCAACTCGCTCAGCATCTTTTTTTCAAAGCGGCTGCGCGTATACAGCGCATACCACTTAGGCACCAGAAGAGAATCCGAATCAGATCTTTCGAAAACCGCTTCCGCATCCAAAGTCATATCAGGTTGTTCAATCATAGTTTTGGATATCCTGTATAATGAACGCCGCCCGGAAATCCTCAGCTTTTCTCTGAAGCCGCGATGTCCCTGCTCGCCCCGACAATATAGTCCAAATTTTCTTCTCGATTGGATGAAATGGGGATCCAACTCTGGCATACTCACGGGGCACGGCAATGAATACGCGCTTGACTATAGCGGTTGGTTCAAGAACTGTCAAGGAAAGGCCCTATTGTATTGAGGATTTAGTGTTTATCCTTTAGCATCAAGTATTTTCGGAGGAAGTTTTGCCAACCCCCAAAATTGTCAGCGCTTCCAATCCGGAAGCGATAGAAATAGCCGCGCGTATTCTCCGGGAGGGAGGACTGGTTGCGTTCCCGACAGAGACAGTCTATGGGCTGGGCGCCGATGCGGGAAATCCCCAGGCGGTTGCAAGGATTTTTGAGGTAAAAGGGCGACCCCGCTTAGACCCGCTGATCGTCCACGTTGGCGATTTTGAATCCGCAAAATATTATGGCGAATTTCCGGCTTCCGCGGATGCCCTTTCAAAGAGATTCTGGCCCGGACCACTCACCCTTATCGTCGCAAAGAAACCTTCGGTTCCGTCCATTGTCACGGCCGGGCTGGACACCGTGGCAATTCGCGTACCGGCGCATCCTGCCGCCCTCGCATTGATAAAGGCGGCGGGCTTCGGCATCGCCGCACCCAGCGCGAACCCATTCGGATACGTCAGCCCTACGGATGCGCAGCACGTAGCGGAGCAACTCGGGGATGCCATAGATTTAATACTTGACGGGGGGCCCTGCTCGGTTGGCGTGGAATCTACGATCCTGTCGCTGGAAGTCTCTACCTACAGCGTTCTCAGAGTTGGCGGCACTCCGATTGAAGAGATTGAGGCGATCCTCGGAAACGTGGACATTAATATTGACGTGAGCAGCCGGCCGCAGGCACCGGGACAGCTAAAGCGGCATTACTCAACCAGCACATACCTGGAGATTTCGGAAGAATCGGCAGAAATAGTTTATGCAGGTGAAAAAGTCGGGCTGCTCAGTTTAACCGAACCGGAAAATCCGCGAAATTATGCCGCCGTAGAAGTTCTTTCTGCCTCAGGCAATTTACGGGAAGCGGCGGCGAACCTTTTTCGTGCCCTTCGGCGGCTTGACGCGTTGTCACTGGATAAAATTGTTGCGCGTCCGGTACGAGAGGAAGGTTTAGGAAGGGCAATAATGGATCGCCTGCGACGCTGCTCTGCCAGGGATTAGCGTCAACTATCAGGTTGAAGCGTTCCTGTCTTTCATCGCCCGATTGCCTCCATCGATATGCTACAGTACGTACTATGTTTCTGGACTGCAGCGAAATCATTTCCGGGCGGCTTTGGGTGGGGTGCTATATTAAACCTGAGGAAGTAAGGATTCTCCGGCAGATGGGCATCACGTCCATTCTTAATCTGCAGAGCGATTGGGACCTGGCAAATTACAACCTATCCCTCAAAAAACTGATCCAAGCGTATCGTCTTGAGGAGATCGACATGCGCCGCATCCCAATCCCGGATTTTGACAGACGCGCTGTTGGCACTCTTCTTCCCCAAGCGGTCGAAGAGCTTGAGAATGCGCTGGCACCGCTCCGGGCCAAAGTGTATGTTCACTGCACAGCCGGCATCAATCGCGGTCCGACGCTTGCAGCGGCGTATCTTATAAAGGCTGACGGCTTGACGGCCCGGGAGGCGTATGACTATGTTATCGCGCGGCGAGACTGCAGTCCTTATCTCGACACGCTTCAGGAATATGAAGCATCGCTTAACCGGAAGCGCCTTGTTTAGCAATTTCGGCTTCGAATTGACTGAAGCGCGCTTCGGAATTTTTCCCGCGGCCCCGAAGTCGCAGATTTTTATTGCGGGGCAAATCCGCCCAAGGGGCGAATAATGGCACATTCGATAGGAACACCCATATTCTGGACCTCCTTTATCCTGGCCGTTTTGGTCCTGCTTTCCGTCGATCTGGGCATTTTCAACAGACGCGCGCACGCAGTCACTGTAAAGGAAGCACTGTCCTGGAGCATTGTATGGATCATCTTATCCCTGTCCTTCGGCATCTATATTTATACCGCTTATGGAAGACAGTACGGGCTTGAGTTTTTTGCGGGCTACCTGATCGAAAAAGCATTGAGCGTCGACAATATCTTTGTATTCATCCTGATATTTTCATACTTTGCAGTTCCGGCCCGTTTTCATCACAGAGTGCTCTTCTGGGGCATTCTCGGCGCCCTGATCATGAGAGCGAGCTTTATAGTCGCGGGCGCAGCCCTGATCAACTCATTCCATTGGATCATTTACATTTTTGGCGCCTTCCTGGTGTTCACCGGGATAAAGATCCTGCGTCAGGGAGATGCGGAAGTCGATCCGCAGCGAAATCCGGCGGTAAAGCTTTTCCAGCGCTTTGTGCCCATGACGTCCGGCTACGATTCCGGAAAGTTTTTTGAGAGACACCAGGGAAAGCTGATGGCGACTCCACTCGCATTGGTTCTCGTGACGGTCGAGGCGACAGACCTTGTTTTTGCCACCGATTCAATTCCCGCCATTTTCGGCATTACGCGCGATCCTTTCATCGTGTATACCTCCAATATTTGCGCGATCCTGGGCCTTCGCTCCATGTATTTTCTTTTATCTGCGGTAGTGAATCGTTTCGTCTATCTGGGAACGGGCCTTGGCATTGTTTTGGCCTTTATCGGACTCAAAATGCTGCTGAGCGGCATCTATGCGATTCCGATTGGATTATCCCTGGCAATCGTGGCCGCGATATTGATCGGCTCCATTGATTCTTTCTCTACTTTTCCCGCCCAAAAAACACTGATTATTTCGATCTTTTGCGGCATAAAAACATGAGGAGCCTTTCCATGTCACGAGAACCCATTTCGCAATTTTATTACTCACACCGCCTGAAACTGCATTTCTGGGACTGGGGAAACAGCGGCAAACCGAATCTGATACTTGTTCATGGAGGAATGGATCACGCACGAAGCTGGGATCCCATTGCAGAGGCTTTTCGAGACGATTTTCGAATCATAGCCCCCGACCTCCGGGGGCATGGTGACAGCAACTGGGCCCCCGGCGCTATGTACAGCGTTTCAGAATACGTCCTGGACCTCTCGGCGCTTGCGGATATTGTTGACGGATTCCCTGTCTATTTGATCGGCCATTCCCTTGGAGCCGCCATCGTCCTTCAATATGCCGGAATCTATCCGGACCGCGTCAAGAAGCTCGTAGCCATTGAGGGGGTAGCGCCGCCTCCCAGCATCCTGCCGCTTCGTCCGGCGCATGAGCAGCTGCGGAATTGGATCGAGGCCATGCGCGATTTTGAAAAGCGCAGTCCTCACAAATATCCAAGCCTGGAAGCAGCCTACGAACGCATGCACAAAGCAAACTCCTATCTCTCGGACGAGATGGCGCGCCATCTGACGCTATTCGGTTCCAATTGGAACGCGGATGGAACTCTCGCGTGGAAGTTCGATAATTTCGTTCGGGCGATCGCGCCCCATAGTTTTGATGAAAAGGATACTCAGGAAATCTGGAATCAGATCCGATGCCCCGTTCTTTTGTTCCGAGGAGAGGACAGTTGGACTGGCGATCCCCGCAAAGAAGGACGCATTCTCGCGATCCCCAATCATCGACTGCTGAGCGTGGCAAAAGCCGGCCACTGGGTGCACCATGACCAGCCGGAGACCGTTATAAAAGAAACCCGGAAGTTTTTTGCAGATACGCGGAAGCGGATGAAATTGAAGCGGACTCTCCGCTGATTGCAGGGGAACTTTTATTGGCTATCGGCTTCAGGAATTCCGGCTCGCACTATTCCTCCAGCGGACATCAGGCGCTTTTTCTAAGCTCGACCAATACCTGACGGGCTACCGCCTTTAGAGTGGTGAGCACGCCGACGCCCTGCGTCGCGACCGCTTCAATAACCGGCTCTCCCTTTACCAAAAGCTGCTGCTTCATGTCTTCCAACGGCATGGCGCTCGGCAGATCCCGTTTATTTAGCTGGAGGACATAGGGGATCTTTTCCAGATCGAACCCATGTTCTTTGAGATTCTCGGCAAGGTTCGATATAGACTCCAGATTTGCGTCAGCACGCTCTTCCTGGGAATCGGCGACAAATACTACGCCATCAACGCCCTTTAGAATCAGCTTGCGGCTGGAATCGTAGAACACCTGGCCGGGCACAGTATACAGATGAAAGCGTGTGCGAAATCCGCGAATCTGGCCAAGATCAATGGGCAAAAAGTCGAAAAAGAGGGTTCGCTCGGTCTCAGTGGCAAGAGAAATCAGCTTGCCTTTGTTCTCGACGCTTGTGATCTGATAGATATATTGCAGATTTGTCGTCTTCCCGCCCAGACCGGGCCCATAGTAGACAATCTTGCAATTGATTTCCCGCGCAACGTAATTAATGAACGTCAACTCAGTTTCCCATTTTCATAAAAATATTAAGTTTTACTGTCCCAACAGTTCTTCAAGTTCTTCGTCACTGAACTGCGGGGAGTCCGCAACAGAGACGGTATTTTCCATTCTCTTCTGAAAATCCCGAATCACATCTTCCAGCAACTGCGTCGTGCGCTTGCATTTATAGCGCACCAGGCCCGAGGATGCCGAGGCATCGAAAACCAGCACCAGGGAGAATCTCTTCAGCAAATCCGAAATAAAAAGGCTGCGTTGGCGTCCCTGGTGAACCAGAACCGAGAACTCCCTTTCTCCCACAATATTTGCCAATCCATCCGTTGCAGCCAGGTTGGCGGCAGCCAGAGAGGCTAGAGCCGTGCAGTCGATGTTATCCGCCGATCCTGAAATCACGATCGGCTGACCGCTCCGACTGATCAGCAGCACCAGTTCGGCCCGCAATTCCATTTGCATTTTGGCCAATATGGCCTGGATGCGCAGGAAGTCAATCTCATGCAAGTTAAATGTATTTGAGCTCACGTCGCAACAATCGCGCAAATAGCTGATATAATTAAGCATTTAGATCACATCACCACCGAACGGTTCGCATCGACATCCACAGAAGTGTCACGCCCGTCAAGACCCAAGCGCTCCAATTGAATATCCCGAGAACCAGATCTTACGCTTGACTTATCGTCGGAATTTTCCTAATAATACAGTCAAAATTTGGGATCTTTAGATCCCGCGGGGCAAGTTGTTCACTTTTAGCGATTTATGGGAAATTGATGACGAGGGTGTTGGCGAAAAAAAAATCTAAAAAACAAAAACGGGGTACTGTTTCTCGTCTCGCGAAAAAAGCCGCGCCGAAAGTCGCGCCAAAGACGCCTGCCAGAAATTCTGCCTCTAAGGGCAAGCTTTCTTCAGCAAAAACCAGAAAAAAAGTAGCGGGAAAAAGCGAAGCCAGAAAAAATCAAAAGAAAACATTGCGCCCAAATCGTCCTGTCCCTCGGGAGAGCAGCAAAATGGAAGTGGAATCCGGGAAGCATGCGTCCAGGACGGCCAGTGCGTCCCCGGTGAATGTGCCGGCGCGATTGCTGCATCAAACAAAAACGACATCCCCCGCACTTGCGCTATTGGGCAAGGGAGTGGAGCTTATTTATCAGAAGGACTTCAAGAAAGCGAAGAATGAGCTTAAATCGCTTCTGCAAACGTACCCGGCGGAATTGGACATACTGGCACGCGCCCGAAGCTACATGCAGATATGCGAACGCGAGGAGGCAAATTTAAAAAAACCGGCCGCTTCTGCGGATCAGCTGTATGCGCTCGGCATCCTGGAGCATAACAAAACCAATTATGATGCGGCCATTTCATATTTTCTTCAATCTCTCGCAAAGCACCCCAAAGCAGACTATATTTACTATTCCATTGCGGCGTCGCAGGCGAAAAAAGGGGACACGGCCAAATCGATTGAAAACCTGCGCAAAGCCGTGGCGCTGAATGAAGACAGCCGGATTTACGCCAAGAACGACGCTGATTTTTCTGCCCTTCAATCGGAACGCGAATTTGCTGAACTCGTTGGAATCAATTCGCCGCTCCCCGCAGAATTGAAATAGACTATCCATCGCAGCGCACAGATCAAACATTGTTGGTACTATGATTAATTGTAGAAACTGCATCCATTGGGTGGATGAAAGCCTGGAGGAAATTGAAGCCGATCGCAATGCGCCTTCCCACATATTCATGGGATGCCGGATATTCGGTTTCAGGGAAAACAACGAGAAGCTGCAAAGCTGCAAGAATTACCAGGCCAGCGCGAATCTCTTCACCATTTGCAGCGTCTGCCGCATTACGGTCCCGAAGGTCTGCGTCTCTTTAGGCGAATGCGCCAATTGCACGGATACGGACCTGTTCTGCGTGGAGTCCTGCAAGGGCGACGAGAATCGCAAGTACTGCACTCACTTTGTACGTTTGCATACGGAGGGGATGCTCCTCATCAACAACGACCGCGTTGTTGACCTGTTCCCCAACGTGGGGATGCCGGGCGAAAAAAAATCCGTCGAGCCGGATCTCTTGCCGGACCGGACCCGGGCAAACAAGGATACCAAAGGCTAGTACTCGGACAGACTGCTAGGAGTCTGTCCGGGTACTAGAAGGAGTCGCGTTTCGAGCGCTGCCATGATATTCCTGAAGGCTGCGAACGGTAAGCTTTTCATGGCGAAGAGTGCGGATTGCGTTTGCTGCTGCTGCTGCGCCGGACAGCGTGGTGATGCAGGCGACTCCATACTGGGTTGCCGCCCGGCGAATTGCTTTTTCATCATAGCGGGACTGCCGTCCCAGCGGCGTATTAATAATCAAATCGATCTTTCTGCTCTTGATCAAATCAACAATGTTCGGCCTTCCCTCTCCCGCTTTAAAGATGTGATCCGCTTGGACGCCATTGTCCTGCAGGAATTGCCGGGTTCCCGCAGTAGCCAGCAATAGGAATCCAAACTCCTTCAAATCCCGAGCCACAGGAAGCAGGCTGGCTTTATCGCGATCATGGACGCTGACAAATACGGTTCCGCTGCGCGGCAAACGAACGCCGGCAGACAACTGCGCTTTTGCGAAAGCGCTCCCGAAACTATCGGCAATCCCCATAACCTCTCCGGTGGATTTCATTTCAGGGCCAAGGATGGAATCCACACCGGGGAACTTGTTAAAGGGGAAAACGGGGGATTTCACGAAACAATGGCTAACTTTCAACTCTTCCAGCAGACCCAAATCCCTGAGTTTTTCTCCCGTCATAACACGCGCCGCCATTTTTGCGAGCGGAATGCCGGTTGCTTTGCTGACGTAAGGTATAGTGCGTGAGGCCCGGGGATTCACTTCCAGCACATAAACGACATCCTTCTGGATGGCGAACTGAATGTTCATAAGTCCAACCACGCCGAGTGCTTTGCCCAGTCTTGCGGTATATTGCTTCATGCGATCGAGCAATACGAGGTCGATCATGATGGGCGGCAGGATGCAGGTGCTGTCTCCGCTATGGATGCCGGCTGCCTCGATATGCTCCATGACTCCTGCGATAATTACCTGATCGCCGTCGCATATGGCATCGACATCATACTCAAAGGCATTCTCAAGAAACTTGTCGATCAAAACGGGATGCTCCGGTGAAGCTTCCACCGCCGTTGTCATGTACTCGTCCAGCGATGTCTGGTCATACACGATCGACATTGCGCGGCCTCCCAGGACATAGGAAGGACGGACGAGGACAGGATAGCCGATTTGCAGCGCAACGGCCCGCGCCTCTTCCAGGCAAAGGGCGGTCCCATTTTGGGGTTGCGGAATGTCGAGATCCACCAGCAATTGCCCGAAGCGTTTGCGGTCTTCCGCCAGGTCGATGTTTTCGGGCGAAGTGCCTATAATCGGCACACCGGCTTCTTTTAATTTGAGCGCCAGATTCAACGGTGTTTGCCCGCCAAACTGCACAATCACGCCGTGCGGTTTTTCCACCGCGACGATCTCCATCACATCCTCGAAAGTCAACGGCTCGAAATACAGGCGGTCGGACGTGTCGTAATCCGTGGACACCGTCTCAGGATTGCAGTTCACCATGATGGCTTCGAAACCGGCTTCTTTGAGCGCGAATGCGGCATGGCAGCAGCAATAGTCAAATTCGATCCCCTGGCCGATGCGATTGGGCCCGCTGCCCAGAACCATGATCTTTTTCCTGTCCGTAGGATTCGCCTCACACTCGCTCTCGTAGGTGGAATAGAGATAGGGCGTGTTCGATTCGAATTCAGCCGCGCAGGTGTCCACTCTTTTATAGACGGGATGGATCCCGCATTTCTGACGAAGCGCCATCACCTGATTTGCCGTAGCGTTTGCTCCGTTCGACAGCGCAAGGAATTCCGAAACGTTTTGATCCGAGAATCCGCTGCGTTTGCATTCCCGCAAAAGGTCCGGCGGCAAGGATTCGATCGTATATGCCTGCAGCTTTTTCTCGAGCTCCACAATCTCCCAGAGCTGGTTTAAAAACCACGGATCAATTTTTGTATGCCTGTGGATCTCTTCGACCGTCCAGTTGATCGAAAGGGCGTAGTGGATATGGGCAAGCCGCTCCGGCATGGGTGTTCTCAGATAGTGTTCCAGGTTCTCCGGAAAAATCTTTTCTGAAGCGAGGCTCTTCCCTTTTTCCAGCGAGCGCACGCCCTTGAGAAGCGCTTCCTTGAAGGTGCGGCCGATGGCCATGACTTCTCCCACCGATTTCATTTGGGTACCCAGAGTGGGATCGGCCTCCTTGAATTTTTCGAAGTTCCATTTCGGCATTTTGACCACCACATAGTCTATGGTGGGCTCGAAGCTCGCGGGGGTCTTTTTGGTAATATCGTTGGGAATCTCATCCAGCGTATACCCGACAGCAAGTTTCGCCGCTATTTTGGCAATCGGGAAACCCGTCGCTTTGGAAGCCAACGCAGAGCTTCTTGAAACTCTGGGATTCATTTCGATGACAACAATCTCTCCGGTATCCGGATTTACGGCAAACTGGATATTGGATCCTCCGGTTTCAACACCGACCTTGCGAATGATGCGAATGGCTGCATTCCGCATCTGCTGATATTCTTTGTCGCTCAGAGTCTGTGCCGGCGCGACCGTAATGGAATCGCCCGTATGCACTCCCATGGGATCAAAGTTTTCGATAGAGCAGATGATTACGACATTGTCGGCAAGATCCCGCATCACCTCCAGCTCGAATTCTTTCCATCCCAGGAGCGATTGTTCCACCAGCACTTCGTGCGTGGGGGAAATGTCCAGTCCGCGGGTAACGATCGATTCGTATTCTTCGGCGTTGAAGGCGATTCCACCGCCGGAACCGCCGAGCGTAAAGCTCGGCCGGATAATCGCCGGCAATCCGATAGCAGAAAGGTATTCCCGTGCTTCGGAAAGGTTTCGTACGACGCGTGACTTGGCGGAATGCAGGCCGATCTCAGTCATGGCGTCTTTGAATAGCTGGCGGTCTTCGGCCACTTCCACGGCGCGCAGCTTCGCTCCGATCATTTCTACGCCGTAATGGTCCAGCACGCCCGACTTGGCCAATTCAACGGAGATGTTGAGCCCCGTCTGACCGCCGACAGTCGGAAGCAGCGCATCAGGCCGTTCCCGGGCGATGATGGCGCCAACGGATTCCGCGGTAAGCGGTTCAATATAGGTTCGATCCGCCAGGTCCGGGTCCGTCATAATAGTGGCCGGATTGGAGTTCACCAGAACAACTTCAAATCCCTCCTGCTGGAGAGACTTGCAGGCTTGAGTGCCTGAATAATCGAATTCACAGGCTTGCCCTATTACAATCGGGCCGGAACCAATGATCAGGATTTTTTTAATGTCGGTTCGCTTAGGCATGGGGATTTCCGGAATTCGACATGAGCTGCCTGAACTCCTCAAAAAGATAGTGCGAGTCATGAGGGCCCGGAGAGGCCTCGGGGTGATATTGCACGGAAAAAGCCGCAAGGCTGCGATGTCGAAAACCTTCCAGCGTCTGATCATTCAGATTCATGTGCGTCAGTTCGATCTGGCGCGCATCCAGAGAGTCCGGATCCACCGCAAAGCCATGATTTTGAGCTGTGATTTCCACCTGCCCGGTGATCAGGTTTTTGACAGGCTGATTGCCTCCCCGGTGGCCGAATTTCAGTTTGTAGGTTTTGCCGCCGAATGCGAGCCCCATCAGTTGGTGCCCCAGGCAAATTCCGAAAACCGGCACGCGCCCCAGCAGTTTGCGAATGTTTTCCGCCGCATATGCCAGGGGTTCCGGATCCCCCGGTCCATTGGAAAGAAAGACGCCGTCCGGACCGCACGCAAGGATTTCCTCTGCGCTGGTGGATGCAGGCACTACGGTTACGCGACAGCCGAGATTGGCAAGATGGTTAAGAATATTTCGTTTGATGCCATAGTCATAGGCGATCACACGGAAGCTCCGAACCTCGGGATCCGCAGAGCAACCGCCATAGACATATTGCCTGGAGCAAGTCACTGAAGATGCCAGATCGCACCCGAGCATGCTGGGCACCGCACGGGCTTTCTCGACGAGCTGCTTCGGATCGGTATCGGCGGAACTTATGATCCCGCGCATGGCGCCTTTGCTTCGGATGTGCCGCACAAGAGCGCGGGTATCCACCTCCGAAATCGCCACGACGTGGTGCCGCTTTAGATAGTCCTCAAGCGCTTCTCTCAGAGCGCCAATTCGAATGCAACGGAACTGAATTCGCGCGCCACAAATCCTTCGGCATACGGACGCGACGATTCTTCATCTTCCGCGTTTGTTCCATAGTTGCCGATATGCGGGTATGTCATTACGACAATCTGGCCGGCATAGGAGGGATCGGTAAGAATTTCCTGATAGCCGGACATGGAGGTGTTGAATACAACTTCACCGCCGGTTTCCCCGGAGGCACCAAAGCTCCGCCCCGCAAATATACTTCCGTCTTCCAGTGCAAGAAATGCTTTCATTTTTTTAGGGTAAAGTATCGAAGGGGTGACCCGGTCCTATCTGCCACAGGACTTAAACCGCATCACCGAAAATCCACGCTGCTATTCCCTGTTACTCCACAACACCCACACGAGAGAATGGCCAATAGCTGAAAACGGCTTTGCCGTAAATAAGGTTCTGAGCCACAAATCCCCAGCTACGGCTATCGTTGCTTGAGTTCCTGTGATCACCTAAAACAAAATATTGCCCGGCAGGCACCATCGTTTTCCCGAAAGACTTGTAATCCTGAAACTCCCGCTTCAAATAGGGCTCCGATATTCGAGCTCCATTCACATAGACGATGCCATGCCGGATTTCCACCTCATCTCCCGGGATACCCAAAACTCTCTTGATAAAGGATTTGCTTCGGTCTTTCGGATACCAAAAAACCACAACATCTCCCCTTCGAATATTCTGAAACCGGTAAATAAAGCGATTGACGAATATCCTCTCCTGATCTACCAGCCGTGGTTGCATGCTTGTTCCCTCAACCTTAACCGGCTGGACCACAAAAACCACAATGAAAATCGCTATTGCAAAAGCAAAGAAGATATCGCGGAACCAGGATTTCAGCTCGAGCACCGGTTTGAATTCCTGAGTTTGTTCTTTTGTTTCGACCTCGGAAGCGCCCTGATCGTTTATTGCCAAATGCGTTTTTCTCCTCAATTTTCAGCTTCAGAGAAACCGAAATTTAAGCTACCAGACGGGGATGCAAAACTCAAATGGTTTATGCCCCATTTGATTCCAGATTCCGGATTCCAGATTCCGGATAGACAGGCTCAGATCCGGCGCCACAGTATGCGCTTCAATGAATACTGCGGGCTAGGCGCTAGTCCGAGCGATGCCGACACGATCCAGGTCGTTGAGAACGATGACGTTAGGAAATATTTCCTTCGCCTCCAAGAGGTGTTGATCGGAATTTGGATAGCGTTGGGAAAAATGGCCCAGAGCCAGGCGGTGCGCGCCCGCATCCAAGGCTGTCGTCGCAGCATCGGCAGCGGTTGAGTGCGCATACGTATTCGCCAGGTCTCGATGCTCGGACGTGTACGTGGCTTCCATAACAAGAAGATCCGCATGTTTGCCCAGGGCGACTGCCTCGGCGCACGGACGCGTGTCCATAACGAAGGCGAAAATGTTTCCGCGGCGCGGCGCCGTCACTGTCTTCCAGGCGCACAGTTCTGCCCGAAATGTGAAACATCCCTTGCGCTGCAGTTCACCCACCATAGGTCCACGGATTCCCAGTTGATCGAGTTTTTCGGGCAGAAATTGCAGGCGCTCCGTCTCCTCCAGCCTGTATCCGATAGTGGGGACTGAATGGTCCAGCGGCAGAGCTTTAAGCGTGTATCCGGGAGCATTGCGCAATTCGAGCATTTTGCCCGTTTCTTGTGCCGCGGGATGCAACTTCAGTTCGACTTGAGATTGAAAGATAGCGGCTCCGCACAGCCGCTCGATATAGATCTGACCGCTTTCCGGATAATAGATGTGCACACAATGGTTGCAGCGATCCTGAGAGAGCCGTTGCACGATACCCGCTAGACCGAGGCAGTGGTCTCCATGAAAGTGTGTGATGCAGATGTGGTGTATGCTGCATGCAGCGATATTTGCCCAAATCAGCTGCCTCTGCGCACCTTCCCCGGGGTCAAATAAAAAGCATTCGCCATCCCAGCGCAGCATATAGGCGTTATGGCTGCGTTCCCTTGTAGGCGTCTGGCTGCTCGTTCCAAGGGCTATGAATTCACGGCTGCTCACCATTTCACCTCTTTTTAAAGCGGTACTAAGGATTATGCCATCAGCGGAGGTGAAATCTCAGTGTTATCGGACATGGCAGATTGGGTTTCTTGATTTTGAAAATCCTGCTGCTATAATTACTCGTTCTTAAATGCAATAATTATACAGTTGCAGGAAAGCAAAAGAAACAAAGTGAAGATAGTCGTACTCAGTGCCAGCCGTCAGACGAATTGCACGCTGAAAGATGTTGCCGGAGGATTCGGCACGGTCTTCACCGTAGGCAAATCTCCTTTTGCCAAGCTGCTGGAATTTGCCAAGAGAAGAATTGCCGCAATTCCAAATATAACCCTTGCCTATCTGGATTCGATTCTCTCCGCTCATGGAGCCGAAGTTCAAGTCTTGGATGTGCGGAAGTCCGATCAACTCGTGCCCGCGGATCTGTATCTGATTGCATCCTCCATCGTCGACTGCAATTTTGAGCGGGAGATCGGGATTGAGGCAAAACGCCGGTTTGGATCAAAAGTTGGCTATTTCGGCACTTTTGCTTCATCCGTACCGGACTTTTTCTCCGGTGCCGCCGATTTCGTGGTCAAGGAAGAAATCGAGAATATCGCTCCGTCCTTGCCCGCGGGGAGATTCCGGAAGGAATAATCTCTGCGGGATTCGTGCAGGATCTGGATGCGCTTCCCTTCCCCAAGTGGGACCAGTTCGATATCCGCAAGTTCCGGTATCAGATAATCACCGGAAAGGGGATCACACTTCCCATGTTGGGAAGCCGGGGCTGCCCCTACACCTGCAATTATTGCCCTTATCTCGTGAACTCATGCTACAGGGTCCGCAGCGCGGAAAGCATTGTCGACGAGATCCGCTATTTATCGGCAAAATATGGCATCCGGGGAATTTCCTTCCGAGATCCGAACCTGACATTCAACAAGAAAAGAGCCCACGAATTTGCCGATCTTCTGCTCCGGTACAATCTCGATGTCCGCTGGAGCATGGAGGCGCGCACCGACCGGCTGGACCCGGAGTTGGTTCAGCTGCTATACCGGGCAGGATTGCGGAGCATCGAAGTCGGCGTGGAATCCTCCAATCAGCAGATGTTGCGCGGCAACAAGCGCAAAGCCATTCCCCGAACACAACAGGAAAGCATTATCGAATGCTGTCACAAACTGGGCATACGGGTCATCGCGAATTATACCTTGGGCCTCCCGAATGACACGGTCGAGGGAATCCGGGAAACGATCCGATACGCAAAAAAACTCAACACCTTCGCCATACAATTCACGGTGACAACGCCCTATCCCGGCACCCAGTTCTATGACACTGTCCGGCAGGACATCTTCGAAAAAGACTGGGAGCGATTCAACGGCTGGACGAGCGTGTATAGTCACTCCGCCGTTTCCTCCGAGGAACTCCATCGTCTGCGCGAGTTTGCCTATGTTTCATATCACCTCCGCCCACGTTACGTCTGGCGGTTCCTCCAGTCCACCATCCTGTATCCTTTCTTTTTTCCGGAGCCTCAAACTTCCGCATAATGGATACAGCCTGAATCTACCGGTCGTTTGCCCCCAATTCCGGACAAAACTCCATCTGCGGCAATTAAAGATCTCGATTGCACTCGTCGATAGAGAAAACAGTCTATCCGTGAGGAATGCTGGACAGACATCTAGAAGCCTGCCCGAGTATTAGGAGGGGCTCCTAGCTGAGAAGATGAAGGCAAAGGCCGGGATCATTTGAGCGAACAACAAAGCAAAAAGCGGCACCGAATCAAAAGCTCCCTGTCACAGGATTAAATGACAACCTGGAATTCATGGGAAGGCGGTTACACGTTCAGACCGAACACATGGAACTCCCCGAAGCGCGCATCGTCACACAGGTGTTCAGCAACGGCCGTGTGCTGCTGTCCAAAAAGACGGAATGCCCGGCAGACATCCATGAGTCCCCTGATGTTGGCAGGATTCAGAAGCTGATGAGCGCCCAGCATTACCAGGTTCTTCAGGAGATTTCGAAGCCAAACAGGCTCGAATCCTGAGTTCCCGTTGACTTCCGGCGAACGCATGATGCGACAGCACCTTGATGAAAAAATCCTCGTGGTAGATGATGAACCACAGGTGCGCTCGATTCTGCTCAGACACTTCGAGCAGGAGGGTTCCAATTGTGTCGCTTCCGCAAGCGCGCAGGACGCTCTGAACAAGATGAAAGAGCAGCGTTTTTCCCTTGTTATCAGCGACGTTATGATGCCCGGCATGTCCGGCCTGGAATTTCTCCGTCTGGCCAGGAAGAAGATCCTGAAACCGCGTTCATCATGATCACCGGCTTGATGGATATAAGCACCGCCGTGGACTCCTTGCGCATGGGGGCTTTTGATTTCATCACCAAGCCTTCGAATTGACGTCTATCCGTTCGCGCCGTGATCCGGGCACTCGACCGCCGCCGCCTGCTGATGGAAAACCGATTTTACCGGGAAGAACTCGAGCGCAAAGTCCGGGAACGCACTTTCGAACTGAATGAAGCGTTGTACGATGTCGAAGAAAGTTACAAGATTACCCTGGAAGCGCTGGTCACGGCTTTGGACGCACGGGAGCACGAAACTAAAGCGCATTCCCAGCGGGTCAGAGAATATACATTAACGCTGGCCGAAGACCTCGGGCTGAAGCACGACGATTTGATTCAGACGGGTCGCGGCGCTTTGCTGCACGATGTCGGAAAGATAGGAGTGAGGGATTCCATCCTTCTCAAACCGGGAAAATTGAGTGAAGAAGAGTGGGTGGAAATGCGGATGCATCCTCAGATTGGCTATAATATCCTGCAAAATATCGAATTTCTTTCCCGGCAGCGGAAATCGTGTTGTGCCATCAGGAGCGATGGGACGGGAAAGGCTACCCGAATGGTTTGGCCGGCACCGATATTCCACTGGGGGCCAGAATCTTTGCTGTCGCACGATGGACGCAATGACCAGCGACCGGCCCTATCGAAAAGCCCTGTCTTTCGAAACAGCGCTGGAGGAAATTCGGTTTTGTTCCGGAACCCAGTTTGATCCCCGCATCGCAAGCGCATTCCTCAGCATACCGGCAGGATCATGGATCACCATTCACGATTTTGTCAACAGCTCCCACAAAAACCAGGATTGTTTCGACGCACTATGTCCGACCTCAAATACATCCCAATAAGCTGCCTGGACGAAACACCTCTTCAGCCTCTTATGGAGGACGAGGACAGGATGTGGAGGGCCGATCTTGACTGGGATTACGCTCCATCCGCCGAGTTCTCGTTGCATTCATCAAGCAGAAACTTTTGCCCGGGTATGTTGCCATCGCCGACAATAAAGCCCTCGGGTACACCTATTTCCTGATAAACCAATCAAAAGGCGTCATCGGAACGCTTTACGCAATGAACGCGGCACACTCCCAGGAAGCAGTCGATGAGCTTCTTGCTCTATCAATTTCCTGCCTGAAAGACACCCAGAACATAAAGCGCGTGGAAGCTCAGATCATGCCTTTTCACCATCTGAATCTCGCATCCGCATTCACGCGGAATGGCTTCAGCCACTGCAGGCGCTATTATCTTGACCTTGATCTGGACAATCACAGGGAAAAAAGCGGAATTACCCTCTGCCTTGAGGATTATCCCCTGGCATGCGACCTATCTTGCCCGGACCGCTGAAATGACATCCTCAGCTATGAGAATCAGGTCGATGCGGAAATATGCGAGGATTACCGCACAAGAACAGGATGTGAAAGCTATCTGCGCAGCCTGGTTGAAAATCCCGGTTGCGGCATTTTTATTCCTGAAGCTTCATTTGTCGGGTTGGACGGGCAGGGCACGCCGTGCGGATTTGTTTTTTGTTGCCGCATTTCAAATGGGACCGCAATAATTCCTCAGATCGCGGTGCATCCTTCATACCAGGGCAGACGGCTGGGGAACACGCTGATGAATCGAGCGTTTGCTCAGCTAAAAACGCTGGGCTTCCGCACTGTCAGCTTGACGGTGACAAAAGAGAATCTGCGGGCGTTTGAATGGTATCAACGTTTGGGATTCAAAATACGCAAGGAATTCGGCGCCTACGTCTGGCAACGATAACATAATTACGCATTACGAATGACGAATGAAATCATACTTTGTTGAAGCGGCTCGCTTTCTGCCAAAAGTCCACCAGAAGCCGCCAGGAATTTCAATTCGTAATTGTAATTGTAATTCGTCATTCGTAATTCGTAATTTATCTGGGTTCCATCGCAGCTGCGGCAGGATTCAAATAATAAGATCAACGCGGCGGTTGCGGGCTTTGCCTTCCTCCGTATCATTCGATGCAATGGGCCTGTTTTCAGCATAGCCCGCAGCAGAAAGCATCGCCGGACTCAAACTGTAGGTTTGGATCAGGTGACACACGACAACGGTGGCCCTGGCGGTTGACAATTCCCAGTTTGACGGGAATCTGGGATTGCTGATCGGAACATTGTCCGTGTGACCTTCCACGCGGATATAGTTGCCCACAGACACCAGACTGCGGCAATTCATCGAGCAACACCTTTCCCTTCAGGCTTGATTTGATCCGAACCGGAGTCAAATATGCCCTTTTCCCCCAGACTGATGATCAATCCCCGGGGTTCCAGGTGCACTCGGACGATTCCCTTTGAGATGCTGACGCTCATGAGAGTTTCCACAGCTTTTTTTATAGCGTCCCAGGTCCTTCTCCCCGTCCAGCACAGCTCTTTTGGACCAAGCCTTTCAGATCTTCCATGCCCTTAAAGGCATGCCTTTGTGCTTATTCCATTGCCTGGTGTCAGACTCTGCAGGACTTCACGCGAACTGGAAGCGGCACCGCCGGAACCCTGACTCAGCGACAAATTTTTATTTCCCGAATCGAAAACACCGCTATCAAACTCCGCCCGCATCGATGTGACCATCTTCCCCATCTTCTGCGCGTCTACCGTAGAGATGGCATATAGCGTTGTGAAGAATGCAAACAGCAGGGTGATGAAGTCCGCATAGGACACCAGCCAGCGTTCAGATCCGCCCTCTTCTTCATGTTGGACCCTTTTTCGACGCATGCTATCACCTGGAATGGCTAAGCAGCTTTCCGCTGCCCGGCCGCGTTGCCTTGAGGCTGTTCTTCCTGCTCTTTGCGGCTCAAATAGCTTCTTAGCTTGTCCTCGATAAGCCGAGGATTTTCTCCTTCGAGAATGGAAATCACTCCCACAAGCATGATCTCCTTGGCAATCAGATGGGATCTGGATTTTAACTTTAGCTTTCCCGAAATAGGCAGATACACCAAATTGGCGAGCCCTACTCCGTAGACGGTAGCAACGAAGGCGACTGCGATGCCGCTTCCCAATTTGCTGGGATCCGACAGGTTTTCCATCACGTGGATCAACCCAAGGACAGCGCCCAGGATTCCTATGGTCGGAGAATACCCGCCTGCAGCCTGCCAGAACTTGATTGGTTGTTCCCCTTCTTCTTCGAGGTTTGAAATCTCAAGCTCCATGGTCTCGCGCAGAACTTTGGGCTCAACTCCATCCATGGCCATCGTCAAAGCTTTCTTAAGAAATGGATCCGTGATTTTCTGGGCGTCCGCTTCCAGAGAGATCACACCTTCTTTTCTCGCCTTGTTGGCGAAACGAATAATCTCCTGGATAACCGCTTTGTTATTGCCTTTTGGCTCCACAAACGCTTTAACAATGGACTTGAAGCTGGTTAGGGCGACTGCAAGCGGGAATTGCAGCAGACAGGCGCCAAATGTCCCGCCCAGCACAATGATGGCGGCAGTCGGCTGTATGAGGGAACCGACACTTCCGCCTTCCAGCGCCTGCCCTCCAAGGATAGCAACTACAGCCATCGTCAACCCTATAACGGAGGCTAAATCCATCGAGGACTTTTTAGATGTTTCCGCGTTGTCGCTCATACTCTGTTTCCACAAGACAATTTACAAGGCGGCGATAGTGAACCACCTTTTGAATTATTTCGGACATGCTTTCGTGAACCACTACCTTGTCATTGTTTGTCAGCGTAATAATCGTATCGGGTGTCTCCTCGATGTATTGAATCAGGTCGGAGTTCACCGCAATCGGGGCTTTGTTGATCTTTGTGAGTATTATCATATGTATTCCCGGACAAGAGCGTCCTTGCGCTATATCGTCAGCATATGGCAAATGCCTTAACATTCTACTTCTGATAGGACGCCAGCCGAACCGTTAAACTGCTTTGCGCGACGATCCCGCGAAGAAATCAGAAGATGGTCGGTCCGGTAACTGGTAAATTGCACCGCATCCGCACCGCATGCCGCGGCTGCATCAATAAGCTTTTCCGCTTAAGCCAAACTCCCGTCTTAATGGATACCGATTTCGGCAATAGCAAAAACCTCTGTCCCCGAACCGACAACCTTTTGGCCGACTAATATGGCTGTCTCATTCATATAGGATAAATCTCAATTCAACGCCGCAGATCTAGCGGCACGCTCGCAATACTGTTGTCATAGGTTTGGCACTCAGCACTCTCATTTGACAGACTCTTGACTGCCTACTGCGTTACACCCGCTCTTTGGGCCACGGCGCCGAGCATTCCCCTCCAGATCGGTATTAGCGGAATGATTTCACGCTCAAGAAGGTCCGCTATCCGAACAAAGTTTTCCTTTTCCCGGGATTCAATCAGTCGTTTCAGAATGGAAACAAGTTTCTGTTAATAGTCGGATTCAGAGCCTTTCCAAACAGCAACATCTTCAGATTGGTTCAGGAAATCCGCTTTGAGCTTGTTTAAAAGAAGGTTCCACCAGTAAAGGCCTTCGTATAAATCCGGTAATTTTTCGAAAGATTCCGGCAGCGGATTTATTCGGAAACTCCGCACCAAAGAAGGGGTTGCGCTTTCAATGAAGTCAACATAATCGAGAGCTTCCGATATGGCGTGACGTGCAATTTCCGCGAGAGTGCCCGTGACTATCTCCACTTTATCCGAGGCATTCATTGGGCCAAGCGCGGTGCGATCCCTGCTTTCAGAAAGGCCATTCGGTATCAACTGAAGTCCATTTACCTGGATTTGCCATACCGCAGAGTTCTGAGCCAGGTGGGAATCTTCGACATATTTCAGAATCTGACTCATAGAGGAATTATCCTTCGGAGACTCAATTTCTCTATTGTCCACAAAGATCCTGGCCATAGATTCTCCCTTCTTGGCGGGCTCAATACGATGCCGCCCTATTCACATAAGCAAATTGGAGGCCAAACTAATTTTGCAAATCGAAACTTTCCTCTAATCATCAGCCGCCCTTGCGACGATACGTTGCCGTGGAAGCCATAAAAGAACCGGTTGCAGCGGAAACTGGCAAATGCAGTTTCTGTAGACTATCAAACGAGGGGCAAGGATGCCCCAAAGACTATTTTCGAAAGTGGTAATGGATTAATTAGTAAAGTGAATTCAAGGAGGAATTCCAAATGGGATCTTTTAGCGTACTTAACAACATCTCTGGTTTGAGTGCTCAGAATCAGTTAAACCTCAACAACGTAAACCTTTCCAGAACATTATCGCGTTTGTCGTCCGGCAAGCGCATCAACAGCGGAGCAGATGATGCCGCCGGTCTGCAGATCGCGGACAGCCTGCGCGCCAACACCTTTGCTCTGAGCCAATCCATCCGCAACGCGAACGACGGCATCGGCGTGGCCCAGATTGCTGACGGCGCATTGCAGGAAATCACCAACCTCTTAACCCGCGGCGTCACGCTGGCGGAAGAAGCTGCGACGGAAACTGTGGATACGGCCGGCAAGACTTCCTTACAAGCTGAGTTCACATCAATAGCGGCCGAAATAGACCGCATTGCCTCGCAAACCAATTTTAATGGAGCGTACCTCTTTACTGCGCTTGGTCTTGGTGGGGATGACGCATTAAGCGTATTCGTCGGCGACATGACTTCTTCCAGTTCGATCGACGTCGCGATCACTTCCTTCACGGCAGCTGCTCTGGACGGGACTGACCTGACCAAAGTGGATCTGGTTGGTGACGCCGCCGGCGCTCTGGGAGACATCCAGGCCGCACTGAACTCTGTGGCTGCATGCGCGGCACAATCGGCGCCGGCATGAACCGGTTGCAGTCTGCAGTCGCGGTTCTGCAAACGCAGGTTCAGAACACGCAGTCTGCGGAATCCACGATCCGCGACGCCAACATGGCTGAAGAAATATCGAACTTGACCAAGCAGCAGATCCTGGCACAGTCCGGTATGGCAGCTCTGGCCCAGGCCAATTCCGGCAGCCAGAACATTCTCAGTCTGCTCAAGTAAAAGCAGTCAAATCAATTGATCGAGGAAGGCGCGTTCAACGGAGAACGCGCCTTTCTTTTTATATGGCATGAATTCCCATTCCGCAAGCCACTGGAAATGCACGCGTTGGACGCATAAGCTCTTCTCTCCAGCACTCCCACAGCAAGCAGGGCCGCCCTGCTAAAGCAGCCCGAGAATCCGCAAACCTCAAAAAACCGCTATTCGCCATGCAAATAGTGACGATATGTTGTTTATCCCCGGCATAATCGCCGGGGGGGAACACTTTGATCTATTTCAATGCCCATGAACACAATCCAGATTCAAGAGTGATTCTTCACCGAAACCCTTCAAATGCGAAAGGTCTAATCTAAGACCATGAGCTCATCATCCTACTCCGTTAA
Source organism: uncultured Acidobacteriota bacterium (assembly GCA_963718845.1). Lineage (GTDB taxonomy): Bacteria > Acidobacteriota > UBA6911 > UBA6911 > UBA6911 > UBA6911. Next base: position 314,452 of record CAVRAD010000017.1, read on the forward strand.
TCTTATGAGCAGTTCGATTGATGTAGGCGCAATCGTCGAAAACCTCATGTATGTTGAGAGGGCTCCCGTTCGCGCCATGGAGAGCAAGGTAAGCACTCTCCAAAGCAAAGTCAGCGCCTATCAGAGCATGAACACGAAATTGTCGGCATTATCGGATACGCTGAACGCTCTTCTTTACGGAAGCGGCGAGGCTCCGCTTGTGCAGCCCTATTCCTTTTCAGACAGGCTTTCGGAGAGCATCTTCGCCCAATGCGACATGATCTCATCGGATGAAGCTACGGTTTCCGCGACCGCTTCGAGTGCAGCCGCAGGCGGATCCTATTCGCTTACGGTCGGCAGCCTCGCACAAGCGCAAACGCAGGTGTCCTCTTCCTTTGCCGACACAACATCCACCTCGCTAGGCACGGGGACGATCACGATCACAACAGGCAGCAGCGATCCCATAGCCATAACCATCAACAGCACGAATTCGACTTTGAGCGGTGTGCGCGATGCGATCAACAACGCGCAGTCAGGCGTTACAGCCACGATCATCAATGACGGATCGTCAACGCCCTACCGGCTGATGATCACGGCGGACGACACCGGAACGGCGAATGCCTTTACCATGACGAGTTCCTTGTCCGGCGGCCAGGCCCTGACCTTCGAACAGACACAGGCGGCCACGGACGCGCAGTTTGTTTTGAACGGTGTCGGCATTACTAAAAGCTCAAACACCATTTCCGACGTAATCAACGGCATTACATTCACATTGAAGGATGTGAGTGCCGCCCCTGTGACCCTTCGCGCGGAAAGGGACACGGATGCAATCGTTGCGGCGCTCAACGAGTTCGTCGCGGCTTACAATGCCGTGAACGGTTTCATCAACGATCAGTTCGCCTACAATTCCAACACGCAAAAAGCGGGAGTCCTTGCGGGAGACAGCACCGTGCGCCGCGTGCAGAGCATGCTTCAGAATCCGCTGATCCAGTCCGTAAAAAACCAATACACCCGTTTAACGGTAGCCGGTCAGGCCGGCCTGGGATTCACTCGCGACGGCAGCCTAACCCTGGATGAAACCAAGTTCCGGAAAGCGTTTAACGACAACTTCACAGCCGTTGCCGCCCTCTTTCTGGGCAACGGGACGGCGGCCGGGAGCGTCACTGCCAGCGACAGCCGGGTCAATTACGGCGGCAAAACATCCGCCACCCAGGCAGGAACGTATGCCATACAAATTGATGCTCTGGCCCGGCAGGCGTCCGCTTCAGGGAACCAATCCATCACGAGCTTATCCGGCAATGAGACTCTGACCATCAGCGACGGAAGCGGGACGGCAATCGTCTCACTGCTCGAAAATGATTCGCGTTCGACAGTGCTCTCAAAGATCAATAGTGCTCTCATCTCCCAGGGGATGGCGGTAATCGCAAAGGATGACGGGACCGGGAAGATACAGATCTCTACAAACAACTATGGCAGTTCTCGGCCCCTCACGGTCTTTTCCGACAGGGTAGATGTTCCGGGGACTACAGGGTTCGGGACGACACCGGTAACGGTCTACGGGACGGATGTCGCGGGCTCGATTAACGGCCATGCCGCCATAGGAAGCGGCCTCACACTCACCGGAGCGAGCGGACAGCCGGAGGAGGGATTAAGTGCGAGCATTTCCCAGACGACGACAGGCAATTACGGCACCGTTACAGTTGCATCCGAAACACAAGGTGTGGCGGGCGCGAGCGTTTTGATGAGCCTGTTCAGCGCTCTGGATGGACTCACAGATTCCCTTTCCGGCCCGATTATGAATGCCACCGACGGGTTGAAAAAGAGCATTGAATCCCTGAATGATCAGATCAGCGAATATGAAGCGCGCCTGGCAAAACGCGAGGAAATGTTGACGGCGCAATACGACGCGGCCGACCAGGCTTTACGGCTTATGACTGTGCTGCAGTCTTCTTTGGAGAGCCAGATCAAATCTCTGTCAAAAAATAATTAAAATTCGAATTATGAGGAGTTTTTCATAGTGGAAAATCACGCTTTGGCTCAACGATATCGCGAAGTTTCGGTAAGAACGGCAAATCCTATGCAGCTGATCGTTATTTTGTACGATGCCGCGATCTATTCCCTCCGGGAGGCGCGCGAACAAATCGAATGCAAAAACATCGAAGGCCGGTCGCGCTCCGTCAACAAATGCATCTCCATAATCTCCGAGCTGCAGTCAAGCCTCAACTTGAAGAACGGCGGCACCATAGCGGATTCCCTGAACCGGCTGTACACCTATATGAAGGGGCGCATCTTTACGGCCAACGCACAGCAGAACCCCCAGCCGCTGCAGGAAATTGAGTCTTTGCTGGAAAACCTCCGGTCCGCGTGGAGAATGATTGCAGAACAGACCCGGGAAGGGGCCGAAATATCCAAACCGCTCGATTTTCCTGACCCCGCGGTTATTGGAGCCGCAGCGCCTGCCGCGGCAATTCAGGTTAAATCCTTTAGCGTCTCGATATAGCCGCCATGAAAAACTTTGCCGCAGAATTTCGGACCCTCTCTTTTTTCTACTCAAAGCTGGCGGAAGATCTCACTAAATTCCTGAATGAGGACGAGCCGAAAGGTGGCCGGGGCCTCGTCAAATCGACACTTCAGAATCGCGACACGCCTGGAGCAGATCCCGCAAATGAACCTGCAGATCGCCGAGCTTGCCAGTGATTGGGCGCGACGCCGCCCGCAGATGGATCCTGCAACCCGGCATGAAGCAGATGAAATGGCCACGGCTGCAAGGGCTCAGGCTGTCCGACTGCAGGAGCTTTGCCGCAGCCACACCTGCAAGCTTCAAGCTATCCACGACGATATCAGGAATAGCCTTGTGGAAATTGGCAAAGGCGCCCGTTTTGCAAAGGTTCTGAAACCGATCCAACACAACTACCCCAAATTCATCGATTCAAGGTATTAGCCCGCATTTCTCACGGGGTTTCGTAGCGAGGCGGCGCAGACGGGTGTGGATACAAGGCGCGCGACCGAGGGCCCCGCAGACGTACTCGACAGTACGTCGAGGAGCCCGAAGGAGCACAACCCAGTAGACATGCCCGGATCCGCCGCCGCAGTAGAAAGCCCGTGAGATATGCGGGCTAGAACGACTCGACGGTAAATCGGCACAGATTGCAGCGGATAGCTCAGAGCTGACACCCGATGGATGATGCCTGACACCTGACAAGACATGCACCGGGAGACAGGATGAATCAGGGTTGCAGAAGCTTTTTGAGGATGTCTATTTTGGGAATGTGCGACTGTGCGGCGGCGAGGTTTTCGCGCTTGATGGCCTCGTAGACCTCGTGACGGTGGACCGAGATATTGCGCGGCGCCCTGATGCCTATTTTCACGCTTCCGGCGCCGATACTGAGTATCGTGATTTCTATATCATTGCCGATGACAAGGCTTTCATCGTTCTTTCGTGTAAAGACCAGCATCCGTGTTGTTACCTGCGGGGCATTCCTTGTCCCGCCGTTAAAGGAGCATGATTCAGGCTTCCCAGGCTTTCACTTCATCCTGACTTGCACGGTGAAGCAAAGGATGCTGCACCGAATATTTGCTCTCATGGAGTATGACCTGCTTCCCACACCGGTCTTTATCGTTGATGACTATCGGCGCCATGAAGTTGATCGTAGCCCCGTTGGGATCCTCTGGAATAGTAGCCACGGCATAGACCGCCAGCTCTGCGGAATTCGTGCTGTGGACATCCTCCATATCCGGATCGGTCAGTCGAAATTCGTAGTTAGGATCCAGGAAAAACGGATTGATGATAAAGAGAGAAATAAGGGGTTCATCCAGAGATTGAAGGTACTTGAAGGGCTTTAGCTCTTCGAGCTCTATGACCGTGAACCTGTGAATTTGAGGGAATCCCGGAAGGCCTTCTTTAAAGGTGACTACCTTATTTTCCGGAATTTCAAGACTCCCGAAATTTACCGTCTGGACCAGCATAGTGCCTCGATCGTTGGTTCAGATCCCCGAAAGCTGCCATGGAATCGCATAAAAAACCCGGAAAATGCTTTTCTCCCGGGCGATCGTTTTTTATAAATCTAAAATCTGTAAATCTATCGGGCGCTATAGTAGCTCTTTTAGCCTAGAATGTCGAATAGGTTGCGCTGTGTTAAAATGGAACCGGCGGCGGACATAGCCGCGTCCAAGGCGGTCTGAGTCTGTTTCAGCTGCACTGCAGCCTGTGCCATATTTGCGTCTTCAATCCGGCTTCTCTGCTCTCTTACGCTCATCCCCCTGAATTCCAGGCGAGACTGAACATTTTCAAGAGCACTCATGTTTGAGCCCACTTGCGCGCGGATTTTCGACAGATCCGTAAGCGCCGGGGAGAATTGACTGAGCGCGGTTTGGATGCCTGCAGCGTCATTGCCGTCTATCGCGGTCAGCAGGGAGCTGATTGCGGCAAAAGTCGAGTTGAACACAGCGTTTCCCGAATAATTCATCTGCACTTCCGCACCGGCATCGACACTAAGGGCATTGACAGTATTATCCCCCTGATACGTAATGGAATCCCCTCCAAGGAGGAAAGGGGCCGCGGCAACTTCAGAACCGGCGAATATGTAACGACCGCGCACTTCACTATTTGCCAGTGCAACAATTTGATCGCGCAGGGACCTGATCTCACTGGCCAAAGCCGCACGCACGTCATCGCTGATAAGCTCGGAAGTTGCCTGGCTGCCTCTGGCATAGATAGACGTAGCCAGATTATTCACTTCGTTGAGGGTAGAATCTATTGCACTCAGATAAAGCGTGCCTGCATCCGCATTAAAGCGGTATTGATCGATATCGGAGTCAAGCTTGGCAAGAGAAACCAGTTCGGCGCTGCCAGACGGGGAATCCTTCAACTGATTAAGCAGCTTGCCGCTGGAAACCTGGCGGCTGAACCTAGCTAAATCTTCGTTGAGCATTCCAATATCCGACAAAAGATTCCGGGATATTTCTGACTGTGTGACACGCATAGACTATGGCCCCAAGAGATTCAGGATTTCTCCGCTCAGCTCATCCAGCACATTCGCCAAACGGGAACTCGCCTGATACGCTTTCTGATATTTGATGATATTGATGGCCTCTTCATCCAGATTAACTCCGGATAAAGCGGCCCTCTGGTTTTTTAGCTGCTCCAGCAAATCCGTTTGAGTCTCCACGCCCGATTCGGCGTTCTTTTCATCCGTGCCGATCCGATACAACAATTGGGCGTAATATTCGATGGCGGTCTGGGTGGAATCTGAAAACAGTTTCTCCTCACTGATGCCTGCAAGCAGCCGGGCATTCGTATTGTCTCCCACGCCGGCACCCGCACCCGCTGCAGCTATTCGTGCGGCATCCGTGATGGCAACTCTCATAGCTCTCGCCGCCCCGGCGTTGGATCCTGGAATGACTTCAACAAATGGAGTGAATACATCCCCTCCTGCTGCGCCGTTGCGGTCACTTCCCTGCGCGTGCTGTTCATTCACACGGGCTGTAAGCGTTACGGCCATATCATCGAGAGCGTTGAGGTATCCTGAAAGGACATTGTCTCGCAGGTTAATCAACCCACCCAGCTCGCCCGATTCCAAGGAATCCGTTATATTGACGCCATTCAATTGTATGCCCTGAAATGGGCCTGCTGCCGAACGAGTCAGCGTGAGTGCGCGGCTTTCATCCCCCAGCACCAACAAACCGCCTTGCCGTGTGGTTACGGTGATCGAACCCGATTCGGTTTCGTAGTACGAAACATCTGCAAGGTTGGAAAGCTGCTCAAGCAACTGTTGTCGGGTATCGCGCAGCCCGGACGCTAATTCGGAATGAGACTGCTGCGCATCCGGAATTTTTTTATTTAAATCCGCAATCTGCGCCGTGATGGAATTGATGTTATCCACGGCGTACTTCACGGAGCGATCCGTGGATGTCTGAACCTGCTGGATCGCGCCATAGATACGCCGGAATTCTCCGGCAAGATCATTGGCGCTCGAGATCACCTGCTGGCGCAAGGACGCGTCTTCCGGGGCACTGGTCAGAGAACTGAAGCTGCGGAAGAAACTGGAGAGCGCCTCCTGGAGGCTTTCTCCGCCGCTCCCCCCGAAAATGGCGTCTATCTGTTGCAGTGCCTCACGTGCGACACTATTCTCCCCCAGAGACGGAAGCTCCCTGCTGATGCTGTAGTCGATAAATCGATCGCGGCTGGCTTGAATCGACACTCCCGAGATGCCGAATTGGAATTCTTGTCCTACCGGAGTAAAGACAGCTTCCTGCCGGGTATAATTGGGATCGTTGACATTGGCCACATTTCTCTGCGCAATGGACAAAGCAAATTGCTGCGCTGCAAGCGCTTGCTGTACTGTGTCGAACCCGCTCATAATTGATGTCATATCGATTCTTTTCCAACCGGTTCGGGTGGGCAGAAGTGCCGCTCCGGCTTGCTCGTGTTCATAAACATCACTGTTTCATCATCGGCGATTTTGACAATCGCGCCGTCAGGCACTCTGGGAAAAGGACGGCTGTGTATTGGGTATTGGCTCAAACAATCCGCTTGGCTGATAGGATCCTGTGGCATTCGCAATCAGAGCCAGCAGCCCTCCCGAATAGCGGACAGATTGCTCAATCAGCCGCGTATTGCGTTGATTGATGGATTTCAACTGTTCAACGATATTCCGAAAAAGGGCGGCTTGCGATCTGATTTCCAGGGCGAACGATTTGTCGAGGCTTTCGGCGAGTTTCATGAGAGTAAACTCCTCACGCGGTATATTGAAAGCCCGGCCTAAATCCCGGCAGAGGCGCACCATCTCCGATTCTAGGGTTCGGAGTCCGGCATTGAATGCCTCTTCGCTTTTATTGCTTTCCAGGATGGCTTCCACGCGGCCTTGCACCAGCAAAGCCGTTTTGTGCCGCGCGTGTTCGATGAGATCACGGTAGAGGCGGATCTCATCCCGTACTATTCCCAGGAGCTCCGAAATCTGATCGTTCATGATTCAGATCCTGAGATCGATGTGGTTTGAAGACATGGAGTCGTTCGCTCCCTCTGGTTCATCGGGCGGCATGCTGTCCTCAGCTTTTTTAGCACATTCCGATTTAAGCGTTCTCTGCCTTCGCGGCGGATTTCCGCCAAGCCGGTCTTCTTGCACAACCCTTTCGAGGATTGGTGAAACGACAAGATTTAAGAGACCAATTTCATCAGACATGGCCCTCTCCGCCTAGTCGAGCCTAAGAAACCTCGTCCAGAAGATTGCCTCGAAGGATCTGCTCAGCAATCTTTTCCGCTTTTACATTGTATGTACCGCTCTCGAGCTCCCGCCGAGCCTTCTCAACCTTGTCTCCCCGAATATCCGGGGTCGATTGAATCAGCTCATTGAGATGCGCGATTTCCCTGCTTCGGACCGACAGTTCGAGCCGATCCGAATCGGACTGCTCTCCGCTGCTTTTCAGAGTGTGCCCCGATTGCTGCGGAGTCTCGAGCCGCTGCACGCCGTTTTTCGAAACTATCAAAGGGTTCGTACCGTTAATTTCCATAGTATCCTCAAGAGATTATCTCTCGTTGTGCTTATCGTCCCTTTGATAATAACACTTTAAGAATAGTTGGATGCATTAGGCCCTCAAACGCCCATTTTCTGGTTTCCTGTGCGCGAATCGGCAGTGGAAACGTTGAGATGCGCAGATGGATCAACCGCCAGGCCATTTCGAATGACCTCAAAGTGCAGGTGCGCCCCTGTACTTCGCCCTGTATTGCCAACAGTTCCCAAAATATCTTGTGAATCAACCTTGTCTCCCGCCCTAACGGCAATCGAACCCATGTGGCCATATCGGGTTTGGAGTTCACCGGAGTGTTGTACTACAACGGTATTGCCATACCCGTTCATATATCCCGCAAAAACCACTTTCCCTGCAAATGCCGGCACGACCTTCATACCCTCAGGGGCGGACAGGTCTAAACCCCTATGAAACTTTGCCTGGTGCGAAAAAGGGTCCTTTCGCATTCCGAAAGCAGAGCTGATGGGCGCACGCACAGGAAGCTGAAAATCGGAAATTTCCTCTTCCGATCCATTGTGTGGATTCGATGCATTGGGTGAAGGATTGCTTGAAATTGCCGAAGAACCCGTCGCATCCTCATCCGGGGCCTGGCCCGACTTTTCTTTCTCTGTGTTATTTAATTTCTCGGAAAGGTTGTTGTACAAAAGATTCGAAATTCCAAGAGTCCCCCTCCGAGCGAGACTAAGCGAAACCTCCTGATCAAAAAGCTCCGTGTAGGTTGATTTGCCAAAACCGCCCTCCAAAAGTCCCGATTCTTCGATCGTTTCCCGCATGACTTTCAGCAAGTGCGCAATAAAAACCGCCTCGAACTCCTGCGAAACTTTTTTCAGCTCAGCTTTCTGTTTTGCCCCGGACACTCCTTGCACAGCTTGAAGCCTGTTCTCTAGCCGGCTCCCCGATGAATTGAGCATATTCATCGGCATTTGATTCAGCGGAGTAATGAGCGACGTATCCTTCATTTCACCAAATCCTCAACCCATCTCGAATTTCGTATCTCGAATCCCGTATCATATAATCTCCAGCTCTGCCTGCAGCGCTCCCTGCGCTTTGATTGCCTGCAGTATCGCGATAACATCCCGCGGCCCGGCACCAATTGTGTTCAGCGCGCGCACGACTTCTTCCACGCTTGTCCCCCCATGCAGCATCACAGATTGGCCCTTCTCCTCCTGAATGGAGATTGTTGTGTCCGGAACTACTGTTGTCTCCCCTTTGGAAAAAGCCTCCGGTTGAGAAATATTGTAGGTGGTCCCGACCTGAAGCGAGAGGCTGCCGTGTATGATTGACACCTCGGCGATTTTTACGTCTTTTCCAAGAATGATGGTTCCCGTTTTCTCGTTAATAACAACTCGGGCAGGGTAATCCACTTCCATCTTCGCATTTTCAACCAGGGACATGAATTCAACGATGCGCTGGCTGTATTCGGCTGGCACTTGGATTGTTATGCTGCGGCCGTCGATGGCACTGGCGATGCTTGCGCCCGATGATTCATTGATTGCATGTGCGGCGCGGGTTGCGGTCGTGAAGTCGCTGCTCTTCAGCACAAGATTCAACTTGGATTTCCCGTTGAATTCCACAAAGACATCCTTTTCAACCAGCCCTCCGTTGGGAATCCTTCCCACGGTCGGGTGGTTCACCTGTACGCGATTGCCGCCCCCTCCCCCACCGTAGCCACCGAGGGCTATCTGTCCCTGGGCTGTAACATAAACCTGATTATTGGCCGCAAGCAAAGGAGTCATGATCAGCACTCCGCCCTGGATACTCTGGGCATCTCCGATTGAGCTCACGGTTACATCCACATGGCTGCCTGGCCGGATAAAGGGGGGCAGGTTTGCCGTAACCATAACGGCGGCGATATTTTTAACTCGGGCATAATTGGTAATGGTAATTCCGCTCCGTTCCAGCATATTAGCCAGAGTTTGTGTGGAGAAAAATGCCTGGCTGCCGTCTCCGGTTCCATTCAAACCGACCACCAATCCGTAGCCGACCAGCTGGTTCTCGCGGACTCCTTCAAATGCTGCAATATCCTTGATGCGGCTGGCCGCCGCCAGGGACCCAGGCAGCCAACCAATTGCCAGTAACGCCGCACAAAATAAATATAGCAATTTCTTTTGCATGCTCTATCCGTTTCAGAAAGGCAGAATGCCTGTGAGTATTTTGTAGAGCCATCCCGGCTTTATAGGCTGGCTGGCAATGCCCTTGCCCTGCACGCGCACCGACATCTGCGCCACAGCGGAGGAAAGGACGATATTTCTCGGGCCTATGTCGTCAGGACGAACAATGCCGGTGAGATAAACGCTCTGGTTTTCGTTGTTGACGCGAATCTCGCGCATCCCTTCCACGACCAGGTACCCGTTCGGAAGGACATCGATGACACGCGCAGTCAGACTTGTCTGCAGGGTCGTTGCCCGGCTTGTTGAGCCTGATCCTTCAAAGCTCGAGTCGCTTTTCCCACCCACCATGGTAGGCAATTCATTGATCATCTTTTCAAGCCCGAAAAGATTGTCGAAGCCCGCTGTTGCAGACGTAGCCCTCGAGTTTTTGGCGTCAGCGGAAGCAACGGCCTGGGTCGTTTCAGAAACCCTTATGGTCACGACATCATCAATACTGCGGGCTTTCGTATCGCGAACAAGGTTGGAGCGATAGCCGCTGCCCGTCCACAGGGAGCCTTCGCTCGTGTGCACTTCGGATGCTGTTTTTTTTGCGCTTTCGACATAGGCGCTCAAATCGGTTGGGTCATTGACACGCGCGTTGGTCGGAGCACACCCCGCAGATACAAGTGCGATCCCTATCAGTGCAGCAAAACAAAGCGCAGTATATTTCATCGCTATCACATCTCCTATTATTGCATCATTACTTCTGCACGGCCGGTGACCTGAGCCTTCAAGAAGGCTGGAAAGTCAGCGCTGCGGATCCTGATGAACTGGCCGAGCCTTCCGTCCTGTTCTGCTTTTGCCAGGGATTTGAGCCTGATTCCGTCTCTTTCCAATCGAAGCCTGACGGTTTCGCCATGCCGGACTAGCAACGGATCCATAAAATTATCGCGAGTCATTGGATCGCCGGGGAGAAGGACGCGGCGCGACACTTTTCCGAGAACATCTTCAGGATTACGCGCATAGGATGCACGCAAGTCTGTGATTTCAATAGATTGTTTCTCGATATCTTCCCTGGAGGCAGCTTTGCCGGCAGCGATCTTCCTGGCAGCGGTCAGCACTTCTGCACGAACGCCGATTTCGGCTGTAATCCAATAGCTGCGCAAGATTCTGCCGCCCTGCAGAATCACAAGCGGCGCCAGAATATTTCTTTTGCCGATAACTGCCCCGCTCGAAGACATCCTAAATTCCGCTTCGATCGGAGGAAGCTCGATGCCTTTCAGATTTCCCACGGACTGGATCGCAATTTCGGATTCCCTCCAGGAAGTCTTTTCGAGGATATAGGATCTCAGAATGGGGGCTATTTCATCAGCAGTTATTTGCCTGCCCTGCAACTTGATGCAGACGGATGCAGCGCCGGTGAAAGTATCGGCAGGAAGAGGGCCGGCCGCGGCCTGCACCAAGGCACTGATTTGGTTCCGGCTCAAAATCACCGTTTCCCCGAAAACAGGGGAGTCTACAATTGCGATTTGACCCAGACTCTCAATCTGATGTCGGTCGGATCCGCGCAGGTCTGCGACATCTTTCAGAAGCACTTTGGCGGAAGCAACCGCCGCATCGTCTCTCAGGCTTATCCGCAAAGCTTCCGCGGTCTCCCCGTTGTGAACAGACACTTGCGCCAAAATCAGAACAAGCAGGACCCACCGCATCCCATAGAGCAAGCTGCGAACCCTCCCCTCACCCAACCTAAAGCGGACGATGCTGCGTAGCGGACCTGACACACCCAGGAGGAAAGAGCAGAAAGCACGCGTCTTTTCCTGGCACACGAAGAAAGGGGCAAAGCGGCGGCCGTATGCAGAGCCTTTCCCTCGGGAGGCTTGGGCATTCGGCGTCCTATTGAAAGGGGTCGAAAAATATGTGAGGCGAAAATTCGAAGCTTGCTTCATGGAATTCGCTTATTGAGCTACGTTGTTTGCTTGCGTAAACATTTCATCCGCAGTGCGGATTACCTTGGAATTAGCCTCATACGCACGCTGGCTCACGATCATGTTGATCATTTCTTCAACGACGCTTACATTGGATTGTTCCACATACCCTGACAGCAGAGTTCCCAGCCCGTTTTCGCCCGGAGTGCCCGTTGTAGCCTCCCCGGAAGATTGCGTTGGCATGAAGAGGCTCTTGCCGATATTTTCAAGACCCGATGGATTTTGGAACAAAGCCAACTCGATTCTTCCAACCTGCTGCGGCTTGCGTCTGGTTTGCCTGCTGCACCGACACCGTACCATCCGAACCGATCGTGATGCCGGTCTGATCCTGCGGAATAGTGATCTGGGGATCCAGCAAATCGCCATCAGAGGTAACAATGTTGCCGTCGCGGTTCAGATGGAAATTCCCGTTCCGCGTGTAGGCCATTTGCCCGTTTGCCTGGCGGATTTGAAAGAAACCATGCCCCTGAATCACCATATCAAGGGCATTGCTGGTCGATGCAAAGTCTCCCTGGGTGAAAATGATTTCGCTCGCAACAGGTTTTGTGCCCAGGCCCACCTGCAGCCCCACGGGGATTTCCGTTGTTGCCGTATTCGAGGCTCCCGCCTGCCGCATATTCTGGTACAACAGGTCCTGGAACTGAGCCCTGCGAAACTTGAACCCGCTCGTATTGATGTTTGCGAGGTTATGGGCAATGGTGTCAATGTTCAGCTGTTGAGCTTCCATTCCGCTTGCAGCGGTATGCAACGCACGTAGCATGCTTTCTCCTAGCGGCCAAGTTTTTCAATGGCTTTGGAATTAATGTCATTCATTACAAGATTGATGCTCTTTTGGATAGCCTCAAAATGCCGCAGGATCTCAACCATGCGGACAATCGAGGAAACAGGGTTTACATTGGATTGCTCCAGATACCCTGATTTTATTTTCGCATCCGAACTCTTTTCCAAACTGCGATCAGCCCGGGAAACAAAAAGCGAGCTGCCTTCTTTTTTCAGTGCCGAGAGATCGTCGAAAGAGACTAACTTGAGCCGATCGACTGGGGTACTATCAGAGGATTCGTCCCCGTATTCCTGAGAGATATTTCCCCGTTCTCGCTGATAGCAATTTTCCCAGGACCGAGTGTAATGGGTTTGCCGCTCTCACCGATCACAGGGGATCCATCCGACGCGACGAGCACGGATTGAGCGTTTAAATTCAAATTGCCGTTGCGCGTATAGCGAATCCCCCGCGGCGTGTTGACCACGAGAAATCCGTTTCCCTCTATGGCAATATCCAGATCACGGGTGGTTGCGCTCATCGCACCCTCTGCCGAATTCACGGCAGCTGCCGACCCGGATGGTTTGATTGATCGTGCTGTTCAAATCCGCAGTTTGTTGCGAAGAACCTGCAGACGGATCGAGGAAGGTATAGAATGCTGTTTCTTCTTTGAAGGCCGTGGTATTGAGATTGGCCAGGTTGTTTGAAAGTATTTCCAAAGCATCCGACTGCGCCTTCAAACCCGAATAGGCCGTATAGATTCCGCTGTTCATTATTGATTACCTCCAGCTCTCTTCTGATTGAGGCCGTTTGAAACCATTATTAACCAGCAAATTTCTTGCCAATATTTTTTGTATTCTAACCGCCTCTTTTCAACCATGTGCGCCTCCGCAGGGGAGCTGCCGGTGGAAATTGCCGTGCTTCGCGGCAATTTTTGCCCACCGTACTGGGCATAAATGGCATTTTCAATGTCCTGCGCCATAGCCCACCGCCATCCCTTTTTCGGGCACATGCTCATACGTTCCCGCCGGAGCTGCCAGATAGCGAAAAAGGTGATGATGCGATTTTGTAGGGAGATCCAACCGGACCCAGAAGAAGTCCTGCAACAGCTCTGCTCTGATGTTCTGAGCCCGGTGATTGATTGCAGTAGCAATCTATTTCATTGCCCACCTCGATCAAGTCTTCCAGGGAGCTGAACGTGGGAAGATCCGAAAGATCCAGGTCTTCCGGCTCGTACAGTTTTTCCAGCATTTTTTGGATAGCAGACGGGTCGCCCACATAGGGAACAATTCCCTTTCCAACCATGCGCCGGATCGCCTCCTGCGAATTAAAATTGACGGGGGCGGTCACCGCGACTCGAAGCGACATCTGATCGTCCGTCAAATCCAACAGGGACAAGGCCAGAGCATTGCGCCACCTTCCCAGGGATCATTCGCACAGCTTCTGCGTTTGCATCCGCTGTATTGAGATTGATCAGCGGAAGACCATATTGCCTGGCAAGAGCCGCCGTTATCTGGTGTTCTTCAACAAAGCCAAGGCGCAGCAGCCATTCCCCAATGCGGCCTTCCTGCGCCTGGCTCTGGAGCTTGATTGCCTCATCGAGTTGGTTCCGAGTGATGAATGCCGTTTGCATCAGTATGGTTCCCAGTTTCGGGCGGGGAATTCTTCGGCCCTTCTCCATTTGCAGCCCCCGCCACTTCTCTATAAGTGTATTTTCAAAATGCATTTGCAGGCAGTCATCGCTGCAAAAGATATGTCCCTCATAATGGGGAGGACGCCGGCGGCTCATAAAAATACTGAATTCGGATCGAATGCGCGTGCATTCCTTGCGATGGCAGTTTTGTTTAGACATGATTTTTCACCTGTCCATTTGAAGTCAGAGATCGCGGGTTTTCCATGGTCATATACTTTTGCAGATTCAGAATGACCTCCGCCTCTCCAACCGGAGCTTTAAGACGCTTTACGATGTCTTCTAACGCAATACCCTGGCGTGCCAAAGCAAGCACCTGATGCCGTTTTTCCAAAGGCATAATGGAATCGTGCGAAGGAACGCTCAGTTCCAGAATTCGCTCTTCCAGGCCTTCCAGGCCGGCTGAATGTTTTTTAAAAGTCTTTATCTGAACTTCGGCCATTTGTGACATCACGTCTGAGATATGATGCAAATTCTGTTCCAAACCGTGAATACGCGCGACAAGCCCTCGATTCGTAATCCCGTAATAAATTCCCGCGCAAAGCATTAATCCAACAACCAGAAGGATATCAAGCATCCTGCGCTCCTTTCTATGCGTCACCAAAGTAAGCTGCCCCGTGCGTTTACCCTTGGATCCTTCGCTCCCACGGGGCATGCCCGCGTTGCAGCAAAAAGCGATGCACCGCGTTCATCCCAGAGATCGAATCCGATCTGCCGTGCTTTCCACTTCCAGAATCCGCACGCCATAATTGCCGTCCACCATGACCACTTCGCCTTTGGCTATCGGCTTGTGGTTAACGATGATCGACACGGGATCGTTGACGGATTTGTCCAATTCAATGACGGAACCTGCGCCAAGATTCAGGACATCTTTGAGAGTCATTTCGGAGTGTCCAAATGAAACGCTGATCGGCAGTTCGACGTCAAGAAGAAGCTCAATGTTCCATGCTCCTGTGGACTGCGATCCTCCCACAACGGCATGCGGCGGGACGGCGCCTGGTTTTGCCTCAGTTTGTTCAACGAAATCTGTCACAATCGTCCTTTCAGAGTGCGGCCTGGAATGAGGCCGAAAAGCAATGTTTTGAAGATCAGCCCGTATGGGCGGCGGTTATTTCGAAGGATCTTTTCCCGCACCGCTGAACGATTTTTCCGCAAAATTTTGGTATTCCCCCGACACACAAATAAACCGGATCGTTAATGCGTTCACTCAATTCAATGACATCGCCGACCGCAACTTTCAGCAGATCGTTCAGCGTAGCTTTGGATCTGCGGATTTCGCTGCTGAGAGAAACCGGTACAGACTTGACCAATTCGAAGATTTTTTCCGCTTCGCTGCCCGAAGGCTTCTGCCGCCGTGTAGTCCACTGCTGGTCGAATTTGTTGCGCAGCATTTTGAGCGTGCGCGAAGGGATGCAGAGATTCATCATCCCGGAGTTATCGCCGATTTTTAGCTCGAAATGGACGGCAATTACGGTTTCAGCCGGAGAAACGATCTGAAACATCTGCGCCTTTGTCCCCTTGCCCTCCAGAAAGAGGTCAAGGTCCATGATCGGGTGCCATGCTCCGCAGAGGTCGCGCATGGCAAGCTTAATAACGCCCTCAACAATGTTCAGCTCGATTTCGGTGAGGTTCCGGCTCTCTTCAAAAGCGTGTCCCGGCCCTCCCAGGATCATATCGATCATGGGAAAAACCAGGGATGGGTTCAATTCCAGGGCAATGTTGCTGTCCAGGGGTCGCATGCCAATGCTGGCAAAGAGAGTCGGATCCGGAAGCGCCTTGATGAATGCGGCATACGACACCTGCTCCAGGGAAGCCAAACTCACGTCGACAAAGGCACGGAGATATGCGGAGAGCGAGGAAGCAAAACAGCGTCCGAAATACTCGTGCAGCAGGTGGATCGATCGCATCTGATCCTGTGAGATGCGATCGGCGCAATGAAAATCATAACTGGCGATTTTGCGTGCGCCTGCGCCTTTATCCGGTTGCCCCTTTAAGCTCAGCTCTTCTGAGGACATGGCCGAAAAAAGCGCGCTTATTTCTTCCTGTGACAGAACTTTATCCATAATATTTTCTACGCTCTAATCTTGTCCGTTTACTTTTCGGAGTTTGGTACGAAGCCTTAGCATTGCCTTGGTGTGCAATTGCGATACCCGCGACTCATTGACGCCGAGAACTTTTCCAATTTCCTTCATGGTAAGCTCGTCGTAGTAGTACAGGGACACCACCAGGCGCTCTTTCTTGGGGAGAGTATCGATTGCCGTGCTCATAATTCCCTGAATCTCGGATTTATGAAAAACGAAGAACGGGTCCATCTGGGGAGCGTCAGGAACGTATTTTACCAGCGGTTCGCTGTTCTTCTCCTCATCCTGACCCGCCAGTTCCTGGAAGCTCCCGAGATTCAGCCCTTTGATCTGATCTACCAGCGCATAGAACTCTTCGAGAGACATGTCCATCGCTTCGCAGACTTGTTTGTCCGTCGCGGGGCCTCCCAGGCGCTGCTCCAATTCTCTGTAAACGCGTTCCAGATCCTTGCTCTTCTTGCGCAGCGACCTTGGCGCCCAATCCAGGTTGCGGAGGCTGTCCAGGATGCCTCCTTTGATGCGAAGCTCCGCATAGGTTTTAAACTTAACACCGCGATTCGGATCGAATTTCTCAATTGCGTCCAGCAGCCCGAGGATGCCCGCGCTTACGAGGTCATTCAATTCGACATGGGATGGCAGCTTTGTGGAAATTCGCTGTGCGATGTATTTGATCTGGGGCAGGTGCTCCAATATCAGCTCATCCCTTTCCGGATTGGATGGGATTGCCTGTTTGTAAGTTTTCTGCTGGCTCAACAATTCCTGCATCGTTATATCCTCTTGCTAAAGACCGCCGCGTATTCGCCGGCCTCGCTGGCTATTCCATTAATTGACCCAATCATTGAGAAGCTTTTCCCAAACAAGGACCATCGACGGGATGTGTTGAATTTTCCTGCTGCACCATGCGGCGGGCCAAATTCCGGAAACTGCGGCTGGCCAGGGCATTTGGGAAACGGTGCGTCACAAGCATCTGGCTTCTTACAGCCTGTAGGACATGGGAATCCCGCTCAATATGACCGAGATAATCCACTTCACGGTTGAGAAACCTCTTCACCACGGAATTTATCTGGCAGAATACTTCCTGCGCATCTTCAGGTTGCTCTACCGAATTGATGAGGACCTGAATGCTCTTATCGTGATCTTCCGCCAGGATGATCTTTATGACGGCGTATGCATCCACGATCGCAGTGGGCTCGGGAGCGCTCACGACAATGACTTCTTGCGCAGCAAGCAGAAAATGAATCACGTTGCGCGAAATTCCTGCTGCAGTATCGATGATGAAATAGTCTGTATCCGAATCCAGAGTTGCAAAGCTTTCTATCAAGTGATTCCGCTGCGCCAGGGTCAGCTCTGACATGCGCTGCAAGCCCGAGCTCGCCGGAATGATCCGTATCCCCTGGGGGCCCTGAACCATGATTTCCGCAAGCGACTTGTTGCCAAACAGCACATGGCCGAGGTGGTATCGAGGCGTCAGACCCAGGAGCACATCAAGATTCGCCAATCCGAAATCCGCATCCAGCACGACAACCTTCTTGCCCAATTCCGAAAGACAAACCGACAGATTGGCAACCACATTGGTTTTGCCCACACCGCCTTTTCCGCTGGTTACCGCAACTATCTTGGGTCCCTGTCCTTCAACCTGAAGGACCGCCCCCTTGGAATTCGCAAGCCTGGAGTCGCGCGTCTTTGATTCGGAATTGCCTGTTGCATTGCTGAGTCGATAGGGAGAAATCATAAATTATTCCTTGAATGCGTTTTCATTCCGTTGGAAAACAAATTCCATGAAGTGTTCCATGGGCGCTGCATGAAGGTCATCGGGCACTCGCTGCCCATCGGTGTAATACGAAAAACATTTTTGGGTACGGACCAGTTCGTTCAATATCGGACCGGGAGTAGATGTTTCATCCAGCTTCGTAAACAACAGGTGGCCCGGCCGGCAGATTTCAAATTGATCCATGGTTTTGCGCATGTCCGAGGGTTTGGTCGAGGCACTCAGAACAAGGTGCCGTTCGATATGCTCCGATCGCTGAAGGAAATCGGCCAGACGCTGCATGGCGCTCAAATCCCTGGGGCTCCGCCCAGCCGTATCGATCAGGATGTAGTCGCGCTGACTGTTTTCTTCAATGATCTGAGGCAGCTCCGACACATCAGCCACAAAACGAAACGGGATGCCCATCAACCCGGCATAGGACCGCAACTGTTCGACCGCTCCAATGCGGTATCCATCCAGCGTCATCAATACAACCTTCATTTTCTTCTGCAAGGCCAGGTGCGCCGCAAGCTTGGCGAGTGAAGTGGTTTTTCCCACGCCGGTCGGGCCGACAAAGGCAACAACTCTTTTTTCCGGCATGCCGTTCGTGATTGGATGGAAGCGATATGCGGCCCACCGTCGCCTGACATAGAGAACGAATCATGGCAGGGCGGCTGCGCCGTTGTCCGGCGGAGAGAGAGTCCAGAGCGCCTGACAGCAGCGCGCGGGCCAACGGTTCGTCCACACCCGAATGAAGGAGATCCTCGATACAGCCCCAGTGAAATCCGCCCCTTAAAAGGATTTCCCTTTTCCGTTGAGATCTCGTCGATCGTGTCTGAATTTGCGCCGACATCCTTCCTTTTCGCTCTCGCGCATTTTGGTCGAAGGGCTGCATGCATTCTTTGCCAGTGTGACGGGAGAATAAACCTCATGAGAATTCATCCTTATTAAGAGAATCTGCCTGATCCGGTTCCGGAGAATGCGATCTTGAATTTTCCGGTTTCCCGTTCCCACTCGGGAGAGAACACATCGATATCTTCCGAGTGGTCACTTGCGGCAACAACCTCAAATCCTACGGACTTGCCCCAAACGCCCGATCGACGCGGGGTTTCTTTGGTAGACAGCAGGAGAGCATCGGGCCCCAGACTGGCCTTAATCTCCTGGAGTGCTTCCGCCATGGTTTCCGTATGGAACGTTTTAATCCTCATCCTAAGTCACCATCCCCAAAGAAAGGACGCGCACGCTCGGGGGTATTTCGCTGTGAGAAAGGACCGCAACATTCGGCAGGAACCGTTCAAGCAACTGCCGCACGTACATCCGGATATTTGGAGAGCACAGGATTACAGGGTTTCCCGAAGCAGCCGGCCGTTTCCACTGTTCGGCGGAAACGAGTCATAATTTCTTTGGCCTGGCGAGGCTCCAAAGCCAGATAGGATCCCTGCTCCGACTGCACCACTCCGTCGCCGATGTTTTTTTCAAGATCCGGACTGACGGTGAATACCTGCAGATCTCCGTCGTCGCTTTGATAGAGTTTGCAAATGGACCGGCCCAAAGCCTGACGGCTGTATTCCGTCAGAGCGGCGATGTTCTTTGTGTAGCCGCCGAAATCTGCAAGCGTTTCCAGAATCGTAACGGAATCACGTATGCTGACTCGCTCTTTCAGCAAGTTCTGCAGGACCTTCTGCACTTCACCGACGGACAATATCTTCGGCACGAGTTCTTCGACAATCTTGGGATGTGTTTTCGCAACCGTATCCAGCAGGCTTTTGGTTTCCTGTCGTCCGAGGAGCTCCGGCGCCTGAGATTTGATAATTTCCGTCAGATGAGTCGCCAGCACGGTCGCAGGATCCACCAGCGTGTATCCGGCCAGCTGCGCTCTTTCACGATCCTGAGCTTTGATCCAACGCGCCTGCAGGCCAAACGCCGGTTCCACTGTTGCCAGTCCTTGGATTTCCTCGCGTGCGGTTCCCGGATTTATTGCCAGCAAGTGATCCTGAACCAGCTCGCCGCGCGCGATCTGAACACCCTTCAGAAGGACGGCATACTGCCTTGGATTCAGCTGAAGGTTGTCTGTAATATGAACCGGCGGCACGATCAATCCCATCTCGAGCGCAATTTGTCTGCGAATTGATTTGATCCTGTCGAGAAAATCGCCCCCCTGGCTTGCATCCACATACCGGATCAGGCCATAGCCCATCTCAATCCCAAGAAGGTCTATCTTCAGGAGCCCTTCCACCTTGTCCTTGGGCTTTATCCGCTTCGGCTTTCTCAGTCTTGATGCGCTCCAATGCCAGGTTTTCACTTCTCTGTTCGTTGCGTCTCCGATACGCCAGAAGTCCGGTCAAGGACCCGAGCACAAAGAAGGGCACGAACGGCAATCCTGGAACCAGGGCGAGGAAGAAAAGAAAGCCCGAGCCGATGGCAATCGGGATGGGATTCACAAACAGCTGCCGCGCGACATCCTCGCCCAGGTTCGACTCGGAGGCTGCGCGCGTTGTAATAATGGCGCCCGCCACAGAAACGAGCAGAGACGGGATCGCGGTTACCAGTCCATCTCCAATGGTCAGTATGGTGAATCGCTTGGCTGCGTCCGCCAATTCCATATCAAACTGGAGGACGCCGATCAGGAAGCCCCCGATAATGTTGATCGAGAGTATGATGATGCTGGCGATGGCATCGCGCGATGTGAAACGGATGGCCCCATCCATAGCACCGTAAAATTCCGCTTCCTTGGAAATCTGCTCTCTGCGTTGCCTCGCTTCCGTTTCATTGATGACTCCGGCATTCACATCCGCATCGATGCTCATCTGTTTTCCCGGCATTGCATCCAGGGTGAAACGAGCGGTAACTTCCGAAATGCGCACTGCGCCGTGGTTGATTACTATGTATTGGATAGCTATAAGGACGAGAAAAACAACAATGCCGACAACGTAGTTGCCGCCAACAACAAACTGGCCAAAGGACTGAATCACTTTTCCCGCAGCGTCTTCTCCCGTGGCACCCTGCAGAAGAATCAGTCGGGTTGTCGCTACGTTTATGGACAAGCGAAATAAGGTTATGAGGAGGAGGAGTGATGGGAATACTGAGAAATGCACCGGCTGCAAAATGTACATCGAAACCAGCATAATGACGATAGAAAGCGTAATATTCAGGCTTATCAGGAGGTCCATGATCATGGTCGGCATAGGCAGAACCATGACCAGCAGGATTCCCATCACTCCCACGGGAATAGCCAGATGAAGTTTACCGAGGATGCTTGAAGAGTTTGTCATTGCGGATCTTTCTGCAATACTCATTTCTTTCTCGGATCTCCTAAAAACGTTTCTATCGCTCGAGGATTGAAAGAAGCAATTTGCATGCCATTAGGGAAATTATTCTAAAGTATTCTGGGATTTGTGCGGGAGGAAGGCAGTGCGGCTACCGGGACAGAGCGTTCTTAGCCTTGTAAACATAGGCCAAAATCTCTGCAACTGCTTTATACAGGCTGTTGGGGATGGATTCTCCAATCTCAACGGATTTATACAGTGTCTGTGCCAAAGGCTTGTTTTCTACAAGAGGAATGTCATGCTCTTGTGCCACTTCTCGTATTTTGAGCGCCAAAAATCCGACACCCTTGGCGACAACCCTGGGAGCATCCATGGTCTCCACTTTATACGACAATGCCACCGAATAGTGCGTGGGGTTCGTTATAATCACGTCGGCCGTCGGAACATCCGCCATCATGCGCTTTCGAGCCATCTCGCGCTGGATTCTTCGGATGCGTCCCTTCGTGATCGGATCTCCTTCAGTTTCCTTAAACTCCTCTTTGATTTCCTGCTTGCTCATCTTCAGCTGTTCCGTAAAGCGATATTTCTGAAATAGATAATCGCCTAACGCCACGACAATAAGGAGAACCGCAACCCGGATTAACACTTCATAGCTGATATAGGCGGTCCAATGAATAAGTTTCCATACATCCATCAAAACAAGCCTGGGGAAAAGCCACATATGCGTTTGAATGACCTGGTAGCTGATAAAACTGACAGCACCGAGCAATAACAGGTTTTTGACAAGCTCAACCAGTCCATTTTTCGAGAAGATCTTCTCCATGCCCTTTTTGGGGCTCAGTTTTTCAAAATGAAAGCCAAGGGATTCAGTCGAAAACACCAACCCCCCCTGCATTACATTTGCGGCAACGGAAAGCAGCAGCATTGCCAGGAGCACCGGGAACACGACAACAGCAATGCGCATTCCCAACCCATTGGCGATTTGCGAAAGATTGGCAACTGTAATTTCGGAAGGAACGCGGTAGACAAAAAAGTGTTTCATTTCATATGCGAGAGTTTGCAGAATGGTCTGGCCGAAAAACAACAGCAGCAGGCTGCCGCCCAAAAGCACTCCTGCGGAGGATACTTCTTTGCTGCGCGCGACCTGGCCTTTTTCCCGCGCTTTCCTGAGCTTCCTTTGTGTAGGTTTTTCTGATTTATTGTCGCTCGCGCCGGCCATAAGTCGCCCCTAACTCACTGCACGCACAAGGGAAAACAATGTTTTGTAAAGCGTGGCATAGAGATCCTGGAGGTAGCGCGGAAGGAAATAAAAGGAAAAGCTTAAGCAGCCGAAGCCAACCAGAATCTTGAGTGGCATGCCTACAATGAGTATCTGGATCTGGGGAGCGGCACGTCCCAGGATTCCCAAGACAATATCCGCGATTGTTGTCACGATGATGACAGGGCCTGCAATCCTCAAACCAATCACCAATATTTGTGCAGAGAGTTCCAGCAGCCAGGCGACAACCGATCCGTGGATCCTGAACCCCCCAATTGGCAAGGGGCCAAAACTGTCACTGATTGCGAGCAGAAACCAATGATGTCCGTTGATCAGGATAAAAAACAACAAACCGACATAGTTGTGGATAAACGAGAAAACAGGAGCTTCGACGTTTGTCTGGGGATCGATCTGGTTTATCAGAGAAAAACCCAGCTGAAAGGAAATGATCTGTCCCGCAAACTGCATCCCGGCAAAAACACAGGAAGCGGCAAAACCAAGCAAAACCCCGGACAGTATTTCGCCGGCGGCCAGGCCTGTGATATTGCTCAGGCCAAAGCCCTTTGGAATTGCACCCAGCGGCAGCGAGGGCGCCAGAACATAGGCGACGACAAGCGCAAATGCGGCTCGAATCTGAAGAGGGACTGCCTGGTTGCTGAAAAAGGGAGCAAACAGCATGATTCCAGAAACGCGCAGCAACACGATGAGGAAGCGAATGATTTCCGGGGTCGAGATGAGAAAAGGCTCCATTTTTCACATGAACTGACGGATGCACGGAACAATACAAGGTTCGCCGGTCAGGAAATACGCTCCTGGCCTAACGACAGAGAACTCTATGCAAAAGCCTCTTCGTGTGCGCCTCGATGTTCCGGGAGTGCATCGGAAGCAGTGCCTCCTCTAGTGGGCATATCGTTCGAGATGACCGAAAAGCTGCGACGTGAAGGCCAACAAAATGTTCATGATCCAGGGAAATGATATTAGAAAAGCCAGGAAAACGGCAATAATCCTCGGAACAAATGAAAGTGTCATGTCCTGAATAGAAGTCACGACCTGGGCAATGCTGACCACTACACCCACCACCAGGCGATACAAGAAGCATCGGGCCGCTGACCATCAAAGTGACTTCCAAAGTGTCCTTGGCAAGTTTGAGGATTACGTCCTGATTCATCCTGAGGATCTCCAACTAATAAAAGCTTTTAACAAGCGAGCCAATCACCAGGTTCCACCCATCCACCATGACGAAAAGGAGTATTTTGAAAGGAGTGGATATCATGACTGGAGGCAACTGCATCATTCCAAGAGCCAGCAATATAGAGGCTACGACCATATCGATGACCATGAACGGAATAAAAAGGACAAATCCGATCTGAAAGGCAGTCTTCAGCTCCGATATCATAAAGCTCGGGATCACGATGCGCATGGGCAAATCCTGGCGATTACGCGGTTTTGGCTCTTTGGCGATCTTAATAAAAAGCGCCAGATCTTTTTCACGCGTGTAGCGCAACATAAATTGCCGAAGTGGAACACTGGCTTTATCCAGCGCCTGCATCTCAGTGATTTTCCCATTCAGCATTGGCTGGAGCGCCACCTGGTTGATCTGGTTCCCTACCGGCTGCATTATGAAATAGGTTAGAAAAAGGGCTAGCCCTATTAGCACCTGGTTGGGCGGCATCGCTTGCGTCCCGAGAGCCTGCCGGAGGAAGTGCGAAACGATAATCAAACGCGTAAATGAAGTCACCGATACGAGGATTGCCGGAATGACCGAGAGGATGGTCAAGAGCAGCATTATCTGTATCGGTGTAGAAAGCCCTCCTTTATTCGCTCCGCTGTTCGCCCCGCCGCCAATTCGTATCTCCACGCCGGAAAAACTATTTTCCACAGCCTGCACCGTATCCACGGACATCAGCGCTACGAATACGGCAATGAGTGAGAAAACTATTGCAGCACGCGCCCACGTCCGTTTTCGGACCACGGGAAAACTTTCGTTTGTTTTCAGGGAAAGCATGGGCTTATTCACCGTTCTAAAGCCTCTCTCAGTTGGCGCATTTTGTTTCTAATGTCGTCGGGCAGAGGATTCGTTGCGAATTGGGTTGGGCGTTTCTTTTCAATCTCAAACAGCTTTTTGAAAGGAGTCCTAGATTCCTTTGGTGATGAGGCTTTCAGGGTTTCTGCTAAAGTTTCAGGTTCAGAAACTACTGAGATGGATTCAGGCAGTTCCGTGAGAAGATTGATCTGATGAGCGGTGTTTCCCACGAGGAAGCGACTTTTCCCCACTTGAATCATTGAAATGGATCGCTTGTCTCCCATCGACAAGGTCTCTATGATTTTAAGGTTGTTGTCTGATGCACTTTTGGCAAAGTAGCGAGGGGCAAACTTTCTAGCCGCAAAATAGCCTGCGATCATTAGAAATAATACCAGTCCCAGACCGCCCATGGCTCGAAACATGGAATAGCCCGCGCCGGGATCCTCTGCCTTTTCAACCGGGAACTCCGCAACCGGGGGTTCGGCTAGCGAGGCGTCGCTGGTGGAGTTGTCGACTGCGGTTTGGGCAGGGGTCGCAATGGTTTGCCTAAAAGCAGGTACTAGAAAAAGTGTTACCAACATGAGATTTCGCACAATGGCCTTCATGACGTCTTCTCCTATACCCGCGTGTTGAAATCGGTCAGACGAATTCCGGTGGAACCTTCCAGTGCTGTAACCTCGCCAAAAGCAATGACTCGTTCGTTGATAAGGATGTCAACGTTTTCGCCCGCTGATTTCGGCAGATCCACGATAGAATTCGCTTGCAGCTGTAGAATATCGCGAACTTTCATGTCGCGACTGCTGAGCTGGATCGTGACCTTCATCGGTATGTCGAGGAAATGGCGCGATTCTGCCATCGTTATTTCGTGGGAGGATGCCTCACTTGTATTTTGAGATTCAGACATATAGGGTCACCTTCAAAATGCTAGAGTTGTACGACAAAATCGACGATAAATACTTCCAATACTTTTAATTGAGGAGAAACCACATTCACACGCGCTCGAATTTCCTCGCGCAGCTTATCTTTTCCCTGAGGCGTGAGGATCTGATCTGCGGTTTTTGAGCTCAAAAGAGTGATGATTGAATCACGCACAGCCGCAATAGCGACAGTATCTTTTTCCTTCTTGCTAAGCTCTTCCGCCAAGCCCATTTGGAATGTGCCCTTAACGAATCGGCTTTCCTCCGTATCGGCCAGGTTGACTAGGAATGGCTCCAGCGCCATTGTGGCCTTGACCTGTTCTAATACTGGTTTTTGGGCATGCTCCGCCTTTGCATCGCCGCCGGATTTTGCCCCCCTGAAGTGAGGGTAAACCCAAAATGCGGCACCTCCAACAATAAGCACAAACGCGATAGATCCGATCAGTTTCCAGGGTTTTCCGGACTTCTCGGTAGATACTGTTTCCGATTTGTTCTCCACGATGGGTTTGCTTTCAGTTTTTTGCTTTGAATCAGCCTTTTGCTTTTTCTGTGTTTCGGGCGCCATGATGGACTATTCCTCCTTTGCCTCAAAGATTGTATTAATGCAACTCGCATGCCAACCGCAAGTCACTGCGTTACACGAAAATGCGACGGTGCTCTCCTATGCAAATGCGTTGCCTCCGGTTCAACTCGTTCGGGAAAATCGGCAGAGCACGGCATACGAGAAAATATCGGAGGCGGCACCGAACGACGATCAGGCAAGAGCTATCTTGTTTATATTAAGGGCTTTATATGCTTATGGGGGCGAGAAATGGCGAGCGTAATATAGGGGGGAGATTAGCGGAATTATTCTATTTGATATCCGCCTTGCTCCAATAGTAGCGGCTATGGCGGCAGGATTTAAATGCTTTATGAACCCGATCTCTTATCTTGGAGTTCCTTTTGTGTCAAACCTACGAGACACCTTTGACAAATTCCTGACTCTCCGCACCGGTAAGCTCGTTTTCATCGGCAAAGCAGACTTTGTTCTTGCCGCCTCTTTTAGCCCGATACAAAGCGCTGTCTGCCAGACGAATCACCTGTTGCGCGTCCAGAGTGTCAAAGGTTGAGCAACAGGCAACACCAATGCTCACCGTCAGCCGGGCGGTTCCTGATGGGAGAACAAAATCATGTGCCATAAAGGCTGACCGGAGGTTCTCGGAAACACGAAAAGCTCCCGCACTATTTGTTCGCGGAAGAAGGACCGTGAATTCCTCGCCACCGTATCTTGCCTTAAAATCCGTCACCCGAAGTGACCGATGCAGCAAGTCGCCGATCTGTTTCAGAACCTGGTCCCCGGCCTGATGCCCATACGTATCATTGATGTGCTTGAAATCATCGACGTCAATCATCAGACAGCTCAGGATCTCTCCGTAACGTCTCGCCCGGGCAACCTCCATGTCGAGCCGTTCAAACAATCGACGCTTGTTAAACAAGCCCGTAGCTTCATCGGTGTGAGCTAATTGCTTGAGTTTTTCATTCAGCTGAGTCAGATGCAGGTCGTGATCCTTTAGACGGGCGTTTGCCGTTGCTAATTCCTGCCGGGTCAGTATGTTCTCCATTGCAGAAGAGAGATGTGCCGCCACGAGCAGCCCGAGGTGATACTCTATTTTGTCGAACCGGTTTGGCTGATCCGAAACCATTTCCAAGCAGCCAACAACTCGCTTCATTGCCGAAAAGGGAAGCGCCAGAATCGAATGCGCCGGAGCATCCGCCGCGGTGCCGCATGATTTGCCAAATTTCCGAGTGGAGTGCGCATCAGGAATCCAAAGCGGCGCCCTGGATTTCATGACGCTCCCGGCAATACCGTCGTTTACGGGCATCAGGATTTCCCCAGATGAAGCTTCCGGCCCCGAAAGGTTTATTCTGCGGTATCTCGCGCCATCCAGGATGCAAAGGCGCACGGAATCTTCAGGATGGTGCTCAAGGAAATATGCCGCCAGGGAATGTATCACGCTATCGACATCCCCGGCAGCATTCATGGATCCTGAAAGCTCGTTAATTGCCAGCAGGCGGCGGTAGAGATCTACTACCTTCTCCTGAGGAGGAACGATTTGTCGCAGCAAATCATAGATATTTCTGCCGCGGGTAATTGGTGTGGCTGCAATCGCCATAACGTGCCTTTATAATGAAAAGCCTGCCTGGTTCGGGCAAGCAGACGATTCATCGGGCTAGTTAATCCTTAATTGTTGCATCCCTACTATCGTTTCAGGTTTAAGGAATCCTGATACAGTTCGTCGGTCGTCGTAATCACTCGGGAATTCGCCTGGTATGCGCGCTGCGCCACAATTAAGTCAATGAATTCCTGAGCCATATCGACGTTGGATTGCTCCAGTGAAGCTCCTGTAATAGAGCCGCGGCCGCCGCTGCCCGCGACACCGATCGAGGGCTCTCCGGTGCTGGTAAATGTCACAAAGGTGCTCCCCTTGTATTTCTGAAGTCCTTCCTCATTCGGAAAATCTGCGAGCGCAATTTGGGCAAGCGGGATGGATTTCCCGTTTTCTGCCAGGCCGATGATGACGCCCCTATTGTCAATGCTTATGCTCTTCAAAGCGCTGGCTTCGTACCCATCCTGCATTGTCGAGGACACAGCCGAAGCGCTGGCATAGCTTGTAATGATAGCGGCCCCTGCGGCATTGTGGAGGTTAAACTCAATATTCATATCCGCTGCGCCATTGGCTAGGCCCGAGACGCTCATGATAGGATTTGCAGCAGGGGATGACAGCAAACCATCATCGTCGAATTGAAGGTTGCCGGATCCGATTACAGTAGAACCACCGACGGCTCCTCCGGTATCCTCTGCTGGAATACTGGCGGACCAGCCCCAGACACCCGTCGCTGTCTTGCTGAAATCCATTCTGATTGTGTGCGACTGTCCAAGGCCGTCATAAATCTGCACTGAGGACGAGTACGTATCGCCGTTCGCTGCCTGAGCATCCAGATTTGCGGCCATGCTCATAGTCGATGTGGGACTCGCGGGGATGAGCTGTCCTTTATTGATCTCGATCTCGGTCACGGCACCGGTATTATCGATCGTTCCACCGCTGGCCATGTACCCCATCACTTTGAATCCATCGGAGCTGACCAGATTGCCGTTCCCATTGAATTCAAATCGACCTGAACGCGAAAAACCCATGCCGCCGTCTGTAGAAACAACGAAATACCCGTTGCCATTAATAGCAGCGTCTGTCGAGCTGCCGGTATAGTTGATGGTACCCTGGCTGCAATTACGGCTGATCCCGTTCAGAGTGCTGCCGAGCCCGTACGATATCGGATTTCCAGTGGCGCTGGTTCCCGAAACACCCGCAAGCAATTCGGCAAAAGTGGCTTTGCTGGATTTAAATGCCGTTGTATTCATGTTGGCAAGGTTGTCGCCAATAGTGTTGATTGCCATGCTGTTGTTATTCAGTCCGGTCAATGCGGTGTAAAAGGAAGTTAACTGCATCACTTTTCTCCTGATCCGGATAATCCGGAATCCTATTAATTATTTATGTCCCCTGTTTGTTCAGATCCACCCACAAGCTTGGTTACGCCTGCGTTGATGGATATCAGCTGTTCTAAGGAGCTGAAGGTGGCCAGTTGTGCGATGAATTGCTGATTGTCGACAGGATTCATTGGATCTTGATGCTTCAGCTGGGCAACAAGGAGTTCTAGGAAATCGCTTTTATTGATTTCCGTGGTTGAATTGGAGCTCTGGCTTGATGTTTTCGCAGCGACCTGATCTGTGATTGTCGAACCCAAACCGTTAATAGTACTCATCTGCTATATCCTCTTTCCCGGTATCTCAATCCGGCCTTGAATTTGCTTTCTGTTGCCGAATTGTTTATTGCTGAATTCGTTCATAAACTAAAGCCCAAGACTGCCAACTATTGCGATGCATGAACTGTGCCAACTCGAAGCGCATGCGTAACATTTGATCCATCTCTTTATTATTGAATCGCTTATCTGACTTTTCATAATGTGCCGCACTACTCCAGATACCGCGCAAAAATTGCCCATAGGTAATTTAGGCAACAGTGTAGAACCTGCTATTCGGATTTAGTGCAAACCAGGACGCTGAATCCAGACCTGTTTCATCTATAGGATTCATGTGCGACGCGCTGGATTTCCCTGAAAACAGTTGAGGCTCTTTTCCATTCTGTCCGGATCCCGCGTGGCCGAATTGAGCCGTATATCCCGAAGAGGATTGAGGATCAAACGCATCTTGAACAACTATATGGATCCGGTCTATCTTCAAACCCTGGTCCTGCAGGGTTTGCTGCAAAAGCTGAAGATTATTTTCAAGATAGGATTTTACAGCGCTAGAATCTGTGCTGATCCGTGCCGAAACTCCATGGGCCGTGTTTTCAGCCCTGATTTCAAGGCGTCCGAGGCTGTCCGGTTTCAACTGGATACGAATCTCGCCTTTCCCGTCCCGCAACTGAATGCGTATTTGATCTGCCAGCTGGGAATATAATTCCGGCTCTTGGGATGTCGAAGATTGTGCAGGAGGCGCACTTACAGAGTCGGCCAACTCTCCATACTGGGCGGGGCTCGATGCAAAAACAGACTGCATTTGCGGTTGACGTTCCGCGTTCGAAAGCTGCTGCTGCCCTGAATGCAATTGCCCGTCTTCCAGTTTGCCCTGCAGGGTCATCCACGGACGCGCTTTGTCTAACGTCTGCCCCTGGACGGCAGCTGCAGTGGCTGCATCAGAATTCTCCAGCGATGCCGGCATGGTTTTCAGGGATTTTCTCAAAATTGTCACGGGAGAATCGTCGATTTGCAAACCTGCATTCTCAGATAGCGCAAGCTTATCCGCAAAACTCAGATCCTGCGTCTCAGCGATCCCAGCGGGTTGGCCCGGCATTCCCTGCCGTAATGCAGTCGCCCCAGCAGCAATAAAATCAAAATTCAATTGCGCGCTTAGCGCCTGATCCTGCGACACCGCCCACATATCCGCTTCATTGCCCGCCCTTGCATGCCCTGGTACCGACTGCGGAGCATTCTCCAATCCTGCCTGAAGGGCGGCCCGCAGATCTTGGATCTGTTGCATGGAATTACGAGATACCACGAGATCATTCACAGTTTCAGCGACTTTTGGGGCAACATACCATTCCGGCTGAGGGGTATATTCTTTTTGCAAATCCAGCATCTGGAAATTCTGAATTGCATCGCCTGCCGGCTTCGTGGGATATTCCGCGTGCCCTTCCGGATCGATGCTAACTCCCGTCATGATTCTGGGGGGTTCCTCCGGGGAAACACGATCCGCCATACCCATTGCGATTCTCTTGCCTGTTAAGGGTGAAAGTCGATTGCCGGTTTGGTTCACGGAAGAAGGCAACTCGGCATGATGCTCTGAATCCACGACATTGACGAGCGGTGGGGCGCCAACCGTAACGCCCGAATCACCGGGAAACTGAGCGGAAGGATGAAGATCGGCTATTCCTTTTTCAGCGGTACTCACAGGCGCCTGCCCCACCGTCAGCGCCTGGGGTAATAGCAAAGAAGTGCTTTGCAGCATGCGTCGCGCATTTTTTTCAGCTGAATTGGAGGCTGGCACCGAAGGCTCCGGGGCCGCCTGGGCTTTTTTTATTTCGTTGCCCTGATTTAGCATTTGACCCATCTGGGCAAAAAAGCCGTTAGCGGCGTCTGCTTCGGCAACCTCTGCGGACTTCGCGTTTGTTTCCCCTGCGGGATTTGACAGGTTCGCTGAAAGATTTATTTGCATGCTATGTTCGCCGACCTCCTATGGCTGTCATTCCTGTATTGCGGCGCCTGCCAAACCAAGTATTTCCGCTGAGCTCTGGCTCCCCGATTCCAATCTCGCGTAACGCGTGACAACCAGATCATCGATTTCTTTCTGCTCTCGCTTCTCCTGTTCTGCAAAAAATTCCTTTTCTTTCTTTGCCTTCATGGATGCAAGAGTCTTTCTATTCTTCGAGGCTTCTATCAAAGCCTCCTTTTGGGCCTTGATTTCCGATTGCAGTTTCACCAAACGCTTTTCACACTCACCGATCTCGCGGGTTAATCGATTAAGGTAAAGATGAAACCAGGACAGCTCCTCATCTCTGAATTTATCTGCATATTTCGCCGCCAGGTCATGCATTGTTTCCTGAAACTTGCCTGCAAGTCCTTTGCGGATACTGTCTTCGAGCTGATATTGATAGGTCAGCCGGTGCAGTGCATCGCGTTCCCGATCCTCAATCTCCTCCTTGTAACGCAATAGCGTTTCCAGGCTATATGTAAATTTCGGCAATCCATTAATCCTTTGCAATCCCCTCGATCCCTGCAAACGCGTTCTCCAGGCTGACATGTTCGCCGCTTCTTTGAATCAAGAAAGCGGAGATCGCGTCAATCTTATTGAGCGCCAGGTCGATCTTGGGATTGCTGCCCTTCGCATACGCGCCGATGTTGAGCATGTCTTCGGCTTTGCGGTGTGTGGAGAGCCATTCTCTTGATTTTCCCGGCCTTCTGCAGATATTCTTGCGAAACAAGATCAGGCATGAGTCGGCTAACACTGGACAAAATGTCGATGCAGGGATAGTGATTCCGCCAGGCAAGTTCGCGGCTCAAAACGATGTGCCCATCCAAAAGAGAGCGGACGGCATCCGCGATAGGTTCCGTCATGTCGTCCCCCTCAACCAGAACGGTGTAGAAGCCGGTAATGCTCCCGCCGGAAGCATAGTTGCCTGCTCTTTCAAGCAGGCGCGGCAGCAGGGAAAAAACAGAAGGGGTATAGCCCTTGGATGAAGGGGGTTCTCCTGCCGCCAGACCCACTTCGCGCTGTGCCATGGCAAAGCGCGTGATGGAATCCATGACAAGAAGCACATCCTTTCCAAGATCGCGAAAATACTCGGCGATTGTTGTTGCTACCAGGGCAGCCCGAATGCGCAGCAGCGGCGGCTGATCGGAAGTTGAAACCACAACGACGGATCGTTTCAGCCCTTCCTCTCCCAGATCTTTCTCGATGAAACCGCGCACCTCACGACCTCGTTCTCCCACCAGACTGATGACATTGACATCTGCCGACGTATATCGCGCCATCATTCCCAGCAGCGTGCTCTTCCCCACACCGCTGCCGCCGAAAATACCAATGCGCTGGCCTTTGCCGCACGTCAGTATTCCGTCAATTGCGCGAACGCCGGTTCCGATGATTTCCTCTATATTTTTCCGCTCGAGCGGATTGGTTTCCGACGGCTGAAGGGAGTATGCATCGGTGGTGTCGATCGGGCCTTTCCCGTCGATAGGTTCTCCCATAGCATTCACAACTCTGCCCAGGAGCGCAGGGCCCACCGATACCGATGCTTTTTTCTTTCTGCAGATGACCTTGTCGCCAAGTTGCACGCCGTGAACTTTGTAAAGTGGCATGGAAATCACATAGTTGTCTTTAAACCCGACGACTTCGGCCGGGATGGACTCCTTCGGGATGATCCCTGCCGGTAATCTCACACAACTCTCCAATCGATACAGGAGGCCCCAGCGATTCCACTACCAAGCCGACAGCCCGTTTGACGGTCCCAATAGTCTTAATTGGATCCAGCGCATCGAGTTTGTGAAAATAGCTGTTCAGGTTAAACTCGGAGCTGTTCATACTAGTTGGAACCCTCGAAAAACGAATGCTCTACTTCATGAAATTCTTCTTCAATCCGGGCATCAATATCGCCGCAATTCGTTTGGATGAGGCATCCACCGCGCTCGACTGATTTGTCGGCCAGCAAAGTAATGTCCTGTCCCTCCGATTGTGAAAGCCCAGCCCGATGCTCCACCAAATAGTCATAATCATCAGGATTGAGGCATAGGGTGACGGTTGATTTTTCAGCGACACGGCTAAGCGCCACATGCACCAGCGTCCGAACGATGTCGTGATCCACTTGAATTTCCCTGTGGACGATTTTTTTTGCGACCGCGACGGCCAGTTTGACCACCTCGCGTTCTACTTGCGCATAGAGTGACGACCGCAGCCTTTGGATCTCACAGACGGCATCTGAATATCGCTGCATTACCGCTTCCATCTTGCGCTCGGCGATTTCCATCCCGGTTTTTTCACCCTGGAGCAAGCCGTTTTCATAGGCTGCCTTTCCCAGCGCGGCTGATTCCAAAGCAGGATCCATTGATTCAACTGGAGCCGGTGCTTTGTCGGGCGCGGCAAAGGGAATTGCGGGGAGATCGATCCATGAGAGTGGTTGCATAGGCTGCGGTGCAGCCGATACATTTTCGGAAAAGGATACTTGCCGTACAATTGAAGCGCGTGCAGTTCCCTGTCGTATGATTTTTATCGCCATTTATCTATTGCCGGTTGAGGATTGACGAGGAACCAATGCCATGGCAAATCGTCAATCGAGAATCGATGCTCAGTTTATATATTCATCTCCGCCGCCCTTGAGTTTGAGCACACCACTCTCATCGAGCTGCCGGATAACGCCGACAATCTGCTGTTGCGCGATTTCCACATCCCTGACTTTTACCGGGCCCAGCACTTCCATGTCCTCACGCATCATTTCCACAGCGCGGGAGGACATGTTTCTGAAGAATTGATTCCGCAATTCTTCCCCTGTTCCTTTTAGCGCGATGGTGAGTGCTTTCTTGTCGACGCGCTGCAATATTTCGCGCATTCCCTGATCATCAATAAGAAGCACGTCGTCAAAAACGAACATAAGGTTCCGGATGCTTAGCGCCAAAGTCGGATTGTCGCCTTCAATTTTTTCCAGAATTGCCCCTGCTGATTTAGTTTCCATGCGGTTGATCAATTCAGCCACAGCCCGAATGCCGCCGTAGGATTCGCGACTAAAATCGCCAAGCGATCGCAGCTTTTGTTCCAGGATTGAAGTAATTTTGCTGATGACATCGGGAGAGATCTGCTCCAGATTCGCCATGCGCATAACGACATCCGCCCGGAGAGATCCCGGCAATGAACTCAGGAGCGCTGCTGCCTGCGACGAGTTCAGGTGCGCCAGCAGCAAAGCAATGGTCTGCGGCTGTTCTGATTGAATAAATTTGGAAAGCTGCACCGGATCGGCTTTTTGAAGATTATCAACACCCACAAGGGTGCTCTGAAGCGAAATGTTGAGATAATCCAGCAGCTTCTTGGAAGCTTCCATTCCGAAAGCCTTGACCAGCAGCCTTTTGGCAAATTCCGGACCACCCCGCGCTAAAAATGTTTCCGCCAGGGTTAGACGATAAACATTTTCCACAATGGAATCCGCGACATCTGAATCAATTTCTCCGAGCCGCGATATTTCCCTGCTGATCTCCTGGATCTCATCCTCCTGCATAAAGCGGAAGACTCCGGCGCTGGCCTCATCCCCCAGCAAAACCATCAGAATTGCTGCCTTCCTGGCTCCTGCCATTTCTGCCTGGGGCACGATTAAATCCTCTCTCGCAACATGGTGCGAATTAGCTGAGACAGCATCTCAGGTTCTTTTTTTGCTTTATCCAGAAGTTTGTTTTTCATCACCGCAAACTTTCGGCCGCCCATATCCGCCATATGCGCTTCCTTCATCAATTCCCGCTCAATCTGCTCGTCGCTGGCTTTTTCCTGCGACAGGCTCTCATCCGCTGAAAACAGTTCCCCTGCAGGCAAGCTTGAGGTTGTTGCAGAGAAAGCCGGAGCGGCAATCTCGCCCGCACTCACGCTGCCGGACAAAGCTCTTGCCGTATTTCCCGGAGCAGCCATCAGCGCATTATTTTCCGTTGCAGGTCCCAAAGCGGCATACGATAGAGCCTGAAACGCCTTCTTGCGAACTGGGCGCAGGATAATAAAGTAAATGAGGAGAAACAGGATAATAAGGGAGCCATATTTCATGGCCGGCAATAAAACCACTTGCCGCTTGAAAAACCATGGGGCAGGCGGAAGCGGCTCTTCTGGTTTAGCATCCGGATAGAACGGCACATTTGCAATGCTGACAACATCCCCACGCTGCTGGTCAAATCCCACAGCCGCCAGCACAAGCTGGCGATACGAATCGATATCTTGTTGAGAACGGGGCTCCTGGCGTACGCTGGTTTTCCCGTCTTTTGTTTTGCCGTAAACCGTTTTGTGATCCAGAATCACTGCCACCGACAGTCTGCGGATTGTCCCTTTGGGCTGGATTGTGTGGCGCACCATCTTATTCACTTCATAATTGGTTACTTCGCTCTGTCGTACACGTTCCGGCGCGGATCCGGTGCTCTGAACGGCGGTGGTATTGGTCTGCGTCCCGGGAACGCCGGATGAGCCGCCTGCAACACCGGAACGTTCCTCACTCTTTTGATGACTCAGAATTACCGGCGGATTGGGATTGTAGGTTTCTTCGGTCTGCTCCGTAGTATTAAAATCCAGATTAATGGAGGCATTGGCATGCACTTTGCCTTTTCCCACAATCGGCTCCAGGATGGAGACTACTTTTCCTGTTATTTCCTTTTCAATCTGCTCCCGGACGCCGGATTCCATTTCTGCCCGTGCAGTGTCCCCATATTCCACGGATTGAGAAAGAAAGTTGCCTTCATCGTCCACAATGGAAACGTTGTACGTATGAAGGTCAGGCACCGCTCCGGCCAATACACCCTTAATCCCGGCAATGCTGGACTTGGAAAGCTCCGCTCCCTTCTTCAGCGTAACAACAACACTCGCCTTTGCGTTCTCTTCCTTTTCCGTAAAAATGGAGTCCTTCGGAAGAACGATATGAACTCGCGCCTGCGCTATCTCTGAAAGGCTGGAAATAGTGCGCGCCAGCTCGCCTTCCAGCGCGCGCTGAAGGTTCACTTGTTCGATAAAGTCGGTCATGCCGAATTGACTTTTATCGAATATTTCGTAACCGATTCTGCCGCTCCGGGCAAGGCCTGAACCTGATATCTCCAACCTCAATTTGTCGATCTCGGTTTGAGGAGCTGCGACTAGAATCGACGTTCCCTGAACAAGATAGTCCCATTTTTCTCCCTTGAGTTTGCCCACGATCGCTTGTGCATCCTCAGGGCTCAAATCTCGATAGAGTGCTTCATACTCGATGCGGTTCATGAAATACACGACGGAGCCAATTAAGGCCAGCCCGAGAAATGCGAAGAAAAAAATGGTTAACCGCTGCGGCCACAAAAGGCGGGACCACATTTCTTGAAGCTGATTAATAAAGTTGGGCCGATTACCGGACATGTTGGCAACTCCACTTAAGCGCGGGCTAGACTTTGTAACCTGCTAAAAACCGATCACATCTGCATACGCATGATTTCCTGATACGCCTGAACGAGCTTATTGCGGACCTGCATCATCATCTGAAATGAGAGATCTGCCTTTTGCATTGCTATTACCGTGGTATGCAGGTCCTGCGACTCACCGGTCATGAACTTCTCTATTTGCTGATTCGACTGCTTTTGAAGCTCATTCGCAGTGGAAATGGCATCTTTTAACAGTTCCCCGAAGCCTGTACTGCTTTTTTCTCCTGCACTCGTCTGAGAGCTTCGGATCTCAGGGACCTGCAATTTTGGATTTAGCGGACCAATGCTGATTTGTTCCATTAGGCTTCCTCTATCGGAGTATCTCCAACGTTTTTTGCTGCATCTCTTTAGCCATATTTACGGCCTGCAAATTGGCTTCATAGGAGCGGGTGGCGGAAAGCACATTGAACATCTCATCCATCGCATTCACATTGGGATAGTAAACATAACCATCCTTATCTGCATGCTTGTGGTTCGGTTCATAGCGCTTGTCCGGCTCGCTGGTATCTGACACAACCTGCGAAATTTCAACACCTTGAACCGCTTCATCAAGCGCGACGCCGAAGGACGTTTCTGGACTTGCAGCCGAAAAAAGAACATCTTTGCGGCGGTAGGGTTCCATTCCAGCCGGTTGCGTAGTGTTGGCATTCACCAGGTTGCTTACAAGTACTTCCAGTCTCCTGCGTTGCGCTGTGAGTCCGGATGCACCCACTTCAATAGCTGTCATCAGGCTCATTAGACGTTCCCTTCTTTGATGCTGCTGGCGATAGTTCGGAATTTCCCCCGAACCATTTGAGTCATCAAGGAATAGGCAAATGAAGTTTCGCTTATTTTCATCATTTCCCTGTCAAGATCCACATTGTTTTGATCCAACCCAGAGGGAGTGCCTTGCGCCTCAAACACCTGTGCTTGTGGAAATACCTGAATCGTGCCCTGGATATGCTCAGGGCGGGTGGTTCGCACATTACCGGCATTTTCTGAGAGCAGTTCCTGCATGGTGGCGTGAAAGGAAATGTCCTTGGTTTTATATCCGGGAGTATCGATATTGGCCAGATTAGAGGCAACAATCTGCTGACGCTGAGAGAGCCTGGTCATATAGGCCTCCATGGCGTCAAGGGTTTGGTTGTTAAAACAATCCAGTTTCATGCTGTTCTCTCCGGACTCCTCGGATTGAGGAGCTCCTATTGGAATGCAAAAAACATGCCAGTCATTGAATCACAGGCATCACGGTCCCGGCCATTCGGACTAAATACCCGCAAACCATCTATCTGCAAGGCCTTGTACTCCGATTGGCTTTCAACGTTCCTTGCGCCCAGACTGCACATATGTCAACGTTCCGTCACAAAGAAGCATGGGAATGGGCAGATTTTGCCTGCCTATCCTGAAGACCGAATTCATTCAGCTTATTTCGCAGGGTACGCAGACTTATGCCCAGGCATTTGGCAGCTCGTGTCCTGTTTCCTCCCGTGTCTTCCAGCGTTCGGCAAATCAATTGTCGTTCCATCTCGCGCATGGTAACCCCGGCGGAAAAACCGAGCTCGGCTGTCTTGGATTCCTGGAACGAGATTTTGGGAGGCATGGAAGATGCTGAAAGGAAGAGGTCTTCAGGTCCGACAGCGGAACCGCCGCACAGAGTCACCGCGCGCTGAATCACGTTCTCGAGTTCGCGCACATTGCCTGGCCAGTCCTGACGCATGAGGTTTTCAAGAGCTTCGTCGCGCACGCGGATACCCGACCGCCCCACATTTTTGCCATAGCACCTGCAAAAATAATCCACAAGCAGGGGGATATCGCCTCGTCTTTCTCGCAGCGGCGGTATGGTTAAACGCACAACATTCAGTCTGTAATACAGGTCTTCTCTGAAATGCTCATCCCGAATCAGGGACTGCAAATCCCTGTTGGTTGTTGCGATTACACGAACGTCAATTTCAACCGGATCCTGGCCGCCAATGCGATCCACCTCCCTCTCCTGGAGAACTCGAAGAAGTTTTGCCTGAAGGATCGGCGCCATTTCTCCTATTTCATCCAACAGCAGAGTTCCGTGGTTTGCCAGTTCGAATTTGCCCGGTTTTGAAACATTGGCTCCGGTAAATGCTCCTTTTTCAAATCCGAACAGTTCGCTTTCGAGCAGATTTTCGGGCAGAGCTGCACAATTAACTGCTACAAAGGAATTCGGGCGGCGGGGGCTCTTCATGTGAATCATGCGAGCAAGCAGCTCTTTGCCTGTCCCGCTTTCGGCTTCTATAAGCACAGTAGCACTGCTGATTGCGGCCTGCGCGGCTTGTTCAAGAGTGCGGGAAAACTTTGGGTCTTGCGTGATAATCGTATGCGGTACTTTTGTATTTTTGGAAGGGTTAGAATTCAGCGCTCTTTGAACTACATTTTCCAGTGATTCTGAGGAAAAAGGCTTTAGAAGATAATCGTATGCACCGTCTTTCATTGCTTCCACTGCATTTTGAACCGTGCCGTAGGCTGTGAGAAGAATTACGGGAGTTTGAGGCGCCAAATTTTTTACTTTGCGGAGCAGGTCGATCCCGCTCACTTCCGGCATCCGCATATCTGTGATAACAAGCTGATAATATTTCTCTTTCAGCCTTCGGAGCGCTTCCATGCCGCTGCCGGCTGTTGTAATCGAATATCCGCTCCGGCGAAGAGTTTCGTTAATAGCAATCAGCATCTGCGGTTCGTCATCTACAACCAGAAGCTCTTCTTCCATGAATTATTCCTTATCCGATGCGTTCTTGAACGCGATTGTAAATGTGGTGCCGCGGTTCACTTCGCTTTTTACACTGATGCATCCGGAGTGCGTCTCCACAATCTGGTGAACAACCGAGAGCCCTAGCCCGGATCCATTCTTATTGGTGGTAAAAAATGGATCGAATATTCGGTCCAGGTTTTCAGGCGGTATGCCGGTTCCGGTATCCTGGATCTGCAGTTCCAATCCACGGGATGGACGATCGCCACCCCGGATATCCACAGAACAAGTGCTGATTGTCAGAGATCCCTGCGATGGCATAGCTTTCATCGCATTGAATATCAGGTTCAGAAGCATCTGCTTGATGAGTTCAGGATCCGCGACAATAAGGGGATCATCCGCTTTCAGTTTGGTTCCTATGTGGACATCGCGCTGGCTCATAATGGGCTCCACAAACCGGTGGATCTCCTGAATGATATCGTGCAGATTGACTGTGCATAGGGCAGGTGAGAGCGGATTGGCAAAATGAAGCATATTCGAAACGATCGTGTTCAGAGATCGAATCCCGATCCTTATATTTTCAGCCCATCGCTTTGAATCACCGGCCGACTCTTTCACCAGCAGTGAGGCAAACAGTTCGATGCTTCCCAGCGGATTCCTGATTTCATGCGCCAGTTCGACCGCCATTTCCCCCATTGCAGAAAGCCGCTCGATTCGCTGATTCTGCTCCTGAAGAGCTTTGACCTCGGTAATGTCACGGATAATGTGTAAAGTCCCAATTGCATTGCCGGAAGCATCAGACAATGGCGCACCGGAGGTAGCAAGTATCCTTTTGTTATGGCCATTTTTGGTGGATATCTCCACTTCTGTTTTACATCCAACATCCACCGCCGAGGCACTCAGGTGATTGCGCATTTCCATGCTGAGAAAAGGCTGATGGCTATTGCCTGTCCGGCGCGACTTGGGATGCGATTGTTCAAAAACCTCCAAAGCCATGGGATTGCACAGCGTCAAATCCCCATTTGGATCTAGAACAAATACACCGCACGGGAGTCTTTCCAGGATTGTTTTAAGATAGCTCTGCGCCTCCTCCTTTTCTCGAAGGCTACGTTCTAATTCAAGGTTCTTAGCTTCCAGCTCTTCAGTAA
Organism: uncultured Acidobacteriota bacterium; assembly: GCA_963718845.1. Taxonomy (GTDB): domain Bacteria; phylum Acidobacteriota; class UBA6911; order UBA6911; family UBA6911; genus UBA6911. Next base: position 354,823 of record CAVRAD010000017.1, read on the forward strand.
GCCGTTGCGCACGCTCCTGAAGCTGGCTAAAAGCCGATTCCAGAGAGCTGGAGGCCTGGGTAAACATCTCGAAGGCCTGCAAGAGCAAACCTCTTTCAGCTTCTTCCTTTTTTACTTCCTCCAGGCAAGGATGAAATACAACCGTCTCTTTCGGGCTACCCACTATTTCCAGTTCGTGCCTCATGGATCGTCTCCCGCAAGGTCTTAAGAGCGCCGTACCAGCCCCGACCAACGAATTCCAAATGGAACTCCATCCAACAGGATAGCAATCCCCGTGCCATTGAAGTTGTTTATCAGGGAAATGGCATTCAAGTCCCTTTTATTCAACAACATTTGGCAAATATGGTTTGATCGCATTTTGAAGGATTGCGGCTTGGGCGGCGCTTGAAGGTCAAATTATTGACATTAATTCAACCGGGGTTTGACAGGTACGGGGGCATGAGCGGCTATTGGATCAATAATCCAGGATAATTCGCGCATCATTCGACTTCTTTGCACATTCAAATCTTTGTTGACAAATATGAATACTATGAGATATATAAATTCCTCGAACTCGCTGTATTCCATTAACAACATAAACTGGCATTCAAACTTTTTCTTTCGAGAGAAAAATGGAACGTAAACGGGACACCAAGATCCTTGTTGTAGATGACGAAGATTACATGCGTGAAGTTGTTCGAAGCGCTCTTGAGACTGCCAGCTTCGAAGTGGACGAAGCAAAGGATGGAAAGACAGCTCTTGCTATGCTTCGGCAGTACCCCTATAACGTGATCATCACGGACCTCCGGATGCCGGGCATAACCGGGGAGACAGTCCTCGAAGAAGCTCTTTCTCTTTTCCCCGAAACCATCGTCATCATCATGACCGGCGACGGCAGCATTCGCTCGGCCGTCGAGGCTACGCGTCGAGGAGCGTATGACTATCTGGAAAAGCCATTTCAGCTTGAAGAGCTGGTAATGCGCGTGGAAAAGGGGATCGAGAATCAACAGATCAAATCCGAGAATCAACTGCTGCGTGGCGAACTCCAGACCAAATATCATTTTTCCAGCCTTAAAGGCAACAGCGCTCCCATGCAAAACATTTATCGCTTGATTGGGGCTGTTGCGAACAAAACCAGCACGGTCCTTATCCAGGGGGAAACCGGAACAGGCAAGGAGTTGATCGCGCGCGCCATTCATTACAGCGGCCCCCGCAAGGATCACCCCCTGGTTTCGGTCAACTGCGGTGCAATTCCCTCGAATCTCCTTGAAGACGAGCTTTTCGGACATGTTAAAGGCGCTTTTACCAACGCGCATCAACATCGGATAGGAAGATTTGAACTGGCAAACCATGGGACGCTTTTTCTCGATGAAATATCGAACATGCCTATGGATCTGCAGGTAAAACTACTGCGCGTGATCCAGGAACGGGAATTTGAAAAAGTTGGCAGCACCACCACAATAAAGACAGATGTGCGTATTCTTGCCGCGACCAACGCCGACTTGCTGGAATCCGTGTCCAAGGGAAATTTTCGAGAAGATTTGTATTACAGACTCAATGTAATCCCGATTCAGGTCCCGTCCTTGAGGCAGAGGCGGGATGACATCCCTGAGTTGGTTTCGCACTTTACCAAAAAATATTGTGCGGAGCAGCAGCTTCCGCTCAAACGCGTTTCTCAAGACGCCCTGAAATACTTAATGGCGTATGAATGGCCCGGCAATATTCGCCAGCTGGAGAACTCCGTGGAGATGGCGGTTGCCCTGTCCGGCGATCGCTCCGTACTGGACATAGAGGACTTCCCTGTTGTTTCCGGACTGTCTGTTGAAAACGCGCCCTTTCCCGACATCGACATCCCGGATGATGGCATCCATTTTAATACGATGATCTCTGACCTGGAAAAACGGCTCATTCTTCAGAGCCTTCAAGCCTCCGGCGGCAACAAGAAGAAAGCCGCTTCGCTTTTGCATCTCAAGAGGACGACTTTTGTTGAAAAGCTCAGGCGCATGGGAATGGATTCTCCCGACGAAACTGATATTGCGGAGCAATAGAACTCTTTTCACCCTATGGCAACTGCAAGACCCAGGTCTGAATACGGAAGACCTACCCAATTCGCAGTGACTTGAACCGCACAGCGGGAATCGGGCCGCACGTTAATTCCGGCATGCATGATTTCTGCTTGTTCGTATTGTTCACAAATAGCATTGTCCGATTCCCGATAATCTGCGAGAATTTCAAAATTCAAGGAGGTGCGCTTGCCCAGAAAAAAGCTATGGGGAGGACGTTTTGTCTCGGAGCAAGATCCCTTTTTCGCACAATTCAACGATTCGCTCTCTTTTGACCGTTGCCTGCTGGAAGCGGATATCGAGGGAAGTCTTGCCTATGCGCGAGCGCTTGAACGAGCCGGTGTTTTTACGCGCCCGGAGAGGCTGAAGGTTGAAAAGGGGCTCCGCCATGTGCTCGATGCCAATCAGAAGAATTCTGAAGCCATCACCCGCAGCCAGGCAGAAGATGTGCACACGTACGTGGAGGAAGCGCTAACAGAAAACGTGGGAGTCCTTGCGCTCAAGCTCCACACAGGCAGAAGCAGGAATGATCAGGTTGCCACCGATTTGCGCCTTTATCTGATGCGCAAGGAAAAAGCGATTGAGAAAGGCATCACCGGCCTGCTCGAAACATTGGCGAATCTTGCCGAAAAATACTTGCAGGTAATCGTTCCCGGTTACACGCATATGCAGAGAGCGCAGCCGGTGCTCTTTTCTCATTACCTTCTCGCATACGGAGAGATGCTGCTGCGGGACCGCCAGAGATTAAGAGAAGCCATGGTGCGCGCAAGCGTCTGTCCGCTGGGATCGGGCGCACTGTCGGGCACCGTGTATGCGGTCGATCGGGATGCCCTGGCTCGCGATCTTGGATTCTCCCGGGCATCGCAGAACAGTATGGATGCAGTGGCGGACCGTGATTTTGTTCTCGATTTCCTGTTCTTTGCCAGCACGCTCCTTATGCACCTCAGCAGGATGGCGGAAGATTTTATCTTATACAACACCTCGGAATTCTCTTTCGTTCAGATGGATGACAGCGTCGCGTCCGGAAGCAGCCTCATGCCGCAGAAAAAAAATCCGGACGCGCTGGAGCTTCTCAGGGGGAAATCCGGACGGGTCTATGGACATTTAGTGTCTCTTTTGACCGTGTTGAAGGGCCTGCCGATGACATACAACAAAGATCTGCAGGAGGACAAGGAAGGGCTTTTCGATGCTGTGTCCACGGTCGAAAGCTGCGTGCGGATGGCACAAACAGTTCTTGAAAAAATCACGATCAATCCCGACCGCATGAGGGACGCCGCGACCAGGGGATTCCTGAATGCGACTGAATTGGCGGATTATCTCGTTGCGAAGAAGATGCCTTTTCGTGAAGCGCACGGTGTGGCGGGGAAAATCGTCATGCGCGCATCGGAGCTCGGAGTAGCTCTCGAGGAGCTTCCGCTGAGAGAATATCTAACCTTCTCTCCTCTGTTTGAAGGCGATCTTTTCGAGCACCTGAGTCTGGAAAAAGCCCTCGCACGCCGCAAGGAGCGCGGCGGGACCGCGCCTGCCGCCGTCCGGCAATCGATTCGGTCTTTCCGTAAAAGAACACGGACCAATTAGTCTTCGAGATAGGTGTAGCTATCCAGCGCGGACTGGTAGGATTCACAAAAAGCATCACGCTCTTCCGCGGTGATTTTCGATTGCGCTTCGGCGTTTTGTGCCATTCCACGCAAACTTTCCATAAGATCCTGGGGCTCATACCCTGCGGATTTGAGCACCTGGCCAAGAGATTCGCCTCGAATCACCTTGTCTATATGCGGCCGGCCGGAATCATCCACGAGAAAATGCGCTTCGTTTGCGGTACCAAGAAGGTTGTGGTTCATTCCCAGCGATTCCTGGTAGGCGCCGATCAGAAAAATCGCAAGGAAATAGGGATCCGAATTGACGCCGTGCAGTTCAAGCGCCTGCTTGACATCCCGCAGGTCGACAAACTTATCTATTTGCCCATCGGAATCGCATGTGATGTCGCACAGAGTCGCCCGTTCGGTGGGTTCTTCCGTGAGCCGGGTGATCGGGGTAATCGGGAATAGCTGATCTAAGGCCCAGCTGTCCGGGGTGGATTGAAAAACGGAAAAATTGCAGATGTATTTGCTGGCCAATATATTTTCGAGATCGATGAATTCTTCGGGGCGTTCCTTCATTAACCTGGAATATTTGATGGATTTGCGGCAGATCTCCCAGAAAAGCCATTCGCCCTGGGCTCGATTCTGAAGATTAAGATAGCCGAGATTGAAGAGCGACTGGAGCTCCTCCCGGTGCTGCAGCGCATCGTGGTAATACTCGCGAAAGTTTTTGGGATTGACGTCCTTGTAAAGATCCATCAATTCCCGGACAACTTCGGAGTCCACTTTGGATGGGCTGATCTCGGTTCCGCCGAGTCCCGGATTCAGCGTTCGAATCACGTTCATGATGAAAACAGCATGATGGGCAGCGACGGCGCGACCGCTCTCCGTTACGATCGTGGGCGGCGGAACATTTTCGGATTGGCAGATTTCGTTGATGGTATAAACGATATCGTTGGCGAACTCCTGCACGCTGTAATTGACACTGCAATCCGACGCCGTACGGCTGCCGTCATAATCAACGCCCAGCCCGCCGCCGACATTGAGATATTCTATCGGGAAGCCCATTTTGCGGACTTTGGCATAAACACGCGCGGCTTCCTTGATGGCGTTCTTGATTCTCCGGATATCGGTAATTTGAGACCCGATGTGGAAGTGCAGCATTTTGAGATATCGCGCCAAATCCTGGTCGGAAGCAAGTTTCAGGCAATCCAGCAACTGGATGGTGTTGATGCCGAATTTTGAGGTTTCTCCGCCGGATTCTTCCCATTTGCCGGCCCCGCGGGAAAAGATCCGGACGCGGATGCCCAGGTCGGCATGAATGCCCAGTGCGGTAGAGACCTCGGCGATTTTTTTCAGATCCGATACCTCCTCCATCACGATCATCGGATTTTTCCCGAGTTTCGAGGATTGCATCGCCCATTCGAGGTATCTGCGGTCTTTGACTCCGTTGCAAATCAGCAGCGCGTTCGGATGAATCGGCAAGAGTAAGGGCCGCGGCCAGTTCCGCTTTGGTGCCCACTTCAAGGCCATATTCATAGCGATGTCCCGCCGCCAAAAGCCGTTCCACGACGCTTCGCTTCTGGTTCACTTTCATCGGGAAAACACCCCGATGGCGCGCTCCGTAGTTATATTCCGCAATGGAACTGCGAAATGCTTCGTGCATCTCTTTGACCTGCGTGTCCAATATCTGAGGAAAGCGCAGCAGGAACGGCGGAGTAACTTTTCTTTGAAGCAGCGTTTGAACCAGAGAACTGATCTCGACGCCCATCAGTGGGTTTCTGGTGGGGTGCACCGTAAGACAACCCTGTTCACTGACGCCGAAGTATCCTCCGGACCAGTTTTCAACTCCATAAATACGGTTCGGAATTTCGCTGGGCGAGAGGCGGAGGCTTTGGGTTAATTCCTTCATCGGCTTGGATCACTTCCTCGGTAAATAGGGCAGCCTAAAGTAGCAGACACCGGCTTCAAACGCAATGCGGGAGTCATCTGTTTGCCGCGCGAAAATAAATTTTCGGGATGGAGCGCAAGGGACAAGGCAGACACCTCTATTTTCGTTACGCTTTCACGCGCTCCATATATTTGCCTTCGTTGGTGTCCACGCGGATAAGCTCCCCTTCATTGACAAAGGGGGCACTTGGATTACCAGCCCGGTCTCCAGCGTGGCCGGCTTGTTCACATTGCTCACGGTTGCTCCCCGCAATGACGGTTCCGTCGAAACAACGCGGAGCTCGACCGACGACGGCATCTCAACGCCTATGGGCTTTGCCTCATAGAACTCGATCTGCAGTTTTATGTTCGGGATCATGAAAGGGATTGCATCTTCCAGCAAATCAGCAGGCAGATGGAATTGTTCGAATGTCTCGGTATTCATGAAATAGTAGTCGGATCCATCCGAATAAAGGTATTCAACTTCATGTGTTTCGAGGTAGGCCTGCTCGACGCGATCTTCCGACCTGAACCGGTGCTCAATAATGGATCCGGATTTAATGGATTTCAGCTTGGTCTGAACCATGCCGCGCCAATTGCCCGGCGTTATATGCTGGAAAGAAAAGACCCGATACAGCTCTCCGTTAAGTTTGATGGCCATCCCTTTTTTAATTTGCGTTGCAGCGATCATCCGGATAACTCCACATTTAAATGCGTCATAGTACTCGAAGCATGCCCGGCATACAAGACAGTCGAGCAGACGGGCGCCGATTCTCCGCTCAGGCCGCTCCACTCACGCCGGTTTTTCGCCTGCGCTCCCTGATGGTTTCGATGACGGCAGGCAGCAAGGACAAAACCACGACTATCGCCACCACAATATGGATATGCTTGTCCACATTGGGGATCACCGCTCCTAAAAAATACCCGAGCAGCAGCATGCCCCAGACCCAGAGAAAGCCGCCCAGCGCATTATAGATCACGAATCGGCGGTACTCCATGCGGGCCGCACCCGCCACCGGAGAGACAAAAGTCCGAATGATGGGCACAAAGCGCGCAATCACAACCGTCTTCCCGCCATATCTTTCATAAAATTCATGAGCTCGTTCCAGGTGACGTTTCTTGAACAAAAAGGAATCCTCTCTTTTGTAGAGAGCCTGGCCGGCTTTCCTTCCAATCCAGTAACCCAGTTGATCACCGCCGAAAGCACACAAAAAACCCAGAGATAGAAGCAGTCGAATATCCAGGTGCCCTGCCGCCGCAAAAATTCCGGCTGTTACCAGCAGAGAATCCCCAGGAAGGAAAAACCCCACGAAAAGGCCCGTCTCGACAAAGACGATGGCGCAGACCAAGAAGGTCCCGCCCCACTGTAGTAATCCATTTATATCCGTAAGGAGATGGAATGCATCCCTCAGCAACTCGAGCATACTTGCCTTTCCTTTTTAGGCGATACGCGCACAAAATTTTGCGAGGATTTTCATCCCCGCGTTTCTATCGAACCTGCTGCAATGCTCGAAGCAGGCACCCATATTTTGTCGCACCGAATCGCTGCAACATCCGAGGGGGAATTCGGGCTAGTCGTACATGAAGGGGCCATCTTGCATTCAGAACGCACGCTTTCCGGTCATGCAAAATCAGAGCTCAAGGATCTCGGCTTCTTTCTTCTTCTGAAGCTCATCGACCTTTTCGATATAGGCGTTTGTCATGTCCTGAACTTTTTTAAGCGCGTCCTTCTCTTCATCTTCCGAGATCTTTTTGTCCTTGAGGCATGCTTTAAGCTGGGCATTCGCTTCGTGCCGCACCTGGCGAACCGCCACGCGGTGCTGCTCTCCGATGTGCCCCACCGATTTGGCCAATTGTTTGCGCCTTTCCTGGGTAAGCGGCGGGATCGGAAGCCGGACTACTTTGCCATCGTTTGTGGGATTCAATCCTAAATCGGATCCCAAAATAGCCTTTTCTATTGCAGCGATGGTTGAAGTATCCCACGGCTGAATGACAATCAGCGTTGGATCCGGGGTTGACAGAGAAGCCATCTGATTCAGAGGGGTTAGGGTGCCGTAATAATTCGCCTGAACGTGATCGAGTATATTGACCGAGGCGCGCCCAGTTCGAATGGTCGCCAGGCTCTGCCTCAAATCATCAACACATTTTTCCATGCCTTTTTTGGCGGCATCAAGTATCTGTCGGATCATCAGAATCTATCCTCCATTTATAAAGACGGGCGCGGCAAAGCCGGGAGAATCTTACGCGTGTATCATGGAACCGACTTTCGAACCAAGCACCACTTTTTTTATGTTTCCCCGACGGAGAAGATTAAAAATCACTATAGGCAGCTTGTTTTCCATGCAGAGCGAGATCGCCGTCGTGTCCATCACACGCAGGCCTTTTTCCAGCACCTCAAGATATGTGAGCTGCTTGAACAGTTTTGCGGAAGGATTTAAGAGAGGGTCCGAATCGTAGAGGCCATCAACCTTGGTGGCTTTTAAAATGGCTTCAGCCCCTATCTCCATTGCCCGAAGCGCCGCCGCCGTGTCGGTAGAAAAATAGGGGTTGCCGGTACCGGCGGCAAAAATGACGACTCGGCCCTTTTCAAGATGACGGATAGCCCGCCTGCGGATGAAGGGTTCGGCAACCTCTTTCATTTCGATGGCAGATTGGACTCGGGTATGGACTCCCAGCTTTTCGAGCGCATTTTGCAGCGCCAGCGCGTTGATTACGGTGGCCAGCATACCCATATAGTCGCCGCTAACGCGATCCATCCCTGCCGCGCTAACTGCGATGCCTCGAACGATATTGCCGCCGCCGACGGTTGCCGCCACTTCGACGCCAATGGAATGAAGCTCTTCTAATTCTTCAGCAATCCGGGATGCCATCACCGGATCGACCCCGAATCCTTGACCGCCCATTAGAGCTTCGCCGCTCAATTTGAGCAACACGCGCTTATATCGGGGCCTGGATTCCGGACGATTTGCTTTCATGACGCCTCCTGTATTGCCGCCCAAAGAAAAACTTTGACTGGAACGGTCCCGTTTGGCTCTCGTGGAGCATGAGACGCTTCACAACCAGAAATCTTTATAGATGGGAAGCCTTTTGTCGGGATGGCTGCCGCCCCTTATGCTTTTGTAAAATAAGGGGTTGGGGGCATCACAAGGACCTGGAATCGGAGTTTACTCGCCAAGCTTGTAGCGAGTAAAGCGCCGAACCTGGATGTTCTCTCCGATTTTCTGGATATGCGCTGCGATGTGATCGCGCACAGTGATTGCAGGATCCTTCACAAAGGGCTGCTCCAACAGACACGCTTCAGAATAATACTTTGACATTCGTCCGTCGACTATCTTTTCCAGCACATTCTCGGGTTTTCCGGTCGCGCGGGCTTGCGCGGCATAAATCTCGCGCTCTTTTTCCAGGACATCCTCCGTCACATCTTCTTTCCGAATGAACCGCGGATCGCTGGCCGCGATATGCATGGCGATGTCTTTTACCAGCGCCTGAAAATCCGGATTCCTGGCCACAAAATCCGTCTCGCAGTTTAGCTCCAGCATGACGCCGATTTTGCCGTTGTGGATATAGGCGCCAATCAGACCATCCTTGGTTTCCCGCCCGGACTTCTTGGTTAAGGATGCGAGCCCACGTTTGCGCAGTATTGTTACCGCAGCTTCCATGTCCCCATTGGACTCCTGAAGCGCGCTTTTGCACTCCATGAAACCGACGCCGGTTTTCTCTCTGAGTTCCTTTACCATTTCAGCGGAAATGCTCATCTCAGGCCTCCTGGGCTTCTTCTGCCGCGCATCGACAAATCGATGCGCAATCTAAAACGCACATTACCCGGGAAACCCGGAAGCCTCTCGGCCGTCCGAGTTCTCGGAAAATTGTGAGGTGGAATAAATAATGGCGCGAAACGTCTGTTAGCTGCCGGAGCTATTTTGTTCGTCCGACGGCACTCCCTCCGCCTCGGGAAGACTCGTGGTCTCGCTCGTGACACTCTCCACAACGGCAGTTTCAGCCGGAGCCGCATGCTCAGGTCTCTTAGGCTTGGCCTTCCGCTGGAGTGCTTTGCGAACCGTGGTCTTTGGTTTGGCGCCAGATTCCGCGGGATGAGCCGTTTCCCCTGCAGGAGCAACTCCCCCCCCTGACTCTTTGCTCTCGGCGTTCCGGCGGGCAGCGGCTTCGGCAGCCTGCTGCGCCTGCAGTTGACGCTGCTTCTCCATCTGCTCGGCCTGCTCTTTCTGTTGCGCCTCAAAAAGTGATTTGCCATCCAGGTATGCCTGAGACATTGTGTCTGTAATCAGGCGAATCGCGCGGAGTGCATCATCATTGCCCGGAATAATATAGTCGATCTCGTCCGGATCGCAATTTGTGTCCGCGACGCCAATAATGGGTATGCCAAGCTTGGCGGCTTCTTTAATGGCGATCGTTTCAAGCCTGGTATCGATGACGAAAAGAGCATCGGGCAAACTGGCCATATCTTTGATGCCGGAAAGGTTCTTTTCAAGTTTCTTGCGCTCGCGTTCGTAACGGGCGACCTCTTTTTTCGAAAAGAGATCATACTGTCCGCTGCTTCGCATGGTTTCGATTTCCCGGAACCGCTTTATGCTTTTTTGAATAGTTGCAAAGTTGGTAAGGAGCCCGCCCAACCATCTTTGGTTGACGTAATACATGGACGTGCGCTGCGCCGCTTCCTGAATGGCTTCCTGCGCCTGGCGCTTCGTGCCCAAAAATAGAATCGTTTTTCCCTGGACGCCTAATTCATACATGAACTGAATTGCGTTCTTGAACAGCTTAATGCTTTTCTGCAAATCAATTATGTAAATGCCATTTCTTTGGCCGAAGATATACTCCTTCATCTTCGGGTTCCAGCGCTTCGTCTGGTGGCCGAAATGGACACCCGCCTCCAGCAATTGCTTCATGGTTATCGAAACCAAATAGAACCTCCTCCGACTACCGCTTTGAGAATTGGAATCTCTTGCGAGCACCCTTCTGACCGTATTTCTTTCGTTCTTTGATGCGGGAATCCCGGGTCAGTAGCCCGGCCCGCTTCAATCTGGGACGCAGTTCCGCGTTAAACTGCAAGAGCGCATTTGCAATCCCAAGCCGGATTGCGCCTGCTTGACCGGAAGTGCCCCCTCCGCGAACGATGACGCGGATGTCAAATTTGCCCAGGTTGTCTGTAACAGCCAACGGATAGCGGATCACGGTGCGCTGGGTTTCGCTTTGAAAATACTCACTCAGATCCCGCTTGTTGACAATCACCTGTCCCGCTCCGGGCAAAAGATGCACACGGGCTGTAGAACTCTTTCTCTTTCCTGTTCCGTAGTATTCGACTATCTGCCATTCAATTCCTCAGCTTGAAGCAAAATGTGCAGATCACTCAATAGATAGGAATAAGCTATAAAGCCAGCGGCGTAGGTAGCTGAGCCTGATGCGGATGCTGGGGCCCTGCATACACTTTAAGCTTTTTTCTCATAGCTCTTCCAAGCTTCGTTTTAGGAAGCATCCCGATCACGGCTTCCCGCACTAATTTCCCGGGCTCTTTGGAGAGCAGCATGCCTGCCGTTGTTTCCTTTAATCCTCCGGGATAGCCCGTATGGTGCCGATACATCTTGTCAGTCAGCTTCTTGCCGGTAAGCTTCACCTTTTCGGCATTAATAATGATGACATGATCTCCGGTATCAAGAAAAGGAGTATAGATCGGCTTGTCCTTGCCGGTTAGTAGTCGCGCGGCTCTGGAGGCCAGTCGCCCGAGGATTTGCCCTTCTGCATCAATAACATGCCATTGCTTCTGTATATCCCTATCACGGGGGATAAAGCTCTTCATCACAGTCTCCCTCTACTTAACTACATAGCAGAACAATCCTTTAGGCTATCCAAGAGTGACTGATGTGTCAAGAGGAATTGCCGTTTCTGGCATGGCTTTTCACACATTTATATAAAGAATAGTGTTTTTTTCTTTCAGGTACGCCAGAAATACGCGGTTGTTCGTTCCCAGTCCGCATTTCTTGGCTGCAGCGGCGAGACCCGGGCATGTCTTTACAGATGAATGATTCCGGATGCGGTTCAATAGACTGCCAGGATATTTATTGTGTTTGGATCGGTTGAGCTCAAGCCCTTTGAGGGGCTATTCATTGTAAAGCTTCCGGCAGTGCCGGAGGATATTTACTTCAGAATCTAGTCGAGAATTTCAAGAACGGTTACCCCGAGCGCGTATTTTATGGAATATGGAATCTGGAATCGAGAGTATCGATGCATCAAGTCCTCGCACCTTACCGCTGGGCCCCGCCCTCCTATTTTGGGGCAAAATCTCATAATTCCCTTATAAATACTGCCTGGGAACAGCTTTCCTTGAAGGCTCCCGGGGGGAATTCAAGACATTCGTGATTTTTGTCACCACTTATTTTAAGAAAAAACGCAACAGGTTTAACAAAGAGAACGATAAGGGTAGCAGATTGCCTGCTACGGCAAGGCAATTCTTAAGGAAAGGCGATAAATCGCTTGAGTCGAAAAAGTTTCTTTCTTCCAAAAGCCCTTAGAGGAAACAGGGGCAGCATGGCACACAAATTATGCTAAGTCTCCTTAATCGCAATAAACAGGCAGTCGGTCTCGACATTGGCTCCAGCACGCTGAAAGCCGTCGAACTCCGCTCATCCCGGAATGGCGCCTATGAGTTGGTCAGTTTGGGCATTGAAGAGCTTTCACCCGATTGTATTGTAGATGGGGTGATTATCTCCAAGATACCTGTGGCCGACGGCATCAATAAGATTTTTACGCACCAGGCTATAAAGAATGGGCGCGTCAACACATCCATTTCCGGCCATTCCGTCATTGTAAAGAAGATATCTCTTCCGGTTCAGAGTGACGACGATCTGGCCGAGTCCATCCGGTGGGAAGCAGAACAATACATCCCGTTTGATATCGCCGACGTAAATCTGGACTATCAGGTCCTGGGCGAAAATGCGGGAACGGGAAACCTGGATATCCTGCTGGTGGCCGTCAAGAAAGACAAAATCACGGACTACACCAGTGTCATCAAAATGGCGGGAAAAGTCCCCGTTCTAATGGACGTCGATGCCTTTGCCCTGCAAAACGCCTACGAAGTCAACTATGAGCCGACCGGCAAAGATACCGTCGCGCTCTTGGATATTGGCGCCAGCACCATGACCATCAACATCGTTTCCGGGTCCGATTTTCTCTTCACCCGTGATGTAGGTGTCGGAGGATATCAGTACACCGAATTCATGCAGAAGGAATTCAACCTCAGCTATAGCCAAGCTCAAGCAGTGAAGCACGGCGAAGCCATTGAGTCCATCGATCCCAAGGAAGTAAACCACGTCATTGAATCGGTCACGGAAATCATTTGCCTTGAAATACAAAAGACCTATGATTTCTTTAAATCCACAACGACGGTTGACCGGATCGACCGCATGATTGTGAGCGGCGGCGCTTCTCACACTCCTGGCCTGATAGACACTCTCACCCGGAAATTTGAAATTCCGACTGAGAAATTCAACAGCTTTAAAAAAATAACATTCGATCCAAAGCGATTCTCATCCTCAATGATCGCTGATCGTGCTCCGGATCTCGCGATTGCGATCGGATTGGCGCTCCGGAGTGGCGAGGAATAGAGCGGCTATGATCAAAGTGAATTTGCTGAAAGATCAATCTGCCCAAACGCACAAAACATTCGTGAAACCCACGGTGTCGCGGACAGGGCTAATATTTTGTGCAATTTTTGTACTGGCCGCCGCCGCCATGGGGGCCTGGACCATTTCCATCCGACATCAGGTCCGAACCGGCATCGAGAAGCGCGATGTGCTTCGTGTTGAAGAAGCACGCCTTCAAGCCCTAAAAAAAGAAATTGAAAAATACGAGAAGCTGAAACAGCTTCGCCAAAGCAGAATCAACATTATCGAAAACCTAAAGGAAAACCAGAAAGGACCGGTTCTCCTCCTCAATAATGTGATCCAGAGTATCCCGCGGGATGGAGTGCTTTGGCTGACCTCCGTCACCCAGAAGTCCGATCAGATAAAGATTGTGGGATTCACTCAACATCCGGAAGTAATTCCTGATTTAATAAGCAATCTCGCCGCGAGCGGGATCTTCCAGAGTGTTGACCTCGAGCTGATCGAAAGGCAAAAAGAGGCCTCAAAATTCTCGCTTATCTGCATAAGCATAACGAAACCACAGGCGGAGTGAAGAAATGGCAATTCGCGACTATCGTTTCGAAAGCCTGCCTCGTTCAGTTCAAGTTGCTATCTTCGCAGCCCTTGTCGGCTGCCTGGCATTCGTGTTCTACCTGTATTATCTGAAAGATTTCATAATACAGCGCGATGCCATTCAAGCGGAGATAACCAGGCTGGAACTTTCCGTAGCTCAGGGAACTGCAATTGAAAACCAGCTCAAGCGTTTCAAGCAAGAACTGGCGCAACTGGAAGAGCGTCTGGCGGTGCTGCAAAGCATTCTGCCTTCTGAAAAAGAGACGCCTGCCGTTCTTCGCAGCGTGCAGAGAATGGCGGCGGCCAGCAATCTAAAAATCAACAGATTCATTCCAAAGCCCATAATACCCCGCACCTTTTATTCCGATTGGCCGATCGAGGTCGAGGTGGAGGGGAGTTACGACGGCTTGGGATTGTTCTTCGAAAAAGTCAGCCAAGCGACAAGGATCATCGATGTGGGAGATATTTCAATTACCGGGATGGATAAACCTCCGGAAGACCCCAATATCACACTGACAGCCCGTTGTACCGCCACAACATTTGTTTTCAGGGAAGATCAGGCGCCTCCACCCGATGCCAAGCAGAAAAAGAAGGAGAAAAATCGGTGACAGTCCGCATTGTCTCGAAAGCAGTCGCGCGCTCATTAAAAAGTCCGGCGTTAATTTTTCTTAATCGCAGCGGATCTGCAAACCGCGGGGTAAAGCAGCTTTTGTGGGCGCTTCTCCCAATGCTTCTTTATTGCCCGATGACGGCGGCGGGGGCAAATAACACCAGTCCTGCCAGCTCCATCGTTCAAACAAAGAAGCCCCTGGAATCCCCGATAAAATACGCCAGTGTTGCCTACAGATCAGAAAACCGGCGGGATCCTTTTATCAATCCCCTGCTTGTGAAAAAAAGGGATAAGCCGCTGGAAGACGAAGAAATATCACGTGGCCTTCCACCGCCAGGAATAGCCGGCACCTATATCGCTCAGGCCACGCTCCAGGGCATTGCCACCCGCGATACGGGCAAGCTTGCGGTTTTTCGAGGAGCGGACTCCCGTGCTTACTTTCTTAGAAAAGGGGACAAGCTTTTTGACGGATATTTGAAAGACATTCACAACGATTCTGTGACTTTGGTCCGGGAAACGAAATTGAGATCCGGAAAAATTCTGACCCAAGATGTGACTAAGCGGCTAAGGACACCATAGGATGGCTGGTATGAAAACTCGACACACCATAATCAGAAATCTTACATCAAGCGAAGCGAAGGGCATGGTTTACGGAATCCTTCTCATGCTGCTGGTGTTTGCAGTTCCTCAATTGGATTTCGCCCAGGAAAAAACAATTAGCACCAAACTGCCTCGGCAGGAATCCAATCCCGGGGCGGCGCAGAAAAGCATCGCCGCTGCAAGCCTCTCCAAAGAGGCGATCGGCAGCAATGCTCCTGCAATTCCAGCAACAGGCTCTGTCGTGGACGTCACAATTGCACCCGAAGAGGGCCAATTAACCGTCGCCGTAACGACGGATCGGGCAATTGTGCCTAAGGAAATTATTCTGGATAACCCTCCCCGGCTGGTTCTTGATTTCCCCAACACGGAAAATAAGGTCAAGTTCTCGAAACTGCCGGTTCTGTCCGCATCCGTAAAACAGATCCGGGTTCAGCAATTCCAGAGCGCTCCCGCTCCAATCACCCGCATCGTATGCGATCTGGAGAAGAACTACGGGAGCCACGAAATTAATCTGGACAAGTCCCAGATCCGCCTGGTGTTTCATAGAGAAACATCCAGTCCGCTGGTTGCGACTGCCGGACCTACGGTTAAGGCTTCACCCAGCCAGGCACCAAATAGTTCAAAGCCAAAAGCGTCTGAAACACAGCCAGCCCAAGCTTCGGCTCCGGCAAAATCCAGCCCGGAAATAAGCGTGTCCAAGCGGCTCTCTGCGGAAGCGACGCCAAAAAGCTCTGTTGTTCCGGTAGCTCCGCCGGCTGTCCATCCAGAACGCGCAGTTCTCCAATCCGTATCCAAACCAGCAGACTCCAAACCGCGCGCGTCACAGCCTGCTGCACGGGAATCGGTAGAAACCGCCCCGTTGGTCGCGGCATTGACCCCGATTGCCATGGCGATGCCGCCAAAACCGGCTCCGAGTCAAAATAATCGCTACACGGGTCAACCCCTGACGCTGGACCTGATTGAAATGCCTCTGGTGGATTTCTTCCGTCTCATGGCCGAAGAAGGCGGGATCAACATAGTCGTGGATCCCGATGTCAAAGGCACAATTTCAATGAAAGGCGAGAAGATACCGTGGGATCAGGTTTTCGATATGGCTCTGGCCACCAGATCTCTCGATAAGCAGGTAGAGGGCAATCTGATCCGGATCACCCGGAAGTCAACGCTGCAGGACGAAGCAAAACAGCTAGAGGCTCTCAAGAAAGCGAACCTCCTCGCAGCTGATCTGGAAACGCGCGTTAAGCGTTTGAATTACGCAAAAGCAGAAGCTCTCATCAAAGCGCTCGCGGATCAAAGGACCGTGCGGGGATCCATAGTCGTCGATGAACGAAGCAACGCATTGATCATGACCGATCTGCCGGCTTCTATTGACAGGATGGTGAAGCTCATTGATGTCCTTGATACCCCCCAACCTCAGGTGGAGATCGAAGCGCGGATCGTGTCTGCAACCCGCGATTTCGCGCGCGATATCGGCGTCCAATTCGGATTTGTCGCCGGAAACATGCAGCGGGTCACGGCGGCGCAGGACCGAACACCATTCAACAAAACCGGTGCAGACAGCACACACGACAAGTCTGGACAAAGGCAACTGGAATGTGAATCTACCGGCGAGAAATGCCTTTGGCGGCGCGGGTATCTCCATTGGAAATATCTTCGATACATTCCTGCTCGACGCGGCCATTACGGCGGGAGAGAGCAAGGGATGGGCGAAGCTTATTTCACAGCCGAAGGTGACGGCCCTGAACAACAGCTCCGCCACAATCACTCAAGGTGTGCGTTTTCCAGTCCAGATTGAATCCAACAACACCATTACAGTGCAATTCCAGGATGCAGCGTTAACCCTTAGGTTACGCCCCAGATCACCTACGAAGGAAATATTGTCCTGGATCTGAAGGTAGAGAACAATACGCCTGATTGGGCAAAAAATGTTGACGGCATACCATCGATTCGCACGAGCGAATCCAGCACTCGGGTTCTTGTCAGCGATGGAGGCACAACAGTAATCGGCGGGATCCTTGTCGATACCGAGTCCGATGCGGAAGAGAAAATTCCTGGATTGGGCTCATTGCCGGTCGTCGGCAACCTGTTCCGGCGCACCTCCGTATCGCGCAGCACCCAGGAAGTCCTGTTCTTTGTAACTCCGCGCATTATCAAGTAGCAACCGAGGAAAGAGGGAGACGGAAGCAGAAATTTGATTTCTGCTCCGTCTTCCGACGTTCCACTCCTGCAGCATGCATCTCCCGCACAAACTCACACCTGCTCTCGACTCCCATAAAACAGGCAACACACTAGGCAATCGCTCTTTCCTGCCTGCTTTGACATCCAGAATTGATGATGCTATCATCCGTGCATTCGCACCATAGAATCACTCAAGGAATCATGCATGGACATCAAAGAAGTGAAGGATCTGATACAGGAAGTGCTCCGAAGTGATATCGGCGAGTTTGAACTGGAGCACATGGGTACACGGGTTCGGCTAAAAAGAGGATTCACCAGCGATTCCGAGCTCGCTGCAACCAATCCGCCGAAGCGCGCAAGCATCCGCCGCGAATCTCTTTATCAACTTCGGGCGAAACCGAGTCCCCTGCAGACGAAAAGACCGGCCACGCGCAAGAAGAGGCGTTGCACATGGTTTTATCCCCCATCGTAGGAACTTTTTATCGCGCTCCGAATCCCGAATCCGAGCCGTATGTCTAAGTTGGGGGATCAGGTCCATGAGGGTAAGATCATATGTCTTGTCGAGGCGATGAAACTCATGAACGAAATACCGTCGGATATGGACGGAGAGATCGTGCGCATCTACGTTGACAATGGCCATCCTGTGGAATTTGGTCAAAAACTCTTTGGCATCCGTCCGCGGAGCCAGGCATAAGGCCGGCGATGTTTCGAAAGATACTAATTGCCAATCGGGGCGAGATAGCACTCCGCATCATATGCGCCTGCAAGGAACTGGGCATCCCCACAGTGGCCGTATATTCCCAGGCCGATCAGCATTCGCTGCATGTCCGTTTTGCGGATGAGGCTGTTTGCATCGGCCCTCCCCCCAGCAATGAAAGCTATCTGAATATTCCTGCCGTCATCAGCGCCGCCGAGATCACCAATGCGGACGCAATCCATCCGGGCTACGGTTTCCTAGCTGAAAGTGCCTATTTTGCGGAAGTATGCGAAGCCTGCGGCATCGTTTTTATTGGCCCTTCGCCGGCAGTAATTCGCATGATGGGCGACAAAGATGTCGCACGCAAGGCGATGCGAGACGCCGGCCTGCCCATTGTGCCGGGTACCGACAAGATCAAAGGTCCGTTTTCTTCTGCCCTGAATCTTGGGGAAGAGATCGGCTATCCCGTCATCGTCAAAGCTACCGCAGGGGGCGGCGGCAAAGGCATGCGCATCGTTTCCACGTCCGAGGAGCTTCCGGGAGCCCTCGAAGTCGCACAGAATGAAGCCCTCGCCGCTTTCGGATCCGGAGATGTCTACCTGGAAAAATACATACCCGTTGCTCGGCACATTGAATTTCAGATTCTCGCAGATCACCAGGGCAATGTCGTTCATCTCGGGGAGAGGGAATGCTCTATTCAGCGGCGCCATCAAAAGCTGATTGAAGAATCCCCATCTTCCTATGTTACGCCGGCTTTAAGAGATGAAATCGGCCACCTTGTGGTTGAAGCGGCACGCGCTGTGAATTACGCGAATGCCGGCACTATGGAATTCGTTTTCGATGACCAGGGCCGCTACTATTTCATAGAAATGAATACTCGAATCCAAGTGGAGCATCCCGTCACCGAAATGGTTACAGGACTTGACCTGGTAAAAGAGCAAATTCGAATAGCCAATCGTGAAGCGTTGGGATACAAACAGGAGGACATTGTTTTTAGAGGCAATGCCCTGGAGTGCCGCATCAACGCGGAAAGTCCCGATACGTTCTTCCCTTCTCCGGGAACGCTAAAGACGTTTCACCCGCCGTCTGGCATCGGAGTGCGCGTCGATACGGCAGCCTACAATGAGTTCGTGATTACGCCCTATTATGACTCCCTAATCGCGAAAATCATTACATACGGCAGGAATCGGCAGGAATCCATCAACCGGATGAAGCGTGCTCTGGACATGACGGTTGTCGAAGGAGTGCAAACAACCATCCCGTTGCATCAGAGCATTCTCCGTAGCGACGACTTCCAGGCAGGCCGCATCCACACCCATTTCCTGGAAAAATGGAACCGCAACGGCGGCTAGCCGCAAGCGCACGCATGAAATTGACAATTCCCCCCGTTTACCCGATCACCGACAAGAAACTAGCCCGCCGATCGACCCATTTCAGCATTCTCAGAGAGCTTGTGCGCGGGGGGGCTCGATTTGTTCAAATACGAGATAAGTCCACACCCCTGCAGGAACTGCTGAGGGATCTGCATCAATGCGTCGAGTTCGCATTTAAGAATGGCGTAACATTAATCGTCAATGACCGATGCGACCTTGTCCTCAGCTGCGGGGCCATGGGGGTCCATCTCGGACAGGAAGACCTGCCCCCGGATGCGGCCCGCTCCATTCTTGGCCGTAAGATGCTGATCGGTCTTTCGGCCCATTCGCTCGCACAGGTTCGAAAATCCCAGCACCTGTCCATCCAGTATATCGGTTTTGGACCGATTTATCCGACTTCGACCAAGGAAAATGCTCTTCCGGAAGTCGGCCTTCAGCGCTTGACCGCAGCCTGTCGGCTCTCCAGTGTTCCGGTAGTGGCCATCGGGGGTATCGGATTGGACCAGGTCCGTGAAGTGCTGCAGACAGGGCCTTGCAGCGTCGCTGTCATCTCCGCTTTAATGCAGGCGAAGAGCATCGCTCGCCAGATGGAGAATTTTCTGGAGAAAGCCAGGGCGAAATAATGGACCTCGACCAGGATGGATAGGTTTCGAGAATAAAATCGGGCCCGGTGGGAAAAAAGCTGCGGACCTTGAATTTCGGAGAGTCTTGAATCGTTCCATAGCCCGATCCTTCAAAGGCCGGGATTGCACCCGTGCCGCCGAGCACCATGGGGGCGAAGATAAAATAAAATTTATCTATCAGGTTGCCTGACAAGAATGACCCGTGAATCCTGCCGCCCCCTTCCACCAGCAAGCCCAGTACGTCTCTGGCCCCAAGCTCCTTCAGAACCGCGCGCAGGTTCAATCCGCTTTCAGAATGCTCGACCCGGACAACCTCTGCGCCGCGGCGCTCAAGCTCTCTCTGGCGCGCTTCCGATCCCCTGCGGCCGCAGAATATCAGAACCGGCGTATACGGTTCGGTCTGAAAAAGTCGCGCGGAAGGAGGCGTGCGAAGCCGCGAATCGAGAATGACCCGAATCAGAGAGCGAGCTTTGGGTGACTGCCCCCGGTAGGTTAGCTCAGGATTATCCGCGAGCACGGTGTTGATTCCCACAAGCAGCGCATCGCTGCCGAGTCGTAATCTCTGCCCGAATTCCCTGCTTTCCGGCGATGTAATCCAACGACCGTCCGGCTGTCCCGTTCCGATCTTTCCATCCAATGACATCCCCACTTTGCTCACAACCAGCGGCAATCCCGTAGTGATATGGCAGGCAAATGGCTCGATTATCTTCCCTGCTTCGTCCTTCATCAGCCCGACATCCACGCGGATACCGCAGGACCGCAGCCGTTCAATGCCCCGTCCCGCAACTCTGGGATTGGGATCGATTCTGGCCACGACAACCCGGCGGACACCCGTCTGTATCAACCGGTCCACGCAAGGAGGAGTTCTGCCCTGATGAGAGCACGGCTCCAGCGTCACATACGCTGTGGCATTCCGTGAAAGCCCGGACGCCTTTCGCAGCGCTCTCACCTCCGCGTGATCCAGGGTTGAGTATTCGTGCATCCCGCGTCCTACAACTTTTCCATCGCGCACAACCAGGCACCCGACGCTGGGATTAGGGCTCGCAAGTCCCGCGCCTTTTTCCGCCAGACGGAGCGCCATCTTCATAAATCTGCGGTCGGCGGCATCAAACATGAATGCTCCGTTCGATCACTTGTCGTTCATCTCCTTGCCCGAAATTTCCGGCAGTTGGATCCGGATCCAGTGCACGCGTCTTCGGTCGGCATCCAGAATCTGGACTTTGAGATCCTCCATGTCAAACGATTCACCCCGCGCGGGGACACGGCCCAGGTATGCCATTACAAAACCGGCGACTGTTGCGCAATTCATATTTTCAAATTTCATACCCGCCAGTTCTTCAAGTCGGCATAATTCGGTGCTGCCGCGCAGGACAAATGTCCTGAATCCTTCTTCAATGATCTTGCTTACTTTGGCTTCATCTTCATCCCGAATTTCTCCCACAATTTCCTCTACAAGATCCTCGATGGTCACAAGACCGGCCACGCCGCCATATTCATCAATAACGATGGCGGTATGATCGCCGCGCTCCTGAAGTTCTTTTAAGAGCTTCGACACAGGCTTTGTGTCAGGAACAAACATTGCAGGATTAACCAGGCCGCTGATGGGATCGGATTCGCGTTCCTTGGAATACTCGGCCATCAGCTGCCGGATGTAGGCAATGCCGACAATATGATCCATATTTTCCCGGAAAATAGGGATGCGTGAATGCCGATGCCGTACCATTGTATCCCGCAACTCCGCAATCGTGGCATTTTCTTCACAGGCAATTATTTTCGTTCGCGGAGTCATCACTTCCCGAACCAGCGTATTGCCAAACTCAACAACGGACTGTATGAGTTTGGAATCTTCCTCTTGCAGGATTCCTTGGTTTTCGCCTATCTCAAGATAGGCTTGAATCTCTTCGCCGGTGGCTTCCTCGTCGTCGGAATTGCTATTTTCTTTGATTTCCTCATGCATTCTTTTAAAAAGATTCAGAACTTCCGACATGGGAAATGCAATGAAGCGAAGAACGCTATGGAAAGGATGGTACACCCGCAACAGGACAGCCAGTTTTTTTTCCGAGTCATTCTGAGTCAACAACCGCGGAATCAGCAGGCGAAACAGAGCTGAAATTGAAATCACGATTGCAAAGGAATAGATCAATCCGTGTGCCGCCCAGGTTCGAACGCACACATGGGTCGTCAGAATAGCTACCGTAATCAGCAAAATCTGGGCCCCTAAATGAAGGGGGACCAAAACCTGCATTTTGCCTTCCAGCACAATCGGGAGGAGGGAGGGATCCGTTTCATCCGGACGTTCCGTCATCATTCGAAGCGCCATCGGACTAGCTTGCTCGATGGCACTCTCAACCAGCGACAGGAAAAAGAGGAATACTACAGCAATGGAGACGACTGCCAGCTCGATATTGAGACCTATCATGGAGTCTCCTTCATAACCGCCAAGGGGAACGCAGTCGAAAGGAGTTTTCTTCGCAACAATCTAGTCTGAAGGCGTTTCATTTGGCCTTGGTCCGTTTCATGATTGTACCCCATCAGGTGCAAGATTCCATGCACTAGAAGCTTGCGGACTTCCTTTTCCGGAGATATTCCATAGCTCGCGGCGTGAAAAGCGGCAATTTCCGGTGCAATAACAATCTCCCCAAGAAACGGCCGCCCTTCCATTACAGTTCCCTCATACGAAAAGCTAAGCACATCCGTGGCATAGTCATGACTGAGATACGCGTTGTTGATCCTGCGCATTTGCACCGTATTTACAAAAACGATCGAAAGTGCCGGAATCTCACGAGAGAGCGACCGGATCACATGGACGCAATATAGGGCTATGGCAGGTCTGCAGATTTTAAACCGACGCTGTTTGTTCAGGACCTGAACGCCGGGCAATGATTCGCCCAAATCCATCGCGCTCTTTGCGCAAGTCATAGATTTGCTCACCCATGAGACATTATATTTGGTACGTGGGGACTCTGCCATCTCGGCTAATGCCGCATAGTTTTACATGCGAACCCTTTTGGAGTTCGGCAGCGCGCTATACACCTTACACGCGTTTACGCCATCATCAACCGCAAAATCATGTGGGTCGGGGCTAAAGAGGCTGTCTCAAAACTCGCATTGGGCGGGCCTTCAGCCCTTGATTTTCTTTTACGACTTTTTCCTGGGGCTTCGCCCCAGGCTGGTATGGATCGCGCCTTCGGCGCTTTAAGATCCTAAATTTACAGCAATTTAAGCGCCGAAGGCGCGCGCTATATCAGCCTAGGGCGAAGCCCTGAGAATTTAGCGACAACCAGGAAAAGGGCTGTAAGCCCGCTCAATGGGCGAGTTTTGAGACAGCCTCTAAAGCCCCGCCCCACATGTTCTTGTCTACAATGAACATGATATATGGCTGGTATTCGGAAACTCAGGCAGTTTCTTTATGAGGCTTTGATTGACTTAACCGCCTGGGTCAGCGCCGGAATGACATCAAATAGATCGCCGACGATGCCGTAGTCTGCCACACTGAAAATGGGGGCTTCGGGATCCTTATTGATTGCTACGATATATTTTGAGGACGACATGCCCGCCAGATGCTGAATGGCTCCGCTGATTCCACATGCGACGTAGAGCGTCGGAGATACCGTTTTCCCGGTTTGTCCAACCTGATGCTGATGGTCGATCCAGCCGGCGTCCACCGCGGCGCGAGACGCGCCCATGGCTCCGCCCAAGGCATCCGCCAATTGCGCAACCAGCGGAAAATTCTCCGGGCCTTTCATGCCTCGTCCGCCGGAAACAATAATGTTTGCTTCCGTAAGCTCGATTTTCTGCCCCGCTGCAACCTTTGTCTCTTGTACGGAACCGTGCACCTGTTCCGCGCTCAGCTCCGGCACAAAAGTTTCCGTTTCAGCGCTGCGGCTGGCATCGCCTTCTCCAAGCGAAAAAACATTGGGCCGAAGTGTTGCCATAGCGGGAACCATCAACAGCCGGACCCTTGCATACGCTTTCCCGGCATAGATTGGCCTCACGCATTCCAGCTGCTGCCCCTCTACGACTCGCGCTTCAATGCAATCCTGAGCCAGGCCTACACCGAGTCTCGCGGCGACACGCGGCAGAAGGTCTCTGCCCCATGGAGCCCGCCGAGCCCAATATAAAGCGGGGCTGAATTTTCCGCGCAACTTGAGTCACCACAGCGCAGTAGCCTTCGGATCGAGTACGCGCTCAGCAATTCATGTTGTGCCTGAATTATTTTATCGGCACCAAATTGAGCCAGATTGGCCGAAGGTTCCCCGGCCGTCACGCGCAGAGCAGTCACCGACTCCTGCAAGTTGTCCGCCAATTTGCGTGCTGCGGATAAAGCCTCCAGCGAGGTCTTCTTGATCTTGCCTTCCCGTTCCTCAATGAAAACCAGGATTCCTTGAGCCATCTTCCCTCCTTAACCAAAATAAGTAGCGCTAAATTAATGGCGTATTTCCGGATCTATAGGATCTTTGCCTCTTCATGCAGCAGCTTCACCAATTGAGGCACGGTTTCAGAAACTTCTCCCTTCAGGATTTTTCCGGGAGGCCGCGTGGGAGGCAACGTGATCTGTTCCACAGAGATGCGCGGTTTCAGGTCTTCCGCCGACATCCCGAGAGAAGCCAGGGTCTGGACAGCAATCTGTTTCTTCTTGGCGGCCATGATCCCTTTCAGAGAAGCATACCGCGGAACATTTAATCCTTTTTGCGCAGTGATTACTGCGGGAAGGCTCCCTTCGATCACTTCGCAGGCGCCTTCAATGTCTCTCTCCGCTCTGAAAGCTCTTGTCCTGTATGTCAAGCTTCGTCACAACCGATGCTTGAGGAAGATTTAACTGCTCTGCCACGACAGCCGGGACCTGGCCGTTGTCCACCCCGATTGCATGCTTTCCAAACAGGATCAAATCGGGATTAAGGCTTCGGCATACGTGGGCCAGGACCGAACCGATTACATACGAGTCGGCCTTCTCCAGCGAAGCGTCTCCAACCAATATCGCTGAATCCGCTCCCATGGCCAGACACGTCCGAAGACCGGCGGAGGCCTGTTCGGATCCGGCGCCGACAACCACGACTTCTCCGCCCAGTTTTTCCTTTATTTTAAGAGCTTCTTCAACGGCAAATTCGTCATAGGGATTTACAACGAATGTAACGTCCGCAACATCAACTTCGTTTCCGTTAGGAGCGATCTTTATCTTGGTAGCCGTATCCGGAACAAATTTGACACAAACGACTATCTTCATGTTAAATCCCCCGTATTCAGGAATAATGATTCGAACGGCGCCTTCACCCGCGCGGAGAATGATTCCATGCTCGAAACAAAGAAATGCCGTTCCACAATCCGGCTTTCTTTAGTTCACATGAGCCTCGATATACTCAATTGCATTCTGCACGGTTTTTATTTTTTCGGCATCCTCGTCCGGAATCTCAATGCCGAACGCTTCTTCAAAAGCCATTACAAGTTCAATGGTATCCAGAGAATCTGCGCCCAGATCATCCACAAAGGAGGCGCTGCCTGTCACCTCGGCCTCGTTGACACCAAGTTGATCCACAATGATTGATTTGACCTTTTCTTCTACTGAAGCCATTCCAGTTCCTCCTCTTTCATTTTGGTCACCGGCGAGCTCAAGAGCCGCGGCGAAAAGTCGTACATTGTAGCACCGCACACCACGGAAGCAAACGCTTTAAAAAATTGAATGCCTGCATCAGCGCTTCACGTTTGCGGGCATACAAATGAATGAGAAAAATTGCGGATCCACAACCGATTCTCATTTTGCCGAGGACGGCTGTCCCGCTATCTCCTCCCTGCAAATATTATGCATCGACTGCGGCGATTCCTTTTGCCACGTGGTCTATCTGACTCAATTCGGCCTCGAGCTTGGCGTTCACCTGGCTCTCAGCAAATTCTTTGGCGACTCGAATTGCGTTTTTGATTGCGTTGCTGCTGGATCGCCCGTGGCAGATGATGGAAAGCCCCTTGAGCCCAAGCAGCGGCGCGCCTCCATACTCCGAATAATCCAGACGCTTTTTCAGCCGCTTGAAAGACTGCTGGCTTAGAAGGGCTCCCAGCTTCGCCTTAAGATTTCTTGAAAGCTCATCTTTTAAAAGCTTTAAAACCGCCTCGATAAGCCCTTCGCTCGTTTTGAGCGCAACATTTCCCGTAAAACCGTCGCAGACGATAACATCCGCCCGTCCGTTATATATGTCACGCCCTTCCACGTTGCCAATAAAATTCAAATGAAGCTGCTTAAGCGCCTGATGCACCTCTTTGGTAAGCTCATTGCCCTTGGATTCCTCTTCGCCCACAGACATGAGGCCGACTCTAGGTGAAGACACGCCCACGATCTTCTTGCTGAACAGATGCCCCATGACGGCAAACTGCAAGAGGTGATGGGGTTTGCAGGCCACATTAGCCCCGACATCGAGGAGGACCGCGTGGCCGGCTAAAGTCGGCAATATCGCGGCGAGGGCAGGCCTATCCACGCCGGGGACTGCGCCAAAAACCATCTTGGAGATGGCCATGACCGCACCGGTATTCCCGGCGCTAACCAGCCCGCTTGCCACTCGCTCGCGAACGAGATTCGCCGCAACGCGAATGGAGGAATCCTTCTTTTTCCTGAGGGCTACCGTTGGAGGCTCGTCCATTGAGATGACCTGAGTCGCATTGCGAATCTCAATCGGCAACCCAGTTCCGCCGGCTTCTTTAAGCAACGGAGCGAGCAGAAGACTCCTTCCCTACAAGGATGACTTTTACGTCATAGGCCTTTGCCGCCTGAACGGATCCTTCAATTTCGCTAAATGGGGAGTTGTCGCTCCCCATGCTATCCACAGCAATCTTAATCATGTAAGCCGGTGAATAGGGTTAGGATGCTTGCCGCGTCCGTAAGTTAAATCTCTTCTTCGCCTTCCATTACCTGTTTCCCCCTGTAATAGCCGCATTTGGGGCAAGCCTGATGAGACGGCTTGGGTTCCAGGCACTGTGGGCAGATACTCGGATTTACCGGCTGCAAGAAATCATGCGCCCGGCGTTTTCCTCGACGCGATTTGGAATGTCTTCTTTTTGGATTAGGCATGAATGCTGTTCTCCACCGTGGGGGGATAATGTTTCTGGATGAGAATCATAAAGTGCTTCTTCGTCATTGGTCCGTTTTCTTCTGCCGAAACTCCAGCAGAGCGGACATACGGGAATCTGTCTCTTCATTCTTGCAGAGACATGTTCCCTCATTCAGATCAACTCCGCATTTGTAACAGAGGCCCCTACAATCCTCACGACAAACAAAGTTCATGGGCATCGCAAGCTCGATTTGCTCAAGAATCATAACGTTCACATCCAGAGCAATACCATCGTAGTATGCGATCTCCATATCTTCATATTTAAGCTCAATCTCCGCACCCTCATTGGACCACTCGGGCTGCGGCAGATACGTTAAGTCAAAACTCGCGGTAAAAAATTTGGAAAATTCTTTCGCACATCGAGAACACCTGAATCGGATATTAGTCTCTACCGTACCATTGACGCGGAGATCGCGATCCTGGTGGATGAGCACAGAAATCAACGGCAACCGGCTCCGTTAGCCCCGCATCCTCATGAGAGAATCCGATTTCCCCAATTGGGAACACATGCTGGACATGAAGTGATTCTTGCTTCAAGTCCTCCACTTCAATGAACACGGCAAAAGCTCCTACCTTACAGCGCGGGGGAAATTATATTAGCAGGGGAATCTTTGTCAAGGATAAAGCCCGTGAAATACAAGGACTTACAGCACCGCCTCATCCGCTGGCCAATAATCCGCTTCGTTGCAGCAAACTTCACTGCCTAGGGACGAATCTCCTGCGTTTCTGAACCCGCGGCGGGCACCTTTTGCAGCTTGTCCAGTTCCAGCATCAGCTGCTGCCGAAACGCGCTGAATGACACTCCCTGTGACGTGGCCTCCCGCAATAGCTTGATCGCCTCGGCGCGTTTTCCCTGAGCATCCAACACTCGCGCCAGTTGAAGGATCAAATCCTCTCTGGGCAGCGGGCACTGCGGATCTTTTAACATACCATCGAGGATCTCTTCGGCCGCCTTGTTGTTTCCCGACCCGGCGTATTCTGCTGCTAGAACCTTTTTGGATAGATATCCCACAGTGCGATCCTTGGAATTGCTTGCAACCGATTGCAGGTTCTGAATCGCTTCCTTTTTATTCCCTGTCTGAATCTGGCACAGGGCAAGGTAATACCGCGCGATAATCGGTATCTTGCCGAAACCGTGGCGGTCAATAGCAGATGAGAACTCCTTGGCCGCGGCTTGGTATTTGTCGCTATCGCTCCGAAACGTAGGGATTGGGCCCTTGCCATAAGGATCGTTCGTCGCGTCGGCTGCCACCTGACCGTGAAAAAATTCTATGCCTTTCCCCAGTATTTCCTGAGCCTGCAATGCCCTGCTATCAAGATACTGAATCCCGCCATAGATTCCGATCCCCACCAGCACGACTATTGCGGCTATGATGCCAATTTTTTTGCCGTTTTCCCGAAAAAGATCGATCAGCTGTATGATCGCTCCGTGTACCGGATCTTCGGCAAGAATTTCCTTGCGAGTAAGCTTGGTTGTTCCCACTGTCCCTTCCTTGCTGCTGATCGAATGTAAGCGCAAAAAATAGCATACCGGCCAATCCCGCGCAATCTTTGATATAGGAACGACATCCTTTATCCTCCGGACATTTATAGACCAAGAATTCCATGGGCGCCACAGGAAATACTTGAGCCTGGGAATCATGAATACGCGTATAGTACGAATAGAATCCATTCGGATTTTTGCACATGATGTTTTAGGGTATTACTGCAGGAGGAAGATTGGATGACAAGATATCCGCTTCGTGCGCTCTCGCCCTTGCTGGCACTTTCCATATTTATGGCCTCCTGTGCCAGCAATTCTTTGTCGGACTTGAAGACGAATGACATTATCGTGGGAGGCGGGGCACAAGCGTTAAAGGAAAGCACTGTGACGATCCACTATACGGGATGGCTGTATAAAAATGGCCGTCGCGGAAAAAAGTTTGATAGTTCTTTGGATTCCGGACAGCCGTTCACCTTTAAATTGGGCGCGGGAGAAGTAATTGAAGGCTGGGACCGCGGCATTGAAAGAATGCGGATTGGAGGAAAAAGAGAATTGATCATTCCTCCGCAAATGGGTTATGGAGACCCCGGTGCGCCCCCGGACATACCGCCCCGCGCTATCCTATGCTTCGAAGTCCAACTGCTCGACGTCCAACACTAATGGATCGCCTTAGGTGCCCGATCTTCACCGACTCCAAAGGTCAAAATAGCAGACAAAACACAGGCGCGCCTCCGGCGTATATCTATAATGACCGGAAGCTTGGGCGGACTAGGGTGGCTTTTATGAATTGCTGGTGAGACAGCCGGATTAAATGCTATCATAATTTTGTATTAAAACTCCGCGCATGATGCGGGAAGCAAGTTATTTGCATAAACTCCTCGGGAGGGTAGGGAATGAAGAGATTTTTCTACATGGCGCTGATATTGCTAGGCGCCGCAATTCTTTTGTCGACGAGCTTTTCGCTTAACAGCTCACGCGCTGCGGACAGCTCCAAAATTACTATCGCCTATAGTGGCTGCGTGCTGGGATACCTTGAACCATGCGGCTGAGCTGAAACCGGTGTACAGCTCGGAGGGCTGTATAAGAAAGCGACCTATCTGGATCAAATCCGAAAAGGCCAAACCGGTTTGGTGGTAGTCGATTCCGGAGACCTTTTCAATGAAGACGAAGAAATCCCGGAATCCGTGCAGCAGTCGGCCCGACTAAAAGCCGATACCCTGGCCGAAATTTACAAATACATTGGAATTGACGCGGTCAATATAGGGGAACTGGACTTAGTGCTTGGAATCGACTATCTCAAAGAACTTGAGAAGAAGCACAACTTCCCCTTTGTGTCGGCGAACCTGGTCGACGCTAAAGACGCTCCGATCTTCAAGCGCTACATTATCAAGAAGGTGAATGATAAAAATGTGGGCATTTTTGGAGTCATCGGGGACACATCTGAAATGGTCTCCAGGGTTAGCGAAATCACGAAAGACGCCGTTTCTATTCAGGATCCGTTGCAGGCGGCGGAAGCGGTCGTGAAAGAGCTGAATGGAAAAGTAGACTATATTGTCGCCTTGACACACCAGGGAACCAACCGGGACTGGGTGATTGCGCGAAGGGTCAAAGGCATCGACCTGGTAGTGGGCGGCCATGACAAACAGAAGACCAAGGAGCCTTTCGAGGCGGAGAAAACCCTGATTGTCCAGGCGGGAGAAAAGGGTCAATACCAGGGTATGCTGGAAGTCACTATGGATGGAACCAAGACTTCGCACAATACACTGGTTCCGTTCGGAGATGAAATCGCCATCGATCCCAAAGTCAAGGCGATGATTACCAGCTACAACGACAAGGTGGCGGAGATGTATGGCGGCGCCAGCGAGAGCAGGCCCGCGGCTGCGAGCGTTGCGCTTCGACTCACCGCATGCGAACCATGCCACGGGGATCAGGTCAAGCAATGGAAAACGACGGACCATGCCAAGGCCTATGAGACACTGGTTAAAAAATCAAAACAGTTCGATCCTCAATGTCTCGCCTGTCACACCGTTCGATTCGGACAGCCCGAAGGCTTCAATATGAAGCAACAGCAGATGGAACTGGTAAATATCCAGTGCGAATCCTGCCATGGATCTGCCACGGAGCATCTGAGTGATGTGACGAAGAAGCCGGGGCCAAAACCACTGATGGCTCTCTGTATCAAGTGCCATACTGCCGATCGCTGTCCGGGCTTTGATCTAGATGCCAAGAAGATGGAGTTGATCAAACATCCGACGGCAAAATAGAGGATACCGCGCGGTTTTAATTAAGTGAAAGGATCGACTCTATGTTTTGGAAAAGAAATCTCAATAGTTTGGCAAAATTATTGCTGATGACAATCATCCTATGTGCCGGCACTTGCGCGGTAATGGGGCAGGATTCAAAGGCTGCAGCCGGGGATGACAAGGCCCTGTGGAAGGATGGTGCGACTGGATTGACTTGGGCTACCAAGGATAGTGACGCTTCCGTCAGTTTGAACCAAGCCATCGATTATTGCGGTAAATTGCGATCGGGCGGCTATTCTGATTGGCGCATGCCAACAATCGACGAACTGGAGGCGCTCTACGATTCAAAGCTGTCGAAGCAATATAAAGTTAAGGGCCCCATACAACTGAGCGATTCCTGCATTTTGAGCAGCGTAACCAATAGCAGCGGAGAACCCTGGAGCTTTTGTTTCAATTATGGCGGTCGAACCCTCGCCAGCGGAACGGGTTGTGGCAGTTCCGGGCGGGCACTCTGCGTGCGCGGTCAGGCCAAGTAACAAAATGCCCCGCCCGCATTTTTCACCAGGTTTCGTTGTGAGGCGGAGTAGACCGGCATTGGTACAAGACGCGCTCCGTGGGGTTTCTCGACCTACTGTCGAGGCTGTCGAGAAACCCCACGGAGCGCAGCGCAGCAAACACATCCGGATCTGATACCGCGGTAGAAGGCCGGTGAGAACTGCTGGCTAAAAGCCTAAAATCCGAGGACGATAGGCTTGATCCTAATAGGTACCTGGATGAATACCTGTCCTCGGCACGATCTCTGCAGACGCTTGCGCATTCTCTCCGCCCTTAGCATTAAATCCTAATATTTACAATTATTTACACGGATTGGCGGACGCTGGGCAAAAATGAAACCTCCCCATCCGGCGCTTTTCTGCTACACTTAGAACTTTTTAAACCTTACCGGTTTGCGGGAATATGCCTGGGGGGCAACAATGTCTGTAATGCAGAGAATTGTCGATTTCTTCACCAAGAAATCAACCGCCGCTAAAGGTGGTGGCGAAAAGGCCATAAGCAAGCAAAAAGCCGGCGGCAAAATGACCGCGCGGGAACGAATTGCGGCATTGCTCGATGAAGGCTCATTTCATGAGTACGATCTGTTTGTCGAACACAACTGCCAGGATTTCGGCATGGACAGCAAAGAACTGGCTGCCGATGGCGTGATCACGGGCTCTGGAACCATTGATGGGCGCCCGGTCTGCATCTATGCGCAAGACTTCACGGTGGCAGGCGGTTCGCTTGGACTGATGCATGCGCGCAAGATTACCAAGGTCATGGATCACGCAATCAAAATGGGCATCCCGGTCATCGGCATCAATGACTCGGGAGGCGCTCGCATCCAGGAAGGGGTCAACTCCCTGGCCGGCTACGGCGAAATCTTTTATCGCAACACTCTGGCTTCAGGCATCATCCCTCAGATCTCTGTCATCCTCGGTCCGTGTGCCGGCGGCGCAGTCTATTCACCGGCGTTGACCGATTTCGTCTTCGTTGTCGACAAGATTTCCAAGATGTTCATCACGGGGCCGGAAGTCGTAAAGACAGTCCTAGGCGAAGAAATTTCAATGGAGGAGCTTGGTGGTGCGCGCGTGCAGGCAGAAATATCCGGCAATGCCCACTTTTTTGCCAACAACGAGCTGGAATGCTTTGAGCAGATCCGCAAACTGGTAAGCTTTCTGCCGGACAGCAACCGCCAAAAGGCGCAAATAATTGAGTCGAAAAATCCCAAGCAAAATTACGGAATCAAGTATCTGATCCCCAAAGACTCCAAGATCCCGTTTGACGTACGCGACGTCGTGCGTGCCCTGGTCGACGACTCGGACTTCTTTGAGGTTCAGGAACTGTTCGCACCGAACGCGGTTACCGGATTCAGCCGGATCAACGGTGAAACGATTGGCATCATAGCAAATCAGGCACTAGTGCTGGCCGGTGTGCTGGACATCGATGCATCCGATAAGATTGCCCGTTTCGTCCGGTTCTGCGATTCCTTCAACATCCCGCTGCTCACGCTTGTGGATATTCCCGGATACCTGCCGGGCTCCGACCAGGAACATGGCGGCGTTATCCGCCATGGAGCCAAAGTGCTGTATGCCTATAGCGAGGCAACCGTGCCGAAGATCACAGTGATCCTGCGCAAAGCCTATGGCGGCGGCTATATCGCCATGTGCTCTCATCATCTGCGCGGCGATTTCGTTTTCGCCTGGCCCACAGCAGAAATTGCCGTTATGGGGCCAGAAGGCGCGGCGAATATCATTTTCCGCAGCGAAATCATGGAGGCCGAAAATCCCGAGGAGATGCGCAAGCTCAAGGTCAGGGAATACACGGACAAGTTCGCCAATCCTTATGTCGCAGCCTCTAACGGCTACGTCGATGCGGTCATCACGCCCGAAGAAACGCGCGCGTGCATCGCTCATGCCCTGAAGATCACGCGCAACAAGGAAGAAATTCGCCCTGCCAGGAAACACGGTATCCCGCCGTTTTAATAAGGAGAGCCACTGTGAGCGAACGGGAAATATTCAGCAAAATCGCGCTGGAAGGCGGGACCTTCGAAACGCGGGTAACGAGGAAATACAAGGGGCGCAAGCCTTACGAGAAGCAGGATCCACGCACCATCAAGGCGGTGATACCCGGGGTCGTTGCCGCGATCGAAACCAAGGTCGGCACTCCCGTTAAGCCGGGCGACACCATGATAATCCTTGAAGCCATGAAAATGCTCAACCGGATAAAGGCCCAGACCGAGGGCATCGTTAAAGTCATTCACGTTGCGCCCGGCGAAAAGGTGGCTAAAGGACAAGTGCTGCTCGAAATCGAGTAGGCAGCAATACCACTCGCGTGAAGGCAAACCGGAGAGTATTGCTCTCCCACAGGATCCCGCGCCGACAGGTTGGCTAAAGCAAGGGCCTTAGCACTTTCCAGATATTTTCTACGACGATTTTGTAGCCCTCGGCTGTCGGATGAATCCCGTCGTCCTGGTTCAGCGCGGTGTTCCCTCCGACGTCCTCCAGAAAAAACGGGATCAGTGGAGTGCGGTATTTTTTTGCAAGATCCCGAAAGATGTCGCGGAAAGCGATCGTATAGTGTGGCCCATAATTCGGCGGCACGCGCATCCCCGCCAGAACGACGGTGGCACCAGCAGCCTGGAGCCGCTCGATAATGGCCGCAAGGTTCTGTTTGGTCACTTCCGCCGGCACTCCACGCAGGCCATCATTGGCCCCGAGTTCCACTATCACGATCGCAGGCTTGAGTTCTATAATCGAATGAAGCCGGTTGAGCCCCTGGCCGGATGTATCGCCGCTAACTCCATAGTTCAGCACCTTGTAGCCAAACCCTTCTTTATCAATTTTCCTTTGGAGCAGGGAGGGATAGTTCGAATCGGGATCCACACCCTGGCCCGCAGTCAGGCTGTCTCCCAGCGCAACAATAGCGGGGCGCACATCCTCGGCGTTCTCCCCTGCTTGCGCCGCGTGCTCGTATTTTTCGGACGTTTCATCTTTGTTTTTGCCGCAGCCGGCGGCGCACAAAATCATCGTAATCCCCAAGACCCAAGCTAAAGCATTGCGACCAGACAAGAATATTTCCATGAATTATAGAATAGCAGATCTTGCATCAATTCTTTCAGTGGTGATGCTATCCTTTATTGCGTGCGTCCCTGCGATTAATATAAGGACTCACCCGGAGAGGCCATCATGATCGAAGTGCGAAACCTGACCAAGACCCTGAGTTCGGGCACGCAGAAACTCGAGATCCTCAGAGGTATCGATCTCGCGGTTGGAAGGGGCGAGGTGCTTGCCATCGAAGGCCCGTCGGGAAGCGGGAAAAGCACGTTGCTCGGTCTGCTGGCAGGCTTCGATTCGCCCACCAGCGGCTCGGTCAAAATCGACGGCGAAGAAATCACCATACTCGACGAGGACCAACTGGCACTTCTGCGAGGGAAAAAGCTCGGGTTCGTATTTCAATCGTACAACCTGATCCCCACTCTAACTGCGGAAGAAAACGTGGTTCTGCCTCTCGAATTGCGGGGCGATGCCGGAAAAAATCAAAACAGGGCGCGCGAATTGCTCTCCGCAGTTGGCCTCGAAGCGCGTTTGTCCCATTACCCCGTCCAGCTTTCCGGAGGAGAACAGCAGCGGGTCGCACTCGCCCGGGCTTTTGCCTGCAGCCCGTCCATTCTCCTTGCCGACGAACCGACCGGGAATCTCGACAGCGCTACGGGCAGCCTGGTGCTGGAAATGCTGCTGAAACTCAACCGCAGCCAGGGAGCGACGCTCGTGATCGTGACACACGATCCGGCGCTCAGCCGCATGACCGACCGCATCGTCCGTCTCCGCGACGGACGCATCGTATCGGATGACTTAAACGGCAACGGCGCCGCCAAACCCTCCATTTCGGGGCAATCCCGATGAGAATGGGCATTGCCTTCGAAATCCGGATGGCATGGCGCGAAACCCGGGCCTCGCACAGAAGATTTCTATTTCTCGTCCTCGCCATAGCCGTCGGCGTTGGGGCCCTGACAGGACTCAAAGGCTTCAGCAAAGCCCTCGACCGGGCTATCGCCAGATCCGCCCGCGACCTGGTTGCGGCGGACCTCGCGGTGCGGCTGAGCACTCCCGCGACCCAAAAAGAGATCAATGCGCTTCAATCGCTGACCGCGCGCGGAGCCGAAATTTCGCGCACTACGGAAACTCTTTCGATGGTCTCTTCGGCAAAGGCGTCCGTCCCGATTCTTTCAGAGGTCCGCGCCGTCGATCCGCAGACATATCCCTTCTACGGCACCGTGGAACTGGAGCCCGCCGCTTCCCTTCGAAAAACGCTATCCGGAAACGCAGCCGTTGTGAGCCGCGATTTTCTCGTCCGGACGGGGAGCCGTCCCGGGGACACGATCCAGATCGGCACGGCCAACTTTCGCATTGCCGCAGTTCTCAAATCGGAGCCTGACCGAATCGCGTTCGGCATCAATCTGGGCCCGCGCATTCTCATCACGCGCGAAGGCCTCGCTCTAAGCGGTCTCATTCAATTCGG
This sequence comes from uncultured Acidobacteriota bacterium, assembly GCA_963718845.1. Classification (GTDB taxonomy): domain Bacteria; phylum Acidobacteriota; class UBA6911; order UBA6911; family UBA6911; genus UBA6911. The sequence goes on from CAVRAD010000017.1 coordinate 390,534, forward strand.
CAGCCGTGCATCCGAAGCATTCCTGATCCGACTGCCCGCACGCGGCCTGAGCCTGGATGAAGCCCGGGATATCGCTCAGAACGCCATCGGCCGTCGCGTGCGGATTGTCGATTACCGCAATCCGAACCCATCGGTATCCCGCGGACTGGACAGGGCAACCGCCTTCCTCAGTCTCATCGGATTGCTCGCGATTCTCCTCGCCGGCTTGGGCGTGTCCACGACGATCCACGCCTATCTCCGGCAGAAGCTCGACACTATCGCCGTCATCAAGTGCATCGGCGGCCGCTCCGCGCAGATCATTCGCATCTACCTGGTCCAGGGACTGGCGCTGGGCGTTCTGGGCAGCGGCCTCGGAATCGGGTTCGGTTACGTCGTACAGCTTCTGCTCCCCAGGGTGCTCGAAGGCTTGATCGCCCTGCCCGCCCAGCTGGAACCGGCTCCCGGCGCGGCGCTGCAAGGATTTTGCGTGGGAATTTTTACGACGTTGCTGTTCATGCTTCCGCCTCTGCTTTCGATCCGCAGAGTCTCGCCGATCCGAGTATTTCTGCGCGAAATGCCCGAAACGAAATCCCAAGTGTTGAAGCGCTTGATCCAGGACCCGCTTCCGATGATAGTTTCCCTGATACTCCTGGTCGGCATCGGGCTGATTGCCGGATGGCTGGCGGAATCCATTCGCTGGGGATTTACATTTCTCGCAGGTGTCGCCGCCTGCGTTCTTGTTCTGGCTGTGACGGCCAAACTGTTGCTCCTGGCACTGCGGCGTGTGCCGCGCCTTGCCTCGCTGGCTTTGCGCCAGGGGTTAAAAAACCTCAACCGGCCCGGGAATCAGGCCGTTTCCGTCCTGGTCGCGCTGGGATTGGGCGTCGCTTTCGTGTTGACCGTCTATTTCATCCAGACTTCGCTTTTATCCCAGATAGTCCAGAGCGCACCCGCAGACTTCCCCAATGTTTTTCTGCTTGGAATCACTCAGGACCAGAAGGATTCCCTCGCAGGTTTTCTGACGCAACAGCAAGGAATGGAAGCTCACGCCCTTGTCCCGGCCGTATCCTCGCGTCTGCTTTCGATTGACGGGAGAACGGCCGGACAACTGGATTTAACGGAGCATGATCGCAGGCACATGCGGAACGAGTTCACTCTGACCTGGAGCGAATCGATTCCGCCCGACACTCGAATCGTGGAAGGAAGATGGTGGAAACCGCCTTTCCCGGCCTCCCTGATTTCCGTCGGGGAGGAAGCGGCGCGGCAGTTCAAAATGCGGATCGGGAGCGTTCTGGAATTCGATGCCAGCGGCAGGAAGATCCGCGGCAGAGTTGCCAATGTCAGGAGCATCGAGTTCTCGCGTCCGGGCATCAGCAATCAGTTCATCTTCTCGCCCGGCTCTCTATCGGACTCGCCCGTCTCCTATATCGGGACCGTGCGAATGGATTCGGCCCGAGTGGCGGATTTTCAGAGCGCGCTTTTTAAACGATACCCCGGCATTACGTCCATCGACGTCGGACAGGTGCTCGTAAGAATCCAGGGACTGCTGGACAAAATATCCGCGGTGATTCATTTCGTCGCCGTCTTCGCCATCATCTCCGGCATCATCATCCTCGCTTCCAGCGTCGTTTCCACGCGCCATCAGAGGATGAAGGAGGCGATTTTGTTTAAAACGCTGGGGGCGACCCGGCGACAGGTCCTAAGCATCCAGGCTGCCGAATTCCTGATCCTAGGCTCGGCCGCGGGACTTGTGGGAGGAACCCTGGCCGCGATTACGGCGCATTTCCTTCTGGGAAACCTGCTGGATACCGAGTTCGCATTCCAGTGGATCCCTCTGTTGACCGGGATCGTGGCGACGGCTCTGCTGTCGATTGGCACGGGATGGCTGGCTAGCCGAGGAGCTTTAAACCATAAGCCGCTCGAAATCCTGAGAGAAAACTGATTTTTCCAATGCGCCGCTATGACCGCGCAAGGTCCCGCGTCAGGTTTGCCAGACCCAGATCGGCCAGGGTCTTCTCGGATGGCAATCCAGTCTTAATATCCCATCCCATTGCCTCGAAGAATCCGGCTTTCAACGCCTGATAATCGATCTTTGGCGGAGCGCCGCTCTTGACCGGCAATGGCTCCTCTTTGATCCTCTTCGGTAAGTCGAACTGATCCGGCGTAATGCCTTCCCTGGCATTGAATGCCTGTCTCAGGGTCAAAACTCTGCGTCCCGCTTTTAGCGCTTCTTCCCAGCCGAAGTCCCAGCCGGTCACATCAGCGATCAATTCCGCCAGTTCCGGGGGAGTCGTATTCACTGCATAGAGGGCGCACATACCGGCATCATCCAGCAGTTGATGATACGCAAAACCAATGGCATAGATCGGGCCCTTCTTGTCGAAATCCGCAAAGGGATTCATTTTGGGCACCTGCAATACCGGATCGCTTCCTATGGGCGCTCCGTTTTCCAGCATGCCGGTAATCTGACTGTTCATATGGTGGCCGGGATTAGAGTCGGCAATAAATGCAGTCCCTCCGGCGGGACTCATGCGCGGATCGTGAAAGGGCAATCCCTTTCCTCGAACGGCCACAGCATATTTCTCCGATCCTTTGCCAACTCGCTCTGCCGCTATGGTTGGACCATCCGCGAGCACGGAACCGAATCCTTCGCGTTTTGCGATTTTCTCGGTCAGAGCCACAATGGCATCGGCATTACCCCACGTGAGTTCCATGCCATCGGTATTTTCTTTTGTGATTAAGCCGTTTTCATAACACTCCATGGCGAAGGCAATCGCAGTACCCGTGGAAATGGTGTCTATGCCATATCGATTGCATATATCGTTGGCTTTGATGACCGCTTCCAGATTGTCATTCATTAGCAGGCTGCCCAAAGCCGCTATGGATTCATATTCAGGCCTGTGTGTCTCACCGGGAATGGCGAATGGACCTTCGCGCTGCTCGATAATGGCGCCGCAACGTATTGGACAGGCTTGACAGGCATACGCGCTCTTTTTGTATTTGTCCATGTTCGCGCTGTCCAGCTTTGCGGCAGTCGGCATGGAGTCTGTTCCGGTCAACTGCCAGTTCTTCACGGGCGAATCTCCTATCGACACCAGGAAGCTGAGCGCGCCTCCCGTTCCCGCTGCAGTCAATCCCTTTGCAAAATCGCTGGCCTTAATTACCGATACAAAGCGCGACTGCGTTTCTTTCAGCCTGTCCCGGTGCGCAATGCCCATTTTGTGAGTGCCACCTCTGACCGCAATTGCTTTCAGATTTTTTGAACCCATGACAGCGCCCGCGCCGCCCCGGGCGGCAATTCTCCCTCTCTCGTTGACAATCCCCGCCAATAGGGATTTGGCCTCGCCAGCCGGACCTATGCAGGCGACTTTGAGCTTGTTGTCCCCGGTTTCATTTTGGATACATTCCTCGGTTTCATACGTATCCTTGCCCCACAGACCGGAGGCATCCCGCAATTCTGCCTTGCCATCCCTGATAAGCAGATAGACCGGCTTGGGTGAAATGCCGCTGAAAAAGATCGCGTCATAGCCTGCAGTTTTGAGTTCGGGACCGAATGTGCCGCCCGCGTTGGATTCACTCCAGGCTCCCGTTAAAGGAGACTTGGTCACTACTCCGTACCTGCCGCTTCCGGGGACAGACGTGGCGGTAAGCACGCCCGTCACTATGCCCAACATGTTTTCTTCACCGAGTGGCGCCACACGGGCCTTCATCTTTTCATACAGGACGCGAATGCCAAGACCATATCCACCGACAAATTCGCGGCACACCCGCTCCGGCAAAAGCTCCTCGCTGATGGATCCCTTGCTCAAATTCACAAATAAGATTTTGCCTGCATATCCGCCGAGCATAATGCCTCCATTTCACTGCTGCATTCACGTTCAACGATTTGCCGTGAACTCATAACCATTGGGTTCACTAATGAGCGCCAGTATACTACGGATTCCGAGACACCATCCCGATCTTTAAATTGCAGAAGATCTGCATCACACCCTCTCGCTAAAATATTGTTTCCGGTTTTCATTTTTGGGCTTGAACCTTGCGATTATATTATCCATAAAATGAGCTATCGTTAACACGAGGACAAACCGTGATCGAGCTTTTTAACGTTTCCAAAAGCTACAACCGCAACAAGGTTAGAGCCGTTGACAATCTAACCCTGACCGTCAAACCGGGAGAAATTTTCGGGTTTCTCGGCCCAAACGGCGCCGGAAAGACCACAACCATCAAGATGATAGTCGGCCTGCTCCGGCCCGATTCCGGCCGGATCCTGGTGGACGGCTTTGACGTCGATACAGATTCTCTTAAATCAAAACAGATCACAACCTATGTACCTGACTATCCGGCGATTTATGATCGCCTGACCGGCCTTGAGTATCTGAACTTCATCGGAGATGTCTATGGCGTGCCCAAGGAGGCGCGCCTTGAGCGGATCCACCGGTGGCTCGAGATCTTCGAACTGGCCCAAGTCATCACCAACCCCATCCAGAGCTATTCTCACGGTATGAAGCAAAAAATCGTCCTGACCGCGTCCTTGTTGCCGGCGCCGCGCGTCATGATTCTGGATGAGCCCCTTGTCGGCCTTGATCCGCGTGCAGCCTATCAACTCAAAGACCTGTTTCGAGAACACTGCGAGCAAGGCAAGACACTTCTGTTTTCAACACACATCATGGAAGTGGCCGAAAAGCTGTGTGACCGTATCGGAATTATTCACAAGGGCCGGTTGATCGCCTGCGGAACGATGCAGGAGCTTAAAGCGCTCGGTCAAACAGGGCAGTCGCTCGAAAGCATCTTCCTGGAGTTGACAGAGAAATGAGCAAATTGGGGGCGCTTGTCCGTGCGGGGCTCAAATCGAATTTCGGCATGGCCATTCTTTACCACCGCCTTTTCCGGGAAAAAAAGGATCGCTGGCTCGTGCCGCTGATGGGATTCTCCCTGCTGGGCGCCTTCTCGATGCTCTATTTCCTCGTGCTCTTCATCAAGGAGATGTATCCCCTGCTCAAACCCATGGGTCAGGAACGCGCGCTCCTGGCCTTGGGCATACTGGCGGGACAGCTTCTTATTCTGATTTTCGGTATTTACTATATCCTCTCGGCGTTTTATTTCTCGCGGGACCTCAATGTGCTGATCCCGCTGCCTGTCCGGCCTTCCGAAGTTCTCATATCCAAGTTCATTGTTTTGATGGTCAATGAATACCTTACCGTCGCAGTTATTGTCCTGCCGTTTGTCATCACTTTCGGCGTGCTGGACGCAGGGGGCTTCGACTACTGGGTATGCGCGGCACTCGTCTATATGGCACTGCCCGTAATCCCGCTGGTAATCGTTTCATTGATTGTCGTTCCCATGATGCGATGGATCAACATCAGCCGGAAAAAGGACCTTTTGATACTGATCGGCGGCACCGCGGTGTTAGCCGCGGCATTTGGGTTTCAGTTCCTGACTCAGAAAGCGCAGAACGGGAATGTCAGTCCGCAGCAGGTGGCTGAATTCCTCGCATCGCCCGACAGCCTGCTTCAAAGAATCGGGTCTAATTTCCCGCCAAGCATCTGGGCAACCAAAGCCATCTCCGGCGGTTTTTCCACGGAAGGCCTGATAAACCTTGCGGTGTTTCTGGTAACGTCTCTGCTTTTATTCGCCGCAATGATTGTCGTCGCAGAAAAGCTTTTCTATAAAGGTGTTATCGGGCTCAACGAGACCAGCAGCCGGCAGCGGTTGTTGACACGAGAGGAGATGTCCTGCCGAGTTTCTTCGGGCCGCCGCGCGATCTTTGCCATTTTCATGCGGGAGTTTCGGATCATGAATCGCACGCCGGTTTTCCTTCTCAACGGAGTACTGGTTTCTGTTCTTCTTCCCGCCTTTTTCATCCTGACGTCCAGGGCGGGCTCCAATACGACGGCAGCAGATCTCCATACACTGGTAACATCCGGAAATTCACTGCCTATTATCCTGATCCTGGCGCTGTTCATGATCGTCTGCAGCTGTATCAACGGCACAGCGTCTTCCACATTCTCGCGGGAGGGAGCGCAATTCTGGATTTCGAGGGTAATCCCTGTCTCTCCCAGAGAGCAGGTGGCCGCCAAGTTTTTTCACTCGTATTTCATTGGGGTGCTGGGTGTCGTTGCGGCTTTGATTTCAGTGGTCGCACTCTTACCTTTCAACCTCGCTCACATCGCCGTTGCCGCCGGACTGGCACTTATCGCTGCGGTTCTGTTGACAGCATTAGGAATGATCATCGATCTGGCTCGCCCGCTGCTTGACTGGACCAATCCGCAAAAAGCGATCAAGCAGAACCTCAACGTGTTGCTGGCCATGTTTGCAGATGCAGGCATCCTGGCGGCGTTATATTTCGGTGTTAAAGCACTCGTCAAAGCAGACGTGGGAGGGCGCCTGATTATCAGCCTGCTTTATGCTGCACTGATACTGGTATCATTTCTGAGCTATCGTGCGCTCTGCAAATTCGCTGACAAGCGCTACCGCGAAATCGAGCAGCTATAGGACCGAAAACTATGATGCGATTGATGATCAGCGTGGTGTCTGCCGTGGAAGCGCGCGCGGCCATGGCAGGGGGCGCCGAAATCCTGGATGTCAAAAATCCTGCAGAAGGTTCGCTCGGAGCCCAGCCTCCATCGGTAATTCGCGAAATCAAAAATCTGCTTTCGGACAAAGTTGAACTCAGCGCGGCGATCGGGGACATGCCCAATTTGCCTGGCACAGCGGCCCTGGCGGCTCTCGGCGCAGCCGCGTGCGGCGCAGACTATATCAAAGTGGGCCTCCACGGACCGCGCACAGAATCGGAGGCAATTGCATTGCTCCGCGCAGCACGGCAAGCCGTCATGGAATACAAAACATCCGTGATAGCCGCCGGCTATGCCGATTTCCAGCGCGCCGGCACCTTGAATCCTAGGAGCCTTCCGGCTATAGCCGCTTCGGCAGGTGTCCGTGGCTTTCTGCTGGACACTGCGATAAAGGACGGACAATCTCTTCTGGCTTTTATGGATCTGCCGACGCTGCGCCTCTTGGTAGAACAGGCACACGGAGCCGGCTTGGTCATTGGTTTAGCCGGGGCATTGCGCGCGCCGGATTTGACGTGTTTGCGGGACATTGGAGCGGATATCATCGGATTGCGTTCCGCCGTTTGCCGCAACCACCAGCGCAATGAGCCCCTAGAGCCTGAACGTGTCCGTCAACTGCGCGATATTCTGGTCCCGGTCGTGTGACCTTTGTCCAGCAGCTCCGTGATTCGTTCGGGGTGCAGACCGTTGATGACCCACGCCTCCAACTGAGCAGAGGCCAGATAGCAGGATAAATATTCATCCACGCCTCCGCTGCGTGCGGCCAGTTGATCTAGGGTCAATTCAGGGATAAGCGCAGAGGGAAATTCTTTTGCCGGCGCCGCGCCTAAAAGCCCATCCACATCTTTTAGCAGAACCAGCCGGCGGCAATCCGCCTGGCGCGTCACCCACGCCGAGATAGTGTCGGATGTAACATGCCAGGAATGGGGCAGCCCGCTGTATTGAAGAACCGGATTCGAAGGCAACAGAATCGACACTATTCCACCTTCCGTCGCCCGGCAGGCTGAAGGCAGATCCGCGGTCAGATAGCTCCCCGCAATCAGGTGGTTCAGCAAGTACCCATACTGATCCATTGCGCACAAGGCCATGCAGTGCGCGGCGGTTTCGCTCAGTTTGAAACGCCTAGATGCCGTCCGCACCTGATCGGCGAACTCTCCTCCGCCCGGCACGACCAGAATACGATAGCGCTCGCCCAGACGGCGGATTTCACGGCAGAGGGCTTCCAGGCCGTCACCGCGGCTCAGGCTTCCGCCGATTTTCAGGACTGCGTTCAAGCTCATATGGATCTATCCATCCATTGCTCCGCCAGCAAATGTGCGGCGGAAACACAGGGGAGAACCGCCAGTTCCTTTCGGTCCCACGTGCCTGCCAGATCGGCTATTGTCAGATTCATGCTTTTCGCAGCGGCCAACCCGAGAAACGCTCCGGTTCCGACCACAACCACGGGGCTCCGGCGCAGGCCCGGCAATCGCGAGAGCACCTGGCTTAAACCTTCGCGGATCTGGGACACCTGTCGCGCGGAGATATATTCTGCCATCGCATCGATTTCGCCTGCTGACAGCATCTCGGTATCGGCGCAAACCAGACGCGCAAGGCGTCTGCGCGCAGAAGCCAACGAAGGGGGTTGTCCATCAGGAGTGGCGCATGTGTAGTCTTGCGGGCGCAGGTGCCCCAGGATGAGATGCACGTCTCCACTTACGGCAAAATACTCTGAAGCAACCCTGCAGCATGCGCCCTGCAACTGGCACCGTTTGCACAATCGCCGCCAGGTTGGTCCGCAAAACACCGGTGAACACAAGTTCCCCTGAGGCAAGACGCTCCATGTCTGTTCGCCCGACAACGTTCAGTTTCCCGTCAAGAATGGGCAGGATATCCGTTGTTGTGCTGCCCACATCCACTATCAGGCATTCAGGATATTTTCGCGCTACCCACTGCGCAGAGGCCAGCCAATTGGTCGCAGCATAGTCCAGTGGATGCGCGAGTGCCTCGCATGCCGGCATGAATTGACCCGACAGGCTCAAAACATAAATCGCCAGATCAGGGAAACACGCTCCGGATGCTTTCCAAAATAAAGGTCACCCCGTCGCGCTTCGTCGCAAAAACATCGGACAGCTCAGCCGTCATCGTCACGGCAATGGCCTGTGGCATTCCCGTTGAGAATAATTGAGAATAAATTTCGCTTAAAGCTTCCGGCAGGTGATCCTTTTCACGCCAGATTTCAAATGGACGGGACACGACTTGTACCAGCCCGGCCTGATCGCCCTGCAGTGCCAACCGGGCGGCTTTTATATTCGCGCCTCCAATATCCCACGCCAGGATTTGAGTCAAAACTCCTCCGCACAATACAAAATGGGATTCATGTTCCCTTCGGCCTATTCAATTTCCATCTTCATCCGGTGCGCAATATCGGACTCCTGAATGCTATACAGTGCATCCAGAAAAAGATCTCGAAACTGGCCGGCCCGGCGCAGCGCTCTCCTGCTATTTCGCCGGCAATGCCCATCACCGCCATGGCATTTGCAGCGGCAGTTAAATACGAAGGATTGACCGCTGCAAACGCGGCGGTCAGAGCCGTTGCCGTGCATCCCATTCCCGTGACGCGGGACATCATCGGATGGCCGTTAAGAATCCGGATTGTCCGGCTGCCCTCGACAATCAAATCTGTCCGGCCGCTAACCGAGACAACACCGCCGAAGTTTGCGGACAGGATCTGCGCTGCTTCAAGAGTCTCTTCCGACGCATGCACGCTTTCAACGCCCTTGGTGCTTTGTTCTGCAAGGACCAGAGACCGGATTTCCGAAGCATTGCCGCGGATGATCGACGGAGCAGAATTGATCACAAGTGCGTGCGCAGTCTCCGTGCGAAACCGCGTGGCGCCGCTCCCGACCGGATCAAGAACAATGGGGATTCCTTTTTGTCTGGCCGCGCGTCCGGCCTTCATCATGGAATCGATCCATGCGGCGCTCAACGTCCCGATATTGATCACAAGGGCCTTTGCCAGCGCCGTCATCTCTTCCACTTCTTCCTGTGCGTGCGCCATCACCGGGGAAGCGCCGACCGCTAACAGTGCGTTGGCCGTCGTGTTCATGACCACATAATTGGTAATGTTGTGCACAAGGGGCGCTTCCGCGCGAATCCTTTGAATATCCTGCCACACCGCGGACTTTTCCAATATCTCCCTCATCCCTTCACCCTTTATCTTGAACAGGATCCTAGATCGTTCGCTGTCAGGTTAGCCTATTTTGACTGAAGAACCGAGCGCTGAAAGCGCGATGCCGTGAAGCCCCATGAACCAGGATCATCCTTTCTTATTACAGCTTCTCCATTGAGCGGGAAACAATCCGGCAGAATGCCGTTCATACAAGCATCCCAGATCGCCTGGGCTAGATTCATTGGGGCAACCTGGCGCAGGCCGATATAGGAAGTTGTTATGCGGGGATTGATTTCAATCAACTCAGCATGATCCTCCGCCAGCACAAGATCGACTCCGACATACCCCTTCAGGCCGGGAATTAGGCCGACAGCTGAACTCGCCAGTTCCAGGGCTTGACCGCTTAACGGATGTTGAAACGGCACCCGGCTGCCCAGGTATTGAAAGGGCGCGCCGGCTTCTATCAGTTGGAGATTCAAGCTGAGTGGCAGGCAGCCGCCTTCCGCAACCAATAGAGAAACGCTGGCGTGAGTCCCGTTCACCAGGGATTGCACCAGCATCTGTTCTTGGGTTGTGGATGGGCGGATTAATGCCAGGATTTCCGGCAAGTCGGACAGGCTATTCAGCCGACATACGCCATCGCACCCCACGCCGTCGAGCGGCTTAATTACCACCGGGTATCCTACCTGCGCCGCGACGTGCGCAGCCGTGGAAAAAGTCGCCGTACGGGATTTGGGCGCCGGAAGGTTTGCCAGATCAAACAGCCTGCTGCAGACGGCCTTATTCCCTGCCGTAGCGACGGCAGCGGCGCTGCAACCCAGAAGAGGGATTCCTTCAGTTTCGGCTTGCTCTGCAAGTCTTGAAAGAATACCGTCTGTTTCGGGCGCTATCACCAGAACGGCATCGCAACGTTTCAAAAGTGAGAGGTAGACTTCTTCATGATCCCCAGCCCCTGCGCAGATCACCTCATCCGCAGGCAGCGTTTTCCGGCAGAGTCCCGGAATCGTCTGCTCGAAACGAGGATCGAGAGCTGTAATTGTGCGGACCGCTCCCCACTGACGAAAATCCTGCAACACCGCCCACAGCATGCCAAGCGCCTCAGCCGCAAGGCCCCCGGGCATTTCGCCCTCCGAACAGCCGCCTCCCGTAAAGAATTCATACACAAGAACAGTTGAGGCGGAAGACATGCGATTGATTCCTGTCATTGATCTGCTCGACGATCACGCGGTGCATGCCATCAAAGGAACACGAGAGCATTACCGGCCGGTACAAAGCGTGTTATGCGACACACCCGATCCCTTAGCGCTCGCGGCTGCATTCCGCGATCAACTAAAGCTGAATGAAATATACATCGCGGACCTGAATGCTATCCAGGGTTTTAGCCGCATGCGTCATCAATCGCTGATCGGAGATCTGTGCCGCATCGACGGAATACGCATTATCCTGGATGCCGGCATATCGGATGTCGAAAAGGCACAGGCCTGGCTCGACCATGGAGTTCATAAAGTCGTAATAGGATCGGAAACGCTGGGCGCGCTGGATGATTTACAACGCATCTCCACCCGAATGGAGCCGCATCGCCTGGTTTTCAGCCTGGATTTTAAAAACGGCCATATCCTGTCGCGCTGTCATTCGCTGGCAGCCATGACTCCCATGGAAGCGTTGAATCAATTGCAGCTTGCCGGATGGCGGGAGATAATTCTGCTGGACCTGCATCGAGTAGGGAGCCGGGAGGGGGTTGATGCCGCACTCGTGGCTGAAGCCCATGAATGCTTCCCAGATTTACACCTGTTGATTGGCGGGGGGATAGCAAAACCTCAAGAATTAATTGAGCTTAAATCCATCGGGGTTTCGGGAATACTCTTGGCAACGGCGCTTCACAACGGATCGATTAACGCCCAACATCTCTCACGATTCCTGATTCCTGATTCCTGATTCCAGATTGAAACTCGTATCCTGCAATCTGGAATCTGGAATCTGGAATCTAAGCGGGCATTCCGCTTCCTGCGTCGTCTATTTGAAGGCGGCGAAGGGATGTGCGACCTCGGCTTTTTTCTTGAGCACTTCGTTTACTTTTGGCTCGCCGGCCACCGCGCGCTGAATTGCGAGTTTGGTCGCTTCATAATTGAACTTTTGAATCTTGGCATCATCTTTAGCTAGCCAATGAATGAATACGCCAACAAGAACAAACACATTTTCTGCTTCTGCCTTCGGAATTGTTCCGTTTTCCACGCTATCGGCAACCGCCATGGCCACGGCGCGCTGCGCAGGGCCAAACATTTGCACGGCCTGGGTGGCGTTCTTCATAGTGACTTTGTTGAACATCACCGTAGCGGGCTTGCAGACCAGGTTCGGAGCAACCACGGCCAGCAGCGCAGTGAAACCATCTTTGTTATTGGTGAGCGTGTTGCAGAACGCTGTTTCCGCGGCACTTCCGCGCGGCCCCATTAGAAGATCGATGTGGGCAACTTCGTTTCCGTCCCCGACTAGAGCTTCGCCAACCATCACTCGATTAATCTTTTTAGCCTTTGCCATTATTCCTCCTAGTGTTCCTGTTGCGACGAGATAGAGTGTTATTCAGCCTGTCATTTCAAAGAAAATGAGAACTTGTACTCGTATGGCATGGTGCTCAGGATCTATATCTCGGTCATAAAATTTTGTCAACTCGAATCATGCGGATGTTTCGAGCAGCGCCAGAAGTGTGGCGGCAGCGGTCAAATCCGCCGTGGTCCCTGGATTCAGCGTATGCGTCGTATCGCGTAATTGGTTGTCCATTTCCACCAGACCTGCCTGACCTTCCGCAGTGAAAACTCCTCCCTTGGCCAGCACATCGGCAGCCAGTCGCGAAACCTGCTGCGCCGACTTCATCCCCTTCTTGCGCGCGATCAGCGTGTCCGGCACTTCGCTCAGGATGGTCAGGAACGTCTGGACGATGGCGTCCGAGAAGCTCTCGCCGTGAGAACGGGCCTTTTTTAGGGCAGGCAATCCGATGCCAAACGTGATTGCGAAACCGGTCACGTACTCGCGCGCTATGGCGTCACGTTCCTGAGCTAAAACCATCGCCTGCAGCAGGGTAATCGTGGGTTCTTCAGAAATATCGGCTTGCGGCACCCGGTCCATGCCTCCGGGCTGCATAAGCCGGATCGCGCCATACGTCAGACGAGCATCTTCCACGGTGAGAGCATTTAAAACCGACATCAGGCTCCGGCGGATATCCTCTTCTGCGCTCGCGCCATGCAGAGCGGCTTTTACCAGCGGGGCAAACAGCAGAATCATGCCCAGGTTGGTATTGGATCGCACCCAATGGCGCGTGCTAACCGCCGCATCCAGGATGATCTGTCCCACTCCGACATGGAAAGCATTCTCAAGGGCAGAACCCAGCGCGGCCGCACTGAGCAAATAATCCTCAAGCGACGTGTCGCAAAAATCATGATACCGATTCACATTCCCCGGTTTGGGCGCGCAGGCTTCCAGGACGCATGCCAGTTGGACCAGACGTGGAATTTGGTATTCAGTTTTTGGCTTCATGGGAACTGTGTATCATAGTTGTTTCACCATCTTCAACGCTGTAGAATTCAATGCGCGAAAATCAGCGGCAGGCATAGCACCAACGCGCCTGCCCCAATCTTCGTATCTGTAACTTTGTAACAGACTCAGATAGAAATTAACCATAAGCATTTGCCCGGACCGCGACCATTGGAACTGAACGATCCTCCTGAATTATTCCCCAAATCAACAAACACCCATGCCGCAACCGCAAATCTCCTGAAACGCTGGCCCTGGATTGCCATTGCCATCATTGTCCTGTTTGTCGCCGCCATCCGTATTCGCCTATTGCAGATCCCTCTGGAGCGCGACGAAGGAGAATTTGCCTACATGGGGCAATTGATGCTCCAGGGAATACCGCCCTATCTCATGGCGTATAACATGAAGATGCCGGGAATCTACGCTGCGTATGCCTTGCTGATGGCCGTTTTCGGGCAGACGACCGGGGGCATTCATATCGGTCTGCTAATGGTAAATGCGACGTCCGTTGTGCTTCTGTTTCTTTTGGCCCAGCGGCTTTTCGACAATATTGTCGCAGTAGTCGCCGCGGCAAGTTATGCCCTGCTTTCGTTGAGTCCCTCTGTCCTGGGAACTTCGGCTCATGCCACGCAGTTCATCGTGCCGCTGTTTCTGAGCGGGACTCTTCTCTTGCTGCGGTCCCTCGATTCCGGAAGTCGCGGCTCCCTGTTTATAAGTGGTCTCTTCTATGGCTTGGCATTCCTGATCAAGCAGCACGCCATCTTCTTTGTCGCTTTTGCTTTGATTTATTACGCGTGGGTCGCAATCAGAAAAGCACCTTTTGATTTAAAAAGGCTTGCTTCAGGAAGTGCGTTATTGCTTTGTGCGACAGCAATTCCCTTCGGGATCTCCTGCGTCCTGCTGTATGCCGCCGGAGTTTTTAAAACTTTTTGGTTCTGGACCTTCGCTTATGGTGCCGAATACGTCACTGAGAATTCTCTATCCAACGCCCCTGCTCTATTAATAACGAAGGCTCCGCTGGCGATCAAATACTGGGCCGGCGTCTGGATAATCGCCGGAATCGGATTCACGTCGGTTTTGTGGAATCGCACGGTGCGATCAAGGTGGGCATTTATAACCGGAATAACGCTGTTCTCATTCCTGACAATCTGCCCTGGCTTCTATTTCCGGAATCACTATTTCGTGACGATGCTCCCTGCAGTCGCACTGCTGGCCGGAATCGCGACAAGCTCCCTGATGCGTTTGATTCCAGAACGAGGAATAGTGCGCAGTGCAAAGGCGATTCCACTTCTGATGATCGCCGCAGCCCTCGTTTACCCGATCGCTCGGTACCGCGAGTTTTTTTTTACTGCCGCTCCGGGGCGGGCCAGCCAGATAATGTATGGAATCAGCCCGTTCCCGGATTCCGTGGAAGTCGCGGCCTACATCAAGAAGCATACGACAATAGACGATAGGATTGCCGTATTCGGATCCGAACCGCAGATCTGCTTTCACGCCGGCAGAAAATCAGCAACTGGATATATCTATATGTACCCTCTCATGGAACCGCAAATTTTCTCCGGGAAGATGCAATCGGATGTGATTCGCGAAATAGAGAATGCGCGGCCCAAATTTGCAGTCCGCGTCCATGTCCCCAACTCATGGGTTCGCCCGAACGGATTCCGATCCAACCATATTCCACTGGGCAGATACATATTTCGGAAGCAACTATCGCCTAGCCGGGTTTGTGGATATTTACCCGGACGGGCGCTCCGAAGCCTTGTGGGACGACGACGCCAGAAACACCCGCTCAAAATCGCAATTCAACATACAGGTTCTGGAACGCATTACCCGTTCGCCGCAACAGCCGTGAATGCCACCCTCGCATTGTGCGGCGCGACCGCATCTTCCTACGTAATGGATAGTTTCACGGAATCGTACATTATCCTTGACAGCAGAAACTGTGTTGAGTAAGTCTAGCCCCCGTTGCAGCAGACGAGAATAGGCGGCAGGAACAATCGGGCAAGAGAATAAACGGGCGCAGCCATCTTTAACTTTCTTTTATACGGAAGCGAGCGGTAGCTTAATGTCAACGGCACTGATCATCGCACTTGCTTATTTCCTAATACTCAGCCTAGGCACAAGTCTTTATCTCAGGAAAAGAATAAAGTCAGGCCGCGATTTTGTAACGGGCGGCGGCACGCTGGCCTGGCCTCTGGTTACGGCAGGCTTTGTGCTTGCTCCCCTTGGAAGCGGACACACTCTTTCCCTATGGGAAGCATCGGCGAATATGGGAGCCTCCGTTTTGTGGTGGGGTATCATATCCGGCGGCATTTTTGTCCCTCTCTTTGTGCTCTGGTTCGGTCCATGGTTCCGCAGGCTGAACGTCCAGACTTTCCCGGAAGGAATGGGCAAATTGTTTGGGGAAAGGATTGGATGGCTAATATCCGCCGTCTTCCCCGCTCAATTGATCGGTATCTGTATTGCCGAAATTACTGCAACTGCCACGGCTTTTTATGCGCTGGGCAACAAAAGTATTCCTTTTGCTCCTCACTGCATCCTGTTGGCAGTAGGCTTAACGATACTCTACATCATCACTGCGGGCCTGATGCAGGCAGCCTGGATGAACCTGTTTAATGCGGTCATGCTGATTGTGGGTTCGTTTATAGCGGTTTTTGCCGTAGGTTCCTGGCTTTCCGGGCGCGGGGGATGGACGGTCGTTTCCGATTATTATGCTCAAGCGGGGACGGCCTGGAAAACAAGCGTCACGAATTTTTCGCCGGATGTGCTCTTCGGTATCATCTTTCCATCCCTGATCCTTCTGGTATTCATGTGCAGCGCCTCGCAGGTGCAGAATCAGCCTATGCTGATGGCACGATCCGAGTCGGACATCCGACGCGGCGTATTTTGGGCTGCCTTTATCAACAGTTTGTCGACCTATCCCTGGGTTATTCTGGCCCTGGTCGGCATGTCTATTCCCGCGATCGCGATGGGCGGCGCGAAGCTTTCTATGCCCGCGCTGGCATTAATGGCGCTTCCTCAATGGATTGTGGGCATATTGATGATTGCGCTTCTGGCCGCGACTCTTTCCACTACCGGCGGCCTGATACTGGCATCATCCCATATTATCGTCCATGACATCTTCAAGCGGGCTGTCTACCCGAAAATGAGCGACCGCACCTTTTTAGTGTTGACGCGGATCATGATTCTGGTTTGTGCGGGTTTGGTGATTGTCCCTGCTTTGAAGTTGCCTTACATATTCTCGATCTTCATGTGGACCTTTTCCTTCGCGATCCCGATATTTGGCGTCTACCTGATAGGGATGCTGTGGAAGATCAGCAAGCCTGCCGCGTGGATCACCATCCTGGCCGGCTATGGGGCAAACTTCCTATGGACTTTTGCCGCGCCCAACTGGCTGCCTGCAAATATGAGCCTCAACGTGTACCCAACAATTTTTACCACTGTGTTTTTCGGCGTCGTGCTAAACCTTATCCTGCCCGGAGAGCCCGGGTATCTTCGCCAGCTGAAAACAGCGGCCCAAAAACAAGCGTAGCGGGGATTTGTGCATACACTGGAATTATCCATTTATCGCGAGGAGGATTGAATAATGGCATGGCCGTGGCGGATTTTGCTATTTCAGTTTGGTGTGACGATGGGATCGGCCCTCGTTTTCTATATTATCTGGAGATTGGCGCATCGCGGACAAAAATGGTAAATCGTCTGATTAAACCATAGAGGAGGCAAGACTGTGCCCGTATTGGATTCTGCAATTGCTTACTATTTGTGCGGCATTATGGTGGTTTTAGCACTCATCATTGTAGTGGGAGCGACCCGGCAGCACTTTAGCAAAGACAAATAACACTCATTTTTCTTGAAGTCCCGGAGCCCTGGAAGACGACAGGATTCCGGCTATTCCGCCTATCCGCCCAGCACGTTATCTATAATCCGCGCGGCAATCGACTGGCCGGTGGTCTTCTGCAGGCCGCGCCAGCCGGGGATGCTGTTGATTTCTATCACATAGGTTTTGCCGTCTTCTGCCGGCATGAGATCCACTCCCGCATAATCCAGTTCGAGCAGGCGTACGGCTCGTAAGGCCAGAGCTTCCATTTCGCCGCTTAACGCAATGGGTTCAACCTTCGCGCCTTTGGAATAGTTAGTTTTCCATCCTGTCCCGGTGCGAAGCATCGCTGCCACGACCCTGTCGCCCACGACGAAAGCTCGGATATCTTTCTGAAAGTGCGGCAGGTATTCCTGAATGTAGTAGATATAACGGTTCAGTTCCCAGGCGCGCAGCACGCGATAGGCCGTTTCTTCATCGCTGATCCGCACCATGCCTTTCCCTTCCGATCCGAAGAGAGGCTTGAGGATCACGTCTTTCATCTCAACGCAAGCCGCCAGCGCCGTCCGGAAATCCTCCGTAACGATCGTGCGCGGCGTCGGAATCCCGGCATCGGCCAGCAGAAAAGAAGTGTAATATTTATCCACGGTGCGCTCGATGGATAAAGCAGAGTTGACGACGCGTACGCCCAGGCTCTCCAGCCGGTGCAAAACATCCATGCGGAAGATGATCTGTTCGAGCGAGCCCGTTGGAATCGTGCGCACGAGCAGAGCCCTGCACTCCTCCAGGCTCTCGCCGCCTGCATGCAGCGCAGGCCTTCCGCCCACGGAACCCGCCAGCCGCGCAATCGGAAAATAAACCGGCTCACAGCTTCTTTGACGCACCGCCTCCTCGAGTGCCTGAACGTGATAGCCTCTTTGTGAAGACAAAATTCCTATTTTGGCCGGCATGGCTAGGATTCCAGCAGCGAGGAACGCAGGAGAGACGGATTCAACCGGCCGGCACGGAAGGTGCGCCCGGAATTCAGGTCATTGATCTCCACCTGCGCCGGGCTGAACAGCATGCGGTCGATCTGATAAAAATCCCCGTTATAGCGCTGAAACAGTTCATAGAAAGGAGTGCCATAATCCCGCGAGCTTTCCGAGGGGACCTTTGCGATCAGTTCCGCCAGCGCCCGCTCCTCCGCGCGGACGGTGTAGAAGACCTGTGCGCCGTACAGAATCGCGTCGTTGGTCCGCCCGATAGCGTGTAAATCGTCCGCCGCCGCAGGCGCCAGCGGGCACACGCCGGAGGCCGAGGTAACCGAGCGCACGTCGAATCCCAGTTCCACCAGTTTGTGCATACCGGTTTCCGCAGACCGCGCGGCGACTTGAATGGATCCGACCAGGGAGGCGGTGGGAGCTATTACCAGAAACAGGTGCTCCGGTTTGACACCGCATTTTTGCGCCACAAAATCCGCCACGTCCTCACCCGGCAGTGTGCGGCCTTCAAGCATCAGGACCGCGGTTTCAGCCTGGTCTTTATAATCCAGCTTCTCGTAAATTTCCTCGCTGGCGCATAAAGCGCGCGCAGGACCGGATCCGATGGCGAAATAGCGATCCAGTTTAACTGCCCAGCCGGCATACTGCGAAGCCATACAGGCGATATGAGGGCAACTGACCCGTACTTCAACTGCCGGAAGCCAGAAGCCGGAAGATGGATCGGACTCCGGACCAGGAAAGTTTTGATGTGTGAATCCAACCTGCCCCAGTCCGCCGAGGCACGCGCAGGCGAACAACCGTCCTGCTTCGAAACTGCCCGGCACCTGAACGCCGGCATCAAGCACCGTAGCGCCATTCTTCAGTTTTTTCGCATCGAGGCCGAGTGCTTCCCGCTCCTCTATCATCTGTAGGACAATCGTTGCGGCACGCTTATTAACGCTGATCATAAACCAGGATTTCTCCTTTCCCCAACCGATTGAAATCTCCGCTGTAGCGTCGATAGAAGCCCGTCACCCATGCTTCAGGCACAGGCACTCCCTGTATCTGCAATTCCCGGAAGATCAGCTTCAGAAAATCAGGCTGATAGCTGCAATCATAGCGGAAGGTAGGCAACAGTTCCGGCGGCTGAAAAGCAATGATTGTGCCGCGCAGCAATCCCGCGCCCGCGCGGATACCCATCTTTCCGAAAACCATAATGGATCCGGCGATCATGAAAGCCCCGGCGAAATCCCCCGCATCGCCTTTGACCACGATCGAACCTCTCCGCATTGCGGCACCCACTTCATTGCCGGCATTCCCTTCCACGATGATCAGGCCGCGATTCATCCCGTACCTGCTGCCCCGGTAGGCGCCGCCTAGACCATGGCCGGCATTGCCGCGGATATGAATTTTTCCCCCGGTCATCTCCGCCCCGGCCCAGTCTCCCGCATTCCCCAAAAGGTCGACTTCGCCTCCCTGCATCCAGGCTCCCAGATGCATGCCCGCATCGCCGTTAATCGTGACTTTGCCTTGCTTCATCCTGGCCGCAATATTTTTAACGCGGCTCAAGTCCCCATTTAGAACAACCTCTGCCGTCCCGTCGCCGTCGATCTTAAAAAAATCACCCAGCAGAGCCGCTTCGTTGCCGTGCATCACAGGCAGAGCGGCGATTGCAGCAGCGGTTTTGCCCAAAAAGTTGTCCGGCGTAATGGCTTCAGCTTCCAGAGGCGCATCCGGTTGCCGTTTTAGCGTCAGTGTCGTCATACGGGAGAGACCTCGTCTAATATCTTGCGCAGATGGAATTTGAACTTTCCCAGATTGCCCCCGTAGTTACCCGCGGAAATACCGCATATCCCGGGAATACACGCCGCCAGAATCCCGGCACGGGTCGCCCGTTCAATGGACGCCACATCCAGTCCGTCAATGACGATTTCGAGCACAGAGTGAACACCCTCGGGCAACGCGGACGCCACGAGACCCCGCAGACTTGGGCAATAGGCATGGTTCGTGGAGGCTTTTAGAAACTTATATTTCGAACCTACCTTGCTGCCGCTGCGCACGATTCCTCCGGGAAAAGGCATGACAACTCCAGGCACACGGTGCATCGCTTCCACTGCCAGTTCGGCTGCCTCGAGCGTCACCGGCTGATGACTGCCCAGTATCAGAAAATTACCTCCGCCGATAGCGCGCTGCACACCAAATTTGTCCTCGACCAGAAATTCCCCTTCCATCACCGGAACACGCCAGTAGCGTCGGCCGCCGATCACTTTGCTGCTCTGGAAACCATCGCCGAAAAAACGCAACTGCCCGCCGATGGAGACTCTCTCTTCGCCCGGCAAGCCATTGAAACAGGCAGCGGACGGGCAGGTCAGCACACACTGTCCGATACGGGCTATCAGCTGGCGCACGAGAGCATCCTTGCCCATGGCGAATATCAGGACGCTCACTCCCGGCCGCCCGTCAGGCGTCTGCTCGACGTCGCCTTCGATGCCCGCTTCGCAGCCGCAGGCGATGACGGAAGTGGCAAATCCCGTCATTTGAACAGCGGCTTCCCGCGCCCATTTGCGATTGGCTCCTGTGATGAGTATGCGCGCGCACCACATGCCGAAAGCTTCGGCGAAGGTATCTTCAATTTCCACACCGTTGATGCACTGTGTCATAGGTTTCCGTTCCCCATAATTTCGTGAGGTCGCGGCAAATAGTGTTCCAACTGCACCGGATAATTTTCAAATTCAATCGTGTAATACTTGTCAAAAAAATCCCGAATATCCTTTTCCACCGCCGGGTCATATCCCGGCGAAACGTACAAGGTGCGACCATAGGTTTCCTGTCGAATGTGCCCCTCTTCCACAAGAACCTGCCCTTCCTTGATCACATATCGGGGCGACGCAAACATCTTTTCCTTATCTTCGTTTTTGTCGTAGATGGTCACATCGGCATCCGCGCCAATTCCCAGGTGACCCTTATTATTCAAGCCCAGGATGCGGGCCGGAGCGGCGCGCGTAATAATGGCGATTTCAAAAAGAGAATATTCACGGTCGTGATCAGGGAGAGTTGTTTTCGCAATCGCTTTCGGATTCACTTTTTTCAACGCTTCGCGCCGGTATTCCCGGTCCATCAGCAGGCGAATGATTTGCGGGTAGGCGACAAACGAAGCCCCGTTGGGATGGTCGGTGGAAAGCGCGATGCGCCATGGATCCCGCAAGAGCAGGAACCATTCCAGACCAATTGCCCATTGCGTCGCGTGCACGTAGTTTTTGTCCTTATATTCGATGGGCACGATGCCGCATCCTTCTTCATTTTCCACATCCACATTGACCCATTTGCGCCCACTGATCTTGTGGAGCATATATGCCAGCGGTCCGTCCCCTGTCATCGACGTAGTATCTCCGAACATCACCTGGCCGACATCCACAGTCAGATTGGGATGCGTGTTCACATATTCGGCCAGCTCGGGAACGCGCGAGGTAAACAGGCTGCCCGGTTGGCCGCCGTAGCTGTGAAATTGGATATGCGCAAAATGCCCGTTTCGGCCATCCAGTGTTCTCATCGTCTCAAAAGTGGTTTCCCAGTTGCCGGCAACGCCCAGGTTATTGCAGTGAATGTGCACGGCATGCGGCAGGCGCAGTTCCATGCTCGCCTCTGCCAGTTCCTGGATAATCCGGCGCGGCGTAACATTAAACCCCGTAACCTCATCATCGAGGCCGTGCGCGTTGCCCAGGGATTTCCAGAGTTCGACTCCGCCGGGATTAACCAGTTTCACGCCATAGCCTTTGGTCGCCTGCAGTAGCCAGGCGACATAGTGCCGCATTTTTTCCCGCTCTCCCGCGGCGATCTGCCGCATGATGAATTCGTTGTTCCCCATCAGCACAAAAAAGCCCTTGTCGATCACAGGGGTATCCATGAACTCTTCATGCGCATGGCGAGCGGCCATAGGAGGCACGGCGGCATCGAATGCAGTCGTGTAGCCCATCGCCGCATAGCGATAGCCGGTGGCAAAAGTCGAGGGCACCGTTTTGCCGACGCCGGAGCGGGTCAAGGACGTGCGCGGCACCGGATCCAGTCGATGGTCTTCCGGGCGCATTTTGCGGGCGGTATTTACTTTGGGCCCGGCAATGTGCGCGTGCATATCGACTCCCCCCGGCATAACGACCATTCCGGACGCGTCGATCGTCCTGCATCCGCTGACCGAAGCAACGATCTGCCCATCCTCGATGCAAATATCGCGCACATCCCCGTTTATGCCGTGCGCCGGATCATAGACTTCGCCGTTGATAATCTTCAGCATGACTGCAACTCCTTCACGCGCGCGAGCAAGCGGCCGAGCACCTCTTCATCCGACGGATAGCGCGAGGCCAGAACCCTGCGCATATGAATCGGGACACTGTCCATGCGGTAAATCGTCCCCTCCACATGGATTCCTGCCGTCGCGGTAATGAAGACAATCCTGGCAATTTTTGT
This sequence comes from uncultured Acidobacteriota bacterium, assembly GCA_963718845.1. Lineage (GTDB taxonomy): Bacteria > Acidobacteriota > UBA6911 > UBA6911 > UBA6911 > UBA6911. The sequence goes on from CAVRAD010000017.1 coordinate 412,995, forward strand.
TGTCTCGCTCTCGTGCGTATCCAGAGCGATCGTGGGAATCTCGGCCATGCGGCGCGCGGCTTTGCCCGGAAGGCTGGAGACCGGATCTGCGGCCACCACAAGCGCCGCATCCGCTTCGCCCCGGCTGAAGACATCCACTACCGTATATTCGCCGGGATTGAATCGTGGATATCCCAGGCTGAAATTGACTCCAAAAGGATACCCGGTCTGCCAGGCGAGGACGTTATCTATGCCGGTAACATTGCCGTGGCCGCGCATCGGCATCAGCGCAAATTTTGCATGGCGATTCAATGCGCGGACCAGCAGGAAAGCCGCCGAAGTATTAAAATGCTTGCCGCGCGTCTGAGTCAATCCCTGGCCTACGAACAGGACGCCGAATTTGCAATGCATCATCCGGTCCGCCAGATCCGTCAGTTGATCGAGTGTCAGCCCGATCTCCTCTACCGCGGCCTTATCCAATTTTTGACCGTTGACCAACGCTTGCAGCGCCCATAATGCTTCAAAATCTTTGCCTGGCTGGATCTGAAGGAAAATATCCGCAGCGCGCGGCGCTGGCGGTTGTTGCGCACATCGACAAGCACCACGGTCCGGCCCTTGCGGCCTTCCGGAATAAACATTCCTTTGGGAGTCACCGCGTAGCGCGCCATGTGGCGGGGATGGGACTCTCCGGGATTGGATCCCCAGTAGACAACCAGATCGGCGCGATTTTTCACTTCGCCCAACGTGCAGGTCGGTTCTCCCACGCCCTGCAGCGCCATGCCGGATGGTCCGTGGCACACAGACGTACAGCAATCGATGCAACCACCCAAGGCTTCGGCCAGCGCCACCGATTTGCGTTGCGCCTCGCAGGACGTGCTGCTCAGTCCGTAAATAAATGGGTAGCGGGCTTTCGCCAGATGCCGGGCTGCCGCTTCAATGCCTTGATCAAGAGTGGCCGGTTGACCTTCAATTCTCACCACCGGCAAATCCGAGGGCGCCCCGTGGCTCAAAAACCAGGCCTTGCCCAAAACACAGGCATTCTTTGTCTGAGTGATGCGATCATTTTCCACCGTAACACTGATATCGTCACAGACGCATCCGCAGAAGGCACACACTACATGATCTATTTGCATCGAGGTTCCCCGTTCAGGATTTCCCGTTTCCCGTTGAAGCCACTGAACCGGCCAAGGGAGACGAGGAACGGCTAGCAGGCATCATTTCCACCTGCAAATGTTTGGAGTCGGGCATGCCGGAAGCGCAGGTCTCGCCTCCGACCAATTGATTGCAAACAGAGCCGAAAGCTATAAAGGACATTCCTTCCGGAATGTCCGCCCCGCGGCATTTGACTTCGGCCATGCCGAATTCGGTTTTGATGCTGACCATAGAGCCCTCGCTTAAGCCCGCACGATCCATATCCGCCCGACTCAGATCAATCACATTGGTTGCTTCCCTGTATTCCGGATGTTCCTTTCCTGTAGAGATGCCGGTGCCCTGTTTCGTGGAACGTCCTGTTATCAGGGTTAAACGCAAACTATTCATAAATCCATTCCTTAAGCAGCGCGGCCCTTTGAATCAACTCGGCCCGAGTTTCGTCAGATGTTGGCCGGCTCGCAAGTACCGTGCAGATGGGATTTCCCTTGTGCAACGTCTCGCCCGGCGCAGGGATGTCCCGCGCGCCACTATCCAACCATCCTTTCGTGTCCGGCGCAACAGCATTTCTCTCGGCAAAAAGGATTGCTTTGCCGAAGAAAGTCCTGTTACTAAGCACGGCTTCAAGCCGGAATTCCGGCAGGCTGCCAGACAACACAGCCTGTGCGTGCAGATGGAATATCGGCAGTTCATACGCGGTTTCGATCAATTCCATAGATGCCGAATAACGCGGATTGACTTCAGTCAGATATACCTTGTCCCCGTTGAGAATGAAGTCGATGCCGTTGACACCCGTCAGGCCATAGGCGCGCGTAAGAAATACGGCCAACCGCCGGACTTCGGCCACGAGAAATGCTGCTCTGCCGGGGTCAGCAATTTCAGGCAAGGGCAGAATGTTGCCGCAATAGCGAAATCCCCGTGAGCCGAACGCATGCATTCCTATCAACTGCTCGGTGATCCCAAGCACAATGCAGTCCTGTCCATTGGCTACGAAAGATGCAGAGCACGCTTTCCCGGGAATATATTCCTGAAGCATAAAGCGGGTCCCGGGAAATTCCGAGCTTCTTAGAAAATTTACCCCATGCCCTCCACCACCTGACACGGGTTTGATAAGCCAGCGCCTGTGTGAATCGGCTGTGCGTTTGTCTGCAGCGAAAATCGTCTCCGGAACCGGGAATCCCGCCCGCTCGAGCCGCTCAAACAGGTCAGCCCAGTGACGCACTGCGGCGACAGCGTGTGGCGAGTTCCCCACGATTTTCCGGCTTCCGGCGAGACGTTGGATGATCTGGGGATAGTTTTCTAAATTTGATGTATAGGCAACGGCATCGTAGGAAAACTGCCGGCTTGCTTCGTAAAGCGCAGGCGGACTGTATCGAATATTGAAGTCACGCTGCAAGGCATAGGCCTCGGCGAGTGATTGCAGATCCCGGTCACCAAAAGCATCCAGGGCCAGCACTGTATACCCGCTGCGTATGGCAGAGGCCACCATTGCGCGCACGCTTATGCCTACGACAAGTATCTTCATAACGTAGTGATCGCCGATAAAGGCGGTTAGTCTATCACAGGCAAATGCCGGAACGAGCGGGCCTGAACGCATTCTGGGAACCAGGAGTCTGCCTGAATATTAGAAGGCGCATTTTCTATTAATCGGACAGACTCCTGGCCTATCCATAAAGATTTTGTTAGGATAGCTCCAAAATGCCGGAGGGAATTCGATGGTGAAACGCAGGGTATTCGGCATCTCCCTGATTGCGCTCATCGCAGGAATCATACTTGAACAGGTCAAAGCCGGCGGACCGACGAGCGGCGCCGAAATTTACCGTTCCGCTTGCGCAGCCTGTCACGGGCCGGACGGCAGAGGCGCGCCCGACAGTACGCGAGCGTTTGAGAAACCGGACACATTCCCGGACTTCACTAATTGCGTGGCGACAGCACGCGAAGCGGATGATTTCTGGAGCGCCATCATTCACAACGGTGGTCCAGGCAGGGGCTTTTCGGAAATCATGCCCTCTTTCCGCGAGGCGCTCGCCGATGATCAGATCAAGATGGTGATAGGGCACGTGCGAAATTTCTGCCGCGAGCCCGCATGGCCTCGAGGCGAACTGAATTTTCCGCGAGCTCTTGTTACCGAAAAAGCGTTCCCTGAAGATGAAATGGTGATGGACTTTGCCGTCAACGCCGAGGGGAACGCGGGCATCACAGATAAAATTGTTTATGAAAAGCGACTAGGCGCGCGCGGGCAGCTTGACATAAGCCTTCCGTTCAAGTTCCAGGATTCGGGCAACGGCAACTGGGATAGCGGCGTAGGAGATCTCGTTGCCGGATACAAGCACGTGCTGGTAAGCAATCTCCGCTCAGGTTCCATTTTCAGCATCGCGGGCGAGGTTGTGTTTGCGACCGGCAATGCAGACCGGGACATGGGCAAAGGCGTCACCGTATTTGAAAGATTCGCGAGCTTCGGCCAGCGTTTGCCGAAAGACTCATTCCTCCAATTCCAGAGCGGCATCGAGTTGCCAACGGACACGGATATCGCAAACCGTGCGGTGTTCTGGCGAACCGTCCTGGGCAAGACTTTTGCGCCGGACAAAGGACTCGGGCGCCAATGGTCGCCCATGGTCGAATTGCTGGCGGATCGCGAACTGGCTGTGGGCGAAAAGATCAACTGGGACATCGTGCCTCAATTCCAGGTGACTCTCAACCGGCGCCAGCACCTACGGGCAAACGTCGGACTGCGATTTCCGATCAACGACTTCGGGCCCCGGCCCACACAGGTCCTCTTCTATCTGCTGTGGGATTGGTTTGACGGCGGCCTGCGCGATGGGTGGAAATGAAATGCTGAATAATCAACGTTTTCGCTGGCTTTCATTATTAACAGCAGCCGCTGTGGCCGTGTCCATCTGGAGCGCCGAACCCTGCCGTCAAGTCGCCCGTACCCAGCTTCCATACCGCCGACCGGTGCATGGTTTGCCATAACGGGCTGACAACGCGGGCAGGCGAGGACATCTCGATCGGCCTTGCGTGGCGTCCGACGATGATGGCCAATGCCGCGAGAGATCCGTACTGGCACGCAGGAGTGCGGCGCGAAACGCTCGACCACCCCGAATCGCGCGCGGCAATCGAGGATGAATGCTCGATCTGCCATATGCCCATGGCCAGGTTTGAATCCAAATCCGCCGGACACGAAGGCACGGTTTTTTCGCATCTTGGGTTCATGCCGGATGACAATGGCGACAGGCTGGCGGCCGACGGCGTTTCCTGCTCGCTGTGCCACCAAATCGGAAAAGAAAAACTGGGTGCGCGGGAGAGCTTCGTGGGAGCGTTCGTGATCGGCGGACCCAATGTGCAGGGCGAACGCCTTGAATTTGGCCCATACGCGCCTGACGCAGGTCACACCAGGATCATGCGGAGTTCAACCGGAGGATTTATACCCACTCAATCGACGCACATCCGCGAAAGTGAAATATGCGCTACATGCCACACGCTGCTCACTAGACCTCTCGGCCCGGAAAATAAAGAGATCGGCGAGTTCCCCGAACAGGTCCCCTACCAGGAATGGCGGCACAGCGCCTATAGCAAACAGCGCAGCTGCCAGTCGTGCCACATGCCGGTAGTTGATGAAGACGTCGCAATCACCAGCTTGCTGGGCGTGCCGCGATCAGAGGTTTCCCGCCACACATTCGTGGGCGGCAACTTTTTTATGAAGGGAATTCTCAATCGCAACCGCACCGAGTTAAGCGTGGCGGCGCTCCCCGACGAACTTTCGGCATCTGCGGAGAGAACAAAGGATCACCTGAAATCGGAAGCAGCGCGCATTTCGATAGTAAGAATGGAAGTTCGGGACGGCCGGCTGGAAACGGACGTGTCGGTCGAAAACCTGGCGGGGCACAAGCTGCCGACCGCATACCCTTCGCGAAAAGCCTGGCTGCATTTTGTCGTCCGCGACAAGGATCTTCGCACAGTGTTCGAATCGGGTGCGTTGAGCGCGTCAGGCGCTATTGCAGACAACGACAACGATGCCGATCCTAACCGCTTCGAGCCGCATTACGCGGAGATCCGTAGTGCGGGCCAGGTGCAGATCTATGAGGCAATCATGGCCGACAGCAAGGGCGCCGTCACAACGGGATTGCTGCAGGCTGTTCGGTACCTGAAAGACAATCGCATACTGCCGCGCGGATTCGACAAACAGACCGCAGGCTCAGATATCGCCGTTGCTGGCGCAGCACTGGAAGATGATGATTTCCGCGGCGGCACCGACCGGATACGATATTCGCTTGAACTCGGCGAGGCTCAGGGTCCATTCCGGGTGGAAGCTGAACTGTGCTACCAGCCAATCGGATACCGTTGGGCCATGAATCTAAAACAGTACGATGCCGAGGAACCGCGCAAGTTCATGCGCTACTACGAAGATGCGGCCTCCTCCTCAACAGTGATACTGGCACACACACACGCAGAGTTTCGGTGACAGTCACCATAACCTCGAAATTTCCACCTGGTGGTAATTAGGTGACTGACACCAAATTTTAAAGGGAGAACTCAATTTGGCGGAACAATATCGACCATGGACTTGGGAAATACCGGAAAGCAGTTCGGTCATGAAACGCAGCATGTCCCGCCAGGATGGATATGAGCGGGTGAGCGGACATGCCGCGTATACGAGAGATATCCAGCTTCCCGGAATGTTGTACGCCAAGATTCTCGCATCGCCCTATGCACATGCCAGAATCGCAAGCATCGATACAAGTCAGGCGGAAGCGCTCCTGGGTGTGCGGGACATACTCAAATACGACGATCCTGACGCGATGACGCAAAACCTCACCGGGACAGACGCCCATTACAACATCCTCACGCTTCCCGGCATCAGCGATTTCTACCAGCACCCTATGGGCGTAGCCGTCGTCGCCGACAGTGAGGAACTGTGCGATCAGGCGCTGCGACTTGTCAGGATTACGTGGGAAGAACGACCGTTTGTTCTGGGCATGGAAGAAGCACTGATGCCGGGAGCTCCCAAGATCTGGACGGAAGTGGAACGCTTAAAAGCCACGGCCCGGGAGCCCAATACCATCATGGTCGAACAGGTCGATTTCGGAGACATCCAAAAAGGATTTGCCGAAGCGGACAAAATACTGGAATACAAAATCACCCGGGCGACAAACTCGCCGGCGGGCGTAGAAGCCATGGCGTGCGTTGCCCAATGGCGCGGTGAGTTTCTGGATCTCTGGATCCACCACCAGTATAACCAGCAGACGTATCTCAGCTCCGAGACTGTTCCTTCCGTTCAATTCGACGGGGACAACATGGATAATCCCGTCACGATGCCGCACAATCTCGGGTCTCAGCCCACCAAGAGAGATAATCCTCAACCTCCTTTCGCACCCTGGTCCAAAATCACGCTGACTTTTCCCTTTCAGGGCTCCTGGTTCGGAGGCGTTACGTGGCTAGCCTATTCCGCCGCCTTTATCCGACTGGCTGTGATTCTGGCCAAAAGAGCTTCCGGCCGGCCGGTGAAATTGCTGTATGACGAAAGCCAGTTCTACTGCAACGGGGATGAGGCCGGAACGGTTACCTGCAAAGTGGGTGCAAAAAAAGACGGCACAGTTACGGCGTATCATTGGCATTCGGTAGGAATGAGGAATCCTGCGATCGAAAAGACTCCGGAAAGCACACAGATCAAAAATGTCCGCGGTAGCCAGGAGTGGGCCTTCACCAATCAAGGCCATCATCAGTGTTTCAGGCATGGCGCTGCCGCGTGCGTCCCTCACAATATTATGTTTTCGCGCGTGGCCTCAGAGTTCGGACTCGACCCGACAGAAGTAGCATTGAGGAATGACGGCTGTCATGGCCACCCATGGGATTGGGTCACCCAGTATCAGAAGGAAAACGGTTTTCCACAGAGGCAAAGCCTCAAAGAGGTTATCGAGCGCGGCAAACAAGCCATAGGATGGGATCAGAAGTGGCATCCCCCGGGCACCCAAAAGTTGCCCAACGGAAAGATGCATGGGCTGGGCTTCATGTCCATCCATGAATGGCAAGTGGGAGTTATGTCCGGGCCCGCGCCTCCGCTTGCCTGTTTGATGCTTCGCGATGGGAAAGTCAGCATCATCGGAACACGTTGCGACATGGGTATCACGTCTGAGTCCGGCTTCCGCCAGTGCGTCGCTTCCGAGATGGGATTGAGATACGACGACACCGTTATTCAAACGCAACGGTCGGATAACAATACCTATGTCTTCCCGGGCCCCGGTGGCTCCTTCGGCACCACCGGCGCCACGCCTCAACTGGTGCTCGCCGCCAGAGAATTGAAGCGGAAAATTCTGCACTATGCCGTAGCGCCTAAACCCGGGAGGGGAGCGGGCACCCCCTTCTTCCCGGGAAGCAAACCAGAGGATCTGGATATCAAGGACAGCATGGTGTTTGAAAGGGCAAATCCCAAAAACCAGCGGACTGTGGATGAAATAGGCAGAGCTTTCTGGAATGCCGATCCGGCAATTTCCCACCCCGTTGTCGGCAGTCTTGCAGATCTGCGGTCCGAAGGGAAACTGGATCCCAGGCTGTGTTTCATGGCGCGGCAGGCCCATTTCATAGAAGTGGAAGTCGACACTGAGACGGGCCTGGTGGATGTTTTAAATATGGTGTGCGTCAACGACGTAGGCCACGTTTTTAATCCTCAAGGCGCCGAAGGCCAGCAGTATGGCGGAGCCATTATGGGTCTGGGCAGGAGCGCAACGGAGGAGAAGATTTTTTGCCCCAGAACCGGCGTAGGGCTGAACTATGATCACGCAGGCTACCACCTGGGAACCATGAATGACTACCCTCCCATCCAATGCATCCTGAACGAAAGCCACCTGGGGTATTCCACGTACGGAGCCTGCGGCATCGGGGAGAATATTGGCGCCAGCGTTTCAGCCATCACTTCCCCGGCCATACATAACGCCATCGGCAAATGGATCTACGACTTCCCCATCACGCCGGATAGGGTGCTCAGGGTGTTGGGGAAAATTTAGATAAGGAAGACATACTTCAGACATTCGGGATTGACTATTTACCGGGCGTACTTCGATACCGATTTCGAAACCGACCCCAACGCCGATTTAGTTAGGAGATATAGGTTCATGAAAAAGATTCTAGTCCAGTTCGACAGTGACCGTGCACCCAGCGTGTTCGACGCCATCACGGCCTATGATGCCGGAGTGGATGCTCTGCTGCCATACGGCGGCATTGAGCCTCGCGAAGTCCGCGATCTTGTTTATGGAGCCATGTTCACACGCGGGCCGGAAGACTTGAAAAATACCGCAGTTTTTATCGGCGGGATCGATGTCGGTAAAGGCGAAGCTCTTCTGCATGAAACGCTGGCCGCATTTTTCGGTCCGATGAGAGTCTCCGTTATGCTCGACTCCAACGGCTGTAACACCACGGCCACGGCTGCGGTCGTTAAAATCATCTCGAGAGTTCCGGTGCAGGGCCGGAAGGTCGTTGTGCTGGCCGGCACCGGGCCGGTAGGACAGCGCGCCGCCGCGCTTCTTGCAAAAGAAGGAGCACAGGTAACACTTACTTCGCGGACCACGGAACGCGCTCAAGCTGCCTGCAATGCGCTTAACGCGCGCTTTGGCGCAATAGCGGCACCGGCCGCCGTCGCCGATGCTGCGGCCACCGCCCGCGTGCTCGAAGGAGCGTGTGCAGTTCTTTGCACGGGCGTCGAGGGCGTGAAGCTCGTATCTGAATCAGAGTGGCAGGACCACCCGACCCTGCGCGTGCTGGCCGATGTCAACGCCGTCCCGCCGCTGGGTGTCGAGGGAAGCCAGGCTCATTGGGATGGAAAGGAAATCAGAGGCAAGCTGCTCTTCGGTGCGCTCGGCATCGGCGGATTCAAAATGAAAGTGCATAAAAGATCTGTCGCCCGCCTATTCGAATGCAATGATCTCGTCCTGGACGCCGAAGAGATCATGGTCATCGCTAAGGAGCTGGCGGCGCAACAATAGGACGCACCCGGGCCCCACGGTTTTGAGGCCGAACGCAGAATACCAGCCCGCCGCCCTGCGAATCCAGGTAAGCCCGCACCTGCCGCTCCAACTGCCGCGCGTTTTCCCTGCCGGCTACCAGCCCGTAGACCGTAGGTCCCCATGAACTCTGCCCGGCACCGGCAGCGCCTTTTTCGAGAAGGAATTCTACGAGTTTTTCAAGGACAGGCGTGGCGAAGCGGCCGCCCTGAACGGAAGCGAAACAGTCTCCCACCATACACTGAATGCTCGTTAACGCCCTGCCAAAATTTGCAATATCCTTTTCGACGACCGCCGGCAGCATTTTCATCAGCAGCACCCAGCTGATCTTTTCCACCAGACTGGACGGCGCTACCGGCAGTTGCAGGAATGCGCTGTGTTCCTTTGCACCGCTGAAACCCGGCCCCATATCCGGAATAGCCGTCACAAAATACCAATCTCCGGGCATGGGGTAGCGAAATAAAACCGGCGGCACCCGACTCTTCTCTATTTGCCTGGACTGCCTGCTTTCATCGGATACGGCGGATTGGGCCGGAAGAATTCGATGCCCTCCATCCAATACAAAACCGCCATGCTGGAAGGTGGCAATGCCAATTCCGGAATGTATGCCCCTTTCCACAGCCACGGCAATGTCCGCAACGCCGAGCTTCAAACCGGCTAGCCGCGCTAATGCCGCACCCACGGCCAGTCCCAACTGAGTTCCCGAACCCAATCCAACATGGGCAGGGATTGCCGTCAACAGATTCAAATGGGCCCCCTTGGGGACCCCATATCGGCTTATAAAGCGCTCCGCATACGCGGTAATCCGGCTTATTTCTGAACCTTCGACGCGTAACTCATCGGCCGTCTCAGCCCGTAAGACCAACTGCGGACGATTTATCGCCAAGCCAATGCTCCCATACAGTCGCCCCTGCTCACCGTTGTTATCCAGCAAGCCCAGATGAAGGCGCGCGCAGGTCCGTACTTCAATCATTGTTCCCCCTGTTTTTCGACATATTTGCATACCAGCTGGAATGCCTGTTTTTCTATTTCAGAACCTGTTTTATCAACAACCTTCATGTATTGGTTTAAGATATCGGCAGCTTTGTTTCGGCCGTGAAGACCCAGACGAGTAGCCATGATGGCGGCCTCAATAACTGCGTTTTTTGCCCTGCAAAAACCAAGAAAATCCTTTTGCCGGCCCCTGTGCAGAACACGGCAGCGAAACTCCGCGCGCTCATCAGATCCGCCGATGGCAACCACCTCCAGTTCAAGCCAGGAGCAGGCATCTTGAAAAATGACTCCCGGCACTGTAACCGCTGGGAAACTGGGCAAAATCTCGTCATAAAGCGCGCACTGGACGAAAGCCAGAACGTTATCGGACAAATTCGCCACGCCATGGCCGCGGGACAACAAGTTGTGGCAGGTCTGGCTGGTGCGGAAGGGTCGCACAATGACAGAATCATCGCCCCACGAAATACCCATAGGAGCGAAATTGGGCTTGCCGTTCTCATCAAGAGTGGAAAAGATGGTTTCTAGGATCATGGCTTGGGTTACAGGTTCCAAGTTTCAGGTTTCAGATTTCTTTAGTGCGTCGGAGTATCTAGCGGGAAACGCGGGACCCTCGGATAGATATCCCCAACGAAGTTCTGCTTCCTGTACATACTTTTTCCCCAGTTGCATGGCCAGAAGCGCTTTTTGTAGCTCTTTCCCCATGTAAAAGGCCTGCGCGGCGTCCTCGATCTTCAGCTGGTCAAAAATTCTCCGGATATCCGTATCTTTGATGAAGAGAGCATTATTGAACACATAAATAGAATTGCGATCGGCAAAAATGCGAAAATTGCGGTCGCGGATTTGCGCCTTCATGGCACGCAGCTCTTCTTCGCTGAAGGTCTCGAAGGGCAGGGTCCTTAACAGTAACCAGCCCGTCATTCAGGTGCTTGGGCAGTATTTTGTTCCGGCACGCGTAATCCATAAGCCGGCGCGCGATATCGAGTTCGCGTACCGCGCCCCGCGCCCAGCTTATCACTTCCGTGGTGAGGACATAATCAATATCAAGCTCGCTGATTATACCGGCCATCACTGCCGTGATTCCCGTTGTATCGGCATCGGTCAATTCGGTGAGATTGCCGAGTCCCATGAGCATTTCAGCCTTCGGATACTTGCGGCGCATTGCGATAAAGTTTCCTATGGATCCGCTGAAGTCAAACCCGATCGGATTTAAGACAGGATCGATGATGTACGAAACACCCCAGGCTTCCAATCGGGCGATGTTGCGCTCCAGGGATTTCATTCCCTTCTCAGAATCCGGGATAACGACTACCCTGCATCGCAAACGGCGAGCCAGATCGATGTTTTGAGAATTTATGCTCAGAACGTAATCCGCTCCCGCCTCGTCCGCACTCAGGATATCGCCCGGGTTGAAGGAATCCACGCTAACAGAGAATCCACGTTTCTTGAGTGCCTTTATTATCCTGCCAATTCCGGGAAAACCTCCCTGCACCGGGCAACCGAGATCGATGATGTCTGCGCCGTTGGCCTGATAATACGAAGCTCTCTCCAGTACCTGCTCAAGACTCAACTCATAGGCATTAACGATTTCGGCAATGATTTTTGTCCGATAGGCGCCATAGCCTGTCAGGTTCCTGGTGTTTCCGAAATATTCAGGAATTTCTTTAAGATTTTTGGGGCCCCGTACCACGTCCACGCCCAGCGCATCGACGATTGGCTTCAGATCGCCCTTGCACAATCCTGGAATCATAACCCGATCGCAGCCCCTGCTGTTTGCCAGATGCTTTGCTACAAATCGCGTGTCCATTAACGCGGCAACTGAAATCGGAAGAATGGAGATTTCATATTCGAACTCCGAGGAAATTTTTTCCAATGTGTCCCTAAGGGAGGGGGCGGCTAGTCTTCCGGTTACAATCAGATAGCGCGCCATTGCTGCCACTCCTCCGATTTAAAATCGGGATCGGGGTCGGAATCGAATAGATAGAGCACACTATCGATCCCAATTCTGCCCCTAGACCAACATCCGAAAAGCTGTGTCGCGCCTGCTTTCATGGGCGTGACAGACTGCTCCGAGGATGGCACAAAGCGCCGGCATATTTCCACTCGAAAAAGTGCTCATGTTCGTGCGAATTATTTTTCTGTCCCGTTTGACAAATTCCATCATGAAACTTATCAAAACAACGGAAAAATGATGTAGGTCACAACAAATTCCGAAGGGAGGTTCCATCCATGAGTCTTACATCTTTTGATTTTGTTGAGGATATGGCGAGAATGCGAAGGGAAATAGACCGGATCCTGGGTGAAGACAGGTTTTCTTCATGGACCTTTCCATTCTCCCAAATTTCTTTTCTGCCGGGAAAAGCATCACGCGCATATCCGCTGATAAATGTTAGCGAGGACAAAGACAATATTTATGTCGATGCGCTTGCTCCAGGTCTTGATCCCGAAACCTTGAACGCATCTGTTTCCGGAGACCAGCTCGTCATTTCGGGGGAGAAAAAGCCCTTGCCGAAAAATGTCAAATCCGAGTTTGTCCATCGCAGCGAGCGATCCACGGGGCAATTCGCTCGAAGCCTTTCCCTTTCCGTTAGCGTGCAAAGCGAAAAGGTTCAGGCCAACTACACGAACGGAGTGCTAAAGATACTCTTGCCCAAAATGGAAGAAGCAAAGCCCAAACAAATTCAGGTAAAACTGGGATGAAACAGGCAATGCCATCGATCGTGGAGGGATAAACGATGACTGAAAAAACAGCTGCTCTTACAACGGATAAAAGAAGCATAGAAACAAAAGGCGAGAAATCACTGGCTACAAGGGACGACACTCTCTATATAGCACCGCCCGTAGACATTTTTGAGACGGATGACGCCCTGACGGTTGTGGCGGATCTTCCGGGAGTGGACAAGGATGCAGTCGATATCCGCGTCGAAGATAGCATTCTCACCATAAAGGGTCGAGCGAATTACAGTCCGCAAGCCGAAATGCTTCGTCAGGAATTCAGCCTGCAGGGCTACTATCGTCAGTTCCAGCTGAGTGATGAAGTGGATCAGGACAGAATATCTGCGGAGTGCAAAAATGGCGTACTGACAATTATGCTGCCTAAAGCAGAAAGGTCGAAACCAAGACAAATCAAAGTAAGAATGAATTAACGCCGCGAAATAGCCATCGAGCTTCGCGGCCAGGCCGAAGGGACGGGCTTGGGTGCAATAGGTTTCAGGTTGCAGGTTTCCAGTTAAAACCATTATTATCCTGAACTATGAGCAAGCCCGCCCTGGTTTGGTTCCGGTTGGATTTGCGCCTGACCGACAATCCTGCGCTGGCGGCTGCAGCAGCCAGTCAAAAACAGATCATGCCGGTATTCATCTGGGCGCCTGAAGAGGAAGGAGACTGGCCGCCGGGAGCCGCCAGCCGCTGGTGGCTGCATCAATCGCTGAAGGCGCTGGACACCGATTTTCGGCAGCAGGAACGCGTCTGATTATCCGCCGCGGTCCGTCTCTTGATGCGATGCGGTCCATCATTCGCGAAAGCGGCGCAACCGAGATATTCTGGAACCGCCGCTATGAACCGGCGCTTATCGACAGGGACAATAGAATCCGGCAGGCGCTGACCTCCGAAGGGGTTAAGGTCGAAACTTTCAACGCATCTTTATTGTTTGATCCTGAAGAAATAAAAAACAGCAGCGGCAAGCCGTTCCAGGTATTCACGCCGTTCTGGCGGGCATGCGTTTCGGCTGCGCCCGATTTCAGTGCCTTTGCCGCGGCCGGCGCTGCAAAAACCAAGGACATTCCTTCCCTCTCTTGCGCTGGACGCATTGGCCCTGGAACCGGCCGTCGACTGGCCGAAAGGTTTTCGTTCCGTATGGCAGCCGGGAGAGGCCGGCGCGCGCACGATGCTGCGCAGCTTTCTCGATGACGCCATCGAGAACTATCCGGAGCAGCGCGATTACCCGGCGATATCCGGCACTTCCCGACTCTCGCCGCACCTTCACTTCGGCGAAATATCGCCGCGCCAGGTTTGGGCCGCCTGCTCCCAGCGCCGCAGCGCGGCATCCAAAGCGTTTCTGCGTCAGCTGGGCTGGCGCGAATTTGCCCATCACCTGCTGTATCACTTTCCCCATACAGCGCAGAAGCCTTTGCGGCCGCAGTTCGAACGGTTTCGCTGGCGGGATGATCCGGAAAAGCTTTTAGTGTGGCAACGGGGTCGCACCGGATATCCGATCGTGGATGCGGGCATGCGGGAATTGTGGTCCACGGGATGGATGCACAACCGTGTGCGGATGATCACCGGCTCATTCCTTGTAAAAGACCTGCTGGTATCCTGGACAGAAGGCGCGCGCTGGTTTTGGGACACGCTGGTGGATGCCGATCTTGCCAACAATACGCTCGGCTGGCAATGGGTCGCCGGCTGCGGGGCGGATGCTGCGCCCTACTTTCGCATTTTCAATCCGGAAACCCAGGCTAAGAAATTCGATCCAGAAAAAGGGTATGTTGGCCGATGGGTGCCGGAGCGGGATACTCCGGATTATCCCCGACCGATCGTCGATCACGCGCGTGCTCGCGAACGGGCACTGCAAACATTGCTACTGGTAAAAAAACGATGAAACCATTAATTTTACTGACCGGCGCCACCGGATATATCGGTGGACGGCTGCTCAAACTGTTCGAAGCCGAACGCCATCCCGTGCGTTGCCTCGTCCGGCGCCCTGAATTTTTTCGCGGCCGCGTTGCCCCGGAGACAGATGTGATTGCCGGGGATTTGCTGGATTCGGAATCTCTCCGGAAGGCCATGAACGGCGTGCATGCCGCGTATTATCTTGTTCACTCCATGGGGACGTCTCAAGGCTTTGAGGAAACAGATCGCCGCGCCGCCGAATGTTTTGCCGGCGCGGCGCGCGCTGAGGGAATCCGGCGAATCATCTATCTCGGGGGCCTGGGAGACCGCCTCGGTCAAGCTTTCGCCGCATTTGCGCAGCCGCCAGGAGGTCGGGGAGATTCTGAGGCAATCGGGCGTGCCCGTCATCGAGTTTCGAGCATCGATTGTCCTCGGATCGGGCAGTCTCTCGTTTGAGATGATTCGCGCCCTCGTGGAGCGTCTCCCGGTCATGATCACACCCCGCTGGGTGGCAATTCTTGCCCAGCCTATCGCAATCGATGATGCGCTTCAGTATTTGCGTGCCGGCGTTGGATGTGCCTCTCGATGGTTCGCCGATATACGAGATCGGGGGGCCGGACCGCGTGTCCTACGGTGCATTGATGCGCGAGTATGCGCGTCAACGCGGTCTGCGCCGCCTCATGATTCACGTTCCCGTTTTAACTCCCCGCCTGTCAAGCCTGTGGCTGGGGTTGGTCACTCCGCTCTACGCCCGCATCGGCCGCAAGCTGATCGACAGCATCCGTCATCCTACCGTTGTGCACGATGACACGGCCCTGCGCGCGTTTCCCGTCCGCCCCGTCGGCGTGCGCGAAGCCATTGCTCACGCGCTGAGAAACGAGGACCGGGAGTATGCCGAAACTCGCTGGTCGGATGCGCTTTCGTCTGCCGGGCCGCTGCCTCGATGGGGCGGCGTGCGCTTCGGCAACCGGCTCATTGATGCAAGGCAGATGCACGTCTCCACAGCGCCGTCTGAAGCTTTTGCCCCGATCCAGCGCATTGGCGGCTCAACCGGCTGGTACTATGGCAACTGGCTCTGGACGCTTCGCGGTTGGATGGATTTGCTCCTGGGCGGCGTGGGCATGCGCCGCGGCCGGCGGGATAGTGAACAATTGAAAGCTGGCGACACGATCGACTGCTGGCGCGTGGAAGCGTTTGAACCGGGACGAAGGCTGCGTCTTGCTGCGGAAATGAAGCTGCCCGGCCGCGCCTGGCTGGAGTTCGAAGTGACGGGCGACGGCGCCGGCTCTCTCATCCGCCAAACGGCAATTTTCGATCCGGTGGGTCTGCGCGGGCTCCTGTATTGGTATTCTGTCTATCCATTGCACCAGTTCGTATTTGGAGGAATGCTGCGCCGCATTGCCCAGCAGGCGCAAGAGCCGTCGAGCAAGCTGGGAGCAGCCTGAAATCTAAAACGGAAATGAATCCCTGAGCTCCTTTGAAATCGAGGCCAATAAAGCATCCGTCTCCGACGGTTTAATCCGAAGATAGATATCTCTCCAATTCTGCCTGGTTGTGGACTACGACGACTCCCTCGAAGCTCCTGAGCTTCTCTGTGTTTTCCAGATCTATTTTCCGGGGATACACTTTTATGGATTCCCGACTGGGCCCCGGAGAATCCGTTTCCGGCGCCAGATCGGTAGGAAACACCACGATCGGAACACGGGCTTTACCAGCCTGTGCCAATAGGTTCGTCACCAGCGTATCTGAGATGCCGTGGATAAACTTTGCTACTGAATTTGAGGTGGCCGGAGCAACTACCAGAAGACGGTACATGCCGGCAAACAGCCTCCCCACTAAAGGCGAACTGGCTCTGTTCTCCCGGTATACGCGCAGGCGCGGCGTATTCAGGAAAACATCCAAACCATACACACTCACCACTTCCTCCGCCGCCCGAGATAGAAACACATCAACGTTTTCATGCTTCAGCAGCATTTTGATGCACTCATCAAGAGCGTGCCCTGCACCCGTAATTCCCCATGCAATCCGTTTCTCGTTCAATTGTCATCCCTCCTGTCTTGTTTCTGGACGCATATCGGGTAGTGTACCACGGCATCGGGGCTAGGAGTCTGTCCGAGTAATAGAAGGGGCCCCTTCTATTACTCGGACAGACTCCTAGGATCTTTTTATGGCTCCAAGCTTTTATGACTCGAAGATGTCAATGTGTCTTCCGGGAAATTGCCTAGCAACAGACGGTTGTAGATGTCCCCCTGATCGCTTTCTACGCGTTCAAGAGTGCCGGCCGCATACACTAATTCCCCTGCGCGCACCTGTTCACAAAACCGGCCGCGAAAAGAGATGATTTGGCTTGGAATTGAGTGCTGCGGACCCTCGATGAGGCGAACGTTGGTTAATAGATATCTGCAGGGAGTGAAGATTGCATCCTGATCATCAGCGATCGAGGCAGTTATTACCGCCCGTCCGATCGGCGTGTAGCGCAAACTCCCGTACGCATGCCCCGCTTCGTGCGCACTCCGAACGAAGCGGACAAAGTATGCCCGTTGACGGAATCTTCCCTGGTTTGCTTTGCATTTTTCGAGTTTCACAAATTCTTCATAGGCCATGCGTGTGTCGGCTATGCGTTGCTCAAAAAGCTCCTGCATCCCAGCGGAATCGAGCCTGTTTAAATCAGGACAGGACTTTTCATCCAGCATTCTTAGTAACGCCCGATATACACTGCGGCAGTTCTCCGTGCCGAACACAACGACATCGAGATCGGACTTTTCCGTGAATAGTCCGGTAAGCAAGGAACCTGTGATGCCCAGAGCCGAGGAAGGAACTTGAGCCTTATTTTGTAGCAGGCTTAGAAAAGCAACGGCATCCTCTTCGATCTCTGCCCGGATGCACGCCTGTTCCAATTCTCTGTACCTCTGACGCGGATCATATATCTTCTGAACCATGGCTTCGGGCACGCTCTGGAGCGTTGTTTGAAATACCGGATCGTAGGCAAGATATTGCGGATAGGTTGACTTTATTTGTTTCTCTTGTTCGTCGAAGTGGTACAGGCGGCGGTAAAATTTTCCACCCTTTCTTCGATCGCCGCCCGTGGTATCGGGCATGTATCGAAGTACTGCAATCCTCCGATCGGGCGGATGCTCAAATCCTTTGACCGCGAAAAACAGACCATCCTTGGTCTCGAGGTAAAAGCTCTCAATTACTTCGGCAAAGGGATCGTCCCTGTCAGGAACGTTCTTATCACGGTTCAAGGATTTGCCTTACCTGAGATTTTGAAAGACTGGAACCAAAGCGGCAGCAAGCTCTGCCCCTTACACGCATTCCCGTCATCATAAACCGGCAAATCATGGATTGGGGCTTCAGCCTCCTGGGAGCACCGCCGTCTCGGTTAATGCCGCATCTTTTTTGCAGGGCGAAGCTTTCGGAGATGTGCGGCTGTTCGCTGCCGCTTTCGATAAAGAGCTGAAAAACATGGGTTTTGAGCGTTTTTAAAAGCGGCAGCAAGCTGCCGCACTCCGAAGGCGCCCTGAGGGCGCAAAAAGTATGCGGCATTAGCCGTCTCGGCGGCTCTTTGAAGAAGAAGCTGAAAAGAAGGCAAATACTCCATATTTTGCTCGGAAATCGCGATTGCCAGCAGCCGGCCGGCGGGACGCCGGCGCTCCCAGGGATGTCATGGAAGCCTGGCCACGTTTGTTTTGAAATAGTCGACGCGCACCCGCTCCACGATGGCGTTTACCGGCTCGTCGAGATACTTGGTGAAGAATGTCGGATAGATGCCGATCCAGAATGCCAGGATGATCAGCGGGACGAAGGTCGCCAACTCTCTCATATTCAGATCCGGCAAAGCCTTGTTCAGCGGATTCTCGATCTTCCCGAACATCACGCGCTGATACAGCCACAGCATGTAGGCCGCCCCGAGCACGATTCCGATCACGGCAAGCGCCGCGTACGGCCACAAGCCCGGAGCCGCGAACGTTCCCTGAAGAATGATAGAATTCCCCGATGAAACCGTTCAAAGCAGGCATCCCGATGGAACTCAGCGTCATGATCAGAAACACCGTCGCGTACACCGGCATGATGTGGCTCAATCCGCCATACTCTGAGATCAAGCGCGTGTGGCGCCGCTCATAAATTACGCCGACGATCAAGAACAGCGCGCCGGTGGAGATGCCGTGGTTGATCATCTGCAGGATGCCGCCCTGAAGGGAAACGGGCGTCGCCGCAAAAACTCCCAGCATCACAAATCCCAGATGGCTGACCGAAGAATAGGCCACCAGCGATTTCATGTCTTTCTGCATCATCGCCACGAGCCCGCCATAAATGATTCCGATCAGCGAAAGAATCAGCAGCGGCTTTAAAAAATGCATCGTAGCCCACGGAAACATCGGGAGAGAAAAACGCACGAAACCGTAGGTCCCCATTTTCAGCAGAACGCCTGCCAGGATGACCGATCCGGCTGTGGGCGCTTCCACGTGTGCATCCGGCAGCCACGTGTGGAACGGAAACATGGGAACCTTGATCGCAAAGCCGACGAAGAAAGCAAGGAAGACCCAGAACTGCAGGTCCGTCGGGAATCCCAGTTTCTGGAAAGCGAGAATATCGAAGGAATAGACGCCTGAAACATCGTGCTGATAGAAGTAGATTGCCAGGATGCCCACGAGCATGAGCACGGAACCGGCCAGAGTATACAGGAAAAACTTAATGGCCGCATACAGCTTCCTGGGTCCGCCCCAGACTCCAATCAGGAAATACATGGGCACCAGCATGACTTCCCAGAACACGTAAAAGACCAGAAAATCGAGAGACATGAAGACGCCGAGCATGCCGGTTTGCAGCAGCAGCATGAACGCATAGTATTCCTTGACGCGGTCTTTAATTGCGGTCCATGAGGAAAGAATGGCGATGGATCCCAGCAGGGTCGTCAACAGAACCAGCAGCATGCTGATTCCGTCGATCCCGAACTTGTATGCCGCCCCGAGCTGCGGAATCCAGGGATGCTCATAGAGAAACCGGAATCCGTTTGGATTGATGAATCGCGGATCATTGAATGCCGTCAGGAGCGGGATGGAAATCAGGAAACCCACGAAAGCGGTGATGTTGGCGATCCACTTGATCGCGATCTCGTTTTCCCGCTTCATGAACATAATCACCACCATTCCCGCCAGCGGGAGGTAGCAGACTATGTTCAGGATATTATTCATAAAAAAGTCCATTGCATCCGACTCCCGAATGAGATTCCAGATTCGAGATTCCAGATTCCAGATTCGAATTTCAGTCTGGAATCTGGAATCTGGAATCTGGAATTAAAAGTTAAGCAGTCCGTTGTAATAAATCAAAATAAAAACCACGACGCCAACGACCGCCGCCAGCACATATCTCTGGATAAGTCCCGTCTGAAAGGATGTGGCCACGCGATTCAACTTCATGTTGATCCAGCCGACAAAATTGACCAGGCCATCCACGATGTAGGTATCGAACAATCTTGACAGCGTAGCCGTTCCGCGCGTTGATGGCCGCAGTCAAATTGACCGCGCCATCCACGAACTTGGAATCCACGAAAAAACACGCTCTGCCAAGGTCCTTTAGTGCGGTTGACGAAGAGCGCGTCGTACAGTTCATCCACATAATACTTGCGGTACACCAGGGTATAGTATCCCTTGATCTTTTCGGCAAACCTGTCCGCCATTCCGGGACACTTCACATAAAAGCGGTGCGCCAAGAAAATACCCGCCAGAGCGATCGCTACAGAAAGCGCAGTGAATAGGAATTCCTGCCCCGCGGAATGATGAATCGCCGCCTCGTGGCTTGCCGGGAGCCGCAAAACCGGCTCCAGAAAATGCTCAAACCTGTTGGCAATGCCGGTCCATCCCGGAAAGCCCGACAAAACCGCCGACAGTCGACAGCACCGCAAGGGCAGCCAGCGGGTAGACTACATTCCTGGGTGACTCGTGGATGTGATGCCGGGTGTGATCATCCATCCTCTCCTGTCCCCAGAACGTCAGGAAGAGAAGCCGGAACATATAAAAGGCCGTCATGCCTGCGCCGCACCACAGCAGGAACCAGATAACCGGATGGCCGTTGCTCCATGCCCGCCACAGAATTTCATCCTTGCTGAAGAATCCCGCAAACGGAGGAACTCCGGCAATCGCGACGGTGCCCGCAAACATCGTCCAATAGGTCCAGGGCAGGTATTTTTTCAGCCCTCCCATCTTCATCATGTCCTGCTCATGGTGCATGGCCATGATGACCGATCCGGAACCGAGGAAAAGGAGCGCTTTAAAAAAGGCGTGCGTCATCAGGTGGAAGATGCCGCCGACAAAAGCCCCCACTCCAAGCGCCGCGAACATATAGCCCAGCTGGCTAACAGTGGAATAAGCCAGGACGCGCTTAATATCGGTCTGGGCAAAACCGATCGTCGCGGCAAAGATCGCGGTCAGGGATCCCACGACTGCCACGATGATCAGGGTCTCGGGCGCCCGGCTGTAGAGAGCGTTGCTTCGGCAGACCATGTAAACGCCGGCCGTCACCATCGTGGCGGCATGGATGAGGGCGGATACGGGGGTAGGACCTTCCATCGCATCCGGCAGCCAGACATACAGGGGGATTTGGGCGCTCTTGCCGCAAGCTCCGATGAAGAAGCAGAGCGTTGCCCAGAAGAGAAAATCGTGGCCGGTCTGAATCGGCATCGCAGCCGCACTATTGAACACCTCTTCAAAACGCAGCGAACCGAAATGCACGAAAACGATCATCATTCCCAGAATGAATCCCGCATCCCCGATCCGATTTACTACGAATGCCTTTTTCCCGGCATCCCCTGCGCTCTTTTTGTCGAAATAAAATCCGATCAGCAAGTAGGAGCACAGTCCCACTCCCTCCCACCCGACGAACATCATCACGTAGTTGTTGGCCAGGACCAGGGTGAGCATCGCAAACATGAAGAGGTTCAGATAAGAGAAGAAGCGATAATACCCGCTGTCGTCCCACATATATCCGGTCGAATACACGTGAATCAGGAAACCAACGCCCGTAACGACCAGGATCATCACGGCAGAAAGCGGATCCAGCTGAAATCCCCAGGGCACTTCAAACGTGGCCATGCCTCCGTTCGCCAGGGGAAGGGATCCACTGCTTAGCCACGTAAAGAGGTCGAGGGAGAACAGCTCTTTGTGTTCAACGGCAAAGAGCTGATACACACACAGCGCGCTCACAATAAAGGCGAGCGCCGACAGATCCAAGAGCGATGACGGAAACAAGCCTCTTGTTCAGCTTCCTGCCGGCGCTGCGCAGTGTTATCAATCCTGTCAGGCCGATGAGCGCACTCCCGGCTAACGGCAAACTCGGTATCAACCAGATATATTTCAGCATAGTTTCTGACGCAGCCGGAATCGGCAAGTTTTAATAATACCCAAATTCCAGAATAGATCCGCTCGTAAACAAGTTTCAATTATCCCTATAAAATCAACAAATACAAATAAATCCGCGATCTAGTAACATAGCAGTGCCGGAATTGTCAATTCAATGTTTCTGATTTAAATTCCTGAATCAGCAAGTCTCTGTAGATGGCGTCCACTTGCTCGCGGGTATGTTCGAGCGTTCTCGACGTATCGATCGTATAATTGGCAAGCTTGAGTTTCTCCTCCATCGGCATTTGCGAAGCGATTCTTGCTCCGGCTTCCTCTTCTGTCAAACCATCGCGCGCGATGAGACGGGAAACCTGTAGAGCAGGATCGCATGTGACCACGATAATACTATGATACATTCTGTATCCGCCGGTCTCAATCATCAAAGCCGCATCCACGATGATGATGCCTCTAGACGCCGATTGTTCGAGTTCGCCAATCCGCCGCAGGATTTCCGTTTCCACTGCAGGATGTGTCAGAGAATTCAGCAAAAGTCTTTTGTCGGCATCGGAAAATACCATCCGGCCCAGTATCCTGCGGTCAATCTCGCCAGCGGAACTCAGGATTCGTTCTCCGAAAGCGTCGACTATCTTTCGATACACAGGCGTGCCGGCCTTGAGCAGCAAGTGTACCAGACGATCGGCATCGATCACATGAGCTCCCATTTCGGCAAATAACAACGCCGCAGAGCTCTTGCCCGATGCAATATTTCCGGTCAACCCGACATGCAACATAGCTATTTATAGTATCATAGGCGCAGCGTTGACTCCCTGACCATCTTGGGATACTTTGAGTGTGCTGAACGCTCATCGGCGGACCGCCGAAAAATTCGGATAGACAGCGGGCATTCACAGGGGGGGGGCCATTCATGCGTGTTCTGATCACCGGCGGCGCCGGATTCATCGCGTATCACCTCGCTACCGCATTGATAGGCAGAAATGCTGAAGTTAGCCTGTTGGACAATTTCAATAGCTTCTACGATCCCGAAATAAAACGGCGCAATGTGCGGGACCTTCAGGCTCAAGGCCGAGTTCCGCTGCACACAGTCGATATTCTCGACCGTGAAAGACTTCGGCAGGTTTTCGAAGAAGTCCGGCCCGATACCGTTGTACATCTAGCAGCCTGGGCGGGCGTGCGCCCTTCCCTGGAAAAACCAGACCTATATTCTTCAGTCAATGTAACCGGAACCGTAAACCTGCTGGAAATGGCGAAAGATTTTTCCACGCGCTGTTTTGTTTTCGGATCCTCTTCGTCGGTTTACGGAGGGAACACAAAAGTGCCCTTTTCGGAAGAGGATGCCGTAGACCGTCCTGTTTCCCCCTATGCGGCGACCAAGCGGGCCGGAGAACTTTTGTGCCACACATACGCCCACAATTTCTCCATGCACATCACGTGCCTTCGCTTCTTCACCGTCTACGGTCCCAGGCAGCGCCCGGAAATGGCGATTCACAAATTTGCCCAACTCATGGCTGCTGCGAAAGAGATTCCGATTTATGGCGCAGGAGACTCCCGCCGGGATTACACCTATGTTGAAGATATTGTCTCGGGTGTGCTCGGAGCCATCGACGCAAATCCGCAATTTGAAATCATCAACCTGGGAGAGTCGCAGACCACCACGTTGTTGGAATTGGTCCGTCATCTGGAAAACGCTCTCGGGATGAAGGCGCTGCTTCGCTTCCTGCCAAATCAGCCGGGAGACATGGAAGTCACTTATGCCGACATCAGCAGGGCACGCCGGCTCCTGGGATACAATCCTCAGAAACCGATCAGAGAAGGAATCCGGCTTTTTGCGGAATGGTTTAAAACCAGTCAGCAGTCGTTAGTCGGCAGTCGTTCAGTCGGTCAGTTTATAGTTTGTATTTGAAATTTGTTGTTTTTTGTGGCGGTCATTAATCATTAGTAATACTGCCGACTGACACTGACTGCCGACTGCCGACTGCCGACTGCCGACTGCCGACTGCCGATGCCGACTGCTGACTGCACTTAAGGAATATCCGCCACCACAAGCGTATTGGACATTTCATTGATGACGTAAATAGTGCGGTTGTCCGGCGCAATTTTGACATCGGTCGGTCCCCGATCGACATTGAAGGTTTCAGCAACCAGATTGCGCAGATCCGAAGCGAAAATGGAAACATTGCGCGAGCCGGCGTTGACAACAAATATCCGCTTCCCGTCCGGGCTTACAGCGACACCAAAAGGCATTTTTCCGACCGGAACGGTAAATAGAACTCTCATAAGGTCCGTGTCTATCACCGACAGATCATTGCTGCGGCTGTTGGCAACGAAGACGCGCTTCCCGTCCGGAGTTATGGCGATGCCATCCGGGGCTTCGCCCACAGCAATCTTGTTTACGACAACCTGTCTCTCAGGATCCACCACCCAGACTTCATTGTTTCCTCCCATTGCCACATAGATCGTTTCCGTGGTCGGGGAGACAACAAGGGCGAAAGGCGAGACTCCCATCTTTATGCTCGCCACCACGCCGCGTTCGCGAATGTCGACGATATTTAGCAGGCCCTGCCCGCTGCGCCCATAGTTGGACACGTAGGCCCGGTATCCGCGGCGGCTCATTGCTATGAAATTCGGCTGCCCTCCAACATTAATGTCAGCCAGAACGCGGAAAGCCTTTAAATCCACGACAGCAACGGTACCGGAATCCTTGCAGGCTACGAGCGCCGTATTCCCCTTATCGTCAATCGCCAGTCCCAGCGGGGATGATCCGAGCAGGACGCTCTGGTCAACCATCTTCTTGGCAAGGTTGATGCTCACCAGTTCATTGGTGCCGTACGATGTTGCATACACCCTTGTCCCGTCCGGGCTTAGTGCGATGAAATTGGGGGACTTCCCGACTTTTTTTATCCGGAAGGTCTGGATTGGACTGCTGAATCCGGACAATAAACAGAGCAGGGATGTAAGAACGCATAGGATGCCTCGAAATTTCTTCATGACAGCTCCTTATCTATTTCGTAGCGGCAATCAGGCTGAAAACTCCTGCATGGCGCGATTCCGGAACGTTCAAGCCTTGAATAATGACCTGGCGAAAGCCCGCCCTGAACAACAATTGAATAATTTCCTCCTGATCATAATATACCGCGCCTGCTTCAGCCGGATTCTTTTGGACATACCGGAGGTGCAGGTTCCTCAACAGCCAGGGCAATGACCGTTGCGCAGATTTTGGCGTCAGAAACTCGGCCAGGATCAAGTGCCCGTCCGGTACGAGAATGCGGAGAATTTCCGCAAGGTAGTGCTCCGCAGGGTGTCTGTGCATATCGAAGAATGAAACCGCAAGCTCGCCGAATCCATCTGAAACGGGGAATTGGGGTTCCCGCAAATGCCTGAACTCAATGAATTGCTGCAAACCATGGTGCGCCGCTCTTTGCTTGGCGCGCTCCAACAGCGTAACATTGGTATCGAACGAGTAAATGCGCCCGGAAAAGGCTTTGCGCGCGGCCAGCCTAAGCGCAAAAGTCGAAGTATCGGTGAGCAGATCCATCACCTTTACCCGCCCGGTGTTAACCGCAAAGTCCACGACCTGATCGATGGTAAGGTAGTAATCCAAACCGGTTCTCCATCGGAAAAACCGGGCTACTCCCTCTTCATAGGTATCGATCGTTGCCGGCAGATTCGCCATAAACGGCCGTCGATGCGGCGGCGAAAAATCAAATTTCTTCTGTTGATTTCCGGCGGGATGCTCGGTCTTCACGGGATACTCCGATTCCTGATTCCTGATTCCTCATTCCTGACTCCTGATTCTAGGTTGGGCTGTGTTTTTAGTCTGGAATCAGGAATTTGGAATCAGGAATCATATTTGTTTCCGGCGAAGAAGCGAATAGTGCTCCGTTTTTACGACTGCGGAATATCGCGCAGCCCAGTTGGCGTCAGCCCGCATGAGCTTCCAGATAGAATCCCCCGTTTGGAAACAAATCCAGCCTACGACGAGTTCCGGATTTCGCGCTGCATCATGCCAGAGCACTTCCCTGCCCTCGTTGTAGACAAATTCCTTAACGTCCAGACCGGAGTCATACACGAGCGGCGCTTCCGTCCCCATGTCTATTAAAATCCTTGTCCCATCGTAATTCTGCTTCAAATACTGCAATACCCTCTCTCTTTCGGGCTCGATAAATTCATGCTCCATCGTTTCCACCATCATAGGATGGACCTCACGGGCCAGCGGTGGAACATAAATTCCAGCGACGCACAGAAACATCAGCGGCGCGCTATACCACTGCTTTACACGGGCTATAAAAAATAGTATCAGTCCCACCACGGGCAGTACAAGCGCTCCGGGGCCAGGCAGGGGAAAGCTGTTCGGATTGATGCGGTACATATACCATGTAAACCAAGGCAATCCCATGACAACAACCAAAAGCAGCAGGAGAGACCTTTTCTTTGCCGCGTGCGAGGTTGTCACCAAACTGCCAAAAATCGCCACCGCCGGAAGAAGAAGCACCGAATAGCGTACGCGATAGATCAGTCCCCAGTAGAGAGCGGAGATATTAATCAGAGAGGGCAGCCAAAGCAGCAGCAGGGGAACGCGCCGTTTAAATTCGCCGCGTTGCACCATAAAGAGCAGGAGGCCGGCAGCCGCCACAAGCAGCGGGAGAATTGCGGCCATTTGAGACAACTCTCCCAGGTGGTAAATCAGAGAAAGAAAAGGGCGATGGTACGTAACATACGGATTGGGATTTCCCTGCGCGACCCTGTGGAAAAAATTATCCCCCAGGCGCAGGAATATATAGCCGAAATGAGCGAGCGCGGGCACGCCCACGAGCGTAATAAAAAGCGCCCCTGTTTGCAGGATCTTGCGTCTGGATGCACGCCGCGTCCAGAAATCGTAGACAAGGAGCAGCAGGACGCCGCCAAAAAAACACCAGCCTTCGTAGCGGCACATCGCACCCAGGCTTGTCCAGATGGCCGCGCGCCAAGGCATAACGGTGCAGCCATCCTCGCGCCAGCAAATCAAGCTGTGCATCGCCAGCAGGAGGAGCGCCATATACAGAGGTTCCGTCAACGGGCAGCTCTGCAGGTACTGAAGATTTGGATTTCCCAGCAGGACAACTGCCGCAAAAACACCCCCGGTTATCGAGCCGGTAAGCCGGTAGGAAATTTTATAAGCCAGATACCCCGAGAGCGCATACGCAAAGACGGAGATCAGACTCGGAATCAATCCCGATCGGTACTGAGACTCGAATATCACAAAAGGGAGATATACCAGGTGAATTAGCGGGAGCCAATTTACTCCCAGTTGGGAATAGCCTGGCGAAAGGGAATCCACCATGCGGCGCGCGACCAGCAAGTGCGCCTTGGCGTCATAGTGCGCGATCGTCAACTGATGGACATAGTAGTAAATGAAAAATGCAATGCCGATGAGCAGTCCTGCGACAAAGATCAGGCGCGAGACTTCCCGGCTCTGCGAAAGTCTTATGGTTTTGAATGAATGCATCAGGGGTAAATCCTGTAGAGCGTGCGCGGAAATGCAATCGTTTCGCGCAGGTGGCCTAAATTGCAGAGCCATGCAACCATCCGCTCGATTCCCATGCCAAATCCGCCGTGAGGCACCGTCCCATACTTGCGGAGGTCCAGATACCACTGAAACGGCTCTACCGCGAGATTGTGTTCTTTAAGGCGCCGCATCAACAGATCGTAGTCGTGGATGCGCTGGCCTCCGCCGATAATCTCGCCATATCCTTCAGGAGCTAGAACGTCGACACACAGAGCAACTTCCGGCCTTTCAGGATCCGGCTGCATGTAGAACGCCTTCACTTCGGAAGGATACCGGTGCACCATCACGGGCGCCGAATATTGTTCCGAGAGAATGGTTTCATCCCCTCCGCCGAAATCTCCGCCCCATTGGATCTCCGAACCGGCCGCCTGCATTTTTTTCACAGCTTCGTCATAGCTCAGGCGCGGAAAAGGCCGTGAAAGCTTTTCCAATATCGAGGTGTCGCGTTCTAGCGCCTCCAACTGCGTTCGGCGTCGCGTCAGAACCCGCTCGACGATGAAGCAAATCAGTCCCTCAGCCAGTTGCATCGTGTCTTCCAATGTCGCATAGGCGACCTCCGGCTCCACCATCCAGAATTCCATCAGATGCCTGCGGGTTTTGGATTTTTCCGCCCGGAATGTGGGGCCGAAACAATAGACTTTGCCGAAAGCCGCGGCAGTCGCCTCGTTATACAACTGCCCGCTCTGCGTCAGATATGCCTTCTGATCGAAGTATTCAGTCTCGAAAAGGGTCGTTGTTCCCTCACAGGCGTTTGGCGTGAATATCGGCGTGTCAACCAGGGTGAAACCAAGATCGTCAAAATAGTCCCTGCATGCCTTGATGATCTCGTGCCTGATTTTTATGATCGCGTGCTGGCGGGAGCTCCTAAGCCAGAGATGCCGGTTCTCCATCAAAAAGGCCGTTCCATGTTCTTTGGGCGTTATCGGATAGTTTTCTGCCAGCTGGACAATCTGGAATCCCGTAACGTCCACTTCATATCCGCCCGCACTACGTGCGTCTTTGCGGACTTTCCCTCGGATTTCGATGCTGGTTTCCTGTGTGACTTTATCGAGCAGATCGAACTGCTCGGGCGTGAAATTTCCCTTGAACGCGACGCACTGGATAATTCCCGTCCCATCGCGAAGCAATATGAACTGAAGTTTCCCGCTACTCCGCTTATTATATACCCACCCGCGCAGCGAGATCTCATTCCCCTCGTATGCGCTCACATTCTCGACATACCAACGGCCATACGAATACCTCATTATTGATTCGAGATTCCGGATTCCAGATTTCTGATACCTGATTCGGGATTCCTGATTATTGATCGGGGCTGGCCAATTTGGAATCTGGAATCTTAATAAACCATAAAGCCTGGTGCTTCCCCCGTCCTTTGGCAATGATCCAGGTACAGAGAATAATAGCTGAGGCGCAGGAACTGCGTCTCAGCTATTCCCATTTTGTGCGCCAGTGCCCGAATCCCGTCTTCGGTGCCTTCGAGTTCGACGTAGTTCCCTATTGGAGTCTCGTCTACGGCAACATGAACTTGGTCGAGCACAAACTCCCGCCGGTATTTCTGATATCGGAAGCAGATACTCATTCCGATCCGCTCGAGGATCTGGAGCATCGCCGCTGCATCTTCTACCCCGGTCTCTAATTCCTCCCGCGTCTTAAAGATCCCGTCCAGACGTGGCGGTCCCTTGAACGTCAGTAAACCGCATCCATTGGCAAACCTTATTCGGAGCATGCACCGGCCCGATTGAAGGTTCCCGTCAGGAAAATCCAGCAGGTAGTTGTCCTCAAAATGCCTTTCGGCCAGAATGCCGGGATTTAAGATATCGAGCTGCAGGCATAAACCTTCTACATCCTCGATTTTGACCTTGATTTCCGTCTCGGTGCTCAACGATTTCCCCGCAGGCTTTCCTAATCTCGAACCACAAATGCCGAATCTCGAATCAGTTCATACTATATGCTGGCGCAGTAGGACACCGCACTCTTTAAGGAGCGAGAGTGCCGTATCATTCAAAGGATAGTCCTGATTATAGACAACCTCGGCGATGCCGCTGTTAATGATCATCTTGGTGCAGAGAAGACAGGGAGCGAAAGTACTGTACAGTGTCGCACCTTTTACGCTCGTTCCATGATAGGCCGCTTGAGTTATGGCATTTTCCTCACCATGACAGCACAGGCACTCATCCAGTGCCGTGCCGCTTGCGGCCATGCTATTGCATCGGGGACACCCGCCCTCGTTGCAGTTTTTTGCCCCTCTGGGCGTTCCGTTATATCCCGTGGAAACCACCCGCATATCTTTCACGATGATCGCCGCGACCTTCCGCTTCATGCAGTTGCTGCGCATCGCCACAACCCTGGCGATGCTCATGAAGTATTCATCCCACGTCGGACGCATAAACCGGCTCATCAGGGGAGGCAGCAACGCATCGAGACGGCGATGCAATTCCTCCAGTGTCCCGTCATTTGCCACGATAAGGTCCGCTTTCTGCCGCGTCGCATTCAACTGCTGGCTGGCGGGATTATCGGAATCGAGCTCGCGCGCCTCTTCTTCGGCGAATTGCGACAGCGTCTGGGCCGCGTTTTCCCTGCCCCGTCTCCGGCTACGCTCGAAGCGAGTCCCCTGCTCCACTTCTAAAGCCAGCAAAGTAAAGTCGTTTCGGCTTCTCAGGACGTCAACCTCCTGAGGATTGCGAATAGAATCGATCACATAGTTATGACCGCTTTCGAGGCTGGTCAAAAGTCTCTCTGCAAGTATGCCCGGCCCGGACTTTTCCCTCAGCTCATTCCCCACGTCGATTAGCACTTCCCGCGTGATTTGCAGGCCTCTTTTGAGTATCTCCTCTCGAATTGCATCCGAGAGAGAATGATACTCAAAACCTCTGCTTACGAGATATTCCGCGACTGCGGTCTTGCCCGATCCGTTTTTTCCAGTTAGTCCTATGATCATGAGGTCAATATGTTAACACACTTATGGGCAAGGGGTAAAGGGGTAAAGGGGTAAAGCGATAAAGGATTAAAGGGATCAGAGGGGAAGCGAGGGCGCAGCACTTCCTGGGGGGCAGTATAACCGGGTACGGTTTGCCAGGTACGGTTTGCTAATCGTAGAGCAGGTACGATGATCTATGGCGGAGGAAATTGGCAACGTCGTTTTGCCAGCTTTGTCTTATTTGGCTGATATGCGCTCCGCTCCGGATCATTTCGGGAATTTCGCTGCACCCGCAAAGGATCTCGATCGGCAGCTTTTCGCATTCATATTCATAGGGAGGATTGCGCCAGCCAAAAAATTCCGGGTACAGGGCACAGGCCACCGAAAGGACGGCAACGCCCGTCAGATACGGCTCAAAAACTTCGCGGTCTCGGACGTGAATTTGAACACCCCCGCACATCGTATCTGCCCATTTCTGGAAAGTGGGCTGGAAAAAGGCCGGACGGAACCAGACACCGGATAATCCCAGATCATTCAAGCGCGAGGCAAACTTTCGACTGTTGATAAACGGAGCTCCGATCGTCTCGAAGGGACGCGTGGTTCCACGCCCCTCCGAGAGGCAGGTTCCTTCGACCAGAACGGACCCGGGATAAACAATAGCCGAATCCAGGGTCGGAAGGTTGGGTGAGGGTTGGACCCAGGGTAAACTGAGTTTGATCAAACCAATACTCACGGCGCCATCCCTCCATGGCAACCACCGTCAGATCGCAGTCGATCTCGAACTCAGAATTAAAAAATAGGGCTAACTCTGCCGTCGTCATGCCGTGGCGCATCGGAATTGGATACAAACCGACAAACGAACTGTATTCCGGATGAAGCAGATTACCCTCTACCTGGCGGCCGTTCACGGGATTCGGCCGATCCAACACAATCATGCGCTTATTCCAACGGGCGCAGGCCTCCATGCAATAGGCCATCGTATAAATAAAAGTATAAACGCGCGTGCCCGACATCCTGAAGATCGAAGAGAAGCACGTCGATGTCTTTTAGCATTTCCTCCGTTGGCTGCCGGGTCTCTCCATACAAACTATGCACAGGAATTCCGGTATCAGGATCACGATAGAACTCGGATTCCACCATGTTGTCCTGCTTCTCTCCTCGAGCGCCGTGCTGCGGGCCCAGAAGAGCCGTCAATTGAAAATCGCCGTCTGCCGATAGCGCGTCCGCAGTATGCCGCAGGTCAGGAAGGACGGATGCCGGATGAACCACGGCTCCGACGCGTGCGCCCCTGATGAGATCTCTTCGCTTATCCAGCAACACTTCGATTCCCGGTCGAACACGCATGCTTCCTCCCTTTTAACAGGTTACAGGTTGCAGGTTAACAGGTTAACAGGTTACAGGTTAACAGGTTACAAGTTGCAGGCTAAAACCTGTATTCTGCAACCTGCAACTTGCAACCGATTGTAACCTGCAACGTCTGCATTGCCTGCGACTTGAAACCTGCAACTTGTAGAACTAAACTCCATGTATCTATTTATCCATGAAAACGTCTGCATTGCAATGAATTTTTCAGATGCGCGGTGCCAGGGAAAATTGCTATATTCATACCATGCTAGCTTGAGCATTGCGCTCAACAGGATCCCATGGAACATACGCTGGTCTTAAATGCCACTTATGAACCGATCAACATCGTCACCTGGAAGCGCGCCCTGAATCTGCTGTGCCAGGGCAAAGTCGAGGTGCTGGCGGAGTATGATCGCGAGATCCGCAGCATCAGTTTCACCATAAAAATGCCCAGCGTGCTTCGGCTTCTTAAGTATGTAAAGATCCGAAGACAGCACCAGCACGTTAAATTCTGCAGAGCAAACATTTATGCGCGGGATCACAACACCTGCCAGTATTGCGGGAAAAAATGCTCCACGGAAAATCTCACGTTCGACCATGTCGTGCCTGTGGTGAAAGGGGGCGGCAAAACCTGGGATAACATCGTCACCTGCTGCTTTAAATGCAACCATCGAAAGGGGGGCTGCACTCCGGAGGAGGCCGGCATGCGCTTGATCCGGCGCCCAAGAGAGCCGGAATGGGTTCCCACTATGCTTCACATTACGATCGGGTTCAGAACGGCACCCCAGGCCTGGCGCGACTACCTCTATTGGAACATCGAATTGGAGCGCGAAGAACGTGAATGATGGATGCGCAGATCCTGAAGCTCGGGGATGAGTTCTTCCTGCCTCGCCAGCCTATAAAACTTTTGAAGCCCGTCCCTATGCTCTGAGCCAAAATCATAATCGATGTTGTGGATCAGATAGTTTTCGAGGAAGGACGCGGGAAGGTCCAGCGATTTGGCATAGACCGTGGCGATTTCATCCCGCCTTTTCAGTCCCCATTCTTTAGCCTCCTGGAATATGGCATTCAGGTCGGCCGGAAAAGGCGCGCCGCTTCTGCATGCCCAGAAAGCACAGACAAACGGCTTCTGCTGCCATTGAACCCATTCTCCTGCAAGATCGGTGACATCGTAATCCTCAAGCCGAATCTTGAGGGCCGGATCTCCGATCACGACTGCGGCATCGCTGCGCGTCAGCATCGCGGATGGATCCGGCGGATACGGCATGTACTCGGGATGCAGTCCCATCTTCGCCTGCAGCAGAATCATGGCTAGAGCAACGGATGTTCGAGAACTGGTGTCCAACGCGACCGAACGGATCAACTGTTTGCCTTTGGGTTTGATCAACAGGATGCTTCGGACCTCACCCAGCGAAGCAATGGAAATACCCGGAATCACCCGCAGGTCCTGAATTCGCTGGTATTCAATGCTGGGAATCAACCCGATGTCGACTTCTCCGCTCGGCAAGCTGATCCGCACACATCGCGGGAGAGGAGGGCAGGACTTCGAATTTGTCGCGGAAAGGGCCATGGAGAAATGCCCATCCCAAAGGGGCAGAATTAAGATAATGAACCAGCGAAATCCGAATCTTCATAGCCTCAATCCGCTGAAATCGAAAAAAAATAAAAGTTTCGCGAAATAAATTTCCCTCCAGCGAAACAACAGACCTGAGGATTATAGCAAAGGATTTCCCGGGGCAACCGCGAATCTGCTTTGCGACAGCCGAATAAATCATATGCAAACTGCCAGCGATTCTTTAATCCGAGATGCGATTGAAGTGACGCTGCTTCCGGGCATAGGAAGCCTGACGCAGAACCGCCTCTGGAAAGCACTGCGCACTATTTCCGATCTGTTCTCGATGGACGAGCATTCTCTGGCCGCATTTGGGATTCCAGCCGAAGCTTTTTCACTCATACGATCGCGCGGCTGCCAGGCGACGGCATCCGAGATTTGCGATTGGGGCAGGCGTGAAGGCTGCCAATTTCTGATGCGCGGCGGTCCCGGATATCCTCCATTATTGGAGGAGATAAGCGATCCGCCACTGATTCTGTATGCCCGCGGCCACCTGGAAGCGCTGGAAAAGCCCTGCATCGCCGTGGTCGGGACAAGAAGACCGACAATCTATGGCCTTCAGATGGCCCAGGGCATTGCATCCGATTTGAGCAGTCGCGGAATCTGCGTGACAAGCGGTTTGGCGCGAGGCATCGACGCAGCCGCCCACCGGGGTTGTCTTGAAGGCGGCGGGAGCACGGTCGCAGTCCTGGGGTGCGGCATCGATATCGTGTACCCGAAAGAGCATCGCCGGTTGACTCAAACAATTCTGGAAAAGGGGCTGCTCCTTTCTGAATTCGCCCCCGGAACATCCCCCGCGCCGCAAAATTTTCCGGTTCGCAATCGAATCATCAGCGGCCTGGCGCTGGGAGCGATTATTGTGGAGGCCAGCGAATACAGCGGATCACTCATCACTGCGAGGCTGGCTATGGAACAGAACCGCGAAGTATTCGCAATCCCAGGCAATCTGACATCCCCTCAGAGTTTTGGCCCAAACTTTCTGATCAAACAGGGAGCTAAACTTGTCCAATCATGGAGAGACATCGCGGAGGAGATTGCCGCCTGAGATCCGGCAGGAAATACTAATCAAGGAGGATTCCAGACCGTGCCGGAATCCGGAGTTGGAAATGCTTTCTGAAGAAGAAAACCGGATATTGGCGTTGCTGAAGACCGACGAGACCATGCAGTTCGACAGGATCTGCCGCACAGGCAATCTGAGCGTCCCGCAACTGAGCGATCTGCTGCTGCATCTTGAAATGAATGGATGGGTCCGGCAGCTTCCCGGCAATTTATTTGTAAGAATAAGATAACAAACAGTTTATGGCCGACATGCGAAAATTCCGTGCTTTTTTTACTTGGACTTTCCGTTAAGCTTAGTGTAGCTTGCGCCCTTCTATGGCTAAGTCACTCGTGGTAGTTGAATCGCCTGCCAAGGCAAAAACGATCAGCAAATACCTCGGCAGGAATTATGTCGTCAAAGCGTCGGTCGGTCACATCAAGGATTTGCCGAAAAGCAAACTCGGTGTGGACGTGGATGACGATTTTGCGCCGCATTACGCGGTTATCCCGGCAAAAACTAAAGTAGTCAGGGAATTAAAATCGGCGGCAAAAAACATCCAGGACATCTACCTCGCAGCGGACCCTGATCGCGAAGGAGAGGCGATCTGCCAGCACCTGTCTGAAGAACTTTCGGGCAAATCCAAAAACATTTACCGGGTTCTCTTCCACGAAATCACGAAAAACGCCATCCAGGAAGCATTCAAAAAACCCGGCCGCATCAACCAACACAAGGTGGATGCGCAGCAGACAAGGCGCATTTTGGACCGGCTGGTCGGATACAAGATCAGTCCGCTGCTCTGGGACAAGGTGCGGCGGGGGCTTTCCGCCGGAAGAGTCCAGACCGTGGCTCTCCGCATGATTGTCGAAAGAGAGCAGGAGATCCGCGCTTTCAAATCGGAAGAATACTGGACCCTCGATGCGCACTTGGCTGGAGAGCTTCCGCCCGAATTCACGGCAAAAGCACGGCTCATTGACGGCAAAAAGTGGAGCATCGCCGATTCGGAAACGACCAACGGCATCGTCGAAGCGCTGAAGCAGGAGCCAGTTTGTTGTCAGGGAAGTCCATCGCAGGGAAAAGAAAAGATATCCCGTGCCGCCCTTTATCACGAGCAAGCTGCAGCAGGAAGCTGCCCGCAAACTGAATTACTCCGTCAAGCGCACGATGGTCCTGGCCCAGAAATTATATGAAGGCATAGAAATCGGCGCAGAAGGCTCCGTGGGCTTAATCACATACATGCGCACGGACTCCAGCCGTGTGGCCGAAAGCGCCCTCCAGGAAGTGCGCGCCTTTATCCAGCGTGATTTCGGCGAAACCTATCTCCCCCACCATCCAATCTATTACAAATCGAAAAAGACCGCACAGGACGCGCACGAGGCCATCCGGCCCACGTCGGTCGAACGCACGCCTGAGAGTCTCAAAAATGAACTCGACCCGGATCTTTGGAGATTGTACGCGCTGATCTGGAACAGATTCGTCGCGTCGCAGATGAATCCCGCTTTGTTTGATCACACCGACGCCGACATCAGCGCCGGAAGAGTGGAATTCAGGGCAACGGGATCGATACAGAAATTCAAGGGATTTCTTGCCGTATACCAGGAATCGAAACCTGAAGACAAAGCGGAATCCGGCCAGGAAGATGAAGAATCCCTGCTGCCACAGCTCCGGGAAGGAGAGGTGCTGACCCTTAAAGAGCTGCTGCCCGCGCAGCATTTCACCCAGCCCCCGCCGCGCTACAACGAGGCCAGCCTGGTGAAGGCGTTGGAATCCAAGGGAATTGGACGACCAAGCACCTATGCCTCTATTCTCAGCACGATCCAGGACCGCGAATACGTCGACAAACAGGAGGGAAAATTCTATCCCTCGGAAACCGGCGAGCTCGTGACGAAACTCCTCGTGGAAAGCTTCCACGAGATCTTCGACTACGAATATACCGCCCGCATGGAAGACCACCTCGACCGGATCGAATCGGGACGCGAACCATGGAAGAACACCATGCGGGATTTCTATGACCGCTTTGCCAAAAGGCTGGAGGTCGCCAAAATAGAAATGCCGGACATCAAGACCCAAGCCGTCGAAACGGATGAAGTCTGCGAAAAGTGCGGCAGCAAAATGGTGATCAAATGGGGAAAGTTCGGCCGATTCATGGCCTGTTCCGGATATCCCGAATGCCGCAACACAAGAGAAATCCCCAAGTCAGGTCCGGCCGAAGAACCAACAGAATCGCCAGCCGGAAGAGATTCAGTGCGAAAAGTGCGGCAAACCTATGGTTTTGAAGCGGGGCCGCTTCGGCGAGTTTATGGCCTGTTCCGGATATCCTGAATGCCGCAACACCAAAAGGATCGTCAAGACGGCGAGGGAAACGACGGTCACACAAGACATTCCGCTGGATGAGGAATGCCCTGTGTGCGGCAAAAAGCTGGCAATCAAACACGGCCGCTTCGGTGAATACACCGCCTGCAGCGATTATCCCAACTGCAAATACATCAAACTCAAAACGACCGGCGTCCGCTGCGGCAAAGAAGGCTGCGCCGGTGACATCGTCGAAAGAAAATCCCGCAGGGGCAAAGTTTTTTACGGCTGTTCCATCTACCCCGACTGTGATTTCGTCCTTTGGAACAAACCCGTCCCGGATCCGTGTCCCTCTTGCCATGCCCCCTTCACAGTTGTGAAAACAACAAAGCGTGCCGGCACGGTCCGTTTCTGCAACAACGAAAACTGCGAGTTCAAAGAATCCCTGGATAGTTAAGTCCAAAATCAAACACTGATGGGAGATGACATCCAATGACTGAATCAAAGCATGGGAAATATGTAGTAACAGATCTGATCATTCCTGAAGATAAAAAGAAAATCGCCGCCGATTATGCCAAGTACGCCACGCGGATCCTCTGGATGGATGAGAATGTGGTCGAAGGAGCCTTTCACATGAATACGGCCTGGTATCTCAAAGCCGCAACGACACTGGAAGACAAGCCTCACGCCCACGAGAACGACGAAATCATCGGATTTTTCGGCAACAATCCCGATAATCCACACGATCTGGGCGGAGAAATAGAAATCTGGCTTGAGGATGAAAAACACATCATCACCAAAAGCGCCCTGCTATTTGTGCCCGCGGGAATGAAACACTGTCCGCTAGTGCTGCATAGGGTTGACCGGCCCATATTCCATTTCACAACCGTGCCCAACGGCCGGTACATAAAAGATGAGAAATAGCCCGAATTCTACGCCCTAAACTCCGCAGCCAGCGCCCATTAGTCTCTTGCTGGGGCATATGCCCTAGCAAGAGACCAGCAACTTCCAAGCACTCAATTAGGCTTTTTTAACTTCTTTTTTTCTTCAAAACGCCAGCGTTTGTAATGCCCCCTGCTAAAATCGCTTTTCCCTATTTCAAATTCTGGGTCATTTAACCCATTTTACGCCCAAAAAACCAAATCGGTCTGTCTTTTTTATTATAAATTACATCAAAATATAGCTCTAATTATTTATTATTATTAGCTTTATAAAATTGGCATGGAATACGCCTTTCGCATCCCCTATAATCCCAAATTTTTTACCGGGTCTTTTTCACGTTGGAGTGTGAAATAGTATGGGAATTGAATCGCAAGCTATAGCAGTCATTCTGGTTCCCTTGCTTGCTTCTTTGATCATCCCGCTTATGGGATGGGCCGGGCAACGCAAGGCAACGGGATGGCTGGCGGTCCTGATAATTGGCTCCACGCATCTTCTCACCTGGCCGCTACTGGGTCCGGCGCTGTCCGGGCAGATCGGCGGGCAGTCTTTCCCCATATACCGCTTTATCGCATTTTCGATGAACATCGATGCGCTGGCGGTGTTTATGGCGTTCACGGCTTCGCTGATTGCCACGCTCATTGCCGTCTATTCACTGGGCTATATCGAGCATACCGACCACGAACCGGAATACTACTTCATCGTGACGCTGTTCGTCGGCGCGATGATGGGGCTTGTCTTTTCCCGAAACCTCATATTCCTCTATCTGTTCTGGGAAATCTCCGCGCTCGCCTGCTGGCGCCTGATCGGATACTTCAGGGATCCTGAATACGTATGGAAAGCCGACAAAGCGTTCCTCATCACTTTTGGCGGTGCGGTATTCATGCTGCTGGGGTTTGCCCTGATTTTCACTCAGTACGGAACATTCGACATCGATGAACTCCGGGGAAAGGAGATCGGCACTGCCGCCCTCATCCTGGTCATGGCCGGTATCTTCAGCAAGAGCGCCACCGTGCCGCTGCACACATGGCTCCCTGATGCCGGAATTGCTCCGTCGACCATTACCTCCTTGCTGCATGCGGCGATCCTGGTAAAGATCGGGCTGTATGCATTTGCGCGCCTGTTCTGCAACGGCATGACGATCCGGCCGGAAGCACAGACTTGGCTCCTGGCCTTCGCATTGATGAGCGCCTTCGTGTCGGCAAGCGCAGCGCTACACGAAACAAACATCAAGAGACTATTGGCCTATTCAACGGTCAGCCAAATCGGATACACCTTCCTCGGACTGATTGTGTTTACGCATTACGGCTATATGGGAGCGCTGCTGTATATCATGGCGCACGGATTCGCCAAGGGCGGGCTGTTCCTCTGCGCAGGCATCATCGAGCACGGCACTCATACCAAGGACATGACCAAAATGGGCGGGCTGTTCAAAAAGATGCCCATCACGGCGGTCTGTTACCTGTCTGCGCGCTGAGCATCGCCGGGATTCCGCCGATGATGGGATTTTTCAGCAAGTATTTCGTCATCAACGGATTAGTGGAAGGGAGGCATTTCGTGATCGCCACCCTCGCAATCCTGACGGCCATCCTCACGCTCCTTTATATGCTGAAAAGCTTTCACGTTGTATTCCTCGGACAGCCTCGAGGGGAGGCACACCATGAAGGCAGCCCCGTCATGGTGGGAGTGGTGGCCGTCATGGCCTTCCTTACGCTTGCCAGCGGCTTTCTGCTGCAGTTGCCCTTCAACCTGGTCAAGGTCGCAGATGGACAACGCCTGGTTAACGTCGTCAGCCTTCTGTGGAGATAGGTTATGAACGCATCCATGTTACTATTGGCACCTGTCCTCTTTCCCCTGCTCCTTGCGGTTTTTGTGCTGCCTTTCTGCCGAAGAAATCCGAAAATCGGAGCGGCTCTGATTCTGCTTTCGGTCGTTGTTTCCGGGCTCGCATTTTGGATGGCGTCCGCATCTTCTCCCAAGGTGGAGTATTCGTGGGTTGAGTCTTTCACGCTGAGCTTCAGCCTGAACAGTTGGAAAACGTTTCTGCTCTGCTTCGTGTTCCTTTTCCAGCTCATGACAGCCATTTATTCGCTCGGCGCTCCCCGGCCGGCGCGCCCGCACTTGTACTCCTTTTCGCTGCTCCTGGCATTTTCCTCCGCTATGCCTGGTACTTCTGACCGACAACCTGCTGATTCTTCTTATTGGCTGGGAACTGTTCCTGGTTGCGCTGTATATGATGATTAACAGCGGAGGGGAAAAAGCCGAACCCGTGGCGCGCAAGGCTCTTGTGATCGGCGGGGCGAGCGACTTTCTGATGATCTTGGGATTGATGCTCTTTTTCTCTCTTGCCCCGGATCATACGATGAACGCCCGGATCGCAATCGCATCAAATCCGCTGGCCTTCTGGTCTTTCTTTCTGATCTTCCTGGGAGCTGGCGCTAAAGCCGGAATGTTCCCGTTTCACACATGGATCCCGGATGCCGCCCAGGTAATGCCTGCCTCCGGTTTTGCGGCGATGCCGGCTTCTCTGGAAAAAGTGCTGGGCATCTACTTTCTGTTTCGTGCTGACAAATCAGATGTTCGTTCTGGACGCGGTCGCGCGCAGCTGCATGTTCTGTCCTGGGCATCGCGACGGTCTTTGTGGCGATCGTCCCGGCACTGGTTGAAAAGGATTTGCGCAAAGTGCTGGCATTGACGGCGATTTCCCCGGTCGGCTTCATGCTTTGCGGGATGGCAGTCTCAGAAGCCGCCGGATTTGCCGGAGCGCTGCTGTATATGCTGACTCACGCGACCTACAAGTCGGCCATGTTTTTCTCACTGGGCAACTTTGAAGAAAAGGCCGGAGGCTCGCAACTGGACCAGCTTCTGGGGATTGCGCGCCGCATGCCGCTTTCGGCCACAGCCTTCCTTATGGCGTTCGTGGCGGCGATTTCCCTGCCGCCTACGGGCGGATTCATGGCCAAGGAGCTTATCTTTGAAGGAGCTCTGGAAGGAAAGCATATTCTTGTGCTGGCCTTCCTTATCGCCGGAGCGATCCTCAACGTGGCGGTCTTTTCCAAAGTCATCGCGGTGCTTTGGGCTCCGGGAGACGCCCGGAGAAACGAAGCCAACGGCGTGTGTGTCATTCCGGCAGTCATCCTGGGCGTTGCCGCTCTGGTCGGCGGCTTTTTCTTTCGCCGCGCCGGCGGGCTTCTGGGCGAAGTCACCGGCGCTCATGAATCGGGCTTGCTGTCCAGCGTGTGGCACTTCTCTCCCCTGACGATCGTCTCGCTGGCGATTTACACGCTGGGCTTCATGGTGTTTGCGGGGGCACGCAGCGGCCGCGAGAATGCTGCGGAAACGTTCAATCCGCTGGCAACATCTCCAGTTCTCGGCCCGGCCCTGCGCATGGCGAGAGAAAAGAAATTTGACGCGTATGACATCGGGCTGAAGGGGGTCGATTTCATAACCCGGATCGTGTTCCGCTACGTGGAGCGCATGATCGATGTGCTTGGCCAATTCGTCATCCGCAGCGGCCGCTGGCTTTTGCGCCCGGTATTGAGCGGCGCCCATAACGGCATGTACGGCAATTACCTGTGCTGGACTGTCGCAGGTCTTATTTTCGTGTTGTTTTACCTGTTCGGCTCCGCCCTCCTGGGCTGACGGAGAATAGATTAAGAATTCGAGGGAGTCAGAATAACAGCAGATCCTTTTCATTCTGACTCCTGAATTCTGGCTCCTGACATTGAGGTTTATGATGGAATCATACATAGTCTGGATCCTGCTGGTACCGCCCATCGCGGTTCTGCTTATGCCGTGGGCATCCCGTGCGGGCAAGTGGGCCGCAAACACCCTGGCGATCGCAGCGACGGGGCTTCTGCTGCTCTTTACCCTCCGGCTCATTCCTTCAATCGGGAACGGGCTGAGGTTCGAGATATTACGGAGCCCGGTTCGCACTGGATAGCGTCAGTCTCCTGTTTCTGGTGGTGGTCAATGCGGTTGCGTTCGCATGCATGATGTATGCGACATCCTACATCGGCCATCTCGGAGGCCGGGGAAAGTTCTTTGCCCTGATGATAATCATGGTGTCTGGACTGAACGCGATGCTGCTGACGCGCGACCTTTTCAGCCTGTACGTATTCCTCGAAGTGGCATCGATCGCGTCGTACGTGCTGGTTGCGTTCGGGCTCGAGATGACGGCATCGAATCGTCCATCAAATACCTGCTGCTTTCCGCGGTCGCGACGTCGATGATTCTGCTGGGGATCGCGCTGATCTACATGAACACCGGCACTTTGGAGTTTGACGCCTGAAGGGCGATCCTGGCGGCCAGGGGGAGATCTTCCTGGAATATTCCTGCTGACGGCGGCGCTCTTCATCGGCGGCTTTGGACTGAAGGCCGCTCTGATGCCGTTCCACTGCCTGGCTGCCGGACGCGCACCCATCGGCGCCGGCCCCGATATCGGCCATGCTGAGCGGCGTCGTAATCAAGGTTGCAGGCGTCTACGCCCTGGCCCGCATTTTCCTCTATATTTTCCCGGCGATCGGCCAGGTGCACGACATATTCCTGATCCTGGGGACGTTTTCGATGATTGCCGGTGCGGTGCTCGCCTACTTCCAGCGCGACTTCAAGCGCATGCTGGCATACTCGAGTATCAGCCAGATCGGCTACATCATGATCGGGCTCGGCCTTGGAAATCTGCTCGGGTCTGATCGGTGCGCTTTTCCATGTTTTCAACCACGCGCTTTTCAAATCCCTGCTCTTCTTGAACAGCGGCGCGGTCCAGTACGGCTGGGCACGCGCGACATCGAGGAAATGGGTGGGCTGGAGAACCGGATGCCGGTCACCAGCATTACGAGCGTATTCGGCACGCTTTCGATCGCCGGCGTGCCGCCTTTCAACGGGTTCTGCAGCAAGCTGTTCATCATCCTCGGGGCCCTGGCGGCGGGAAAGACTGCCATCGCCGTGCTCGCGATCCTGATGAGCATTTTCACACTCGGGTATTTCCTCATCATTCAGCGCAAAGTGTTCTTCGGGAAAGCTCAACGAAAAATGGCAGGACATCCGCGAAGCTCCCTTTGCCATGTCGTGTGCCGTCATTCTCCTGGCTGCCGCATGCATTCTGAGCGGGATCTTTTTCCAATCCGTCACACGCGGCATCGTGGAACCGGCGGCCTTGATTTTACTGGGAGGCAAATAGGATGCTGCTTTGGATTCTTCTGGGATTGCTGGTCTTGCTCTCCATCGGCTGCTGTATATTTCAGGATCTGCTGTATGTCGCGGTTGCCTGGCGACGGTTTCCGCGATTCTGGCGCTCGTGCTATTCCATTCGGCGCCAACATCGCCGGGGTTTTTGAATTGAGCGTCTGCGCCGGGCTGATTACGGTGCTTTTCATTGCCACGGTCAGTCTGACCAAGGATTCCGACCAAAAAGTGGAGACGCGGCTGCCGGCCTACTTCGTCCCCCTGGTTGTGCTGATTTTCATCGGCATGGACTATTTCATCATGCAGTGGCTGGCGCATTCGGTGCTGCCGCTGGTGACGCCGACGCGTCGGGGACATTTCAGAAGGTGTTCTGGGAAATCAGGAGTGCCGACATCCTCGGCCAGATTGGCCTGATACTGGCGCGGCGTCTTCGGAATCCTTTCCCTATTCCGCCTCGCGGGGAAGGAGAAAAAACATGAATAACGAAATCTTCCTTTTATTGAGCTGCGGCATTGCTGGTGTTGATGCGGGCGTCTATATACTCATCCTGTACCGCAATCTCCTGCGCTTGATCATTGGAGTGGAGATCATTGCAAAAGGCGTCACTTTGGTATTTCTCGCGGCCGGGGATCCATCGTCAGGATGTCGGCTTCATACAATCGCTGATCGTCACATTTATCATCGTCGAAACAGTCCTGGCCGCCATCATGCTGGCACTGGCCGTCCGGGCGCAGAAAATATACGGTTCGCTGGACATTCGCAATTTATCCAAACTGAGGGGATAACAATGGATCTGTCGATACTTTTATCACCACCGGTGGC
The DNA here is from genome assembly GCA_963718845.1 of uncultured Acidobacteriota bacterium. GTDB lineage: Bacteria > Acidobacteriota > UBA6911 > UBA6911 > UBA6911 > UBA6911. Next base: position 456,761 of record CAVRAD010000017.1, read on the forward strand.
TTTCCTTGTATGCCTCGGCTCAGCGCCGGCATTTACGGTTCGGCCACTGGTGGAAGAGAAAGGCCGTGCCGGTAAAGGGCAAATACGAACCCTATGCCTGCGGTGAGAATTACAAAGCCGAAAAGTTCCATTTCGGATACAGGAAATTCTACATTGCGGCCATCTTTTTCACCATCATGCATGTAGCGGTCCTGACGATTGCAACGGTACCCGGCGGCGCCGGCGCCTATCGCGCCCTGATTTACCTGGGGGCGATTGCAGCTTCCATTTCCTGTATCTATATGGAATTCGATTAGAAGCTCGTGGATTCCGAGAGACGTCGGGAGTCCGAATCCGGAAGTCAGAATGCGCAGTTCATCAGTAAACTCAGAGGCCATATGCTGGAAAAACTCAAGACTTGGGCCAGGGTAAAATCTCCCTGGATTTTGCATTTCAACTCGGGGGCCTGCAATGGCTGCGACATTGAGATCCTCGCGGCCCTGATGCCCCATTACGATCTGGAACGGTTCGGCGTTCTTCTGAAAGCCTCGCCGCGCCACGCCGATATCCTGGTGTGCAGCGGGCCGGTAACAAAGCAGATCGCGAAGCGCCTGCGCCGCATCTATGACCAGATGCCGGAACCCAAGTTTGTCGTTGCGGTCGGCGCCTGTGCCTGCAGCGGCGGCGCATTTCGCGGCTGCTACAACGTGATGGAAGGGATCGACAGGTCATCCCGGTTTCAGCATACATTCCCGGATGCCCCATAAGACCGGAAGCGATCATCGACGGCGTGGCCAAGCTGCTCGGCAGCCTGCAGAAGAAGACTGCGTAAAAGGAGGAATGACCATGACAGTGGATTTTGAAGCAAGATTGAAGGAGGCATTCCCCAACTCGGGTAACCCTCGGATCAAACGGCCGATTCTGGGTTGCACTGACTCCGGATGGATTGATTCCGGCCGTTATCGACCCTGCGCGAGAAGTTCTCGCATCGTCCAGCTGGCCGTTATCGTCGGCGAAGATGTGCGCGACGCGTTTCTGGTGCAATTACATATTCACCGGCGAAAAAGTCGTCGTGCTGCAGGTCCGGATAGACCACGAAAAACCAGAAGTCCCGACACTGGCCGACATATGCCCGGCGCCATCGTCTACGAACGGGAACTGAAGGACCTGTTCGGCATCAATCCGGTCGGGCATCCCGACCTCCGACGCCAGGCCGTGCCCGAAGAATGGCCGGAAGGCGTTTACCCGCTGCGCAAAGATGTGCAATTCAACAAAACAGAGGAATCTGAGCAAAGGAGGCAAAATAACATGGATGAATCGACCTTTCGCATACCCATAGGCCCGCAGCATCCGTTCCTGAAGGAACCGGCCAAATTTGATTTCGACATCCACGGAGAAGAGATCGTCGGCGCCCGCATGAACATCGGGTACAACCACCGTGGAATCGAAAAAGCCTGCGAAGAACGGAATTATTACCAGTGCCTTTACCTCCTCGAGCGCATCTGCGGCATCTGCTCCCACTCCCACACGACCGCGTTTGTTCAGGCGGTCGAAGAAATCATGAACCTGGAAGTGCCCCGGCGCGGGCTTTATCTGCGCACGCTGGTTTGCGAACTGGAACGGCTGCACAGTCATCTGCTCTGGCTTGGCGTCGCGGCCCATGAGGTCGGTTTCGACTCGATGTTCATGCTGGTCTGGCGCGACCGTGAACTCGTCATGGATATCCTGGAGGAGATCAGCGGAAACCGGGTCAACTACGCAATCAACACGATCGGCGGAGTGCGGCGCGACCTTACCGACGCGCAGCGCAACAAAGATCCTGAAGCATGCTTGGCATCCTCAAACAGCGGCTCGACTACTACGTCCACATCGGCACCAACGAACCCAGTTTCGTGGGTCGCATCCAGGGCGTCGGCAAACTGCCTCCAAACGCGCGGCCGAGATGTGCGTGGTCGGGCCTTTTGCCCGGGCCAGCGCAGTAGATACCGATATCCGCCGCGACGACCCATACGCCGCCTACCGGGAGCTCGATTTCAAGGTAATCACGCACGACTCGGGCGATATTTACGGCCGCGTGATCGTGCGCGTCTTGGAGATCGTAGAATCCTGCAAAATGATCGAACAGCTGCTGACAAACCTTCCCGAAGGGGACATCGTCGCACCCAAAGTGTCGCGCAAAGCACCCGCCGGCGTTGCCGTCAGCCGCTACGAGGCCCCGCGCGGGGAAGACGTCCACTTCGTCCGCGGCAACGGCACGGACAAGCCGGAGCGGGTCCGGGTTCGCGCCCCCACGATGGCAAATCTCGAGGCGGCCACCGAATCGGTCATCGGTTCCTACGTAGCCGACATCCCGATCGCGATCGCATCCATCGACCCGTGCTTCTCGTGCACGGACCGCATGGCAATCGTGCTCCGCGATCGCAAGAACGGAACCCGGGTCACCACATGGGAAGAACTGCGCCGCTACGGCATTGATTGGTACGGCAAAAACAAAGGGATCCGTTTCTGATCCTGGGGGGGAGTGAATGGAAGTCATCAAGCCAATTTTGTATATCCTGGTGTTCCCCGGTTTTGCTTTCCAGTTCGTCTTTTCGACTTACCTGGAATGGATGGACCGGAAACTCTATGCGCGCATGCAGAACCGGCGCGGCCCGCTGTACACCGGCTATCAGGGCATCCTTCAGCCGTGGCCGATATATTCAAGCTCTTCTTCAAGGAAGATATCGTTCCGGCCGGTGCCGACCGCTTCATGTTCAGCCTTATGCCGATCCTGGGACTTGCCGCGGTGGTAACAGCCGGGCTGTATATCCCCGTGTGGTTTTTCACGCCGTACAATTCATTTGAAGGCGACCTGATCGTCGTGCTCTATCTGCTCTCGATCCCCACACTGGTGCTGTTTCTCGCAGGCTGGTTTTCTGTCAGCCCCTTCAGCCTGATCGGGGCGACGCGCGTTCTTACGCAGCTGTTCGCCTATGAAGTCCCGTTTTTCCTTGCCCTGCTGACTCCGGCCGTGGTTGCCGGAAGCTGGAAGATCCAGAAAATCGCGGCATTCCCCTGGACCAGCGGCGCCTGGTGGGTCATCCCGCTCCAGATACCGGCATTCGTGGTAGCGCTGCTGACTCTGCAGGCGAAGCTTGAGCGCGTTCCGTTCGATATCCCCGAGGCCGAGACCGAAGTAGTCGGGGGACCGTTGACGGAATACAGCGGCAAAAAGCTGGCGATGTTCCGGATTCAGAAAGATATCTTGATGCTGGTCGGCTCGGCATTCATCGCGGCTCTGTTCCTTGGCGGCTTCCTGGGCGGGATCTGGCTGGGCGGGCTGCAGCTTATGATAAAAACGATTTTCATCGTCTTCCTGCTCAGCGTCATCCGGGCGGCATTCGCCCGGATCCGAATAGACCAGATCGTGACTTTCAGCTGGAAATACCTGGCGCCCGTGAGCCTGATCCAGCTTTTGATCGTTCTTCTCCTCAAAGGAAATGGAGTATTTTAATTATGGTAGCAGGTGTATTTATCCCCGAGCTGTTAAGCAATTTGGCCGAAACCCCGGCGACGCGCGGATATCCCTTCACAAAAGCTCTGGTTGCCGAAGGATTCCGCGGCACGCCGCGCATGAGACCCGGCCTCTGCGTCGGATGCCAGGCTTGTGTGCGCGATTGCACATCGGAAGCAATTGAAATCCTGTTGAAACCGCCCAGCCCGTCTGATCCCCCGCTGGAAGAAGGGAAGAAGCCGGCGAAGAAGTTCCAGATGATTCTTTATCTGGACCGATGCATTCATTGTGCCCGCTGCGCCGAGGTTTGTCCCAAAGACGCGATCTATCTCGACCAGGAATTCGAAGTCGCAAATTTTACCCGCGAGCCTTGCGGCTTGTGTTTGAATAGGATTCCGGATTCCGGCTTCCAGATCCTCGAAATTCGAGATGGTGAATATAGACACGCTTTCAGAAATTTTAAAGACCCGTCCCCTATTGCTGCTGGGGATGGGCAATCCTTTGCGCGGGGACGATGCCATAGGGCATCTGCTCGCGGAAGAGTTGGAACCCCTCAATCGCGAGGGGTTCCAGGCCCACGCCGTGGGAACGGCAGTCGAAAACGCCATGCGCTGGGTTCGCGAAACCGCCGGCGGGACACTCCTTCTGGTGGATGCCGTATTTGACGAAACGCTCGCAGAAGGATCCTGGGCTTTCTATCCACCAAGCAGCTCGATTCCATCTGCCATTCCACGCATTCCATCCCGCTCTCCATGCTGATTTCCTACTGGCAAAAGGAAGTGCCTGCCCTTCAAGTATATTTTCTCGGTATCAGCATCCGCAGCAGCATGGATATGGCCCCGTTATCCCCAACTCTGCGGCAAACTCTTCAATCTTTGAAATCACTCTTTCACGAATAGCTAAATTAGCTGGACAACTGTTTCTTGATATATATGAAGCCAGATTAGCGACAGTAATCAGAAAACCAACGGCACAATGCGTTTCGTTCGGGCAGCATAGTTTGCATATTCAGGGTATCGCTCCAGGAGCAGGCTCTCCTCGGCTCTCACGCGCATTCCGGCGCCTACACTGAGAAGCAGCGCCATAGCTACCGAAAAAACGGACAGGTGTCCCAGGCTGCTCGCCCAGGCAAAGAGGCAAACGCTTGCATAGATTGGGTGCCGGATGAACCGGTACGGCCCATCCGTAACAAGCCCGCCGTCGGTTGGCGTCGCACTTGCATGAAAACTGCGTCGCCCGAACGTCACGCGCGCCCAGAGCATGAGAAAAACCGCAAGCACCTGACAGGCAATCACCAACGGGGTCGCGGACACAATAACCCGACCGGCAATCAATCCCGCAAGTCCTGCGACCATCAGCATGAATCCGATTCTGGATTGTGAGGTTCTCACATCTGACTCCCCAAATGAGAGGTTAAACTTGAATTACATAAAATTTCATCGCGGAGAGGCTGCCGATTGCCCCTGCATTTCGTGCAACCATAGTGCATCAATAAGGTTTTGATTTCCTTAACAAAAGTTGGAAATGCACGATCGAAAGGCCGAAGAATAAATCTAATTATCTATATCAGTTTACGCGAGGCCTTGAATCGGGATATATTGGATCGATGCGTCTACATGTCTTCGGCTGAATTGTATAAGGAGATGAAATCCAATGTTTTCTCACGCGTACAGGAAAAGGAATTTGCTCTTATTATTAGCTTTAATCGTATCCCTTTGCCTTGCGCCGGCCGCTTCCAGCCAAGAAGCACCTGATCTCAAAAGTTTGCCAATTCCTCCGGACCTTAAATCTCAGGTCCAGCTATCCATTGACTTGGGTCGTGAACTCTATTGGCAGGACAAGGCATCGGCGATCGGCACAGACGCCCTAATGGAAAAACTCGGCACATTGGAGGGAAAGGGGCTGATCGGATATATAACTGTGCGGGAAGGAAACGATGTTGGCAAACCGTTGCCATCGTTTTTGGTGCTGTTCTTCACTGGGGGCGATTTCCCCAAAATTTCATATCGAATACGCGTCCCTATGGTGCAGGGGCAAAAGCCTCAGGTGGAGGCCTTGCCGGTTGCTGAAGAGCCGAATGCAGGGATTTTGAATCTGTTCCGCGCTCGGCAAACCGCACTTAAGGCTTTGCAGCCTTTTCACCAGCCCATCAACCCAGTAGTTCTTCCGGCAGAAGCAGTTGGGCAAAAGGGAGTGCTTGTGGAACTGCTTGCCGGCACGAACAAACCGGATATCGTGGTGTTGGGGAAACACTACAGGGTCATTGTCAGCGAAGATGGTCGCCAAGTGCAGCAAGTTATGCCGCTTTCCAAAACGATGCTAGAACTCAAAAAGGACAACAACACCGTTGCGCTCTTTGTGACACACCTCGTGACAGATTATCCTTTGGAAACTCACGTATTCGCCAGCATGCTTAATAATATTGATATCTGCGTTGGAACACAGAGAGGGATTTGGCTAGTCAAGAAGGACGCCATAGCTCTTAGCTCTCTGGACGTGCCCGGCAAGAAAAACAAGTAATGCAAAGCAGGGAGGAGTCTGGAATCTGGAATTTGGAATCGATTCGGCGCTACTGCTTCTGCAACTCCTCCAGAACGGCGAGCACAAGCCTTCCCGTTTTTTCCAGGCTTTCAGGGCTTATTTTGTCGAGAGAGTCTTCGAGTGTGTGGTGGTAGGAATTTCCCGGACCGTAATTAAGATCTATGATATCAACACTGGGGATGCCGACATCCAAAAATGGCAGGTGATCGTCCTCCACTGCCGTCTGATAGGAAGACAGGATGGACTTAAGACCGATTTTGGCCGCAGTATCCCGCACCAAGTCCATAAGGCGTTTCGTAGAGTTTGTCTCATAGAAGATATCGAGATCCTTGTCGCCGATCATATCGAGCAGAATCAGAGCGCGAATCCTCGGAACAATCCCTTCCGCTTTCCAGCGTTGGGCCAGATGCCGGCTTCCATACGTGCTGTCAAACGTGCTCCATTCCACGAAGGCCTCTTCCCCATCCAGAAACACAAACCAATAATCGAGCGGATCCTTGTTTGCGGCAAGCACTCTGGCAAGTTCAAGCAGAAGGCCCGTACTGCTTCCTGCGTCGTTCGCGCCGACGAAGTTCTTGCCCTCCATCAGTTTGGTATCGTAATGGGTTGCCAGCACGATTGCGCCCTTCCGCCCTTCTCCTTTGCGCGCAATCAGGTTCTGCATTTGGATAGGGCCGTAGGGCGTCCCCGCAATGAATGTGTCTTTCTCAATCCCGTAGCCGAAACCGCGCATCTGCTGCTCGATATATTCGCGGCATTTCTGCAGTTTCGGCGATCCCGGAGGACGAGGGCCGAATGCCACCTGTGCCCGGACGTGTTCCATCGCCTTCTCACCGCTAAGTGCGGCGCGTTTCCGACGAAGCCCGCGGTTCACAGGCGCATAAGACCATAACGATAGTAAGTGCCAGTCCGAGAGTAGAGCGCATGGTTCACTCCCTGTCCATGGAGGATACAGGAATGTCTACCAGCATTCCAGATTCCGGATTCCAGATTCCATGATTTCCGATTGTATTTAGTTCGGAATTTCGGAATTTGGAATTTGGAATCGTTAAAAATTTGCCTGCTGCCGCAATTGCGACAGCCGTAAGGCTATGATAGTGTATCTTTTTCTTTTCGACCCATGCCCGCTTTTTCCTCCTGAAAGGAGAGCTTTTATGAGGGTTTTTGAGAGTGATTCCATTCGGAATATCTGCATGGTTGGCCATGGAGCCGCAGGCAAAACATCTTTGACGTCCGCAATATTATTCGATTCCGGTGCGGTCAATCGTCTGGCCCGTGTCGAAGACGGCAATACCGTCACCGACTGGGAAGATGAGGAGGTTGAACGCAAGATCAGTATCAGCTGTTCTTTGGCTCACTGCGAATGGAACAAGAAAAAAATCAACATCCTGGACACTCCCGGCTTTCGGCCTTTCCTGGCCGAGACACGGCTTGCCCTGCGCGCTGCGGATGCGGCGGTAGTCGTGGTGGATGCGGTTGCAGGAGTCGAAGTGCAGACGGAGAAAGTATGGGAATTTTGCGACGAGTATTCCCTGCCCCGGATGATCGTGATCAACAAGCTCGACCGCGACAACGCGAGCAGCGAACGGAGCCTTGCATCCCTGGAAGAAGCTTTCGGCCGCGGCGCCGTACCTCTCCAGATACCTCTGGGCATGGAGCGGGATTTCAGCGGCGTCATCAGCATCGTCACGAACAAAGCCTACCGGTACGCGCGCGACGGCTCCGGTAAGTTTCAGGAAGAAGAAGTTCCGGCGCAATACAAGGACGAAGTGGCGAAGATGCGCGACAAGCTGATCGAAATGGTCGCCGAAAGCAGCGACGCGCTCATGGAGAAATTCTTCGCCGAAGGCACGCTGGACCAGGCGGAACTTATCGAGGGGCTGAAAGCCAGCATCCTGCAGCGCATCCTGTTCCCTGTTTTCTATGCCAGCTCGACATTCAATGTCGGCATCGCACAGATCCTGGATGCTATTACGGATCTCTTCCCGTCCCCGGCAACCGTCGGCAAAGTCACAGCAACGGATCCCAAAACCAATCAGCCTGTGGAACGCGCCATATCGAGCAAGGAGCCGTACGCGGCCTATGTTTTCAAAACCATAGCGGATCCTTTTGCCGGACGCATAAGTCTCATCAAGCTTTATTCGGGAACCATGCGCTCCGATAGCACCTATCACAACCAGACAAAAGGAAAGACCGAAAAGCTCGGGCCGCTGCAGATTCCGCAGGGCAAGACCATGATTCCCATCGGCGAAGCCCACGCGGGAGATTTCTTCGCCGTCACCAAGCTCAGGGAAACCACTACGGGAGACACTCTGTGCGATCCGGCGCATCCAATCGTATTCTCCAGCGTCACCATCCCTGAACCATCCATCACTTTTGCCATGGAGCCCAAGAGCCGCGGAGATGAAGACAAGATCAGCAACGCCCTGGCACGCATTCTCGAAGAAGATGCCGCAATCAAATACAGTCGCGATCCCCAGACCAAACAGCTCCTCCTCTCCGGTTCCGATCAGCTTCACGTTGAAGTGACGGTTTCGAAGCTGCGCAAGCGCTATGGCGTCGAAGTGATACTAAAGACTCCCAAAGTGCCGTATCGGGAAACCATCCGCGGGAAAGCGGATGTTCAAGGCCGGCACAAGAAGCAGACGGGCGGCCATGGGCAGTTTGGAGACTGCTGGATCAAGATGGAACCACTGCCGCGCGGCGGGAAGTTTGAGTTTGCCAATGAAATTTTCGGCGGCTCTATTCCGCGCAATTTCGTACCGGCCGTTGAAAAGGGAATTATTGAATCTGCCGCCAGGGGATATCTCGCAGGCTATCCCGTCGTCGACTTCAAGGTAATTCTTTATGACGGCAGCTATCACCCGGTGGACTCCTCCGAAATGGCGTTCAAAATTGCCGGAAGCCTGGCCTTCAAAAAGGCGATGGAAGAGGCGCAATCCTGTCCTTCTCGAGCCCATAATGAATGTGGAAATTTACGCGCCTCAGGAATATGCCGGAGCCCTTACGGGCGATCTTACCAGCCGCCGCGGCCGACTCCAGGGCATGGACGTCAAGCGAGACATTCAGATCATCAAGGCGCAGGTCCCCATGGCGGAAATGGTTTCCTACTCCCCGGTCCTCACTTCCGTAACCGGCGGCAGAGGCAGCTATCACATGGAGTTTTCCCATTACGACGAAGCTCCGTCGCACATAGCCCAGAAGGTTATCGAAGAAGCCAACAAAGACAGGAAACACGAGGAAGAATAGCGTCCGATGTATCCTAAAATCCTGGATTTGGGCCCGATCACGATCCATACCTATGGCCTGTTGCTCGCCGCGGCCTTCATTGCCGGAATCTGGATTACCAGCCGCAATGCCAGGAAGGCAGGCATCCATCCGGATTTGACCTGGAACCTGGGGCTGATCGTCATTTTTTCAGCCCTGGTGGGCGCGAAGATCCTGCTGCTTCTCTCCGATTTCGAATATTACTCCCAGAACTTTCGGGAGATTTTTTCGCTGGCGACACTTCGTTCCGCCGGAGTGTATTACGGCGGACTTCTGCTGGCATTGGCTGCAGCAGCGTGGTTTCTTATAAAGAAAACGCTTGCCCGCATGGCAGATGGCGGACTTCGCTGCTCCGGGGATCGCGCTGGGGCAGGCCATCGGCCGGTTGGGCTGCCTGTCCGCAGGCTGCTGCTATGGCAAGCCGACTTACTATGCCATGGGGAATCACGTTCACTGACCCATACGCCTATAACAATGTCGGCGTTACACTGAATACACCGCTGCATCCGACGCAGATCTACGAATCGCTGGCAGCATTTGCACTGTTCCTGTTTCTGATGTGGCGTCTCCCAAGAAAACATGTGACCGGCCAGATAATTCTGGAGTATCTGACGTCTGTATGCATTCCTGAGATTTGTGATTGAATTTTTCAGGAATGACGATCGTGGCTTTGTTCTCTACGGGCTTCTGTCAACATCGCAGTTCATCGCAATTCTGACTATCCTTGGATCGGCCGTTATCTATTATTTCCTGACAGCGTCCAGGGAAGCTGGCACAAATTGAACAAAAATATTGAATGCTGGAATGTTGGGCCGGATACGGCAAGGATTCGTCTTGATCAGTTTCTGGTCGAACGGATCTCCGGGGAGAGCCGTTCTCAAATCCAGATCTGGATCCGCAAGGGTTATTTGCGCGTAAACGGAGAGCATGTCAAAACCGGCTATCGGACAAAGCTCGGCGACAGGATCGAGCTGGAGATACCGGAGCATTTTTCTGACCAGCCCTTCCCTGAAGAAATCCCCCTGGACATCTTGTATGAGGATTCCGACCTTGCAGTTATTAACAAGCCGGCAGGTCTTGTCTGCCACACCGGAGCAGGCGTGCGCTCGGGGACACTCGTGAATGCGCTGCTGCACCATATGGGGCAGCTGGAAACCGGCGATCCTGCAAGGCCAGGCATTGTCCACCGACTGGACAAGCTGACCAGCGGCGTGATGCTGGTCGCAAAAAACACGTGGGCGCACCGGCAACTCTCTCAGCAATTCAAAAACCGGGAAGTCCATAAGGAATACACGGCCCTGGTCCACGGATGTCCCTCTCCGGCGTCCGGAACAATTGACCTGTCTCTGGGCAGAGACCCCGGAAACCGCACAAAAATTTCCGTCAGAGCCCGCCGAAAAAGAACGGCCATAACACACTATGTCGTCGAACAGAGCTTCGGCCCCGTTTCTCTGCTCGGCATCCGGATTGAGACGGGAAGGACGCATCAGATTCGAGTTCACCTGGCCCAGAAAGGACACCCAGTAGTCGGCGATTCCGTTTATGGACCGAACCGGATGCGGAGCCTTCCGGAAGAGCTGCAGGAAACGGCAAAGGAATTGCAGCGGCCTTTTCTGCATGCCCGCCTGCTGCAATTTCACCATCCGCGATCCGGAGAGCTGCTGTCGTTTCGTGCACCTCTGCCGGCAGAGCTTCAGCGCTTCCTGGCAGCACTAAAAGGCTAGTTCGCATCAAGTTACAAGTTGCAGGTTACAGGTTACAGGTTGAGGTATTATGATGTAACCTGCAACTTGGAACCTGGAACTGGAACCTGGAACTTGGAACCTGTAACCTGTAACTCGCAACTGATTTTATGAGGAAGGCCAAGTCAGGTTCGCTTGACTGGCTTTGGCGCTAAATTTATAATCTGTCTGGTTTTGCATTGATTTTTTTCTTAATAAAGGAATGAAATGCCTGTCCGAATACATCGCCTTTGCCTGGTTTTGCTGGTCGCCTGTGTGTTATTAACGGCAGTCTCTCATCAAAATCTTTCCGGTCAGAATGCGCAAATAAATCCCCGACCGGACAATCAGCTGCCGCCAAGGGTTTCCGACCAGACGTACCGTGTCAGCGTCGATCTGGTGAATGTCCTCTGCTCCGTTTTTGACCGGGACACAAACTCTTTCGTAACGAACCTGATGCGCGACGATTTCTCCATTTATGAGGACGGCAAAAAGCAGGAGATTAAAAACTTCGCGCGAGAAACCAATCTGCCTCTAACCATTGCCATGCTGATCGACACCAGTGACAGTGTGGCGCCGAAGTTGAAATTCGAGCAGGAGGCTGCAATCAGTTTTTTCCTCAGCGTGCTGCGCGAGAAGGATCGCGCCCTGCTGATGGAGTTCGATACCGGAGTCACTCTGCTGCAGGATTTCACCGGAGATCCCAACAAGCTGGCCAAGGAAATCAGAAAACTTAGGGCAGCGGGAGGGACGGCCCTGTATGACGCAATTTACATGGCTTGCGACGAGAAGCTGATCAGGGAAACAGGGCGAAAAGCCATCGTTATCCTGTCGGATGGAGATGACGAATCAAGCGACACCACTATTTCGAAAGGCGCTGGAAATGGCCTTGCGGGCCGAAACCACCATCTTCGTAATCAGCATCACCAAGGGCGGTTTTTTTGGAGTTCAGGGATCACCCGAAGGGGATGCCGCGATGAGAGAAATAACCCGGGAAACCGGCGGCAAAGTGTTTTTTCCCTTTAAGCTCGACGAACTCGAGGATTCTTTTCGGCAGATCAACCAGGAATTAAGGAGCCAGTACAGCCTCGGCTACTATTCGACCAATACTGCCAGAGACGGCAGCTATCGTAAAATCGAGATTAGGATATCGGAGAGGAATCTAAAGCCTGGCCATCGTAAAGGATACTACGCGCCCACGAACTAATTGCGCGCGATCATTCAAAATCGCATTTCAAGCGGTGCATCAGATTTGAGTTTCTCTAAGCGACAAGGTGTTCTTGTCTGGAGTCCAGCAGGATCCTGACGGATTCAAGCTGATCCGGATCCAGGGCCTCGTTTTCCAGAACATCCCCCATCAGCCTTTCAGGGTTGCCATCAAAAAAGCGCGCTATGACATCGCGCATCTGGTTCCGGGTTGCCTGCCGCCGGGAAAGGACGGGCCTGAACAGAAAAGCCCTGCCCGATCGCGTATGAGTCAAAGCTCCCTTTTCTTCCAGGATTCCCATCAGGGTCAGGATAGTAGTATAAGCAACCGCCTTGGTCTGCGACATGCTATCACACACATCCTTTACGGTTGCCGTGCCAAGACTCCAGATCACCTTCATGATTTGCAGCTCCTGCCGCGTCAAAATGATGGAGTTTATGTCCTTTTTCATACCGCCTCCAAGCTGATCAATTTATAGCCGGCAAAATGCTCCACTATCTATACGCCCCTTGATTGTTCAAGGTTACTCAAAACCAAAAAAAATGGTCATTTGGGGTTTTTTCAGTTTTATTAAGTCAAAGCCGAGAGTTGCTACATATATCTAGATGCCGGCCAGCGGCTTGGGGTTCACGGATTTCAACAATTTTTTCGGTTTTTTTGGAATCATGCAGATGCGGCTGAATGTATGCGATGGAAGCCTCCGAACAATCAAATCATGCGGGAAATGCATCCGTATGCTGTAAGATTATGTCCGTGAAACGCACCATAATTGCTCATTACCACGAGATCAATCTTAAGGGAAATAATAGGGGATGGTTTGAGGCCCACCTGCACCAGCATGTTGTGTCGCTCCTGAAGGGATTGTCGTATGATTCTATTCAGCGCTTTTCAGGACGCCTGCTCATAACGCTCCGGCCGGATTCTCCCTTGGAAGAGATTACAGCGCGGCTTAAAACAGTTTTTGGGGTCGCAAACTATGCCGCGACATGGGAAGTCGCCGCCGATTTCCACGCCATCCAGTCGGGACTGGCCGAGCTGATTCCCACAACGAGTTTTCAAACCTTTAAAATCGATGCGCGCCGCGGAACCAAGGGTTTTCCCATGAATTCGCAGCAGCTGAACCAGGAGCTGGGCGCATTCGTGCAGGGACTCACTAAAGCCGCTGTGCGCATGGAAAATCCGGATGCAGTCTTCTCCGTGGAAATCGTCGGGGCCCGGGCTTTCCTCTATCTTTCCAAGATTGCTGGGGCCGGAGGACTGCCTTCCGGGACCGGCGGGAAAGTCCTTTGCCTTCTCTCCGGGGGCATCGACTCTCCGGTCGCCGCATTCAGGATGATGCGGCGTGGCTGCCGCGTTCAGTTTATCCACTTCCACAGCTTTCCGCACACAACCGTGGAATCCCAGGAAAAGGTACGGCGCATTCTGCGCACGCTCTCCCGGTACCAACTGGAGTCGCAGCTGCATCTGGTGCCATTCGCCGACCTTCAGCACGAGATCGTCGCCTATGCGCCTCCTTCGCTGCGAGTGGTTCTCTACCGGCGGTTTATGATGCGCATCGCCCAAGCCGTTGCTCAAAAAGAAAAAGCCGCAGCCCTTGTCACCGGCGACAGCCTGGGGCAAGTAGCAAGCCAGACGCTGGAGAATATCCGGACAATTTCTGCCGTCGCCACGCTTCAGGTTTTCAGGCCTTTGATCGGGGATGACAAAGAAGAGATTGTGCGGATCGCGCGCGAAATCGGCACCTATGAGATCAGCATTCTAGCCGATCAGGATTGCTGTTCCCTTTTCATTCCACGACACCCGGAAACAATGTCCAACATAGAACAGGCGGAACGCGCCGAGCAGGAACTGGATGTCCCTCGCCTCGTCCAGGATGCATTGGCGGGAATTTCCCACGAAAGCATATCGTTCGATTTCTCCTCTGATCAGGATCCCGGCTGAAGCTCAATCTTGTCCAAATACGAAGCAGCTGAAAACCTGGATTTGGACTTCGACTTTGACGTGGTCCTGGACCGATTCTGCCCCCACTTATGCGGTTTGCCCAGAAATGCCTGCTTCAATGAGGTCCACGACCACGTCTAGGTCCAAGACCAGGTCCAAGTTTGCTAAAAGAAATAAAAATGTGGACACCCACCTGTTGGGCGACAATAAAGTGGGTGTGCCAGTTTCTTCAGGGGACAGTATAACCAGGTACAGTTCTCTTAAATGATTCTTGACATACTCAATCGTTTTAATCAGGATTAAGAATCATTTTGGAATATGATCGATGAAAGGAATGGGCGAAACAATGGATCAGAACAAGAAATCCTATCGATTGGGAACACTGGCGTTGCATGCGGGGCAGGAAGCAGATCCGGCGACGATGGCCAGAGCCGTGCCGATTTACGCAACCAGCAGCTATGCTTTCAAGAGCACCGAACATGCCGCTGATCTTTTTGCACTGAAAGAATTGGGCAACATTTACTCCCGGCTGATGAATCCCACCAATGACGTTCTCGAAAAGCGATTGGCCGCTCTCGACGGCGGCATCGGCGGCCTTGCTTTTGCCAGCGGCCAGGCGGCTATCACGGCAGCCATCCTTTCTATCACACATTCCGGCCAGAACTTCATCTCCTCCACGAGCCTTTACGGCGGCACCTGGACCCTTTTTTCTCAGACCTTCAAGAAGCTTGGGATTGAGGTGCGCTTTTTCAATCCGGATCATCCCGAGCAGATTGCGGGGCTGGTCGACACCAACACGCGGTTGGTTTACCTCGAATCGATCGGTAATCCGAAAAACGATGTGCCGGATTTTCAGCGGATATCCGAGATATCCCATCAGCATGGACTCCCGGTTATCGTCGACAATACGGTGATGACACCGGCGCTCTTCCGTCCTATCGAGCAGGGTGCCGATATCATTATCTATTCGACCACAAAATTCATAGGTGGGCATGGCGTGCACGTCGGCGGTGCGATTGTTGACTGCGGGACATTCCCATGGGCAGACAATCCGGCAAAATGGCCCGAATTCACGGCTCCGGATGAGGCGTATCACGGAATTATTTTCACAGAAGCCCTCAAGCCCCTGGGGAATGTTGCTTACATCATGCATATCCGCACGCATTGGCTAAGGGATACAGGCGCCTGCATGAGCCCGTTCGCCGCCTTCCTTTTCCTGCTCGGACTGGAGACGCTGCCTATTCGTTTGGAACGTCATGTGCGCAATGCGCTTGCGCTGGCGCAGTGGCTGGAAAAACACCCGGCTGTATCATGGGTCAACTACCCGGGACTTCCAAGCCACAGGCATTATGCTTTGGCTCAGCGCTATTTCAAAAGCGGAGCGGGCGCCATCCTGGGTTTTGGCATTCGCGGCGGCCGCAATGCCGGGATTCGATTCATAAACAGCGTGCAGCTGGCCAGCCATCTGGCAAACATCGGAGACGCCAAGACGCTTGTAATCCATCCTGCCTCCACGACGCATTCGCAATTGTCCGAGAAGGAACAGAAGGAAGCGGGAGTCACTCAGGAATACATCCGTGTTTCGGTGGGCATCGAAGATTTCGAGGACATTCAAGAGGATTTCGAGCAGGCGCTGATTGCGTCTCAGCAATAGCCCGCATTTCTCACGGGGTTTTGTAGCGAGGCGGCGCAGACGGGCGTGGATACAAGGCGCGCGACCGAGGGCCCCGCAGACGTACTCGACAGTACGTCGAGGAGCCCGACGGAGCGCAACGCAGTAGACATGCCCGGATCCGCCGCCGCAGTAGAAAGCCCGTGAGAAATGCGGGCTGGGAACGGCAGAGGCTAAAACAAAATGACAACGGATATCTATCAGAGCAGCGACAGCGTCCGCTCCTCGCGGACGCTGCGACACGCTCTGACCTGTACCTTCAGTGATCCGCTGACACTGGAATTGGGCGGGCAGCTTGCGAATGTAACGGTCACATACGAAACTTATGGCCGGCTGAATGAGGCGAAAGACAATGCGATTCTGATCTGTCACGCTTTGAGCGGAGATTCGCACGTAGCGCGCCATGATCCGGAGGATGATCCGGGCTGGTGGGAAATCGCGGTTGGCCCCGGCAAAGCAATTGATACGAATCGTTATTTTGTCATTTGCCCCAACGCGCTGGGCGGCTGTCGCGGCACTACCGGTCCTAACGATCGGAATCCGGCGACCGGCAAGCGCTATGGGGCGGACTTTCCGACAATTACAGCGGCGGATATAGTGGAAACCCAGCGCAGGCTCATTGATCACCTGGGCATATCCCGCCTTCTCGCCGCAATTGGCGGATCGATGGGCGGGCACCAGGTGCTGACATGGGCAATCCGCTACCCCGCGCGGCTCGCAGGCGCGGTGACGCTGGCCTCCTGCGCTCGCCTGACAACTCAAGCCCTGGCATTCGATGTCGTCGGGCGCAACGCCATTCGACGGGACGCCAATTACAAAAGCGGCCAATATATCGACAAGGACACCGTACCGGCAGCAGGACTGGCGATGGCGCGCATGCTGGGCCACATCACCTACCTGTCTCCCGAATCCATGCGGGATAAATTTGAAGCGGACCGGCTGCAGCCCCGTGAATTTGCCACGGAGTTCGAGAAGCAGTTCAGCATTGGCTCCTATCTTGCCTATCAAGGAGACAAGTTTGTAGAGCGCTTCGATGCCAATAGCTACATCAAGCTGTCGCTTGCGATGGACCTTTTTGATATCGGGAAAAACACGGAGCAGCTCTCGGCAAATCTGGCCCGGTCCCAATGCCGCTGGCTGATAATCAGTTTCAGCAGCGATTGGCTTTTTCCGCCGGAACAATCGCAGCAAATAACCAATGCGCTGATTGCCCTGGGCAAACCGGTGAGCCATTGCAATGTCGCGAGCAAATGCGGTCACGACGCTTTTCTATTGCCCGACGATTTGCCGGTTTACGGCGAGCTTGTGCGCGCTTTCCTCAACAATGCCCACGGCGGAGAACCACTAGGCCCCGAAGACGACGACCTCTATATCCACGCCCCCACCAGCATTTTTGGCCCGCTCCGCAACCCTCGCTTGGACTATGAGCAGATCATAAACCTGATACAGCCGGATAAGAGCGTGCTCGACCTCGGTTGCGGACGCGGTTCTTTGCTGGTGAAACTGCGCGCAAGCGGGAACAAAACAATCACCGGGATTGAGCTCAACGAAGAAGATGTTCTTTCCTGTCTTCAGCGCGGATTGGATGTGGTCCAGGCGGATCTAAATTCCGGACTTGATCCGTACCCGGATGCCCATTTCGATTACGTAGTGTTGTCACACACGCTGCAGGCAGTCCGGGATGTAGAGCGGTTGATTGGAGACATGCTTCGAGTCGGCCGGAAATCCATCGTAAGCTTCCCGAATTTTGCCTACTACAAGTTGCGCACAATGCTTACGGAACAAGGCCGGTCGCCCGTGTCGTCCGGCTTGCTGCGCCACGCATGGTACAACACACCAAATATTCGATTTTTTACCATCGCAGATTTTGAAGAGTTTTGCCGAGAGCGCCAGATCCGGATCCACACGCGTATTGCCCTCGACACGGAAGAAGGCAGCGTCATAACCGAGGATGCAAATTCGCGTGCAGACATGGCGATTTTCGTTATCAGCCGCTAACACAGAGAAGAGAAATGGTTTCCCAGAAGTGCCAATATGCCATCCGAGCGACATTTGAACTCGCCAAAAGGCAAGGCCAGGGGCCTGTAAAAATTAGCGAGATTGCGGAGGCCCAGGCGATACCAGTGCGTTTTCTCGAAGTAATCCTGAACCAGTTGCGGCAAGGCGGCTTCGTCCAATCTCGACGCGGCGTGGAAGGCGGATACTACCTTATCCGTCAAGCCGAGGAATTAACCGTCGGAGAAATCATGCAATTTATCGAGGGTCCTACAGTGCCCGTCGCATGCATGACAGGCAATGGCGCAGCCAACTGTTCGCTTAGCGGGAAGTGCGTTTTTATCCCGATGTGGAAGCGCGTGGCTAAAGCCGCGTCGGATGTCTACGATCAGACAAGCTTCCAGGACCTAATCAACCAGGACGCCGCCATGAACGATGCGTCTTCCCTCTCATACTCCATATAATTCCGGATTCCGGATTCGAGATTTGAGATTAGCCCGACTTCCGCTCCTGGAGCGGTATTGATCCTCTTGGGTCTTCAGCAGAATTTGTGGGCATAAATCCACGAGATTTAATCCCAGTTGAAATCATCGCCATGGCTCAGAGCAGTGCAATTTGTTCAGGCTGCGGCCGCAGAAAGCCGAGATAAACACTGCATCCAGAATGCGCCGGACCCGCTTGAAAATCGACGGACAGAATGGATCCAGCGAATGAATCGAAAATATGCCGCACCATTCTCTTTGGAGCCTCAACCATATCCCGACTTGGGAATCGAGCTTCATCGCGGCCAATATGTCTGCCATCATTGAAGAATATTGGCGGGCAGCTGCCTGGAGCCATTAGGCTCAATTTAAAATCAGCATTTCGGACCAATAAATTATTCGCTCAACCGGCCACCCGCCCGTTAGTCATAGTGCGGCTTCAGGGCTGTAGGAAGTTGAACGAGATAAATGGTCCTCTGTCTATCGGCGGTTTTTGCTAAGAGGAACGCAGTATGCGGATGAAAAGCCTCTATTTGCAGGCCGGGGTTTCAACGTTTGCGAAGCCGCTCTATTCCTTCAATTCTGGCTCTGACAAGGGAATTGCCGATGCCAATGAAACATTCCGTGATAAGGTTGCGTGAGATCCAGTTGTCGATTTCATCCCCTTCTCCCAATCGGTCAAATATGTTATTGCCTAATTTCCCCCCATTTCTGCTGAAGGCGAACAATTCAGGTGATCTAGAATATCTCCTAGAAATAAAAACAATTGACACGCGCACTTTGTATATACTACATTGTAGTTATTATGAGTGATCGTACTCTTGGTGGTTTCGAAATAATGCTGATGCTAGCTGTACTGCGCTTGGGCGAAAATGCATACGGCGTCACCATTCGCCATGAACTACTAACCCAAACAAAAAAAGACTTCGCCATTGGAGCCATCTATACAACCTTTGATCGCCTAGAGCGGAAGGGCCTCATTGAATCTTGGCTCGGGGATCCGACCTCTGAACGTGGAGGTCGTGCCAAGCGTTATTATCGTCTGACGGCCAAGGGTACAAAGGCTCTCAAAGAAACAAGACATGCCCTTCAAAACCTGATGATTGGGCTAAGTTTCTCAAGGGGAACAGCTAATGCCTAATATCACCGCTCCGCCCAACTGGATATTGGTTCTGTTGTGGCCTTTCAAGGTGAGCCCTGCTATCTGCAAATTGAAGGCGATTTAGAAGAGGAATTTCACCAACGAGAGTCTCATTACGGAATAGCCGCGGCGCGTAGATGGTACTACCGTGAGATTTGTCGGAATCTGTGGTCCATGATCTGGCGAGGTGTAACAATTCAGGTAATTCTTCTTGCTTTACTCTGCATTACACTGCGCTTTTGGCTGCTTGGGAGTTGGCTAATACCGGCAACACTTAAGTGGGTTCTTTCGGGGGCATTCCATTTTAGGTTGAGCCCAGAATTTAATTTTTATGTTTCCAGGTTTACAACCGACCTGTTATTCAATTTTCTTTACCCCAGCATTACCGGATTGTTCTCTGGGATCGTCTGCAGCTGGATTTTAAATCGGCACGAGCGGATGGTCAGGGTGGAATTTGGCGCATTTTGCATGTAACTTATAGAAACCCAAATTTGTTCGATGGTTCTCGTTCTCGAGCAAGCTAATATGGTCATTACTCGCTCGCGCCTGTTTACAAAATGCCTGTTTCCTCTTCGGCGTTGTGATGGGAAGCATCTGGGTCGAGAGAAACCGAAGGACTCGCAGAGTTTCCAAATGTCATCCGACAAGCAGAATTTGAGAGGTTTGGAGCAAAGGGACATGTTGTATTCAAAATGGGTGATCATACAAAGACGAGGGGTGGACGGGCGATACGCATCATCACAATGACGGCACCGGGAGCAGCTGCTTTCAAACTCTCTAGAAAGATGCTTACAAGCACGTGATCGGGAAATGTCTCGGCTATTATCGGTATCATTTTTTCAGCGGCTCTGACGTTCCGCGGCTTTTCGAGATCTATTTACATACATAACTTAATCGGACACGCGATTTTTGCATTTCTATTTACGTTCATGTCACCGCTGGTTCTTGGCGCGGCAGCAAGTGTGCTTGTAAAACTGGCGTTGGCTTGCAGCGACAGCAAGGAAACGATTTAGGAAATAATACCGTTGATCCTTAGTATGAACAGTTGACCCACAGCTGCTTGCTGGAGGAAGCCCCCGATAATTTCAGTGTTGGAATATTGAATTGACAAGTTCTTGTGCTGGTTTGGCTTATACTACATTGTAGTATGTATCAATAGCTACAGTTGCTGGCAACATAGAATTCCGAACATTTGCAGCTTATTTTGTCTATCCAAAGGAGAACTTCATGAAAGTCACCATCGCTTACAAGCCACTTAAAGTAGCCGGTTGTTTCCTAGGGATTTATTTCTTGGTAGGGCTTTTCCCCGGTAGTGCGCTGGCAGTGTCACCTATAGCGCAGTGCAATGTCTCGACATTTGCGGCCTTAGCCTCACCTGAGGGGAGTCTTGTGATTGACTCAGCGGCGATACGGTCTGCGAATATAACTGGAGCAGATCCCAACGCTGAGTTTTGTCGACTCAAGGCTGACATCCATACGGCTAATACTCATGTTACGAGTGAGATCGATAAGGAAATTCAGATTGAGATTCGGCTTCCGCTCGATTCAATCAAAGATATCCCATAAGTGCAAAAAACCTGATATTCTTCTTCAAGACAGCCGGATACCCGCTTCTGCCTGACTCAGTTTTAAATTCATTACCCCAAGCGAGTGATGCTGCACTATAGGTGCATTATCGAAATCCCCAAATCTTTTAAAAAATGTTCTCGTCAGCAAGATTCTGGGTTCTTAATTTACATAACTTGAAATTATCAGAAGTTCCCATGATGTCGATCGGTATGGATCGGCAGCGTGTCCGACCTATCCTTCCTTCCACGATCTGCCTACCGGTAATCCCCTGCCCATAGCCGCCCTAAAAACTCCTTCCATGGGAGTATCTGAATACCACCCATAATTCTCGGCTGTTCATCCATCGACACAATGATCGAATGTTTGGGTTTTATTACTTCCGAAAAGTTGCGGAGGCATTTCGCATGTTTTTCCGTCACCATACGTGAAGATTTCACTTCGATGGCAACCTCATCGCTGATAATGAAATCGACCTCATTGCCAGTGTAATCCCGCCAGAAACTTAGCGGGCGGTGGTCGCCTGCGTAATCGAGGTAGGCTCGCAGTTCAGTAAAAATGAGATGCTCAAAACTTTTGCCGAACAATTCGGTATGAGGCTCAATGGATTTTCTTCCAGCCAAATGGTTGCAGACGCCGATATCGAACAGATAAAATTTCGCAGCGGAAACCGCTTTGCGGTGTACAATTTTTCCGAACGGCCGCAGCATCGCCCCGATAAGCGTATCTTCAAGAATGGCGAAATATTCCCGGACTGTACGCGGGGGAACCTCAGCATCGCGTGCCACGGATTCAAAATTGATTATTTCCGAATTGACAAGTGCCGCCGTCTGCAGAAAACGGGAAAAATTTTCTATTCTTCTTACTGCTCCTTCCGCCTGAATTTCCTCGGTAAGGTACGAACCGCAGTATGCGGCGAGGTCTTCTTCAGGAAATTCAGAAGGGTAAATCGAGGGCAATGTTCCGTAGTTGACAGCACGCACCAGATCGAATGCCTCGATCTCGTCCGATACCAGCGGAAAGAGGTGCCGCGTCCATGCCCGCCCGCCAAGTAAGTTGGCCCCACCACGTTTGAGCTTGCGCGCGCTCGATCCGGTCAGAATGAAGCGGATACCAAGCGTTTCAATGAGGTTGTGTACTTCATCAAGAAGTATCGGCAGCTTCTGCACTTCATCAATGATGACCGGCGAGGCAGGGTTGCTTTTCGCCTCCAGTTCCTCCCGTATTAGTGACGGACGGCGACTTAACTGTGAAAACCGATCGGCCAGCAGTAAATTATAATAAGGCGCATCCGGGAAAAGCTGTCGCAGCAGATATGTTTTTCCCGTTTGCCGTGGGCCGAACAGAAACAAGGACTTTTTTGCAGAAATCCCCGCCAAATCGATGATTCGTTTATATGGTGACATCTAGTTAATATAGCCCATTACTTTAAAAACCGCAACTATCATGCGGATATTAGCTTATATTCCGCAACTACCATGCGGATTTTACTTAGGGCTCGCGCACTAATAACTTGGCATTTTGTTGCGGCCCATTGCCTAACTGTAACATTAGGGCACCCTGCTGAAACCTGATCCGCTAGCGGGCTGGGGAAAACTGCGGAATAATCCGGAATCAGGAATCCGGAATCAGGAATCGATTTTCCAATAAGGGCACCAGACGAGAGCCACGAGCCGGACAGCAATATCCGCTTTTTTAGGACGCTCGGCAACCGTATCGATAGCCTGTTTGGACGGATCCGTGGATCCCTCCAAAGCCTGCATTTCCGCGTTGAACTCAGATTCCAGGTCCTGCTTCTGCTGCTGCAGAACATCCAGATTTTCCGAGGCGGCCGCGATATCCGTGCGTTCTTTCACCGTCCGCATCCCGGTGCGCATTGTGGTGGACGCTCTGCCGATCGTGCCGGTGGAAAATGTTTTACGGCCCATGAAAGCGCCCAGCAGGGTTGCTCCCAGGGAAATAGCCGTCTGAATGCCGGCCTGGCGGACATCGGTTTTTTCTTTCTCGACACGCTGCTCCGCCCGGCGTGCCCGGTCCTCCAGGAGTGCGATCTTCGGCCCATACTTATTTCTCAACGCTTCCATCATCCGGTCGCGCTTTTCGCGAGTAAGCTGACTGACGCGGATGCGAAAATCGCTCTCGGATTCTCCCGGATTCGAATCGACTTTGAATTCCGGGCTGCGATACCTGTCGATCCGGGCTGTGCGGTAGAGGAAATCCGCAAAATCGCGGGACCACAGCTTGTAGTTTTCCGGTTTTGAAGCCGCGGAAGCCAGCGACGCGAATTCAGCCTGAGCTTCAGATTCCTTCTCCAGCTGATTTTCATCGATAGCGCCGGTTTGCGCCTGGTCCCAATTTAAAGAAAGGATCTCACTGCCGACATCCGCCATGAAAGCCTGGCGCAGATTTTGCCCCCCGGCAAAGCGCACGTCTCCCAAAGCACAGATCACCGGCTTGTACAGAGGCAGCGCGCCAGCCGGCTTTGCGCCGCGCAACGGCAAAAAAAATTCGGGAATTTGCGGCGGCAGGCTTGGTCGCCCCGCAGTCACAGAATCGGAGACCGGAGCGGCCGGCATTTGCCCGGCAGACGCGGCAACGTCCTGTGTCGCGGTCTTCCTGCCGGCAGTCAGCGCTTTGATTTGGGCGAGCGTTAATGGGCCGCCCAGATACGATAAGCACCAGCGCGTTTGAAAAATCTCGAGCGCATTCTCGTGAATATTTTTCATCAGGAAGACGCGCTTGCCAAGTGCCGCTATAGTTTTGCGCAAATCTTCTTCCGATTCTCCCGCGCCGCCACCCATTCCCTTGACCAGCCGCTCAATATCCTGGGGCGTCTGCAGGCGTCCAACAAACCAGGTTCCGGCGTTGGACAAGGCTTTATAATCCAGATCCACCGGATTCTGCGTGGCGAGGAGAACTCCAACGCCAAAAGCCCGGGCCTGCTTGAAGAGAAGCATTAACGGCTTCTTGGACGGCGGATCGGCAACCGGGGGAAGATATCCGGCTACCTCATCCATATAAACCAGAGCGCGCAAACTCGTAGTTCCCGGCTGTGTCCGCATCCAGGCCACCACCTGATTTAAAAGAAGCGTTACAAAAAACATCCGCTCGGCATCCGAAAGATGCGCGATGCTGAAAATCGAAATCCGCGGTCGCCCTTCGGGAGTATGTAGAAAACGGGCAACGTCCAGCGGTTCGCCTTCCAGCCAGCCCCCGAATCCGGGCGCTGCCAGAAGGTTGTTCAGTTTCAGAGCAAGTTCGTACCTTTCCTTGGCCGGGAAAAACGAATCGGTAACAAAAGCTCCGACGCGCTCGAACGGAGGCGTCTGAATCGATCGGATCAGCGAAGCAATATCCGTATCCTGCCCTTGTTTCCAGTTATGCTGAATGATGTTTGAAATCAGAATATGCTCGCGGCTGCTGATTGGGTCTGCCGTCACTCCGATTAGTCCCAGAAGGCCGGAAGTCGCGGACGTAATCAGGTCGGCAGTGGCTTCCCTGTCTTCCAGAATAGCCGCGGCAGGACAGGCAAAGCTGTTGAGCACGGAAACGGGCGTCCCGGCGGTGCTGCCCGGCGTATACACGACAAAATCAGCGGATGCGCGCAGCTTCTGGATGCGCCGCTCATCCTGCCCCCATTGTGACAGTCCCTTCTTCCAATTCTCAGCCTGTCCGGCGGCATACTGTTCAACGGATTGGTTCACCCGCGCAGCGTCGTCCGCGTTGATCCAAGGAAGAAATTCCGCAGCACTCAGATTCGGAAATGTGAGCAGCAGGTTCGCCATATCTCCCTTAGGATCGATGACCAGCGCCGGAATGTTATCAATGGCCGCTTCCTCAAGCAAAGCAAGACACAGCCCGGTCTTGCCGCTGCCCGTCATGCCGACACAGACTCCATGGGTCACAAGGTCTTTCGCATCGTACATGACGAGGTTCTCCGTCAGACGACCCGCCGACAAATCATGCTGTCGACCCAGGTAAAATTGGCCGAGTTTTTCGAAGTCTTCCATCGTATCCACTCCTTGAGGCAGTTATATTTTTCAGTATCTTCTATTTTACACGGCGTTCCAATAGACGAAGAAAAAATATCCGAGTTTAGGTATACTGAATCCCTGGCAGATTATGCGACCAACCGACATCCGCAGCTACCTGGACATCCTCAAGCGAGAAAAAGAGCTTTGCATTATCGATGTGCCCGTCGATCCCTATCTCGAGTTGGCGGAGATTCAGAGACGCACGGTCGCCCGCCAGGGGCCAGCGCTGCTTTTCACTAGCGTTAAAGGTACTGCCTTCCCGGTCGCTACCAATTTATTCGGCACGCGCCGGCGCATTGAACTGGCATTTGGCGAGGACCCTTCTCGTTTTGTCCGCAGAGCGGCGGAAGCCGTAGAGAGACTGACCGCGCCATCCCTCACAGCGCTCTGGAACTACCGCGATTTGCTGCGAACAGGCTTGAAGCTTGGCACCAAAAGCTGCCGCTCCGGCCCTGTTATGGAAAACGTGATGAGTCCGCCCCGGCTCAAGTCGCTTCCTCAGATCTGGAACTGGCCAATGGACGGCGGGCCCTTTTTAACGCTCCCGCTGGTTTATACGGAACACCCCGATTCCGGCAAAGCCAATATCGGTATGTACCGGAATCAAATATTTGACGATGCTGCCACCGGCATGCATTTCCAAATCCATCGCGGTATGGGGTTCCACTACTACGCGGCCGAAATCCAGGGAAAATCTCTTCCGGCGAATATTTTTCTCGGAGGCCCTCCGGCACTCATCATGTCCGCCATCGCCCCCCTTCCGGAAAACATCCCCGAAGCGATCCTGGCTTCCCTGCTGCTGGGCAAAAAACTCGCTTTCATTCGCGATGATGCCATCAGCTCTCTTCCCGTCGCGGCCGAGGCCGAATTTGCTCTGATCGGGCACGTGTCCCCGCGCGAACGGCGCATGGAAGGCCCTTTCGGAGATCATTACGGGTACTACTCCCTTGCACACCCCTTCCCTGTTTTTCACGTGGATCGGATCTATCACCGAAAGAACGCGATCTTTCCCGCAACAGTTGTTGGACGACCGCGGCAGGAAGACCATTACATCGGCGAATATCTTCAGGATTTGTTCGCACCTCTCTATCCGCTCGTAATGAACGGCGTCCAGGCAGTATGGGCCTATGACGACGCCGGAGTTCATCCTCTGGCCGCAGCCGTGGTCAAAGAGCGCTATCCTCGAGAGGCCTTTATGGCCGGCATGAGAATTCTGGGCGAAGGACAATTATCCCTGACCAAGTTTTTGTTGATCACCGACGAACCCATGCCCCTGAAGGAATTCCGCCCTCTGCTCAGCCACATCCTGGAGCGGGCGGATTTTGCTACCGATCTCTTTGTTTTTTCCCCTGTCTCCCAGGACACACTCGATTACACAAGCGGGAAAATGAATTACGGCAGCAAAGCAATGCTGCTGGGTTTGGGCACAAAGCGCTTTTCGCTTCAAACAACACCCGCGGCCGAGCTGAGAAATCCGATTTTTCGCAGGCAGAAAGTGTATTCCCCGGGAGTGCTTGTAGTGGAAGGACCCTCGTGGCGGGAGCAGGACATTGCGGTTCGGCAATTGCTGGATGAAGAGGCCGTACAATCTTTCCGGATCGTATGCCTCGTTGATGACGCCGCCGAATGCGTCCGGAACGACGAATCGTTCCTGTGGACCGTTTTCACACGCTTTGAACCCGCGGCAGATATGTATGCGCGAGAGTGCAAAACCGAGCGATTTCACATCCAATTGTCGGCGCCGGTGGTAATCGATTGCCGCTTAAAGCCTTGGTTCCCTCCGCCCGTGCAGCCTTTGCCGGAAACAGTCGCTCAGGTCGATACTCTCTGGCCCAGGATCTTTCCCCGACCTCAATCACTTTAATAAGGGGAAGGGAAACTCTTAGTTTACTCCTGTCATCGGCGCATGGATTTACTTGTGTTTAGATTGCGGGTCGCCCTATTCTTAACTGCATCAGAAATCATGGGCGTCTGCTTCCATCGCGTAGATTCTATCAAGAAGCATGGGAGCCTGTTGCTGGCATTTAAATGCTGTTCCGGTGCGTGGAGGTTCTATGCGTCGATTTTCGCTTTTTCTGACATTGGCTGCCGGTCTGATGATTCAGATTTCCATAATGCATGCAGCCGACAAAAAACCGCTGACATTCGATGACCTGATGCGCGTGCAGCGCGTCGCCGATCCTCAAATATCGCCGGACGGCAAATGGATTGCCTACACCGTAACGGCTGTCGACAAGGAAAAGAATAACAAAGACTCCGATATCTGGCTTCTGCCGCTCGCCGGAGGAGAACCTCGGCAGCTGACACACTCTCCCCAAAGCGACACGCGGCCCCGCTGGTCTCCCGACAGCAGGCACATCGCTTTTGTTTCAACGCGCGACGGATCCTCCCAGGTTTATCTCCTATCGCCGGATGGCGGCGAGCCTCAAAAGGTCACGCAAATTGCGACGGAAGCGGACGGAGTTCTTTTCAGTCCGGACGGCATAAATCTGCTGTTTACCTCTGAGGTATATCCCGAGTGCGATTCCGGCGACGCTCAGAAAGCGCTTGACTGCAATGCTGCAAGGAAGAAGGCGGCTGAAAATTCCAAAGTGAAGGCGCATATCGCCACGCGGCTTCTGTTCCGGCATTGGAACTCCTGGAAGGAGGGCAAACGCTCGCATCTTTTTGTCGTGGCGGCAAACGGCTCGAGCCCCCCACGCGACCTCACTCCAGGCGACTACGATACTCCGCCCTTCTCGCTCGGAGGCCAGGACAACTACGCATTCTCTCCTGACGGAAGGGAGGTCTGCTTCGCATCAAACCACGATGCGCAGGAAGAACGATCAACGAACGTGGATTTGTTTACCGTAAATCTTCTCAACGGCGAAACCAGAAAAATTACGACGAATCCGGCGTATGACGGATCGCCCCTGTATTCTCCAGATGGAAAATTTATAGCCTACCGCGCACAGTTCCGTGCCGGATATGAGAGCGATCGATTCCGCCTGATGCTTTACGACCGCGCCATCGGACAGCATCGGAACCTGAGCGAGAGCTTCGACCGCTGGATAGACTCATTTGCGTGGGCGCCGGACAACCGGAAGTTATGCTTTATTGCCGAAGACAGCGGTCGCAGCAGCATTTTCGAAATATCGGTTGAAGGCAAAGAAGTGCGGTGCCTCGTGAAGGAAAACTCATCCGGCGATCTGGGGGTGGCTCCCGACGGACGTACGATTGTCTTTACCCGATCCTCGATGCATCAGCCTGCCGAGGTTTATACGGCCGCCTCGAACGGATCCTCTCCCGTTGCTCGCACGCATCACAACGATGTACTGCTGGCAGCACTAGCCATGAATCAAGCCGAGGAATTCTGGTTCGACGGAGCGCCCTCAAACAAAATAATTCCCAAAACCCACACGTGGATTCTGAAGCCGCCGCAATTCAATTCGTCAAATAAATATCCGGTTCTCCTGTTGGTCCACGGCGGGCCGCAGGGAGCCTGGGGCGACGACTGGGGATTTCGATGGAACCCGCAAATGTATGCGGCTGCAGGGTATGTGGTGGTCATGCCTAATCCGCGCGGATCGATCGGGTATGGCCAGCAGTGGATCGACGAAATCAACAGGGACTGGGGTGGCCAGTGTTTCAGGGACCTGATGCTGGTAATGGACGCCGTTGAGAAATTGCCATACGTGGACAAGACAAACACTGCGGCCGCCGGAGCGTCGTTTGGCGGATTCATGATCAACTGGTTCCAGGGGCACACGGATCGATTCAAGGCCCTCGTAGCCCATGCCGGAGGCTTCGACCAGACGAGCAGCTACTATGGCACCGAGGAGCTATGGTTCCCCGAATGGGAAATGGGCGGAACGCCTTATGACAATCCGCAACTTTACGATGATCTTTCTCCAGGACGCTACGTGAAGAACTTCAAAACGCCGCAGTTGGTCACGCACGGAGAGCTTGATTTTCGAGTCCCGATCGGAGAGGGCTTGGCAATGTTTACAGCGCTGCAGAGGCGCGGAATAGTATCGAAACTGCTGAGTTTTCCCGATGAAGGGCACTGGATTTCCAAGCCGCAGAATTCGGAACTGTTTTACAAAACCGTGATCGATTGGCTCGACAATTTCCTGAAGCGTTAGCCCTTATTGGAATAAGCAAGGACTTGGCACTAAACTTTCCCCGAAACCGGCCGATCATTAGGGATGTTGCTCTAGTTCTTGCAGGACAGGTACGGCAAAAGCCATTAGTGGGAAACTCTAAAGTCGTGAAAAGGAACAATAGAGATCTTTCGGCAGCAAACCGGAGGCAATATCTTCGCCTGAAGCCTACCGCTGTCCCTTTTTTAAAAAGCGTCGCTTTCAATCAAGGGTTTGAGGCTCAGGTCGTCAACATCTCCCGCGGAGGCATACTGCTGGAAACCGATGTGCGCCTGCGGCCGCAAATGAAAATATTGCTCAAGCTTGTGACCACAGACGGTGTCATTAAAATGGAAGGGCATATTATTCGCTCTTCTATCAGTTCCCTGAACGGAGTTCCCCGATACAAGTCCGCAATAGCTTTCGAGCACCCTTTTCACATGTTGGATGACCTGTCCGCCGAACTGGAGGAACAAAACCAAGAGTCCCTGCCGGAATCGACTACGCCTTCTGTAATCGACGCTGCCGGTGACCCGTTGCCAACGGAACGTCATCCCCTGCAGTCCCTTGGATATGGATTCTGTTGTTCTGACAGTCATCGCGCAAGAAGGCATGTCCGCTCAGGATATGTTCGACCTGAACGATTGGTAAGTTGTCTCTGCTGGAAAGTGGATCCAGCTGGTTGTGAACCATGCTGGCATTGAAAATTTGCGGATCTGTACCGAATGCGATCGAAGGTTTTGAAAACTGACTGGCCTGTATGAACCTTATCTTCATCAGCGACGACCCCCGAGAAGCTGATCTGCTCAAGCATGAGTTAGCTGCGCAGGCGCCTGCGATCCACGTAGAAGCTTCCCTCAACACTAAGGATGCCCTGGCGCGGATGTCCGTATCGGCCACCTGTGACGTCATTCTGCTTGACGCGTCCGTGCCAACGGTGGATGCGTTCAATCTGGTCACAGCTGTTCGCCAGGGCAAAAAAGCCATCGGAATTGTCTCCCTGGTCAGCACGACAGATCAACACCCTCCCGTCGACTTGCTTAAAGCGGGCGTGGATAGCTTCGTTTTGAAGCGCGCAGGCTTTGTGTCCCTGTTGCAGAATGCGCTAAACCAGGCGAAGGCTCGCCATCAGGCGAATTCCAATCCGCACGCGCGGAAAGTGCGACTGCTGTATGCCGGTGACATCCAGATTATCCAAAAGCATGCATCCAGCCTGCCGCAAATAGCCATCGAAGCCATATCGGTTGCACCGGATGGCCTATTGAAGCTTCCCGAAACCGGGACTCTTCAGGATGAAGTCCTCGTCATTGATTGTGCCGCTACGGGCACAAGCGTGCTAAGCGCAATAAAAGACGTGACCCTGCGGCTCCCTGATATCCCGATTATTCTCCTGATAAATCCCGGGGATGAAGAAACCGCGATTCAGGCCATGCGTGCCGGCGCCTCCGATTGCATTGCAAAGACGGAAAGCTGTTTCCTAAGACTGCTCCCCGTAATTGAAAGAGAAAACAAACGCCGCGAACTGGTCCGGATGCGAAGTGCGCTTAAATCGCGGGAAGAACGTTTGCGCCAGATAGTCGAAACAATGCCTGTAGGCATTACTGTGATCGCACCTGACGGCACCTTTCTTGCGATCAATCGTGCCGGCCTCAAACTCATGGGCGCCGAGCGCCTGGAACAGATCATTGGAAAGAACTTTAACAATCTTTTGCCCCAGGAAGAGCGCGAGAAAGTTGCGGGCCTTTTTGCAGCCATCGGCAAAGGGGTAAGCGCATCCATCCGCATTGACTGGAAAGGCCTGGATGGAACGGTTCCCGGCATCGAGCTCCGCGCCGTCCCGATGCGACGGGATTCCGCCGGCACTACGGCAGCCCTAGCGGCCGTCTATCCCCTGAGTGAGACCGAAAGCATCCCGATTGTCGAAGAAGAGGCACAGCAGAAGCGCCACGATCTGGAAAAAGCTCTCCAGGATTCCGAATCTCAATTCGTTGCTCTGCAAAATAAAAACATCCTTCAACAATCCAAGTGGGCGGAAGTCTTGCAGCAGGTTGAATCCCGCTGCGCCCAGGCAGAAGAACAGCAGGCGCTATTAAAAATCGCCGTGCAAGAAGCTGAAGCACGCTATGCAAAGCTTCTGGAAGAACAAACCGCCGAACGCGCCAGTTGGGAACAGGCACGCGAGGGTTTAAAGGAGCAATGCGCAAAAATCGAGAGCATGGCGGAGTCGCTCCGATCAACACAGCAAAACCTTCTTGAATCTCATTCCGCCGAACGGATGCACTGGGAATCCATAATTCCGGAGATGGAACGGAAACAGCATGATGCTGAAACACAGCTCGCTCAACTCTCAGAAACGCTGAGCGTCGAGCGTTCCCAGTGGGACGCAGCCCGGCTGCTATTGGAGCAGAAAGCCCAAAACGCCCAAAGCATGCAGGCTCGCATAGAATCAGCGCTGGACGATGCTGAGACTCAGCTCGCACAACGGGTTGAAGGACTTACCGCAGAAAAATCCCAATGGGAATCCGTCCGGCAAGACCTGGAACGGAAAATCGAAGACGCGGAAAATGTGCGGTCGACATTGCAGGATGCTCTGCGCAAGGCCGAAGACAATCTGGCACGTCAAACCGATGCGTGCAATTCAGAGAGTTCCCGGTGCGATGTTCTCCGGCTGGAATTAGAGCAAAAGACTCAGGAAACCGAATCGCAGCGGTCCACATTGGAATCCGCCCTGCGCGATTCCGAAGCACGACTGGCGCAACAAGCTGATGACCTGACGACGGAACGTTCTCAGTGGGATGCTCTCCGATCGGAATTGGAGCAGAAAGCTCAGGAAACCGAATCGCAGCGGTCCGCATTGGAATCCGCCCTGCGCGATTCCGAAGCACGACTGGCGCAACAAGCTGATGACCTGACGACGGATTCTCAGTGGGATGCTCTCGACGGAATTGGAGCAGAAAGCTCAGGAAGCCGAATCGCAGCGGTCCGATGACGGACGTTCCAGTGGGATGCTCTCCGATCGGAATTGGAGCAGAAAGCTCAGGAAACCGAATCGCAGCGGTCCACATTGGAATCCGCCCTGCGCGATTCCGAAGCACGACTGGCGCAACAAACTGATGACCTGACGACGGAACGTTCCCAGTGGGATGCTCTCCGATCGGAATTGGAGCAGAAAGCTCAGGAAACCGAATCGCAGCGGTCCGCATTGGAATCCGCTCTGCGCGATTCCGAAGCACGACTGGCGCAACAAACTGATGACCTGACGACGGAACGTTCCCAGTGGGATGCTCTCCGATCGGAATTGGAGCAGAAAGCTCAGGAAACCGAATCGCAGCGGTCCACATTGGAATCCGCTCTGCGCGATTCCGAAGCACGACTGGCGCAACAAACTGATGACCTGACGACGGAACGTTCCCAGTGGGATGCTCTCCGATCGGAATTGGAGCAGAAAGCTCAGGAAACCGAATCGCAGCGATCCGCATTGGAATCCGCTCTGCGCGATTCCGAAGCACGACTGGCGCAACAAACTGATGACCTGACGACGGAACGTTCCCAGTGGGATGCTCTCCGATCGGAATTGGAGCAGAAAGCTCAGGAAACCGAATCGCAGCGGTCCGCATTGGAATCCGCCCTGCGCGATTCCGAAGCACGACTGGCGCAACAAACTGATGACCTGACGACGGAACGTTCCCAGTGGGATGCTCTCCGATCGGAATTGGAGCAGAAAGCTCAGGAAACCGAATCGCAGCGGTCCACATTGGAATCCGCCCTGCGCGATTCCGAAGCACGACTGGCGCAACAAGCTGATGACCTGACGACGGAACGTTCTCAGTGGGATGCTCTCCGATCGGAATTGGAGCAGAAAGCTCAGGAAACCGAATCGCAGCGGTCCACATTGGAATCCGCCCTGCGCGATTCCGAAGCACGACTGGCGCAACAAGCTGATGACCTGACGACGGAACGTTCTCAGTGGGATGCTCTCCGATCGGAATTGGAGCAGAAATCTCAGGAAACCGAATCGCAGCGGTCCACATTGGAATCCGCCCTGCGCGATTCCGAAGCACGACTGGCGCAGCAGGCTGAGGCGCTGACAGCGGAGCGATCCCAGTGGGATGCAATCTGGCAGGAATTGGAGCAGAAAGCTCAGGAAGCCGAATCGCAGCGATCCGCATTGGAATCCGCTCTGCGCGATTCCGAAGCACGACTGGCGCAACAAACTGATGACCTGACGACGGAACGTTCCCAGTGGGATGCTCTCCGGCAGGAATTGGAGCAGAAAGCTCAGGCCGCTGAAGCACAACAATCGAAATTGGAATCCGAGCTTCGAGACTCCGAAGCTCGCCTTACACAGCAGACAGAAACGCTGACGTCTGAACGCTCCCGGTGGGATGCCTTCCGGCTGGAATTAGAGCAGAAAGCTCAAGCTATTGAATCACAGCGGTCCGCACTGCAATCGGCTCTCCGTGATGCCGAGGCGCACTTTGATCGGCAAGCTGAAGCACTGACCGCCGAACGCTCAGATTGGAATGCCATCCGGCTGGATCTGGAACGAAAGCAGAAAGAGACGGAAGCCCAGCGGACTTCTCTCCAGATAGCGCTTGAAGAAGTGGAATCCTATCTCTCACAGCAAACCGAAGAGCACGTTTCCGAACGCTCCCTATGGAATCTGGCGAGATTGGAATTAGAGCAGAATTGTCTCAATCATGAGGAACAGCAGACCGCACTGCAAAACTCGCTTGGGCAAGCCGAAGCCACATTGGCAAGCACCATTGAAGGACACAATGCCGAAAATGCTCAATGGCAAATAGTGCGTCTCGAACTGGAACAGAAATGCCAAATCCTCGAACAGCAACAGACGGAGTTGGAATTGGCTCTGCGGGAGTCGGAATCCCGCTTTTCACAAATTGCCGAGGAAAACCGCAGCAAGTCAGAGCTCCTGGATGCAAAGCATCAGCAGATTGAACAGCTCCAAGCCGATATGCAGCAGCTCGCAACCGAGTTGTCCGGCCTGCAGCTTAGGCATGAGGAATTAACACAGTACAGCACCGCAGGGATGGTTCTAGCCACACTCGAAGGAAAGGTATTGCAGTGCAATGATGCGGCCGCTCACATGTTCGGGTTCGCCGGAGCCGAAGAAGCCCAGTCCGGAGATCATGCGTTCCATCTCTATGCCTTCGAGGGCGCGCTGAAAGACCGCCTGCAGCAAAGCGGAAAGCTCGAGAATGTCGAGTGGGCATCTCTGACCCGCGACGGCAGCCTGATCCGGATTCGGGAAAATGCCCGCCTTCTAGAGGCATCAGCCGGCAAACCGTCCTGTGTCGAAAGAATTCTTACCGACATATCCGGAACACATCCGCTGAGCGCGGAGATCCGACGCGCACGCCGCATGGAAGCCACAGCAGATCTGGCTATCGCGACTGTACAAAGCCTGCAAGATCTATGCGGGTCGCTGATACATTGTTGCGCGCGATTAAAAGAATCCGCCGAAGACAAACACAAGGTGTATGAAGTTGCGGATGCCCTGTTGAACGATGCCAACCGCGGAATCAAGCATGCGCGCCAGTTCTTCTCCATTGCCCAGAAAGCCGACCGGACACAGGAACTGCTTGATCTCAACAGAGTTCTGGCCAAAAACGATGCGATGTTGCGCAATCTGGCAGGCGAGGACATCGACCTTCAGACTGCCCTATCAACACGCATAGGATTAGTATCCGCCAACAGCCAGGAATTGGCTCAACTGATCTCAAGTCTTATGACAAGCTCAAGGGAGATTCTTCCGATGGGCGGGACGGTGAGCATCGAGACTTCAAATGTTGAAATCGAACCATCGACCTCCGACTCTTCCGCAGAGATGCGCCCCGGGACGTACGTATTGCTGACCGTCACCGCCGACGGCTGCTCCGTCCGTCCGGAGAGGCGCATCGGATCCATCCAGACGATAGTGGAACGCATAGGTGGATGGCTCGAAACCGCAGGCAATTCACAATCGGGAAATATCTGCAAAATCTATTTACCGCGCGTGGAATCATTTATGCCAGCGGCCCCCGAGCCTGATACCGCCGGAATCTGACAACCCATCCTCTCTAATTTGCCCCGTGTTTTTTCTTGATTCCTATGCGCTGCTATTGGATTTTCGCTCGAAGGCGAGTCGCTGCTCCTTTCTCGGATCGAGGACAATCCTGCTCTGGTTGTCAAAAGTCATCGTAGTCCGCTTGTTCGAATCGTAGGGATCCCATTGGGGCAGTCCGCTCTTCGGTGTATTCGGATGCCCGGCCCGGGCAAACGAAATCCAGACCTCGCTCATTATTGCGGCCAGCTTTTTGGCGGCCGGTCCGCCGCCTGTCAATATTTCGCCTCCGTTTTCGACATTGTCAAAAACCATCGGCATTTCAAGGCCGTGGGGCGAAATAAGTTTCCCGTCCATCACAGGCGTCTCCCAATCAAAGCGGTACAAATAGGCGGGAGCACGCTTGAGCGCGGCTTTGCGTTCCGCAATCGTGACGGATCCCAATCCCATCATAGAATAGCTCGATATGTGGAAGAAGATGGCGGACGGCGACATTTTGGGATTTTCACTACGGTACATTTTGATGAGCGCATCTGCATCCGCTCCAACAAGGCCTTCCACGCGCTTCCGCATTTCAGCCTCATCTAGTGAAAATGCCTGCTTGTCGGAAAGCATGAACAAAGTCGATTCGGTCTTATTCCACCCCACCATCACCGGGACATCTTCGGAGATGCGCGTCGCTTCAGGATGGAACGGATGAGCCGGAAGGATCTCCGGATCGAGGACCGGTGTGAAAGCGCCGCTTCCCAGTCCTCCACCGGACCCTCCCTGTTTTGCCAGTGCGGCCGTCGCGACATAATACGCGGCATGGATTGTGTCCGTGCTCAACTTCTGCAGTTCAGGCACACTCTTATCTTTCATTCCCAAGGCTGCCAGCAACGCTTCAGCTGCCTTCGTTGCAGGTCCTCGCTCGCTCACCCGGATGCCGGGACCGCTCTGAATGACGGCGGAATGGAAAAGACCTTTGGCAGGCGGGCTGGCCAGGAGCATCGACACTTTCGCTCCGCCGCCAGATTCGCCAAAAATCATCACGCGCTTAGGATCACCGCCGAAACGCTCGATGTTGTTCCGTACCCACTCCAATGCCGCGATGATATCCAGTTGTCCGGCATTGCCCGAGTACGCATATTCCGGGAAGCCGAAATCTCCCAGATGGGTATAGCCGAAAACATTCAGGCGATGATTGACACCAACCATCACGACATCCCCGCGCATGGCAAGATTCGTTCCGTCATAGAGCAGGCTTGATGCGGAACCGGAACTGAATCCGCCGCCATGCAGCCACACCATGACAGGAC
Organism: uncultured Acidobacteriota bacterium; assembly: GCA_963718845.1. Taxonomy (GTDB): domain Bacteria; phylum Acidobacteriota; class UBA6911; order UBA6911; family UBA6911; genus UBA6911. The sequence goes on from CAVRAD010000017.1 coordinate 493,283, forward strand.
GCTTTTTAGCGGCGCCCACGCCCGGAGTCCAGACATTCAAAAAGAGGCAATCTTCACTTTCAGGAGGTGCAACACGGTATCCGTCAGAACCGGCAAGCATTCGCCCGATTTCGCTTTCCGGCATATCTACGCCCCTTGTCGACGGATTTGTTTGGGGCGCGCTGTAACCGTAGCCAGTCGCATCCCGGATACCAGCCCACGGCTCCGGCTTTTGGGGCGGCTTAAAACGGTTTTTCCCAGCCGTCGAAGCGCCATACCGGACTCCGCGAAAGCTGCAAATGCCGTCGTTTAAAAATCCGCGGACCTTTCCATAGGAGGTCTCGACCACGGGAGCATTTGCAGTCCACGCCGCCACGCTCGAAAGACCGGAAATGGAATAGGTCACGGCAATCCCTCCGGCAGTACAGGCCGCTCTGCGCAGGAACAGGCGGCGACTTTCAAATCGATTCAACGTCCGGCTTCTTACATTATTATCTTCGCAAAACATAAGAGGACTCCTCCTTTTAGCGTGGCGATGTGCGTCGGTATTCTATTTCGGTGGCCACAGACTACAACGCCTCAACCTTTTATTCAATCCTGCAAACAAGTCTGGCGTTATACTAGCTTGTTTTTGAATCAACCATCAGGAAGCGAGGCAGCCTATATGAAAAAGATCATCGCTATCAATTTTTTCGCAATCAGCCTGACTTCGATCATTCTATTTGGGGGCACCGCGCCAGGATGTATCGGCGCCGAATCTACCGAAAAGCGCAACAGCACAGAGATCCGGTTGCAGCAATTGGAAGACCGCGAGGCAATACGGCAATTATTGACCGACTATGGTCGGTTCCTCGACCGGAGGGACTTTGCGGCATTCGCGCAGCTTTTTGCCGAGAAAAATGGCGAGTGGATCGGGGGCATGGGCAAAGCGCAAGGCTCGCAGGCGATTCGCAAGCTGATGGAAGGCACTATTGGAAAAAGCACCGAAAAAGCCAGCGCGCCCGACTTTCACCTGTTTACCAATGAAACGATTCAGGTGAATGGCGATCACGCCGACGCAACGACTAAATGGATTTTTGTGGTCCAGGGTGAGGGCGGCCGGCCGCAACCTCTATACCTCGGCCATTACGAGGACACCATGGTGCGCGAGGGCGGCCGCTGGAAATTCCTGCGCCGCGTGGTCCATGCCGACATCCCCGGCGACGACGCACTCTCAAAAAAATGAACGCATCGCACACAACAGGAGATGCCAATGAAAGCCATTCGTGTGTATGAAACCGGAGAGCCCGAAAAGATGTTGTACGAAGATCTGCCCATACCGCCACCGGGGCCCGGGCAGGCGCTGGTGAAAATCCACGCCATTGGATTGAACTTCATTGATGTGTATTTTCGTACCGGACTTTATAAATCTCCTCTCCCTTTTACTCCCGGAATGGAAGCGGCGGGAACCGTTGAGGCTGTCGGGGAAAATGTGACCATGGTGAGGCCGGGAGACCGCGTCGCCTATGCAGGCGTGATCGGAGCGTATGCCGAGTACTCACTCGTGAGCGCAGCCCAACTGGTTTTGGTGCCCGGCAATGTCCATTTTGATCTGGCGGCAGCCGTGATGCTCCAAGGTTTGACGGCGCATTACCTGACCCATTCCACGTATCCTCTGAGGAAAGGCGAGACCGTGCTTCTGCACGCGGCAGCCGGAGGTGTCGGACTCCTGCTAATTCAGATAGCCAAAAAAATCGGCGCGCGCGTTATCGGAACCGTTTCAACGGAAGAGAAAGCTGCCTTAGCCAGGAGCGCCGGCGCAGACCAAATCATCTTCTATACACGCGACGACTTCGAACAGGAGGTGAAACGCATCACCGAAGGCGCCGGGGTCGATGTCGTGTACGACTCTGTCGGGAAAACAACATTTGAAAAGAGTCTGAATTGCCTCAAACGACGCGGCCTGATGGTATTGTTCGGACAATCCAGCGGCCCCGTTCCTCCGATGGAACCAGGCACTTTGAATGCCAAAGGCTCGCTGTATCTTACCAGGCCCGGTCTGGCGCATTACACGGCGAACAGGGACGAACTGATGTGGAGAGCCGGCGATCTATTCCAGTGGATCTCGGAAAAAAGCCTGAACATCCGGGTCGACCGGACCTATCCATTGAAAGCGGCCGCGCAAGCGCATCAAGCCCTGGAATCCAGACAGACCGCCGGGAAGGTGCTTATTCAGCCATAGCCTGCTATTTGAGCCGGAAGACGACGGTCACTGTTGCCAAAACCGCTTGCGGCTCGCCGTTCAGCAGGGTCGGGCTGTATTTCCATTGCTTCACGGCTTGAGCGGCGGCATTGACAAGGAGTGGATGTCCGCTGACGATCTTCACGTTTGCGACATTCCCTTCTTCATCAATCTCGGCTTCCAGGATTACACTCCCTGCCGCACGCGCCACGATAGCGAGTGCGGGGTAAACCGGAACCACTTTGAGCAGAAGCTTGGATTCCTGAACATCGCCGCCCACGCGCACGGGAATGTGTGGAACCGGGGGCTTCGGTTTCGGCACATCGACAATCCGGCCAATATCCAGAATTTCGCTCAGTCCGGGTCCAGGTGAAGAGCCCTGACCTGGAATGTCAATACCATCAACCAGACGGCTAAACGCGGGTGGCGCATTGGATTCGTCGGGAGCGGGAATGCCCTCCGGGATTGTGCGGGGAACCAGATCAACGCGCTTGAGGTCAACTTTGGTGCCCGTAGATGTGGTTCGCATCGGTGGCGCCGGTACTGCCGGAGGATCGGGGAGCTTGTACGGAGGCTGAATCAGAAAAGTCACAAGTTCGTCCGCGTGCAGCATGTTGAAGAAAACCAGCGGCAAAACTAATATCACGCTCACAATCGCCGCGTGAACGACAAGAGAAAGGAACAAGGATGTGAAACACCTGATTGCATTCCGTGGATCATCCTGCTTCAGAGATTCGAACATAGACACCTCCCCGCAAACTTCTGCGTCGCCTTTTGCCTTCGATGCTTAAATTTCACACTCGCGGTGGTGGCGCTCGAGATCTCGAGGCTTTCTTCTACTTCTATCTATTTAGACACTGCCCGTTCGGAGGAGTTCCATCAAAGGTTGCAGGTTGCAGGTTGCAGGTTGCAGGTTCCAAGTTCCAGGCTGCAGGCTTAATCTAAAACCTGGAACCTGGAACCTGGAACCTGGAACCTAAAACCTGAAACCCATTATTGAAGTCAGCCGGAATGAATTCCAGATGAACCTAACTCATTAGGGCAAGCAGGATGGCCTTCTGGGCATGGAGGCGATTTTCCGCCTGTTGGAACACGATTGAATTTGGAGAATCGATGACTGAATGCTGAAACTTCCTCGCCGCGGTGCGCGGGAAGACAATGCATAAAAACATAGTCCGGTTTCGCATGAGCGACGAGTGCGTCATTGATCTGGTAGGAGCGGAAAACTTTCTGCCGCTGGGCCGCTTCAGATTCCAGCCCCATACTGGCCCACACATCCGTATAGAGAACATCCGCATCCGCAGCGGCTGCGACAGCATCGTGCGCGATATCAAGCACGCATCCCGTGGCACCGGCGTTTTCACGCGCCCACTTCAGGACCTCCGGATTCGGCTCATACCCTACAGGCGTTGCGATGGCCAGATGCACGCCCAAACGGACGGCACCGTATATCAGAGAGTGCGCGACGTTGTTCCCGTCCCCGATATATGCGATCTTAATTCCTTTCGAGCGGCCCTTTGCCTCGAATACGGTCATGTAGTCGGCCATCGCCTGGCATGGGTGACTGAAATCGGTAAGCCCGTTGATCACAGGAATGCCCATCGATCCCGCCATCTCCTCAACGATGTCATGGCTGAAGGTGCGAATCATAATGCCCTGCACCATCCGTTCCAGGTTTTTTGCGACATCGCCGATAGACTCTCTCTTGCCAAGGCTGATCTCCGTTTGAGACAGAGAAACTGAAAAACCGCCCAGCTGATGAATGCCGACATCAAACGAGACGCGCGTGCGCAGCGATGGCTTTTCGAGGAGCAGAGCGAGAGCTTTACCTTCAAGCCTCTTGCTGTACTTCGATGGATCCGCTTTGATCGCCTGGGCCGAAGTCAGCAGCTCATTCAGTTCGTCGGTCGAATAGTCGCGAATGGAAACAAAATCCTTTTTTTTCATATGCACACCTACCGGAATGGAATAATGTACCGGAAAATTCGGCGTCTGGCCACTCTTACCCACATTTCTCTTAAGCATCAAATCTGGCGTCCATTTTCAAACGGGCGTAAGATTCCGGGGAATTGAGAGAATCGCATGGATGAACGGACATTTGAAACACTGGAATTACAGGACCTGATCAACCTGGCAGCGCGCCACGTGCAAACCGCGCCGGGACGGCTCAAAATGCTGGGCCTGCGCCCCTCGGTTTCGCGATCCGAGATCCTCCGGGAATTGGAAATCACCGGGGAATGCGTCACGTATCTGAATTCCCGGGGACGTTTCGGGCTTTCCGGGATCGAGGATCTCGACCCTCTGCTGGCACAGCTTCACATTGAAGGCACCAGCCTCGAACCGCGCCAGATACTGGCAATCGAGCGATTGCTTTTCGTAGGCAAGGAAGTGAAGGAACTGATCAAAAGCGCGGGATCCGGCGGAGCCTTTCCGCACCTTTCGCGCATCGCATCCGGCATTCCCGATTTACGGTCTCTGCTTGCGGCGATCCACGGCAAAATATTGCCCAACGGCGAAATCGATGACAATGCCAGCCCGGAACTTAAGGCGGTGCGCAGGGACCTGACGGAGCGCCGCAACCGCATCCATCGGACACTGGAGTCGATTTTTCGAGGACAAGAGCACGCGGTGCGCGAAGAGATCATCACGTTTCGCAACGGCCGATTCGTGATCCCGATCCGAACCGACTCGCGCAACCAGATACCCGGCGTTGTGCACGGGCTTTCATCGAGCGGCCAGACGACCTTCGTGGAACCGATGACAGTCATAAACCAGAACAACGATCTGGTCCGGCTGCGGGAGCAGGAAGGGATCGAAGTATCCCGGATCTTGCTGTCCATCACAGAATCTCTCCGGGAAAATCTCGAATCGATCAAAACCATTCTCGATATTGTGACCCAGCTGGACGTCGCCCAGGCAAAAGCTCTCTTTGCTGCGGAGTACGATTGCGTGCCGCCGCGAATTTCCGAGGACAAGACATACCAGATCCGCGAGGCGCGGCATATCCTGCTGGAGCAATCGCTGCGCGGCTCCGGAGAAAAACCCGTGCCGATTTCCCTGGAACTCGACGAGAACTATCAGGTCCTGGTCATCAGCGGCCCCAACGCCGGCGGGAAAACCGTGGTTCTTAAAACCGTGGGACTGCTGTCCCTCATGGCCCAGATGGGTTTTCAAGTCCCTGCCCGCGCAGCATGCCTCCCTGTCTTCGATCAGGTTTTCGCGGACATCGGAGACCACCAATCCATCGCGGCAAACCTCTCCACGTTCACGGCCCACATGCGCCGCATCGCGGAGACATCGCCAATGTGTGCGCCCTCCGGCTCTGGTGCTGCTCGATGAAGTGGGCACGGGAACGGATCCGGATGAAGGCGGCGCTCTTGCCATAGCAATTGTCGAATTCTTCCGCAAGATGGGTGCCACGACCATCGCATCCACGCATTACCCGTGTCTGAAGATGTGGGCTTCCCAGACAGCCGGAGTACGCAACGCATCCGTGGAGTTCGACGAACGCACGCTGCGCCCGACGTATCGCCTGGTACTCGGGATCGCAGGCGCTTCTTCCGGACTTGGAAATCGCACGGAGAATGCAGGTGACCGAGGAGATCCTCGAAAATGCCAGGGCGCATCTGGAGCCCAGCCACGCCCAGGCCAGGGAATATCTGCGGCAACTGAAAGAAACGCTGGGCGAACAGGAAGGCCTGCGCGCTTCGCTCGAAGAAGAACGCGCAGCAGTGGCCGAAAAGTACTCCAGGCTGGAAGCCGAGTTCGCCCGGAAGCGAAGAATCACGCAAAAAGGAATTTGAATGCGGCCCTGGCCCAGGTCGTAGACGAATTCAAGGCTGAAAGCGATCGCGCGGTGCAGAACGTAAAAGATCAGGTGGAAGCCGTCCGCCTTAAAAAACAAGCTGCAAAACAGGGCATGGAACTGCACAGGAAATCTGCGAAGCTGCAAACTGCCGCCGACGCGAGCACTGCCGGAAAGGAACTCAGCGCCCCATTGCAGGGCGCAACTCCGGGTGATGCCGAGGAGATCAAGGAAGGCGATCGCGTTAAAGTGCGCTCGCTCGACCGGGAAGGCGTCGTGGAATACATACGTGATGGCTCCTATGTTGTAATGATAGGCCCTCTGCGCTACCACGCAGACCGCAATGATCTGATAAAAATCAGCGGCATCAAGGCCGGACCAGCGCCGTCTGCGCATTCTTTGATTTCAGACGCTCCTGAGGAAATCTGTTCCGAACTGAAAGTCATCGGATTGACCGCAGACGAAGCTCTGGATCGCGTGGATAAATTTCTCGACCAGGCATACCTGGCGGGCGTCGAGAGCGTCCGCATCATCCACGGTCATGGCAAGGGTATTTTGAGGAAAGCGATTGCCAAGTTCCTTGCGGAGCATCCGCAGGTCGAGCGCTTCAGCCTCGCAACACCCGACCAGGGAGGAGGCGGCGCCACGATCGTGGAACTAAGGAAGTAGGCAGTTCTACAGAGCCAGAAAATCCTTGACACTATCCAAACGTCTCCACTAAGATCCCTAGCATGAATTGGTTCGTTCCAAATGTTTGATTTGTAATTGTTTGTAGTCTTAACAGCTCAATTTTTTAGCTTATTCCGAAGGCTCCCAGGAACGGATTTATAAGCATGCTTTCCGAAGCGGCATGTCGGCAGATACAAGCTTTAATCAGCAAATATCCGAAGAAGAGGTCCGCGCTGATCCCTTCCCTGCTCCTGGCGCAAAAAGAGGCAGGATACATTTCAGCTGAAACGATGTGCGAGATCGCCGCCGATGTTCGATCTTTCCCCGAATGAAGTCCACGAAGTCGCCAGCTTCTACACCATGCTTTTCACAAAGCCGATGGGAAAATACGTGATCCAGGTGTGCACGAATATTTCCTGCCTGCTATGCAACGCGGAGGGGATCGTTTCGCATCTAACCGAAAAGCTGGGAATACAAACTGGGCGAAACCACGCCTGACGGAAAATACACGCTCCTGGAAGTGGAGTGCCTGGGATCCTGCGGGACGAGCCCCGTCATGCAGATCAACGAAGACTATTACGAAGATCTTACGCCGGAAAAAGTCGACCGGATTCTGGACAGCCTGGAATAATGGAAACTGCGTTCTTTTATCTTTTTGGCGGCATCGCACTCCTTTCGGCCATCAGCGTGGTGGCCCAGAAGAAAGTCTTCTATTCGGCAATCTCCCTTATCGTCTGTCTTTGTTCTGTAGCCTTTTTGTACCTGGCTCTGGACGCGCCTTTCATCGCCGCCGTTCAGGTCGTCGTGTATGCCGGGGCGATCATGGTGCTGTTTCTGTTCGTGATCATGCTCCTGGATCCATTTTCTGCTGGGATCCTAAAAGACAAGAAGAAATATCTCGCCTATTTTGCCGTCCTGCTTGGAGCCCTCACATTGGCGCTCCTGCTGCCGTTTTTGAGATCGTTCAGCGCGGCACATGCTCCGCGGCATACGGGGTTCTCTACCGACGAAGTGGGCTCAGTAAAACATCTGGGGCAGGTTCTGTTCACCGAATATCTCCTGCCGTTCGAGATCACATCCGTACTGATTCTGGTGGCGATTATCGGTGTCGTGGTTCTCGCAAAACGTCAAAGGCGGCCCTAAAAAGTCATGGATACCCTGCATTATCTTATTCTGAGCCTGCTTCTTTTTATTGTGGGCGCCGTCGGCTTTATCATGAAGAAGAACATCATCTCCATATTTCTCTGCCTGGAGCTGATGCTGAACGCCGTGAATCTGAGTTTCGTTGCGTTTTCGCAGGCAGCTGAATCAGGTCCATGGCCAGATATTCGTTTTCTTTGTCATGGTGGTTGCCGCGGCGGAAGCCGCCGTAGGGCTGGCAATCACGATCGTCCTTTATAGAAACCGCAACACCCTGAATGTGGATGATGCGGACGTCATGAAATGGTAGAGGGTTGCCGGAAATGACCGATTATCTTTGGCTGATCCCGCTGGTTCCGCTGGCCGGCGCGGCTATAAACGGGCTTGCGGGCAAGCGTTTCCCGAAGCCTGTCGTTTCGCTGATCGCCTGCGGCGCGTCCGGCATATCGTTCATCCTCGCACTCGTTTCATTCTTCGAACTTCTGCAATACGCTCCGGACCAGCGGCACTTGCAGCGGGTCTATTTCACATGGATCGCTTCGGGAGATTTCGTGGCAAAGGCGGAATTTCTCCTGGATCCGCTCTCGGCCGTCATGATCCTGGTCGTAACGGGAGTCGGATTCCTCATTCACATCTATTCGATCGGTTATATGCATGCGGAAGACGGCTATTACCGGTTTTTCGCCTACATGAATCTTTTCCTGTTCTCGATGCTGATCCTGGTCCTGTCCGGAAACTTTTTGATGATGTTCGTCGGATGGGAAGGCGTGGGGCTCTGCTCGTATCTGCTGATTGGATATTACTTCGACCGCCGCAGCGCAGGCGATGCCGGAAAAAAGGCGTTCATCGTCAACCGCATCGGCGATGTCGGGTTCATTCTCGGCGTATTCCTGATTTTCATGACGTTCAGCACCCTCAATTTCGGCGAGGTGTTCCGTCAGATTGCCGAGGGAGCGGATCGCTTCCCCGTGGAAGCCGGAGTTGGAGTGCTCACTGCGATCGGCCTGCTGCTGTTCGTCGGCGCCACGGGCAAAAGCGCGCAGATTCCGCTTTACGTCTGGCTGCCTGATGCGATGGAAGGTCCGACGCCGGTCAGCGCCCTGATCCATGCCGCCACCATGGTCACCGCCGGCGTTTACATGGTCGTGCGCTGTTCGCCCGTATTCAGCCGCGCGCCCATTGCGATGGAAGTCGTCATGGTCGTCGGGGTTCTCACGGCCCTGGTAGCGGCTACCATCGGACTCGTCCAGACGGACATCAAACGCGTGCTCGCCTATTCGACCGTGAGCCAGCTCGGCTACATGTTCGTGGCGGCGGGCATGGGCGCGTTCTCAGCCGGCATTTTTCACTTGATGACACATGCGTTTTTTAAGGCGCTGCTTTTCCTCGGAGCCGGGAGCGTGATCCACGCGATGAGCGGAGAACAGGATCTGATGCGCATGGGCGGATTGCGCAAGCACACGCCGATTACATTCTGGACGATGCTGATCGCGGCGCTCGCCATCAGCGGCATCTTCCCTCTCGCGGGCTTCTTCAGCAAAGACGAAATCCTCTGGTCCGCGTGGTCAAACGGCCACCCGTTTATCTGGATCTTCGGCCTCGTTACCGCCGGCCTGACCGCTTTTTACATGTTCCGTCTCATCTTTTTGGCGTTTTTTGGCAAGGCGCGATACTCCGATGAGGTCCGGCACCACCTGCATGAATCCCCTTCCAGCATGACGGGGCCTTTGATGGTGCTGGGGATTCTGTCCATTGCCGGCGGATTCATAGGGCTGCCGGCATGGCTGGGCCCCAACAGGTTCTTCCATTTTCTCGAACCGTCGCTGGCGTTTACTTTGACGACGGAACATGGGGAACCGTCTCATTCCGTAGGAAATGGGCTTCGCCGCCCTCTCGATTTTGGCGGCCGTGACGGGAATCTATGTCGCCTATCGCATGTATATAGCGCATCCCGATCGAGCCGATTCTCTGGCGGCGCGCTGGCAAGGGATTCACCGGCTATTGTTTCGCAAATACTATGTGGATGAATTGTATGATGCCGCGATCGTGAATCCGATGCTCAACGCTTCGACGCGCACGCTCTGGAAGCAGACCGATGTCGGCATCATCGACGGCGCCGTCAACGGGGCCGGCGAGATGATTCAGGGCATGGCTTCGATGCTTAAGAATGTGCAAAACGGGCTCATACGCAGCTATGCGGCATGGATCCTGCTGGGCACAGTGGCGATCCTTCTCTATTTTTCTATGTTCCGGAGCTAGAGGCGTATGGAAGTACCCTATATCCTCTCAATCGTGACGTACCTTCCGGCTCTGGTAGCCCTGCTGCTGCTCTTTGTTCCGCGCGGCTTCGATCGGGCCGTCAAAATCGTGGCATTTTTAGGCTCTGCTGATCGCGTTCATCTTCTCGCTCCATCTCTTGTTTCATTTTGACGCAGCGCGCGGCGATATGCAGTTTGAGACATCCTGCACATGGGTCCAGACCGCGACCTTCAGCATTCAGCATCATCTCGGGATCGACGGCATCAGCCTTTTCCTGGTAATCCTGACTACGTTTTTAACGCCGCTCGCCATTCTCTGTTCCTGGCAATCGATAACGAAACAGGTCAAACCATTCATGATCTGTCTTCTTGCGCTCGAGACGGGAATGATCGGAGTGTTTTGCGCGCTCGACCTGGTGCTGTTTTACGTTTTCTGGGAAGTGATGCTGATCCCGATGTATTTCCTGATCGGCATATGGGGAGGCGAGCGGAGGATCTATGCCGCAGTTAAATTCATACTGTACACCATGGTCGGTTCGCTCCTCATGCTGGTCGGCATTCTGTATCTGTTCCACGCCAACGGAGGAACGTCGTTCGACCTCGTGCAGATAACCCGGCAAATAAGCATGGGAACCTTGCGGCTGAGCGCTCCCGCGGAATTCTGGCTCTTCATGGCGTTCCTGATCGCCTTTGCGATCAAAGTGCCGATGTTTCCCTTTCACACGTGGCTTCCGGATGCGCACGTCGAAGCGCCGACCGCAGGGTCCGTCATCCTGGCGGGAGTCCTGCTCAAAATGGGAACGTACGGAATGCTGCGTTTTTGCCTGCCCTCTATTCCCGACGGCGTCCGTCAGCATGGCGCCTGTCTTATCGGTCCTCGCGATCATCGGCATCATTTATGGAGCCCTCGTAGCGATGGTGCAGCCGGACCTGAAGAAGCTTGTCGCCTATTCCTCGGTCAGCCATATGGGACTGGTGGTTCTGGGAATTTTTTCCTTCACCACGCAGGGGCTGCAAGGCTCGATGCTTCAGATGCTGAACCATGGGCTGTCCACCGGAGCGCTCTTCCTGCTTGTCGGCATGATTTATGACCGCAGGCACACCCGCATGATTTCTGAATTCGGCGGAGTCGCGCACGTGAGCCCGGTGCTTGCGCCGCGTTTTTGGTGGTAACGCTTTCTTCCATCGGGTTGCCCGGCCTCAACGGATTCGTGGGTGAAGTGCTTATTCTGGCGGGAAGCTTTGTCCGCAATAAAGCATATGCAACGTTTGCGGCTTCGGGCATGATTCTCGGGGCCGTGTACATGTTGTGGATGTACCAGCGGGTGTTCCTGGGGAAAATTACGAATCCGGCCAACGCGGAGATGAAAGACATCGGAACGCGGGAAAAGCTGCTGCTGCTCCCGGTGATTCTGGTGATGCTCTGGATCGGCGTGTATTCCGAGCCGTTCCTGCGCCGCATGGGACCTTCGCTTCTGCGGGTTCAACAGAGAATAGAAAATGCACGCAGCCCGGAGGGCGGCTATCGGGTGGACCGATTGCGCACTCCGGCAATTGACGGCGAACGGGCGAAATGATGACCAACGAACTCTTGCTTCTCGCACCGCAAATTATCCTGGTGGTCGCGGGCATGATCCTCATGCTGCTGGAGCCCTTTACCGCTCCCGAGCAGAAGAGCCGCCTGGCGCGCATTGCCGTCCTGGCAACGGTCGTCGCCGCATTCAGCCTGATGCCCCAGTGGAACATCTCCCCGCGCACGATTTTCAGGGGAATGTTTGCCGTCGATAAGTTCAGCGTTTTCTTTCAGTGGCTCTTTTTGATCATCGGAGCTGTTTCCGCGTACCTTTCGATGAAATTCAACGAGCGGGAATCGATCAATCGCGGGGAATATTACGCACTGCTGCTGTTCGCTTGCTCCGGCATGTCTCTGATGGCCGCCAGCGCGGACCTCATTCTCACGTTTCTCGGCATAGAAATTCTTTCCATCGCGACCTACATTCTTGCCGGATTCAAACGCAACGACGCGCGCTCCAATGAATCTTCACTGAAGTATTTCCTGCTCGGCTCCTTTGCCACCGCGATTCTTCTTTATGGGATCGCGTTGATTTACGGCGGCACCGGAAGCACCAGTTACTATGTGATCCGCGAACTGGCTTTGCTGCAGGGGAGCATTCAAACCACAACGTTGATCGGGTTGGGATTACTGCTGGTCGGGTTCGGGTTCAAAGTGGCTCTGGTGCCCATTCCATTCCTGGGTGCCGGATGTTTATGAAGGGGCGCCGACGCCCGTGACGGCCTTCATGGCCGTCGGACCGAAAGCTGCCGGATTTGCGGCGTTGATGCGGATTCTTCTCCAGGCCTTCCCTTTCCTGGTGCACGACTGGAGTTCGATTTTATGGTTGTTGGCCATCCTGACGATGACCCTGGGCAACGTCGTCGCGGTTCTGCAAACCAACATCAAGCGCATGCTGGCGTATTCCGCAATTGCCCATGCCGGATACATCCTGGTCGGAATTGTGGCCGGCAGCGACGCGGGATTCAGCGCGGTCCTCTTTTACCTGGTGATTTACACGGTGATGAACCTGCTGGCCTTCAGCGTTGTTTTATCGTTCAGCCGCCAGGGTGATCTGCACGTGTATCTGGCCGATTACGCCGGACTGGCGCGCAAAGCGCCTTTTGCCGCAGCAGTGCTATCGCTTGCCCTGATCTCGCTGGCCGGGATCCCGCTGACCGGCGGCTTTATGGGTAAATTGTATCTTTTCAGCGCCGTAGTCCAGCGAGGCTATATAGGACTGGCGATCATCGGCGTGCTTAACAGCGTGGTTTCCGTTTTTTATTATTTCCGCATCATGATCTACATGTATATGAAAGAGCCCGGAGAGGCGGCGCTGGAACCCGAAACTATCAGCTGGCCCGTGCGGGCCATCATGGCTTTGGGAGCAATTGGCGTTTTGTTCCTCGGCATCTTCCCCGCCCCCATCCTTGAACTTGCCGCCCGCTCGAGTTTTGCCCTAAAATAATATTTTACCAATTCGGAGTGAGTAATGATTGATGTACGCAAGAAATTGCAGGATGAGCTGAATGCCATTGAACGGGAACTCAGGGTGGATCTGCCCAGGGAAATTCTGAAAGCCAGAGAACATGGCGACCTCAGCGAAAACTCGGAATACAAAGCGGCCAAGGAGAGGCAGGCCTACGTGGAAGGAAGAAAAGCGCAGCTGCAGCAGAGACTCGCGGCCATGCTGCTGGTGAACTTCGACAAAATCCCTACCGACAGGGCGGCGTATGGGTCAAAGGTCGTGCTTTACGAATACGAGACAGACAAGGAAGTGGAATATCAGCTGGTAACAGCGGAAGAGTCCAATATTAGCCAGGGACTCATTTCGATCACATCCCCGATCGGGCGCGGCATTGTGGGAAAGATGGTGGGGGATAGCGTTGAAATCGTTACACCTTCGGGCAGGAAAGATTGCGAACTGCGCAGCCTCCGCACAATCCACGACATAGAAGAGTAAAGCCAACCTTCGCAGTGCGTCTTTCACCACACTTGGATCTGGACCTAGACTTGGACCTAGACCTAGTCGTGGACTTCTTTTAACCCAGCGTTTGCTATGAATTTTTCCTATGGAGAAAAACAGGTCCAGGACCAAGTCTAGGACTAAGACCAAGTCCAAGTTTTTGCAGGGGGTGAAGAGACCGTCTCAAAGGCTGGCGCAATACTCGTGATCGCTACCGGGACCGTCCATCGCCATTGGCACTTTGGATATTGATCTAGATGACCGAAGTCCAAAAACCAAGACCTACAGCGAAACCGATCCCGATAGCGACATATTGCTCCGACGGGTTTGCGACGGATGTAGCTTTCAAACCCGCGGTTTCGATATGGAGCGCCTACTGGAGCATCAGGATAACAACAAACGTCAGAAGCGCCAGAAACTCAATGAAGGCCAAGCCCAGGATGAGGAAGAGCCTGATAGTGTCGGTAGCGCCCGGGTTTCTGGAAACGCCTTCGCATGCGGCGGCCAGAGCGCGGCTCTGAGCATACCCGCAACCTGCGGCAGCCAGGGCCATCCCGAACGCGGAAGCGATAATCAACCACTGGCTTTTCCCGCCGGTGGCCGCAGCGCCGCCTTCGGCTTGCGCAAACACCGGAACCACCCATACCAGAAGGATCACCGAGATCATTACAATAAGAACCGACTTTCTACCCATCAAATTCTCCTTTCAAAGTCCTGTAAAGCGCGGATGAAATAGTTGATTGCGATTCCCTTAGACTGCTGCTACTGGATCCGCAGACTGGTGCACTGCTGAATGCCCTTCTCCGTGGGCCTCTTCCACAGCGCCTGAAATGTAAACCATTGTAAGCAAAATAAAAATAAAGGACTGAATAGTGCTCAGCAAAAGCGCCAGGAACATCACGACGACCGAGGCGAAAAACGGGAACAAATCATTGAGCGAACTGATGATTAGCTCTTCTGCAAAAATGTTGCCGAAGAGTCGGACGCTCAGCGAAAAGGGGCGCGCCAGGTGACTGATGAGTTCGATAACGAAAAGAAGCGGTGCCAGCCATATAACCGGCCCGCAGAAATGCTTCAGATAGCCGAGAAATCCCTGTTTGCGAAAGCCCTGATAATTGTAATACATGAAGACGCAGAGGCCCATCGACGCCGTGATGTTAAAATTACTCGTCGGCGAGAGAAATCCCGGAATCATGCCGAGGAGATTTCCAATCAGAATATAGACGGCCAGGGTGATAATAAGCGGAGCAAACTGGCGATATTCGCGGCCGATCACTTCCTTCATCAAGCCCTGGATGGCGGTGAAAATAACTTCAACGAGGTGCTGGGCCCGCCCGGGATTGTCCACGCTGAGCCGGCCTCGCAGCCACCAGGAAAACAGGATAAGCGCGAGCGCGATCAGCAGGACAAGGACGATATGGTCCGGGACGGCATGGCCGTGACTCGAGTGAAAGCCCATGGCATTGGCAATGGGATCAAACAGGTAGCCGTTCAGGAAATTGCCTACTGCAGAAGTTTCGTGCATATCACTTTGGGCTGCTTTTAGCCGCCTCGAAAATGCCTTCTATTAAAATACCACTGCTGAAAACCACAAATCCTGCAGTTGCAGCAATAATCCCGCTAAAAAAGAAGTGCATGATAGCATAGAGGCATAGGGGAATCAACAGGAGGCGAAAGATGTAACCCGCCGTGATCCGAATGCTGGAAATTCTGGAACTGCGCGCCAGCGCCGCGTTGATCGTGCGTATCAGCAGCCTCATATTCACAGCCGAAAGAATGCCGCCCGCGAGAAAGGAAATTCCATATTTCAGGCCGAAAATCAGTCCCGTGCCGACGGTGCCGGCGGCAACCAGCCACGCTCCGATCCGGAAGACACGCTGTTCGAATGTAGCGGAACTAATCACCTTTGCTCCTCTGGTCCAGGATCAGAATCTTCACAATTTCATAAAACCCGGCCGCCGCGCCAAGAAGAACTAAAACAACGGTACCCCACGGATACACGCCAAAATACCGATCGATGAGGTAGTATCCCACCAACCCTCCCACCGCCATACAACTGGGCAGGACAAATATAATGGATGACAGTCGTCCGATTCGGGAATAAAGAGAGGCGTTTGGCATTGTTAGGTCTCCCGAAGAGAGGAGCCAGGAGTCAGAATCCAGAAGTCAGAATGCCGAACCAAGTTTTTTATTCTGACTCCTGAATTCTGGCTCCTGAATTCTGTCCTCAAAGCATCCATTATCCATAGATTAAGCCAGAGGCACAAATTCTCTTTGGTGCAGAGAAAGAATTTTGATAGGCTTTCAGTCCGGGAGAGGTACCGAAGTGGTCGTACCGGGCTCGACTCGAAATCGAGTTAGGGACCAAAAGTCTCTACGTGGGTTCGAATCCCACCCTCTCCGCCAGCCTATTTCCTATCAAATCATGCTGGTCGGCATCGGAATCGGTATCGCAACTAATATCGGATACGGAGTTCGCAGGCTATCGAACTCATGCAGTGATCCAGGGGAATATCCAACTATGCAGATTTCTTCAACGGTTTAATTTTTGCATATTCCCGCTCAGCTGCCTGTTGAGATTTCCATAAATCCACGTCCTGCTGCAATCCCAGCCAAAATTCCGGCGTCGTATTGAAAAATCTAGCCAGCCGATGGGCCATATCCGCGCTCACAGAGCGCTTTTCACAGACAATCTCATTGATTGTTCTTCGCGACACGCCAAGCCGCCCTGCCAATCCCTCCTGGGTTAACCTTGCCGCCGGCATGAGCTCTTCTCGCAATAATTCGCCAGGATGCGTTGGTGGCAAACCTTTTTTCATTTCCACAATCATTCTCACTTTCAATGATAGTCTTCCAGATTAAGGTCAAAGACATCGCCGCGATCAAATCGGAATGTCATCCTGTAATTGCCGGTCACGCTGATTGCGTATTCGCCTTTTCGCTCTCCCATAAGCGGATGAAAACCGAAGCCGGGCAGTCCAATGTCTCTCAACTCTTTTGTACGATTCAAAACGTTCAATCGAATCTGAATCCTCTTTGCTGCTTCGGCCGCTACGCCTTTGGAATTCCCGGTTTCGAAGTAGAGTTTCAACCCACGGCGCTTGAACGTCTGGATCATTGTTACAATGTAACGCTCATAGTTACATTGGTCAAGCATGAAAACGAAAATTGGGAAACGATGGAATCGCGCCGCTATCGAGCGAGTTAATAACTCCAGGGTCCTAGGACAACCGCCATTTGGCGTTGAAGGTCTTTGCCTTCGCGTGCATGTTGCTGAACCCTCTTCTATTCCTGCACTATAGGCATGCCCGAAATCCCTTTCTAAACCCCCAATTCTGACACAGAATACCATCGAATTCGATTAATGGGCAAATTCAAAGGCCGAAGTTTACATAAGACATATTTATAAGAAGTTGTAAGGAGCCTGGACGGTCGGAACTCGAAACAGAATGCAGCTTATTCCGACTATCCTTATCGTCTGAATCGGCCCGGTGGGCGAATCGATGTCGAGAGTCGCCTCTCTGATTCACGGAAGCGGCGTCAGTGCGCGCACCGGCGGCTTTGGAGGCGTTTTCGGATCCAAGAATCTGAAAGCCATCAGCGTGGTCGGAACCGGAAGCATTCAGATGGCGGATCCAAAGGGAATTGTAGACGTCCGAATTGAGCATATGCAGAAGTACGGCAGAGGAATGGTGCAAGCGGGAGCATCCTGCTGTATGCCGTGTGTCAACCCGGATCGGAAACGGAACTCCTATTACGGCGGCGAATCCATGTGCGCCGATCAGTACTGGCTTATGGGCAACCAGATGGGAGGCGCGGATATCGCCATCAAATGGGGAATCTGTACATGGTGCACCAAGTTCGGCTGCGCCCTGAGCCGAAATATTCCCAACGCCCCCGCGCTGTTTAAAGGAAGCGTGCCGATGGAGCCGGGGATAGGCTGGTATATCAAATACCTTTATGAACTCGGCGTGCTGGGGCCAGGCAAGAAAATAGAATCCCATCCATTGCCCATGGATCAATGGGACAAGCTGACTTTCCGCGAAATTTTCTGTGATGCAATCGCCCGCAAAATCGGTATTGGCGCGGATCTGGCTGAAGGGATTTTGGAGGCTGCCAAAAAGTGGGGACGGCTGGAGGAGGATATGAACTCCGGTGCACTGCGTCTCCCTGCCTATGGGGCCAGCTGGCACCATTCGCTTCCGGACGTGGATTGGGCGTATAGCTATATCATGATGTCTGGCGATCCAATGTGGCACGGCTTCTTCTCTTCATTGACCGGGGGAAGGGGCGGTCCTGGAGCGGCAGCGGGAGGAGGACCCTCCGCCGAAGAGCTGGTCCAAAAAATAGCTGCCAAGATGGCTCCATTCTCCGACGACCTCTTGATGCTCAGCAATTCCTGGAAAGGGGAAGAGGCCAGGAAGACCGGCATCTATTCTGAGCATAAAGCCAAACTACTGGCATGGGGCAGGCGTTTCGCCGGTTTCTATAATGAATCCATGTCATTCTGCGAGAGGTTGGCAGAAAGATCTGGAATATGGAACGTGCGATTCGCGTGATGGCAGGAAGGCATCGCGACAAAGAACAATTTGCTCCTTTTATGTTTATGCCCGGCGCAACTTTCAATATGACCGGCTCAAAACCCGTTTACCAGGACGGCAAATGGAGCTTTGAGGATCAGTCGGATATGTATCTGGATAGAGATGGCGTCGAGCTGTTCAAAACTAACTTCTACAAATTGGAAGGTTGGGATGTCAAAACCGGCTGGCCTACCCGAAAAACACTGGAAGGGTTAGGTATGAAAAAGATCGCCGACGTCATGGCCGCCAAAGGAAGACTGGGCGCCTGATCTGGCCGCAACGTTCCATATCCTGTTGCCATGGATTCCACCGATTTGTTTTCAGCCGGTGGGATCCATGGCCTTTTGGGGGAGTGCCGAATAAAACCCGTGGCGTCAGCAGTAATGTTGACAGCGCTTAAACCTATGATACAGTATCCCGCCGTAGCGTTATTGCGCCGCAATAAGCACGCATAGTGAATCCTTAATTTAAAAAATCGTATTGCTGGGAGCAGATACTATGAAGAAAATGATGAGCTATCTATTGCTGGGCGCAATTGCGCTGTTTGCAGCGGCGGCGATGATGCCGGCCGCCGACGCTGGATTGGACCGCGCCGCGCTGTTAAAGCTTGCCGATGATTATCTGGCCGCGATGGTTGCGCATGATCCCGCAAAAGTGCCGCTTGCCGGCGATGTAAAAATAGTTGAGAACGTGAAAGGCATTAAACTTGGCGAGGGTTTATGGAAGACGGCTTCTTCCATGCCGTCCGATTTCAAGATCGTGGCCGCGGATCCCATCAACCAGGAAGTCGGCGGCCTGGTGGTAATGGGCAGCGATCAAATACCCGCGCAGGTTGGTTTCCGGCTTAAGCTGGTGAATGGCAAGATCGTTGAAGCCGAGCACCTGGTTATGGTGCTAAATAAAAATAATCCCATGGGGAATCCTGATAATCCAAATCTGAAGAAGCATCGTCCGTCTATTCTTCTGGAAGTGCCGTATGAATACGCGGATTCGCACGGCCGGTTGATCTACATTGCGAAGTCCTATTACGATGCGCTGGACAACAACAATGGCCATCTTGCCCCATTTGCGTCTGATTGCCAACGGCATGAGAACGGCATGCGCACGGCGCCATCCGGCGGTCCCGCATTGGGAGGAGTTACCATTCCCGGCACGGCGGCGCCGAAGCCGGGCTTGATGGGTATGCAGGATTGCACGACACAGATTAGCTCCGGAACGTTCCAATACATTGCCACAATCGAGAATCGCCGCGTGGTAATCGCCGACACCGTTACGGGATTGGCGATCGGTTTTTCACATTTCCATCATCCGATGACGCAGAAAAAATTCAAAATTGTGGGCAATCCGGACCGGCCCGAATCCGATATGTCCAATCAGAAACCCTTTGATATGCCGTCCATGCACATCTACAAAATATGGGGCGGCAAGATTCACGAAATTGAGGCCATTGGCATCATGGCGCCTTACAATTCGCCCACCGGCTGGGAATAGATCCATTCCAAAAGAAGCTGCATGAAAAGCAGAATCTGTGGGCAAAAGCCCTGCCCACGGATTCTGCTTCATTCGGATGCCCACAACGGAAGAATTCAACAAAAGTGGAGATGCCGCCTTATTCCGTCACCAGCTTTCTGGCGATCAGCCAATCGTAGAGACGATCTGTCCATGTCCCGACCGGCATTCCCGAAGCCGGACCGTATCCATGATCGTATATATGGATTTCAACCGGACGATTCGCTTCCTTCCATAGTGTGAACAACGCCGCACATCCGTTGGTCACGTTGAAATGACCGTCCATCACAGCTATGAATAGAGGGGCTCCCTGTGGAGGAACGGTAACATCAACCAGCGACGGACCATAAATGGTAGCTACGAAATCCGGATAGGCATCTGAGGGTTCCGTCACGGCAGTCCCTATGGCGACGCCCCCGCCCGCTGAATAGCCCAGAATGCCGGTACGTTGCGGGACTTGCTTCCTCCCATGCTTTGCTATTTGTAATGGGAGAGCGACTATCCCTGAAGCGGAGTGGATGGAATATAGCATGATCCGACTGGCCCTTTTTGTGTTGTTCAACCGCTTCATCGCGCATGGCGCCCGTAGGATCTTCATCGACCGGCGCGGAGGTCTTCTCGCGTTCGTACGAGCTTCCCGAACGGAACGTGCCTGGGATGCCGCCCTGAGATTTTCCGAAGTAATAATCAAAGCTGTAACATTGGGGGAAGATCGCCTTGAGATGCGGCGGTTTCATTCCGGCTGCGAGCCATTCTATTTGTCCGCTGTGAGAACACCCCATCATGCCGACTTTTCCATTGCTCCAGGGCTGAGTCCCGAGCCATTCCGTCAGATCATAGGCGTCCTGTGCTTCAATGCGGGCATAGCTTCCAATCATGGCTCCAAAGGAAGCTCCGCAGCCTCTGGCATCGACGAATGCAACAACATATCCGTGCTTCACAATCTCGGCATAATTGTCAACCGCATGCGCTCCGCCAATTGCCCTGCCTCCCCAGTTGTACAGCCAGAGCACCGGGTAGGGAGTGCTTACGGCGATCCTGTCCTTCGCAGGCCGCAATATATCCACCGCCAATTTCGTGCCGTCCCTCATGGAGACATACTGGGAACTGCGGACCGTTTCGGAGTAAATCATCGTGGAATATCCGCTGTATTCGCCGGGTCTGGAAACCTGCGCCATCGCTGGATCTGAAGCGCAAATCAACAGCCAAATGACAATCAAAACAGCCATCCTTGACCTCAATTCCGATATTGTTTGCCTGAGAAATCCGATTTCATCGGGCTTGCAAGCCCCTAAGGCACCGAAACATAATCCTGATTAGTCAGGAGCCGGACGCATCCGGTTATCCGAAAACACTGCCGGATAAATGCAAATAAAATACATGAGAAATGCAATTATAATACATTTATAATACGGATCGACGAAGAAATGCCGAACGGTTGTGTTCGGCAGTGCGATCTCTGATGGCTGGGCGCGTGTAATGAAAGCATGCCCAGAGACCAGGAGGCATCCATGCATCGAATGCGCAGAATTGCTCCTATCTGCGTTGTGCTGTTCCTTTGCGCCGTACCTTCGGGTAACGCGCAGAATGATCCCAAAGGCCCGGCCATGCCTGCGGCAAAACAGAATACATTCGGACTCGGTTCCGGCGGCGGCCCGACACCGCGCAGGCAAGCGGCTTCCCAGGCGGCCACACGGGCGGTTGCAATATGCAGCGGCCTGTGGGACGGTGGCCGGACCCTTGAACAGATCAACGCCGATAACGGCGGGCTCGGCGGCACGGAATCGATGAAAACGCAGATCGATTCCGTGCGCAAAATCATCTCCATCGAGTACTCCAATCTTATGCCGCCGCGCATAGTGGCCTGGCGTCCGGTGCTCGGTTGCGTTCAGTTGCCGATCGGCGCAACCGAGGCGGCGCTGCAGTATGTGCCGCAGGTAGCCGCGAACGTGGTGCGCCCCGATTTTGATGCGCACGATTGGCCTCTGGGCGATTCAAGAGCGGCCGGCCGTTTTGCCGGGAGAGAAGCAGCGAGCGCTGGATGCAATTGTCGAATCTGGTTTTGACGGCAGCACCTATGGGGGGCGAACCTGGGGAATCATCGTTGTGAAAGACGGCAAGATCGTTTCAGAACGCTATGCGATGGGCTTCGACATGCACCAGGGCGCGCAGACGCATTCGGCGGCAAAAAGCTTCGCGGCTTCTCTGGCTGGCATTGCCACGTGGAAATACGGGCTCGACCTGGATCGGCCCGGCGCGCTTGCGGAATGGCGCAAGGACGGCGATCCGCGGGGCGCGATCACGGCGCGTCACTTGCTTCACATGTCGAGCGGCTTGTACGGCGAAGGCAACGGCAGTCCGCAATCGGATATCTATGCCGGAGGCGCCACCGTAGCGGAGCGTGCGGTGACGAACATGCTTGATACGCTGCCGGGCACGCGTTTCCTATATAATCCGCCCGATACCATGCTCCTGATTCGGGCCGTGCGCGAAGCGGTTAAAGACGACCGGACTTTCTGGGCGATGCCGTTTCAGCAGCTATTCTGGAAAATTGGCATGACGCGTACCACGCCGGCCAGTGATTGGAACGGCGACTTTCTGATGTCGGGCCAGACCTATTCTACTGCACGGGATTTTGCGCGCTTCGGGCTGCTGTATCTAAATAACGGCGTATGGAACGGCGAACGCATTTTGCCGGAAGGCTGGACGCAATTGGTTTCCACTCCGGGCCCGGTTCAACCTGAAGGCAACGGAGCGCGATACGGCGGCCAGTTCTGGTTGTACGGCGGCATCGATGGGCTGCCCGCCGATGCGTATTCGCCGAGCGGCGGCCAGGGCCAGTATGCGATGATCATTCCGTCGCACAGGGTCGTGATAGTGCGGCGCGGTTTCGATTCGGGAGCAGGATTTGGAATCGCAAAGTTCTGCGCCGATGTGCTTGCAGCCATCGATTAACCCGGATTCGGTCGGCAGAATTTCTGCGGACAACAGAAGGGTTTTAGCTGGCTCCGTAAACCGCAACTGTATGAAATGGAGGATTCAGGAAACAAACTGATTCCTGGTACCAGATATATTCCACAGCAACCGGCGGCTGCCGGTTTTGCGGCAAGGAGAATGAAATCATGCATAAGAAGAATCCGTTGATGTTGCTCATCCTGGCACTGGCTGCCGTGGCAATCCCGTCCGTTACGTTTTCATTGAATTACTCGGGGAGCCAGAAAAATCAGGCTACGTTCGAAACGCTGGAAGAAGCCCGCAAAAGCGGACCGGCAGGCCGTTGCGTCATTGGAGGGCAACACTGGGAGAACGTTCAAATCCCATCCCGTTCTGGATGGATATCCTGAGGGAACCACCTTTATTTACCGATCGCCGAACCTTTACGGTGGACGCGCCGCCGCTCGACTTAACGCGGACATTCTTGTTTTTGCAGAGAAAAAGTTCGCGGGCAAAGACGCCGCACTGCAATACCTGAAAGACCTTGGATTGATCCAAATCATCAACGATGCGATCGGCAGCGTCATCCTGGTCACCCCCGCTGACGGCAAAGCCTTCGGCGCCGGCGACCAGAAACACTACTATGCGCTCCAGACCGCCATCTTTGCCCAGAAGGCAGGGGAAAGGCCGGCAACGAGTGGCGCCCGGGGGCCGGGCATGTTTGGCGGCGGCGGAGTCGGCTATTCCGATGCGGAGTATTTCGGCGGATTTCGGCTACACCTATGTCAATCGGAATCGACGGCGGTGCAACGTATCTCAATAACCATATTGCCGGAACTCTCGATTATGTCAGCCGAATTGCGGGCATGCTGCTGATCAACGGCAAAATGGATACGGGCCGCAATGTGGCGGGACTCGTCCCGGTGTACCTGGTTAATGCGCCGGATGCAGTTGTGGAATTATACAAGCATGCCAATAATGCGAACGCGCACGAAATGGTCGGCAATGTGGAAGCGTATTTTGACCAGTCGCTGCCTCTCAAGAGGGTGGTTATAGCCAACGATCCGAATCCCAATGCCGCGGGGTATATCAAAGACGCTTACTACAACCTGTTTATCAAGGCGATGCGCATCCCGGTGGGCAGGCCGGGCCTCCACAGCGCTTCCACGCCCTATCAGGGCTACAGCATGGACCAGGCGCCCCTGTCGCTATGCGAACGCAACGCTGTTATCAACGGTGTCACGCGGGACGGCATTCATGTGATCGGCCGCAGCGAAGAGCGATTCAGCGGGATAAAAGCACCAATGGCGAATACCTGCAGACATGGTTCGAATATTTGCCCGAGGAAGTGCTTAAGAACACGGCTCCGGCTGGAACCGTGCCATTGATCCTTGCCAATCATGGGGGCGGAGACGATCCCCGCCAGTTTGTCGAAGAAATCGGTCTGCTCCCGCTGGCCGGCGCCGAGCGCTTCGCCATGGTCGCGCCGGAACATCAAAGTATTGCCGGCTTGCTGGCCGATGCATTGCCCGAGTTGGTGAAATACATGCTTAAAACGTATCCGGCATTGGACTCGTCGCGCGTTTACGTTACAGGCTATTCCATGGGCGGCGCTGCGACGCTGCGCGCGATCAACGGGAATCCGTCGATATTCGCCGCAGCCGTTCCGATGGCGGCGGCTCCTTACACCGGGACGCCGGAACAGGTGGAGCAATTACAGAAAGCTCATCTGCCGGTGATGTTCACCACGTCCTCATTTGATTTGGGAGGCGCGTTCGATCAAGTCAACGGCAGGATTGCGGCCGGGTACCAGACTCAGCTGAATCTGTTCCTGGGCTATAACGGCATGAAACGGATAGATGCGTACGATTTCAAAACCTATCCGGTAAACGGATTCAAGGCTGACAGAATGGTCCGAGTGAGGCTCAACGGCGAATATGACAGCTATCGCTGGTATCTCAACGATGCTGACGGTGTCCCTATGGTCGCACTGTCTTACACTATGAATCTCCAACATGCGCTCTATCCGGAATACGGCAAAATCGCGTGGGAATTTTTCAGGCATTATTCCCGCGACCGGAAAACAGGCGCTATTAAGTACAACCCGCATACCGGCGGCCTGTAAGCAGGCTATCGAGGCAATTTCACCAAACGATTGCCTTGGAAAGAGCCAACATAGAAAGCATCGCCGGCGTCTATGGCGACAGAGACCCCGTTGATCAGGGCTTTGCCGTTGTTGTCATACAGAATCCGGTGCTCGAGGTTTTGGGGATCGACTTCTGCCAGCATAAAGCCTTGGAGACAGGGATGCGGGGAATCCTTAGGGCAATTGCCGCTTACGCCCTTGATGCCCGCAGCCAGAATTTTACCGTCCCGTTTCCAGGTAAGGTTATCCGGCATAAAAGGCAGGTCGCATTTTGCGACCTCCTTTTTTGCCTTCAGATCATACTTGTGCAGGTCGCGGGTAGCCCAGCCGCTGATGTATGCATAGCGGCCGTCCTCGGATAGAACAACTCCGTTTGGATATCCGTACTCGGATCCGGGGAGCACCCGTTCACCATTTTCTTTAGTCCAGACTGCAACATTCCCGGAAGGCCCACCGGCAAAAATATTCTGACCTTCCTTTTGAAGTGCCTGCGGCCGCGTGGCTGCGAAACTCCCATCGGGCAGAGCGGCGACGTCATTGTACGGCTTGCTCGCAAGCACGCATCCGCGCCATACCAGTTTCCATTTCCCTGCGTCCGGCAGCAATTCATACATTTCCATCGATTCGCGCATGCTGTGATTGACGACATACAACTGCCACTCGCCGCTTGTTCGTTTTGAGAACGACAGCCCGTGAGGCTGGATCTTTCCTCCGATGGATTCCGTGCAGGCGTCTTCACCCCAATCCGGTTTCTTTTCAGCCGATAGAGGTATTCGGGCAAAGGTCCGCGCGGCAGGATCAAACAGATCCAGGCCTTTGTTTTCGTCCCGCCCCATTTTAGCCACGATCAAAAACCTGCCGTCCGGGGTTAGTTCAAAATCTTCCGGCGCATTCGTGCCGCAGATGACCTCGACATCGCCATGCCGGCCGCAGTCAAGCAGCTGAGGATTGAACGCTCCGGGCTGTGCGTTGGCGGAGGATCGCAGCAACAACAGGGACAGGAATAGGAACAGCGCGTATCGAAAATACTTCATGGGCACCCCCTGTTCATCATCCATTCAATAGCGGACAAAGCGGCATCCGGAGGATTACCGCCATTTGTCAATGGAAACAGTTATAGGTCTGTACATATGCCAGGCCTGCATCATGGGGCTGGCGTCACCTCCCGCTACAATAACATGAACGGTGCCGGGTCTGAATACACGATGTTCCGCACTGTCCGGTTTACCAGCGGTATCCGGAGTATCGCTGAAATAATGGGAGGTCCGCAGTTCGCCAAGGGGTTTTGTGGCATGTTCAACCAGGTAATCGGCTACTCCCTGTTTGGTATATCCTTGAGCCTTCAATATCTCCGCACGCTTTGGCGATATGATAATCGCAGCGCCGCTTGGAAGCTCAAACTCAGCAATGTCTTCGGCCACATGCTTCAGCGTAAAACGCACATGGCCATAATTGCCGGCGTGTGCCCAGCCACCGGTAAACATGGTGAGAGTGTTGTCTTCTTTTTGTAAATCCCTGGGATACGCTTAAAGACTCCCAGGGGCTTTGCTCCTCAAACTCAGCGAACATAAATGGCCAGGTGCTGATGTTGCCCACAACCGACATCATATTTATGCCGGACACTCCTCCGCCCAGATTAGTGATGAATAAACGCAGGGCACGGCCCATGGCAGCGTTGGCATAATTGCCTGGACCCAGCACAGAAGTCCCGGCATTCATCTCCAGTTCCTTGCGGATTGGCCCATTTACAACCTGCATAAAAGAGAACGCATTTGTGGACCGCACAAGAGAGTTGGTTTTATTGTGCAGATCATAGGCCTCCAGGGCAGCCAGAAGCACCGGCATATGGCGGGGCTCACAACCTGCCATGACGCCGTTGATAGCAACTTTCTCCACTGTGACGCCAAGGCCTTCCGGCGTTAAGGCTTTGATAACCACGGTGTCCGGTTTCTGACTGCGTACCCCGTAACATAGCCGCCACGCGAGCTTCTGTGGGGGGGACAATCGGCAGGCCGTCACTCAGGCCATGCGTATGGAAATATTGCTGAATTTCATCAAAGCTGCCGGTGGTCATGATCCGCGGTCTTTCCGGCGCTTCAATGTAACCGGTTTGCTGTTCATGAGACTTCAGGGGGAGCGTGAGGCATCCCAGAATGTCATCGATAGCCTTGCTCTCCTGGGATGGGCTCATAGTGTCTGCAGGGAAAGGGATCGCGACATAGCGCACTTCCGCTCCCTGCCGCTTGCGGGTAGTGTCCGCAACACTCAATAAAGTGTCATACATCAACACGACACCCGGCAAACCCATTTTTTCCAGCTGTGCCGCCCACTGGAAGGCATAGGAAGTAGTGGATGAGGACGGGGCGCCGGCATAGATGAAGGCATCGGCGTTGGCCTTCATCTCTTTCCAAAGCTCCGGATCATCTAAAGAATATCCGGTATTGCGTCCTTTGATCGTTACAGTTGCATCGGGCTGGCGCTTTCGGATTATCTCGGCGATCTTTGAAAAAATCGTCTCAAATCCGGTGCCACTGCCCCAGGAATTGATAATATAGATCCGCGTTCCTTTCAGTGATAACAGTCTGGAGCTTAATGGAATACGCTCGATCCTTGGCCAGATGCCCTGTGGATCGAGTACAGAGTATATGCCTTCCTTATTTTTTTCATCCCGTTCTGCTGCGGGCGCGGATGAAGTCAGATTAAGCAAAACGATAACAATCAGGGAGCATATACTCTTCACATTCACATCATGTCTTTTGCATGCCATATCTGTCCCTCAGCAAGAAATGAAATGTGCATGGCCGAACCCGGCCTGGTAGGATTGATTCGCTGAAATCGACTTTCCAGGGAGGGTGGGCAAGCAGAGGCTTTTTAGCATTTTCTTGCAGTTACTGCAACTGTTCCCGCGCCTTGTCTCTGCATTAGACGGTCCTTGAATAATTGCGTTCCAAGTACCGGACATCCATTGCCATGGTTGAAGAAGGAAGAGGCTTCAGTGCAAATTCAGCAACGGTTGCACTGCGCGAGTCGGTTCTCGGATAATCGGAGGCATGTAAGCAAACGGAAATGGATTCCGCCTCAAAAAACTTAGAAAAGTTTCATCGGCTGACTTTGCTTTACCCAGATGCCGAAGCGCCATTGATAGAAACAGATTCCGATAAGGGAATCGATCTTCCGACACTTTTTTGAGGTGTCTGGCCGCTTCTTTATACAATCCTCGTTCCAGGCTTACAACGCCCTGTATGTAGTGGCTGGAATCCGGTTCATAGCCTCTGTCCGAGGCGAGCAACAAAAGGCTGTAACTCTCATCTCGGCGACCCTGCGCCCATCGCAGAATGCCGAGATTAAGCGCATAATCGCCTTTGTAGGGATCAAGCTGCATTGCCATCTCAAACCATGTATTGGCAGCCTTTAAATCGCCACGGCGCAATGCAAGTACGCCAAGATTGTTTGTGATGGATGGATCGGACGGAGATGTTCTCAATGCCTGAAGATATAGTTTTTCCGCGCTATTATAATCGTGATATTGAAGAGCCGCTGCTGCTTGCGTCTGAAGGTGCTTCATTTCTTTCCGTGCCGGATTTCTCAAGTCCTCGATATCGACCGCAAACATGGAGTGTCGCGGCGTGGGATCTTGTTCCGCGAGGATTACGTCAATCCGAGGCTGAGTATTTGGTATGAGGGTTACCTTCGAAGATTTGTGTCCGGAGGCGTGTACTTCCATAATTCGCATCATGCTTTCGGAATGGCCGTAGGGAATCGAGGCAGTTCTGCACTATAGGCATGCCCGAAATCCCTTTCTAAACCCCCAATTCTGACACAGAATACCATCGAATTCGATTCATGGGCAAATTCAAAGGCCGAAGTTTACATAAGACATATTTATAAGAAGTTGTAAGGAACCTGGACGGTCGGAACTCGAAACAGAATGCAGCGTATTCCGACTATCCTTCGAAATGTGCAGCCCAAATCATCAAAGAGGCAAAGATTGCCTCCTGCAAGGTTTATTGAACACTTAGGTCGCGGGCTGACACTCTGACGGGGATTTCACCTCCAAAGAACGGGATGCGGAAACGGGGTTGGATTACTTCGGAGCGAGGTATCGGTCATCTGCGCTAGGCCGATTTACGTCGCCGGAGCGAATTGTTCTCAACGGTGATACCAGTGATACCATTTCTTATGAAAATATAGGTAATTAGAGAAATTGCAGAAACAGAGGGTTGCTATAGAGAATTATCGCAAATGACTGATATGATTGAAATAAATTCTAAGTTGCTGAAAGTCGAAGAATTAGCCTCGTTGGTCATTATCGAATCCCACCCTCTCCGCCAGCCTATTTCCTATCAAATCATGCTGGTCGGCATCGGAATCGGTATCGCAACTAATATCGGATACGGAGTTCGCAGGCTATCGAACTCATGCAGTGATCCAGGGGAATATCCAACTATGCAGATTTCTTCAACGGTTTAATTTTTGCATATTCCCGCTCAGCTGCCTGTTGAGATTTCCATAAATCCACGTCCTGCTGCAATCCCAGCCAAAATTCCGGCGTCGTATTGAAAAATCTAGCCAGCCGATGGGCCATATCCGCGCTCACAGAGCGCTTTTCACAGACAATCTCATTGATTGTTCTTCGCGACACGCCAAGCCGCCCTGCCAATCCCTCCTGGGTTAACCTTGCCGCCGGCATGAGCTCTTCTCGCAATAATTCGCCAGGATGCGTTGGTGGCAAACCTTTTTTCATTTCCACAATCATTCTCACTTTCAATGATAGTCTTCCAGATTAAGGTCAAAGACATCGCCGCGATCAAATCGGAATGTCATCCTGTAATTGCCGGTCACGCTGATTGCGTATTCGCCTTTTCGCTCTCCCATAAGCGGATGAAAACCGAAGCCGGGCAGTCCAATGTCTCTCAACTCCTTTGTACGATTCAAAACGTTCAATCGAATCTGAATCCTCTTTGCTGCTTCGGCCGCTACGCCTTTGGAATTCCCGGTTTCGAAGTAGAGTTTCAACCCACGGTGCTTGAACGTCTGGATCATTGTTACAATGTAACGCTCATAGTTACATTGGTCAAGCATGAAAACGATAATTGGGAAACGATGGAATCACGCCGCTATCGAGCGAGTTAATAACTCCAGGGTCCTAGGACAACCGCCATTTGGCGTTGAAGGTCTTTGCCTTCGCGTGCATGTTGCTGAACCCTCTTCTATTCCTGGTTGCGATCTCGTACAGGGCATCCGATGAGACGCCGATCGCATCGAGAAGAAATCCCAGGTTTCGCCGGATCGTCAGGCTGTAGGATTTCGCGCAGCGAATCATTTTCGAAAAATCAAATACATCCTTGTGTTCCTTCATTTTTTCTAAAACCAGACTGGCGGTGGCCGCATTCCGTAACAAATCCAATCATTATCAGACTTACTTTATATTGTAACCTCTTTATGTATGCCGAGTTGAAGTTTCCTGGCCGCAGCGAGTTCAACCTAGGAAGGGAAACCTTATGAAATCATCTGTTTTGCTTTTTATATTCTAAAATATCATTCAATTGGCGCGGCGTTGTTTGACTAACCCACCTCCTCGCGGCCGCCTTCTTTCAGCAAGCGTGCAACCGAATCTCGGAGTGATGATACAATCGGAGGAAAGCGAAGAACGAGGAGATATCGGAATGCCAATAAAACTGGACGGCATGAGCGAAGTGACCAGGAATATGGAGCAATTGAAGAAGGTTTTCGATGGCGCATTCGCCGGATTGTCTTTCGATCCGCAGAAACCCGAGGAAGTAGCGCGGGCAATCCGGGAGATAGAGATGAAAGTAGATCTTAAGATGGCCCCCTATATTTCTAGCCCCGGAGTTCGAGAGATCTCGGCAGGACTCAAGGCGTCCCCTATTTCCCCAATTTCCCTATTTCGATTTCTCAATCGGAGAAGACGGCTAGCTTGCGCTCTTGAATCAACCACTTGCCATTGCGCTTGACCAGTCGATCTTCCGAGCGGCCCATTGCGGCCGCGGTCATCCTGCTGTCCTTATCGCGATATACCGTCTGCCAGTACGACCGGTGCAAGGCTTCGCCGGGCCTCGGGAACGTGATCCGTACGTTGCTGATCACATGGTACAAATTTGAAGTTGGCAATCCCTTCGCCTTGTTGTCGTCACGCCGCTGAATGAGGCTTATGACTATCTTACGAATCTCCTCGCGTCCTTTGCTGATGTTGCCGTTTGAATCGATGATGGCATCTTCGGTGAACACGGCAACGTAACCCTCAGGATCGAGCGAATCCACCGCCCACACATAGCGTGCCATCACGTCCTCGACCGCCATACGGTCTTCGTAGGTACCGAGATGTTCCTGCGCAGTGACGAGCACAGGCGCGATAATTAACGCAACAAAAACAGCATAATGCAGTCGCATGGTTTGTTTTCCTCATTTCTGTTCGGATGATGATTCATAATGCGTCACCGAAGAACGCGTCGATCAGAAGCTTAACGTTACGCGTCAGCGGCGGCGCACAGCGCTGTCTGCCGCATGCCGGCATTGGCATCCCTACGTTTTCCTATTTTGCCACTCGTCCTTCAAGATAGCGTAGCGATATCCAAGGAACTCGATAGGTTTACCATCTTCCGCAGTTCTGAAAGAGGCTGTTTCCTCGCCAATCTTCTTAAAGCCTAACCGCTCCAGCAGCCGGCAAGACGCCCGATTGATAGCGGCAGTCCCGGAAACTACTCGGCATGCCTGCAATGGACCAAACGCGCGACGTAAAACGGCTCTGCAGGCTTCGGTCGCATAACCATGGCCGTGGAAATCGCGGTTGAAGACATAGCCTGTATTGAATTGCCGATTACCATCTCCTTCTTCAGCATTGAGACTCACGAATCCGATCAGTTGGCTCGTATCCTTCAAACATACAGCCAGAAAGCTATCTCCACCGGCGAACCATTCTGTGACCTTCCGGATCTCTTCCTGTGCAGTGGGCCATTGCTGATCATAGGGTGCGAGCTCGGAAGCCTGATACTGAACGATTAGCTCATAGAGAGCGTGCCCGTCGCTGGTTTGGAAGTTCCTTATGATTAGTCTTTCCGTTTCCAGCATTGTCATGTCGCTCGTCCTTGGCTATCTGAGAGGACTGTCCGAGGGCGCTTTTCAGCGGGCGCAGCAATTTACGCTCCACTGCAAAAGCCTTGTTGGGCACCGGAGCAGCAGAGGTTCCATCTGTCCCATATAATTCAGTGGCTTGAACGTTCCCTGCCAAGCAACAATATCTTTGCATCACCATCTGCCTTAACGCTGGCGTACATCAGGTAAGGCGCAAGAAAGATCATACCGCTGAAGAACGCCACAACCCCCAAGGCAACGCCACCTGTCGAGAACTGATGGCGCCAGGCTATCCATATGCCCGAAAGACCTAAGAAGGTCATGAAATCGAGGTTGAATTGCCCCGACCAAGTCAATCCAGCGATATTGGAGA
Source organism: uncultured Acidobacteriota bacterium (assembly GCA_963718845.1). Classification (GTDB taxonomy): domain Bacteria; phylum Acidobacteriota; class UBA6911; order UBA6911; family UBA6911; genus UBA6911. Next base: position 525,507 of record CAVRAD010000017.1, read on the forward strand.
AGAAGATGGGGAGCAGTTCCCATCCGTAATTTCCGCCCACAACGATCGTGTAGACGGCCAGACATGCAAAGGCAACTACAAGGTATATGCGAAACAAGGTCATAATTATTTCTCCGCTCTATTGCCTGCGGCAGCTGAAAATCCGCCGCACAACGATTGAGTTCAGCGACGGAGCACAGTTTGTGCCCGCCGTTGAAGCGAATAATAAGATTCCCAATATTTCGTGCATCTCTATTCTGAATCTAATCCCCAGCCTTTAAACAGATCCTTGTAAAACTGCGGTTGCTCAAAATCAGGCTTCATGGACATGTATTGATCCCGGTGAGAATATATCCTGCCCCCGCTTTTCAAGCCCGCCATCAATCCCGGAAGTTTTTCCTGCGGCACTGCGAATATGACCTCCTCTTCCAACGTCAGTGCTCTCTGGTACTCTCCAGGATCCGGAAGCACGACGCCATATTTTCCTGTTTTCATGGGATTCACAACACTGTGCGCGCAGGATGGGAGGAAGAGATGCGTGCTGACCTGAGAGGCATCGCGGTACATCATCGGCATGGTTATTCCCCTCAGTTGCGCTGGATTCAAATAAATGAGCACTACATCCGGCGCAAAGGAGGCATTCTTCAGAGGGGCCGTAAGCACGCCGATATACTTGCCGACCTCGAAGCTCATGAAGGATTCTCCCAGCTTTGCCATAGAGTCCGGTGTTTTTACCATACCGTATGCCATGAGCGCCGTTGGGCACCAGTGGTCCTCCTTCAGCATAGCCACAGTTTTCCCTTCCCGCCGCGACAGCCCAAATGCCTGGCACTGGGCGAGGTGATACCCGCCATCTCTTTTCGGACGAAAAGCCTCTTTCGGGATGTCTGTCTCCTTCTCCAGCATCTTAACGGCAATGGGAGATGTCCTTAACAGCAGTGATGCTTCCAAGCCCTCCCCGTATTTATTGAACTCACTTAATGCTGCTGCAGGAGTTTCTACCTCCGGCACGTCCATTCTTGCAGTTTTTGCGGCGGCCATTGCGGTGCCTGATGCTGCAAGCGCCGCTGCTCCCAGGCTCAGCTCGATAGCCTCACGTCGTGTGAATTTTTTATCCACAGGTATTCCTCCTATGCCTGCCATAGCGTTATGCTCATCTTCCCGCTCAATCGCGGCCGTGACGGACCTCATGCCGCCATCATGATGAAGCGGGAGCGGACGAGTCTATAGGGCCGATGAGATTCACATTCAGCCGGATCATTTCCTCACGGAGCGCCTTCGTATAAATCCCGGCCACCATCACGTGATGGATTCCCACGATTTTCTGAAAGAAAACGTCGGCCTCCTTGATTTTAAGCTCCGCCCGGTTTGAACAGTACCTGCGCATTTTCTTAAGTTCGGGTACCGGGCTGTCAAAGGATGGGTGATTCGTATCGTCGATACCCGCCTGAATTCTTCCGGGCCATGCCACGAAATTTTGTAAGGTCCTTGGTGAACCCGCCCATTGTCACTTCCAGGCCAATCGGGAATGAAACCTGCGGAGTCACGCCCCCTACTCCATGATAATCCCGAAGCCTGTACGGCAGCGCTGCGGCGTTTCGGCCCAGCAGCTGCAACGGGGCAACGCAATGGCGCAGTACCGTGCTGGATTTTTCGATATCGACGGAGGATATATTGCAGAAGTACGATGGCTTCTGACTGATCTCCTGCAGTACCATGGTGGACAGCATTCCGCATACATCTGCTTCGCATGGAAGCGCAAATCCTTCGTCGCGCAATCTTGTGAATGCCAGGCAAGGCGGAGGCAATTTCCGCTTCGAGTTGAATGAGAAACTCAGGCAATCGATCGAGATTCCCGATAACCCCTCTTTCTCAATAATGGAGCGCAAAAGCACATACATTCTGCACGATTCAAGAAGTGCTTCATCCGTGGGCTCGACCATGGACGCCGCCTCCTTCTTCCACCTTTCCATTTCCTTTTTGGCGTCGGACAGGATCAACGGTTTCAAGCAGCACTTCCAGCTGTTCAATCGGCCGGAATTCCAGGCGGACGCCGGTGCGATTATAAATGGTCTCTGCAGTCAGGTTGCGCGCAGGCACGCTGGTGGAGTCAAATGGCCTGCCGTAGATGACGGCCCGCTTGCCTTCCAGCAGCCTGGGAACTGCCAGAATCTTCATCAATTCGATCGCGTGCGTTTCAGAATTGGCAAGCAGGGCGTTGGAGCCTTTTGCCCGGAATGCCGCAGCGACATTCGCTTCCATCATGATCAGGTCCGGAATCGGAGGAAGAAGTATCATAGGAACGTCGATATGATCCAGCGAAACGGGGATATTTCCGGAATTCAAATTTGTCCGCGGCAAGCCGAAGAAGAGAATGTCCGGAGCCTCCGTCTGAATGGTTTTGATAACTTCCTGCGGTTTCTGATAATCGGTCTTAGCCGTGACTACGGAAAATTCAAACTCCTTGATCGATTTTACCGACTGAATCAAGCGCTCAAATGAGTCCGGAAAGTCGCTCAGCAGGAGCAACTTCCTTTTATTCCCTCTATTCGCCGGTCTCGCCACACTTACAGAATTCTGCGCCAGAGCCGCCGCCGGAAGAGTTGCTGCCATGCCCGCCATAGTCGTTGTCTTAATAAAATCGCGCCTTCCGACATGAGCGCACCCGCAATTCCCTTTCATCATCTTCATCTCCCCTTCCTGAAACCCTCGATTCCAGGAATAATCCACTTATTACAGTGTAGTGCAACCGGAATGCCCGGCAAATTGCGCTGATTATAATCGACCGCTGCGCCCTTACCCAGCCGAATTTTCACGGCGATGCCGGCAATACCAGTGTGAGAGCTTCAGGACAAGGCTCCGGGAGCAGCAACGAATCATCGCAGCCTGCGCATAGCGGAGTAAGTATCCTCCGGCAGAGCCGGTGGATCTCCCTAAGGATTATGAGGCGTAAAGCCGTTTGACAATTAACCCATTCCAATGCATTTAAAGCCGGTTGGTGATGCCGGGCACAACTAGATTTGAGCGTTGGCCGATTGTCTTGACGGGGGCAACCAGCAGGAACGAATTCACGGAATAGCAAGCAGATATAACAAGTTAATTCCAATCCACGGAAAAGAAAATGGACCAGAGCCTGCGCCATATTGCTACAAAAATCCACGCTCAGGTATTAGCTGCGACCTCGCAGATTAATGAATCTAATGCCGCTCAAGCATTTGGTAATGTTAGTGAGCATGACATCAAGGGTTTATAGGTGCATAAAGGCTGTGTATTTAGACATAGCTCTGCAATCGCCATCTCCTTCGGTGGATGCTTTCAACACTTCACGATAGGCAATAGTTGAAACCCTGACTTCTTCTTTGGCTTCAAGGCTCTAAATGATTATTGCCTCTATCGCCAGACTTCGCTGGTTCCGAGCGGCGTTCCATAAGCAAGAATTAATTTCACGATACCGCAGAATCATGGCTTCGCCGGCGATCCTTTTGCTCCAATAATAATTTTCTTTTATTTTTCTAATAAGCGCGTAGATACTATGGCTGTTCGTAGAAGCAAAAATGCATCCCAGGGAGTTCTCCATGAAAAAGCTAGGATTATGTACGACGTTTCGAATAATTTTCTCTGCCTGTTTGCTCCTGTTTGTTGTGGGCGCGTCGCAGAATGCAGAAGCGCAAATCTTCAGTCAAGATCTGACTATGCATTCGACGACAACTAGTTCCGGGATGATGGGCCGGGGCGGCGGATCCGTCACCAGCGCTGAATATTACAGCAAGAATGCCATTAAGACGAGCTCTTCTGATGGCAACGACAGCATCATGCGTTTCGACACCCAGAAGCTGATTTCAATCGACAGTAAGAAAAAAACGTATTCCGAGATCACTTTCCAGCAGTTGCAGGATATGCTTGGCAAAGCAGGAGCTGCAGTGGGCGGGATGGACGATGAAGACATGGCCGCCATGAAGAAAGTGATGGGGCAGATGGCAACCTCCTTTTCGGTTACCAAGGTGGGTCCGGGAGAAAGCATTGCAGGATACGCGACAGAAAAATATCTCCTTAAAGGACCGATGGAGGTGGAAATCTTTGCTGCGAGCGATCTCAAGCTACCCGCAGCCTACTATGATGTGATGAAATTCCAGATGCCATCCATGCCGATGTTCGACATGCGGAAGATGTATGAGGAAATGAAGAAGATATCAGGGATCCCTCTCAAGACCGTTACAACCATGAAAATGATGGGCAACGAAATGAAGACAACGAAGGTTGTCACTTCGATAGAAAAAGGGACAATACCGGCATCTATTTTTGAAATCCCAGCGGGCTACAAACGTGTGGAAGCCGAACTGAAATAAATGAGTTTTGCGGAGGCAATCCAGGATTTCGCGGCTTGCCTCTGCCCGCCTTCACCGCCACCGGCAAGCCTAGGCCTGGCTAGTTCTCTAGATACGAAATTCTAGATGGTAATCACCCAGGACAGAAGTCGCGTTTCTTATGCACACGATTACTTCAAATATCGCAACTTCTGAGGAGTTGGGTTCTTGTAGCGTCTTTATCCGGCATGCGAAACCGAACCACGCCAAGAGCCGCTAATAGGACCCAACAATCTTAGCGGTTAAAACCCACCTTTACACTGCGCACAGCCCTCATGACATCGTCTGAAGACCACCTGGATCGAAGCGGCACCGGGATCAGCAAAACATTCGTGGTAATTCGCAGCCGCTCTTATCAAAACTCTATTTGCATGCCGGTTCAGTCGGCCAGCCTATCGATTGGTATTTTTTACCATACTCAAAATATGCCTGGATCCAATCTACCAGGCCATTTCTCATCTTGAACATATGGAAGTCGGGCCAGACGTTGTCAAAAAGAGCGTACGCAACCACAATGCCTGTTTCCACGTCCACCAGAAATCGTCGGGGACCGTGAGTCATATCGGCGAAGCCCTTAGGCGAACAATTGTGCGCAGGCATTGTTACCCCCTGGTTTGTTCCTCCTTTTGTTGTTTGCATGCCGTTTTCCCAGCGGTCACAGATCTTGGCGTAGGGAAGTTCGGAGACTTTCGGCTTTTGCTCTTTGACAAACAATTCAAAATAATCATCGGCTGCGGCCATCATTGCCAGGCGAGAACTCCGCTGCTCGGGCGGAAGAATGCTTTCCCAATCCTGGTCTTTTGTATCCAGGATGGCTTTAACGTCGAGCACTTCCTTTCCGCGCACAACAATGGCTTCGATCTCGGAAATCTTCTCTTTGTCGACCTTAAGCCGAACGCCGTAAAGCATCGACTTGCCGTTTTCATCTATTATGGTCTGCGTATGCGTTCCACATTTCTGGGTGTCAATCAAACCACGTTTAAACGTCAGCTTGCCGGCGGTTTCCCAAGAACCCTTTCCTACCGCAACTGTTATGCCGTTTTCCGTGTATCTCACGCCAGAAGCGAGCGGTACGCTGGATGGATTATGTGTTTCAAGAGCTGTAAAGAATTTGTCGGTGATGGCCTTGAGGTTTTCGCGTGTGCAGGCCTGGCCGCTTAATTGCGCTATCGCTGCGGTATTGCTGCCCACTACCAAAAACCAAATTGTTCCCCCTAACAGTGCCCATCGCAGTACGCTTTTCATCGTGGAATCCTCCTGCCTTGTTTCGTTAAAGACTAGATCGCCGACTGTTCCTTTATCAAGCCGTTTTATAGGGCTTGCCTAAGCGAATCACGCTTGTGTCCCAAATGCAGCCGCCTGCGCAATTCCAGCCGTAGTACCAAAGGTAGGTCAGACTACCAGCACGAGAGTACGGACTGATGACGATACCGCTGTGCTTCGCCACAACCTCTTCCCACATAATATAGTTGGAGAATTGCTTCTGGATATCGCCGAAAAGATCGATCCCATACCGGCACGCAAATGTGTCGATATCCTCGGCGCTTTGCAGGGGCCTGATATGTCCGGAAAGATTATGCCCATACTTGCGCGTAAACACGTCGATTTCTTTCGCGTTTCGCAGGAAAAGGACTCGCGATGTATCAAGGATGGTCACTCTGTGGCGATACCGCAGCTTCTCGAGGCAGTACTGCGTGCTCTCGCACCATCGTTTCCAGCTTTCGTTTACACCGAACCAGAAACCATTCGGCTTCGGATGTCCACTTTGCAGATAGCTCCGCCTGCACAGTTTTACCGGATCCGATGCCCAGTGATAGTACATATCAATCACAATTCCGCAGCAGCCGAAGGGTGAAGCTGAGAACTCCCCCCTTCAACCACTGCGGGGATCGTTAAACAGACAATTGCTCTCCTAAGCCGGGGCTGCGGACGGAATCAATCCGTTTTTGCCTGTCCCCGTCCTGGCAGCCTTACGGACGCCTCTTAGCCCATCCTGGCATCGATAAACACGATCGGCTTGCCCACGCGTTTAACGACCAATGGGCAGTGAGGCGTATTTTTGGGAATAAAGAAATAGCAGGAATAGTTGACCTTTCTAACCTTGTCTCCCAGCAACATTTCACAATCCGCATCGAATTCGAGGAAATTTTTGCCGTCGCCCCCGATGAGGAATATCCACTGGTCATGAGCGTGTGAATGCGTGGCGCCGCCCAATGTTTCAGGTCTTTCAATATAGGCAAATCCTATCGCCAGATCGGATCCCGGAACGTCTTTGGCGCCCCACGCCGTGATCATGGGGGCGGTAATCGAAGCGTGCATCGACTTCCACGGCTTAAATTCAACGACGTTGGGTTCCCTCACAACATTCGCTAGTTTGCTCATGTCAAATGAGGAGTAGGTCGGCTTCTGAGGGTTCATCATGGCGGACGCATTTAATGTAGACAGGATACTGGCGAAAGCCATTCCTGCCGCTCCAGCCGATACGTCTTGAAAAAAATTACGTCGGTCCGTTCGCTTCTTCTCGGTCATTGGTTTCTCCCTCTAAAGAATTGTTGTCTGGTTCATTAAAGATGCTGCACAAAATCGTTGAGCCGGCTCTGTTTCCACGGGGGCTGCCATGACAGCATCCCCTCTGACATCACACACTGGTATCACTTGTCTGTATCCTTTATTTTGAGCGCGCTGGAATCAAAAAGTGCGTTCGCTTCCCCTTTCTGCAGGAAAACATGCTCCGGCCGCATGGATAGCATCGCGTCGCTGTTCATTAACACCATGGTTGTCTCATCAAGCATTGATCCCATGAGACCCGTCGCGTTTTTAAAAGCGATCGAAGCTCCTATTTCGCGAACAGCGAGGTCAAACCGTGGCACGCCATCCCTGCTACATAGGATTCCTTCCGGATTGATTTCCGTGGCATACCTGCCACCCAAGGATATCCTCGATGCAGTGATGGTGGCTTTTTCAGCCGCATTCCCTGATTTGTCGCTGAAGATAAGTGAATTGGGAGTGAGTTTTGCGCTCATCACTCCGTCATTCAATATAATTTCCCGGGCTTCCAGCCGTTCCAATCTGTTTTCACTCTTTTGGGGAAGAATCAGCCCCATCGTTAACAGCGTCCCCAGACACAGGCACAATCCCGACATGGCCACTCTCATTCTCTTGTTTTGCCTCTCCAGCGTCTCTATGCGTGCCAGCAATTGGTCTGTCATGATGCGCTCCTGCACATAGGGTATGAATCAACGTATAGCATGCTAGGTTGCAAGACTATTCCCCTTGATACTAAATATGATTGCGAATTGCGGCTGTAATCCGCAATCCGGGATTCTAAGCCAGAAGGTCTTGAGCCCTGATCAGCCTGTTTCGGACTTCGACCCCATTAGGACACCGAATAGCGCAAGCGGAGCAGTCGCTGCAACGAACGGCTCGGATTTCATTCGGCAGACGCATGAAATTATCGCGTGCCTGCCTGAAGTCGCCCGCGAAATCGTTATAGGCCAGGTACCGCAATTCATCGGTAACCGGTATCCCATTCGGACATTTGCCTTTGCACTCATAACACATACGGCAGTAGAGCGGACGGATCTCCTCGTTTCGCGCAAACAGCATTTTTTCGTCCCGAGGAGTGTAAGGCTCCGTCATTGCCCGGAAGTTCATTTCGACCTCAGCTATATTTTTCGCATAAGGGACGGTGGTCGATATATCGGGATTCAATAAAACCCACTTGACAGCTGCCAGCGGTCCCTCGTTTGTCAGCACCCTCGTCTCTTTTTGGGGAGGCATGTATCCGGCCATGGCCATCGCGACAATCACTTTCATTGCTACCACGCCGATTCCTGCTTCATGCAGTCTATGTAGGGCTGCGTTGCGGTCGGAGCCTATCGGATAGCTGTACGTGGTTTGGACGACATCATGCTTTCCGAGCTTTATGATTTTATCCACGACGGCATTTATATCGTGCGTGCTGATTCCTATGAAGCGGGTCTTGCCCTGCTTTTTCAGCATTACCTGGGCTTCGACCGCCTCGTCCGTAATCGAATCCGGAGTATCTCTGGCGTGCAGATGCCAGATGTCGACATGATCTGTCCGCAGCGCTTTGAGGCTCTCGTCCATTTCCCTGAACACTTCGGCTTTGGTAAATGCATCGGTTTTGCTGGCCAGAATAATCTTGTTTCTCCTGCTTTGGAGAGCAGCCCCGGCGATCTCTTCGCTTTTGCCTTTTTCGTACGTGCGGGCAGTGTCGAAGTAGTTGACGCCCAAATCTGCGGCACGAACGAGAACCGCGGGATCGGGAATCAGGCCGATACCGCAGCCGACACCGGATACTTTCAGACCGGTCTTGCCAAGCATTCGATAGCCTACGCCTGCAGGCGCTTGGCTAAATGCATCCAGATGATGAGCGGCAACAAAACCCGCAGCAGGCAGAACTAGTCCGGCCTGCAGGAACTTTCTTCGCGAAGAATCGAATTCCATGAGTTCTCCTATTAAAATAATTCCGGATTCCGGATTCTTTTGAGCTATTGCTTAATTATCACGCCGCTTCTGAATTCGCTGACGGAAATGTTTTTCTGGTGTTTCCTATTTGTGTCTGGAAAAGATGACTGTGAAAAAACGGCTGCGGCTTTGGCAGCAGAAAGGCCCTTACCGGCTTTGAAGCCCGTAAGGGCCATCAACGAAATCATCGCACTTCTGTTCCGCTCGATTTCTCTAGAAAAGATACTTGAAACCGAATTGGATAATACGCGGATTCACGCTTGTGGCGGTAATCTGCCCAAACGTGCTAGTCGGATCCAACGGGTTCGCCGTACTGGGATTGGCGAACTGGGTATGGTTAAAGGCATTGTAGAACTCCGTCCGGAACTGGAACGTATGACCTTCACTTATCCGTGTGTCTTTGACGAGCGAAATATCCCAGTTAAACTGGCCCGGACCTTGAATAATGCCCACACCAGAATTACCCCAGCCGGTCCCATTGCCATAGATACCACCGGTTGGAGCTGCACAGAATGAGGAGGCATTGAAGTAACCGGGGCCGCCGCTGGCTCCTCCTAACCGGTCATGAATATCGCCGGATGTCGGGATTGTGCTATGAGAATATCCCTCACACAGCTGTGCTCTGCCACCGCTGGCTCCATAAATGCTACCGGCGGAACTATCCGTGAAGGTGAGGGGAAGACCGTTTTGGATTGTAGTGATTCCGGAAACGCTCCATCCATTGAGGAGTATTCCCGCAGCTCCCTGATGCTTCCCGAAAGGCAGTTCATACTGGTAGTTCAGAATGAAGCGATGCGGCCGGTTATAGTTGGTCGGCCTCTCTGCTGATCTTGATCAAACGGGTCATTGGAATTCGTGCTGTCTCCCGCGCCAAGAGTAGAGAGGTTTTTGCTAAACGTGTACGATGTCTGCAGCGCCAATCCATAGGAAAACGCTTTACGGACAGTAGCTTGAAGACTATGGTAGCTGGAGCTGGCATCGAAATACGTTCCTTGCAGGCCGGTCGCCTGATACCCGAGATACGGCACCCGCAAACCTACGTTGGCGGTTGTATTGGCAGTCTGGCCGTTTATTGGATTTCCCGAGGCTGCCAGTTGGGCCAGATTGGCGTTTCTGTAGCTATTCATGAGCTTCGTTCCATTCGATCCAACATATGCGACATCCAGCACCCAGTTGGGGAGAAACTCATACTGCATACTGACGTTGTACTGATACGTCAAAGGTATGTCGACGTTGGGATTAAGAAACATAGTGCTCATATTGGAACCGGAGCCGCTACAGTTGGTTCCATTGGACGCGCAGGCGAGAGAACTCCAGCGGGACGGGTAAGACCCTGTCGGCACGTTGGGGAACGGTTGCTCAAGAGTGTAGGAATTAAACGGACCATAACTCAAGGATGCCGCGTAGGGAGGGCTTTCCTGGTATGCACGGACATAATAGTACGCCATTACCCGGTCGTAAAACATGCCGAAGCCTCCGCGCACAACCAGATTGCCTTTGCTGGCGGGTTGCCAGGCAAATCCAATTCTGGGACCGAAGTTGGTATAGGGCGGGTGACCCTCAATGGAGTTGTTGTTATCAGCCTGGTACACGCCGGCCGGCGGAGGTCCATATTGGGGATTGTTGTTTTTCGGTACCACGAATCCCACCAAACCCGGACCGGATGTGGTCGGCTCTGTGGGAGGTGTGGGAACGGTTGCCAACAGTTTCGGCCAAACGCTGGTCATGTTGCCGAGGGTATCGTTCAACATGCTGTTATACTCCCATCTGAGGCCAAGGTTGAGCGTTAGATTCGAGGTTACCTTCCAGTCATCCTGGATAAAGGCACTCATGTTGTTCTGGCGGTAATTGTGATCGAGCTCTCCTCCAGGACCGTCTCCCTTATTTGTTATGGACATGAAGATATTGCCTGGCCCTCCAACGAGGAAGTCATTAAAGGTTCCGAAATAGAGCCATCCCCGATTAGCCCCCGGCCTGGAAAAATATTGGACCCTCTCGTATTCGAATCCGGCACGGACGGTGTGTTTGCCTTTGGACCACGCAATCTGATCTGCATACTGGTAGTTGGCTCCCAGGCTCTGCGCGGGACGGAAGGAGTTGAACATATAGGGTCCGCCGCCTGCTATCCATATCCAGGGGGGCAGGGTTTGACCTGAAATTGCAGGGGTTATGCCTAACTCCGCAGGCGAGGATCCGGCTATCGGATCATCGTAAATATCTCCCCAATTTCGTTGATAGGAAAAGCGTGCCTCGTTGGTAAAGTTATTCCTCAAGGAGGACGTGAGCTTTCCGACTATGTTGGTATTGGAATAGAAATCCGTCTGGGGATTTCCGGGAAGGTTGCTGTAGCCCATAGGAGTAATTTGTGGGTCACGCGTATAGAAAACCCTGCCTGACAGCGTATTCCTTTGATTGATCAAGTAATCAGTATTAATAAGAAACTGATCCCCCTTGTATTCCGCAGGAATACTAAAGGCCCTCCGGCTGTAGCCTTCGGTGCCCGATCCGGGCACAAAATAGCTGCCGTCGGGTAGCTTCAGGTTGAGAATATTGAGTGCCACGGGGCTGATATTCGATCCGTCACAGGCGACATTGGCTCCTCCGGCCCAGCCCCAGTTCATGAATCCGCAACTCGCGTTTCCAAGAGCGGCGGCAAAGCCGGGCGCGCTGCGGTCGCCCTCCGGAATGGGTGCCAAATTAACATTGACATTCCCACCACCTGAAAGCCCATTTTTCTGGCGCGTTCCCTGCCAGCTGCCAAACAGGAAAAGCTTGTCCTTAACAACCGGCCCGCCGAGAGTTAAACCGTACTGCTTCTGATCGAGGACCGGCTTCTCCGGGTCACCCTCTTCTTTATCTCGATTATAAAAGAAGGGATTGGCGTTGAGTGAAGTGTCCCTCAAGAAATAGAATCCCGTTCCATGCAACTTATTGGAGCCGGATTTGGTGAGGACGTTTACACTCGCGCCCGGATTCCGTCCAAAACTGGCATCGAAGTTTGATGTCTGGACCTTGAATTCCTGAAGCGCGTCCGGATTTGGAATCCCGATCCCGGCACCAACATTCTGATCGCTCCCACTTCCGAGGCTGGCGATACTGCTAATGGACACTCCGTCCATTTGGTAATTGTTCTTGCTGGGATCGGAGCCGTTTACGCTCGTTCGCTGGGTGCCTTTCCCCAGGGCAGTCGCATCGGAGACATTGGCGGCCACACCAGTAGATAAATCCAGAATTTGAGTGTAGTTGCGGCTTGTTAAAGGCAGTGCAGTCACCGTATCCCCGTCGACCAGGGTTCCCATGGCTGAAGTCGAGGTTTGAAGAATTTCAGCATCGGCTGCGACTGTTACGATCTCACTGGGCATGCCGATTTTCAGGGTGTAGTTCAACACGGCAGCTTCGGTAACATTGATCGTTATCGATGAAAATTCGGCTGTCTGAAAGCCGGCCACGCTGATCTTAACCTCGTATTTGCCCGGCGGTAAAAGCGCAAATCTATAGGAACCGTCGTTGCCCGTAAGAGCGCTGCGGCTTTGCGCGGTTGCGATATTGGTTACAGAAACCTGCGCATCCTTAATTACCGATCCTGAGGGATCTTTTATAACCCCGGTCAACGCCCCTGTATCGGCGGATTGAGCCATGACGAGCGGCACCCATCCCGCGGATGTTGCCACAATGGCAAGCAGAGAAAAAACAACTACCCAGTGATGCGATTTTTTGCTTTTCATACTCCTCCTCTTTTGCATGCAGCAATGGAACACGATCTGGTGGTGGATCTGGATGGAAGATAAATCGGAGAATTCAGCGAACCGCAAGCAGACACGATGTATCCCCCTTGGTCGCCAAACTGCAAAGAATCGTTTTGTCGATCAAAACCATCGCCATCGATTCAATTCGCCCGGAAGCAAATTAATGAACCCGCTTAAACTGTAAAAACGTTTTTTCTTTTATGAAGCCATCATAATTTCACATGAGTTTTTGTCAAGCAGATTGTCTTGTAATTTGGATAACATAAGTTGGGACCATTAGCCAATCCATCGGCTTCTTTTCATCGAACCACTTGCACCATGCGTCGGCTCTTGCAAAAATCGGATATTTGCGGGAGATTAGTGGCATGTAACAGTTGAATGGATAGTGCTTCCGTGATTCCAATCGGCTATCCATTCGTCTAGTACAGAGCACTGGGGAGGGAACACGATGCAGCCTCGAATGATACTCGCCTTGTTTTTGATACTGGCCTCTACCGCATCCGCGCAGAAGACGGAGCCCTCGGAGTTAACTGCACTGGATTATTTTCAAATCCAACAGCTGGTGGCAAAGTACGCACGCGCCATCGATACATGCTCCAACAACGGGTATGACTATGCGGATCTCTTCACGCCGGACGGATACTTCGCTCCATCCATGAGCGGCAAGGCCGGCCCAAAATGGCAGGGACGCGAACGGCTGGCAGAGGTCTCCGGCGGCGGTGCGCAGGGATGCAAGAACGTGCCCTGGATCAAGGAAGGCGTCCATCACATCTACGTCAACCATATCATCTCCCCCGCTGCGCAAGGGGCTGCGGGAACTGTCGACATGCTGATGATTGGGCTGGGCGGCGATCCCAATAAAATTGAATATGACGGCTACTATGAGGATGCCTACGCCAAGACGCCTCGGGGATGGCGATTCAAATCGCGTATTCACCACGCCCGGCTCGATCAAGGAAAGCGCGTTGCGCCGGCGCCGGCGACACGCTGAGAGAACCGGCGACAGGATTCATAAGGGTTTTGCGAACAATGGGCCAGAATCCTAACCGGCCCCAAAATGCAACTGCATCGCCTTGACGCATTGTGCTACGATGGCGCAATCACTCAATCGGTTTCAGTGAAGAGAATTCACAAAAAAAGGAGAGTTAGTCATGAGTCTTGTCGGCAATAGGAAAAAAGGTACGACGCGCAGAGGTTTCGTTAAGAATATCACCGCAGGCGCCGGCGGCATCGCTCTCGCAAGCTCGTTGCGGGATGTATGGGCGCCCAATCAAAGCGGATTGATTGCAGCTCCAGCGGAGACACAGTCAACCGACGGGACCAAATATGGGAAATATTTCCTGAGAGACAATCACCAGCCGCCAAAGGCCAATGATTTTGTTTCTCTTAACAGTCTTCCTCCGTTTCCGGAAATAGCCAGTCCCCAGACTTACTTTCGAGGCGCTTCGGCATTGCCTGGAGCAACCGCCACAATAGGATGGCAAGTGTTCACCGCGCCGGTTTGCTGGGAAACTCCCCACACTCACAAATATGACGAATTCCTTATTTTCCTCGGCGCGCAACTTCCGGACCTTTGTAAAAGCTTCGATGCGGAGATAGATTTTTGGATGGGAGAGGAAATGGAGAAGCATACCATCACCTCGACAACCGTCCTCTTCATTCCAAAAGGCCTACCGCATGCCCCGTTGAATTTTAGAGCAATCAGAAAGCCTGTTCTCTTCCATGCGCTGTACCTTGGGCCAAATCTGGATCGAGAAAACACTGTAAAGAACTTTGATCTAACTACCTTTAATTGGGGAGGACCTGTTAACTTAAAAACCTTTGGTCCGCCCAAGAAATAGAAGCTTCATATTCAAACAGTGAAAACAAAAAGATCCGGACACCAAGCCGGATCTTTTTTTATTTTAACTTGACTCCTCAATTGCGGGACGGTTAGTATGCTGCTACATTGTAGTATATAGGAGGTTCCATGATAAAATCACTGTTTGCAATCCTGCTACTGCCAATTCTGGCTTGCGCTGCGCAAGGTCCATTTGACGGCACGTGGAAGGTCTCCCTCCACAACTTGCCTCCTCCTCCAATCACACACGCAGACTTCGCATGGGAAATACAGAAAGGCACCTATCAGTGTTCTGCATGTCCTGATATGGCGGGCCCCATCCAAATCAGAGCTGACGGTACGGACCAACCCGTAGGGGGAAGGAGAGCCTTCGATACGCTAGCCATCAAGGTCGTGGACAACAAAACGATACTAGCGACTGAAAAAAAAGATGGGAAAATTATAGAGTCGATTAAGAATACCCTTTCTGCAGACGACAAGACGTTAACGAGGGAAACGACTTCCTATCTTGAAGGCAGCAAACAACCGTTTACGGAGACAACAACGCTCATTCGCGTTGCCGCAAGTCCAGCCGGATCGCATGCGATTTCCGGATCTTGGCGATTTCATAAATAACGGAAAGGCCGCCCCGAAGAGCGGCCTGCACTGCAGCAAGTGTATACGCGAGTCCGCTATTACTTGATGACAATCCCGAATCCAAATCGGATGGTATTCGTATCCCAGGCGCCCGCGTCCTGTATGGGAATCCAATCGAATTGGACGGCACGCACCGCAAAGTGGTCGTTGACATTTACATCCAGGCCGCCGCCGAATCCCATGGCAAATGCGCTATCTGAAACATGCCCGCCAGCATTGATGCCACCAAAGAGCGCATGAGCAAATACAGTGGCTTTGCGCTGGCGCATGCTGAACTTTGGGCCAAACAAGTACTCATACACTCCTGCCCCGTTCTTGTATTGGCCGCCAAAATCTCCCACAACACCGAAGTTTTTGTGAAAGTTGCCGGTCACGCTGGCCTGAAATCCGAGAGGTTGTATGCGCTCATACCCCGGGTCTAAACTTAGGACTGAGAAGCCTCCAAAGACTTCCGCTTTGGGAAATTTATCCTGGGCCCAAGCGGAAACCGAGGTCAGGACGAGAAGCACCATCAGCATAAGAACTAGTTTTTTCACTTGTTCCTCCTTGCTCGAGTTAACAGTCTGTGAATAGATGGATGGTCCTATTTCATAACCGTTCATCTCCGTCATGGTCAACCAAATGCGCGTCAATCTGAAACAAGATCAAGTCGCCAATGTTTTAGTGGGCTTTAATCATCAGGTGCCTGCCTAGTTTCTATATGCTAATGTGAAATCCCTTCATTTTCCGGATCATCGCTATCGGTTTTGAATAGTAGAGGAACCCAGCGGCCATTTTCCATTGCTGCACCTCACCTATTGATTTATGCTTCCGACGCTGTAATCTGGTAATTATAAAAGCTGGGGGAGTTCGCAAGAGCTGAGATGGGACAAGGTCCCAAACCCCTTGAACCTGATCCGGATAATGCCGGCGGAGGGAAGCGGGAAAACAGCTCGGCCGCTTCTGCGGCCTTTTTTTTTGCCTGACCCATTTCATCTGTGGAGCGAAGAGCGCAATGGAGCTTACCGTAAACGGGAAGACGATGAAGATCAGCCCTGCAACCATCCACGACCTTCTGGTCAAATTGGAAATAGATCCGACAAATGTAGCGGTTGCGCGCAATCTGGAGATCGTGCCGAATACGATGTATGAATCACTGCGCTTGTGTGACGGGGACCGGATAGAAATAGTCCACTTTGTCGGAGGAGGGTAAGGATGGCTGCCCGTGATGATAGGCTGATCATTGCCGATCGAGCTTTTGTTTCGCGGTTGCTGGTAGGCACCGGAAAGTTTTCTTCCGGCGCGGCGATGGTTTCAGTTCTTGAGAATTCAGGGTGCGAAATCGTCACGGTAGCGCTCCGAAGAATTGATATCAACAAACAGGACGACAGCATCCTAACGCACATCGATCGCAGCAAGTACTTGCTGTTGCCGAATACCAGCGGCGCGCGGAATGCAGAGGAAGCAGTCAGGTTGGCTCGCCTCGCACGTGCTGCCGGATGCGATCCGTGGGTCAAGCTTGAAGTGACGCCGGATCCTTACACCCTGATGCCGGATCCGATAGAAACCCTCAAGGCAGCCGAGATCCTCGTAAAGGAAGGATTCACGGTGCTTCCTTACATCAATGCCGATCCAATCCTTGCCAAACGCCTGCAGGAGGCCGGAACCGCAACGGTCATGCCTCTCGGCTCTCCCATTGGCACGAATCGCGGCATACGGACCAGGGATCAGATCGCGATCATTATCGAGCAGGCCATCGTTCCTGTTATCGTGGACGCCGGGATTGGAGCTCCGTCCCATGCTGCGGAGGCAATGGAGATGGGAGCCGACGCCGTCCTGGTTAATACGGCGCTGGCAGTCACGCCCAATCCGGGGCTTATGGCCGCCGCATTCCGCAAGGGCGTTGAAGCGGGGCGTGAGGCCTATTTGGCGGGACTTGGCGCACAATCGGACCGGGCCGCGGCATCCAGTCCTCTGACCGGATTTTTGCGGGGATAGCATGAGCTTTCTGGATGAAATGCAGAACTACCGCTATGAAGACGTCTTGTCCCGCATTATGGCCAAAAATGCAGAGGATGTGGAGCGCGCCCTTCTGTCGGAACGACTCCGAATCGACGACTTTATGGCGCTTCTCTCCCCTGCCGCCGGCCCATGTATCGAAAAAATGGCTCTTAAGTCCCATCGGCTTACGCTGCAAAGGTTCGGGAACACCATCCTTATGTATGCGCCGCTCTACCTCTCCAACGTCTGTACCAACGGCTGCCGCTACTGCGGTTTCAACGCTACGAACAGCGCGCACCGGCAAACTCTCACTCTTGATGAGATCGAGCGGGAAGCAACGGTAATTCACAACCGGGGATTCAGGCACATCCTGCTGGTGACTGGCGAAGCAACGCATGTGGCCGGCAATGACTACATTGTCGCCGCGTCAGAGCGCATCCGGCATCTCTTCTGCTCTATCTCCATCGAGGTCTATCCCCATGGACGAATCAGGATATCGCCAGATGGTGGCAGCAGGAGTGGATGGTCTAACCATCTACCAGGAGACCTACGATCGGAAGCTGTATGCCGAAATGCACCCGTTCGGCAGAAAGCGGGACTTCGCTTTCCGTCTGCAGGCGCCGGAGCGTGGGGGCGCCGCAGGGCTTCGCCGTATCGGCATCGGCGCACTCCTTGGTTTGGGACAGTTCAGGGCAGAAGGATTTTTTACCGGGTTGCACGCCCTGCATCTCTCCCGCCACTACTGGCGCACGCACATCTCCGCTTCACTCCCTCGCATCTGCCCGGCTGAAGGAGGGTTCGCCCCGCTCAATCCGGTATCCGACCGTGAGTTCGTCCAACTCATCTGCGCGCTCCGCCTGCTGCTCCCCGATATAGGATTAGCGCTGTCCACCCGTGAGCGTGCAACTCTGCGCGACAATCTGCTCCCGCTCGGCATTACCCAGATGAGCGCCGGTTCCTGCACCTCGCCCGGCGGCTATGCCAATCCGGAAAAAGGCACACGGCAGTTCGATATCAACGATGAGCGCACCTCCGCGGAAGTAGAACAGATGATCCGGAGCAAAGGGTATGAGGCAGTATGGAAGGATTGGGATCGCTGTTTCCTTGACCGAACAGCGCCATCTGGAATCTGATGCCAAGAGAACTGCCGTGACCGTTGATTTCAAACTCTACCTGATAACGGATCGCCGACAGACACGAAGCCGTACTCTCTCCGCTGTTGTCGAACAGGCGCTGCAGGGAGGCGTACGAGCGGTTCAGCTCAGGGAAAAGGATCTCCCGACCGACGAGCTTTACCGGCTTGCCGACGAATTCCGCCGGCTAACGTCGCTCTATGGGGCCAAGCTCCTGATCAACGAAAGAGCGGATATCGCCCGTGATGTCCGCGCGGATGGCGTTCACTTACAGGAGAGCGGCATCTCCGTGGCCGCTGCGCGAAAGATCATCGGGCCGGAACGGCTGATCGGCGTGTCTTGCCACAGCCTGGATTCAGCCAAGTCGGCGCAAAAAAGCGGCGCTGACTTTATAACGTTCGGCCCGGTATTCTTTACTCCATCCAAGGCTGTTTACGGCAAACCCTGTCGGATTGGAGCGCCTGGCTGAAACCGCCTCTGCCCTGAATATCCCGGTCTTTGGCCTTGGAGGGATCAACGAAAGCAATATGCTTCAGGTCATGGCCACGGGAGCCAATGGCATAGCTCTCATTTCCGCCATCATGACTGCGGAACAGCCGCAAGCCGCCACTGCAGAGATGCTGAAAATCCTATGCCCCCCAAAAAGCAGTTGGGTCAGGTAATCTTGACACCACTAGCACGCCTGCTCCTATAGAGCGGCAGCCGGGAGCCTACTCCCTGTCTGTTCTTCTGGGAGAAAACGGCCTCTTTTTGGGATTGGCACCGCGCTTTTTCGCGGGATCAAAACGCTCATAGAAGCGACGGGGCGCAGCCTCTCTTTCTCTTGGGCTGCTTTCGCGTTCCTCTCTGCTGTGAGGCCGCGGGCGGTCAAAAGATCGCGACGGTTTTGAAAAGGTCCTTTTTTGAAACGGCCTTTCGGGCCTTTCTCGAAATGGCCTTTCGGTCCTCTCGCGAAACGGCTTTGGCTGCGATTGACTGATCAATACATCTATTTTCTTTTCCAAATAATTCAATTGCTGCTGCATTCTTTTGACTAATGAAACAAGATCCGTTTCGGACGGATCCTCCTCTTCAGTTGTGTTAACGGGCGATTCATCGTTCATTTTCTAGGTCACCTTTCATTGATAAATCTAGGATCGGATTATGAGAACCAGAGTATTAAGTATGAGCAATTTCGTGAGGATTGCAGCTTAACACTCCAAATAATAATACATTATGGGTCATTCGTCCGCTTTATTATCGCTGCCCGCATCAGGAAATCCCCCGGGTTCCGCATTTTTGCGCTAAAAAAACTTGGCTCAAATCGGGGCGTGGACAGTTAGATAGTTGGAAGCAGTTAAGAAAGGATCACGGCAAGAACACCGCTATCGATTTTGAACGCTAATGTCCATCCAATGAAAGGCTATTTATGAGCGAAGTTCGATTGAACATCCTGGACGCCGGCCATGCAATTCATGGCACGATTCACGGCTCTGAAATTGATGCACTGGTGGCCTCGCTTTCCGCAAGCCCGGCAACCATCGAAGAACTGCAGAACGCCCTGGCCCGGTTTGTCAAACCCGTCGACGGAACGGAACCATTTGCATTGTTCGATGCCGGCACCAATGAAGAACCGTATGACGCGGGGATTGTATTCGTCGATCTGGCGGCACGCGTCGTGGCCACGGAATCATCGTACTCATATCCTCAAACTCACGGCTTCATTTTCTACCATGATGGAGTGAAATCGACCAGCGTCAGGATTTCTTATGATGTGCCTGATGATTGGATTCTATTGAATTCCATTGCCGAATATAAATGCCTCTGCGACATCAGGCGAGCACAAAACGCAGCGTCTCCGCCGCTCGATGCCCGGGCAGTCCTCTACGGTGCTATCACGGACTATATCGTCAGAGAGTGCCTCGCCGCACGCAATTCCGGCATAAAGGATCCTATCGCTGCGATTCATGCCCGGTGGCTTATGACTCCGCGCCAGGATTTGCGCGGCCAGTCACCCAGGACAGTGATGCTTCTGCAACGCGAATTTATTGAAGCCGATCTGCAGTCCCGTGAGCACCAGTGGAGTCGCCTCGGCGAACCCGCGCCCTGCCTAAATCTCGAATCGTCTGCCTACCGGTTCGCCGGGTTCGGCACGCACGAAATCGTGGTGTATTTCGATCTGGTGCGGTGCCTGATCTCAAAATGCTGGAAACAGGTAAGCAAAAAACAGGATATATCCATTCCGGCTGAAGTGGCGCGACTGGATCAAATCAAGTCAGATTGGCTGAATCGCCCTGAGGAGGATTTCGAAGACAAAAGCCCCGCCTATATCATTGAGTGCGAACGCAAACGATTGCCGCTGGCCGTGGCGGCAGAACGGGCGATGTTTGACGACGACTGTCCGCTCTGCAGGGCAATGGCAGGACACACGGGACCGACATTCTGCCATTTTGACGGCAGCAATATGGACGACGACTTCCCCTTTTCGTTCTACCTCACGCGCGATGAATGGGAAGCAGAAAAGGAACTCCAAGGCAAGTTTGATGAGGAGTTTGAAAAAGAGCGGCAACAGCGGGAGGCGAAGCTATTCAATGAAACAAGTCAGCACACCCGCAACCAGACTGTCATTCATTGAAAATAAAACTCCGCATACTATTCGTATTACATTCTATCTGGCCGTTACACTTTCTGATATAATGTAGTACATCTTTGTGGAGGTGTTTCATGACAATATCCAGGGCAACGATCAAGGGACAGGTACTCATCCCCGCCCCATTGCGAAATAAATTCAATATCAAGAAAGGCTCGCGTGTCTCAGTATCCGAAGGCGAAGGGAATGTGATCCTGATAAAACCGCTCGCCGATGATCCAATCGAGGCTTCACGAGGCATCCTGAAGGGCAAAACCTCCTTGACCAGGGCACTTGTCAAAGACCGGCGCACGGAGGCAAAGCGTGGATAGGGCATACGTCCTCGATAGCTATGCCCTCCTTGCGCATTTTGAAGACGAAGCGGGGGGCGAAAAGGTCCGGAAAATACTCAGGGCTGCGTCTGCAGGCAAAACAAGTCTGTTCTTTTCAGTGATTAACCTCGGAGAACTGTATTATATTTCTCTCCGGGAACGGGGGCGTGAAATGGCGGAGCAGATCCTGTTCCTGATGGAACAACTTCCCATCGACATCGTGACCGCCGACATGGAGATGACCCTGGAAGCCGCTAAACTCAAAGGCGCGCATCCGGTGGCGTACTGCAGATTGTTTCGCCGCCGCGCTCGCGATCCGAAAAAATGCCAAAGTAGTGACAGGCGATCCGGAATTCAAAATATTTGAAAGAATCCTGTCCATAGAATGGATTTAGCGGTCCGCATCCGGCAGGCTTCAGCTCCGGCGCATTGCAGCAGAATCTCCAAATCGTCCGGGCTGAAGCCCGGACCCGCATGCTTTCTTCTTCTCCATATCCCTATCTCAATAAGAATTTCCTATTGCTTATAAATGGTTTTGGTGTAATTTCGATGCCGTGTGCCCCGAGTCGATATCATTGTACGGAGCGAGTCCTATGAACTACGGTCGTTTGTTGCGTACTGCGCTGGTTGTTGCGGTGTTGGCTGCTTGCATCTTTTGCTATGCCGGTGCTCAGGAGTACAAGGGACTGCCCTATATGAATCCCGCGCTCCCTATCGACGCAGCGCGTGGATGATCTCGTCGGACGCATGACACTGGAAGAGAAAATCTCCCAGACGCTCAACACCGCGCCGGCTATCGAGCGGCTGGGCATTCCTGCCTATGAGTGGTGGAACGAAGCGTTGCATGGAGTCG
This sequence comes from uncultured Acidobacteriota bacterium, assembly GCA_963718845.1. GTDB lineage: Bacteria > Acidobacteriota > UBA6911 > UBA6911 > UBA6911 > UBA6911. Next base: position 547,469 of record CAVRAD010000017.1, read on the forward strand.
CACGCGCCGGAGTCGCCACGGTGTTTCCGCAGGCCATCGGCCTCGCCGCCATGTGGGACGAAAGCCAATTGTTTTCGGTCGCGACAGTCATTTCCGATGAAGCCCGGGCGAAACATCACGAATCCGTCCGTCAGGGACAGCACGGGCGCTATCAGGGACTGACATTCTGGTCCCCAAACATCAACATATTCCGCGATCCCCGCTGGGGCCGGGGCATGGAAACATACGGCGAAGATCCCTATCTCACCGGCAGACTGGGCATCGCTTTCATCAAGGGACTTCAGGGGGATGATCCAAAATACTTCAAGGTCATCGCGACGTCCAAGCACTATGCGGTTCACAGCGGTCCGGAACCGAAACGCCACGTCTTCGATGCCCAGGCGAGCGACCGGGACCTCTACGAAACGTACCTTCCTCATTTCCGCGCGACCGTCACCGAAGGCAAGGTCTATTCGATTATGGGCGCCTATAACCGCTTCCGCGGCGAGTCGGCCAGCGCGCACCAGTTGCTTCTGCAGGATTTGCTCCGCGACAAATGGGGATTCCAGGGTTACGTCGTTTCCGACTGCGGCGCGATTCGCGACATCTATGCCACCCATAAGATTGTCAAAACCGCCGAAGAAGCGTCTGCCCTGGCTCTCAAGCGCGGCTGCGATCTCGACTGCGGCAATGAATACAAGGCGCTCGCAGGCGCAGTCCAACAGGGCATCCTGACCGAGAAGGAACTGGACATATCGGTGAAGCGGCTTTTCACCGCCCGGATGAAGCTGGGCATGTTCGATCCGCCGGAGATGGTGCAATGGGCCCGGATTCCCTACTCGGTCAATGACTCTCCGGAAAACGCGCGCCTGGCCGAGGATGCTGCCCGGAAATCCATCGTGCTTCTCAAAAACAGTGGCAATGCGCTTCCGCTGGGCAAGAATCTTCGCACCATTGCGGTGATCGGTCCCAATGCCGACGACGCTGAAGTCCTGCTGGGCAACTACAACGGTACGCCGTCGCATTCGATCACACCGCTTGCGGGCATCCGCGCAAAAGTCGGCTCAAAAGCCAACGTTCTCTATGCACGCGGCTGCGATATAGCCGAAGGCATGGTTTCGTACGAGCCTGTTCCCGACCAGGCGTTCTCAACTATGGTCAATGGTCAACTCCGGAGCGGCGTCACCGTGGAATTCTTTAACAACTTCCAATACGAAGGCAAGCCGGTCCGGACTGGAATCAGCGCCAATATCAAAGCATCATGGGGCAATGACGCACCCTACCCGGAGCTGGTGGACAATCAGTTCGCAGTCCGCTGGTCCGGGCAAATCACCGTGGCCGTAACAGGCGAGTACACGCTGCGTGCTGCAGGCGGATTCGGACGGCTGACACTCGACGGAAAGCAGCTCGGCGGTAGAGGCGCGACGGCGCCGCAGTTTGTCACGCTCGAAACAGGAAAATCCTATCCGATCACAGCTCGAAATGGCGGACCGGTTTGGCGGGATGGATGTGGAGCTCCAGTGGTCTTTGCGCGGCCGCGACTACGCCGGTGAGGCGGTTGCAGCGGCGAAAAAGGCCGATGTAGCCCTTCTGTTCCTGGGTCTTTCTCCCCGCCTCGAAGGAGAAGAGATGCCGGTGCAGGTGAAGGGATTCTCCGGCGGCGATCGTTTGACCATCGACCTGCCCAAGGTCCAGGAGGATCTCATGCGCGCCGTAGCCGCAACCGGAACACCCACGGTGCTTGTGCTTCTCAACGGCAGCGCCCTGGCGGTCAACTGGGCAGACGCAAACATTCCAGCCATCGTCGAGGCGTGGTACCCCGGTCAGGCTGCAGGCACCGCAATCGCAGACGTGCTCTTTGGCGACTACAATCCGGCTGGTCGGCTTCCGGTCACATTTTATAAGTCGCTGGATCAGATGCCTCCGTTTGAAGAGTATTCGATGAAGGAACGCACGTACAAATACTTCACCGGAAAGCCGCTCTATCCGTTTGGACACGGCCTCAGCTATACGACGTTTGCTTACAAAAACCTAATAGTTCCCAAATCGGTCAAGGCCGGAGATCCGGTAAGGGTTTCGGTCACCGTTAAAAATACCGGCCATCGAGCTGGGGACGAAGTGGTTCAAGTATATAGTACCGACCGCCAGGCTTCAGCCCCGGTGCCAATCAGGAAGCTTGTTGGCTTCCGCCGCGTTACACTAAAAGCAGGCGAATCGCGGGATGTGTCGTTTACGATCGATGCACGGGAGCTGTCGCTCATCACCGACGACACGCGCCGCGTGCTTGAGCCGGGCATTTTCGACCTGTCGGTGGGCGGTAAGCAGCCTGGATTTACAGGGACCGCGGACACGACAACAACCAAAGTCCTAACAGGCCAGTTCACCATAACAGGCGACCCGGTGGAACTCGAGCGTTAGCGCACACCTTGCCCGGGTACGCCGCCGTCTCGGCGGCTAATTGCCGTCATAGTCGTAGACTTCGGAAAGTTGAGTGTCAAGGGCTGCCGGCTACGCTAATGCCGCAGTACTTGCAACTCAGGGCTAAGTGCGGCGACTTCGCTGCCGCTTTTAAAACGACCGAAGTCCATGTTTTTCGGCCTCGTATTGACAGCGGCAGCAATCGACTCCGAAAGTTCATGCATGCATTAGGCGAGACGGCGCTCCAGGAATAAAGAACAAAACAATATGAATGGGTAAAAATCATGGTTATGAAGAAACTCAAGCGGTGTCCATGGCCTACCAATGATCCTTTAATGATTGAGTATCATGATATGGAATGGGGGGTGCCTCTGCATGACGACAGGAAGATATTCGAGTTCATTGTGCTCGAGGGCATGCAGGCGGGTTTGAGTTGGGCAACCGTTCTTCGGAAGAGAGAAAATTTCCGCAAGGCTTATAAGGGTTTTGACCCTCACATCGTGGCAAAATTCACCCAGCGAGATCTTGAACGTCTTCTCAACGATCCGGGCATTATTCGCAACCGGCTAAAGATTAAAGCGTCCATTGCCAATGCCAGAGCTTTTCTTGCCGTGCAGAAGGAATTTGGCTCTTTTGACAAATACATGTGGCAGTTTGTCGGAGAAAAGCCGATCAAGCACCGTCTCCGGGCGATGTCGCAAATGCCCGCAACATCGCCGGAATCCGACCGATTCAGCCGGGACCTGAAGCAACGCGGATTCAAGTTCGTGGGCTCGACCATAATCTACGCACACATGCAGGCCACCGGCATGATCAACGATCATCTGATGAGCTGTTTTCGCTACTGAATAATTCCGGTGAACTATTTGGGCAGGATTGCCATCAAATAAAGAAAACAACAGGTTTGAGCATTATTGCATTTTCGCCGGGGATGAATCCTAGATGAAAACTGCAGATCGTTCTAGCGTGCGTATTTTGCTTCAAACTCTCGCGTTTTTCTTCCTTGGCCTGCTGCTAAGCTCCCATGGCCAGGAGAGCCGGACTTCGCCGCAGGCCGACAGCCAACAATCTGGAAATGCAGAAAAAGGATTCAAGATTCAAATTGGCGTCGAAGAGGTGCGGCTTGATGCGGTGGTTTTGGATAAAAATGGGCATCAAATCGTCGACCTCACCGCTGATGATTTCGAAATCTACCAGGACCGTTTGCGGCAAAGGGTCACCTCATGCATATACATCAACGATTATCAGCCTCGTCTGCAGAAAACGGTTGTACCCTCGAAGGATTCCCGCAATGCGCCTCCAATCCCAGCCCCTCCGGTGACAAGGGAAGATGTCCGGCGAACGCTTGTCTTTATCTTTGATAATCTTTCATGGATTTTACAGGAGTTCATCGCGCGCGCAGAGCCCTGCGGAGGTTTGTGGAGACGCAAATGCAGGAAGGAGATTTAGTGGCCGTTGTGCCGACGGCAGGGGGAAATGCCAAATTTCAGACATTCAGCTCAGACAAACGACAATTGCTTTCCATGATTGACAACGTGCGTTGGTTCATCGATGTGCGCACGACCCAGATGACATCACAGATGATGGCAATGGCTTATAGTATTCGGACCCTGCAGGACATGCCCGGGCGTAAGTCCTTGATCATCATCTCCCCTGCGACCACGATCCCAGCCTCCTTAATTCCTCAAATCGGTCCTGGACTCACGGACTTTGATCGCGCTGTCAGATACACGGAGTGCCACATTTAATCCGCTCGCGGATGCGGCGCTGCGTGCCGGCGTTGTGATTCACACATTGGACATCAGAGGATTAGGCGGCCCTCCAGATATTAATGCCCGAAAATGGATTTGACATGGGCTTCTGGACCCCAAAACGGGCGAATTGGATCCCAACCTTTCCCGAAGTAATTCCAGCTAAGGCTACTAAAGCTGTCGCAATCAGAGACTCGCAAACCCCCATCCCTTTATCAAAGAAAACGGGAGGGCTCTTTATCAAAGACTCTAACTGGTTCGTGAATGGAATCGGGCCGGTGCAGGAAGAATTAAAGGGATATTACATGCTGACCTATACTCCGCCTCCTGCCACATTCAGACCGGAGTCCAGAAACTTCTACCACCGGATACAAATCAAAGTGAAACGGCCCGGAAGCGAAGTGCACGCCCGGGATGGTTTCTATGGGTTACCCGAACCGGTCGAGGCCCCGGCAGGAATTTCAAATTCGCTGTATACCGCTATCTTTTCTCCCTTCCAACATAATGGCCTGAAGATCAGCCTGACTTCCGGATATATCGATGATTCGCAAAAAGGATATTTGCTTCAAACATCCATGCATTTGAATGGCAAGGACTTGAGCGTTACTGAAGGAGAAAGAGGGAAACCGTCAAATGACGGTGGAGGCTGCCAGCGTTACGACCGACATTAATAACGACATCAAGGATTCAAATGCGCAGAGATACCAATTTAACATTAAAGAGGAAAACCTCCCATGGATCAGAGAGCACGGCATCAAGTTTTCGCTTAAGCTTCCCGTCAAGAAGCCCGGAGCATACTATGTTCGGGCGGCTGTTAGAGATCCCGTATCCGGGAAAACGGGATCGGCCTATCAATATATAGAAATCCCGGACCTGAAGAAGCATCGCCTGTCACTCTCGAATATGTTCATCATAAATCGAGAAGAGGATTTGCCCTGGGCTGCATCTGGAAGGCCTGAGGACCTTCGCAAGCTGCTATACCCCGATTTGCGGCTGGATCCGCGCAAGAGCCCGGCGCTCCGAAGCTATCTGCCGGGCGAAACTTTCGAGTGCGTAGCCATGATCTACAACGCGAAGTCTCCCAAGGGACAGAAGCCCGACCTGGCGTCTCAATTCATACTTTATGGAAATGGGAAGGAGCTGTTTAAGAGCGAACTCGAAGCCGTGGATCTCAGCAAGGTGAGCGATTTCAAAAGAATCCCGATCAAAATAAAGCTGCGTTTAAAGGAATCCTTTCCGCTGGGAGACTACGTGTTGCTGTTGCAGGTTAAAGACAATCTGGCAAATAAGAAGCACAATCTTGCTTCCCAGGCATTGGATTTCAAAGCTTTGGCAAAATAGGCCCCTGGGCCACTAATTACCCTCATGATCGCATACTATTTTGCCGCTACACCGCGCCCGGAGGGCGCCTTCGGAGTGCGGCAGCTTGCTGCCGCTTTATGAGTTCAGAGTTTAGAGTTTCCAGTTCCCAGTTAGCCGGGAACTCAAAACTGGAAACTGTGAAAAGCGGCAGCAAGCTGCCGCACTCCGAAGGCTTCGCACGTCCAATCACCGGGCTCTTTTGTCCTCTACGATAGCGTCGATGGATATTTCCGGAATTGTGCAGATGATCAGGAAAGTCAGCAGCATCGCCACGGCGCCAATGAGGAAGATGATTTTCAGGCCGGCTTCCATAGAGAGGCGAATGGCCGAAACTGTTTTATCAAGAACCACAGGCCCGTTGGAGCTTGCTTTATAGATGGTTTCCCGAAGCGATTCCATCGCCGGCGCCGACAGAAGCACACGGGGATTGCCCAAAGAGGTCATAGTGGCTTTATCCGCCAATTGGGACACCTCGGCCGGGAGCGACGCTTCCAGCGTGCTGGTGTATTTCATATTCATGGCAGAGCCGAGAATCGCAGGCGCGAGCGACTGGCCGATCATGACGCTGAAATACAGCGCACCCATCACCACACCCAGTAGCCGTCTGGGAACGGCATATTGAGCCACAAGAGTGTTGAGTGTGGGGATGGATCCCATGCTCATGCCCGCCAGCGTGAACGCAATGAACCCCCACCAGGCCGGAGTCGCCGCATTAAAGAAAATCAGCGCGGCCATGATCGCCAGCGTCAACCCGTAGCCCAGAATAAACATCCATTTATAGCGCTTTGTGCGGGCAAGTATAAATCCAGTAGGAACTCCGAGAAAATTCATCAGAACATTGCCGGGAGTCATGATCTGTCCCGTCGACGTTGCACTGACGCTTTGAACGCCCTGCATCAGGAGAGGGTAATAGATCATAAGTCCGGCCATGCCAAAAGATGAGAGCAATCCCGCCGATGCGAGAGTTATAAAGGTACGATTCTTGAGCACCTGCAGATCCACAATCGGTTCCTCCGCGCTTGCTTCGGCCCTTAAAAAAAAGCACCCAAACAACAATGGATACGGTCAGCAATCCGAGCACCTGAATGGACGCCCAGGGATATATCGTTCCCGCCATGGAAAATGCCAGGATCATGGTCGAGGACGCTACTGCGGCAAATAAGGCACCACGAGAATCGATTTTTGGCTTGGCTATCTGCGCCCGGCCGGATAGGCAGAACACTACCATCAGAATGGATAGGAGCAACAGCGGCGACCCACACCAAAAGATATAACGCCAGCCGGGTTTATCCACAAACCATCCGCCCAAGAGTCGGGCCGATGAAGGCGAAGATTCCGGCAGGAATATTGAGAAATCCGATCCACTTGCTGCGTTCGGAAGACTCGAACATGTCTCCCAGTACCGAAAAACAGAGAGGCGCCAGCCCGCCCTGCCCGATCGAGAGAAAAGTGCGGGCGATTATGAGCATCACAAAACTTGAGCTGAAAGCACACCAGAACGTGCCCAACAGGCATATGGCCAGAGATGCAATGAGCAATGCGCGCCGTCCGTACAAATCGGACAATTTGCCTACCATGAGCATTGCAAAAGCGAGACCCAGGTTGGGGATCGAAACGCCCCAGGAATACAAAGGCATTCCGTCCAGATCTGCGGCTATTTTGGGAAATGCCGACAGCAGAATCTGGAAATAGTAGCTGAATGTGAAGTATGTCAGAAAAACGGCGACCAGACCTAAAGTCGTCTGTTTCCCCGTTCCGGCCGATTCAATCGATTGCGGCTGCGCTGTTGTCATTCCTCGGTCTCTCCAATATTCGCTTCATTTTTTATACATGTGGGTCGGGGCTGAAGCCCCGACCCACATGTTGAATAGGCTGGCAGATAGCATCGGACTGAGCCATCCATTAATTTTGTGAATTTCGGTGAATGCAACGTCCTTTGTGCCATTGATCGTGCTTTGTATGCAAGCATATTCTTTCATGCTCCTACTGTGTTTCTTTCCTTGTGTATCCGGCGAAAAGCCTTTATAAGGAAATCTTCCAATAAAGGAGGAGTTCTCGACCATGAAAAATATCACAGCTATTATCGCCTTCCTGCTTGTAATCGGTTTCAACAGCATTTCGAATGCGCGGGCGACCGAACCCCAGGCCGCACCCGCCGGCGGAACCTGCGACCGCGCGTGCCTTGCCGGGTTCGTAACGCAGTATCTGGACGCAATGATCGCGCATAAACCTGAATTGTTGCCTGTAGCTGCCAACGCGAAGTTCACCGAAGACTGCAAAGAGCTGAAGCTAGGCGAAGGAATTTGGAAAAACATCGCTAAACTGACAAATTACCGCAGGGATATTCTGGACGTGCGCCAGGGCGTAGCCGTCTCGTTCCTTGTCGTCGAGGAGAACAGTTCGCCGGTTCTATTTGTCATCAGGCTCAAGATCGTCGATAAAAAGATCGCCGAAATCGAGACGACGGCAGTCCGCGGCCAAAAAGAAGGGATGCTTTTCAACACGCAAAATCTGCAGACCGCCACCAAGACGATGACTTCCGTAGTAGACAAGGCACAGATGAATTCCAGGGAGGATATGATCAAGATGGCCCTGACATATCCGGCAGGACTGAAAATCGGCAGTTTCGTGAAAGTAGATTCGCCCATGGCGCCCGATGCCTACCGCTATGAAAACGGCCAGCTCATGGCCGGCCCCGGATGCACTTTTTTCAAGGGCTGCGACAACATGAAGACCCAGACGATTCCGACTTTGTCCCAGATCACCCATCGGGTGATCGCGGTAGATGAGGAACTTGGAATTGTGGCAGTGCGCATGAATTTCGGCCCCGGCTCCACTTTCGAGGGCAGCGGCGTGCTGGATGTCTGGCATTCGTTTAAAATTTATGGCGGCCAGATTCATGCTGCGGAAGCCTACTGTGAAATCGTCCCGACGGGAATGAAGTCCGGATGGGAATAATTGTAAATAAGGAGCCGGGAGACCGAATTCAGGAGTAAGAATAGCTGCGGCTAGATTCCTCATGGTGTACACGTCCGAATGAAAGCATTCACAGAAAGGTATGTCTGCCTGCTGGCGGCATTCATTTTCTTTGCACCGGCGCTATTCGGTCAAAAAGAGCCGCAATTGCCCAAGATCGGGGTGCGGATTAATCTGGTATCACTGGATGTAGAAGTCCTCGATCGGAAGGGCAACCTGATCCAGGGATTAAACAGCTCCGATTTTGTTGTGGAAGAAAACGGCAAACGGATGGAGATTTCCAATTTCGCCCTCTCCACCGGCAGGCCGATCAGCCTGACAGCAGTACTGGACACCAGCGCTCTTACCACGGCACAACTGTCGGTCTGCAAAGAGTTTCTGCTCATCTTCGCCCACAAGCTGGACCATGCCGATGAACTCTGTTTCTATTCATTCGACGAGAGAAATGTCTATCTCGAACAGGATTTAACCATAGACCGCCCGCGCCTCATGAGCGCGCTGGAAAATATCGGGGTGCCATCCAAAAGATCGCCGGGAGTGCTTATAGAGCTGTTCGGAGCGGAGCCTCGAACAGGGCTCGCCATTGACCGGGCGCTGCGGAAGCTCGTGGAAGCCCGCAATCCAAAGAAGGTTTTGCTGCTCATTTCCAACCGCTTCAGAGGATTGGGACCGGTAACCGTCGAGCACGTGCAGCAATCGGGCTGCACTTTGATAACGCTGGCTTTCCCCCACAAAGCGACCATGCTCGTATCGCTTGGAGGAGATGAGATCAGCGCGCGCCAGCTCATGCGCGAATCGGGCGGCCGCAGCTTTTCCGCTGTAACGAAAGATATCGCAGAGGTCTGCCAGCAAGTTACGAATTCGCTGAAAACCTATTATTCGATCGGCTATCTCACGGATATAAAAGACGGCGACAAAAAGCCGAGGAAAATCCGCATCCGGGTTCCGGACCGCAAGTGCGCGGTACACTTCCGCCGCACCTATATTCCCTAGCGCGGCCAGGGCCGCAACCAAGTTTTCGAGATTGATGGAGGCCGCGCGCGTAGCTGTCAGCTGTCAGCTTTCAGCTCTCAGTTTCCGACAACGAAGCTAACCGCAATATTTCCCGATTTCGGAGAGTAGCTCTTCGCCGTACTGTTCGAGCTTTTTCATGCCTATGCCCGATACACGGAGCAGGGCGTCCTGCGTGAGCGGGCGCTTCCGGGCCAGGTCGCGCAGCGTGGCATCCGTGAAGACGATATACGCGGGCACGGCTCTTTGCTTCGCCAGCTCGCGGCGCAATTGGCGCAATATCTCAAAAAGCGCACGGTCGACGCCTTCCCAGGAATCCTTGGCCACGGACGGCTTGGGAGCGGCTTTCTTCTTTGGAGCTTCAAGCAGCAGCGGCTGTTCCACGCCTTTCAGCAAGCGGCGGCCCTTTTCCGTCAGTTTCAGCACGCCATACTCGCCTGTCCGTTCGATGAACTCCTGTTCCGCGAGTTGCTCGATCCAATCTCTTACGGCGGGCCTCGTCGAATCCTTAAGCAGGCCATAGGTGCTCAACGTGTCGTGCTTGTTGGCCAGGATGCGGTCTTCGCGGGAACCGATCAGCACGCCGGCGGTATATTCGGCGCCGAAGCGTTCTCCCTGGCGGATAATGCTGGATGCTATCTTTTGCGCTACCACCAGCGCGTCCGGGACGCCCTCTATTTCTCCCAAACAGATATCGCACGCGCGGCAGTTTTCCTTGTCCAGATGCTGGCCAAAATAGCCCAGGATCGCCCGATGCCGGCAGGCCACGCCGCTGCAATAGCGGTACATATGTCCCAGCTTCATCTTGCCGATATCAAACGTCTGCGATTCGGACTCCTCGAGAATGCGCTTCCAGGTCAGATAATCAGCCCCTGAATACAAGACGATGCATTCAGCCTCCAGCCCGTCCCGCCCCGCTCGTCCGCTTTCCTGCTGGTAGTGCTCGAGTGACTTGGGCATCGCGGCATGAACGACATAGCGGACATTGGATTTATCGATGCCCATGCCAAAGGCTACTGTGGCTGCGATAATATCGACTTCCTCCTCGATGAAAGCATCCTGGCTTCGCTTCCTCGCTGCATCCGGCATGCCCGCATGGTAGGGCACGACATGGTATCCGTGGTCCGACAACGATTGAGTCATTTCATCGACGTCGGCGCGCCGGATGCAGTAAATAATTCCGGACTCGCCTTTGTGGCGATCCAACACGTCGCATATCTGCTTCAGCGCATTCGTGCGCCGGCGCACCCGGTACATGAGATTTGGGCGGTCGAACGCGCCGACCAGAATCTCAGGCTCATTGAGCCGCAACTGATCAGCGATATCGCGCCGAACATGTTCGGTCGCGGTTGCCGTATAGGCACCGATAGGAACTCCGGGCAGCGCTTCCTTAAGGACATTGAGCTGGCGGTATTCCGGACGAAAATCGTGTCCCCACATGCTGACGCAATGCGCTTCATCGATGGCAACAGAGGAAATGCCCCCGTTCTTGAGGAAATCCAGAAATCCCTGCGTCAGGAGCCGCTCCGGCGACACATAGAGAAGTTTGAGTTGCCGCTCCCTCAACTGATCGAATATCTTATTTCTTTCGGGATGGGACAGGGTGCTGTCCAGGCGGCCGGCGGCGATCCCGTTTTCCAGCAGGGAGTCTATCTGGTCTTTCATCAGCGAAATCAGCGGCGAAATGACGAGAGTCAGATGCGGCAAGAGCAGTGCCGGAGCCTGAAAGCACAGCGACTTCCCTCCCCCGGTGGGGAGGACCACGATCGAGTCCCGTCCACGGCAAACGCACTCCATCGCCTGCTTCTGCAGAGGCAGAAACTTGTCGAATCCCCAGTACTTCCTTAAAACTTCTTCAATGCTTTCCGGCATCCGGACAGTCTAGAACCGGAGACAAGCCTCGACAACTGTTATATGCCCGGAATGCAAACCAGAGACCAGGACAATCGCTCCCAGTTCCGTCACAATTATGCTGCGAATCCCGGAGCCTTTGAGTTAAGTTAATTCGAAGACCCATAAGCCCGGAAAGGACTTGGTATGAAACCAAAACTGCTTTTCTTCATGGTCGTTATTCTCTGCTGTATGACAGGCCTCGCGCTTGCTCAGACCCCTTGCGACAAATTGAAATCGGTATCTCTGCCGGATACTTCCGTAACGGCAGTCGAGTATGTGCCCGAAGGCCCGTACCGCGCGCCGAGTCCCTTTCCTGGAGCTCCGGCGGCAAAGGGGCAGCAGCCTTCGTTGTCTCTGCCGGCATACTGCCGCGTGGCTTTGGTGCTCACTCCCTCGAAAGATTCGCATGTCGAATCGGAAGTCTGGCTCCCAGCCGTAGACTGGAATGGAAAGTTGCTGGTCGTCGGAAACGGCGGATGGGCAGGCAGCATCAGCTTCGCTGCGATGGCATCTTCACTCAAGGATGGGTATGCGACAGCCTCTACAGATACGGGCCACCGGGCCGGTGACGGAGGAGGCAGCGGAATGTTCGCCCTGGGGCATCCTGAAAAAATTATCGACTTTGGATACCGTGCTCTGCATGAGACGACGGCAAAGGCAAAAGCGATTATTGCGATATTTTACGACAAAGCGCCCAAATATTCCTATTACAACGGCTGCTCGACAGGCGGACGCCAGGGCCTGGTGGAGGCCACGCGCTATCCGGAAGATTTTGACGGCATCGTGGCCGGAGCGCCCGCGAATCCCCATATCTATCTGCATGCCTCGGGCATAGAACTTAACATGCAGCTGCGCAAAAATCCTGAACTTCCACTGACTCCGGGCAAGGTTGCAGCAGTACAGAAGGCAATCATGCAAACGTGCGACAAACTCGACGGAGTCAAGGATGGGATTCTGAATAATCCTGAGAAATGCACATTCAATCCCGCCGCACTTCTATGCAAGGATGGGAATAGCGATGCCTGTTTATCCGCGCCGCAGGTTGAAGCCGTAAAGAAAGTTTTCGCAGACGTAAAGACCAGCAAGGGCGAGATTGTCTGGACGGGATTCGCGCCCGGCAGCGACCTGCAGTCTACTCCGTTGACAGCGAAACCCGATCCGAACGCTCCTCCTTCCCCCTTTTTGCTGGACTCCATCCGTATCCTTGGCTATCAGGACCCCAATTGGGACTGGCGCGCCTGGAATCTTGACCGAGATTTGGCAATAGCGTCCGAGAAGGCGGGCTACATTGACGTTCACACGTATGATCTCAGCGCCTTCAAAGCCCGTGGCGGAAAGCTGCTCCTGTATCACGGCTGGGTAGATCCGGGTATTACTCCTGGAAACACGGTGAACTTCTATAAAGGCGTACTGGCGAGGATGGGACCGGAACAGGATACCTGGCTGCGCCTCTTCATGATGCCGGGGATGCAACACTGCGCCGGGGGACCCGGGCCTGATCAGTTCGACAAGGTCGCCGTTATCGAGCGCTGGCGCGAATCCGGGACGGCCCCGGACCAGATCGTAGCAACGCGTGTCGCGGGAGGCACCGTGGATATGACGCGTCCTCTCTGCCCCTATCCGCAGGTAGCGGCGTACAAAGGTTCCGGCAGCACGAACGACGCAGCCAATTTCGCCTGTAAAGCACCCTAGCCAATTTCGGTGACAGTCACCATAACCTCGAATTACCACCAGGTGGAATTTCGGTGACAGGCGCCATAACCTCGAAATTGCCAAACTTCAATTTCGCCCTTACATAATTTCGAGGTTATGGCGCCTGTTACCAAAATAGCGGGAGAGAAACATGGATTTGAAGCTGAATGGAAAAGTTGCTCTTGTTACCGGAGCGGGTAGCCAGACCGGGTATGGAAGAAAGATCGCCGTGGTTCTGGCCAGAGAAGGTTGCCTCGTGGTCGCGGCAGACATTAATCCAGATGGGGCGAAACACACTATGGCGGAGATGCAGGCATTGGGATGCCAGGCGATGGCCATCGCCGTCGACGTCACGAAGAGGCCCGAAGTGGACCGAATGGTTAACGCGGTCCTTGAGAAATTCGGCAGAATCGACATCCTGGTCAATAATGCCGGAACCAGCAGCAGGCTGAAGCCGTTCGTAGAAATGACCCCATCCGATTGGGACGTGGATCTAGGGGTCAATCTCATCGGGCAGATGCATGTCGCCCAGGCGGTTCTTCCCGGCATGCTGTCAAAGAAATACGGCAGGATCATCAATACTTCCGGAGGACAGGGTATTGCCAACATCTCTATTTATGGCGCGGCAAAGGCCGGAGTGGAAGCATTTACTCATGCCCTCGCCATGGAAGTTGGACCTTCGGGAGTCGTCGTCAACGGAGTGGGCCCAGGATTAGGCAAAACCGGCCTCACTGCACATGCTCCGAATGAGTTTCTCGATGCGCATGCAAGAAGCACTGCCTTTGGAAGATTATGCACGCCGGAAGACGTCGCTCCCGTAGTGGCATTCCTGGCTTCTGATGTTTGCAGTTATATGGCGGGCCAGTTCATCGCACTCAGCGCTTCCTGAATAATTTCGAGGTTATGGTGACTGGCACCGAAATTATTGGCCAATATTTCCGAATTTCTCAAAACTATCGATCCAGCCCTGGACTCGATCCTGTCCATAGGTTTTTTTAAAAGAGACAACGATTTCTTCCACAGGAATGTCCGCATAGCTTCCATAGAATTCAACATATTCCATAAACTTGTGTTGCCCAGCGCCCGAGGATTGAAAAATCGAATCCTCCCGGCCGTTGAACTCAAGCGGAGGAACTCCGAATCTTTCGCAGAGTTCGCTATTGAACGCGGGAGTAGCCTTAACCCACTTTCCTTCCAGAAAAAACTCGGCAAATCCGTGGAAGACAAAGAGATCCGAGCCCATAAACTCCAGCAATTGCCGCGTCGCAAGATGATTCCGAACCGTGGCGAATCCTGCGCGCGATGGAATGCCGCACGCACGCCCGGCGGCGCACAAAAGTGATACCTTGGGGACGCAGAAACCGCGGCGGCCATTCAACACAACACTTGCACGATAATGCACGGGAAGATAGAAGGGATAATAGGGATCATACCGGATGCCGTCGCGCACCGCGTAATAAAGCTGCACGGCCTTATCTACGGCGTTCCGCGCATCACCAACATTGTCCACAACAAATGCACGGACATCCGGATGTTCACTGTCAATAATGTCCGTAGCATTAAGATATTGCGCTAAATCTTCCATCGCGATCGCATTCTAATTTCATTGTCAGTCACCATAATTCCACCTGGTGGTAATTTCGAGGTTATGGTGACTGTCACCGAAATTCCGCCAGGCGGAATTACTTTGTGGGCGGAGGAATTTTGCTTTTCGGCATAGGCTTCCCTTTCTGAGAAGAACCGTCCGAATCAATAAAGATATACTTATTCCTCATGTCGGCCGGCACCATATCCCTGAAAGAGGTCTCCACGTCCTTGGGTGCATACTGGGCTTCAATGAATATAAATGGCCTCGTCACCTTGGTCACCCGGAACGGGCAATGGATAAACCCTCCCGGGATAAACACCAATGACGGCTTGTTGACGACATGCTTTTCCATCTCCGGACCCATAAATATTTCATATTCCGCGCCCAGTTCATGCGGGTGGTCCGGGTCGGTGCCCAGCGCCACCAGAACCTCCGGATCCCGATGCTTGTGCGGACCGTGTCCGGCGACTTTCGTGGCGGCTTCCCCCATCAGCATTGCGGAGAAGAAATGACACCCCTCGATGATGTCTCCGTCACAGAAGACCATGAACATGTTTTTCATCGCGCCATATCCTATTTCCAATTCCTCGGGCCTGAGCTCTGTAGTGAAGTATTTCCTGTACTTCAATTCCCCGGGAGGAGGAGCCTGTACAAGCGGCCCCGGAGCGGCGAGCAGTCCTTCATGCGCCGGAGCCAGTGTCGCGCGCAGCGCGCCCGCTACGGCCACCCCTGCGGCACCGGCGGCAACTTCCTTTACAAATCCTCTACGCGTCGTGCCTTTTTTTTCGATCCTGCTGAGACTCATAGCGATTCTCCTTTTCTGTTGCGGCAAACAATCCCTAACCGAGGCGTATGCGCGCTATCATAATCCATCCCGAACCATTTTTCACAACTAAAGAATTTGACATTATCGGAGCCAAAGGAGCCCTAGTGAGTCCAGGTTAAAGCCCGGACTCACGTGAAGAGAAAGGCAGCTGCTTCTATGCTGCGCGCACAGCGGCAGATTTCTCTTTCAGTGAAGGATGGACTGGAGCTTTAGCAAAGATGAGGCATATCAGGCCGGCTGCGACAACGACGAGCGCCACTCGAAATGCGGGCAGGTAGCTCCCCGTCATTTCGCGAATGTAGCCGGCCAGCGGCGCTCCCGCTCCGCCGACAAAAGCCCAGAAAAGCCTTCCTGTGCCCATAATTTTTGGATAATCCGAAATCCCGAAGTAGTTGGGGAAAATATTCATCGTGGCAGCCATCGCGGCTCCAAATCCTAATCCCAGAACAACCATATACACAAAAACAAATGCCAGCGAATTCGTAAATATGAGTATCCCCAAGCCCATAATTTTAAAAACTTCGCCGCCGATAGCGATGGCATGCATGCTGTATCGCTTGCCAATGATGCCGACGCTGAACTGGCTGAGTGTCATCGTGGCCGACATGACGCTCAGCGCAAAACCTGCCAGCGTGGCTAGTATCCCCATATCCAACAGATAGGCCACCTGATGCGTCATCAGGGCTCCCATCGCCAGCATATTCAGAGAGAAGTAGGCGATCAGCAACCATAGACTCCGCGTTCGCATCGCCTCGGCCGCAGTGAAATCCACGGGAGTCTTGTAGGCTGCCTTGTGCGGCAAGGCATGGCCTCGGGCCTCAGATCCGGGCTTATCGGGTCCATCCGGCAACTGTCCGAGATCCTGGGGTTTGTTCCTGATAAATATAACCGGCAGAATTACGGCAAATACCAAAACCAGGATCGCTATGACGAGGACCGTCACGCGCCATCCGGCGCTTTCGATCATTTTCATGATCGCCGGGCCCATGACCATTCCTGCCGCGCCGCCTGAACCCAGAAAAATGCTTAATGCCATTCCCCTCTTCTTCACGAACCAGTTGTTAATCACCGTAGTCGAAGCCAGCATCCCGCCGAAACCGATCGCCAACCCGACGAGCAGGCCGTAACCCAAAAAGAGCTCCCAGAGCTGCGTATGGAAAAAGATCAGAACGAATCCTGCAAATCCCAGGATGTTACCGAAAAAAATGGAGCGTCTAGCTCCGTGCTTTACGATAAAATATCCTGCAATGGGTCCGCAAAGCCCCATCGCGATCATATTGATGGTTGCCGCCAGAGATACGGTTCCCCGATTCCAGCCGAAATCTTTAACAAGATAGGGCAGCAAATAGCTGAATGAGACCAGATAAAAGCCGCCGATAACTCCCATGATCGAAGCCACAGCAACGTTTACCCATCCGTAGAAACCCTTTTCACTGGTTCGGCTGGCCAACATAGATTCACATCTCCTATTCGAAAACGCGGAATCGCGCCGTGGACTACTGACTGACGACTGTCGACTGCTTGATATTGATCCTTCGGCAAGACACAAAATTGAGGAATGCTACGACCGCACCGCCCATGAATACATATTTATAGCCGCCCGGCCCGCTTTGGTACCACACCAGTCCGCCGAGTATAGGAAGGAAGAGAGTAACCACATGGTCGACGCTGGTGCCAAGCGCAAGGCTGGGAGAAACATCTTCGGGTTTAAGCGCGATCTTCTTCATATATGTGACGCGCGCCATATAAACCGAATCAAGGGTGAAATCCACGACATAGCAAACGTAGATAAATGCGATTGCGACTGAAGGGCGAAAAAGGTCTTCGGCAAATGCATACCCAAGACACGTGAGGAAAAACAGAAACGCTTCCGTACTTAAAACGATTCTCTCCCCTACCTTGTCGATCAGGTGGCCGATCCAGGGCTTTACGAATATCCCGATCACAGCAATGATGAAGAAAAGCAGCGTCATCGTAGCCACCGGCTGTTTGAAAACCTCAACCAGGACCCATGGGCCAAACGTGATGAAGATCTGCTTTCTGGCGCCATAAAGCATGCAGAGCCAGTAGTACAAGCGGTATTCTTTCCTATAGATATACCGCTTCTTGACGTGAACCGTCTGGGTCGGCCGGATAAAGCCGAGCAGAATCGCGGAGACTAGAAACGCAACGGCACCAATGGTAAATGCTGTGGTGTAACTGATATGCGCGAATCTATACAAAGCCCACAAGGACGCGGAGCTGACGACTATGGCGATATTCCCGACGGAACTCAATCGCCCGAGGATCTTTCCCATCCCGTCATACTCGGCAAAGCTCATGCCGATGCTTCCGCTCAACGGCATGAAAATATGCTGTCCCATGCTGTAGATGAAGATAACCAGGATGACCATCGCATACTGAGGCGGGATGATACCCAGGCTAAACATTCCGACCGCGGCCAGAAGGTTCGCCACGACGGAAATGCGCACGTCTCCCCCGAGAAAGGACAGGGCGCCGATAAAAAGAATCACGAGCAAACCCGGCAGCTCGCGGGGGAATTCCAGCGCGGAGCGATGGAGAATCATCATGCCAAAATGCTCTTTAAGATAATTCGTAATCGTCGAGCCGTCCACGCTCTGAGCGATTCCCAGAAAGACCCCGGAAAGCAGAAACAGCAGATAATCCTTTTCCGACCCCTTCACGACCCCCTTAATGGACATTATCATGAACATTCACCTAAGCTTCGCTGAATGCTGTTTTCTTCGATATGTATGCCTTATATGGCAACGCAAGCGCCGGACACAAGATGAAAATGCACGTAAGCAAAAGAAAAACCGTAGATTTCCAATTGCCTTTAAGCGGCACACGGATTAATCTCTGCGTTCGCGTATGATCATGTATGCATTCACCGTATTCCTGAGCGCTTTCCTGCTGTTTCTGGTGCAGCCGATTCTGGCTAAATACATTCTGCCCTGGTTCGGAGGCAGCCCCGGAGTCTGGAACACGTGCCTGCTGTTTTTCCAGGTCTTGCTGACTGCCGGCTACGGCTTTTCCCATCTGCTTGCCAACAAGTTTTCTCCGCGACGTCAGGCTGCCGCGATTCTGGCGCTGCTGCTTATTACCATCGCTTTCCTGCCCATCACACCCGCAAAGACGTGGCTGCCCGAAAGCCTCGCCGCTCCTACGTGGCACATTCTGCGGCTGCTCGCCGCCAGCATCGGCGCATGCTATTTCCTGCTATCTTCCATTTCACCCCTGATGCAATCCTGGTTTAGCCGCACACGACCGGATCTTTCTCCCTATCGTTTATACACTCTCTCGAATCTGGGCTCGCTGCTCGCGATTGCGGGCTACCCTTTTGTCATAGAACCGAATCTGGGCCTGGGATTTCAAACAAAGCTCTGGTCCATCCTGTATCTCGTTTTCGTGGTTTTCTGCGGCGTGTGTGCGCTGAAGCAATGGAAACATCCATCCGCGCAAACGCCCGCTCCCGTCGTCCCGGAATTCCCCCTAAATCCGGTTCTTTCACCCTGCCGCGCGGACCGCGTGATGTGGCTGTGCCTGGCTGCTTTAAGTGCGTCGATGCTGATGGCCACTACCAACCAGCTGTGTCTGGACGTGGCCGTAGTCCCACTGTTGTGGCTGCTCCCCATGGGGCTCTATCTCCTGTCCTTCATTCTATGCTTTCACAGCGAGCGCTGGTATTCGCGTCTCGGATTCGGCGTCGCGCTGATTATTGCGCTTGGCCAGACGTGCTGGATTCTCAGCCAGGGAATCTACATCGCGCTGCCGATCCAGATACTCTCCTATGCGATCACGCTTTTTGTCTGCTGCATGGTCTGCAACGGAGAACTGGTGCGCCTGAAACCCGCGCCACGCCACCTGACGGCCTTTTACCTGATGATTTCCGCAGGGGGAGCTTTGGGCGGAATCTTCGTCACATTAATTGCCCCGCATATTTTCAAAGGGTATTGGGAATTCCATCTGACGCTTGCGGGGACGGCGCTTCTCTTCCTGATTGTGCTGTTCCGCGACCGGAAGGGATGTCTTTATGGTGGACGCCCGCTATGGGCGTGGTCTCTGCTAAGCCTGTCATTTCTGGTCCTGGTTGCGTCTTTGGGCTTTCAGATACGGGACAGCTTGAAAGACGCCGTCGCCGTAAAGCGCAATTTTTTCGGGACGCTCAAAATCCTGGAGGACGATGCAGGGAATCCCGCAGAACACCGCATCGTCATGATGCATGGACGCATCGAACATGGATACCAGTTTACGGCGGCGGACAAGCGTTACTGGCCGACATCCTATTTCGGCCCTACGAGCGGCGCGGGAATTGCGATCTGCTTTCATCCCCGCCGCCTCAATCCCAGCCTGCGCCACCTGCGCATCGGCGTCATCGGGCTCGGCACCGGAACGCTGGCGTCCTATGGTGAAGAGGGAGATTATTTCAAGTTCTATGAAATCAATCCCGACGTCCTTCGCTTCTGCGACAAGTACTTTACGTATCGAAAAGACACCGCCGCACAGGTGGACGTGGTTTTGGGAGACGCTCGCATTTCCATGGAGCGCGAGAAGAGCCGGCAGCAGCCCGGGAATTATGACGTGTTCGCCGTGGACGCTTTCAGCAGCGACGCAATCCCCGTGCACCTTCTCACGCGCGAATGCTATTTAAATTACTGGTATCATCTCAAGAAGGACGGAATCCTGGCACTGCATGTCAGCAGCCGCTATTTCAATCTCGATCCGGTTATCCGAAGTCTGGCATATCTTGACAAGGAACGCGGCGTCCGGGCGCTGCTCATCGATGATCCCGGCAGCTCGATGCAGGAAACGGATGCTACACGCTGGATCCTGATAACGTCGAACCAGAAGTTCCTCGATGATCCCCAAGTGAAAGCCGCGTCCACTCCCTGGCCAATCGAAGATGCTCCCGGCCTTCTTTTCACCGACGATTACAGCAATTTGTTTCGGCTCTTGAAATGAGGCGAAGCCTTCGGAGTGCGGCAGCTTGCTGCCGCTTTCAGAATAAGTTAAAAACGGGCATATCGGGCTTTTTTCAAAAGCGGCAGCAAGCTGCCGCACTCCGAAAGCGCCCTGCGGGCGCAAAAACCATACGGCCAACTTCAGAACCGCATTCTGACTAATGTCTTCTGTATTCTTCTCCCCTCTATCAAACCCAGGATTTTGCGGGCTGATAATCGTACGGCTCCATGGAGAAGCTGCCGCGTCCCTGCGTCAGGGACCGCATCTGCGTGGAATACCCGAACATCTCCGCCAGAGGCACCAGGCCGCGGATCAGCGCGCTGCCGCCGAGCAGCTCCGTTTCGCGGATTTCCGCTCTGCGGGCGCCCAGATCTTTCATGATGCCGCCCAGGCATTCGTCCGGCACGCGCACTTCCAGGTTCATGACAGGTTCCAGCACGATCGTCTGTGCTTGCGCGATCGCCTCACGCAACGCCAACGTCAGCGTTCCAAGCAGCGGAACGGACGGATCGGGCGGATCATTGTGGCGGAAGTCCAGGACGTTCACTTTGACATCCACAATGGGATATCCGTGGGTGCCGCCGGAATTGCAGCCCCGAAGAAGAATCTCCTGCGCCTCGCGCTCCAGCGATGACGAAAGGTTGCGCGAAATGCGCGAGATGTCGACTTCGACCGGAGCCAGGCTTCTATCCCCCGAAGGTCTGGGGCGCGGAAGAATTTCAACCGCCGCCTTGCCGATGACCAGCGCGTCACTGATGCGTCTTTCAAATTCCCCTTTCCCAACACCGCGCACCGTTACAGTTTCGCGATACGAAACTCGTGGCCGGCCAAAAAACGCCGCAACATTAAACTCCCGCTGCATGCGGTTGCGCGTGACCTCGAGGTGCAGTTCGCCCATGCCCGACAGGATCATCTGCCCGGTTTCTTCATCCGTGCTGACGATCAACGTCGGATCCTCGCGCAAGCAGGCGGGACACGACTTCAAACATGCGGTCGCGGTCCGCCGAAGTCTGCGTTTCAACCGTCATGGAAACAACCGTCTGCGGAAAATGGATCGGCTCGAAGGTGATCGGATGCTGCGGGATCGCACAGTGTATCGCCGGTCCGGATATCCTTCAGCCCGTGCACGGCGACAATGTCGCCGCACCGCGCCTCATCGACAGGCTCCGTGCGATCGGCGTGCAGACGCAGGATCCGCCGGAGGCGAAGACGGACCTTGGATCGCGGATGATAGCAGCGGTCCTCCGTGGTCAGACAACCGGAATAGACGCGCAGCCAGAGATAATCGGTGCTGGAGGTGGCAACAACTTTGAAGACAAGCGCCGAAAACGGCGCGTCAAGCGTCAGGGGGCGGAGGATCGGCTCGCCGGTCTCGAGATCCAGACCCTGCGCCGCCGGACGATCCAGCGGCGAGGGCAGATAATAGCAGATCGCGTCCAGAACCGGCTGAACGCCCAGATCGCGCAGTGCGGCTCCACACAAAACAGGGATCAGCTTGCCGCTCAAGGTCGCTTCCCGGATCGCCCGTCTGAGGTCTTTCGCCTCAACCGGATCTCCTGCAAGATACAGGTCGGCCAGCCAATCCACACGGTTAGCGGTAAATTCCACCAGGTGGCTGCGCGCAGCCTCAACGGCATCGGACATCTCGCTCGGCACTTCGAGAACCTCGACTTCGCGGCCGCGCGTCGACGGATCGAAGATCGTCAGCTTACGTTCGACGAGATCGATAATCCCATCCAGATCATTCTCCACCCCGTGAGGCAGATTCACCAAAGCCGCCGGCGCTCCCAGCCGCGTCTCGATCTGTTTGAGGACGCGCTCGTGATCGGCCCCGGCCCGATCAAGTTTGTTGATGAACGCCAGGCGCGGGATCTGGTACCGATCCGCCTGATGCCACACCGTCTCACTCTGAGGCTCGACGCCTTCCACTCCCGAAAAGATAACCACCGCACCGTCCAGCACGCGCAGGCTGCGTTCGACTTCGGCCGTGAAGTCCACGTGCCCCGGCGTGTCAATCAGATTGATCTGGTGGTTGTTCCAGGCGAATGTGGTCGCAGCCGCGGAGATGGTAATTCCTCTTTCGCGCTCGTCGTCCCGAAAATCCATGACGGCCAGGCCGTCGTGCACTTCTCCGATTTTGTGAGTGCGTCCGGAATAAAAAAGAAACGCTCGGTGGCGGTCGTCTTCCCTGCATCAATGTGTGCAATGATGCCAACATTTCGCACTCGTTCGAGCGGCGTCGATGCCATCCGGTCCTCCGGGAATATCAAGGCTATGGTGCCTGTTACCGAAGTTCCTACTCTCGCAAATGGATGGGAATTCGTCAAGAAAAACAGAATTCACTTTCGCGCCCGCAGGGCGCTATCGAGTGCGGCAACTCGCTGCCGCTTTTGACTACAGTCCAACGTTCTTGTTTATCTTGAAAGCGGCAGCGAACAGCCGCCCAGCTCCGAAGGTTTCGCCTCCCAAAAAAACGATTTGCCAGTAGCGATCCTTTCCATGCAATATCTATATGGAACCAGGATAGAGTGGAGCGCATGAAGAAGCGTATCGAACTGACTGTTGAGAAAGCGACGCCAAGCGTCGCCGAGGTGCTTGCAGCTCAGGGGATGGCCGGACGGCAGAACATACCTGCGCGGATTACCGCGCTCCTGGATTCGGCTCTGGAGATTTTCAAACAGCTGGCCGAACCTAAGGGGATGCTGGAGGAACTGCCCATCTCCGCATTTGGGGCGATTTACAACGGTAATAGCCAGAACTCTCCCGTATGTCCGGTGCCGGCAATCGTTGCGCGCGCGGATGCGCTGGCCATTTTTGCGGCAACGATGGGCGATGCGCTTATCACTAAGAGCAGTGAACTGTTTGCCCAGGGAGGCCCCGCATTGGGCTTTATGCTGAATGCGGTCAATTCCGCCGGAGCGGAACGGCTTGGCAGGTTAATGTGCCAAAAATTCCTGGGGCTTTTGCCGGAAGAACTGCGCCGAACCAAGAAGCTTAAAGCTCAGTACTATTGTCCCGGGCATTGTGGCTGGCATCTTTCAGGCCAGGAGCGGATGTTTCAGATGCTGCACCCTGAAGAAATCGGCATTACGCTCAAACCAAGCTGGGTGATGTTTCCGACCAAATCGATTTCAGGAGTGCTGGTTGCGGGAGACATTGAGATACACAGGTTTAAACCTGACTTCACTTTCTGTAAAGTCTGCAAAGAGCACACGTGCGTGCAGCGGCTCAGGCTTCTAGAAAGCGAATAACGAGAAGTCAGAAGTCAGGATTCAGGAGTCAGAATTCAGAATGAAGCTCGTAGGTTATTAGAAGAAATCGAGATACGCATGCGGGTCGGAGCTGAAGCCCGGACCCACCTATTGTTGGTTTTTAGCAGCTGATAAATCTCATGTGGGTGCGGGCTTTAGCCCGCACATGGTTTATTATCCAACGCAGCTATTTAGCTGATCGGAATTAACTATGGAAAATATTCTGGAGAGATTGAAGCGGGGTGATGTCATTGTGGGCGACGGGGCTCTCGGCACTATGCTCATGCAGCGGGGATTGAAAACCGGTGAATCGCCCGAAACCTACAATCTCAAAAAACCGGAAATCCTCGAGGAAATCGCGTCTCTGTACCTGGATGCAGGCTCGGAAATCATTTCAACCAACACATTCGGCGCTTCCCCGATGCGGCTGCGGCATTTCTCTCTCGACAAGGAAACGGAGGCGATCAATCGCAGCGCCGTCGAGGCCGTGCGCAGAGCCGTGCGCGGCAACGCTTATGTCTCCGCATCCGTCGGCCCGTCTGCGAAAATGCTCAAGCCGCGCGGAGATACCGAACCGGAAGAGATCTATGCCAGCTTCCACCGTCAGCTGAGCGCTCTTTTTGCAGCCGGCATAGACATAGTCTGCATCGAGACCGTGATGGATGTGAAGGAAGCCGCCCTGGCCATAAAGGCGGCGCGGTCTCTCGATTCAAAAATTCCGATCATGACCACGGTGACCTTCGGGAAGTCACCGCAAGGTTTCTTCACATTGATGGGCACTTCCGTCAAAGATGCTGCCGCAGCGCTTGAAGAAGCTGGAGCGGATATCATCGGATCCAATTGCGGCAATGGAGCCACTCAGATGGTGGAAATCGCGCGGGAATTCCGTCAGCACGCGCATGTTCCCGTTGCCATACAAAGCAATGCGGGACTGCCGGTCAAGGCGGAAAGCGGTCTCATGTATCCGGAAACCCCGGATTTTGTCGCCGCCAGGGCAGCCGAGATGCTCGATCTGGGAGTGCAAATCGTCGGCGGATGCTGCGGCACAACTCCGGATCACATCCGTGCCATCCGAAAAATGGTGGATGCCCGCAGCAAGCAAGACAAATAAACCCCACACCCGCATGTGGGTCGGGGCTTCAGAGGCTGTCTCAAAACTCGCCCATTGAGCGGGCTTACAGCCCTTTTCCTGGTTGTTGCTAAATTCCTAGGGCTTCGCCCTAGGCTGATATAGCGCGCGCCTTCGGCGCTTAAATTGCTGTAAATTTAGGATCTTAAAGCGCCGAAGGCGCGATCCATACCAGCCTGGGGCGAAGCCCCAGAAAAGTCGTAAAGGAAAATCAGAGGGCTGAAGGCCCGCCCAATGCGAGTTTTGAGACAGCCTCTTCAGCCCCGACGCGTGGTTCGTTCTGTTTAATTGCCAGGCGTCGGGGCTGAAGCCCCGACCCACATGAAGAAAAAAAGGAAATCGCAGGAACTTGAGGTCTTGTAATGAAAACTAAAATCGCGTTTCTTATTGCCACGATATTGCTGCTGTCGCTGATACCCGCGGCTTTCGCACAGGATGCCAAAATCACGGTGCTGAATCCGAAGGGTACGCCTCCGCCAACGCCTCTGGTCCCGATGGCACCACGCCCCGTAAGCTTGGAAGGCAAGACCGTCTACTTTATGGATATCGGGTATGACGGTGGAGCGAGCCTGTTGCGCGAGATCATGGACTGGTTTGGGCAGAACATTCCGACGGCAAAACTGGTGTTCAGAGCAAAAGCGGGCGCCCACGAGCAGGAAGACGCGAAACTGTGGGCAGAAATAAAGGCGAAAGCCGATGCAGTCGTTCTAGCGATCGGTCATTGAAGCAGCTGCGGACCGGCGGTCGCCGGCCATTGCGTCAGCATGGAAAAGATCGGAAAGCCTGCTGCAGGCCTCATTACAAACCGTTTTGTGGAGGTTGCGCGCGCAAACGCCAAAAAGAGAGGCATGCCCAACGCGCGCCTCGTTTTTGTGCCCCACCCTGTTTCAGGCATGAAACCCGAACAGCACAAAGCGTATATCGTCGGCAAGGATCCGGCCACAGGCAAGCAGGTGATCCAGGAAATAATCGATGCGCTGACCACCCCGTTAACCGACGATGACAAGAAAACGGGATTCGTGGAAGTCAAGCCGCCGGCCCGGCTGATTGGGCCGCAGACTCCCGACAACCTGCAGCGCCTGTTCATGGCAAACGGATGGACGGATTTCCTCCCCATCATTCTGCCGACGGAGAAAAAAGTCAGCGACATGCTGAAAGCCACCAGCCGCCGCCCTGATGAGGTTGTGGGTAAGATGGCCGGCGGCGATTTCGAACCGTGGGAATACACGGTCGAGCAGGTCGCCGTCAACGCCGTGATGGCGGGAGCAAAGCCCGAGTACCTGCCCCTGATCCTTGCCATAGCGTCGACCGGAATCCCATCCATTTATAATTCACCCGATTCGCTGGTGCGCGCCGTTGTGATTAACGGGCCGGTGCGCGAGGAAATCGGCATGAATTATGAAACGGGAGCCATGGGCCCCTTCAATCAGGCGAATGCCGCGATCGGCCGCGCATGGACGCTGATGTCCAAGAATCTCGGCAACGCGGGCATCGTGGGCGAAAACTATACCGGGTCCCAGGGAAACAGCCTGAACTACAATAATATTGTGATTGCCGAAAACGAAAAACGCAGCCCCTGGGCGCCCCTGAGCGTGCAGAAGGGATTCAAGGCCGAGGAAAGCGTCATCAGCCTCTTTACGGGATTAGATATGCATGCGGGACAGGGCGCCAAGCGCGGTGGGGCGACGTTGAAACCCGGGTATAATGCTCAGATCAGCAGCATCCTGGATACCTTTGCCGGATACTTCGGCGCCTTGATCGTGTGCGATCCGCTGGTCGCCAAAAATTTAAAAGAATCAGGATTCGACACGAAAGAAAAACTGAGCGCATGGCTACAGCTGAACACGAAGCGGACGGTCGCGGATTATAAGGAGAGCCGCTATGTCGCCCTCTATGACGCGCCGCAGGCGAAGAAGGGGATCCAGCCGTATGCCGGCTGGTTCAAGCTGCCGGCAACGGCGCGCATACCGCGTTTCGCAAGCCCAAAGGATATTGAAATTGTCGTAACGGGCGGAGAAATCATGGCCGTTTTCCAGGCCGGCAACCTGAAGTACATGACCAGCGCCGTCGTCGATAAATGGCGGTAATCGGGAAGCGCTGAAAGTGCGGCGCCGTTTTCCTGCATCGCCCTTACATAGCTTTTGCGCCCGCAGGGCGCTTTCGGAGATGTGCGGCTGTTCGCTGCCGCTTTTGAGGAATCCGAAATCCACCAAAGCGGCAGCAAACTGCCGCACTCCAAAAGCTAATCGATTGCGATCATTACGTTGGACGCTTTGATGACCACGTAAGCTTCTTTGCCAAAAATCACCAAACCGCCCGACAACGGAGTGTGGAAATGGACAAGATCGTCGCGCTGAAAACGGAAGCGCCCTTAACCAGCGAAGGCCTGCCGGGATCTTTGGCCTGGAATAAAGCGACGCGCGTCTCCTTTTGCTCTGATTGGCGCGGCGAGCAGGCAGACCCCCGGCGTGAAACCCAAGCTCGATTCCTCTGGTCCGACGAATTCCTGTTCGTTCAATTTCTCTGCCGCTATCGCGCGATCTATGTCTACGACGACGGCAACTGCCGCCGCGATCAACTCTGGCTGCGGGACGTGGCGGAGCTATTCATCCGGCCCGGCACCGACGATCCCGGGCATTATAAGGAATTCGAAATCAGTCCCAACGGTGACTGGCTGGATCTCGACATTGATCGCGGGCAAAAGTCGATTCTTTATTGTGACCTCAAGAGCCGCGTCCGCATCGATGCGGAGGCTTCCGTCTGGTGCGCCGAACTGGCGATTCCCTTCAGCTGCCTTACTGCCGCATTTCATCCCGATGAGGTATGGAGATTGAACCTGTTCCGCATCGAGGGCCCCGACCCTGATCGTTTTTATTCCGCATGGCGGTCGACCTATACTCCTAATCCCAATTTCCACGTCCCGGAGCGTTTTGGCGAATTACATTTTGCACCTTCGGAGATGGGCGGCTGTTCGCTGCCGCTTTTAAGGAATTCGTAATCCGCCAAAGCGGCAGCAAGCTCTGCTCCTTACACGCATTTCCGTCATAATAAACCAGCAAACCATGTGGGTCGGGGCTTCAGAGGCTGTCTCAAAACTCGCATTGGGCGGGCCTTCAGCCCTTGATTTTCTTTTACGACTTTTTCCTGGGGCTTCGCCCCAGGCTGGTATGGATCGCGCCTTCGGCGCTTTAAGATCCTAAATTTACAGCAATTTAAGCGCCGAAGGCGCGCGCTATATCAGCCTAGGGCGAAGCCCTAGGAATTTAGCGACAACCAGGAAAAGGGCTGTAAGCCCGCTCAATGGGCGAGTTTTGAGACAGTTTCTTCAGCCCCGACGCTTTGGAAATGTAAAGCAAGGTCGGAAAGTGTCGGGGCTGAAGCCCCGACCCACATGTTCCTATCTAAAATGAGCAAGATGTGTGTAAGGAGCGGAGCAAGCTGTCTCCGAAAGGAGTGAATTTGCTTGACACGCATGTGCGCCAAGTTGCCTTATAATACAAGTTTGCAAAATCTTTCGTGAACAGTTTTCCCTAATCCAAGATGAAAGGGCATTGGAATGAAATTTAGACAAATGATAGCTACAATCGGAGTTCTCGCATCTCTTATCCTGCTGGGAGCGTGCGGCCCTCAAGCGAAGCAGGAACCTGCTCAAACTACCCAGGCAACACAGGACATGAAATATGACCGGCAGGGCCTCGTCGACCTGGCGGGTAAATATCTGGCGGCTATGGTAAAACACGAACCCAGCGCCGTACCCTTCGCCGAGAAAGTGAAATTCACCGAGAACACAGCGGAAATACCGGTAGGAAAAGGGTTGTGGACAACCGCATCGGGTGGTCCCTCGGAATTCCAAATCTATGCCGCCGACCCTGTGGCGCAACAAGTCGCCTTCCTGGTGATGATGAAAGAAACCGATAAGGACATCCTTCTGGGCGCGCGCCTTAAACTGGAAAATGGCAAAATCACAGAAGCCGAGCACCTGGCAATCCGTGACCTGGGCACCAGCCCCATGGGACAGGGCGCTCTGAACAACTTGAAAACGCCGCGCCCCGGCCTGCTCGAGGATGTGGCTCCGGCCGACAAGACGACGCGAGATCAGCTGATAAAAATTGGACTCACCTATTATGATGCGCTTACGGGAGAGGACGGCAAGCTTACGCCTTTTGCCGCTGAATGTGAACGCCACGAGAACGGCGCAGTAACGGCGGGAGGTAAACCGCAACCCCAAGCGCCGCCGGCCGCCAATGCACCGGCCCCGAAAATCGATCCTGAATTCGAGAAAATGATGAAGGCGATGGCGGCAGCGGGCCCGGTAGCCAATACCTGCGAAGCCCAGATCAGCACGGGAACTTTTTCCTATATTACTGAGATTCGAAATCGCCGTGTGCTAATCGCGGATGAGCAGAAGGGTCTTGCCGTGGGCTTTTCGATGTTTTACCACGACAGCTCGCTGAAGGAGTATACGTTTAAAGGCCCCAAAGGCGAGATGAAGATGCCTTCCTACCAGGGCACGTTCAATCTGCCGGCAATGCACATTTACAAAATCAAAAACGGCAAAATGTACGACATCGAAGCTATCGGGTATACAACAGCCTACGGCACCAAATCCGGCTGGGAATAGTCACCACAAACAAAAAAGTCCCGTAGAGACGACTGAGTCTATTTCAGTCGTCCCTATGGGACCAATTCTCCTGCCCAATCCGCTTTAGCCTGAATTACGAAGTTGGCCGCGCCAGCGGCCGGACGATTTTAGCCCGGCCTTTCAAGGCCGGGAGTATTTAAAGCATCGATGCCTAAAATGCTAATCGATATCTCCTGGGATGAAATCACCGAGTTCTTCTGTCACGAAGCACCCAAAGTGATCTGATCCTTGATCAGCGGCAAATAATCATTCGAAGAAATAATTAGTAATGTCGCATAGTATTCGCGCCCGTAGGGCACCTTCGGAGTGCGGCAGCTCGCTGCCGCTTTGGTGGATTACGGATTTCTTAAAAGCGGCAGCGAGCTGCCGCACTCCGAAGGCTGGCCGAGACGACAGAATTACTTAAATCCAGGGAACCAGCGGAGAGAGACGGCAGCCAAGAAGTTGTTTCTGTTTGAACCGGTGGCAAAATCGAAATTCCAGACACGTTCGTACCCGAATTCCGGACGGACGACAAATTTTTCATGCGTTGTCCACTCCAAAGACGTCGTTACGCGGAACCGGCTTTCCAACTGCCGATCCTCCACCTGGATAATTTCGTTAGGCCCGCCGGAAGAAGATAGGGATGCCGTATAGAGATTGCTGTCGCGATTCTCATAATGCACGGCGTTTTTCCACTGCGTCCCCGACGGGAACAGACGCCGCCACGTTACGTGGATCCCATGCCCGTCCGGGCCGAGTTCGCTGCCGCGCAAAACATCGTCTTCTGTAAGGCCGGAAGTCCACATGCCATGCCGGCCATACGCCGCGGGGATGTGTTCATATTCAATCCGCAAATCATTCGATCCATCCGCTGTCAGCAGCGGGAAATATAATCCCGATAAAAATCCCATCTGCTGTGTAAACTGCGGCCAGAATGACTCTTTGCCAAGGTCTTCAAAAACACCCTCTCCATAGACCACAGCGTGGTGCAGTTGGGGGATTTGGGCATGGACGTTAATGCCGATGCGATGATCCGCTAGGTTTTCGCCATATATATCTTTGCGATAGAGAAAGAATTCTTTCACCAGATCTCCAAAACTGACTTCAGGCGCTCCTTTTCCTCCGATGGTGATTTGATGCTCAAAGCCAATTTCCAGAAATGAAGCAGGCTTGAAGGATGCGGCGAGACCGTATAGATAGGCATCGCTCAAAACGTACGACGACCCCAGATTCGCCACAAAGAATGTATATTTCGACGGTCCCAGGAATTTAAAGATCCACGGATGAATGAACGGGCTGTCATTCGATATTTTCACCATATCCAGGTTGCGCGCATTATTGGATGCGAGCACTCCGCCATGTTCGCCGAATCCCCAGATCAGGGAGTCGCGGCCCACTTCCATTTCGAGATTACCCAGGGTGAATTTCCCATACAGCCGCTGCGCCCGGACATCGGCATGCGAAGAGCCTTCACCGGGGATCAAGCCCTCGAATCGAGGCTGGGCATAAATGGAAAAGTATTGCGAAGTGGCCCAATGCACGCTCTCCAGGGCAACCGTACCGCCGTCGGCATAATGGCGGCCTTCGCGGTAAGCCACAAGGGGGTTGATCCCAGCCTTGATAGCACCGAGACCGTTGTTTTCTGGCACTGCCCGATAGGGGCTGTCGAGATATGCAGCTTCTGCCGAGACTTCCTCAAGCCAATGGAAGCGAACGGATTTGTTCCCGGCCAGTTCGTCGCGATACTCGCTTTCGAGGTGTTCAATAGTGTATTCGGCCATGATGGCCGTAGCCATGCGCTGGTCATCCGAAGCGATGCCGCCTTTCTCATTATGTCGCCGACGCGCCTGCGTGATCATCCGGGCGATTTCACTGCGGCTCCACGGGCGCTGTCCATAAATGGCATCCTTGATAAACCCGGCTGCGACAAGCTGATCGATATCGCGATAGACAGGATCCTCGATAGGCACATTCGGCGAACTTCCACCATAGGCAGCGGCAACTGAAATAAAGCAAGCGACGATGAATGCCGCACACAAAGTGCATACCGACAGCCTCATGCCAAACGATCCAACTACGATCTGTTGCAGTATAAAACGCATTTCCACTCTTCCTGTGTTCGGCGAAAACCACACCCGATAGGGGTAGGGAGCGCCGCCGTCTCGGGTAATGCCGCATATTTTTTGCGCCCTCAGGGCGCCTTCGGAGTGCGGCAGCTTGCTGCCGCTTTTAAAAACGCTCAAAACCCATGTTTTACACCTCTTTATCGAAAGCGGCAGCAAACAGCCGCCCATCTCCGAAAGCTTCGCCTTGCAAAAAATATGCGATATTAGACGGGACGCCGGCGTTCCCAGGAATTTCGGTCGATACACTAATCCTCGCGAGGTTTGCAGAGGTGCATTGTTATGGATTTTCTTCTTTGCGCGCAAGTGCGTGCTAACTTCCTGTTGCGGTGGTCTCTTCAACTTCATCGCCATTCGCGGTTTTTTCGGAATGCGCAACCATCATCGCTGTAGCCGAGACACTTATCGCAACGGGCGACTTCCCTATAACCGCATCGGAGACCTGATAATATTTCACATATCTTTTCAGAAGTCCTCGTATGCGGTTTTCGCTTCCGGGCAGCGGGTCGGCAATCGCCACGGAAAATTCCTTCAGGATTCCCTGCAGCTTATCCAGCGAATATTTCACATCGTTTCTGGCGATGAAGATCTTCTCATGCCGGCTGGCTTCGGTGCCTTCTTCCGCGGTCAGGATTTCCTCAAAGAGCTTTTCTCCCGGGCGCGGCTCGGTGATTTGGATATCTATATCTTTGTAGGGTTCCATGCCGTGAATCCGGATCAGCTCTTTGGCGATATCAATTATTTTTACCGGATCTCCCATATCGAGGACAAAAACTTCGCCTCCGTTCCCCAGGATGGACGCCTGCAGAACGAGTGCAACTGCCTCGGGTATGGTCATAAAATAGCGTTTCATGTCCGCATGGGTCACGGTCAAAGGACCGCCGTAACTGAGCTGCTCCAGGAACATCGGCAAAACACTTCCCCGGCTTCCCAGAACGTTGCCAAACCGCACAGAAACGAACCGGGTTTGATGCGAACCGGAACCGTTCCCTGATATTGCTGATTCCCCAGCCGATGCACCGTTCACTCCGTTATTGAAGGCGTTGCATATAAACTCGGCCATTCTCTTCGTTGCGCCCATGACGCTGGTCGGACGAACCGCCTTGTCGGTCGAAATCATGATAAACTTTTCGACACCATGATTTTTCGCAGCGCCAGCCACAACAAAGGTCCCGAACACGTTGACTTTCACGGCCTCTTTGGGATTGAGTTCCATCATCGGGACGTGCTTATAGGCGGCTGCGTGAAAGACAATCTTGGGTTGCCACGCGCTGAAGACTTCGCGGATGCGGTTCTCGTCGCGGACATCGCCCGTCTGGTATACGAGACGTTCACCCAATTCCGGATATAGTCTTCGGAGTTTCAATCCCAGGTTGTGAAGCTCCGTTTCATCGATATCAAACAGAATCACACGTTCAGGATTATAGGCGCAGACCTGGCTCACAATTTCCGACCCGATCGAGCCTCCTGCTCCAGTCACCAGCACTGATCTTCCTTGGACAAAATCATAAATCCCCCTGCAATCCACCGAGATGGACTGGCGTCCGACAAGATCCTCGATGCTGATGCTTGCGAGGGACTTCATATTGATATTGGGCTGGTTGCAGGCATAAATCCGGGGAACAATTTTGATGGTCTTGACCTCGGCCTGTTTCGACCAGTCGTAGAGGCTCCGTAGAGTTTTATGATTCAGCTCGGGAATGGCGATGATCACGGCCTGAACCTGGTATTGAAGAATAATTGCCGGGAGCAGATTTGTCTTCCCAAAAACCTTCACGCCGTGGATATAAGATCCGATTTTTTTCTGGTCGTCATCGAGAAAGCCGATTGGGTAGAATTGATCAAAACCATTGCGAATGATATCTCGCAGCACCATCTCCCCGACATTGCCGGCTCCAACGATAAGCGTATTCACTCCACGGTGGATGGGTCGCCCTTTGCGGATTACCTCGAGGTAGACGCGCTTCGATACCCGGAGTGCAAGGATAAAACCCAGGGAAAGAAGCCCGTCGGTAAAAAATATTCTTTTAGGAATCCCCAGTATGTCGAGTGTGGGCAAAAAGCTGATCGGCAGGCTCAGAATGAGCAGCAGCATCTCGGCAAGCAGCACTGCCACAAAGATGTGGGCCATATCGGCGATCCCGACAAACCGCCAGGTGAGCTTATAAACGCGGTATGTAGCCAGAGATAAGAGTTTTATGACAACGAAGTAGAGGAAGACTTCGTTGACGTGCTGGACATACCCAACACCGAAATTAAAATCGGAATAGCTGAGGAAAGACAAATATAGCGAGAGCCAGATAGCACCTGAATCTGCCAGAATGAAAAATAAAACCCGCTTCATCGATGATGCATTCAGCAGTCTGCGCATTTCGAATAGACTATTTCTGTTTTTATGATATTTACTAACGCTTTTATGATACTCTCCCCATCCCTAATGTCCACAAGATTTTTCAATTTTCACTAAATTCCTTGGCTATTATCTCTTTAATATCTAAGCATTTGCATGGCAGGAGGAGCCACGCACCCCCGCAAGGTTTTGCTG
Source organism: uncultured Acidobacteriota bacterium (assembly GCA_963718845.1). Taxonomy (GTDB): domain Bacteria; phylum Acidobacteriota; class UBA6911; order UBA6911; family UBA6911; genus UBA6911. The sequence goes on from CAVRAD010000017.1 coordinate 581,599, forward strand.
TAAATGATCTGATTTTTAACTGAAGCGACTTGTACACTCTGTCAGCTCCGGTCTCTCGCTCCAAACTGAGCCGAAATAGGCTCATGGACCGCAAAATTATTCGGCCATTGCTATTTGTAATTCTAATTGCATACAAAGGCCATTGGGTCTAGGGTAGGCCTCAAAGGGTCTATGCCTTTCGGTTCCAGCAGGGTTAATCCGAGAACGGGTAGCCAATGCCGCACAATACAGCACTATTAGAATGGGCCATAAATTCTCATTGTAAAAAGCAGTTAGCTTATTTGCGAGGAGGGGTTGCCATGGGATGGAATTATCGGCGAATGCCTGACATGAAACGGGGAAAGGTTCTGCGTTTGATTTGTATGGCTGCCGTAATGCTGGGCTGGGCGTTAGTAGTAGAAGCAGCCAATCCTATTCCCCAATCAGAGCGAAATGCCCTTTTTGCCTTGTATTCCAGCACTAACGGATCATCCTGGACCAACAACGAAGGATGGGGAGAGGAGCCGGGTACTGAATGCACATGGTTTGGAATAACATGTTTTGTAGAAGGGGATCCAGAAACTGGGACGAATCATGTCGCGATTATTGGTCTTTACCGCAACAATCTCAGTGGATTTGTTCCTGCACAAATCGCCAATCTGACCAGCCTGCAGTCTCTCTATCTCGATGAAAATCAGCTGACAGGCTCGATTCCACCCGAACTCGGCAACATGACCAACCTGACGGGTCTTGTTCTCAATGGCAATCAGTTGACAGGTGCAATTCCATCCGAACTCGGCAATCTAGCCAACCTAACGGTTCTCCTTCTATACAATAATCAGCTGACAGGTTCCATTCCACTCGGACTCGGTAACCTGACCAACTTGCAGGGCCTCATTCTCAGTGGCAATCAGCTGACGGGTTCTATTCCACCCGGACTCGGCAATCTGACTAACCTGCAGTATCTCCACCTCTCCCGCAATCAGCTGACAGGCTCAATTCCACCCGGACTCGGCAATCTGACCAAGCTGCAGGAACTCATCCTCCACGCCAATCAGCTGACAGGCTCGATTCCGCCCGGACTCGGCAATCTGACTAAACTGAAGCTTTTCGATATCTATGAAAATCAGCTGACAGGCTCGATTCCCCCCGAGCTTGGCAATCTGACCAACCTGCAGAAGCTCTATCTCAATGAAAATCAGCTGACAGGCTCGATTCCACCCGAACTCGGCAATCTGACAAGCCTGCAGTATCTCTATCTCGAGGAAAATCGGCTGACAGGTGCGCTTCCATTCGAACTCGGCAATCTGACAAACCTACAGCGTCTCATTCTGGGCGCCAATCAGCTGACAGGTTCGGTTCCACCCGAACTCGGCAACCTGACAAATTTGGTATACCTCTTTTTATATAATAACCATCTGTCCGGGGAAGTACCTTCTGAGATAACCCGTCTCATCAATTTGTTGGACGACGTTGGTTTGGATCTTCGATACAACTGTCACCTCAAAGCCAGCGATCCAGTGGTAGAGGAATTCATCAACAAAAAAAATAGATCAACCTGGGTGGATACACAGACTTCATGTAAAGCAGATTGCGATATGAATGGCGACGACAAGCCAGACATCCTCTGGCGCCATGCATCTACCGGGGAAAACTATGTCTGGTACATGGATGGAGTAACGGTCCTGGGAGGCGGCAACTTGCCGACAGTAGCGGACCAGAACTGGCAGGTTGTCGGGGTAGCAGACTTCAACAAGGACAGCAAGCCCGACATTCTCTGGCGCAATGCATCCACCGGGGAAAACTATGTGTGGTACATGGATGGAGTAACGGTCCTGGGAGGCGGCATCTTGCCGACAGTAGCGGACCAGAGCTGGCAGGTTGTCGGAGTAGCGGACTTCAACAATGACGATAAGCCGGACATTCTCTGGCGCTACGCAGCAACGGGGCAAAACTATGTCTGGTACCTGGATGGAGTGACGGTCCTGGGAGGCGGCAACTTGCCGACTGTAGCGGATCAGAACTGGCAGGTCGTCGGGGTAGCGGACTTCAACAATGACGATAAGCCGGACATTCTCTGGCGCTACGAAGCGACGGGAGACAACTACGTCTGGTACCTGGATGGAGTGACGGTCCTGGGAGGCGGCACTTTGCCGACGGTAGCGGACCAGAACTGGGAGGTCGTCGGAGCAGCGGACTTCAACAATGACGACAAGCCGGATATTCTCTGGCGCAATGCATTCACCGGCGAAAACTACATCTGGCATTTGAATGGAGTGACGGTCCTGGGAGGCGGCAACTTGCCGACGGTAGCGGATCAGAACTGGACAATTGTTCCCTAGCGCTGGGGGTCCTTCTCGATGATGAAACCATTGGGAGTCAAAGAAATTTTCCATATCCCGGCGTTGAAGAAGCCACGCGCAAAATCGATATCTTCCTGATCCGTTTGGAAGAACTGACCAAACGGGTGCTGGTGAAATGATCAAGAATGGGACGACCGCTAGATAGGAAGAATGAAAGCCTTTTTTCAGGCGCTTTTCGGCTTCCCTTAAGCGAGAGTGACCTCGACAGAGGAGAAAAGGAGATTTTCTTATGAAAACGCTTCATTTCGAATCGCTCGGCTTTGTTTTGTTTCTTCTACTCGCATTGGGGCTACCAGCACTCGCTTCCGCTGCGACCATTTGCGTGAAGACCGACGGCAATGACGCTGATTTAGGTAACAGTTGGGCTAGTGCCAAGAAGACGGTGCAGGCGGCCATAAACGCTGCCGGCGAGGGAGACGAGATTTGGGTCGCCGCCGGGAGATATGCGGAACACCTTAAGAATAAGACTGCGGGACCCTCGGGGAGTGAAATGGCGGTGAATGCGGCACTTTACGGAGGATTTGCAGGGACCGAGACCAGTCGGGATCAGCGGAATTGGAAGACCAATCTGACAATCCTTGATGGTGGGGGGGGAGGGAATCCAACCGTTGATGGGTCGGTCATCATAATCGATTCGAGCGCAACCGAAACCACCCGCATCGACGGTTTCATGATCACCGGAGGGCACGCATTTGCGGCCGGGGGCATTTCAATAGGTGGGTCCGGCCCTGTAATCGCCAACAACACCATAATTCAGAATCTCGGGGGCGTGGGTGGAGGGATCCTGATCACGAATTACAAGATCACGCCGCCCCAGGCTCATCCAACCATCACGGGTAACACAATTATGTATAACTACGGTTCGGAGACCGGCGGCGGCATAGTCGTGGTAGGATCGGAGTTGCTCGTGACCTATGACCCTGTTGCTCCGCTCATCACCGGAAATTACATCTCCCGGAACGGTTCTGCCCTCCATGGTGGAGGAATCGGCATCTTCGGCCACGCTGCGCCCCGGGTGACCAACAATGCCATTCTCGGGAATGTGGCAGCCTATGACGAGGCCAACTTCATGGGCAACGGCGGAGGCATTTACGCAACGTCAAGGGATGTGGACGACGCCCCCCTCAAGTTTGCCGTATGCGCCCCGGTCATTGTCAGCAATGTTATCGCTGCCAACGGAGCTAACTATGGTGGAGGAATCCATCTCTGGGATACGGACGCGGAGCACGGGGGGATCCCCTTGGTTACAAACAACACCGTCGTGGGCAACAACGGGACGGGCATTACCTGGATGACTACGAACCCTGTCCTCCAAAACAACCTGGTTGTCTATAACTCCAGGGGATTGGAGCAGGGTGATGCCCAATCACCGCCGACGGCCTTGCGCAACAACTGCGTCTACGGCAACGAGCTATGGGAAAAAGATACCAACTACAATGGCCTTGGTAATCAGACGGGGGTCGATGGCAATATCTCGGCCGACCCCCTGATGGCCAACTACCGAACCGGCAATTTCCATTTGCAAGCGGGTTCACCCTGCGTCGATGCTGGTTACTCGGCAGCCATCGAGAGTGGATGGACAGACATAGACGGACAGGCACGGATCGTCGGCAGCGCGGTCGACATTGGGGCCGATGAATCGGACGGGGCTGTGTCCGCGGCACCAACCCCGATCTATTACGTCAAAACGAGTGGCAATGATGCCCAGAACGGGTTGAGTTGGGCAACTGCCAAGAGGACCCTGGCGGCAGCAATCGGCACTGCACAAGATACGGGTGGAGAGATTTGGGTAGCCTCCGGAACCTATGCTGAACGGAATATCCTGCCTGCTTTCCTATACCTGTACGGAGGATTTGCCGGCACCGAAACCACGAGAGCTCAGAGAAACATCTCATCAAACCCAACTATTCTCGATGGAGGAGGAGGTCAGCCCACGGTCATCAACAGCCTCTATGCGGGCTATTTCCTGAGTGCGATAGACGGCTTTACTATTCAGAACGGCGGCCTCTTCACGGGAGGTTCGATACCCACGGGAAATCAGGGGTACTACGGGCGGGGAGCCGGGATTTATTGCCAGGTGACATCGCCGCTTATCCAGAACAACACCATCCGCAATAACTCGCTCGGAAATCCCTTTGACAACGCCAACAAAACGGGCTACGGGGGCGGCATCTATACCTACCTGAGCTACGCCGTGATCCGAGGCAATACTATCGCAGAGAACGAGATCATCAATACTTTCGACGGTCAGGGAGGCGGCATTTACTTCTTCCGCTCCATGCCAACGATCTCAGGGAACACAATTACAAATAACCGCGCGAAATTTGGTTCCGCCATTTATGGCCTGAATTCGAATCCACGGATCATAGGAAACATTATCGAGAACAATAGCTTCTATAACCTGCAACCGCTCTACATGGGGGCAGCCCAGGGGGCCGTTGTCCTCAACCTGTGCTGGGACTTCCTGATTGAAGGAAACAGGATCAAGGGGAATCTCGCGAACGCCACCGGCGGAGTAGGGGCTGGCATCAATGTAAGCACAAATTTCGCCGGGAAAATCGTGAATAATCTGATCCTGGACAACATCGCAAACGGCATGGGGGGCGGGATCTACGGCCTGGCTCCGACTGGTGCGACGGACAGCTTATATATCGTCAACAACACTATCGTTGGAAATACTGCGACTTCTTATAGCGTCGAGGGAGGCGGAGGGGTGGCCCTTTCAATTCCTCCCCCCATCACTACCCCTCCCGATCCCATACCAAACAGGGTCATCATGGCGAACAACATACTCGCTTTCAACAGTTCAGGGATCTTCGAGACCCTCACCGGGCCGATGGTCTACCCGACTCTCGTGAAAAACGACGTCTTCAATACCAGCAACAACTATATCTACCTTCCCGCCGGGGCCACGGATATTAATGTTGATCCGGGCTTTGTGAACAGGACAGGCGGAAACTTCCGGTTATCTCCTTCGTCTCCTTGCATCGATGCGGGAGATAACGCCTCCCTGCCCGTGGGAGTGACGCAGGATTATGGTTTAAAACCAAGAACTCGGGACGGCAACCACGATGGATATCCGGTGGTCGACATGGGTGCTTATGAATTTGCACCCTCGGACATTCTCTGGCGAAATTCGTCAACAGGGGAAATCCTCCTATGGTTTATGAAGGGGACTGCGCGAATAAACAGCGCCTCGCTTGGATCCGTCAACCAAAATTCGAGAATTGTCGGGATTGCCGACTTCAACGGTGATAGCAAGCCGGATATTCTCTGGCGCAATGTATCCACCGGGGAAAACTATGTGTGGTACATGGATGGCGTGACGTTGATTGGAAGCGGCAGCTTGCCGACGGTAGCGGACCAGAACTGGAAGCTTGTCGGGGTAGAAGACTTCAACAATGACGATAAGCCGGACATTCTGTGGCGCAACGTAGCGGCGGGAGACAACTACGTCTGGTACATGGATGGCGTGACGTTGATTGGAAGCGGCAGCTTGCCGGCAGTAGCAGACCAGAACTGGAAAGTTGTCGCGGTAGCGGACTTCAACAATGACGATAAGCCGGACGCTCTGTGGCGCAATATATCCACCGGGGAAAACTATGTGTGGTACCTGGATGGATTGACGGTCCAAGGAAGCGGCAACCTGCCGGCGATAGCAGACCCGAACTGGAAGATCGTCGGGGTGGGGGATTATAACGGCGACGGTTGGGGGGATATCCTATGGCGGAACAGCGTGACGCAGGAGAATTATGTGTGGTACGTGAGCGAAATGACGCTGATCGGAGCGGACACTTTGGAGGCAATGCCCGATGCGGATTGGCTGATGTTCGACCGAGGAGAAACGAACCGGCGCACGAGCGGATCGGACTTTGACAGAGACGGCCAGGCAGACCTCGTATGGAGAAACACGAGTACGGGAGAGATATCTCTGTGGCTGATGGATGGTGTGAACCGAAAGGGAGATGCCATCTCATTGGGGACGGTGGATCCGGTCTGGAAGTTGGCGGGATTGGCGGATTTCTCGGGTGACGGGAAAGTGGACATCCTGTGGCGTAATGGAGCAACGGGAGAAAATTATGTGTGGTGCATGAACGGAGTGACGGTCCTGGGAGGCGGCAACTTGCCGACGGTAGCGGCCCAGAACTGGAAGGTCGTCGGGGTAGCGGACTTCAACAATGACGATAAGCCGGACATTCTGTGGCGCAACATATCCACCGGAGACAACTATTTCTGGTACATGAATGGAGTGACAGTCCTGGGAGGCGGCAACTTGCCGACGGTAGCGGACCAGAACTGGAAGGTTGTGGGGGTAGGGGACTTCAACAATGACGGCAAGCCGGACATTCTGTGGCGCTATGCATCCACTGGAGACAGCTATGTGTGGTACATGGATGGGGTGACGGTCCTGGGAGGCGCTTCTCTGCCGGGAGTATCGGATCAGAACTGGAAGATTGTCGGAGTAGTAGACTTTGATATAGATGAAAATGTGGATATTCTGTGGCGCAACACGTCGACGGGAGAAGATTACGTCTGGTACATGGATGGAGTGACGTGCATCGGCGGCGCATCCCTACAAACGGTGACAGATCAGAATTGGACAATCATGCCGCAGATCTATTAAGCTGATTTAAGAACTCTTTCTATCGGAGGGTGGCTGTTGCGGTTCAGAGCGATCCGCAATGCCTGTTACCGGCAGCGCTGGTCAATTCGAACCGTTGTCTCTGCATCTTGTCCAGGCTTCCGACCGGGAGCTTCATTCGACCTTCAAGCAGCTCATTCAATACTGGCATTATCTCGGCTACCGCATTCCTTTTGGGGCACACCTGAATTTCCTTGTGGAATCTCAAGAGTATCGATCATTGTCTTTGGCGAGACGGGAAAGTTTATTGAGCCTATTAAGGATATTGCACATTAATCAGAAATAGGACGCTCAGTAAAGAATCAAATTCCAGACAACTATCTGAAATATCGCCTAATTCGACAGACCCGCACGCGGGTTGGCGATGTAACCTATTCTGGCATGGGATAACAGCTATAAAGTATCGAAGAAGTTAAAGCTTGCTTCTATCCGCTATGCGCTTCAAAATATTTTTTTTCGCCCGAATCTTTGCAAAGGCTATTTATGCGCATTGGAATAAATTTACTATATCTCATTCCAGGTGTTGTAGGCGGCACAGAAACCTATGCATCAGGCCTATTACACGGCTTGGCACAAATAGATCATGAAAATGACTTTGTCATTTTTGTTAACAGGGAAGGCTCAGAGTGGCCAATCCCGCATGCTCCGAATTTTTCACGGATTATTTGTCCCGTATCGGCAAGCAGTCGTTTAAGTCGATACCATTATGAGCAACTGAAGTTCCCCAAATTACTTGTTGATCATCGAATAGATCTAATTCACTCATTGGGTTATGTCGGTCCGCTATTCAATCATTGCGCTTCTGTTGTGACCATACCTGACCTCAACTTCATATCGCAAAAACACACTATGTCCTGGATAAGGCGTTTGGTTTTGCGTTATTTTTCAACACGATCAACGCGGCGAGCAGACCATGTTATTGCCATCTCTTTTTTTTCCAGAAATGAAATTTTAAAAGCACTTAAGCTGCCTCCAAATATAACATCCGTTACGCACTTAGGTCCTATCAAAAGGAATGACACGCACTCCCCTGACGATTCAGGTGACATTGGCCATATTTGGGGCATTTGCAAGCCCTATATCGCCGCTTTCGGGGGAAGCGCCCCGCATAAAAACATCTCGTCTCTAATACATTCCTTTTCCCTGCTGAAAGATGAATTTCGGCACACGCTGGTATTAATTGGCCACATCCCATCTAACGTTGACCTGTCGGCAGAGTCGCTTGGGAAGGATCTAAGAAGTCGCATCATTGCTACGGGATATATAAAAAAGGATCATATCATTCCGCTATTAAGCAATGCGGAATTGTTTGTTCTGCCTTCTCTGTACGAGGGATTCGGATTACCGCTATTGGAAGCTCAACAGTCTAATGTTGCAATAGTATCTTCAAATGCCGGATCACTCCCTGAGGTGGGAGGAGATGGCGCACTATATTTTGATCCAACATCAATTGAAGATATGTCAAAATCCATGCGAGCATGCCTGTCGGATCCCGATTTGCGTTCAAGCCTTATCCTGAAGGGACAAAATAATCTAAAGAGATTTTCCTGGGAGAAGACGGCAAGCGAAAGTCTGGCAATCTATCGCAGTGTCCTTCGGAGAAGAACTGCAGCAAAGTAATTAATTGTCGTGCTTGCTGTTTTTTTTAATTCCATAATAGGACTTATGATCAAATGCAAGACCGTACAAACACAGGAAGAGGAATTCCATTGTATCCGCTCTATAATTGAACAAGGGATTATTTTATGAGGCCGGTATGCTGTTCAGTTTGCGGGTCGTGCTGTTCAAAGCGTTATCTGGAGGAGGACATTTTCACCGTTGTTGCATGCCTGGAATGTGGCCACCTATACACTTCTCCCTTGCCTGACGCTGATACGGTTGCTGCAAGCTATACTGCTTCCGGGGACTGGATCAAGCCAACGGATTTGTCGATACGCTCGGGCGCCGACAGTCGATTCCTGCAGTATGCTGCAGCGCTTGAGAAGATTCTGGCGCCAAAAGGAAAGGTTCTTGAAATTGGCTGTTCCAAAGGGCGATTTCTTCACCTACTACAACAACGTGGTTTTGAGTGCTATGGCGTAGAGCCAAGTCGTGACGCAGAGGTTGCCTCACAGCTGCTTGGCGCCGATAAGATTTGGCATGGTTTTTACACTCAGCTTTTGCCCATTGCAGCGGATGCCGTGACGATATTTGAAGCACTCGAGCATATTCCAGAGCCGCACAAAACGGCTGCAATTATTTTCGAGCAGCTTTGCGCTGGCGGTTACCTTATGGGAAGCGTGCCCAATGGCGCATTCATTCGGGCCAAGGTTTGGCCTCGACGAAAATTTGGACTGCGGTCACTGGTCGTTCCATTGATCATGGATGCGGGAAACCACATCAGTTACTTTTCTCCGCATGGCATACAAGCGATGTTAGAACGTGTCGGGTATGAGTTCCTTTGGGTCAGAAATGCGCCGCTGGATTTTAACTATTCGGCTAACCGGTTGTCGCCACTGCTGAAGCGTCTATGGCAGGTCTTTACTCTTCTCTCCAGAGTATTTACCGGCAAACTCCTGGGATCGAATATCTGGTTTCTGGCACGAAAACCCCGCTAAAACAACATTTTGGATGTAACGGATATATATATGTCTTCTTGACAAGACACAACTTCAGCGCACTCAGATAGACGCACAATCTTGTGTGATGTCTTGAAGGAGGTATATAATTTACAAGATGCAAAATCCCAATTTGAAAAGCGAAGCTTTAAGAAAGCACTCATAAATTCAGACTTAGTTCAGAAATTTCTAGGAATAGGACAATGCATATATTTCTCAAACAATCGCATAAAAAGTGATTCAAGGGGCACAGCCGCAATTTCGAGGGGAGGAGGGTATGAAGATCGAGGCGAAAAGGATCAGTTTGCCGGTCCAGATTTTAATCATCATTTCATCGACCTTGATTCTGTTCCCAAATATCGCGGAGGCAGACAACAGAATATGGATCAGCAATGGCCCTGGAGGGGGGAATATCCTTGTTTTAAAAATTGATCCGTCGATGCCACAGACAATTTATGCCAGCACAGATGACGGCGGTGTTTTCAAGAGCACGGATGGGGGCGCACAATGGACCGGGATCAATACCGGCCTGCCCACCAATTCTATCTTGGCTCTGGCGGTTGACCCATCCGCGCCTCAAACGGTGTATGCCGGCTCGGATGGACGCGGAGCATATAAGAGCTCGGATGGAGGCCTGCACTGGAGTTCAATCAAAAATGGGACGATCTACGCCCTGGCAATTGATCCATCTGCGCCTCAAACGATTTATGCCGGCACGGGTGGCAACGGAGTCTACAAGAGCACGGATGGCCTCGTCAACTGGACTGCCGTGAACACCGGCCTGACCGGGACCAATATCTATGCTCTGGCAATTGATCCGTCCGCACCTCAAACGATTTACTCAGGTACTGACGCCGGGGTGTTTAAAAGCTCTGACGGAGGCGATAACTGGACTGCAATGAACACTGGTCTGGCCGACACCACCATTCAAACTCTGGCAATCGATCCATCTGCGCCTCAAACGATTTATGCCGGCACGGGTGGAGGAGGGGTGCACAAGAGCACGGATGGCGGCGCCAACTGGACTGCAACGAACACCGGCCTGACCGCTGCCAATATCCATGCTCTGGCAATTGATCCATCGGCGCCTCAAACGATTTATTCAGGCACTGAATCGGGGGTATTTAAAAGCTCCGATGGAGGAGCCAACTGGACGGCAATGAACACTGGTCTGACCGACTACGCCAATATCCATGCTCTGGCAATTGATCCATCGGCGCCTCAAACGATTTACGCCGGCCATCGTTATACCGGCGATGTTTTATTCAGAACCTATGGCGACGGCGTGTTTAAAAGCTCCGACGGAGGAGCCAACTGGACTGCAGTCAACACCGGCCTGACCAACACTACCATCCAAAGTCTGGCAATTGATCCATCGGAGCCTCAAACAGTTTATTCAGGCACGCACGGCCGCGGGGTGTTTAAGAGCTCCGACGGAGGAGCCAACTGGGCTGCGATCAACACAGGACTAGGCGCCATAAAGGTAAATGCTCTGGCAATTGACCCATCGGAGCCTCAAACGATTTACGCCGCCACATGGGCCCACTGGGTTTTAAAAAGCACGGATGGCGGAGCACAATGGAGTACACTGCGTAATGGCCTGCCTCCCTCCTTCTATGCTCTGGCGATTGACCCATCGACGCCTCAAACGATTTACGCCGGCGCTGCCGGCGGATTGTACAAGAGCACGAACGGCGGCGACAGTTGGACTGCAGTCAGCGGGGGTGATATCTATGCTCTGGCCATTGATCCATCGACGCCTCAAACGATTTATGCCGGTGCTGCCGGCGGAGTGTATAAGAGCACGAATGGTGGCGGCAACTGGACTGCAATGAACACTGGCCTGACCGGGACCAATATCTATTCTCTGGCGATTGATCCGTCGGCGCCTCAAACAATTTATGCCGGTACGCTTAGCCGCGGAGTGTACAAGAGCACGAATGGCGGCGACAACTGGATCGCGATTAATACTGGCCTGCCCGCATTCACCACATGGATTTCCCCTGGCAATATCCTGATCACCTACAACAATATCTATGCTCTGGCTATTAATCCATCGGCGCCGCAAACGATCTATGCCGGCGCTGCCACCACTACGTTTAGTCGCGGCGGAGTGTATGAAAGCACCGATGGCGGCGCTCATTGGAGCGCAATCAATGCCGGCCTAACCAACCCGACCGTCACAAGTATTTCTGCTCTGGCGATTGCTCCATCGGCGCATCAGACGGTTTATGCAGGCACCTCTGTGGGTGGGGTTTGCAGACTCTCAAGAAGACCTGATGCGGATCTAAACGGCGACGGCAGAGCGGACATCCTGTGGCGTAATGTATCTACGGGAGAGAATTACGTCTGGTATATGAACGGAGCAGCGGTAATAGGATCCAGCTCGATGCCCGTGGTAACGGATCAGAATTGGAAGATCGTGGGGAGTGCGGACTTTGACAAGGATGGGAATATGGATATTCTGTGGCGCCACGAAGCGACCGGAGAAAACCATATTTGGTACCTGGATGGAGTGAAAATCCTTGGAGGCGGCGCCTTGCCAACGGTAGTGGACCAGAGCTGGAAGGTCGTCGGAGTAGCAGACTTTAATAAAGATGGTAATGCAGACATTCTGTGGCGCAACGAGGCGACAGGAGAAGACTATGTCTGGTATCTGGATGGAGTAACGGTCCTGGAAGGAGCTGCTCTACCGGGAGTTTATGACCAGGGTTGGACGGTCGTCGGGACGGCAGACTTTGATGGCAGCGGAAATGAGAATATTCTCTGGCGCCACGCAGCGACGGGCGATAATTACGTCTGGTACATGGACGGAGGGACGGTCGTAGGAGGCGCATCTCTGCCGGGAGTGTCGGACCAGAGTTGGAAGGTAGTCAGCGTAGAGGACTTCAACAATGACGGCAAGCCGGACATTCTCTGGCGCAACACGTCGACGGGAGAAGATTACGCCTGGTACATGGATGGAGTGACGGTCCTGGGAGGCGGCATCTTGCCAGCGGTGCCAAACCAGAATTGGGCAATCGTGCCCTAGTTCTGTTATGTGTTCCCCTCGAAAATGGAACGTATGGAAGGCTATGGAATCTGCCTGATCCAGCCGATTCGCGCCATTAATTTAGCGAAAGTCATTCAAATTTGTATTTGGCGCCGCCACAAACGACGCCTTTCAGTATGTTTTCTATTTTGCCCACGCAAATCGGGCGGGAGAAATAGTTCTCGATGGCCAATCGTGCGTTGGCTCCCATTCTTTCCCTCAAGTTCCTGTCTCCGGACAGTTTGACAATAGCTTCTGCTATGCCATCTATGTCATCGGGATCGGCGACGATGCCCATTTCAAAATCGGTGATGAGCCGCTGGAGCTCGTTTCCCCTTTTCGTAATTGCGACGATTGGCCTCCCGGCAGCCATATGCTTAAAAACCTTGCTGGGAACGGAAGCCAGCGATGCCGCCGTATTCAATGCCACCAGCGCAATATCTCCCGTAGCCAGCACTTCTGAATAACGCGCCAAGGGCTGGAAGGGCATAAAAATCACATTGGTCAATTCCCTTTCACAAGCATACTGCTGAAGCGACTTCTTTTTGACGCCATCCCCGACGATCAGGAAGCAGATATCGGGCGAGCCAATTCTTTCCGCCGCCTGTACGATAGCCTCCGTACAGGAGTTGTGTGAAAGAGTTCCGGAATAAAGGACGATTGTTTTGTTATCGCCCTTTATTTCTTTTCTGAGCAGCGTATCGGGAGATTGCGGTTTTATGGCTTCCGAATCGGCCCAGTTAGGAACCATTAGCGCACGCTTTTCCGGCGCCCCGTACCTGCGGAAATGCCCGACAAACTCTTCAGAAATGCCTACCACCGCGCGGGAGTTTCTGTAGATACAGCGCTCTATCCATTCAAACATGCGGATTAAGGCAGGATTTCTCAAAATTCCCAACTGCACCGCGATCATGGGATAAATGTCCTGAACATTTGTAACAACCTTTGCTCCAATTATTTTGCCCAATAGGAGTGCGGTTATTCCCAGCGGCAGCGGCGGAATAATTGCATAGATGACGTCTGCCTTCACGCGCGAGATCAATCCCCCGATAAGCGCGCTAACGCAAAAGCTGCCCCAATTCAGCAACCGGGACCAATGAGCATTTGATGGATTTGCATAAATCCAGGTCCGGATAACCTCAACGTTATCTATTTTCTCCCGCTGATAAATTTTTCGTCTATACCCCTCAAAAACGACTCTCCTGGGATAATTCGGGAAAGCGGTCAGAACCGTGACATGGTTTCCTTTTGCACTGAGGTCCTCCGCCAACTGTGGAATCCACACTGCGGCGGCAACATCTTCAGGCGCATAATATTGAGCGATCAGCAGTATTCGCATACCCTATCAGCGGGAGCCATTCCTTTGAACCTGATCCGAAACCCAGCGATAGGTGATCTCCATCCCCTTTTTTAGCGGCCGTGAGGGCTTCCATTCCAGTTTTTCCATGATCAAGGCGTTGTCCGAATTGCGACCGCGCACCCCGAGAGGTCCGGAGATGTTATTGATTCGAAGCTTCTTCCCGGCAATGCCCATTGTCATCTCGGTAAGGCCGTTAATCGAAATCATTTCATCCGAGCCGATATTGACCGGCCCCTCAAAACCAGATTCTACAAGCCTTCGGATTCCCTCAACACATTCATCTATATATAGGAATGACCGCGTCTGCTTCCCGTCGCCCCATATTTCTATTGCTCCCCCTTCCGGCGACTCGGCAACCTTGCGACAAACTGCCGCCGGGAATTTCTCACGCCCTCCCCTCCAGGTACCGCACGGTCCAAAAATATTGTGAAATCTCGCAATGTGAACTTCCAGTTTGTAGTTCCTCATATACGAGAGGTAAAGACGCTCACTGAAAAGCTTCTCCCAACCATACTCGCTGTCGGGATCAGCAGGATAGGCAGAATCTTCCGAGCACTTTGGATTGTCCGGATCAAGCTGATTATATAAGGGATAAATGCATGCCGAGGATGAATAGAAGAATCTCTTAACACCGGCGAGACGGCCGTATTCCAAAACATTAAGGTTGATGGTCGCCGAATTGTGCATCACGCAGGCGTCGTGTTCCCCGGTGAAAATATACCCGGCGCCGCCCATGTCTGCGGCCAATTGATACACGACATCGATCCCCTGCACGACGCTTCTGGTTACTTCCTGATCACGCAAATCTCCGAGAATGAATTCGTCGGCCGGAAGTTTCGTAAACTCATGTTTCTTGATATCGACCCCTCTCACCCAAAAGCCCTCATTCTTCAGACGCTGTACCAGGTGGCCTCCTATAAAACCGCCCGCCCCGCATACCAGTACCCTGTTCATACCCATCTCCCTATTTATTTGTATTATTGCCGGAATATGATTTTGAATTATTCCGGAATATCTTCTTGAATGTTTGAAAGATAATTTTGAGGTCTAAAAAAAATGTTCGACCTCTTATGTACTCCAAATCAGCGGCAAGTTTTTGGGGCATGATGATTGTTTCATAGGCTTCAAACCCCTTTTCTCTAAGCAAAGCCTCCTCGTTGCTGAACTCAATGGAAGTCGAGCTTGTTATCCCGGGGCGCACGCACAGGACCTGCCTTTGGGTATCGTTGTAAACGGCTACGTAC